>CAVRJZ010000004.1:0-159081 GCA_963721665.1 uncultured Alphaproteobacteria bacterium
CGGGAATGAGAACGGGAAGCGCGGCTATTGCTGCCTCCGGATCGAGCAGCAGCAGGAAGCCCTGGTCGCGCAGCGTTGCCTTAAACTCGGCAAGCGTAAGCTGCTTTGCCCCGCAATGGAGTTCGCGCATCCGTCGAATGGCCTCGAAAGCGCGTTCGTCGATGGCCCCGCGCGGCCGGCCGACGTAGATGAGCGCGCGAATGGCGCCTTCGATGACGCTTCCAGTCGCCATGCGGGACTTCAGCTCGGCGATCCGAATACCGACCAGCTCGTCATGCAGCGGCGTCCGTCCTGCTTTACGCAGCGGCCGTGTGCCAACAGGATCAATGCCAACCGCCGCCTGCAGCAAAGAATTCCCGAAGATCGTCAGGAAGAGCTGCTCGGCGACCGTTTCGTTGACCTTGCGCCAGGCATCGAGACCGGAGACGATGCCATCCGACAAGGTCCTTTGCAGTTTCAGTAGCGGATTGTCCGGCGAGGCCGGCCGGCGCTTGTTGCGCACCGTCTCCGCCATCGCGCCGACCGGAGCCATCCAAGGGTTCTTGTCGGAAAACAGCGCGTATTGCAGTCGCAGCGGGTGCCATTTCCGAAGCCATTCGGCCGCGGGCTCCGACGCGAAAGCGCGCACGACGGGCTGGACGAAGGTGCGATAAAGCCCGAGGTTGATCTCGGACACGCGCGCTGCGGTCGCGAAGCGGCGCTCGTCGGCCGCGTCATTTGCTCCCAACGCGCGGATGTCGTCCAGCGTCCTGTCCTCGCAGCGCATGACCCACTGGTTCGCTACGAGCTCGGGGTTGGCCGTATCGCCCGTCTTCTCCTCGAATACCGCCTCGTAGAGACCCGGCGGCAGCACATCGATCAGATCGATGTTGTGGGTGAACTCGCCGTACTGCTTGCGGGCGACATCAGTAGAGACGAAGACGCCGAGGTGGCCGACGGATTCGTGGATCGTGTACACGATCGTCTGCCCGTGCGACCGGATGTCGTCGACGTCGTCGTAGAGGTCGAGGATCCATCCCAAGGCCTGCTGCGGCGGGGTGACGTTGTCGCCCGCGGAGCAGAACACCAGGACGGGTGAACGGATGTTGCGCAGATCGATCGTGGTGCCGTCGGACGCCCGGATCATTCCGGCCGCGAGTTTGTTGCCGATGAACAGTTCGTCGACGATCGACTGGATTTCATCTGCGTTCAGATTGACGTGCCCACCCCACCAGCGCTCGAAACCGAGATAGCGCGGCGCCTCGGTGTCGATATTGGCATAGAGGTTGTACTGCTTGCGCCAGAGCGTGTTGCCGGGATTCTGGTTCTCGAAATTCTGGACCAGCCAGGCGCCGTCGAACTTGCCGTTGCCGAGATCGCTGGACAGGGCCGTCAGCCAGCTCCCCCCGAGCAGGCCGCCGCTGTAACGCATTGGGTTCTTGCCGTGCACGCCGGCCCAGTAGGACAAGGGCGATCCTGCCAGGATGATCGGCCCGAACAGCTCGGGGCGGCGTGCGGCGAGGATCGTCACCGCCCAGCCGGCCTGGCAGTTGCCGATGACGCACGGTTTGCCCTCGGCTTGGGAATGCAGCGCGATCACCTTTTCGAGGAAGAGCGCTTCGGCGCGGGCGATGTCCTCGATCGTCTGTCCGGGCACGGGATCGCGCAGGAAGGCGATCAAATAGCATGGGTGGCCCGCCTTGAAGGCGACGCCGATCTCACTGTCTGCCTTGAAGCCACCGATCCCGGGCCCGTGTCCGGCGCGCGGATCGATGATGACAAACGGACGGCGGGTCGGGTCAACCTGAACGCCTTCGGGCGGCACGATACGGAGCAGCCTGTAATTGACTGGGCGTTCGAATGTGCGGCCGTCGATGACAACCTCGGCTTCGTAGCTCAAGACCTGCGGCGCGGGATCAGCGCTGTCTTTCAAGAACTGATTGCCGCGCTGGCGCATCACATCCCAGAACAGGGTCGTGCGCTGCGCGGCGTCGACGCCATATCCGATCGCCGAGGTGAGCGGGTGGGAGCCGGATGCGTAAAGAGCGGCATCCGCTCCGTTGGTCGAATCGCTGGCACGTGTAATGGCCTTGGTCATGTTCGTCGGTCCTTATAAAACGGTACGGAGTAGTATACTATTTGCGGGATTGGCGCAAGCCCCGACCGTTGCATTGTGTGCAATGCTGTATTGGTTTGGTTACATAACTGAGGCGTGCCTAGCTGACGCTGCGGCGGCAACTAACCCGACAAGACCTCTAGCAAAAACGGTACGGACCCGTATATATATCCAAGGATTTGAAAGTTCGGAGGTGCGCATGATTTCGTCCAGAGCGGCCGGCCAGAGAAAGGTCGCAAGGCGAGGAGGCCGACCGAAGGCGGCCGACGTCGACAAACTGAACCAGGACATCATTGCCGCAGCAGGCGATTTGTTCATGGAATATGGATTTGACGGCACGTCCATGGATGCCGTCGCGGAAAGCGCGAGAATATCGAAACGGACTCTTTACGTCCGTCACAAGGACAAATTGGCCTTGTTCAATACGGTGGTTTACGAGCTGCTCGGCCGATTTCTGGTCCCTCTTGAGCTCAGCCGCTACACGACCGGCGATCTCGACTCGGCTCTGTTGTTGATCGGTCGGGACATGGTTACGAGCGTAACGCGGCCAGAATTCTTGGCCGTTTATCGTCTCGTGACGTTCGAAGCCCAGCGACGGCCCGAGTTCGGGAGGTGGATCAATGATGCCCGGAGACGCCCGGCGTTGCAGGTTATTGCCGCGATCCTGCAGCAGCATCAGGACGAACTGCGCCCCCACGTTGTGGACAGCGCGCCGGAGCATTTCCTAAGTGTGACGATCGATGTCGCGCTGCGGATGGGCGTCTTCGGGGTCAAGATGACGCCGCGCGAGATCGAGAGCCATTTAAACGCGGCGGTCGACTTCTTCCTCAACGGAGTGCGCCGTCACGACGGCCGTAGCAAAGTCCTGAACCGTCGGACCGCGCCCGGCCTAGCGGCATATGAGTTTCTTTGCGCAGTGCGCATAGCTCGTTTGCGCAATTGCGAGGTCGCGTTCTCGCGTGGCGGCGAGCCCTCAATGGGGGTTAGGTCGCGGAAAAACACGGTCAAAAACAGCCCGTCGGCTGTCAGGCAATGCACCCGGCCGACCCCGGGGAGGGGATCTTGCCAAACGCTTCAAAGAAGTATACGGTACAGTACCGTGTAATTATGGAAGAGAATGAGCCATGACAAAAACTGTTGCGGTGTCCATGAACCGCTTGCCGCCCGCGAATGTGGAGAGACTTGGCCCCGCCAGGGCCAGGAAGGCAGGCGAGGCTTCGGGCCGGAACGCAATGGCCGCTGCTAAATCGGATTCAAGAATTGCCATTGTCCGCCGGAGTGAGACGGCGGTAGACAAGGCAGATCTCCAAACAATCGGCTTGCTGCTGGTTCTGGCAACGCTCTTCGTCATCGGCGCGGGAGCGTTCGCCGTACGCCATCAGCTTGCGGCCGACCCGTCGCAGGTAGGGGCGGGGTTATCGGACGCCTGCAGCGGTTGTGCCGTAGTGTCCTCAATCATGCCATGCAATTTCCTCATGTAGCGATGGAGAGAACAATGCCCTCGACCGATATAATGCCGTCGAAACGGTTGCCGAGCGCAAAGGAGGCGTTGGCGAAGCTCGCACTCGCCCGAGCCAAAAAGGCGAGCGAAGCGCTGCATCAAAAGGAGAAATTAGAGACCGAAAAACAGGCGCTGCTCGATCGCCTGTCAAAGCCGTCCGGCATCGCAGACGAAGAGGCATTCGCGCGGGCCGCAGCGATAATCGAGCGGGCAACGAAGAACGGTTTGGCCGAAGTGGAAGTTCTCCGATTCCCCAATGCTTTGTGCACTGATCACGGCCGCGCCATCAACAACGCGCTGGAGCCGGGCTGGGAGAACACGCTGACCGGACAGCCGAAGGAGATGTACAGTTTCTATGAGCGGCACCTGCGGCCGCTTGGATATCGGGCCCGGGTTCAGGTCGTGGACTTCTCGGGCGGCGTGCCCGGCGATATCGGCTTTATGTTGAAATGGGGCTGATCGCGCGTCAACTCCAACACCTTATGGTGATGGACATGTCAAATTGCGGCGCTTCGGTGCTCGTCGTTGTGATCTGTCTGCAAAGAACAAGACGAGGCCACGAAAAAAATCAGCCGATCTGCGCAGCGTGAAGGTGTAGCGATGAGGGTCTTTTTGCTCGGCGCCACTGGCAACAGCGGGCGACGCATACTCAGGTTTGCACTCGAACGCGGCCACCCGGTGACCGCGTTCGTGCGCAATCGGAGCAAATTGCTTGAGATAGTGGGCCGGCACCTGCCGAAAGATCTGCACGTGATTGCGGGAGACATTGACAGGTCCGCGGAATTGGCGGGCGCGATGATCGGCCATGACGTTGTCATCAACGCGGCCGGGCATGTGACGGAAGGTGACCGTTTCACCCGGTTGGTACAGAACGTCATCCAACAGACGGCGAATAGTCTTGGGGCGGGCGGCCGGCTTTGGCAGTTTGGCGGCGCAGCGGTGCTTGATGTTCCAGGTACCAATCTCATGGCTGTCGACCTGCCGATGGTTCCAAAAGTCTATGAAGCGCACCGCAGCAATCTCGATGCGTTGAGGAAGAGTTCATTGGAATGGTCAATGTTATGTCCAGGTCCGATGATCGAAGCGCCAGACGGCGAACAAACAAGGGGACTTCGGTTGTCCGTCGAGCAATGGCCGGGACAACGCTCCGCCTGCGCGCATTTATTGCCCAAGGTCGCCTTGGCATTGGCATTCAAGCGGAGAGTGTCGGAGCTGACGATCTCCTACGAGGACGCGGCCGGTGTCATTTTGAGCAATCTCGATCAGAATGGGCGCTTCGGTCGTAGGCGCGTCGGTGTTGCACTTCCAGTCGGCCGACGAAATTTTAAGGCTGACATCCCCCGATAAATTCGACATTGCTCCGTGGAGCCACGCACGCCATTCGGGCCGCGCGATCCTTCGTCATGAGATCGCTGATCTGCGTGATTGTGGCACTTGAGGGCCGACCCATGTGCCGGGCGGCAAAACCGGCAATGCCGCCACCAATCCGTCGAGCATCCCTTGTACAACGGTCTCGCCGAGCACGCCGGACTTTTTTTTCGGCCCAACAAGCCCGTCAGCTAGCAGCAAAGTGAGTCCATGCACGAGGGACCAGCACGCCAGAATCGCGCCGGCAATCTTTCGTTCGTTGCGCTCGGTCTGCGGGATGGCGGCTCCCAGAGCGCCGGCAATGATGACTTCGGCGATTAGAGTCTTGGTTTTCTCAGCTTCAACCAGTTCGATGACGGGGCGGCTATTGTGCGGACCGCTCAGATAGCCTCCGAACATTAAGCTGTAGAGCGCCGGATTTTCAACGCCATGATTTATGTACGCGCGCAACATCGCAAACAGCCGCTGTCGAGGATTTTGGAGTCTCGCCGTTTCACGCGCCATCCGCTTCGCCAGGGTCTCAAACCCCGCCGCCGAAACGGCCGCTAACAACTCCCGCTTGTCAGCAAAGTGCTTATAGGGGGCGTTGTGGCTTACTCCGGCGCGCCGGGCAAGTTCGCGCAGGGAAAATTCGACGCTCTGGGTTTCGCGCAGGATTTCCAGCGCGGCATTCACGATCGTACGGCGCAGGTCACCGTGGTGATATGGACGCTCGCTAGACTGAGGCTTCGCCATGGCTTCACAAATAGTTTTTGCGTCGGACCGACTTAATTCCTTTGGTTGTCACCGTCAACATTCCGCATAGCAGACATTCGAGCGCGGGGGGTATCGTCATGTTGCCAGCCACAACGCCTTTGTCTATATGTTGTCAGTGCCAACATTGAGTGGCTGTTCGTGCCTCTTTGGGAGATTGATCATATGACACGCAGGGAATTCGCCGAAACGACCAAGGACGCCGTTGCTGTCGGCCTGTGGACAGCTCTATTCATGTTCACGATTATGGTTGGACTGGTCGTGTGGGAGGGGATTGTCGTGTTTTAAGGCTGAGGCAACGAGTTCTTCGACATGCAGCCCCAAACGCGACTTTGCTTAGCTCAAGTCTTCATTATGACAGGGATGATCCGCCAGACGGCTGTGGTGACGTTGGTCACCGGCCGATAAATCCCGACTTGTCTGATTCTCGCCACAATGTTGGCGACGTCAACATTTTGCATAGCAGATATTCGGGTCGGCCTTAATCCAGAAGTAGACATTGACAACTTCCGATGCTATGAAGTTGTCAACGTCAACATCTAGAAGATTTTCGGAGCTGAAACATGCGGTTTTGCATCCTCCTTCTCGTGCTTCTGGCGGGTCTTGCAGGCTGTAAGCCCAAGGAATCGGCGTCCTCTCCGCCAGATATCCGACCCGTTCGCACCGTCGCCGCCGCGATACGCGCCGAGGGCGAACCGGTATCACTCACAGGCCACATCCGAGCACGTACTGAAGAGAGCCTCGCTTTTCGCATCGACGGCAAGGTGATCGCGCGTCGGGTCAATGTCGGGCAGGTCGTCAAACCAGGAGACCTTGTCGCCGAAGTTGATCCGCAGCCGCTGCAGGACGCCCTGCGCGCCGCACAGGCCCGGCACGTCGCAGCCCAAGCAGTCTTCGAGGAAGCCAGCAGGAATCTGGAACGCAAGCAGACGCTGGTGCGCCAAGGTTGGTCCACCGGGGTCCAGTTCGATGCCGCCGAGAAGGGGTATCGCGCCGCCAAGGCCGACGTCGATGCGACCGCGGCCCAGTTGCACTCGGCCGAAGACCAACTCGGCTACACGAAATTGCGCGCGGATGCGGAGGGCGTGGTAATTGCGACCGGCGCCGAGGCCGGCGAGGTGGTGCGGGCCGGCCAGATGATCGTAACTGTCGCGCACCAGGACGGCGCCGACGCGGTGTTCGACGTCCCGTCCAGCCTTATGCGCAAGGTATCGCCCGACGCCGAGATCAGCATCGCACTGAGCGACGATGCCACCGTTTACACACTCGGCCGGGTGCGCGAAGTGGCCCCGCAAGCCGATCCGGTGACGCGTAGTTACCAAGTGAAAGTTGGATTGATCAAATGGCCGGCAGCGATGCGGCTGGGTGCGACGGTAACCGGGCGGACGAACATGCGGGCAGCGGGTGGGATCGAGCTTCCAGCAACCGCGCTGACTGGTGTCGACAACAAGCCGGCTGTCTGGGTCGTCGATCCCAAGAGCTATGAGGCTACGCTGCGGCCAGTCGAATTGCAGCGCCAGGACTCCGCCAGCGTCGTCGTCACGCATGGGCTCAACGGCGGAGAACTAGTGGTGACCGCCGGCGTGCATGCCTTGCGGCCGGGCCAGAAGGTCCAACTCGTGGGAGCCGCACAATGAAACGCTTCAATCTTTCCGCCTGGGCGATAGGCCACCGTTCGATCGTCTATTACCTCATGCTGGCGTTGGTCGTTCTCGGCGTCGGCGCATACCTGCACCTCGGCCGCAATGAGGATCCTACCTTCACCATCAAGACCATGGTGGTGCAGGCAAAATGGCCGGGCGCGACGCTCAACGACACACTGCTGCAGGTCACGGAGCGCATCGAACGCAAGCTCCAGGAGACGCCACACCTCGATTATCTGAGGAGCTACACCAAGGCGGGTGAATCGACCGTCTTCGTATACCTCAAGGGATCCACCGGGCCGAAGGCCGTGGCGGACACCTGGTATCAGGTGCGAAAAAAGGTGCACGACATCGAACTGACTCTGCCGCAGGGTGTAATCGGGCCGGTTGCCAATGACGAGTTCGGCGATACCTACGGCATCATCTATGGCTTCACCGCGGACGGCTTCACCAATCGCGAACTGCGCGACTATGTGGAGGATATCCGTTCGCGGCTCTTGCAGGTGCCCGACGTCTCTAAAGTGGATCTGATCGGCGCCCAGCCTGAGCGCATCTACATCGAGTTTTCGCCTGAAAAGCTCGCTGGCTACGGCCTGACGCCTGAGACTTTGACGATGGCACTACAGGCGCAGAACGTTGTGATCCCCTCCGGTGAGATCACCACCAACAAAGAGGGGATCAGGCTGCAGGTCAGCGGTGCGCTGAAATCCGAGAAAGACATTCTCGCCGTCAATTTTGCTGTGGGCAACCGCATCATCCGCCTGGCCGACATCGCCAAGGTCCGACGGGAAGATGCCGATCCGCCGGACCCGATCTTCCGCGTCAACGGCAAACCAGGCCTGGGTCTCGCGATTTCAATGCGCGACGGCGGGGATGTACTCGCGCTCGGACACAATATCCACGATACCATGCAGGAATTGAAGAAAAGCCTGCCGGTCGGCATTGAACCGAACATGGTCGCTGACCAGCCGGAGACGGTCCACCATGCCATCAGTGATTTCATGGAAGCACTGTGGGAGGCGATCGCCATCGTCCTCGTCGTCAGCATAGTGAGTCTCGGTTTTCGTGCGGGTTCCGTCGTCATCGTCTCGATTCCGCTGGTATTGGCCGCCGTCTTCGCGGCGATGCAAGCCTTCGGCATCGATCTTCAGCGCATCTCGCTCGGCGCCCTCATCATCGCGCTCGGCCTGTTGGTGGACGATGCGATGATCACGATCGAGAGCATGGTCAGCCGCCTGGAGCGCGGTGAAGACAAGCGAAAGGCAGCCGAGTTCGCCTATGCCTCGACCGCAATGCCGCGGCTAACCGGGACGCTGGTCACCATTGCCGGGTTCGTGCCGGTCGGCTTTGCGCGCAGCGATGCAGGCGAGTACACGTTCTCGCTCTTCGCCGTTGTGGCGCTTGCGCTGCTTGCCTCATGGGTCGTCTCTGGCTTATTTGCGCCAGTAGTCGGCCTCACGCTCTTGCGTTCGCCCAAACATCCACACGGCGAGACGCTCGGCGCGCCAATGCGCCTGTTCAAGCGTTGTCTGCTTGTGGCGATGCGCGCCAAGTGGATCACCATTGGGATAACGGCAATTCTGTTGGCGGCGGCATTGGCCGGCACCCGTCTCATTCCGGAGCAGTTCTTCCCTTCTTCCGACCGCCCCGAACTCTTGGTGGATTTGAAACTGCAGGACAATGCGTCAATCCTGGCGACTCGAGACGTCGTGAGGCAATTCGATGAGATCGTCGCTGCCGACCCTGATGTCGAGCGCTTCTCGACCTATGTCGGCCAGGGTGCTATCCGCTTCTACCTGCCGCTCGACGTCGCCCTGCCCAATCCCTTCTTCGCCCAGTCTGTCGTGGTGACGAAGGGGCTGAAGGAACGCGAGCAGGTGCGCGCGCGCCTCGAAAAAACCTTAGCGACGCGATTTCCGCAAGTCGTTGCGCGCGTCTATCCACTGGAGCTCGGGCCCCCCGTCGGCTGGCCAGTCAAGTACCGCGTGAGCGGGCCGGACCTTGCTCGCGTGCGTTCGATCGCCCTTCAGGTCGCCGATCTGTTGGGGACGACGACCGGTGTGCGCAACGTCAACTTCGACTGGATCGAGCCGGCACGGGTTATGCGCATCCGCGTCGACCAGGACCAGGTGAGACAGCTGGGCTTAAGTTCCGCGGCCGTGGCAACTGCACTCAACGCCGTCGTGACGGGGATGACCGTGACGCAGGTGCGCGACAGTATCTACCTCGTCGATGTCGTCGCGCGCGCCGAACGGTCTCAGGGCAATTCGATTGAATCGCTTCGCTCACTGCAGATCCCGTTGCCCGGCGGTCGCGTTGTCCCGCTCAGGCAAATCGCCAGCTTTGATTACACCCAGGAATACCCCATCGTCTGGCGGCGCAATCGCGTCCCTACCCTGACGGTGCAGGCTGATGTGTTGCCGGGAGTGCTGCCGGCAACGGCGGTCCAGGCCGTTCAGCCCCGGATTGACAAGCTCGCGTCGATCCTGCCGAGCGGCTATCACATCGCGACCGGCGGCTCGGTGGAGGAGAGCGCGAAAGCGAAAACTTCGGTGCTCGCCGTTGTACCGGCCATGATGCTCCTGGTGCTGACCATCCTGATGTTCCAGCTCCAGAGCTTCCAACGCGTCTTCCTGGTTCTGAGCGTTGCCCCGCTGGGTATCATCGGTGTGGTGGCGGCGCTGCTCCTGGCGCAGGCGCCTCTTGGCTTCGTTGCGATCCTCGGCGTGCTGGCGCTGACTGGCATGATTGCGCGCAACTCGGTGATCCTGATCGATCAGATCGAGAACGAGAGGGCGGCCGGCATGCAGCCGTGGGATGCAGTCGTCACCGCCGCGATCCACCGCACCCGTCCGATCCTGCTCACGGCATCTGCCGCGATACTCGGGATGATTCCGATCGCGCCGACGGTCTTCTGGGGCCCGATGGCGTTCGCGATCATCGGCGGGCTAGCTGGAGCGACGGCGCTTACCCTTATCTTCCTGCCCGCCCTGTATGTCGCCTGGTTCCGAATTACTGAACCCGCTCTCGAGAATCCAACTGAGGCTGAGGCACATGCAGTACATGCGTTATTGCGCAGCACAAGTCCGACGGAAATGTTTTATGCGGGTTCGTGATTACAACGCCGTTGAGCCGCGTATTGCTGTCAGCGTTGTTCGGTGCGTAGTTTGGATCGAGCGGGCGCAAGCGGTGAACCAACCGATGCACGGAGCCGCTGAAATTGAGACGATCATCTTCGCGGCGCGAACCAATTTGCGGAATGAGTTATGAACGCTTTCATCCCGGCGGGAATTATATTCGCTTTGATGTTGGGCGGCATCTGGCTCGGAATGCTGCTTCGACGCACGTTGCCGAAACATCATCTGAACGAGCATGCCAAAGACGTGGTGCGACTTGGTGTCGGACTGATCGCCACAATGGCCGCTCTTGTGCTTGGCTTACTCATCGGCGCCGCAAAGGGCTCCTTCGACACACAGGCCACCCAACTCAAGCAAATTACGGCCGATCTCATTCTGCTCGACAACATTCTCGCACAATATGGCCCGGAAGCACTTCCGATCCGCCAGCACATGCGCAGCGCGACCAACCCCTTTGCCGACCGGCTCTGGCGCGAAAAGGAAGCGGCTGTAAGCGGTCCGTTTGAAACGGATGCCGCAGAAGAAAAGGTTCTTTTGGAAATCCAAAAGCTTTCGCCGCGCGACGATGTCCAACGTTCGGTCCAATCACGCGCGGTACAAGTTAGTAATGATCTTGCGCAACTCCGATTTATGCTGTTTGTCGAATCGGAAAATCTGATTCCGACGCCGTTTCTTGCAATTCTTGCCTTCTGGCTCGTGATCGTATTCGCGAGCTACAGCTTGTTTTCGCCGTTGAACCTTACACTCTTCACCTGCCTTTCCCTTTTTGCCTTTTCGGCGGCGTCGGCAATTTTCCTAATCTTGGAACTGGGCCGACCGTTTACCGGACTGATGATGTTATCTAGTGCACCCCTGCGAAACGCGCTCGGAACACTATGAGATTTCGAAGCATATCAACTAGGAGGCCGAAGCGATTGCTCGGGGGACCGGATGCAAACCAGCGCGAGTTTTCAGTTTGTCCCTCCAGTGTATTTGCCCATTCGGTTCACTTTGTACCGCTTTCGCAGCGTAATTTTGCGGATCAAAGCATCATGAAAAAGCGCGCCAAAATGCGGATCGCGCCATTCGTGGTCGTACTAGTAATTGCAGCCGGGCTGATGGTGCCGGCTGAAGCGAATGATCGTCCGCGCGACCCGTTCGGAGGCTACACGAGTGAACTCAAAAAGGATGATCCTGTTGTCAGGATATGGGATCTGCTCAGAGATAAAATGCTGATCGAAAAAGGTTACTTTCAAAAATGCCTGGAGTTCGAAGGATTGCCCACAGATACACGCGCTCGTGCAAAGGCTCGATGAGATTCGGCAGTATCAGGGCAAAGCACTGCTGGGTCATCTCAACATAGCGGTCAATCTTATGATCACGCCAGCGCCCAGCGATTGGACGACCCCGCTTAAAGCAATCGCGATGAAAAATGGCGACTGCAAATCCTATTCGATCGCCAAGTATGCGGGGGCTCAAGAGCTTGGAATACCTGCGGACCGCATCAGGCTCGTGATCGTGCGCAGTCTACGGCGCAACGAGGAACATATGGTCGTTGCGGTCTATCAAGACGGCGAGTGGTTCATTCTCGACAACTTGACCAACATGCTGGTGCGGGATTGGGAAAGCAAGGATTATGAGCCCCTGGGTGTTTTGGACTACAAGGGTGCGCGCGGCTATCCTTCTGCATTCTGGGTGCAATAGGGATAAAACAATTAGCTTCGAAAGAATTGATCTTGGCTATTGACCCCGAGAAGTTGATCGAGGCGCACAAAATTGGCGCGTCGCACTGGGAAGTGCACAAGCGTGCCATCGCCGGAGAGTTCGCTCCGGAAAGCACGGAAGCCTGAGAGTACGATAATGAATGGCCTCGACGTGTCATCCATAGTTCTGCGTGGACCCATGATAGATCGAGAACGCCGTCGATTTTGCGCACCATTCGTCGCGTTGCAATATTTTTAGACGCTATTGGAATATGATCGGACATTGCTCGGCGCTGGCGTGAATTTGCAATGACGCGAATGACCCGTAGCCGACATTTCACGCTGGTGTAGACATAAGCTCCGAAATAGAATTTGGGCCGCGATCATCAGTGAGAATGGGGGTGGGGTGCACTGGTCATGGCTGAAACGCCGATCACACACACACCAATTGCAATTGTCGGCGGCGGGCCGGTCGGGCTGATGCTCGCCTTGCTGCTCGACCTCTATGGCGTGCGCAGCGTGCTGTTCAATACCGAGGAAACGACGCGCTGGCATCCGAAAGGAAGCTCGCAAGGCGCGCGGACGATGGAGCATTTCCGCCGGCTCGGCATCGCCGGCGACGCTGCGCACACTTGGGTTGCCCGCCGATCATCCGACCGATGTGATCTATTTCACCCGCTTCGGCGGCTGGGAGCTGGCGCGCCTGCCGATGCCGTCGGCGGCCGAAAAGCTCAAGGCAATCGCCGCCGCACCCAAGACTGATCAAGTGCCCGAACCGCTGCATCGCGCCAACCAGATGTATGTCGAGAAGTTCCTGCTCGAGTATGTGCGCACACGGCCGAAATCGTCGTGCGGTTCGGCTGGCGAGTGGAAGACTTCACCGATGCTGGCGACGGCGTCACACTGACGCCAAAAGCGAGCGCGACGGCAAGCGTCAGATTGGCGTAGCGCCTACCTCGCCGGCTGCGACGGCGGGCAAGGCACGGTGCGGCGCGCGCTCGGCATCCACTATTCCGGCGCCGCGTTGCAGCAGGCCTATATGGGCGGCCGCATGTTTTCGACCTATGTGCGGGTGCCGACGCTGGCGCGTGATTTCCTGCGCAAGGATGTCGGCTTCCAATACTGGGTGATCAATCCGGAGCTGCGCACCACCATCACCTCGGTCAACGGCGACGACGAATTCATGTTCTGGACCAGGCCGAAAAGTGAGAACGCCGATGCCGACGACCGTGCGGTCGCCGACGCCATGCGGCGCAGCACGAACTCCGACATCGCGGTCGAGGTGCTGGCGCATCATCCCTGGACCGCAGGCATGGCGCTGGTGGCGGAACGCTACGGCGCGGGCCGCGTCTACCTTGCCGGCGACTCTGTGCATCTGTTCACGCCGACCGGCGGCTTCGGGATGAATACCGGCATCGACGACGCCGCCAACCTCGCTTGGAAGCTCGCCGCCATGGTGCAGGGCTGGGGCGGGAGCGGTCTGCTGTCCAGTTATGAAGCCGAGCGCAAACCGATCGCCGAGCGCAACACCGGCGCGGCCAAGCAATTGAGCAAGAACATCGGCGACGTACACATCCCGCCTGCCGTCGAGCAGGACTCGCCCGCCGGCGAACAGGCGCGCCGTGAACTCGGCGCCGTGCTGTCCACTTGCGGCGAGCAATACGGTTCGATCGGCGTTCAACTGGGCGCGCGCTATGACGGTTCCGCGATCGTCGCCGAGAACGGCGCGCCTCCGGCCGACGACTTCAT
Organism: uncultured Alphaproteobacteria bacterium; assembly: GCA_963721665.1. Taxonomy (GTDB): domain Bacteria; phylum Pseudomonadota; class Alphaproteobacteria; order Rhizobiales; family Xanthobacteraceae; genus Pseudolabrys. Next base: position 13,929 of record CAVRJZ010000004.1, read on the forward strand.
CAATTACACGCCAAGTAGCGTTCCGGGCGGCCGCGCGCCGCATTTCTGGCTCGATGAAAAGCGCAATTACGGCAGTTCTCTTTACGATCAACTCGGCACAGGATTTACGTTATTACGTCTTGGCCCAAAGGCGCCGGATACCTCTGTGATAGTGGCCGCGGCGGCGCGCCAGAATATCCCGCTGAAAGTTCTTGACGTTGCAGACACCGACGCTCGAGACCTATACGCCTACGATTTGGCGGTCATTCGGCCCGATCAGCATGTTGCTTGGCACGGAAACAAGCCGATGACACGACCGGATCGACTTTTGGCGCAGTTCGTTGGCAAGGCAGTTTAGCGCGCGATCATAGCGCTTATCCCCGATTTCATAAATTCGTGTCTGCAATGTCGCCTTCTGGACCCAGAACGGACATTTTCGAAGATACGATTTTTCATTTTTCGCGTTCCCACACGATCCTTCGGAAATCGACCTTGCCGGGAGACACTATGCTCGGGGCCGGCGCCAACTCGATGAAAAGCTTGTCGCCGTCGAGCCTGAAACGCCGCCTCTGCTCGGAGCCGTTCCAACCCTCGTTCCATGAAGCATCGACGGTCGTAATAAACTCGTTGCCTTCGATATGATTGTAAATCGGCATGGAATAAGGACCCCGTTTTCGGGGTGATCGGCATCCAATCGGGACCCCCGGACAGAGGGTCCACATTGGCTTCCATGATTCATGGGGGCCGAGGTTGGAATGCTGGTCGTGGAGACGATTGCGAAGATTCGTCGCGCGTTCTTTAGTTCAAGGCAAGCCGATCAAGGCGATCTGCCGGGATCTGGGCGTGTCGCGAAGGTCGTACGGAAGGTGATCCGCTCCGGCGCGACCGAGTTCCGCTACGAGCGCGAGAGTCCAGCCGCTGCCGAAGATCGGGCCGTGGAGCGACGAGCTCGATCAGTTGCTGGCGGCGAATGAGGGCAAGCCGCCGCGCGAACGGCTGACGCTGATCCGCATCTTCGAGGAGCTGCGCGGCCGCGGCTACGAAGGCGGCTACGATGCCGTGCGCCGCTACGCCCGCGCTGGGCCAAGGAGCGCGGCGCAAGCGACGGCGGCGGCCTATGTGCCGCTGAGCTTTGCGCCGGGTGAAGCCTACCAGTTCGACTGGAGCCACGAGATCGTCCTGCTGAGCGGCGTGACGGTCACCGTCAAGGTCGCCCATGTCCGGCTCTGCCACAGCCGCATGCTGTTCGTGCGGGCCTATCCGCGCGAGACGCAGGAGATGGTGTTCGACGCCCATGACCGGGCCTTCGCCTTGTTCAAGGGCACCTGCCCGCGCGGCATCTACGACAACATGAAGACGGCGGTGGAGACGATCTTCGTCGGCAAGGAGCGCCTCTACAATCGCCGCTTCCTGCAGATGTGCGGCCATTATCTGGTCGATCCGGTGGCCTGCACGCCGGCCTCGGGCTGGGAGAAGGGCAGGTCGAGAACCAGGTCGGGCTGGTCCGCGAGCGCTTCTTCACGCCGCGGCTGCGGTTCAAGAGCTTCGACGAGCTGAACGCCTGGCTGCTCGATAAATGCATCGCCTACGCCAAGGCGCACCGCCATCCGGAGCTGACCGAGCAGACGATCTGGGAGGTGTTCGAGGCGGAGCGGCCGAAGCTCGTTCCCTATGCCGGCCGCTTCGATGGATTCCACGCGGTGCCGGCGTCGGTCTCCAAGACCTGCCTGGTGCGCTTCGACAACAACAAATACTCGGTGGCCGCCAGCGCGGTCGGGCGGCCGGTCGAGGTCCACGCCTATGCCGACCGCATCGTGATCCGCCAGGACGGCCGGATCGTCGGCGAGCATCGGCGCTCATTCGGCCGCGGCGCAGACGATCTACGATCCCTGGCATTACGTGCCGGTGCTGGCCCGCAAGCCCGGCGCGCTGCGCAACGGCGCTCCCTTCAAGGACTGGGTGCTGCCGGCGGCGATGGAGCGCGTGCGGCGCAAGCTCGCCGGCGCCGACGACGGCAACCGGCAGATGGTCGACATCCTCACCGCGGTGCTCACCGACGGGCTGCCGGCGGTCGAGGCCGCCTGCGCCGAGGCGCTCGCCCACGGCGTCCACTCCGCCGACGTCGTCCTCAACATCCTGGCCCGCCAGCGCGATCCCGGCCCGCCGGTCACCATCATCGACGCCGGCCGCGCTGACGCTGCGCCATGCGCCGATCGCCGACTGTGCCCGCTACGACAGCCTCAGGAGAACCATGTGATGGAACGTCCGCAGCTCTTCGACCTCATGGGCGAGCTCAAGCTCTACGGCATGAAGGCCGCCTTCGACGAGATCATGGCCACCGCCGTCAAGCGCCAGCATGAGCCCCAGCGCATCGTCGGCGATCTGCTCAAGGCCGAGATCACCGAGAAGCAGGCGCGCTCGATCAAGTACCAGCTCACCATCGCCAAGCTGCCGCTCGCCAAGGACATCGACGACTTCGAGTTCGACGGCACGCCGATCAACGAGACGCTGGTCAACGATCTCGCCGGCGGCGGCTTCCTCGCCCAGCAGCGCAACGTCGTGCTGGTCGGCGGCACCGGCACCGGCAAGACCCATCTGGCCATCGCCATCGCCCGGAGCTGCATCCGCGGCGGCGCCCGCGGCCGCTTCTACAACGTCGTCGATCTCGTCAATAAGCTCGAGGCCGAGACCCGCAACGGCCGGCAGGGCCGGCTTGCCGATCACCTGACCCGCATGGACTTCGTCATCCTCGACGAACTCGGCTATCTGCCCTTCGCCCAGGCCGGCGGCCAGCTCCTGTTCCATCTCGTCAGCCGGCTCTACGAGCGCACCTCGGTCATCGTCACCACCAACCTCGCCTTCGGCGAATGGCCCACCGTCTTCGGCGACGCCAAGATGACCACCGCGCTGCTCGATCGCCTGACCCACCACTGCGACATCGTCGAAACCGGCAACGACAGCTGGCGCTTCAAGAGCCGCGATGACGATCACAGCCACCCGCGCTCGCGCCGTCTCCGCAACCCCGACCAGCTCCGACGGCGCGAGCGCTACCGCCAAAACTCGTCGCTCAAAGGGGTCCCTTTTGGACGCCGATAAGGGGTCCCGATCCAACGCCGATTGACATGCCGCGCATCACCCTGCGCCAAAATTGACATAGGGCCGTGGCGCGGCCTCGATGTGTAACCGGTCACCTTCAATACGGTAATATCGAACCTGCTCAGTGCAATTCCACGAACTCGTCCAGGCTATGTCGACACTGATGACGATTTTACTTCCCTCCGTTCGGTAGGTCCCAGAATAGGCAAGCATCGACCGGAACGCGGCCGCACGATCTCCATCGGTTTGAGGGGCTTTGCGACCTTCCGCTGTTTGAATGACAATCCAACGGCCACCGGCGGTCAGAACAATAAACCCGTTGGGATGCTCACCCCAAACCGGCTTTCGCTCCTTGGTCTCGACGTCCTCCATAACGCAGGAGACGAGTTTCCAAGTCCCGACAAGTGCTTCGTTATTGCTGTCCATCACACGGTCTCACAAGATTACTCAGCACTAGCTTTTCGGACGTTACATCACGACGGAAGCCCCAGCGGGTTGGAATGGTCGGGATCTCGCTTATTGACGCGTGTGGCACTTCTCGACCGAACGGCGAAGTCCGCGCAATGGTAGCTATTAGGGGGAAAGCCGACCTAACGCGGCCATTGGGAAACCGACGCGCCTGATCCCAATGGACACCTATTATCTCCACCTTTTATCTCCACCTTTAAGACTTTGCGTCGGCGCGATCCAAAGAAGCTCGCGTTGCCGTCATCCAAACGACATCGATGGTGCTCGGACCTATTGCAATAGCGCTCGGCCAAGTGCCGATTTTCCTAAACCCCAATTTGGTATAGCAGCCGATGGCTGCCGTGTTCATAGCCGATACGCCGAGATCGACGCGGTCAACGAAATATTGGTCAAATGAAACCGACAGCGCCTGAGCAACCATGCTCGATGCGACGCCGCGGCGGCGCTGAGTTGGCGACACAAGCAAACGAGAAAGGCGGGCAGACAGGTGGGGCCAAATTTGACTTATCTCGGTATGGCCAACCACTTCATCGCCGTCCGATCGGGCCGTGAAGATGACCCGAGTATTGGGCTGCTTGGCGCTCTCGAGATATCGTTCAAGCTGGGTTTCGGTCAGAGGGAATTTGAAAAAAGCTGCACACCACTCAACTAGATCGGCCTCGGTGGGCAGCCAAGAGATCAAACGCGAGAAATCTTCGCGCCCAAAGGGATGTAGCGTGATTTTTGCCGTTGATTTTGTCTTGCCGATCATCAGCTAATCGTGCGCGAAAGCTTTCCTTTAGGCAACGGCATAGTCAACCAACAACGTCTGCCACTGGCCTTGCGCCATTCGCCGCGATGCATCATTCAGGACGCGATTGGGGGCAACAACGGACAAACGTCGATTTGGCCGGCGATGGCTATGACATGGATGACCCTTATCGGTCGAAATAAAAGTGCTGTAGAACGATTCCGAGCCCTGTGTCCCGGCGCACTGGTCGTGGCTAAGATCGGTTTCTTTTTCATTTCAGACCAAATGCCATCGGCCTAGTATTCTGGCAGCAAAAGTTTCAATGCACACCCATGTGTTGTGGTTTGTATGTAACCCTTGGCGATCCACATTACCGCGCACGGTTAAGGCGATCCGGTTTTGAATAGACGGCAGGTCAAACCTATTGCAGAATTATAGGAGGGGCGGCACGGCCTTGGAGAGAAGGTTTTATGGAACGCTTCATCCACCGGGAGCATTTGAGACATCTTCGCGAACTTTGGCACGCACTACATCGAAGCTAATCGAAGAAGAGGAAATTAAGTATCGAGCGTCGGTGGGAAAGCACGCCTAATTGCGACGCTCATCTGCAATAAATACCGCACGCAGAACACCGCGAAGCGCCTAAACGGGAACAACTGGCAACGTGTGATTTTGTGCAAAATATATGGAGCGACGATGAACCCGACAAACGTCAAACGTTCAATCGCCCGCGACGGATATAAGACAAGCGTATCGCTCGAAATGGAATTTTGGGACGGTTTGCGCGAAATAGCTACTTTGCGTGGGACAAAGATAAAAAGTCTGGTGGAGAAAATCGACCAAGTCGCCAGAACGGTGTGAATTTGTCGTCTGCAATCCGCGTGTTTGTATTCAATCAGCTACGCGCGAAATAGACCGCACAGGAGATCAAATCCTACCTGTCCTTTCCGAGAATTCCATCCGGCCCGGGGTCGCATCGTAGGATAGAATCATCGCATCCTTGATGGTGATGATTGCAGTCCTGCACGCGCTTGGAATGTTCGCCGCCGACGTGTTCAAGTCGCGGAGCCGGCTCGAGGCCGAGAACCTTTTGCTCCGTCATCAGCTCAATATCGTTATGCGGCGTGCGCCACCTCGCCTTCGACTGCGCGGGTTTGACCGGGCACTGTTGGTATGGATGACACAACTCTGGCCGAGCCTGCTTAGCATGACCCAAGTGGTTCAGCCGGAGACTATCCTGCGGTGGCATCGCGCCGGCTTCAAAGCTTTCTGGCGCTGGAAATCCCGGAATAGGGCAGGGCGCCCGAAGATCGATCATGGACTGCGCGATCTCATTCAACGAATGGGCAAGGAAAACCCGCAGTGGGGCGCGTCCCGGATCCATGGCGAACTCCTGATGCTGGGGTTCGAGGTAGCTCAATCGACAGTTTCCAAATACATGGTGCGGGGTGGGACCCCGCCGTCTCAGGCTTGGAAGACTTTTCTACAAAATAACGCTGAGGCGATTGCCGCAATCGATATGTGCGTTGTGCCGACGCTGATCTTTGATCGCGTGTTTGCGTTCCTGGTTTTGAGCCACGGCCGACGGCAATTACTGTGGTTCGAGGTAACGCGGCATCCGACGGCCGAGTGGCTGGCCAGGCAGATTACCGAGGCGTTCCCCTGGGCTTCAGCGCCGGCATACCTGATACGTGACAATGATCGTGCTTACGGACATGTCTTCACGTCCCGGCTGAGGGCCATGGGTATCCGGGACCGGCCGATCTCACCCCGGTCACCGTGGCAAAATGGCCATATCGAACGCCTCATCGGCACCGTGCGCCGCGAGTGTCTGGACCGAATGCTGATCTTTGGTGAGTCGCATCTGCGGCAAGTTCTTGCTTCCTATGCGGTGTATTACAATCAAGCGCGCACGCACTTGGCGCTACAAAAAGACGCGCCCTTGCATCGAACAGTACAGCGGTCTGGCACTATTGTCGCCATTCCGATCTTGGCTGGGCTGCATCATAAATATGTCCGGACGTGATATTTGGAAAGGACAGGTATTTCGTGCTGCCACCCATGAAGTTAGGTCTGGCGTCGCGCACCAGTTTTCGCTCGTGACCTGACACAGTGTCTGCGCGGCGGCGAGCACGGCGATGCCTATGATATCACCACCGCGGCGCAAGCTATAATTGGCCTCGGGTCCGCTGCGCGGCATCCGTGCGGTGGCGCGCCCAATTGTCCGGAAGTGGCGACGCATGTGGACTTGCGCCTGAGCCCCTGCTGCGCGACCATGGTCAAAAGGCCAAAATTTTGGGGCCGCGGCGCGGCCATGTTTCACAAAGTGGAGGGGCTAATGATCAGGATTGGCAAAATTGCAGCCATTGGGCTCGCGACAGCGATTTTCGCTCTCGCGGCGGCAACAGCCGACGCCAAGGACAAGGTGAAAGTCGGCTTCATCGGGCCGCTCACGGGCGGCGTCTCGGTCAACGGCCTCGGGGGCCGCAATTCGGCGGATCTGGCCGTCAAGCTGCGCAATGCCGACGCCAAGGCGAAATACGAATATGAGCTGGTCGTGCTCGACGATGAGTGCAAGCCGAACGTCGCGGTGCAGGTCGCCACCAAGATGGCAGCCGACAAAGACATCATCGCCGGCGCCACGCATTATTGCTCGGCGGCGGCAATCGCAGCCGTCGACGTCTACCACAAGTTCGGTTTTCCGGTGATCGTGTGGGGCGCCGTGCTGCCCGACATCACATATCGCAACAAGTATCCGGAAGTTCATCGCGTCAACGGCACGATGATCAACCAGAACGATGCCAATGCGGAGCTGATTTCCAAGCTTGGCTTCAAGACCGTGGCGGTGATCCACGACACCACGGACTACGGCAAGGGCCATAACGAATATTTCAGCAAGGCGCTGGCCAAGATCGGCAAGGCCAAGATCGTCGGCACCTTCGGCGTGACCGCCGACCAGCAGGATTTCACCGCCGAGCTCACCAAGATCAAGGCGCTCAACCCGGACGTGATCTATTTCGGCGGATTGACGCCCATCGGCGTGCGTATCCGCTCGCAGATGGACAAGCTCGGCATCAAGGCCGTGTTCGACGGCACCTCGGGCATCGTCTCCGACGCGTTCATCCAGGGCCTCGGGCCGCTGGCCGAAGGCACACTCGCCTTCCGTGAAGGTGCACCGACCGAAAAGCTGCCGGGCGGCAAGTTCTTCATGGAAAAGTACAACGCGCAGAAATACGACAATCCGCCCGAGGCCTATGGCGCCTTCGCCTATGCGGCCATGAACATGATCCTCGATTCGATCGAGAAGGTCGGCCCCGACCGCAAGAAAGTCATCGCCGATCTCGGCAATGTGAGGGACCGCGATTCGATCGTCGGTAAGATTACTTTCGACGATCATGGTCAGAACACGGTGCCGGTGATCACCACATATGTCGTCCAGGACGGCAAGTTCGTGGAATGGGACGCAAGCGAATACGCCAGCGGCAAGCGCAAGCTGCCGGGGCAAAAGTAGCCTGACTGGAGCGGGGTCGTCCGAGCGCGGCCCCGCTACATCTCCGCCATCAGTCGAGCGCAAGATTTAAGGCATGGACGCAGGCCTATTCGCGCAATACGTCATGAACGGGCTGATGCTCGGCATGATGTATGCCTTGGTCGCGGTCGGCTTCACGCTATTTTTCGGCGTGCTCGACGTCATCCAATTTTCGCATGGCGACGTGCTGACCGTCGGCGCCTTCACGGCGCTGGCGACCTTCGCCGGACTGCACGAGCTCGGGCTCAATTCACCGTGGCTCGATCTCGTCGTCATGCTCGCGCTGGCGATGCTGGCGATGGCGTTGATCGGCATGTTGATCGCGCGCTATCTGGTGATGCCGCTGCGCTCGGCGCCGCCGCTCAATACACTGCTGCTCACGCTGATGTTAGGCACGGTTCTGCGCGAAAGCGTGCGGCTGTTCTACCCGCAGGGCGCCAATCCGAAGCCGTTTCCGGCGCTGCTGCCGAAGAATTCCATCAACCTCGGCGACTTCAATCTGCGACTCGATAACGTGCTGATGCTTACGGCCGGCGTGCTGGTGATCGTCGGGCTGCAATTCCTGCTCAACCGCACCAAGCTCGGGCTTGCCATTCGCGCGGTCGCGCAGGACGAGGAAACGGCGCGTACCATGGGCATCAATTTCACCGCGATCGTTCTCATCACCTTCGCCATCGGTTCCGCGCTTGCGGCCTTCGCCGGGGTGATGAATGGGCTCTACTACAATGAAATCAATTTCGGCATCGGGCTTTATCTCGGCGTCATCGGCTTTTCCGCCGCGATCATCGGCGGCTTGGGAAGTATCTATGGCGCCATTCTCGGCGGCTTTCTATTTGCCGCCCTGCAAACGATTGGCACGGTGCTCATGCCTTTCGCGAGCGCCTACAAGGACGTGTTCGCTTTCGCCGTGGTTATCGCCATCATGGCTTGGCGGCCGACCGGCCTGATCCGGGAAAAAATAAGCGAACGGGTCTAAGCCGATGGCGGGGGAGGGGACCAAGATACGCGCGGGTCTGTGGCCAGGCTTGGTCGCGTTGACGCTCGCGACTGTTTATGTGATAGCGCTGCTTGCCGCCGAGAAGCAAGCGTTCATCATTTTTCTGCTTGCGTTTGGCATAGCTGTTGTGGTCGCCGCTGCTTGGTTTGGTCTATTCGATGGCGTTAGCCGCTCGTTCGCCGATAACGAGGACGCCATGGGCGTCTTTGCTATTGGCGCGGCGCTCGTGCTCGCCGTAGTCTTTCACGAGGATCATTTTACTCTCCTGCTTGTCGTCACCGTGCTGCTTTACAGCGTGGCGACACTCGGCCTGAACATTCAATTCGGCTATGCCGGAGTGCTGAACTTCGCTGGCGCGTCGTTCTTCGGCATCGGCGCTTATACCTCGGCCGTGCTCAATGCCTATACCGTCGTGCCGCATCTTGTCGTGCTGCTGATCGGCGGGCTGTTGGCTGCGCTTGTCGGCTCGCTGCTGCTGCTGCCGGTGCTGCGCACGCGTGGGCATTATGCTGCGGTGGTGACGATCGCCTTCGCGCTGTTGTTCAAGACTTTCCTTGAGGTCAATGACGTGCTCGGCGGCCCGCAGGGCATGCAGGTCAAGGGAATGAGCATCCTGGGCTGGTCGTTCAACGACAATATCGAGATCGGTGGACTGACGATTTCGTTCTACATGAATTATTTTGTGGTCAGTTTGCTGTTGCTGGTCGGTGCGTTCGTGCTGGTCCGGCGGCTGGAGCGATCCTGGATCGGACTTAATCTGGACGCGCTGCGGTTGGACGAGACCGCGGCGAGTTGCTTCGGTCTCGACGTCGTACGCTGGAAGATCACGGCATTTCTGATTGGCAACTTCCTTATCGGCGTTGCCGGCGCGCTGTTCGGAATGGTCGGGGGCTTCGTCGGGCCGAATAACTACACCTTCGCCGACTCGCTCATTCTGGTATCCATCCTCCTGCTCGGCGGCATCGGTAATCCTTGGGGGCTCGTGGTCGCGACCTTTATCGTCGTGGTCGTTCCGGAAAAGCTGCAGACGATCCAAGAATACCGGTTCTTGCTGTACGCGCTGCTGGTGATTGGCGTGCTGTTGTTTCGGCCGGACGGTTTGCTGCCGCGCCCCGTGCGCCGCTATTTTTCGCGATGGCAGCCATGACGACGCTGCTCGAAGCAAACGGCTTGGTGCGTCGCTTCGGCGGCGTGGTCGCGCTCGACGGTCTCGATCTCGCCGTCGTGTCGAACGAAATCCTCGGTCTGATAGGTCCGAACGGATCGGGCAAGACAACGTTCTTCAATGTGGTCACAGGCATTTATGGAGCCGATGAGGGACGTGTGACCTTCGATGGTGTCGACATCACCAAGGCGGCGCCGCGCGCGGTCTACCAGGCCGGAATATCCCGTACGTTTCAGCGCTCACGGCTGTCGCTGCCTTTGTCGATCTTCGACAACATAATGATCGGCAACCACAAGTGCCTCAATCAGGGGCTTTGGTTCAATCTGGTCAGGCGGGCCGACTTTAGGCGGGAGTTCGAGGAAAACTACCGTGCCGCGCGCGCGTTGGTCGAGGTGTTCGAGCCTGGATTGGCGAACCGCCTATTCGAGCCGGTCGCCGGGCTGCCAATGATCGACCGCCGCCGTATCGAAATCTGCCGCGCACTCATCAGCGCGCCGCGGCTGCTGCTGCTCGATGAGCCATCCGCCGGCATGACCCACGACGAAACGGCGGAGCTGATGAACGACATTCTGCTCGTGCGCGAGCGCAACAAGGACCTGACGATCGTCATCGTCGAGCATGAGATGGGTGTGATCGAGCGCATTACCGATCGATGTGTCGTGCTCAATTTCGGCCGCAAGATCGCCGAGGGCCCGTACCGTGAGGTTGCCGCCGACGCGCAGGTTCAAGAAGCCTATCTCGGGGTAGCATGATGGCGGCGATGCTCGAGATCGACGGCGTCTATACGGCTTATGACAAAGCCGACGTACTGCAAGGTGTCTCGCTCGCCGTGCAGTCAGGCAGCATTACCTGCCTGCTAGGCTCCAACGGCTCCGGCAAAACCACGCTGGTGCGGTCGATCCTCGGGCTGACGCCCGCGCGCGCCGGGCGCATCGTGTTCAACGGCGCCGATATCACGCGGCTTCCGACGCATAAGATCATCGCGACCGGCATCGCCTGCATCCCGGAAGGGCGCAAGGTGTTTCCCAAGCTCACGGTCGAAGAGAATTTGCGCGTTGGCGCGTATCAGGAGAAGTCGGACAAGGCTACGCAGATGCGTATGGCCGATATCTTGCAAATCTTCCCGCAGCTGGCCGAGCGCCGCACTCAGCTCGCCGGTACGATGTCGGGTGGGGAGCAGGCGATGGTGTCGATCGGCCGCGGACTGATGTGCGCGCCCAAGCTGCTGCTGATCGACGAGCCTTCGCTCGGTCTGTCGCCGCGGCTGGTTAAGGAGAATTTCAACATCATCCGCCAGATCAAGGAGCGCGGCATTACCGTGCTCTTGGTCGAGCAGAACGTGCATCAAACACTCGCCATCTCGCAATTCGGCTTTGTTTTGTCGAAAGGCCGCGTGGCGACCGGCGGGGCGGCGTCCGAGCTTGCGGATCGCAAAGAGGTGCGCGATGCTTATTTCGGTTAGATCAAGCATGCATCGGTCGAACTGACACAGGAACTCATTCACTTCAACACCGTCAATCCGCCTGGCGCCGAGCGCTCCTGTGCGGAACATTTGGCGGCGTTGTTGGTGGGGGCCGGTTTTACCGTCGAACTCATTCCCTTTGGCGAAGGGCGGGCGCAGCTTCTCGCGCGTATCGGCGGGGCGCCGGATAAGCTGCCGCTCGGATTTACCGGCCATCTCGACACCGTACCGCTCGGTGCGCAGCCCTAGTCTAGCGATCCATTTGCAGCCGACATTACGGACGGCAAACTCTATGGACGCGGCGCTTCGGACATGAAAAGCGGCGTCGCCGCTTTCGTCACCGCATGCATCGCGCTCGCCGGTCGGCTTGCAAGTTCGCCCGGTATTACGCTGCTTATCACGGCCGGCGAGGAAATCGGCTGTACCGGCGCCGAGGCGCTTGCAGCGGCCGGGCTCGACCCGGTCGGGGCACTTATCGTGGCGGAGCCAACCGGTAATAAGCCGCTCGTCGGCCACAAAGGCGCGTTTTGGCTGGAGGCCGAAACCAAAGGCGTAGCCGCCCACGGCTCGATGCCCGAGAAGGGAATCAATGCTATCTACAAAGCCACGCGGGCCGTCGCCGTGCTGCAGGAATTCGACTTCAACGGGGCTCGCCACGAAGTGCTGGGCGCGCCGACGTTCAACGTCGGCACGATCCAAGGCGGCCTCAACATTAATTCGGTTCCCGACCGAGCCTTGATCGGCATCGATATCCGCATTATTCCTGCGCAAGATCACGCGCAAATCCGCGAGCAGCTCTCGAGCTACCTTGGGCCGGATGTTTACTTGCTGTCGCAAGGTCCAAATCTCTGGCTCGAGCGTTGCCCGCGACCGGAGCAGCTCGACGAGCGTCCAACCAATAAGTCTGCAAAGATCCCTCATCCCACAACAGGATTGCCTGATTCTCGATCAACGGCTAGCCGGACAAGGTTTGCGACAGGGACAGCGGTCGTTTCGGTGTCTGCCGGCGAAGCACATTGATCTGTTGCCGTAGGACCAGAATTTCTGCTTCCAGCTTTGCTCTCGACTTGAAGAGCGAAGCCAGGACGCCGAGAATCAGCTTGAACAGATCCTTCATCGGGTCGCAAACTTACCCCGTCATTTCCTCTTCTACGCAACCCGACTGGCGATACTTGCTCGACTCGGAGCATCCGGTAGAAAAAGGTCACAAATCTCAACGGCAGGTCGAGGAGCACTAATTAGATAGCCTTGGATATCCGTGCATCCAAGCATGCGAGCTTGCTCGCATTGCTCTGCTGTTTCGACACCCTCAGCGACGACCCGCATGTTGAGATTGCGTGCCAAATCGGCAATCGCCCTGACAATTGCACGGGATTCGGTTTTGTCTGGCAGACCTGCAATAAAGCTGCGGTCGATCTTGATTTTGTAAAAGGGGAAACTCAATAGGTAGCCGAGCGATGAATAGCCTGTACCGAAATCGTCCATAGCAAAACGTACACCGAGTTTGTGGACACTTTTCAGTATTGCGAGATTGGCGAATGTGTTCTCCAAGAACACCAACTCGGTAATCTCAAGGATCAGCCTGTTGGCCGGTAAGCCAGCCGATGCAATGGCCCCAATGACGACATTGACCAGATTTTTGCTGGTCAACTGAATAGCTGAGACGTTCACTGCGATATTGATGTCATCGGGCCATTTCGTAGCTTCAGCACAAGCGGTGCGCAACACCCATTCACCCAGCGGAACAATGAGGCCCGTTTCCTCGGCGATGGAAATGAACTCCGTAGGGGAGACTAGACCTCGCTCGGGATGGCGCCAGCGCAGGAGCGCCTCGAACGTCTTGATCTTGTTGTCTTTGAGATTGACTATCGGTTGGTAGAACAACTCAAATTCGCCATTAGTTAGCGCGCTTTGCAAATCCAGCTCTAATTTGCTGCGGGCCTGCATCCGCTCATTCATTTCTGCTTGGTAAAAGCAATAGGTCCCACGCCCGATACTCTTGGCCTCATAGAGAGCGATATCCGAGGTCTTCAATAATTCGTTGAGGTCGGTAGCATCATTCGGGGCGATGGAAATGCCGACACTAATGTCTGCTATGACTTCATGGCCATCGAGATCGAAGGGCTCGTGAATTGCGTCACGCGCTCGCATCGCAAGGTCCGCGGCATCGGAAGGACGACCAAGCGACGACTGAATAATGGCGAATTCATCACCGCTTAACCGAGCAACCAAATCAATATCCCTAACGCATGCGCGCAGGCGGGCGGCCACACCTTTAAGCAGCTTGTCGCCGATGGGGTGACCTAGCGTGTCATTGACGCGCTTCAAGTGATCGAGGTCGAGATACAAGACTGCTAGGCGCTCTCCGCGTCGAACTCGCTTGAGTGCCAGCTCAAGTTGCTCGCTAAAGAGCTTGCGATTGGGCAGTCCAGTCAGCAAATCATGATTTGCGGCATATGAGACGCGCTCCGCTGCACGCTTTTGTTCGGTGATGTCTTCATGGGTGGCGACCCATCCACCGTCCGCGGTTGGATGGTTCACAACCGAAATAATGCGCCCATCGGGCAGGCTCGTAATCTTACTAAAGATCGTTCCTTGGGCAACTGAAGCTTCGATTTCCGCGATATATTGCTCGACGTCATCGCCGCCAAAGCTACCGGCAGCGGCTCGGTGCTCGATAAGTTCTCGAAGCGTGCTGCCCGGCCGCACGATATTGGATGATAAACCGTACATTTCAAAGTAGCGCCGATTGCAAACGACAAGCCGGTTTGCCGAATCAAACATCACCAAGCCCTGCGACATATTGTTCAAAGCGGCCTCGACCGTCGCCTCTGAAGTCGCGAGCCGCCTAAATTGGTTGCTTTGGGCTTTGAGCAGAAATGCCACACAAAGCATTACTACAAAGGTACCGATACCAAGCGTTAATGCCTGAATACGCCAAGTGGCGAGCGCGGCGGATTCCGATACGGCGACATTGACCACAAGCGGATAGTCACGCAGTGGGTGCACTGCAACTAGTCTCGATTTGCTATCGAAATAGCCCGGCGATCTATATTGACCACCCCCTTGCAAGACGAGTTGGTGCCAAGGTGAGGCTACCGGCATCTTCTCGTAAGCGCGATCTTTCGGGTCAGGAAAACGCACGATGATACTGCCATCGCGATGCAGCAAAAGGAATGACTGGTCGGATAGCGATGCGATGGACTCATAGATATTCTGGAAATAGGTGAGCCTGACGCCGACCACGGCAATGCCGAGGAACGCATTGTTGGCGTCATTAATCCGCTTACTGAAAATGATGACGTGCCGCCCCTTTATGCGGTCGAAAAGCGAATTGCTGATGTAGACCCCGCTATCGTTGTTGTTCTTTAGATGCTGAAAGTAGGTACGATCTGAAACATTGATTTTCGGTGTTGGCCATTGTCGCGTCGTGCTTACGAGGTTTCCGTTCTTGTCCACCAGCGCAACAAATTCAGCTTGTTGCAGGTGCGACAGACGTTCCCTAAGAAGGCGATACGCATCCTCGCCCCGAAAATTAGCATCAAGACTGTTCGGTTCCTGAACGACGCGATTTTTCTCTTGGTCTCTGATCTCAGTCAAAACGACATCGATCGATTGTACAGAATTATTGAATTGGTGGGCGAGGACAGTTGCAAGATTGCCGGTGTCTCTATACGCATTGGCGATCGCATCCGAGTGCAACCACAAGATGGTCAAGCCAATTGTGAGTGCCGACGCGCAGGTAAGACCTCCTGCGACGGCAAGGAGAAAATGAAAGCGTGACTGGCGGGCACGGATCGACATGCGCCAAGATCGTTTGACTGAGATTATCAACTAATTTGATACGGGCTGCGTTTCAAAATGACGTTTAAATCAGCGTTGAATTGCTTGATTGCATGAACGCAAACTTAATCGACCGCCGGCAGCGCCGGTTCCCTTTCATATGAATCGCACAGACTGCAGCCACACGGTCTTGTTAAGCATTTATTAAGACGCTTCCCAATCGCGCGGTCTCGTTGGGGTTATAAGCGGACGTGTCGAGCTTAGTGAACCTAAAAAGTGAAAACCTGAGAAGCTTGTTCCGGTCGGCTCGTGCGGCTGTCCCTTGTCGCTTCCGAAAATTCGGTCCGGCTTGGATTCGCATCGGAAACCAGAATCATCACATCATGCGGTGTGATGATTGCCATCCTGCACGTGTTCGGGTTATTTGCCCGCGATCTGTTCAAATCGAGGCGCCGGCTCCAGGCAGAGAACTTGTTTCTTCGCCATCAACTTAATATCGCCTTGCGGCGGCTATCGCCTCGGCCTCGATTACGTGGGAGCGATCGAGCCCTGCTGAGCTGGAGCACTCCAATTTGCCCCGGACTGCTCGATTTGGCTCAGGTGGTGAAGCCGGAAACTATCCTTCGGTGGCATCGTAGGGGTTTCAAGGCTGTGAATCGGCGTCGAATTGAGCCCCTTGAACTAACGGTTGCAAATCCTTGTAGCAAATAATGGAAACTGCGTCAGTGTGGGGGTCACCATCGGCGCCGGTCGTGACCCCACCCCAAGTGTTCTTACTTATTTGGCTTCAGAGCCTTGCCGTCGAAACTTCGAGCAGGTTGACCCCCACGCCGATTCACAGTTTGGCAGGATCGCCGCCATTCCTGTCCTGGCGGGCCTGCATCACCGATACGTCCGGATATGATTTTCGGAAGGGACACGTTCGCGCTCTCGCATCTTAGGCCGGCGTGATCCCCGAGCCTGTTGACCAGAACTCGCTGAGCCTCCGTTGGTCGCATTACCTCAGGACGCCAGACCTGCACAGCCTCGCGTTGGTTCGCACCCTGTGCAAAGATCGCGGCCAGGGGGCATTCGCGATCGAATGGGCGAAGGCCCAACCCGACATGGGCGACTTGTCGGGTCGCAGCACTGGTGTGCAAATCTGCCGATAGCCATGAAAAACAAGGGAGGACAACAAATGCCGACACTGACGCGGACGTTAATGCTGCTCGGGGCGGGTCTTGCTGTCGCTGTGAGCTCAAACCTCGCGGCGGCGCAGCAGCCGGTGGGGTTTGCAACGCTCCCGGCTGGCTCACTCAACTACGTAACAGCATCGGCAATAGCAAAAGTGCTCAAGGAAAAAGCCGGCATGAACGTGCTAGTGCAGCCGACAGCTGGGGATGCCGTCATCCTGCCGATGGTGAACCGCAACGAGGCGGCAATCGGCATCTCCAACATCCTCGAGGTGACCGATGCCGTGAACGGTGCGGCCAAGATCGGCAAGCAACCGCACCTGCGGCTGATCGGCGTGCCGCACACTTTCCGCGGCACCTTCTGGGTGAAGAAGGATTCGCCGATGAAGACGATTGCCGATCTTAAGGGCAAACGCGTGCCGCTCGGCTATTCGGCCATGCTCACCATCGACCGCCTGG
Organism: uncultured Alphaproteobacteria bacterium; assembly: GCA_963721665.1. Taxonomy (GTDB): domain Bacteria; phylum Pseudomonadota; class Alphaproteobacteria; order Rhizobiales; family Xanthobacteraceae; genus Pseudolabrys. The sequence goes on from CAVRJZ010000004.1 coordinate 30,769, forward strand.
CACGCGCGATCCTAGCGATTGGAGGGCTGACGGAAAAGGACGTCACGCCAGTGCTGGTGCCCAACGTGGTGCGCGGCGCCGACAGCTTCGCCTCGGGCGACACCGACGTGTTCTTCTTCGCCTTCGGGGCACCGAAGGTACGCGAGGTCGACGCCACCGTCGGCGGCATCCGCGCCCTCGACATCCCAGCGAGCGGTATGCCGGCCGCCAAAAAGATTTTCTCCTACGGCTACTCTGACCAAGGCCGTGCCGAATCCGTTCTTCGTTGGCGTCACCCATCCGATGGACGTCTACGCCTGGGACAATCTGCTGATCACAAACGACAAAGTGCCGGACGACGTCATCTACAAGATCATCGACACGCTGGTGAACAACAAAGCCGACCTGGTGGCGGTACAGCCGGCGCTGCGCGAGTTATCGACGCAGAAATTGTACACGGCCTATGACCTGCCCTATCACCCCGGCGCGCTGAAGTACTTCAAGGACCACAGCATCAAGCCGATGGCCATTCAGTGAGCGAAGAACGATCGGCGGAAGAGGCGACGCCGCAAGCGCCGACTCTATACCTTGCGCTCGCGCGCGACGCGCTACAGGCGTTGCTGCTAATCTGCGTCGTCGGCTGGGTGCTCGATCTGCCGCGGCGGCTGTTCAATGCGAGCTTCTACACCGAGCAGATGCTGGCGATTTCGCTCGGCTTTGCGCTCGCGCTCATCTTCATCTCCCGCCGGCGCGTGCGCTGGTTCGATTGGTTGTTCGCCGCGCTCGCCATCCTGATCTGCGGTTACATCGCTTGGCGTTACGAATCCATCACCTATCAGATCGCGCTGCTGCCGACCGATCTCGTGGTCGGCGCCACCATCCTCGATCTTCTGGTGCTGGAAGCGACGCGCCGCGGCGCCGGCGGCATCCTGGTCGGCGATCATCCTGGTCATCTCGGTTTACGTGTTCATCGGCCCGCATATGCCCGGCGGCTTCGCCACCGCTACGGTTTCGCTTCCGCGTCTCATTGTCTATCTCGGGCTCGATACCAATGGCATGATCGGCGTGATCCTGCAGGTCGCGTTGTTGATCGTCGTGCCGTTTACGCTGATGGGTCAAGTGCTCGGGCGCACCGGCGGCGCCAATTATTTCGCTGATCTCGCAATGTCTGCGATGGGCCGCTTTCGCGGCGGCGCCGCCAAGATCGCGGTCGTCGGCTCGGCGCTGTTTGGCATGATCTCCGGCGCGGCGGTGAGTAACGTCGTCGCGGTCGGCATCGTGACGATCCCGCTGATGTCGCGCTCGGGTTTTTCGCTGGTACGCGCAGCGGCAATCGAATCGGTCGGCTCCACCGGTGGACAATTGATGCCGCCGGTGATGGGCGCGGCAGCGTTCATCATGGCCGAGTTCCTGCAAGTGCCTTATGGCGCCGTAGTGATCGCCGCCATAATCCCGTCGGTGCTCTATTATGCCGCGCTGTTCATGCACGTCGATCTCGAAGCGGCCAAGCAGCGTATCGGCGCGGCGCAGGTGGCGGATGCGCCGAAGTTCTCCGAAGTTGTCAAATCCGGCTGGCACTTCCCGATACCGCTAATCTTTCTGATTGTGACTATCGCCTATCCCGAAGTATTCCAGATTCCGATCGAGCGCGCCGCCGTCTATTCAACCGCCATCCTTATCGTGCTGAGTATGGCGTTCGGCTATCGCGGCCACCGCGTCAGCCCGCGCGACATGCTGCGTGCCGTACTCGACACCGGACGTGCGGCGCTGGATATCGTGCTGATCGGCGCTGCCGCCGGCATGGTGGTCGGAGCGCTCAGCGTGTCAGGCATCTCCTTCGGTCTGACGCTGCAGCTGATTGCGCTTAGCGGTGGCAATCTCTTCGTGCTACTGCTGCTCACTGCGATCATCAGCATCATCTTGGGCATGGGCATGCCGACCGTGTCCGTTTACGTGCTCACGGCAACCCTACTGGCGCCCTCGATCATCAAACTTGGCGTGACGCCGATGGCGGCGCACATGTACGTGATGTATTTCGGCATGCTGAGCATGATCACGCCGCCGGTCGCAATTGCCGCCTATGCCGCGGCCAACATCGCGCGCGTTTCTGGCTGGACCGTGGGCTGGACCGCCGTTATGGTCGGCTGGAGTACGTTTTTCATTCCATTCCTGTTCGTCACCGAGCCGGCGCTGCTGATGCAGGGCTCCGGATTGCTAATCGTCTGGCAGTTTGCCCGCAACATCCTCGGCATTTTCGTCGGCACCGCCGCGATCGTCGGCTTCGCCTTCACACTGCTGTCCATGCCGATGCGCGTCGGCTTCGGTGCAGCAGCGCTGGCGATCCTTATTCCGCCGCACGCTTTTGCCGGAGCGGAGGTGCTCGACTGGATCGGCCTGGGCGGCGCGGTCCTGGCGATTGCCGCCAATCTGACACACATGCGACCACGAAAAAGCAATCCGCTCTCGCGGTGATCCGAATTGAGACTGTTTTTGCGGATCCGGCGCGGAGATCGTTGCGGGCCGCACAACGCATACAGCTGTCGGGGCGGAGCTTCGCCGTTGAGCTATCCCGAGGATGTGACCCAACGAGATAGCAAAGAGTTGTGCCGTTTGCCCGGTCAAGACGGACCCGCAGATTGCAGTTTCCTTAGCCAGACTACGAGTGGAGAATTTTGTTTGTATTTACACTTGTCCTTTCCGAAAATTCCATCCGGCCTGGATTCGCGTGCTCGGGCAGAATTGTCGCATCATGCAAAGCGATGGTTGCGATCCTTCATGCTCTTGGAACGTTCCTCGCCGACCTTTTCAAGTCCCGCAGCCGGCTGGAAGTCGAGATGCTATTTCTCCGCCATCAGTTGAATATCGCATTGCGTCAGGCGCCGCATCGGCGCTCGCTGGGTAATAGTGACCGAGCCTTCATGGTTTGGATGAGCTATTTATGGCCTCGCCTGCTCGACATGGTTCAGGTGGTCCAGCCCGAAACGGTTCTGCGCTGGCAGCGGGCGGGGTTCAGAGCCTATTGGCGCTATAAGTCGAGGCTGCGGGCAGGGCGGTCCAGGATCGACCGGGGGCTGCGCGAGCTGATCCAGCGGATGAGCCGGGACAATCCGTTTTGGGGCGCGTCCCCGATCCACGGCGAACTGTTGATGCTGGGCTTTGAGGTGGCCCAGTCGACGGTGTCAAAATACTTGGTGCGCGGTCGAAGACCGCCATCACAGAGCTGGAAGACATTTCTGAGCAATCACGCCAATGCGATTGCCTCGATCGATATGTGCGTGGTCCCAACGGTGACGTTTGAACGGCTGTTTGTCTTCCTGGTCCTTGGCCATGGCCGGCGACAATTGCTGTGGTTTGAGGTAACGCGGCATCCCACGGCGGAATAGTTGGCCCGGCAGATCACCGAGGCGTTTCCTTGGGCTACGGCACCGAAGTATCTGATCCGTGACAATGACGGCGCCTACGGACATGTCTTCACCGGACGGGTGAGGGCGATGGGAATTCGCGACCGGCCAATCAGCCCCGGATCGCCATGGCAAAACGGAATTGGCGAACGTTTCATCGGCACACTTCGGCGCGAATGCCTTGATCAAATCATCATATTTGGCACTGCGCATCTGCGGCTTGTTCGTGCCGGCTACGCTATCTATTACAATCAGACGCGCACCCATCTGACTTTGCGGAAGGATACGCCATCAGGGCGCGCCGTTCAGCAGGTCGGCAGAGTGGTCGCCATCCCCGTGCTGGGTGGCCTACATCACCGGTATGCTCGGATATGATTTTCGGAAAGGACAGGGGCAGCTGATCTTAGTATCACAAGCCTTGGTGATATGGTGGCTTCGCGTTGGGCAAGTCGTCCGTCGTGCTCACAACATATGCAGGATCACAAGGCATTCGCGCTATTGCATAAGCTATATGACGACGGCAGTGCCACATCACTCGGCAGTTAACGAGCCATCTTGATTTGATTTAGAAGCGACTGTCGTCTGAGGGAAAATAAGTGTAAACAACGCGCCGCCCTCTGAAGCCTTCCCGACGGAAACTGAACCCTGCAGAATCTTCATGATTTGATCGACGATGGCTAGGCCTAATCCAGCACCGCCGCTGCTTCTGTCGCCTTGCCAGAAGCGCTCGAAGACTTTTGTGCGCTGTTCGAGGGGAACACCTGGCCCGTAATCCACGACTTCAATTGAAGGACGATCCGAGACGCCTAGCCGTACGGATGTTCCCGCCGGTGTATGTTTAATGGCATTTTCAATAAGGTTGGCGAGCGCTGCCTTGACCGCAAAAGTGTTTGTGCAGATGAAGACGGGTTCGTCGCTGCGAACTAACTCGATGCTCTTGCCAGAAGCGAGAGCAAGTGGAGCAAGATTACCAGCGACCTCAGCGGCGGCATCGTTCAAGTCGACAATCTCATCGAGATCGATAGAGATTGTCTCCAGCCGCGCAACAAGCAGAAGTTGCGATACGATGCGGCTCATTTGTTCCACGTCAATGCGCAGCCGATCGGCGATATCCGTCTCCTTTAAAATATCCACGTTGGCCCGGAGTATCGAAAGCGGCGTGCGCAATTGATGCGCAGCATTGGCATTGAATTCACGCTGCCGCTGGAGGCCTTGTTCAAGATGGTCTAGGGCCGCGTTCATTGACTCAACGAGCGGAAGGATTTCAAGCGGTATCCGGTCGACTGGTAGCCGGATCTTCACGTTCGTCGGCGTGATTGATTCAGCCAATGCCGATATTTGCGTGATTGGCGCAAGTGCGCGTTTAACGATCCAAATACTGACCCCAAGCAGCACCAGTAGGAACGGGATTACAAGCCAGCCACCATCCGTGATGAACTCGTCTACAACAGCCAATCTGAGGTAATCAGGGTCGCGGGTTTTCTGCTCGACTTGAACGAAAACTGTCCGGTGGCCAACTTCAATCCGCAGTGCAGCTCCAAACACACGAAGCGGGCCAGGGCCGTCGGGATCGTAATCGTAGAGCTTCTGGCGGGCGCGCGAAAAAACCGGCAGGGCCGAGACTGCAGTCCCGCTGTCGAAAAGATATTGGCCATTCTCATTTCGAACCGCGTAATGGTACTCACTTTCAGGACTGGAATAAGCCTCCGCGAGGCGCGGCGGCAAATTCAGGGTGATCGAATTATTGCTGCCCGATTTAAGGTAACCTGCGATCACTCTTGCTTGTTCGACCAAAGTTTGTTCCCGCAGTTTCGTATCCGTCCATTTTGCCTTCAGATAAAGCCAGCCGAAAGAGGACAGGCCTGCCATCAGCATCGTTGCCGTCAGCCCAACTGTAATCCGTCGCGAGAGCGAATAAGGCTTCAATGCTTATTTTCCTCTATCAAGTACCCGATCCCGTAAAGCGTATAGATGGAACAGTTAGCACCGGTCGACTTAAGTCGGCGCCGCAGGCGAGAGATTAGAGCCTCAATGCTGTTCGGCGTAGCATGCTTGGTCAGGCCATAAAGGCTGTCTTCCAATGTGCATTTCGCAACAACTTGACCCTCTCGCCGCATTAATAATTCGAGTGCTTTGACTTCACTTGGAGGAAATCGCATCGACGTCCCGTCGACGGCTACCTGGCGCGAAACCGTTTGAAGTTGCAGATTGCCTACTGTGAGAACCTCGCCAAGCGCTTGGCCTGGCCGCCGCATAAGCGCACGTAGCCGCGCAGCTAATTCCGTCATGGCGAACGGCTTTACGACATAGTCATCGGCGCCTGAGTCCAAACCGAGCACGCGCGCGTCTATGTCATCACGCGCAGTGAGAATCAGGATCGGAGTTTGTGAGCCGGCGCGCCTCAAATCATTGAGCACATCGAGACCGTCACGGTCAGGCAAGCCCAGATCAAGAATAATCGCATCGTAAGCGATGGATTTGAAGGCAGTTAGACCATCCCTTGCGGTCTCGAACGCATCTACGCCGAAATCGAGCCCGGCCAGACCTTTTGTGATCGAGTCGGCCAACCGGCTATGATCTTCGATCAGCAGAATACGCATGGTTTGCCATGGTGAGGAATGGCGCCAGTTTGATAAATACCCGAATTTGGCCGCCGCAGAAAGCCGAGGAAGGGCCGTGATTACGGTGAGATTGCAACTGAATCGCAGGTAATGCGGTGACCCCTGATAATAAGCAGTGAAGCCGATGGTCGCGCCTGGAGTATTCGCGTCAGTCCGATCTCGCGGTTGCCAACAGGGGCCAGCAGGGGAATGACAATATGAAGCGCCTAGCAGGTACGCAATGGCGCGAGCATCTCATCCGCACGCCAATCATCTGACAATTACCATTGCAATGCCGATCTTATCCGCACTGCATCATCAGCCAGTGTGGGCGCATCTTCAAATGTGAATATGCACTCCTGATATAGAATTTACACGTGAACCGATTGACCACGCCGCCTGAACCGATAACGTACGTCATCAGTGACACGTTATCCTGAATTCAAAATGCGAAACCACCAAATGAGATAGATGGGGGGAAACCGCAATGCAAAGCACCATCAAAAGTGCATTCCTAATCGTGTTCCTTCTCGTGTTCGTCAGTGTCGCCGGCTTGCTTGTTAATCTGATCGCAACTCCTGGGTTCGCCCAGGAAGCCAAGAATCAGGGACAGCTTCCGCGCCTTGCAGACTTGATGAACGAGGCAATGCAAGTGCACCACACTAAACTATGGTTTGCGGGACACGCTAATAACTGGATTTTGGCAGACTATGAGGTGAAAAAGATTAAGGAAACCATTGAGCAAATCAAAGAGACCATTGTGGACATCCAAACCGCGTCATCTCAATGGCGACGGGTACCTGTCGGAGAAATGCTTCAGAGTGTTGATTCCAATATTGGCGCTTTGGCCCAAGCCGTAAAGGCAAATGACGCCGTCAATTTTGACATTGCGTACCGTGGGCTCACTGCCGCCTGCAACGCTTGCCACGTGAGAGCCGGTCAGCCGCAGATCAGAATAATGGTTCCACTTCCGGAAAACGGCAACACGTTCGTAGACCAGGACTTCGCAAATGGCGATAAGCAGAAATAACAAACGGCAAGCGTCGCATCCAAGTTGTAATGAATAGGTAGTATGATTGGGTAAGCGGTTAAAACAGAGGTTCTCCTTTTCTTTGCGTAAATGCACGATTCAATCGTTCACCTCGATAAGTAAAGCATCAGAACGAATGTGAGAATTACGCAGATTTGATCATGTGACCTCGGTCGTCATTATTCGTGCAAAGGATCCAACTTCAGTTGGATCGCGCGGTAGGAATGCCATGCGGCCGACCGGCCCGATCGAAGACAGGGAGCAGAGCGCCTGAATCGTCCGTGTCTGCTGCTCCTAAAGCTTCTGGTGCCCCATTAGCTGATTACGCATTTTTCATTCGCTGATTAGCTAGGACATTCATTTGCCCAGAAAGTCCGGGCCTCCCCTGGTGGGGATAGATATTAGAGCCCGCAACGCAAGCCAAATGCCTCCTTCTTCCTAGCCCATTTTTTTAGGCACAGAAAAAGAGTCAGGCGATCATTTGATCGATAGACCCCTGATGGGCTAATCGCGCATTTCTAATGTAATTTCTAATGCAATTGCCTGCCAATCACGCGCCAACAACCGGATCGGACGTGGTCGTTTTCGTAACCGAAAGAAATGAAGTTAGCCGATGTTCAGCATTGGCGCCGGTCATTTGGAAAAGGAGCGAGATACTGACAAAATCCTGACGGGCCGCGAAGCAAAATGATATTCCGGTTCAAATTGCCCGCATAAAAACATTCTCAAGTGAACACGAACATGATGCTGACAAAAACCTGACATCCTGAGAACGTTCCAACAATAAACTGAAAAATATTTTGGCCACTCGAATTCACAAACTTGATTTCTGTCAAAGCTTGCACGAGTCTCGTAAGTCAAAGTGTTGTTATGGGGCGCTATCAAAAAGATGAGTGACGTAATGGCAAATCGACCCGAATATTTCTCAGCTAAAATGTCTCGACGTTCGATCTTACTGCAGGGCGCAGCGTGTGCAGCGGGCATCGCAACTATCATTACCGCCAATACAGATTCCGCGAACGCAAATCCGCTGCCGAAGACAGCAGTCAACTATCAAGACAAGCCAAAGGGTGATCGTAAATGCAGCGAGTGCGGTCTGTTCGTTGCACCGAATGCCTGCAAAAACGTCGTAGGAGATATAAGTCCAAACGGTTGGTGCATGCTTTGGCGGAAAGCTTAAACTCGCTTGATTCGTACTTGTGTCGCGCTTGACGGCTGAACGACCGATGAAACGACAGTTGTTGTTTAACGCTGCGAAATGAATGGGGAATATTATTAGTGAGGGCCGGGAAATGTCTTCCGCAAAAGTGCGGGCGCGCTTAATCGCGGCTAGCCGAAAAATATTAGCCGGAGCAGGCGTCGTCACGGCAACCGCAATTTATTGTTTTGTGTTTAACGCCGCTACGTTTGGTCCTATTTCTCCAGCCGATGCGCTGCCTAGCTTCGCGCGACAGACGGGTCAGCCGTGCGGCACCTGTCACACTGACTATCCTGGCCTGACACCCTACGGCCGCTTGTTCAAGTTGGGCGGCTATACGGCAGGTGGGGGAAAATACCGATCAACGCTTTTTCCTTCGCAAAATGACCCGACGAAGGCTCTCTCGGCATACGCAAAAAAGTCGGGATCGGATATGCCAACAAAGGCGCCGTTCGACACGAGCGAAATCAAGCCTTATGCGCCGCCGATTGCGATGATGGCGATCGTCGGCTTCACTCACACACAGGCGGACCAAGACCCGACCGGTTCACCCTATAATGCAAACGATAATGTCGTCGTCGCGCCGGTCAGCCTTTTCTACGGCGGAGCGATTACCGATCACATCGGCGCTTTTGCGCAGGTAACTTGGAACAATGCGCCCTTTGGTGCTCCGGACCAAGCCGATCCATATGCGACTCGTCAAGTGACATGGGACAATACCGACATTCGCTATGCTAATGCAGCGTCGCTAGGCGGAATGAGTCTCATTTATGGTATTACTGCCAATAACAATCCGACCGTTCAGGATCCATGGAATACTACACCGGCGTGGGCATTTCCGTACGCCGTATCAAATATTGGAGCATCCGGTCCCTCAAGTTCTACACTTATCGAAGGAGCGCTTGCTGCTCGGGTCGCCGGCGTTGGTGCCTACGCCTGGATTAATAATTTGGTTTATCTGGAATTGACGGGTTACCGACCCATTAATTTTGATGCCCTGCTTAAACTAGGGCCGGACCCTTTTCAGGGGCCCGGAGTGTCCGCCGGAGCGATGGAAGGTATCGCGCCATATTGGCGCATAGCCGTGGAGCCACATTGGGGAAGTCATTGGCTTGAATTCGGCGCATTCGGAATGTCCGCGCAAGTTCATCCATTTACATTCGCGCTGGATTCAAATGGATTTTACATTAATCAGACATACGCGGAGGCTGATCGATACACGGATATCGGCTTCGACACGCAGTATCAATATCAGGGAGACAATTACTGGGTAACGCTCCGTGGTTCGTACATTCACGAACGCCAAACACTCGATGCGAGCGCGATAAATCTTGCCACCAACCCGACGAATACATTGAACACTTTCAAGGCGTTGGCTTCGCTCGCCTATGGGAATGACAACCGCATCGTGGTGACGGGTCAGTATTTCAATTCGCAAGGCTCGTCAGATGCGACGTTGTACGCAAACAACCCCGGATTTAGTCCAGACAGTGACGGCTACATCTTCGAGATCGCCTACATCCCGTTCATTTCCAGCCAGGCGCCCGGGTGGCCATGGGCTAACGCGCGCGTCGGGCTGCAATACACCTATTACAACAAGTTCAATGGAGACACGGCATCTGCTCACGATAACAACTCGCTGTTCGCCTATATTTGGTTCGCGATGTAGTGAATTGGCATCTGTAAAATCGCGCAGCAGAGATCGCGCATGGAAGGTTGCGGAACTACGGGAACGCTTCAAAGTGGTCAGACATTGGCTTCATCAAGAAAAGAAGAACGAGGGCGTCTGATTATGAGAACCATTAGATTACAGTCGGCATTGCGGTTGGCAATTTTGGTGATTGCTTTAACTACGGCGGCTCGCGCAGCAGATGACAAAACTGGAACGAGCATCTCCAAGCACGACCTGCAGGCCAAGATAGATTATTGCGAAACGTGCCACGGTTTGTCGGCTCGAGGCTTCATTGGATTCCACCCCATACCGCGGCTCGCGGGACAACAAGTCGAGTATATCGAGAATGAGTTGAAAGGCTTTGTTGAGCGCAAGCGGGCCAATAAGGAATCACCGTCCAGCACCAACATCATGTTCAACGTGGGCCATGTCCTGAGCCCAGCGATGATAAATGCTCTGGCCACGCACTTTCACGATCTCAATCCGAAACCCCTCGGGGGTGCGCCAAAGGAAATAGCGGTCGTCGGAAAGAAGATCTTTGACGAAGGAGTCCCCAGTGCCGACGTTCCGGCGTGCGGCACATGCCACGGGGCGGATGCTAAAGGCAACGGAGCATTTCCTCGTTTAGCAGGTCAGCTTTACCCCTACATCGTGAGCCAATTGACGAACTGGGCCAAGGAGCGGGCGGAGGAAAACTCAAACATCATGGCGCCGATCGCGCATGGCTTGACCAAGTCCCAAATCGACGCGGTCGCTGCCTACGTAAGCTCTCTGGAGTGACTCGTTTGTCCGGATCATAGAGCTCATCGAGGCAATAATGGTGTGCCCCGGGAAGGACTGAGTGAAGAACTGCACCCCGCGCTGCGGTGGTGGAATGTGGTGAGGAAGCGATGGATTCAAGTCACCGGCGCGTTAAAGCGGCTCCGCTAAACGAAGCAGTTGGGTGCCGGATTATGAAGACCGTCAGCTTAAGATTGGCATTGCATTTGGCGATCCTGGCAATTGTTTTGTCGTCGACAGGCCGCGCAGATGCAAGAGACACGGCCGCCGTCTCGAACCGAGCCGTGCAGGCGAAAATTAGGTACTGCCAAGACTGCCACGGCCCATCGGGGCAAGGGTTTCGCGGATTTTTCCCCATACCGCGACTCGCCGGACAGCAGCCTGAGTACTTGAAGAATCAGTTACAGGCCTTTGTTGAGCGCCGGCGGACGAACAATATCATGTTCAACGTGGCGCATGTCTTGAAGCCCGCAATGATAACGGCCATTGCCTCGAGTTTTCAGAAACTCAATCCCAGGCCCCTCGGGGGCGCTTCGAAGAAACTTGTAGCCGCGGGGAAAGACATCTTCGAAAACGGAATTCCCGACGCCAATGTTGCTGCCTGCGCCGCCTGCCACGGCCCGGACGCTACCGGTCATGGAGAAATCCCCCGTTTGGCAGGTCAACTCGATTCTTACGTCGTCATGGAATTGTCGACATGGACTCATGAACGCGGTCAAAATCCGGCCAACCCGGACACATCAGCGATCATGAAGCCGGTTGCGCACAGCTTGACCAAGCCGCAAATCCAAGCCGTTGCCGCCTATGTCAGTTCACTGAAGTAAGCTTCTCGCCGGTTCGTAAGAGGTCACAGGTTTGAAAGCTCGGATCATGAAACTCCTCAAGCTAAAGACAGCGGTCCTGGCAATTGCCTTCTCTGCCTTTTTTGCGTTGCCAGGTCATGCAGAAAGCCAGGCTGTTCGAAATTGTACATGGTGCCATGGCACATCGGCGCAGGGTTATTTGCCCGCGCCGCGATTGGCCGGACAACAAAGTCAATATATCGAGAATCAGCTTGTAGGTTTTAGGAGGCACACGCGCGATAATCCGTTCTCAAAACAATATATGTGGTTTGCCGCAGCAAACCTTGACCCTGAGACTGCGCGCGATTTAGCAATTTATTTTTCAAAGCTGTCCCGCAAACCGGCCGCAGACGGCGATCAGCAACTCATGGCTATTGGGCGAAAGATCTATCAAGACGGAATTCCGGATTCCAATATTGTCGCTTGTATTGCGTGCCACGGACCGCACGCCGAGGGCATCAGAGAAATTCCTCGTTTGGGAGGACTTTCGTTCTCTTACTTGCAAAGGAGGCTCGAACAGTGGGGCGAAGGCTATAATAAGACTGCAAGACTTCCGATGCCTCACGTTGCGAGCCAATTGTCTCCTCAGCAAATTGCAGCGCTTGCGTCATACCTCAGTTTTATTAAGTGAATGGCAAGTCGTCCCCGATGATGAAGGTCCACAAGCAGCAACGCCGAATATCCGGCCAATGGCAGACGGAGACACGCTTATGAGGAAGTTGATCGCGGCCGCCGTGTTGATCGTCCTTTCGACGGGGGTAGGCTTGGCACAAAATGTCGAAAAAGGTGCGACGGTTTTTAAACAGTGCCAAGTGTGCCACTCAATCGGCCCCGGTGCGAAAAACAAAATTGGTCCTGAACTCAATGGTCTCGACGGTCGCGCGGCCGGTACGGTTCCGAATTTTAGCTATTCTAGTGCGAACAAAAACTCAGGCCTCATTTGGAACGAGGCAAACTTCAAGGAATATGTAAAGTATCCCAGGGTCATAGTCCCTGGTACCAAAATGATCTTCCCTGGCCTCAAGAGCGAACAGCAGGTCAACGACCTATGGGCTTACGTCAAGCAGTTCGACGCCAGTGGGAATATTAAAAAATAAAGTGCGACGTTCTTACGGTCGGTCAGCTTGATGATGAACTCACCGCATCTGTTCACGTTCTTTCCGGGGTCCCACCGGGGTCATAGCAACGCACGGAACGGCGGTAATCGCCTTAGCTCAACGGCGTAAGGGTCATATGCACAAAGTTAGTCGCAAAGGGCTGACTTTATTCGGAAATATTGGTGCAATTACCTCTCAAAGACCGACTTAGGACCACGGCGTTGGGTCATGGCAAGCTGACGCTTAATCAGCGGGTCCCAGGTTCGAGCAAAAGCACCGATTCATAACTGGCGTGTGCGGTAATAATATCTGGTAGCGGCTAATCGCTTCGACGGCCGTACAAATAGGTGTTGCAACGATGACAAGAAAAGCTAGAGTGTCGTCGTCGTTCGGAAGGCTTACGATCGACTAAGGACATCATCGCGGGAGAGATCGGCTTACACGCCGGCGCCGAAGGAGCAACCGCCCCGGAAACTCTCAGGCACACGAACCGTGATGATACAAGATACTCTGGAAAGTGGCGCGTGACGCGCCCGCCGACGGGATAACGTTCTCAGGCCAACAGACAGAGGGGGCACCGCAGACCGGCATTTGCCGGATCAGGAGGTGCCCTTTGCCGTTCATTCAACCGTGCCGCCTGTCTATTTCCGATCGTTTGATCGACGTTTTCGCCATGGACGGCGTGCGATGACGCAAGCGTCCGCACACGCCCCGTTGCGTCAAACGCCGCTGCATCGCCTGCAGGTCGAACTCGGCGCGCGCATGGTGCCCTTCGCCGGTTACGAAATGCCGGTACAATTCAAGCAGGGCATTTTGCACGAGCATCTGCATACGCGCTCGGCGGCCGGCCTGTTTGACGTCTCGCATATGGGCCAACTCATCCTGCACCCGCGATCGGGATCGGTGCGTGATGTGACGCTTGACCTGGAAGGCCTTGTCCCGGCCGATATTCTGGGCCTAGCCGAGGGGCGGCAGCGCTACGCGCTGTTCACCAATCCCGCCGGCGGCATCCTCGATGACCTGATGGTGACCAATCGCGGCGACCATCTTTTTCTCGTCGTGAATGCCACTTGTAAAGAGGCGGACGAAGCGCATTTGCGTGCGCATCTCAAGGATAGTGTAGTCGAACCGGTCGATCGGGCGCTTCTCGCGTTGCAAGGGCCGGCTGCGCAATCCGCGCTCGCCCGGTTGGCGCCGGACGTCGCCGCCATGCGCTTTATGGACAGCCGTGTTATTTCGCTGTTCGGTGCTGGGTGCAACGTTTCCCGCTCGGGCTACACCGGCGAAGACGGCTTTGAGATCAGCGTAGCGAACGATCGGGCGGAAGAACTCGCCCGCGCCCTGCTTGCCGATCCTGCGGTCGCGCCTATCGGCCTTGGCGCGCGGGATAGCTTGCGGCTCGAAGCCGCGCTTTGCCTCTACGGATCCGACCTCGATGCAACGACGACGCCAATTGAAGCGGCGCTCGAATGGTCGCTGCAGAAAAGCCGCCGGCGCGGCGGTGCGCGGCCCGGCGGATTTCCCGGCGCGGAGATTATCCTGAGCCAGCTCGCGTCAGGCGCGCCGCGCCGGCGCGTCGGACTGCGCCCGGAAGGGCGCGCGCCGGTTAGGGGCGGGGCCAAATTATTCGCCGATCCGCTTTCGCCCTTGGCCGTCGGCTTCGTCAGCTCGGGCGGATTCGGTCCGAGCATCGATGCTCCTGTCGCCATGGGCTACGTCGAGACCGAATGCGCAACGATCGGCCGGCAGCTTTACGCGGACCTGCGTGGCAAGCGCATCGTCGCTCATGTGAGCGAGCTGCCTTTTGTACCGGCGAGATACAAACGCAATTAACGGGAGACCGGGTGTCATGCTGAAATTCACCAAGGATCATGAGTGGGTTCGTGTCGACGGCGACGTCGCCACCGTCGGCATCACGCAACATGCGCAGGAGAAACTCGGCGATCTGGTTTTCGTCGAGCTGCCCGCGGCGGGGACAAGCTTCAAGCAAGGCGCGCCGGCAGCAGTCGTCGAATCCGTCAAAGCCGCGTCTGAAGTCTACGCGCCGGTCACTGGCGAAATCATCGAAACAAATTCGGCGATCGTCGGCGATCCGGCGCTGGTCAACCGCGACCCGATGGGCGAGGGCTGGTTCGTCAAATTGAAGATTTCCGATAATGTCTCAGCTCGACCAGCTCATGGATGAGCAAACCTACAAATCGCTGATTGCCTGATAGCGATCGAGGTGCACGGCAATGAGGCACGTCATGAATATGCCAGCAAGCGCAAACTACGATGCGGACGACTTCTCGCGACGGCACATCGGCATTGCGCCGCGCGATGTCCGCGCGATGCTTGAAACGGTCGGCGTCCAGAGTCTCGACGATCTCATCGCCCAGACGATGCCCGCCTCCATCCGTCAGCACACGCCTCTCGCCATCGGCGCGGGCCTGTCCGAGCCGGAAGTCTTGCGAAAACTGCGGCGGACTGCGGCAAAAAACAAAGTCGCGGTATCCCTCATCGGCCAAGGCTATTACGGGACCGTTCTGCCGCCCGTCATCCAGCGCAATATTCTGGAGAACCCGGCCTGGTACACGGCCTATACTCCCTATCAACCCGAGATCAGCCAGGGTCGGCTCGAGGCGTTGCTCAATTTCCAGACGATGGTCGCCGAGCTGACCGGCCTCGCTATCGCAAATGCCTCACTGCTCGATGAGGCGACGGCTGCGGCTGAAGCCATGGCAATGGCCTATCGCCTGGGGCACGACGGCAAATCGGTGTTTTTTGTCGACGCTGATTGTCACCCGCAAACAATCGCTGTCGTGCGGACACGCGCGGAGCCGTTGGGATGGCAAGTGGTCGTCGGCGACCCGCAGAAGGACTTCAACGCGTCCGCGTTGTTCGGCGCACTGCTGCAATATCCCGGGAGCTCGGGCGAGATCCGCGACATTCGACCCGCCATTACAGCCTTGCACGCGGCGGGAGCATTGGCAATTGTGGCTGCCGATCCGCTGGCTCTGACGTTGCTTGTGCCGCCGGGGGAAATCGGCGCCGACATTGCCGTCGGCTCGATGCAGCGCTTCGGCGTCCCCATGGGGTACGGCGGCCCGCACGCGGCCTATATAGCGGCCAAGGATGAATTCAAGCGCGCGCTCCCCGGCCGCCTCGTCGGCGTGTCGGTCGACCGCCGCGGGGCGCCGGCCTATCGCCTTGCCTTGCAGACGCGCGAGCAGCACATCCGCCGCGAGAAGGCGACGTCCAATATTTGCACCGCTCAGGTGCTGCTGGCGGTGGTCGCCTCGATGTATGGCGTCTATCACGGGCCCGACAGGCTCAAACACATTGCGGCGCAGATCCATCGTACGACCTGTGTGCTCGCGGCAGGGCTGAATGCGCTCGGCTGGACGGTCGAAACCCGCAATTTCTTCGACACTGTGACCGTCGATACGGGCGATCGGCAGGAGGAAGTCCTGCGCCGTGCGGGCGAGCAAGGAATTAATCTTCGTCGTCGCGGCAACGGCCGAATTGGCATCAGTTGCGACGAGACGACCTCGCCGGAAATCGTCGAAGCGGTCTGGCGGGCGTTTGTGCGGTCCGGCGCGGATAAGCTGGCGTTTGCGTCAATCGCGGAAACAGTGAAGGTGCAATTGCCCGAAACGTTCGCGCGCAAGAGCGAGTTCATGACGCATGCGGTCTTCCACCGATACCGGTCGGAAACGGAACTGCTCCGCTATATGCGGCGCCTCGCCGATCGCGACCTCGCGCTCGACCGCTGCATGATTCCGCTGGGCTCATGCACCATGAAGCTCAATGCCACCGCCGAAATGATCCCGATGACCTGGCCGGAATTTTCCGACCTGCATCCTTTTGCGCCACTCGACCAGGCGGAAGGCTTCGCGGAGATGACCGCCGAGCTAAGCAGATACCTTTGCACCATCACCGGATATGACGCGGTATCGTTGCAGCCGAATTCAGGCGCGCAGGGCGAATTTGCCGGTCTGCTGGCGATCCGCGCCTATCACGCGAGTAGGGGTGAGCCACAGCGAAACATCTGCCTCATTCCGGCCTCGGCGCACGGAACGAACCCGGCGTCGGCGCATCTCGCCGGCATGGAGGTGGTCGAGGCGGGCTGTGACGCGGACGGAAACATCGATATTGCCGATCTTCGCGCCAAGGCCGAGACGCACGCCGCGCGTCTGGCTGCCATCATGGTGACGTATCCATCGACGCACGGCGTTTTCGAAAAAGAAATTCGCACCATTTGCGAGGTCGTGCATCAATACGGCGGTCAAGTTTATCTCGACGGCGCCAATCTCAATGCGCAAGTCGGATTGGCGCGCCCTGGCGACTATGGCGCCGATGTCAGCCACATCAATTTGCATAAGACCTTTTGCATCCCGCATGGCGGCGGTGGGCCCGGCATGGGACCGATCGGAGTGAAGAAGCATCTTGCGCCGTTTCTGCCCGGCCACCCGGAACGGCCCGATCTTGGGTCGCATGTCGGACCGGTTTCGGCGGCGCCTTACGGGTCGGCATCAATTCTGCCGATATCTTGGACCTACATGCTCTTGATGGGCGGCGAAGGCCTAGCCAAGGCGACGAAATTCGCGATCCTTAACGCCAATTACATCGCAAGACGGCTGGGGAGCCATTTTGCGCTGCTGTTCAAAAATGACCGTGGCTGCGTCGCGCATGAGTGCATTCTGGATATGCGCCCGTTCAAGGAATCGGCCGGTATAACCGTTGACGACATCGCAAAACGCCTGATCGATTATGGGTTCCATGCGCCGACCATGAGCTTCCCGGTGCCCGGCACGCTGATGATCGAACCGACCGAATCGGAGCCCAAGTCGGAGCTCGATCGCTTCTGCGAGGCCATGATCTCCATTCGCGGTGAGATCCGCGCCATCGAGGAAGGCCGCGTGGATCGTAACAATAATCCGCTGAAGAACGCGCCACACACTGCGCTCGATCTGGCCGATGACAATTGGGGGCATCCATATCCGCGAATGCTCGGCTGTTATCCGGCGGGCGCCAGCGGCGATAAATATTGGTGCCCGGTCAACCGCGTCGATAATGTTTATGGCGACAGAAATCTGATCTGTACGTTGTCGCCGCCGCAAAGCTAATCGCTGGCGATGAAAGACGAATCGGGTGATGCATTTGCCCGATGTCCGATCTTTGCAGATTATGGTATGTGCGGCTGCTTAGCATGACCGGGTCGAGAATTGGAAGTGACATGTTTCCCTTGACGGCATCGCGAACCGCCCTGCTGATTATTGACGTTCAAGAGAGCTTCGATGAATTGGAGCGTGCCGGTGAGCGCCGAAACAACCCGCAGGCGCTCGATCGAATCGTTGAGCTTCTGGACGACTGTCGCGCAAAGGGCGTGACCGTTATCCATGTCCGACATGAATCGCGCGACCCGCACTCCCCATTTCGGCAGGGTCAAAGAGGCTTCGTGGTCAAACAAGAGGTTCGGGAGCGGCCCGGCGAAGTTGTCATCGTCAAACATGAAAACTCTGCCTTCATCGGCACCGACCTTGAAGCGCGTCTGCGTCACCACGCTATCGATACGCTGATCATCGTGGGGGTAACGACGAACCACTGCGTCGAGACGACGACGCGAATGGCCGCCAATTTAGGCTTCAAGGCTGTCCTTGTCAGAGATGCCACTTGGACCTTCGATCGCCGTGGCGTCGATGGCGAACTTTTCTCGGCGGATCTAATCCACGCCGTATCGTTGGCCAACCTGAAAGACGAGTTTGCGGAGATAGCGACCGCAGACGACGTGGTCCGCAGGCTCGCAAAGGTCTAAACCCCCGATATGGCGGGCAGTACAAGGCGGTTTCGTCGGTTGACTGCGACACGTGAGCGATTTCAGCAGATTCCCGGTCCGCGCACGCCGTGAGGAGCGGCGCGCTTTTAGGCGCGATTGCCGCGGTTCTCGGCACGAATCCGAAGTTCCCCTTTGCCCACGGCCTAGACTAGTTCAGGCCGATCCCGTTAGACTTAGGCTGAGGAATGAAGAGGCTCACCGAAAAGAGCCTGACATCACGTCAACGGGTGAGGGGCATTATGAAGTTCACGACCGCTTTATTGGCGGGCGCATTAGCGCTTGCCTCGTTCGCGGGCCAGGCTTCCGCGGTTACGTTTAAGTTCGCCTTCCAAGGCGATCTGAAATCGCTCGATCCATACTCGCTCAATGAAACCTTCACGCATGGCGTTCTCGGCAACGTCTATGAGGGGCTGACCAAGCGCGGCAAGGATCTCAAGATCATTCCCGGGCTGGCGACAAGTTGGGAAGTGCTTGAACCCACGCGCTGGCGGTTCCATTTGCGCAAGGGCGTCAAGTTCCAGAGCGGCGACGATTTTACCGCCGACGATGTGGTGTTTTCCGCCGACCGCGCGCGCGGACCGTCTTCCGACGTCAAGACCCGGCTTCCCGCCGACGCCAAGGTCGTCAAGGTCGACGACTACACCGTCGACTTTGTGCTCTCCGGTCCCAATCCTATTCTCAATGCCGAATGGGATACTTGGTACATCATGTCCAAGAAATGGTGCGAAGAGCACAACTCCATGACCGCGCAGCCGCAGGCCGGCCAGCAGATGAATTTCGCGGCGCTGCACGCGAACGGCACCGGGCCATTCATCATCACCGAGCATCAGGCCGGCGTGCGCACGCTCTTCAAGAAAAATCCGAACTGGTGGGGCAAACCGGAGAATAATTTCGACGAGGTGATCTTCACCACCATTTCCAATGATGCCACTCGCGTCGCCGCGCTGCTCTCCGGCGATGTCGACTGGGCCGACCCGATCCCGTTGCAGGATATCCCGCGCGTCAATGCGAGCGGTGTCGCCAAGGTTCTGCAAGGGCCGGAGCTGCGCACCATCTTCCTCGGCTTCGATCAGTATCGTCCCGAGCTGCTTTATTCGAACGTCAAGGGCAAGAACCCGTTCAAGGACGTGCGCGTGCGCGAAGCGTTCTATCTCGGGATCGACGAGAACGCGATCGTGCAGAAGGTGATGCGCGGCGCGGCAACGCCTTCGGCGCTGATGATCTCGCCTTTGCTGTTCGACCTGTCGAAGGACTTCAAGCGGCCGGCCTACGATCCGGAAAAGGCGAAGAAGCTGCTCGCCGAAGCCGGCTATCCGAATGGCTTTGAAGTGACGATGGATTGCCCCAATGACCGCTACGTCAATGACGAGGCGATTTGCCAGGCGATCGTGGCGATGCTCGCGCGTATCAACGTCAAGATCGATCTGCTGGCGCAGCCGAAGGCAAAATATTTTGCCAAGGTCCTGGTCTCCGGCCACTACGACACATCGTTCTATTTGCTCGGCTGGACGCCCGGTTCGTTCAACTCCTGGAACATCCTCGCCAACATGTATCGCTGCCGCGACGAGAAGGGCGTCGGCGGCAACAACAACCTCGGCAATTACTGCAACCCCAAGGTCGAGGAACTGACCAAGGAAGTCCTCGTCGAGAACGACAAGGCCAAGCGCGATCAATTGATCAAGCAGGCCTACGAGATCGGCCAGGTCCAGGACTGGGCCTATATCCCGTTGCATCAGCAGGCGCTGGCCTGGGGTGTGTCCAACCACATGAAGGTGGTGCAGCGGCCGGACAACCAGATTCTTTTCTACTGGTTCAGAAAGGAATAGCCATGATCGGCGTCATCTGGGCTCGTGCGCCCAGGTGACGCCGCATCGACAAGTGCTGATTGAAGGTCAGACATGCTCGCTTTCGTGCTGCGTCGCGTCGTTCAAGCCGTGCTTGTCATGATCGTGGTCTCGCTGATCGCTTTCACGCTGTTCCGTTTCGTCGGCGATCCCGTCAACCAGATGGTCGGCATCGAGACGAGCGCGCAGGAACGCGCGGAATTGCGCCAACAACTCGGGTTGAACGACCCTGTCGTCGTGCAGTTTTCCCGCTTTATCTGGAACGCGGCGCATTTCGATTTCGGCGCTTCCTACCAATTCAAACAGCCGGTAATTGACCTGCTCAAAGAGCGCTTCCCGGCAACCATCGAACTGTCGGTCATCTCGGCATTGCTCTCGCTTGTGCTCGGCATCCCCATGGGCGTCTATTCGGCTTTGCACAGGAATTCCTGGCTCTCGGAAATCATACAGACCGTGTCGCTGATCGGCATTTCGCTTCCGACCTTTCTCATCGGCATCCTGCTGATCTTCCTGTTTTCGGTGTCGCTGCATTGGCTGCCCTCGTTCGGGCGTGGCGACGTGGTCGCCATCGGATTCTGGACCACGGGGCTTCTCACCGAATCGGGCCTGCGCGCACTCGTCCTGCCGGCGGTGACGCTCGGGCTGTTCCAGATGGCGCTGATCATGCGCCTGGTGCGCTCGGAAATGATCGAGGTGCTGCGCACCGACTACATCAAATTCGCCCGCGCGCGCGGGCTGCCAAACCGCATCGTCAATTTCGGCCACGCGCTGAAGAATACGCTGGTGCCGGTGATGACGATCGCTGGCCTCCAACTCGGCTCCATCATCGCTTTCGCCATCATCACCGAAACAGTGTTCCAATGGCCGGGCATGGGGCTCCTGTTCCTCAGGGCGGTGCAGAACGCCGATATTCCGATCATGTCCGCTTATCTGCTGCTGGTCGCCGGCATCTTCGTCACCATCAATCTCATCGTTGATCTGCTGTATGTCGTGGTCGATCCGCGCATCCGGATCGATACGCGCACGGCCTGACGCCATGACCGCGAACGAGGAGACAAGCAGCACCGCAACGAAGCGTCCCGGCCGCCTCGCCAGTCTTCTCGACAGCGATTTCGTCTACTCGTTTTGGCATTCGAAGATCACGGTGGTTGCGGCGGTGGTTGCGCTCGCCATCATCCTCGGCGCCGTGTTCGCGCCGTGGATCGCGCCGCACAATCCTTTCGATCTCAAGACCTTAAGCCTGCTCGACTCCAACCAGCCGCCGTTCTGGGACAAGGGCGGCGATATGCGCTTCCTGCTCGGCACCGATGACCAGGGCCGCGACGTGTTCTCGACTATCCTCTATGGCTCGCGGCTATCGCTCGCCGTCGGTCTGATGTCGGTCGTCTTTGCCGGCGTGCTCGGCATCACGCTGGGATTGATCGCGGGCTATATGGGCGGCGCCGTCGACGCCTTGATCATGCGCGCGGCCGACGTGCAGCTGACCTTCCCGGCGATCCTGATCGCGCTGTTGATCGACGGCACCGCGCATGCGCTGTTCGGGCAGTACCGCAGCGACAGCGTCACCATCTGGGTGCTGGTGCTGGCGATCGGGCTGTCGTTCTGGGTACAATATGCGCGGACGGTGCGCGGCTCGACCTTCGTCGAACGCAGCAAGGATTACATCCTCGCCGCCCGTCTGATCGGCATCCGCCCCAGCCTCATCTTGCTGCGCCACATTCTGCCCAATGTGATCGGACCGGTGTTGGTGATCGCCACCATCAACTTGGCGCTGGCGGTTATTCTCGAAGCGACGCTGTCGTTCCTCGGCGTCGGGCTGCCGCCGACGCAGCCATCGCTCGGCACCATGATCCGCGTCGGCAATAACTTCCTGTTCGCCGGCGAATGGTGGATCGCGATTTTTCCCGGTATCGCGCTGGCGGCGCTTGTGCTCTCGGTCAATCTCGTCGGCGACTGGTTGCGCGACGTGCTCAATCCGAAACTGCGATGAGCGAGCCCGTCCTCAGCGTCCGCAATTTGCGTGTGGAGTTTCCCAACCGGCGCGGCACGCTGGTCGCGGTGAACGACATTTCGTTCGACATCGCGCGCGGCGAAGTGCTCGGCGTGGTGGGCGAGTCCGGGGCCGGCAAGTCATTGACCGGAAGCGCAATTATCGGGCTGCTTGAGCCGCCGGGACGGATCGCCGCGGGCGAAGTGCGGCTCGACGGCGCGCGCATCGACACGCTTTCGCCGGAGACCATGCGCCGCATCCGCGGCAAACGCATCGGCATGGTGTTTCAGGATCCGCTCACCAGTCTCAATCCGCTCAACCGCATCGGCGAGCAACTGATCGAGACCATCGAGGTGCACACGAATTTTCATGGCGCCGCGGCGCGCAAGCGCGCGATCGCGCTGTTGACCGAAGTCGGACTGCCGGCGGCGGAAGAGCGTATCGACAATTATCCGCATCAGTTTTCCGGCGGCATGCGCCAACGCGTGGTGGTGGCGCTGGCGCTCGCCGCCGATCCGGAGCTGGTCATCGCCGACGAGCCGACGACCGCGCTCGATGTGTCGGTGCAGGCCCAGATCATCGACATGCTCAAGCGGCTTTGTCACGAGCACGGCACCGCGATCATGCTCATCACCCACGACATGGGCGTGATCGCCGAGACCGCCGACCGCGTGGCCGTGATGTATGCCGGCCGCATCGTCGAGATCGGCGCGGTGCGCGACGTCGTCACCAAGCCGCTGCATCCTTATTCAGCCGGACTGATGGGCTCGATTCCGCGCCTCGATTCCGACCGCGATCGCCTCGCCCAGGTGGCGGGCTCGATGCCGCGGCCAGCCGCAATTCCGTCCGGCTGCGCGTTTCATCCGCGCTGCACGCAAGCCTTCGCGCCATGCGCCACGTTGCGCCCCGAGCTCACCGCGCACGGTCAGTCGCGCGTGGCCTGCTGGCTCTACGATACGCCGCTGACCGCCGAGGCGGCGCAATGACGGCCGCGCCCTTTGTGCAGATCGAGAACCTCACGCGTATTTTCGACGTGTCGAAGCCATGGCTGGACCGCGTGACGCAAGGGCTGCCGCGGCAACGTCTGGTGGCGGCGGCGAACGTCACTTTCTCAATCGACCGCAAGGAGACTTTTGGGCTGGTGGGCGAATCCGGTTCAGGCAAGTCGACGATCGCGCGCATGGTCGTCGGGCTTATTCCGCCCAGCGGCGGCGACGTCGTCATCGACGGAGTATCGATGACCCGGCGCGGCGAAGCGGCGCGCCGGCAGAAATTCCGCCGCCGCATCCAAATGGTGTTTCAGGATCCCTATGCCAGCCTCGATCCGCGCTGGCGCATCGCAGACATCATCGCCGAGCCGATCCATGCCTTCGATCTCGCCGAGGGCCGAGCCGTCATCGAAGCGCGCGTCGCCGAACTCTTACGCCTGGTCGGCCTCGATCCCGCCGACGGTCATAAATATCCGCACGAATTCTCCGGCGGCCAGCGGCAGCGTATCGCCATTGCCCGGGCACTGGCGTCAGAGCCGGATTTCGTCGTTTGCGACGAGCCGACCTCGGCGCTCGACGTGTCGGTGCAGGCGCAGGTGCTCAATTTGATGCGCGACCTGCAGGACCGCCTGGGGCTGACCTATCTGCTGATCAGCCACAACCTCGCAGTGGTCCGCCACATGGCGAGCCGAGTCGGGGTCATGTATCTCGGCCGCATCGTCGAGATAGCTGGATCCCAGGATTTGTTCCGCAACCCTCGCCACCCTTATACGCGCATGCTGCTCGATGCGGTCCCCCACCTTGACGTGACCGGAGCGCGGCGCAGTCCCGTCGAGGGCGAAATACCAAATCCGCTCGACCCCCCGAAAGGCTGCGCGTTTCACCCGCGCTGCCCGCATGCCTATGCGCGCTGTCGCGTGGAGCAACCGCGTTTGATCGTGCGTGAAACGTCCGCCGTGTCCTGTCATGCGGTTGAGGACGGGCGAATTCCAGGCCTATGATCGGCATGGCGACCGAATGGCCGCACAACTGTGGTAGGGTCCCGGCATGTACCAGCTTCCGGCTTTTCGCGAGGACCGTCTCGAAGTCCAGCACGCATTGATCCGCGCGCATCCGCTGGGGTTGTTGATTTCGGCGGGGCCTGGCGGGCTGATGGCCAATCTCTTGCCGTTCCTAGTCGATCCGGATGGATCCGAACGCGGCACCTTGCGCATGCACATGGCGCGCGCAAACCCGCAATGGCGCGACCTTGAAACCCTCGAAGAATGTCTGGTCGTGTTTCAGGGCCCGCATGATTATGTCACGCCCTCTTGGTATGCGACCAAGCGCGAAACCGGAAAGGTCGTTCCCACGTGGAATTACGCGACGGTGCATGCGTGGGGCCGCCCCCGCGTCGTCAACGATGCCGTTTGGCTGCGCCGCCAGCTCGACGACCTCACGCTCAGCCGCGAACGAATGCGACCCGCTCCATGGAAAGTCGATGATGCACCGCCGGATTTCGTGGCGATGCAGATGAAAGCCATCGTCGGCGTCGAAATTACGATTTCACGCATCGAGGGGAAGTGGAAAATGAGTCAGAACCGCCCGGAAGCAGACCGTGTCGGGGTCATCGCGGGATTCCGAGAACAGGGCGATGCGGGTGAACAAATCGCGGCCGTCGTCGCGGAGCGTTGCGGCTTGGTGAAATAGATTCCGGTCATGCTTGGTCTAGTGAGCGCGAAAGCCGAAATCCGCTGTTACCGCTGCGTGTACCGCTCAGAGCAACTGTTCTTCCAGCGCCGATTCCAGGATGTCGAGACCTTCGTCGATCAGCGCATCGCTGGCCACCAGCGGGATCAGAAAGCGGATCACGTTGAAATAGGTGCCGCAGGACAGGATCACCAGTCCCTTCGCGGCCGCTGCCTGAACAAGCGCCTTGGTCAAAGCGGGCGCCGGCTCGCGGGTGTCGCGGTCTTTGACCAGTTCCATCGCCACCATCGCGCCTAGACCGCGCACATCGCCGATGCAGGTGAACGTGTTGCGCCCCGCCATCGCCTCGAGCCGCGTCTTGATGCGGCCGCCGATGGCGTTTGCCCGTTCGATTAATTTATCCTCGGCGATCACGTCGAGCACGGCGAGGCCCGCCGCGCAAGCAAACGGCGAACCGGCATAGGTGCCGCCCAGGCCGCCGGGCGCCGCGCTTTCCATCACCGCCTTGCGGCCGGTTACCGCCGAGAGCGGATAGCCGCCAGCGAGCGACTTCGCCGTCGTCATCAGGTCGGGCGCTACGCCCGAATGTTCGACCGCGAACATTTTGCCGGTGCGGGCAAAGCCGGTCTGAATCTCGTCGACGATCAGCAGAATGCCATGCTGATCGCAGATTGCGCGCAGGCCTTGCAGCCATTCGAACGGCGCGACGTTGAAACCGCCTTCGCCCTGTACCGGCTCAACGATCATCGCGGCGACGCGCGCCGGGTCGACGTCGGTCTTGAACAGGCTCTCCAGCGCGGCCAATGCGTCGGAGCTCTCGACGCCGCGGTAAGGATTGGGGAAGGGTGCGTGATAGACCTCGCCCGGGAACGGGCCGAATCCGACTTTGTAGGGCACCACTTTGCCGGTCAGCGCCATGCCCATCATGGTGCGGCCGTGGAACGCCCCGGAAAACGCGATTACGGCCGGCCGTCCGGTGTGGGCGCGAGCGATCTTCACCGCATTTTCCACAGCCTCTGCTCCCGTGGTGAGGAACAGGCTCTGCTTCGGCCCTGGCCCCGGCATCAAAGCGTTGAGCTTTTCCGCCAAGGCGACATAGGATTCATAGGGCGTAACCTGGAAGCAGCTATGGCTAAAGCCGTCGAGCTGCGCCGCCACCGCCGCCGCCACGCGCGGATGATTGTGCCCGGTATTGAGCACGCCGATGCCGCCGGCGAAATCGATGTAACGCTTGCCTTCGATGTCCCAGAGTTCGGCCCCGCGCGCCCGCGCGGCGAAGACCGGCAGCATGGTGGCGACACCGCGCGCGACGGCGGCCTCGCGGCGGATTTGCAGGGCGGCATTACTGGTCATGGCGGACACTCCGGGGGTTGCCCTCGGCATATCGGCCGCGGGCCAAAGCAATCTAGCCCTGTTTAAAAAAATAGACAACTGCCTTATTTGAGGGCCTTTCGAAGGCCGTTCTGACGGGCCTTTGCGCATAACCCCATAGATATGCTTAAAGTATTCAACAGAATCGGGAAATGCCTAAAACATTCAACAGCCATGCAAAACGGTGAGGCTATACATTTCGATGTCGGGGCAAGGCTGCGCCAGCTGCGCGAGGCGGCTGGCCTGTCGCAGCGGCAACTCGCCCGCCAGGCCGGGGTGACTAATGGCACCATTTCGCTGATCGAGCAGAACCGCACCAGCCCGTCGGTATCCTCGTTGCGCAAGGTGCTGTCGGGTCTGCCGATGACCTTGCAGGATTTCTTCAGCCAGGAATCGCCGCCGGTCGAGCAGATCGTTTTCCGCTCCGGTGAGTTGATCGAGATCGCCAACGAGACGCAACGCAAGGCGCATGGCGCGATTTCGTTCCGCCAGGTCGGCGACTCGGTCAAGCACGGCTTGCAGATGCTGCACGAAATCTATCAGCCCGGCGCCGATACCGGGCGGACCATGCTGGAGCATGAATCGGTGGAAGCCGGACTGGTGATCGGCGGGCGCTTCGAGCTGACCGTCAACGAGACCCGCTACATCCTGGCGAAAGGGGATACTTACCTCTTCAACAGCCGGCTGCCGCATCGCTTCCGCAACCCGTTCGACGAACCCTGCGAAATCGTCTCGGCCTGCACGCCGCCTTATCTCTGAGCCCATCCGCCGCTTCGCCGCGCAAGCCAATCCGCTATCAGGATTTGATGCCGCGCAGCCGCTCATTGCGCCGGCGCAGCAACTCCAGCGATGCCAGCATCACCACCGAGACCAAAATCATGATGGTGGCGACCGCGGTAATGGTCGGGCTGATGTTTTCCCGCAGGCCGGAGAACATCTCGCGCGGCAGCGTGCGCTGTTCGGGTCCGGCGACCATCAGCACCACCACCACTTCGTCGAAGCTGGTGGCAAAGGCGAACAAAGTGCCGGAGAAGACGCCCGGCGCAATCAACGGCAAAATGACACGGAAGAATGTGACCACCGGGTTTGCCCCGAGGCTGGCGGCGGCGCGCGCGAGAGATACGTCGAAGCCCTGCAAGGTGGCGCTGACTGTGATCACGACAAACGGCGTGCCGAGCGCGGTGTGCGCCATGATCAGGCCGGTATAGCTCGCGGTCAAACCGAGCGGCGCGAAGAAGAAATAGAAGCCGACCGCGGTGATGACCACCGGCACGATCATAGGCGACAGCAGGATCGCCATCACCAGACCCTTGCCGCGGAAATTGGCGCGGGTGAGGCCGAGCGCGGCCATGGTACCGAGGATGGTGGCCAAGGCGGCCGACGACAGACCGATGATGAAGCTGTTCTTGAGCGCGCGCGTCCACTGCACGCTGTTGATGAATTCGTGGTACCAGCGCAGCGAAAGGCCATCCAACGGATAGGTCAGGAACGTCCCCGAATTGAACGACAGCGGAATGATGGCGAGGATCGGCACCATCAGAAAGAACAGCACCAGCGCGCTCATGCCGTAGAGCACGACGCGCCAGAAACGTTCCTCTCCGGTCAGGGCGTGGCTGCTGGGCATGGGTGTTGTTTTTCCTTTGCCGCGTCAGCCGAGTTTCACGTTGGTGACGCCGACCAGCCGGTCATAGACCCAATAAAGGACGAGGGTGGCGACCAGCAGCACCGTGCCGAGCGCCGAGGCCATGCCCCAGTTGACCGTGTCGGAGGTGTAGAAGGCGATGAAATAGCTGATCATCTGATCGGCGGCACCGCCGATCAATGCGGGCGTGATGTAGTAGCCGAGTGCTAGGATGAACACGAGCAAGGCGCCGGCGCCTATGCCTGGCAAGGTCATCGGCAGATAGACGCGGATAAAGGCTTCGGTGGGCGTGGCGCCGAGCGAGGTCGCCGCCTGCATGTAAGTCGGCTTAATCCCCTTCATCACCGAATAGAGCGGCAGGATCTGGAACGGCAAAAGGATGTGCGTCATTGCCACGTAGACGCCGATGCGGTTGTAGATGAGCCGCACCGGGTGATCGATGATCCCGAGCCAGATCAGGCCGTCATTGACCAAGCCATGTTCTTGCAACAGCACGATCCAGGCCGCGGTGCGCACCAAAAGCGATGTCCAGAACGGCAGCAGCACCAGGATCATCAAAAGGTTGGCGCGGCGCGGCGGCTGCGTCGCCAAGAGATAAGCGACCGGGAAGCCGAGAAACATGCACAGCAGCGTCACCGCGAAGCTGACGGTGAAAGTTCGCCGCAGCACGTCGAGATAGATGGCGCGGTCGGGCGTGACGCCGACGATACTGCCGTTCGCGGTCTTGTTCAGGTCGAGCGCGGCGAGCAGAAAATAGCTGGTGAGCGGGCCGCTCGCCTGGTCGATCGCCGCCCAAGTTTTCAGTTCGCCCCAGTGTGGATCGATCTTGATGAGCGTGCCGGCCCAGTCGGTGGAGGATTTTGGCAACTCGCGGGCGGTGCCGAAAACCAGCGAACGCCCGTTATCGAGCGCATAATTCAGGCGTCGCGCCGCGGTCGCCAGCGTGCGGTCTCGATAGCTAGAGGCGAGATCGGCGGCGAGCGCATCAAATACCGGCGGCGGCGGCA
The DNA here is from genome assembly GCA_963721665.1 of uncultured Alphaproteobacteria bacterium. Taxonomy (GTDB): domain Bacteria; phylum Pseudomonadota; class Alphaproteobacteria; order Rhizobiales; family Xanthobacteraceae; genus Pseudolabrys. Next base: position 59,718 of record CAVRJZ010000004.1, read on the forward strand.
GTTTGTTGCGGTCGCTCCAGTCTCGCATCGCATGCCCGATATGCGGCCATACCTGCGACAGCTCGGTGTCGTAGACCGAAAGGCGCAGCATATCGAGGATGGGGGCGACGAAGGTCAGCAGCAGGAAGGCAAGCAGCGGTGCCACCAACGCGAAGGCGCGCAGCTTGCGCATGCGTTCGGCCCGGCGCAGCCGAGCCTTCAGCGAGGGCAAGCCGGCGCTCAACGGCTCGGCCGATATGGCGAGGCTGTCGTCCATCGGCGCAAACCTCGGGGACATGCGAGGCGGTGAGGCGCCGCCCCGCGGACGCAACATGTCCCCGGGGCGGCGGTCTTTGCTTCTGGTGTCTACTTGATCGCCGCCCATTTGTTGAAGCGTTCGGTCAGGCGATCGATGTTCTCCAGCCAGAACGCGACGTTGATCTGCACCGCATGCGCCAAGTTGGCGTCGGCGGTCGGCAATTCCGCCAGCCGCGTCTTGTCGATCAAAGCGTTCGCGCCCTTGGCGGTGACGCCGTAGGCGATCGCCACCGGCAGCTTTGCCTGGTTTGCCGGCTTGCCCATGAAATCGAGCAGCTTGTAGGACGATTCCAGGTTAGGCGTACCCTTGAGGATGACCCAGGAGTCGAGCGTGTAGAGCGCGCCGTTCCACGAGATACCGAAATTGCGGTGATCGTCGCGGTTGGCCGCATCGATACGCCCATTATAGACCGAGGTCATCGCCACTTCGCCGGAGGCGAGCAGTTGCGGCGGCTGAGCGCCGGCCTTCCAGAAGATCAGGTCCTTCTTGATAGTGTCGAGCTTCTTGAAGGCGCGGTCGACGCCGGCGGGGGTTTTCAGCACCGTGTAGACGTCGTTCGGCGCGACGCCGTCGGCCATGAGGGCAATTTCAAGCGTGGTCTTGGGGCCGGCGCGCAGGGCGCGCTTGCCGGGATATTTCTTGGTGTCGAAGAAATCGGCCCATGAGGTGGGCGGATTCTTGATCTTGGCCTTGTCGTAGCCAAGCACAAAGTCATAGAGAATGGCGCCGACGCCGCAATCGTTGACGGCTTGCGGGATGTAATTGTCCTTGCCGCCGATTTTGGCCCAGTCGATTTTCACGAACAGGCCTTCTTCGCAGCCGGCGGCGAGCTCTTCGGATTCAACCTGCACCACGTCCCAGGTTGCGTTGCCACCCTGCACCTTGGCGCGCAACACGCCGATGCCGCCATCCCATGACTCGTCGATCAATGGAATCTTGGTGTCCGTGCGGAAGGGGTCGAAATAGACCTTCTTCTGCGCCGCCTGATAGGCGCCGCCCCATGACACGACGGTGAGGTCGCGCGCATTGGCAGCAACGGTAGCACCGGCCATGATCGCCGCAGTGGCGATGGCCAGGATAGTTGTCTTTGATGTCATACTCGATCCTCCTTGTTATTTTACAGAAATCCGCAGCTAGGCGGTGTCGGCACGCCCATCGTCATGCGTTGCCTGCCTGGCAGGGTTGGGCGGAGAAAGCGCCAGGCAATCTTGCGCGGTAAAGCCGATGAAAAGTTTCTCGCCGGTCGTGGGCACCGGGCGGTTGGCCCGATAGCGCATCTTGACGGTGAAATCCTCGTTGCCGAGCACGGCCACGCGCACCCGCATATGGTCGCCGTGATAGATGGTCTCGCGCACCGTCGCCGGCAGGCGGTTGGCGTATTCGGCGCCGGGCGCGACGATATCGACTTTCTCCGGGCGCAAGGACAAATTGGTGCGGCTACCTGGCCCGTCGATTGACATGGGCCGCGCTTGAATCAATGTGCCGTCGTGCAGGCGAATCCGGCAGAGTGGGCCGTCAACGACCTCGACGGTTCCCGTCAGCACGTTGTTCTCGCCGATGAAATTCGCCACGAAGTCGTTGCGCGGCAGCTCGTAGAGCCCTTGCGGCGTGTCGATCTGCTGGATCACGCCGTCATTGAACACGGCGATGCGGTCGGACATGGTCAGGGCCTCGGTCTGGTCGTGCGTCACGTAGACCACGGTGAGGCCGAGGCTTTCGTGGATGTGCTTGATCTCGATCTGCATATGCTCGCGCAGCTGCTTGTCGAGCGCGCCGAGCGGCTCGTCCATCAACACCAGCTTGGGTTCGAACACCAGCGCGCGGGCAAGCGCCACACGCTGCTGCTGGCCGCCCGACAATTGCCCCGGCCGGCGATTGCCCAGGGCGCCGAGCTTGACCACGTCGAGCGCCTTCTGCACGCGCGCCTTCTGTTCGCTGCGTGGCAGGCGGCGTACCGAAAGCGGGAACGTAATGTTCTCCTCCACCGTCATATGCGGGAACAGCGCGTAGTTCTGGAACACAACGCCGATGTCGCGCTTGTGCGGCGGCGTGTTGCGCAACGTCGTGCCGGCAAGAACGATGTCGCCCTGAGTGGGCACCTCGAAACCAGCCAGCATCATGAGGGATGTTGTCTTGCCCGAGCCGGACGGGCCGAGCATGGTGAGAAACTCGCCACGCTGGATGTCGAGGTTCAGGTCTTTCACCACCAGAACTTCGCCGTCGTATGTTTTTTGGACCCCGCGAAAGGACACCAAGGTTTCGGTGTCCGTCTGCTCGTTCGTCCGTGCCGTCTTTGTGTTGACGGCGGCGCCGTCGCGAGCGTCTATCGCCTGGCTCCAAGCTGTCATACGAATACGATTGCGCAGTTTAATAATTTAGACAACGCCTTTTTAGGGACTGCCGCCTGTGCCGTGCCAAATTCGTTGGCATTGTTGATCTCGACAGGGGCCGTGGCAGCGCCATCCATTATCCTGGCACCGCGTATTGGGACTAAATCCTGGCACCGCGTATTGGGACTAATGGTGTTTTTGTGTTTAATATATTTGCCGGCGTAGCGGCTGCGTTCGGCCATGCTGTTTTTAGTGTGCCAATTAGCGTGCGGACCGGGGTGGCTGGTGTAGATATAGAGACGAACCGTTCGCCGCGCGCTAATGAGATTGTCGAAAATAATCCGCGTTGAATTGGTTCGAACAGTTCACACGAATACGACGCGAGACAAACCTGACCCGTCCGTCATTCACCCTTGTTCAAATCGGATAAACGCATGCGTATCGGCGTCCCCAAAGAAATCAAAGCCCAAGAATATCGTGTCGGTCTTACCCCAGCTTCGGTGCGCGAGTTGACGCATCGCGGCCACAGCGTCCTGGTGCAGACCGGGGCGGGCAACGGGATCGGTATGGACGATCTCGCCTACCGAAAGGCGGGCGGCAAAATCGTTTCCGGCGCCGCGGAAATTTTCCAAAAAGCCGAGATGATCGTGAAAGTGAAAGAGCCGCAGCCGCGCGAATGCAAGATGCTGCGATCCGGCCAGATTCTTTTCACCTATCTTCATCTTGCGCCCGATCTTCCGCAAACCAAGGCATTGATGAAATCCGGCTGCACGGCGATCGCCTACGAAACGGTGACCGATGCAAGCGGCCGCTTGCCGCTGCTGGCGCCCATGAGCGAGGTGGCCGGACGGATGTCGATCCAGGTCGGCGCGCACTTCTTGGAGAAGACTCAAGGCGGCTCCGGCATATTGCTCGGCGGGGTCCCAGGGGTCGCGAGTGCGAGCGTCGTCATCCTTGGCGGCGGGGTATCCGGGACGCATGCGGCGCGCATGGCCATGGGCATGGGCGCGGAAGTCACCGTCATCGACCGCTCCAGCGCCGTGCTCGATCGGCTCGACATGCATTACGGCGAGCGGCTGCATACCGTGTTCTCGACCATGGATTCGGTCGAACAGCATGTTCTGGCGGCCGATCTAGTGATCGGCTCGGTTCTCATCCCCGGCGCCGCCGCGCCCAAGCTGGTGACGCGGAGCATGGTCAAGGCCATGCGCAAGGGATCGGTGCTCGTCGATATCGCGATCGATCAGGGCGGCTGTTTCGAGACGTCAAAGCCGACCACACATGACGATCCGACCTTCATGGTCGATGGCGTGGTGCATTATTGCGTCGCCAACATGCCGGGCGCCGTGGCGCGCACGTCGACCTTCGCGCTCAACAACGCGACGCTGCCGTTCGTGCTTGAGCTTGCCGACAAGGGTTATCCGAAAGCGCTGATCGACAATGTGCATTTGCGCAATGGCCTCAACGTCGCGCATGGCATGATCGCCTGCCAGGCCGTGGCCGAAGCGCACAACCTTCCCTTCGAATCCGCCGAGCGGCTTCTGGCGATTTGAAACGCCGATGAAATCGGCCACGCGGCCGCCGCGCGCTTTAGCGGCCCTGATAGGCCGGCGTGCGCACGATCAGGCCGTCAAGCGCTTCCGTCACCTTGATCTGGCAGGACAGCCGCGAGGTCGGCGTCACCTCGAAGGCGAAATCGAGCATGTCCTCTTCCTCGGTCGAGGGCGGGCCGACCACCGCGAACCATTTCTCGTCCACATGCACCAGGCAGGTCGCGCAGGTGCAGGCGCCGCCGCATTCGGCCACGATGCTGGTGACGTTGTTGCGCTGGGCCGTCTCCATCACGGTTGAGCCGAGTTCGGCCTCGACGGTGTGCACGGCGCCGTCGTGTTCGATGTAGGTGATCTTGGGCATCGTTTTCGCCTGGACCGATCGGGAGATTTCTTGCGCGTCGCTCATGCGACACCGAGTTTTTTCTGCAGGCTGGTGGAGGAGGTGGTGTATTGGAACACCAGCTTCTTTTCAGGGTGCACGTAATGGTGCGCTTTTTGCGCCATCAAGGCGGCCTCGTGGAATCCGGACAGGATCAACTTGAGTTTTCCCGGATAGGTATTGATGTCGCCAACGGCGAAGATGCCGGAGATGTTAGTCTCGAACGTGCTGGTATCGACCAGGATCAATTCGTCTTCCATTTTGATGCCCCAGCCGGCGACCGGGCCGAGCTTCATGGTCAGCCCGAAAAACGGCAACATGGCATCGACCTCGACGCGCGATAGTGCGCCGTCGTTGCCCTTGATGCTGACGGCGCTGAGCTGGCCGTCGCCGCCTTCCAGCGCCGAGACCTGGCCGATCTTGAGATCCATGGCGCCGGCCGCGACCAGTGCGCGCATCTTATTGACGCTGTCGGGCGCGCCGCGGAAGTCGTCGCGCCGGTGCACCAGCGTCAGCCGTTTGGCGACCGGCTGCAGGTTGAGCGTCCAGTCGAGTGCGCTATCGCCGCCGCCGACGATCAGCAGCCGCTTGTCGCGGAAGGCGTCCATCTTGCGCACGGCATAGTGCACCGATTTCGCCTCATAGGGTTCGATGCCATTGATCGGCGGTCTTTTGGGCTGGAACGATCCGCCGCCGGCGGCGATGACGATCGCCTTGCATTCGAACGTTTTCCCGCCGTCGGTCGTCACGTGGTAGAGCGGGTCGCCAATATTCTCGATGGTCGTGACCATCTCGCCGAGATGAAAGACCGGCTTGAACGGTTTGATCTGCTCCATCAGCGCCTCGGTCAGTCCGTGGCCGGTGATGTAGGGGATGCCGGGGATGTCGTAGATCGGTTTTTCCGGATAGAGCTCGGCGCATTGCCCGCCGACCTTGTCGAGGATGTCGACCAGGTGCGCCTTGATGTCGAGCAGGCCGAGCTCGAAGACCGCGAACAGGCCGACCGGCCCCGCGCCGATAATCAGAACGTCGGTCTTGATCGTCTCGCTCATCCTCGTCGTCCCGGCCGCGGCCGGCTCCCCAGGTCTCGTTTCGATTTACGCCGACTTGCGCGCGATGCGGGTCGGCCGCACGGCGATGACGCGCAGCAATTCCGTCAGGTTTTGCTCGGGCGTCTTGCCGGTGGTGGCGAGCACGGCTTCCGCCTTGGCGTAAAGCGGCTCGCGGCTCTTGAGAATCGACACCAGATCTTCCATGGCGCGGGCGTTGTTGGCCATCGGCCGCATGTCGCCTTGCGCCATGACGCGCTTCATGTGCTCTTCCGGTTCGGCGCGCACCCAGACCGTGAAGCACGAGGCGAGCAGCAATTCAAGCGTACCCGGTTCGGTGACGATGCTGCCGCTGGTGGCGACAACGAATTGCGGATGGCGGCGCAGCACGTCGTCGAGCGCCTCGCGCTCGGCGCGGCGGAAGGTCTCCTGGCCGAACATGTCGAAGATTTCGTTGAGCGGCGCGCCGCTGCGCCGTTCGATCTCGCGGTCGAGTTCGATGAAGGGCAGGTCGAGGTGTTCGGCAAGCATGCGGCCGAGCGTGGACTTGCCGCCGCCGCGCAAGCCGATCAGCGCGACGCGCCGGCGGCGCAGATCCTCCGACGGCTCGCTGAAATGGCGCAGCAACAGGTCGCGCGCTTCCGCGAGCGCCGGCTGGGATAGCCGTTCGAGGAATTGCGTGAGCAGCACCAGATCGAGCGCCGGCTCTGCGCCCTCGTTCACCAGCTGGGTGACCGGCAGGCCGATGGCGCGGGCGATTCTGCGCAACAGCACGATCGAGCAATTGCCAAGGCCCGCTTCGAGCTGCGCCAGATAGCGCTCCGACACCTTGGCGTGCGCGGCCAGCGCCTTGCGCGTCATGCCGCGCTGGTTGCGCAACGTGCGCACGCGCTCGCCCAGCCGATGCAGATATGGGTCGCTATCGCGGCCGGGAGCCGGTTTGGCGTGGTCGGGTTTCATCCTTACTGGCTAACATGCATTATAATGCTAGGCAATAGCTGGATATATGCTTATGTAATCGGCTCTATTGTACGGTCTACGCCGATGTGCTATCGATATGCATAATAATTCATAAAGGGAGATGGCCGGACGGCAGGGTTGCCGGAGCCGGCGCAATAGCATGCAGACAATCGATTTTCAGACCGATCCCTCGCGTTACCGGCATTGGCGCATCGAGCGCGACGGCGACGTCGCCTATCTGATCATGGACGTCGATCAGGCGGGCGGGCTCGGCGACTACGAGCTCAAGCTCAATTCCTATGACCTCGGCGTCGATATCGAATTGAACGACGCGGTGCAACGGTTGCGCTTCGAGCACCCTGAGGTGCGCGCCGTCGTCATCAAGTCGGGCAAGGACAACGTGTTCTGCGCCGGCGCCAATATCCGCATGTTGGGCAAGTCGACGCATGCGCAGAAGGTGAACTTCTGCAAGTTCACCAACGAGACGCGGCTCGCCATCGAGGACGCCTCGGAGAATTCTAAACAAGCGTACATCTGCGCCATCAATGGCAACGCCGCGGGCGGCGGCTATGAGCTGGCGCTCGCCGCCGACCATATCATGCTGGTCGACGACCGCCGTTCGGCGGTGGCGCTGCCGGAGACGCCGCTGCTCGCGGTGCTTCCCGGCACCGGCGGCCTCACCCGCGTCACCGACAAGCGCAAGGTTCGCCGCGATCGCGCCGACGTGTTCTGTTCCATCGAGGAAGGCATCCGCGGCACCAAGGCGGTCGAGTGGCGGCTGGTGGACGAAGTGGTGCCCAATTCGAAATGGAAAGAGACAGTGGCCGCCCGCGCGCATGAGATCGCCGCGCGCTCCGACCGCCCGAAAGACGCCAAGGGCATTGCGCTCACCCCGCTCGAGCGCAAGATCGACGGCGACCGGGTCAGCTATTCGCATGTCGAGGTCGAGATCGGCCGCGCGCGGGGCTTAGCTAGCATCACCGTGCGCGGGCCTTCGCAAGCGGTGCCGACAACGATCGAAGCCGCGCATGCGCTCGGCGCCAAATTCTGGCCATTGATCGTCGCGCGCGAATTGGAAGACGCCATTCTGCATCTGCGCGCCAATGAAGCGGCTATCGGTGTCGTCCTGCTGCGCACCGAAGGCAACGCGCTGGCGGTGCTAGATTACGACGCATTTGTCAGCCAATACGATAGTGACTGGTTGATGCGCGAAATCAGGCATTACCTCAAACGCACGCTCAAGCGCATCGATGTAACACCGAGAAGCTTCATTGCGTTGATCGAGCCGGGTTCCTGCTTTGCCGGCACGCTGGCCGAACTCGCTTTTGCCGCCGACCGGTCTTTCATGCTGGTCGGCACCCGCGTAGGCGAAAACCGCGAGCCCGCTGCAATCGTCCTCGGCCATGTCAATTTTGGTCTCTATCCGATGGGCAATGGCTTGACGCGATTGCAGACGCGTTTTCTCGGCGAGCCGGACACACTGAAAACCGCGCAGAGCAAGATCGGCAATGCGCTGGAAGCCGAGGAAGCCGCCGAACTCGGCCTCGTCACCATGGCTTACGAGGATTTCGACTGGGACGACGAATTGCGCGTCATGTTGGAGGAGCGCGCGAGCTTCTCGCCCGACGCCATGACCGGCATGGAAGCGAACTTGCGCTTCGCCGGCCCGGAGACCATGGAAACCAAGATTTTCGGCCGTTTGACCGCCTGGCAGAACTGGATCTTCCAGCGGCCGAACGCGATCGGCGAGCAGGGCGCGCTGAAACTCTACGGCAGCGGCGTGTCGCCGACGTTCAATAAGGAAAGGGTGTAAGCCATGAACATCAATATTGCCGCCGTCGACTATGACGGCCTGATCCCCAACAATGTCGGGCTCGGAGATGATCCGCGCGTCAAGCGCGCGCTGGAGAAATGGCATCCCGGCTACATCAACTGGTGGAAGGACATGGGGCCGGAAGGCTTCCAGGAATCGCTCGTGTATCTGCGCACGGCGATCAGCGTCGATCCCAAAGGCTGGGCCAAGTTCGACTACGTGCGCATGCCGGAATACCGCTGGGGCGTGCTGCTGGCGCCGCAACATGAGGGTCGCAAGATTCCCTTCGGCATGCACAAGGGCGAGGACGCCTGGCAGGAAGTGCCGGGCGAATACCGCGCCATGCTGCGCCGCCTCATCGTAATCCAGGGCGATACCGAGCCGGCCTCGGTCGAGCAGCAGCGCCATCTCGGCAAGACCGCGCCCTCGCTCTACGACATGCGCAACTTGTTCCAGGTGAATGTCGAGGAGGGCCGCCACCTCTGGGCCATGGTCTATCTGTTGCAGAAATATTTCGGCACCGACGGTCGCGAAGAAGCGGAAGCCCTGCTGCAGCGCCGCTCAGGCCATGCCGACACGCCGCGTATGCTGGGCGCCTTCAACGAGAAAACGCCGGACTGGCTGTCGTTCTTCATGTTCACTTACTTCACCGACCGCGACGGCAAGATGCAGCTCGAGGCCTTGGCACAATCCGGCTTCGATCCGCTGTCGCGCACCTGCCGCTTCATGCTGACCGAGGAAGCCCACCACATGTTCGTCGGCGAGACCGGCGTCACGCGCGTCGTGCAACGCACCTGCGACGCGATGAAGGAAGCTGGCATCAGCGATCCTAATAATATCGAGGCGGTGCGCAAGCTCGGCGTCATCGATCTGCCGACCATTCAGAAAAAAGCGAACATGCACTTCTCGCTGACGCTCGATCTGTTCGGCAACGAGATCTCGACCAACGCCGCCAACGCCTTCCACGCCGGCTTGAAGGGCCGCTACCGCGAGGATCGGCTCAAGGACGACCATCAATTGGAGGGCGTTACCTATCCGGTGCTGCGCCTGATCGACGGCAAGATTCAGAACGCCGATACGCCGGCGCTCTCCGCGCTCAACATGCGGCTGCGCGACGATTATGTCGCCGATGCCAATGTCGGCGTCGGACGCTGGAACAAGGTGATCGCGGAGATCGGCATTCCCTTCGAGATCAAGCTGCCGCACGTCGCCTTCCACCGCCACATTGGCGAGTTCTCCTCGATCAAGGCGGATGTGAACGGCAATATTCTGAGCGAGGCTGAATGGGAGAAGCGCCGCAGCGAATTCCTACCGTCCGATAGCGACCGCGAATTCATCGAGAGCCTGATGCAGCCGCAGTTCGAAACCGGCAAATTCGCCAGTTGGATTGCGCCGCCGCGGGTCGGCATCGACAACAAGCCGGGCGATTTCGAATACGTGAAGATCGCCGACGCCTGAGCCGGCGCGGCACACAAAAAAACCCGCCGCGTTCGCGCGCGGCGGGTTTTTCGTTGCTATGAGCCGATGCCTTTAGAAATGATAGTTGAGGCCGACGCGCACAATATCGGTGTGCTGATCGCGCGAGACGTCGGTCGCGCCGGGAATCCCCGGCTGATTGTCCGGCTTGCCGGCATAGAGATATTCGAGCTTCGCGCTCCAGCGATCCCATAGCTTCGCTTCGACGCCGGCGCCCGCTACCCAGGTCCAATAGGTGGCGGACGAACTGAACGGACCGGTAGTCGACAGCGTGCCGTCGAGCGTGTTCTTGCCGTAGAGGCCGCCGCCCGTCACGTAGAACAGCCAGCGATCTTGCGCGTAGCCGAGACGGCCGCGGATCGTGCCGAACCACGGATTCTTCTCGGTGCCCGTGCCGGTGACGCCGGCCGTGCTGAAATTGACGTCGTTGCGGATGGCGCTGCCCTGGAAATCCGTTTCCAGGCCGACGACGAGCGCGCCCATCTGCCAGTTATAGCCGGCCTGCACACCGCCGAGAAAGCCGTTGCCACTGCCGGAGATCGGACCGGTCGCGCCGGCAGCCGTGACGGTGCCGTCGCCGCTGGTCCAGCCCCAGCCGGCATTGGCGCCGACATAAAAGCCGCTCCAGGTGAACGGCACCGGCGCATAGACACGCGCGGGCGGGGCCTTTCTCGGCATATGGCGCGGAAGATCGGCCGCGTTGGCCACGCCGACGGCCCCGAATGAAACACCTGCCAAGAGTACAAAGGCGAGTTTACGCATGCCAGAGATTCCTGTGTTGTTGACGCTTCCTCGCAGCGAACCCCCGCAGCCGACTGTTAAACGCGGCCAGCCCGCCGGAGTTCCGGACCGCTATCGGGCGTTGCTGCGACGGAGCAACACTGCGCACGCTTCATGCAAAAAAAATGGATTTGCTGGGATCTTTTGTAGGCGCCGGTTTGTTCCAATGATGGAACCCGGCGAAATGCACAGGAACTTTGCCGGATTCAGCTTTCGCCGGCTTGGAAATCCTCATCCCGCAGCTTGAAGCGCTGGATCTTGCCGGTGGCGGTGCGCGGCAAATCCCTGCGCATCTCGATCCAGCGCGGATATTTCCACAAGCCCGCCTTTTCCTTGACGTGGGCCTTCAACGATTCGAATAGGCGCTCGTCGGCGGTGTAGCCGTTTTTCAGCACGAGGAAGGCCTTCGGCTTGATCAGCCCGTCGTCGTCGCGCTTGCCGATGACGGCGGCTTCCAGCACCGCCTCGTGCGACATGAGCGCGGTCTCTACGTCGAACGGCGACACCCACATGCCGGAAACCTTGAACATGTCGTCGGTGCGCCCGCAGTAATAGTGATAGCCGTCGGCGTCGCGACGGAACTTGTCGCCGGTGTAGGTCCATTCGCCGGCGAAAGTGCGCCGGCTCTTGGCGCGCTGATTCCAGTAACCTTCGCCGGCCGAGGGGCCGCGCACGATCAGTTCGCCGATCTCGCCGGGCGGCAGTTCGCGGCCGGTTTCGTCGACAATGCGCGTCTCATAGCCGGGTACCGGCTTGCCGGTCGAGCCATAACGAATGTCGCCGGGCCGGTTGCTGAGGAAGGTTTGCAACAGCTCGGTCGAGCCGATCCCGTCGACAATGTCGACGCCGACCACCTCGCGCCAGCGCTCGCCGATATGCGCCGGCAGCGCTTCGCCGGCCGACACGCAAACGCGCAGCCGGTCGGATCCAGCGCCTTTGCCGATGTCCTTGTGCGCCAGCAGGTTAATGTAGAGCGACGGCACCGCGTAGAAGATGCTCGGCCGATGGCGGCGCATGATGGCAAGCACGCTGTCCGGCGTCGGCCGCTGCGGCAACAGCACCGAGGTGGCGCCGACCGACAACGGAAAGGTCATGGCGTTGCCGAGCCCATAGGCGAAAAACAACTTGGCGGCCGAAAACACCACGTCGTCTTCACCGATGCCGAGCACACCCTGGCCGAACAGTCTGGCAGTCGCCATCAGGCTGGTGTGCACATGCTTGACGCCCTTCGGATCGCCGGTCGAGCCGGACGTGTAAAGCCAGAACGCAACCTCGTCGGACAGCGTATCGGCGGCGAACGGTGTGCCGCAGGCCGCGGCGATCAGTTCTTCGAACAGATGCACCGGCCGGCCGGGAAGGCTGTCGCGGACGTCGTCGCCGACCAGGATGACGGTTTCCAGATGCGGCAGCCGGTCGACGATCGGCCAGATCGCCTGCGCCAACGGCGCCGAGGCGATCAGCGCGGTGGCGCGCGCGTCGCCGAGGATATAGGCGTATTGCGCGGCGCTGAGCAGCGTGTTGAGCGGGATCGCGACCGAGCCGGCGCGGACCGCGCCCCAGAACGCCACCGGATATCGACCGTGTCGTGCAGCAGCAGGGCGACGCGGTTCTCCTGCCGGACGCCGAGCGGCGCAGCGCGTGGGCGAAACGGATGGAACGCGCGTGCAACTCGCCATACGTCAGCGAGCGGTCGGGATCGATGAAGGCGATCTTCTCGGCGCGGCCGCTCGCCACATGCGCGTCGACGAAATCGCTGACCGCGTTATAGGGGCGGCGCTCGCTGAACTCGTCGGACACGCCCATTCCCCTGGCCCCGTCAATTTTCGAATAGGCGGATGAGCAGGCGGCGCGCCAGCACGCCGGCGACGCGGCGGCGGTAATGGCCGGGCGTAAACGTCGTCTTCATCGGCATGATCTGGTCGCGCACCAGCGCGTCGAGGCCCCTGATGACGCGCGCGTCGATCCCGCCACCGCACAATTCCGCGGTGCCGGCGAGCAGCACCGGACGCGGATTGGTGCCGGTGAAGCCGACGCGCAGCGAGGCCAAGCGTGTCGCCCTCGCGCTTGAGCGCGATCGCGACGCCCGCCACCGGATATTCGATGGAGCGGCGGATGCGGATCTTGTCATAGGCCGAGCGCAGGCCCGGCGTGTTTTTCGCGCGCACCGCGGTGACGATTTCGCCGGGCCGCAGCGACAGGAAATATTTGCCGTCGCCTTGCGTCTCGGTCATCGGCACATCCTGGCGGGCGAAGCCGATATAGAGCTTCGCCAGCGGGACGCTGCGGCGGCCTTGCGGTCCGGCGATGTCCACCTCGGCGCCCAGCGTGAGCAGCGCCGGCGCCAGATCGCCGGAGTAAGTGGCAAAGCAAACGCCGCGGCTTTTCGGCGCCACGTGACATATGGTGCCGGTGGTCTTCAGGCAGTGGTTATTGGCGGTGCGCCACCATTCGCTCTGATTGTAGAAAATGCAGCGCGTGTCGAGGCAGAGATTGCCGCCGACCGTGCCCATGTTGCGCTGGGTCGGGCCGGCGATGTGGGCCGCCGCCTGCGCCAGCACCGGATAATGTTTAACGATTGCCGGATGCTCGGCGAGTTCGGTAAGCCGCACCGAGGCGCCGATCTCGATCGAATTTTCGTCGGCATGAATCGCGTGCAGCTCCCGTACGCGGTTCATGTCGATGAGCACCTTCGGCATTTCGATGCCGCGCCGGATGTTGACTACCAGATCGGTGCCGCCGCCGAGCGGCCTGCTGCCGGGGTGCGCCGCGCGCGCAGCCAGCGCCTCGTCGAGCGTCGATGGCGTGAGCACGCGGAAGTCGGGCAGGGCGTCCATCAGCCGCCCCCGTCTTTCGCCAGCTCCCGCCGCCGCTTCTCGATCGCCTCGAACACGCGGTCGGGCGTCACCGGCAGATCGTTGAAGCGGATGCCGATGGCGTCGGCGATGGCGTTGGTCAGCGCCGGTAGAAACGCGGCGAGCGAGCCTTCGCCGGCTTCCTTGGCGCCGAACGGCCCGTGCGGGTCCATGCTCTCGACAATGCCGACTTCGATCGGCGGCGAATCCTGGATGGTCGGCACGCGGTAATCGAGCATGTTGGCGGTGAGCATCAGTCCGTCGTGATAGGCGGCCTCCTCGCTCATCGCCTGGCCCATGCCCATCCAGACCGAGCCCTGCACCTGGCCTTCGACCGTCAGCTTGTTGAGCGCCTTGCCGCAGTCATGCGCGACCCACACTTTGTCGACGGTGACGACGCCGGTCTCCTCGTCGACGCTCACTTCGACCACCTGCGCTGAATAGGAATAACCCATGGTGCCGCCGATAGCGGCGCCGCGATACTTCTTGCCGCCGTGCGATTCCGGGAGGGTCGAATAGTTGCCGGTGACGGTGATGGTGCCGGAGTCCTTCAGCGCCTCGGTCACGACTTCATCGAACGTGGCACCCTTGTCCTGCGCGCCAGCGCGATAGACCTCGCCCAGGCACTCGATGTCCTCGGGCCGCGCCTCCAGTTTGCGCGCGGCGGCATTGACCAGCACGCTCTTGAGATTGCGCGCGGCATCGAGCGCGGCATTGCCGACCATGAAAGTGACGCGCGAGGAATAAGAGCCGTTGTCCTTCGGCACCACCTCGCTGTCGCCGGTTACGACGCGCACGCGCGCCAAATCGAGCCCGAGCACTTCGGCCACGGTCTGCGCCAGAATCGTGGTCGAGCCCTGGCCGATATCGGCGGCGCCCGACAGCACCACAATCGAGCCGTCGAAATCGAGCTTGATCTTGACGGTGGCGTGCGGCTCGCCGGTCCAGTTCACCGGCTTGGAAGCGCCGGAAATGTAATGCGAGCAGGCCATGCCAAATCCTTTGAGGACTTGTCCCTTACGAAGTCCATTGCCCTTGCCGAGTTTGCCCTTGCGCTCTCTCCAGCCGCTTTCGCTTCTCCACCCAATCCATGCATTCCGGCAGGCCGTAACTGTTCACCATCATGTCGTTGTCGGTGAAGGTCGGCGCGGTGAGCAGATTGGCGCGGCGCACGGCAAAGGGATCGAGGCCGAGTTCGCTCGCCATCTCGTCGACGAGGCTTTCGAAAGCGAAGCGGACATCGACGGTGCCATGGCCGCGGAAGGCGCCGCAGGGCGGCGTATTGGTGAGCACGCGGCGGCCGACATATTTCACGTTGTGCAGGTCGTAGATCGCGTAGAGCATCGAGCCGGCATAAAGGATAGTCACGACGCCGTAGCCGGAATGCGCGCCGCCGCGCTGATCGCAATCGCATTCGACCGCGGTGATGCGGCCGTCCTTGCGCATGCCGATCTTTAGCTTGATGTCGGTCTCCGGCCGGCCGCGATGGGTGATGAAGGTTTCCTCGCGCGTCGTCACCAGCCGCACCGTGCCGTTGGCCTTGCGCGCCAAGAGCGCCGCGATCAATTCGACGTTCAGCGCCTCGGTGCGGCAGCCGAAGCCGCCGCCGACATGCGGCTTGATCACGCGGATGCGCGACATGTCCATGCCGAAGGATCTGCGCCAGCATCAGATGCACGTAATAGGGCACCTGCGTCGAGGCATGCACGGTCATGCGCTCGCGCAGCGCGTCGTATTCGGCGACCGCGGCGTGCATTTCCATCTGGTTCTGGCAGACCTCGGCGCAGTTGTAGGTGCCCTCGCGCACCAGATCGGCCTGCGCGAAGCCTTGCTCGACGCTGCCCAGCTCGAACAGCACGTCGCGCTCGATATTGCCGGGCTTCTTGTCGTGCAGTTGCACGGCGCCCGGCGCCAGCGCATCTTTCGATGTGTAATAGGCCGGCAGTTCGCGCACGGTGAGCTTGATGCGGCGCAGCGCCTCGCGCGCGGTCGCGTCGTCGACGGCGGCGACCGCGGCCACCGGCTCGCCGCGATAGCGCACCTTGTCGCGCGCCAGCGGATATTCGCTGCGCGCGATCGGCAGCACGCCGAACGGCTTGTCGCAATCGGCGCCGGTGACGATGGCGCGTACGCCGGGCAGTTTCAGCGCCTCCGACACGTCGACCGCGACGATCTCGCCGTGTGAGTAGGGGCTGCGATAAATGCGGCCGGCCAATTGCCCCGGCGCCACGATGTCGGCGGTGTATTTGGCGCGGCCGGACACTTTTTCCGGCCCGTCGATCATCGGCACGTAGGCGCCGATGTTGTGCGCTGGCGTCGGTTTGTTCACGGCGCCACTCCTTGCGCGCCGAGGGCGGCGGCGAATTTCACCGCCTCGATGATTTTCACATAGCCGGTGCAGCGGCAGATGTTGCTGCCGAGCGCGGCGAGGATTTCTTCCTCGCTCGGGTTGGGGTTCTTCCGCAGCAGCCCGGCCGAAGCCATGATGAAGCCGGGCGTGCAATAGCCGCATTGCGAGCCGAGCTTTTCGTGGAAGCCGCGCTGCACCGCCGATAATTGTCCGTCGGCGCCAAGCGACTCGATGGTGTCGACGCGCTTGCCGGCAACCGTCGCCGCGAGCGTCAGGCAGGAGAGCGCCGGCTGGTCGTCGATGAGCACCGTGCAGGCGCCGCATTCGCCGCCGTCGCAGCCGGTTTTGGTGCCGGTCAGGCCGGCCTTTTCGCGCAGGAAATCGAGCAACAGGATGTTGTCGGCGACCGCGTCGGCGCGGTCACGCCCGTTGAGCGTAAACTCAAGGAGCCGGGTCAAAATGTTTCTTCCCTGGTCGGCGCGTGTTTCGATTCGCGCTTCGTCTGAATATGCCGTTACGACACACCCGCGGCTCGACCCTCTCCAGGCCCATTACCGGGAATGGCTGGTACGATTGCCCGCGGCCGGCGGGAATTATCCAAATCGGGCAATGACATCGGGCGGAATGGCGACGGCGCCGATCTTGTCGGGGTTGTCCTTGTCGCGCGCCGCCCAGACCCGGGTCTCAGCCCCTTCCACCGCAAGCTCGCCGCCGCTCGACAGCCGGTGTTCGACGTCGAAGCTGGAGCGGCGGAACTCGGTCACCCGCGAGGCGATTTCCACCTCATCGCCGAATTTCACGGGTTTGAGGAAATTGGCGCGCGCGTCGACCAGCGGAATGCCGATGATGCCGAAGGTCTCCGCCAGTTGGTGCGCGGTGACGCCGAGCGCGTTTTCGAACAACATCCAGGTGCTGATGTCGAACATCTCGAAATAAGCGGGCGTTGAACACGATGCCGGCCGGCTCGCACTGGCCCCATTCGATGGTCAACTGCCTGCGGAAAATGAACGACGCCACGCACGGCCTCCGGCTTCAGCATACACTATTTCGTTTTCGCCACCCGGCGCGAGCGCGGCACCGGCCATTCGGTGACATCCTGCGATTTGAGTTCGACGCGGGTGGTGCGCCGGCGTTTGCGCAGTGCATGGCGCGGCGCCAGCGCTACGTGCGGCGAGTCGTCGAGTGCATCCATCAGCCACTGCAGTTCTTCCTCCGCGATCAGCCAGCGGCGCGGCGCGAAGCGTGCCAGCGAGAACGGCTTCGAATAAGCCAACAGCGATTTCTTGCCGAAGTTCAAATTGTATTCGTGCGCATAGGTCATCATCAATTCGCGCGGGCTGCAGTAGATCGGATCGCGCCAGCGCAGCACCGCGTGGTTGGTCTTGCTGATCGCCCCCCACAGGCCGCGCTCGCGAAACACGGTGACAATATGGTCGTGATCGCTCGGCAGCGACTGCATGTCCACCAGCCACACCGGCTTGCCGTGATAGATCAGGATGGCGGCGGCGAGCAGGGCGCCTTCGGCGCAGTGGCAGATGCGTGTCCGCAGAACGCGGCGCGGCGACATGCAGGTGTCGCCCTTGAGTTCAAAGTTCGGCGGCATCTTTTCGATGAAAGTCTGGATCTTTTGCGGCGTGTTCAGGCGCTTGAACACGCGCTCTTCCGACGGCGTCAGCAGCGCGCGCAAAGCTTTTCGATAGGCCGGACTTGTCATGCGCGCGGGACTTTATCCGGGCCGCGCGCGCGGCGGGGCGGTCCCGTCAACGGCTCCACAGCTAATTGCCGCGCCAGAGCGACGAAAACAGGCAGCACCGACGTTCTCCCTGGACCTCGCGCGGTAGGAAATTGTTGTATCCGGCGGCGCGGAAAGCAGGAAATTTCTTCTTATTTTCTGCCACTTATTGCGGCTGCACAGAATAAGCTTCTATTTAGGGGCTCCTGGCGATCCTGCGGGCGCTGCCCCAAATGACCGATTTTTCGCAAGAACAGACGCCCGACCTGGTGCAGACAACGCCAGAGGATTGGCTCGTCGCCTTCGGGACAACCCTGCTCGTATTGTTCCTCCTCGGCATCTTGCCGCGCCTGTTCTGATGAGGCGCCGCGGGCATGTCGTCCAGTTTCGCTGCCATTCCGAAAAACGCGCCTTTTGCCGCGGAGGAGATCGACCTGCTCAACCGCGTGGTCGGGCCGGCAAATGCCATCCAGCGCGCCTGGCTTGCGGGCTTTCTCGCCGGCGTCGAGTCGGTCTCCAGCGCAGCGCAGCCTGCGGCGCCGGCTAAGCCCGCCGAGCCGCTGACGATCGTATACGCGAGCGAATCCGGCAATTGCGAAAAGCTCGCCAACGATCTCGCCAAGGCCGCGCGTAAAGATGGCCTGAAGCCGACGCTCATCGACATGGCCGATCTCGACTTGGCCGACCTAACAAAGGCAAAGCGCCTGGTGTTCATTGCCGCCACCTGGGGCGACGGCGAGCCGCCGGCGCGCGCCGTGCGCGCATACAACGAACTGATGGGCGAGGGCGCCCCGCGCCTCGACGGCGTCGAATTCGGCGTGCTGGCGCTCGGCGACACGGCTTACGCGGAATTCTGCGCCATCGGCAAAAAGATCGACGAGCGGCTCGCCGCATTGGGCGCAAAGCGCGCGGTCGAGCGTGTCGATTGCGATCTCGATTTCGCCGCGCCGGCGTCCAAGTGGATCGGTGACGCGCTGAAAGTTCTCACCGCCGCCCGACGCCGACCGCGGCCGGGTGATCGAAGTCGATTTCGGCAAGCCCGCGGCCTCACCCAACACCGAGATCGTCGAGGCCGAGATCACCGAGCACGTGAACTTGAATTCCTCGCGCTCGGACAAGGAAACCATCCATCTCGCGCTCGCCTTCGATGGCGCAGCACCGGCCTATGAGCCGGGCGATTCGCTCGATCTCTACGCCGAAAACGATCCGGCCTATGTCGACGATCTGTTAAAACTTGCGGGTCTGACAGGTGACGACAAATTGCGCACCGAGCTGATCAAGACGCGCGACGTCACCACGCTGTCGCTGAAAACGGTGGAAATCTACGCGGCGCAGACCGGCCACACTTATGTCAAGGCGCTGCTGGCGGATGGGCAGGCGAAGGACTGGATCGTCGGCCGCCAATTGATCGACCTGATTGCGTTGTTCCCGATCGCGGTCAGCGCCGATCACCTGCGCGCGGTGACGCGGCCTCTCGCGCCGCGTGCCTATTCGATTGCCTCTTCGCGCCGCGAAGTGGGCGACGAGGCGCATCTGCTCATTTCCGCCGTGCGCTACGAAACGCAAGGCCGCGCGCGCAAAGGCGTCGCCTCCAATTACGTCGCCGAGCGGCTCAAGCGCGGCGCCCGCGTGCGGGTGAAGCTCAAGCCCAACAAGCATTTCGCGCTTGCCGCGCCGGACAAGGACATCATCATGGTCGGCCCCGGCACCGGCGTCGCCCCGTTCCGCGCCTTCGTGCAGGAGCGCCGCGCGACGCATGCCACCGGCAAAAGCTGGCTGTTTTTCGGCGACCGCCAGTTCACCCACGATTTTCTCTACCAGCTCGACTGGCAGGAGGCGTTGAAAGACGGCTCGCTCACGCGCATGGACGTCGCCTTCTCGCGCGATACGCCGGACAAGCTCTATGTACAGCACAAGCTTTGGGACAAGCGCCGCGAGCTGATCGAATGGCTCGACGGCGGCGCGCATTTCTATGTCTGCGGTGACGCCAAACACATGGCGAAGGACGTGCGCGCGACGCTGGCGCGCGCTTACGCCGAGGTGAAGGCGCTCGCGCCTGAGGCGGCGGAGCAGGCGGTTGCCGCGCTCGAGCGCGACAAGCGCTATCTGCAGGACACCTACTGATCCTGCGTCAATTGGAAAGCCTATGACCGACGAAGTCTCGCGCAACGAGCGCATCAAGGAGGCGAGCGATTACCTGCGCGGTACGCTTGTCCAAGGTTTAGCTGAGGAGATCACCGGCGCGATCGTCGAGGACGACCAGCAGCTCGTCAAATTCCACGGCATGTATCTGCAGGACGACCGCGACCTGCGGCCCGAGCGCACGCGCAAGAAGATGGAGAAGGCCTTCGCCTTCATGATCCGCGTGCGCATTCCCGGCGGAGTGCTGTCGCCGCTACAGTGGCTCGCGCTCGATCAGGTGGCGCGTGATTATGGCAACCACACCATGCGGCTGACCACGCGGCAGACGGTGCAGTTGCATGGCGTCATCAAGTCGAACCTGAAGGCGACGCTGCGAAAGATCGACGCGGCGCTGCTTGAATTCCATTGCCGCCTGCGGCGACGTCAACCGCAACGTCATGTGCGGCGCCAATCCCGAGCAAAGCGCGGCGCATGTGGCGGCGCTCGATCTGACGCGCACGATCTCCGACCACCTGACGCCGCAGACGCCGGCCTACCGCGAGATCTGGCTCGACGGCGAAAAGATCGCCGGCGGCGAGGCAACCGAGGTCGAGCCGATCTACGGCCAAACTTATCTGCCGCGCAAATTCAAGATCGTGGTGGCGGTGCCGCCGTCGAACGATGTCGATATTTTTGCGCACGATCTCGGCTACATCGCCATCCTCGACGAGCAAAGGCGGCGTAGCGGGATGGAACGTCACCGTCGGCGGCGGCATGGGCATGACGCATGGCGAGCCCGACACCTATCCGCGCACCGCCGACGTGATGGGCTTCTGCGCCACCAAGGATGCGGTGGCGATTGCCGAAGCCGTGGTCACCGTGCAGCGCGATTGGGGCGACCGCTTAAACCGCAAGCATGCGCGGCTGAAATACACCATCGAGGACCGCGGGCTCGACGCTTTCCGTGCCGAGGTCGAAAAGCGCGCCGGCGTCACGCTTAGCTCCCCGCAGCCGTTCTCGTTCACTTCGACCGGTGACCGCTACGGCTGGACCGACGGCGCCGAGGGGCGCAGCCATCTGACGCTGTTCGTGCAGAACGGCCGGCTGCTCGATCGCGCCGGCGCCAAGCAGATGTCGGCCCTGCGAAGCATTGCGCAAAATCATGACGGCGATTTCCGCATCACGCCCAATCAGAACCTAATCGTCGCCAATATCCCGAACGCCCAACGCAGCGAAATCCATTGGCTGGCGAAAGAGGCGGGGCTGCTGGCGCCCTGGTCCGGCCTGCGGCGCAACTCCATGGCTTGCGTTGCGCTGCCGACCTGCGGCCTGGCGCTCGCCGAAAGCGAACGCTATCTGCCCGATCTGCTCGGCGCGCTCGACGAAAAGCTGACCGCGCAAAAACTGTCCGCCGACGACATCATCATCCGCATGACCGGCTGCCCGAACGGCTGCGCGCGTCCGTATCTGGCCGAGATCGGTTTGGTCGGCAAAGGGCCGAGCCGCTACAATCTTTATCTCGGTGCCGCCTTCGACGGCTCGCGTCTCAACAAGCTTTATGCCGAGGATCTCGATCACGCCGGCGTCGTCGCCGCGCTCGATCCGATTTTTGCGGCCTATGCCGCCGGCCGGCAGAAGGGCGAGCGCTTCGGCGATTTCTGTATCCGCGCCGGCTTTGTCGCGGCGACCGGCAACGGCCGCGACTTCCACGCCCATGCCGGCGGCAAAACCGGGCGGCCGCAGCCGTGAATCGCGGGCCGCTGGCCGTGCCCAGTTATTCGACGGACGTTGCTGCTTTGCGAGGCAAATACCCCGCTAAAGTTCCCCTGTGTACAATTATTTCAAATACATCAATGGCTTCCGAGCTGGCACAATCTTTGCTGCCTTGCAGCAACAATAGCACTGCGGCCGGCGGGGTCTTGTTGCGCACCGATCTTGGCGACCGCCAATTCAGGGAGTCGAGAAATGGATTATGTGAAGCCCGTCGACGTCGCCAGCGCCATGGTGGAAACTGGGCGCCGCAAATTGGATTTAGCGCCGGCCGATCTCGTCATCCGCGGCGCGCTCGCCGGCAGCATCCTGGCTGCGGCCACCAGCCTCGCCATTACCGGCGCGGTGCAGACCGGCCAGCCGCTGGTCGGCGCATTGATCTTTCCCGTCGGGTTGATCCTCATCGTTCTGCTCGGCCTCGACCTGGTCACCGGCGCTTTCGGCCTGGTGCCGCTGCCTTGGATGGAGCGCGACGCCAGCACGCCGCACATGCTTGCCAATTTCGGCTGGATCTTTCTCGGCAACATGATCGGCAGCGTCGTCTATGGCGGCCTGCTGGCGATTGCGTTGACCAATTTCGGCACCGCGGCGCCGGCCGGCGTCGCCGCCAAGATCATCGCCATCGCGCAGGCCAAGACTACCGGCTACGAAGCCATCGGTTTTGCCGGCATGGTCACGGTCTTCGTCAAGGCGATCCTATGCAACTGGATGGTCTGTCTCGCCATCGTCGCGGCGATGACCACCAATTCGACCATCGGCAAGATCGCCTGCGCCTACATGCCGGTGTTCATCTTTTTCGCCCAAGGCTTCGAGCACACGGTGGTGAACATGTTCATCATCCCCACCGGCATGATGATGGGCGCCAAGATCACGGTCGCGCAGTGGTGGCTGTGGAACCAGATTCCGGTGACCATCGGCAATCTGGTCGGCGGCTTCATCTTCACGGGGCTGGCGATCTACATCACGCACAGGCCGCGCAAGCTCTCGCCGCCGCTCGCCATGCCCACGCAGGTGCCGGCGGAATGACCACGCAAGCCGGCGTCGATCACAAGCCGGCGGGTGAGAGGGCGGCCGGCGACTTCGAGCCCGAACAGAAGCGCTATCTGGAGGGCTTCGCCGCCGGCTTGCAGATCGCGCGCACGGCGAAAGGTTTTGCCGGCTCGTCCACGGGACTGGCGGGGGCGGCTGCCGCCCCCGCGCCGGAGCCGGTCGGCCCCGACGCCGCCGCTTTGAAAGCGCAAGACCGCGTGCTCAAGGCCGGCGGCAAGCTGTCCGACCCGGAGAAATTCAAGCGCGAGCAGCATCCGTTCGACACTTACGAGCGGCTGAAGGATTTGCGGTTCGCGCAACGAATATCCGAAACCGCCGGACAATTTCCGCTGGCGTTTCTTCGGCCTGTTCTACGTCGCGCCGAACCAGAACTCCTTCATGTGCCGGCTGCGCATGCCGAACGGCATCCTCAAGGCGGCGCAGTTTGCCGGTGTCGCCGATCTCGCCGAACGTTATGGCGGCGGCTACGCGCACGTCACCACGCGCGCCAATCTGCAGGTGCGCGAGATCGAAGCCAAGAACGCGGTCGCGATGATCGAGGCGGTCCAGGACTTGGGGCTGTGCTCGCGCGGCTCCGGCGCCGACAATATCCGCAACGTCACCGGCGGGCCGACCGCCGGCATCGACCCGCAGGAACTGATCGACACGCGCCCGTACACGCGCGAATGGCACTTCCACATTCTCAACGACCGCTCGCTCTACGGCCTGCCGCGCAAGTTCAATGTCGGCTTCGACGGCGCCGGCATCATTCCGGTGCTGGAGGACACCAACGACATCGGCTTCCAGGCGGTGCAGGTGAAGGACGGCTTCGGGCTCGAAGCCCGGCATCTGGTTCCGCCTCTGCCTCGGCGGGCTCACCGGGCACCGCAGTTTTGCCGGCGACACCGGCGTGCTGGTCAAGCCGGCCGATGCCACGCATGGTCGCCGACGCGGTGGTGCGCGTGTTCATCGACCACGGCGACCGCACCGACCGCACCAAGGCGCGGCTCAAATACGTGCTCGACAAATTCGGCGTCGAGAAGTTCCTCGGCCTGATGGAGGAGAAGCTCGGCCGCAAGCTCGACGCGCGCCGTCGCCGGCGCGCTCGAGCCGCGCCCGGCCTTCTCGCGCACCGCCCATCTCGGCATTCATCCGCAGAAGCAGGAAGGGCTCAACTGGATCGGCGTGGTGGTGCCGGTCGGCCGGCTGACGGTCGCGCAGATGAAGGGCTTAGCCGACATCGCCCGCGAATTGGGCGACGGCGATATCCGCCTTACAGTCTGGCAGAACCTGCTGATCTCCGGCGTGCCGTCGCACAAATTGGACGCGGCGCAGGCGAGGATCGAAGGGCTCGGCCTCGCCATCGAAACCAACGCAATCCGCGCCGGGCTCGTCGCCTGCACCGGCAATACGGGCTGCAAATTCGCCGCTTCCGACACCAAGCGCCACGCCGAGGAGATCGCGCGCTGGTGCGAGACGCGCGTTGCCCTCGACACGCCGGTCAACATCCATCTCACCGGCTGCCATCATTCCTGCGCGCAGCATTTTGTCGGCGAAATCGGGCTGCTCGCCTGCAAGGTCGAGGTCGGCGAGGACGCCGATCCGGTCGAGGGCTATCACATGCTGATCGGCGGCGGCTTCGGGCCTTACGCCGCGCTCGGCCGCGAGCTCTATCGCGACGTGAAGGCGCAGGATGCGCCGAAGACTATCGAGCGCATGCTCAAGACCTATCTCGCGCACCGCGCAATCGCCGCAGGAAAGCTTCATCGCCTTCGCCCGCCGGCATGAAATCGACGCGCTCAAGTCCATGGTCGAGCTGGAGGCGGCGGAATGAGCATCACCCCGCGCATCCCCTCGCTGATCCCGGAGACGGCGCCGTTCACGCCGGAACAGCGCACCTGGCTCAACGGCCTGTTCGCCGGCATGATCTCGCTTGATGAGAGCGTGACGCCGCTGACGAACGCTGAAGCCGCAAAGCTCCTGCCCGGCGTGGTCGCGCCCGCGCGCCGGAGGAGGACGACGGCGCGCCCTGGCACGACCCGGCAATGCCGCTGCCCGACCGCATGAAGCTCGCCGAGGGCAAGCCGCTGCCGCGCCGCATGATGGCGGCGATGGCGCAGCAGGATTGCAGCCAGTGCGGCTATAACTGCAAGGACTACGCCGACGCGCTGTTCACCAAAAAGGAAGAGCGGCTGAACCTGTGCGTGCCGGGCGGCAAGGACACCGCCCGCATGCTCAAGAACCTCTATGCGGAGCTCGGCGCGGCGCCGCCCGTGGCGAAGGCGGAACCAGCACCCGCGCCCGTTTCCGCGCCCGGCCGCTCGCGCGACAATCCGGTGCTCGCCACTTTCGTCTCGCGCCGCCGCCTCAACAAAGAAGGCTCGGAAAAGGAAACCTGGCACATCGAGTTCGATCTTGCCGAAAGCGGGCTCGATTACGCGGTCGGCGACAGTTTCGGCATCTATCCGGCCAACGATCCGGCGCTGGTCGAGGCGGTGATCGCTGCGCTCGACGCGCCGGCGGATTTCCCCATCGGCGGCCGCACGCTGCGCGAAGTGCTTACCGACGGCGTGTCGCTGTCGCCGGCGCCCGACATGCTGTTCGAGTTCATTTCGTACCTCACCGGCGGCGACCGCAAGAAGAAAGCCAAGGCGCTGGCCGAAGGGCAAGACCCGGACGGCGACGCCGCAACGCTCGACGTGCTGGCGGCGTTGCAGAAGTTTCCCGGCATCCGGCCCGATCCGGAGGCCTTCATCGAGGCGCTCGATCCTTTGCAGCCGCGCGTCTATTCGATCTCATCGTCGCTCAAGGCCAATCCCGGCCGCGTCTCGCTCACCGTCGACGCCGTGCGCTACAAGGTCGGCGAGCGCATGCGGCTTGGCGTCGCCTCGACTTTTCTCGGCGGCCGCATCGCGCCGGGCGACAAGATCAAGGTCTATGTGCAGAAGGCGCAGCATTTCGCGCTGCCAGCCGATCCGGGCAAGCCCATCATCATGATCGGACCCGGCACCGGCTTCGCGCCGTTCCGCGCCTTTCTGCAGGAGCGCCAGGCGACCGACGCGCCCGGCCCCAATTGGCTCTATTTCGGCCATCAGCGCAGCGACTACGATTTCTTCTACGAGGATGAACTGAAGGAAATGCGCAAGAGCGGCCTGCTCACGCGGCTGACGCTCGCCTGGTCGCGCGACGGCAAGGAAAAGATCTATGTGCAGCATCGCATGCGCGACGACGGCCGCGACCTCTGGGAATGGCTGAGCAAAGGCGCGCATATCTATGTCTGCGGCGACGCCTTGCGCATGGCCAAGGACGTCGAACGCGCGCTGATCGACGTCGTCGCCGAGCACGGCAAGCGCTCTCCGGAAGACGCCGCGCGCTACGTCGCCGAATTGAAGAAGAACGACCGCTACCAGGCGGATGTTTACTGAAGGATTAGCAGCCGTGGATATCATTCGTACACCTGCCGAAATGCCCGCCGGTAAAATGGCGCCGCTGGCGCGGCTGCCGGTGTTCCTGGCGCTCGAGGGAAAACGCGCGGTCATTGCTGGCGGCAGCCCGGCGGCGGCCTGGAAGGCGGAGCTGTTGTCGGCGGCAGGCGCCCGCGTTTACGTCTATGCCGAGGCGCCGTCCGACGAACTGTTGCAAATCGCCAACGATCCGCCGCGCGGCGCAATCGCGGTGGTACGGCGCAGTTGGACCGCGGACGACTTTTCCGTCGCGGCGGTCGCCATCGGCGCTTTCGAGGATGACGAGGGCGCGGCCGTCTTCGCCTCAGCGGCGCGCGCCGCTGGCGTTCCGGTCAACGTAATCGACAGGCCGGCCTTCTGCGATTTTGCCTTCGGCGCCATCGTCAATCGTTCTCCCTTGGTGATCGGCATTTCGACCGACGGCGCAGCGCCCGTCTTCGCGCAGGCGATCCGCGCCAAGCTCGAAGCTTTGCTGCCAAAAGGCTTTGCCGATTGGGCGGCCGCGGCGGCGCGCTGGCGCGCGGCGGTGAAGGCGACCGGGCTGCCGTTCTCCGGCCGGCGCAAGTTCTGGCAACTGTTCACCGCGCACGCGATGCAAAATCCCGACAGCGAGCCGACGCAGACCGATTTCGACCGCTTCGTCGCCGAGGTGCAAGGTCTCGGTGCGGCGATCGAGAACGGCTCAGTTACTCTGGTCGGCGCCGGCCCGGGCGATGCCGAACTGCTGACGCTGCGTGCCGTGCGGGCGCTGCAATCGGCCGACGTCATTTTGTTCGACGATCTGGTGTCGCGCGATGTGCTCGACTTCGCCCGCCGCGAGGCGCGCAAGATGCTGGTCGGCAAAACCGGCTTCGGACCGTCGTGCAAACAAGAAGACATCAACGCGCTGATGGTCTGCGCTCGCCCGCCAGGGCAAGCGCGTGGTGCGGCTCAAGGGCGGCGATCCGCTGATCTTCGGCCGCGCCGCCGAGGAGATCGCAGCCTGCGAGGCGGCGTCGATCGCGGTCGAGGTGGTGCCCGGCATCACCGCGGCGCAGGGCGCGGCGGCGAAGCTTGGCCTGCCGCTCACCGACCGCAAACACGCCCGGCGCCTGCAATACGTCACCGGCCACGCCCATGACGGCGCGCTGCCGGACGATTTCGATTGGCGCGCGCTCGCCGATCCCTCGACCACCACGGCGATCTACATGCCAGTGCGCACCCTCGCCGCGCTGGTCGACAGGGCCACCGCCGAAGGTCTCGATCCGCAAACGCCCGCTTTGGCCATCGCGCGCGCGACGCGCCCCGACCAGACGGTGGTCGCGGCGCCGATCGGCGAGCTGCCGGCGCGCCTGGCGCAGGCCGATTTGCCCGGCCCGGTGCTGGTCATGCTGGGGCGCGTTCTCGGCGCACCATCGAGCATTGCGCGGGCGGATTTGAAAGCCGGCTGAAGCGCCGGCCTCAACGGATCGTGTAGCGGATCGGCACGACGATCGCGATTTGCGCGCCGGAAATTTCACGCGGCGGCGGCGGTAGCGGCGCTGCGCGTTCGACCAGCGCCAGCGTCGCCTCATCGAGCGCCCGCGAACCTGAACTGTGCGCGATGCGGGCGCGATGCACGCCGCCGCTGCGATCGATACTGAAGGCGAGTTGCGCTACGCCTTGCTCGCCGCGCGCCTGCGCCTGTTCCGGATAGCGCTTGTAGCGTTCGAGCCGGGCGGCGAGTTGCGATTTCCAGTTCGGCAAGGCGTCGGGGTCGCTCGAAGCGGCGCCCGGCGTCGGCGCCGCCGCGCGCGCGGCTTTTCGGTCGGCCGTGCTCGGCGCGCTGGCGAGGCTTGCATGGCGGGATTTGTGCTGCTTTTCGATCGGCTTTTCCGCGTTTTTTTCAACCGGCTTTTCGGTGGGCTTGTCGAGCGACTTCGGCGTCGGCGTGGCCGCGGTCTGCAGCTCGGCTTTCGGCTCGGCCGGTAATGCAGCCGTCCGCTCGACCGGCTTTTGCGCGGTCGGCTGCGGCGGCAGCGGCATTGGCTCGGCAGTCTTCTCCACCGGCTTCGGACGCACCGGTTGGGCTGCTACCTGTGGCTGCTGCGGACCGGGCGGCGCTTCCGTCGGCTTGATGTCGGGGGCAACCGGAAGGGTTTCCAGCTCGACGACGATCACCGGCGCGTTCGCCACCTGAAAGGGCGCCGCGTTCCACTGCCCCACCAAGACGGCAGCCGCGGCCGCGTGAATGCCGAGCGCCAGCGCGATACAAAGCGCCCAACGCCCGGTTTCCGGACGGTGCGGCAGCATGGTTAGTTCGCGAATGGCTTCCATCGCAGCCGGTTCTTCGGGTTGGGTCGGAGCGCCCGCCTAGATAACGGGCGCAGCAAGGCGAAGACAAGGCCACTCCCGCGTTCAGTTTGGGTCATCATAAAGACCTCACAATCTTTTCGAAATCCCGGCGAAGAAGCCGCGGCGCATCCCGAATTGCGGCGCGAATACGCCGACGCCCGACCCGTTTCTGATCTGGTAGATCGTGTCGAACAAATTCACGACGTCGAAACGGACCGTAATCGGCTTGCCGTCGGGCTGCTTGATCTCGTGCGAGATGCCGACATTGACCTCCGCGTAAGGGGCGACATGATCGCCGTTCGGGATGGATGTCCCATCCGGCAACATGAGATCGGCGCGCAGCCCGCTGCCGTAGATCATGCTCGCGCTGAACCGGGTGTCGCGCCAGAGGTAGGAGGCGCCGGCCGAACCGGTCAACTGCTGCGCATGATCGGTGTTGATGTAGTGGGTTGCGATATAGGCGAGATCGTCGGCGCTGAACAGATATTGGTTCGAGACGATATTGGTGGCGACCTGGCGGGCCCAGGCCAGGTTGCCATAGGCGCTGAAATTGCCGTCTTTGTAGGTCGCACTCAGTTCAACGCCGCTGTTATAGGCTTTCTCGTAGTTGAACCCGTTGAGGATCAGCGCCGCGCCGAATTGCCCGTCGTCCAGCAGATCTCTGGAAATCTTGTAGTAGACGTCGAGCCCGACCTCGAGCTGCGGCGTGATCTTCTGCACGATGCCGGCGTCGAAATAATGCGCGCGTTCCGGCAGCACCGGACTTTGCTGGAATGTATCCGGCTGCGCCGTCGTATTGGCGAAGGGCGCGATAGCGGCGGGCGCGGCGATCGCCTGCGGCGGCGGCGTGAAGTAGCGGGCATAGCCCGCATGCAGCGTCGTGCCGTCGAGCGGCTTGTACACGATGTTGACGCGCGGGCTTAGCTGGTTGGCGTCGATATATTGCCACATCTGATCGAAACGCAGGCCGACGTTGAGCGTCAGCTGGTTGGTGACTTTCCATTCGTCCTGCACGTAGACCCCGGCGATCCAGCCGAATTTCGAACTGTTGTCGGTCACGTTGAACGGCATGTCGACTGGGTTGCCGGACATGTCGAGCGGCAGCACCGTCGAGATGTTGCTGTTTTGCGTGCTTTGGCCGTCGATGGTGAAGCCCGCCCGCAGTGTGTGCGCGTCGTTGAGTTTGTAGGAGCCGTCGCCCTGTAGGCCGTTAGCGAAGCCGCGGCGGTAAACATCCGATGCGATGCCGTTGAAGACTAAGTCGCCGATCGTATCCGGAACGAAATGCAGCGTGCTGTAGCGGGAGAAGGCGGCGACCTGGAAGTCAAATCCGTTGACGGATTTCTGCAGCGCCAGTACGCCGAAGGTATTCTGCTCTGCTTGGTGCTCATTAAGCGTCGACGAGTCGAAATTGCTGACGCCGAAAGCGGTGAACCCCGGCATTTGCCCCGGATTGTTCGGGATCTGAAATCGGTTGGTGGTATTGCCGAAGATCGTACTCACACGCGTCTGCGGGTCGAGCACCGTCGAGGTGTAGCCGAAGAAGTTTCCCTGGTAGGTGCGGTCGTGGATCGCATTGTAACTGTCGGTTGGATTTTCGATGCCGAGATTGCTGGTGAAACCGCGACCGGTGACAAAATATTCCGTGTTGCCGCTGCGCCCACCGTAGTCGAAGCTTGGCGTTAGGGTGCCGAAACTCCCCCCATAAATGCCGACGCTGCCGCCCTGCATCAGCGAATTGCCGCTCTTGGTCTGGATGTCGACGATGCCGGCGGTGCGCAAGCCGAACTGCGCCGGCAGCGCCCCGGTGATCAGCGCGAGAGAGCCGGCAAAGCTGGTATCGAGGACGTGACCGAAGCCGGATATGCCGTCGGGCAGAATGATCCCATTGATCCGGTATTGCACATTGGCGTGCTCGTTGCGCACGTGGATATCGCCGTTGACGGCGCTGTCCTTCGCGACGCCCGGCGCTTGCAGCATCACGCTGTTGATCGGCGCATCGGTGCCTTGCGGCAGCGTTTCGATGAAGGCGCGGTTCATATCGAATGAGCTTGCGCCGAAGCGCGGCGACAGGTTGTCCCGCGCCATATCAAATTTCGTATTCGTCGTGGCGAGGTCGTTCTTCGGCTGCGCCGTAGGGGCAGCGGCCGGGCGTGGTGGGGCTGGGCGCTGCGCCTGCACAATGATTTCCGGAAGCACCTCTTGCGCCCGTGCGGCGCCCGCGAACGCAGCCGTGATGACAAACGACAACACCACCCGACGCAAGGGGCGAAAAACGCGAACCTGCATGGAATCCCCTGAATGCCAAAATGTTATAATATAACATTACATTTTGCGGCCGAAGTCAAACCCCGGGTTGAACCGTCGGGCCTTTGTATGCATCGTCCGCCGCCCCGGCCCCGCGCCGGCTCCATATTCATCCCGCAAGGATCCCCCATGCCCTATTCCATGTCCCAGGCCTCCCTGCCGGTCTTCGAGATCGGCCTCAATGCGTTGTCGGGCGTACTCGACAAGGCCGCGGCCTTTGCCGCCGCGAAGAAAATCGATCCTGCCGTGCTGCTCGGTTCGCGGCTCGCGCCGGACATGTTCTCGCTTTTGCGTCAGGTGCAGGTTACCTGCGACCATGCCAAGAACGGTGCCGGCCGCCTCGCCGGCGCCGAGCC
Organism: uncultured Alphaproteobacteria bacterium; assembly: GCA_963721665.1. Lineage (GTDB taxonomy): Bacteria > Pseudomonadota > Alphaproteobacteria > Rhizobiales > Xanthobacteraceae > Pseudolabrys. The sequence continues at coordinate 90,650 of CAVRJZ010000004.1, forward strand.
GCCGAAATTCGACGACAACGAGACGAGCCTCGACCAGCTCAAGGAACGTATCGGCAAGACGCTCGCCTATCTCAAGACGCTCGACCGCAAGGCGATCGATGGCGTCGCTGAAAGCGAGATCACCTTTCCGCTCGGGCCGGCCAAGGGCCAGATGAAAGGTGCCGATTACCTCGATCATTTTGTGCTGCCGAATTTCTATTTCCATCTCACCGCGGCCTACAGCATCCTGCGTCATTGCGGCGTGGAGCTCGCCAAGCGCGACTTCCTCGGCGCCATTCCGATCAAACGCATCTGATGCGCGGCCGCTTTGGGCATAAAAGAACCGCCCCGCCGGTTTCCCGGCGAGGCGGTTAACGTCGTTCGCTAAAGGCGCAACTAGTTGCGATAGGAGACTTGGTCGCCGCCTTCACCGTCGTAGCCGCTGCTGCTCACGAGGCCGCGGCCGCCTTCATAGCCGCAGTTGCAGTTGACGCCGCGAACGTTGTGATACTCGTTCACGACGCGCACCGAACCGCGCTCGTAGCGGTTGACCGTCTCGTGGCGGCGCTCTTCGCGCAGCTTGTTGGTCGTATTGACCCGGTGCAGCGTGATGTTGCGCACCAGCGTGTTGGTGCGGTGCACGATCACTTCGCGGTTGATCACCGGACGCACATGCACGACCAGGCGGTTTTCCTGGATCAGCTTGGTGTGCCTGACGACATTGGTACGATTGACCACGCGTTGGTGGGTGAGGACACGCGGCGCCTCGCGAACGTAGCGCCGGGTGTGATATTGCGAGTCCGGGCGCCGGCAATTACAGACCGTGTCCCAGTGGGTGCCATCAGCCGCCAGCGCCGTTTCAGGAATGACGCCCGCCAGCCCGAGGACAAGCAGGGCACCGAAGAACGCCTTGGATACGTGTTTCATCGCTCAACGCCCCGTTAACCATTTAAGTTATTACGCCACCACTAGTTTTTCCGTTTTAACCATGCTTGTAAAGAACTAATTATTTGGCCAATCGAGCACCAATAGGTTGACGCCCGCAGCAGTCCGCCAGGGCCAAAAACACCAGATGTGGTGTTGGACCTAGTTGTGTCTACTTGAGACGCCTCCCAGCCTGTGCGACAACGCAAAAATCGGCGCATTTTTGTCGCCGGCGGAGCTCCCCGCGGGGTCCAAATCGCGCGCTTTGCCGACCTTGAATCTTGCGGTCGCAAACGTCGCGCGCAGAATCGGTGTCGAGCTTGCTGAACGACCGGCCGAACGGTTCCGGCGGCGCCGATGCCCTATAATGTTCGCCGCCAACCCATCATAACGTTGAGAGGAAACTTCCGTGGCCGACAGACTGACCGAAGCGCGCGCCGACCTCGCGCTTGCCAACCGCATCGCCGCCAACGAAAACGTGCTCGACACCTTTGGCCATGTCAGCATGCGCCATCCCGACAATCCGCGGCGCTATTTCCTGTCGAAATCGAGCGCGCCCGACATGGTGACGCCGGATGGGCTGATCGAATACGACCTCAACTCGCGGCCGATGCGCGATCCAGGCGTGGCACAATATTCCGAGCGCGTGATCCATGGTGAGATTTACAAAGCACGACCGGACGTGATGTCGGTCTGCCATCATCATTCGCCGGCCTTCATGCCTTTATTGGCCACGCGCACCGACTATGTGCCGGTTTTCGCTCTCGGCACCATCGGCGGCGACCGGCCGCCGTTCTGGGATCAGCGCGACGAATTCGGCGACACGGATTTGCTGGTGGTCAAGCCGGAGCATGGCGCGTCGCTTGCCCGCGCGCTGGGGCCGCACTGGATGGTGCTGATGAATCGGCACGGCGTGACGGCGGTCGGCACCAGCGTGCGCGATTGCGTCTTCCGATGCATTATATCCTGCCGCAACGCCGATTTTCAGGTGCGCGCCATGACGATTGGAGCGCTGGAAGCATTTTCGTCCGGCGAAATCGACCTCTGCTTTAAGATCATCGGTAATACCACCGGGCTCACGCGCTCATGGGACTACTGGGCAATGCGGGTGGCCAAGGCGGGCGGGCCTCTGCCGCCCAAGAAAGCCAGGCCGCCGAGGGCGAAAGCGAAGCCACGCCGCCGACGCCGCTAAATTTTGGGCTTTCGCCATGGGCGGCAATCGGTGTTGAATGTCGCCCACCGAGGATGCGCAACGATAGAAAATAATTCAGTGGGAGAACATCGAATGAACAGGCTCAAAACCGTCGCCGCCGCGCTCGGTCTCGCCGTGCCGCTAGCGCTTGCCGGCCACCCCGCCGCCGCGCAAGATCACCTCAAATTAGCGATCGGTCAGATCAACAATTGGGAAAACCAGGCGCCGACGCTCGGCCAGGACGCCGGCATCTTCAAGAAGCACGGCTTGGTGCTGGAAAACGTCGGCACGCAGGGCGCGGGGGAAACGCTGCAAGCGGTAATCTCGGGCTCGGCCGATATCGGCGCCGGCGTCGGCGCGGCGGGTGCGTTCCGCGCATTCTCCAAGGGCGCTCCGGTGCGCATCCTGGCGCCCATGTTCACCGGCACAGGCGATCTCTATTGGTACGTGAAGTCCGTTTCCAAGATCAAAAGCCTGAAGGATGCGACGCCGGAAACGACCATCGCCTATTCGACCAATGGATCGAGCTCCAACAATATCGTGGTGGCCTTCATCAGCGAGCTCGGTGCCAAGGCGAAGCCGACCGCGACCGGCGGGCCGGCGGCAACGCTGACCGCGGTGATGTCGGGGCAAGTCGATATCGGCTGGGCGGCGCCGCCGTTCGGCTTGCAGGAAATCAAGGAAGGAAAAATCCGCATCGTCGCGCACGGCAGCGATGTTCCCTCGCTGCGCGGGCAGACCGTGCGCTTGCTGATCGTCAACGCCAATGCGTTGAAGACCAAGCACGACGCCATCATGCGTTTCATGGACGGCTACCGCGAGGCGGTGGACTGGATGTATTCCGATCCCAAGGCGATCGAGATGTATTCGAAAAAAATGCACAAACCCGTCGAACTGCTCAAGGAGTCGATGGAAAAATTCCAGCCGAAGGCAGCGCTGCAGACCGACCACTTTGCCGATCTCGACGGCGCCATCCGCGACGCGGTTAAGTTGAAATTCCTGGAGAAGCCGCTGACCAAGGAACAGATCGCGGAAATGATGCAAATCCCGCCGGTCAAGAAGTAGCCGGAGAAACTTGCCGCAAGCGAGCGGGCCGCCGGTGGCGGCCCGTTTTTCGTTGCCCGAAACCGTTGCGGGGTTTAGCAGCGCTTCTTGGCGGCGCTGATGGCGTCGAGCATGGCTGCATGTCCGCTCTTGAGCGTTGAGCGCACGCTGCCGTCTTTGCCGATGGCGCCCATTTCGCGCTGGCGCTTGACGGTCGACTCGACCATCAGCGGATCGAGCCCGAGCTCACGTAAAGTGGCGGCCGACTCTTCCATCTCGGCGGCGCGCCGCTCGCCGTGGCTCGCCATCCTCTCTAAATTATAATCGGCGATCTTGCTGAAATCGAGCGTCGGGTAATTGTTCTTGAACGACGCGGTAACTTCCTCAAGCACGCCGGCACGCGCGGCGGCGAGGAAACATTCGAGCGTGAGCGCCTCGATGCCTTTGATCATCACGCTGCGGATCATCTTGATGGCGGCGGCCTGGCCGGTGTCGGCGCCGACCACGTTCAGCTTCATCTCCAATTCGCCGAGCAGCGGCGCGATTGCCTCGGCGTGCGGGCCGGCGATCAATAGCGGGGTCTTGTGGCGTAGCGGGTGGATCGCCGCGACCACCGCGACGTCCACGTAGCGCGCCTTGCCGCCGAGCAGCGCTGCGGTGTCGCGCTTGCGGCCGGGCGAGACCGAATTGATGTCGAGATAATAGGGCGCGCGGGAAAGATGCGGCTCGACCGAACGGGCGGCCTCCAGGCTGGAAGCTGCCGTCACCGCGGAAATAATCATGTCGGTGTCGCGCACCACGTCAGCCGCCGATTTGGCGAGCCGCACGCCGATCGCTTCGCCGGCCGCCTTCAACCGCGCACCGTCGGCCTCGGGGAACAGGATGTCCCAAGCGGCGATGCGCTCAATGCCGGTCTCGCGCAAGCCCGAGGCAATCGCCTGTCCGGCTTCGCCGAAGCCAATGAAGGATATACGCGGTGTGTTGCGGCGGGGCATGGTCATGCCTTTCCGGAGGCCGGCACCTCCGGCGTCCCGTGCGTGTGGAACGATTCGATGGTCTGCAACCCCCAGGCCTGGCCCTTCTTGCGCTCGGCCTCGGTCCAGGTGATCGGCTTCCAGTCGGGCGCCAGGATCAGCTTGGCGCCGGCATTGGCGACTTCCACCCGGTTGCCGCCCGGCTCGTAGACGTAGAGGAAAAACGTCTGCTGAACGGCGTGCTTGTGCGGGCCGGTCTCGATGAACACGCCGTTCTCGAGGAAAATGTCGGCCGCCAAGAGAACCTCCTCGCGCGAATTGAGCGCGTAGGTGACGTGGTGGAAGCGCCCGCGCGCGCCGGTGTGGTCGCGCGTATAGGCGAAATCGTAGGACTTGTTGGTGGCGGTGAGCCAGATGCCGGCCTCGCTGCCGTCGTTCATGACGATGCGCTCGGTCAGGCGAAAGCCGAGATAATCCTCGAAGAATTTGCGGCAGGCGGAAATATCGGCGGCAAGCCCGTTCCAGTGATCGATGCCGCCGCACGTTGCAGCCGCGCGCGGGAAAGCGTTGCGCCTGGTTCTTCAAGGCCGGCTTCTGGTCCGGCGGCGGCTCGTACCATTCGGTGTCGTAATAGAGCTCGATGACGTGGCCGTCCGGGTCCTTGCAGACGAAGGTCTTGCCGTGGCCGAGATCGCCGTCGCTCCAACCGACGTCGAAGCCGGAGCCCTTGAGCGCGGCGGCGCGCCGCTCCAGCGCCTGCGGCGAACGCGTGCGGTAGGCGACATGGCCCATGCCGTTGGTCTTCGACGCCGTGAGCTTGAGCGTATAGCGCTCGTAATCGTCGTAGCCGCGCAGAAAGATACTGTCGCCTTGCTCGCCGCTCTGGGTCATGCCCATGACGTCGATGAAAAAGCGCGCGCTCTTATCGAAAGTCGGCGTCAGCAGTTCGAGGTGGCCGAGATGGGCGATATCGAGATTGGGTTCCGGCGTCATGGTGCCTTGCGTGAAGTGAGAGTGACGATTCAATTCTGGCCGACCGCGCGGGTGAATGCCAGGACCAGATTATTGGCCGGCATCGGCACGGTTTCGCCCAAACTCAGCCCGGCGGCTTGCGCTAGCGCTTGCAAGTCGTCGATATCGCGCACGCCCCAGTCCGGGTTTTCCGCCCGCAACGTGGCATCGAAACCGGCATTGCTCGGCGCCGAGTGCCGCCCGCCGCGCATGAACGGGCCGTAGACGAACAGGCTGCCGCCTTCGCGCAAAAAGCGTCCGGCGCCGGCGATGAGGTTCCGCGACACCGCCCAGGGTGAAATGTGCAGCACGTTGATGCAGAGCATGGCGGTAAGCGGCGGCCCCGCTCGTCCGTCCGCCGTCCAGGTCCAAGCGGCATCCATGAGGTCGATGCGCTGCGGCGCGCGCAAGTTGGTCAACTCCTCTTGCCGCCGCCAGGCCTCGATACTGGCAAGATGCGAGGCAAAGATATCGCTCGGCCACCAGATGAGATTGGGCGCCCGCCGGGCAAATTCCGTCGCGTGCTGGCCGGTGCCGCTGCCGAGTTCCAGCACATCGCCCGTTTGCGCGCGCAGGAAGCCCGCGATCGCCGACCAGATCGGCTCGTGGTTGCGGTGAAAGGCCGGGCCGTCCAGCCGGCCGTCGGGCGCCGGCGCCACGCTCTGTCCGAAGTCGACGATGAATTTCGTCATGGCCGCTAGTTGCCCGATTGCTCGCGGCGGCGCAATCGGCCATGCCCCGCCACCCTCGGTCAACGGCGCTTAGCGCCGTGGAGCCACGCCAACCGGCAGACTTCCGCCGTTTGCATATTGTCATTGCCAATACCGCGCGCGAAACTCGCTCGCCGGTGAGCGGGATCTGTCGTCATGAGCGAGCCTCCGATTTCGCGCGGTTTCCGCGGGCGCCGAGCTGGCGGCCAAAGCGCGCGCGTGCCGCCGGGCCAACACCTGGTCACCGATTTTCCGGTGCTCTCGGCCGGGCCTACGCCGGAAGCCGATCTCAGGAGCTGGCGCTTTTCGCTTGACGACGGCGACAGTCCGGTCGGCGAATGGAGTTGGGCCGAATTCACTGCATTGCCGCAGACCGAACTGACAGTCGACATCCATTGCGTTACTACCTGGTCGAAGCTCGACACGCATTGGCGCGGCGTTTCCATCGACACGCTGCTGGAAGCGGCGGGCCTCTCCGAGCCGCCGGCGCCCTTCGTGCTGGCGCACTGCGACGGCAGCTACACCACCAACGTGCCGGCGGAAGATCTGGTCGACGGCAAGGCCATGGTGGCGACGCATTTCGACGGCGAGCCGCTCGATCCGGAACATGGCGGCCCGGCGCGGCTGTTGGTGCCGCATCTTTATTTCTGGAAGAGCGCCAAATGGGTACGCCGTCTGCAATTTATCGACATCGAGCAGCCGGGCTTCTGGGAGGAACTCGGCTATCACATCTACGGCGATCCCTGGCGCGAGCAGCGTTATGCCGGGGATTGAGGCGCCGAAGCGTCTGTCATGGATGACGGCGGAAGTGCGCGAGGTGATCGAGGAAACGCCGCGTGTGCGCTCGCTGGTATTGGATGTGCCCGCCTGGCCGGGGCACAGAGCCGGTCAGCATGTCGACGTACGCCTCACCGCGGAAGACGGCTACCAGGCGCAGCGCAGCTATTCGATCGCTTCCGCGCCAGGCGCGCCGTTGCTGCTGACCGTTGAGCGCATCGCAGAAGGCGAGGTGTCGTCCTATCTCGCCGGCGTGGCGCAGATGGGCGACCGTTTCGAATTGCGCGGGCCCATCGGCGGCTATTTCGTCTGGACGCCCGAGCTCGGCGGCCCGCTGCTGCTCATCGCCGGCGGCTCCGGCGTGGTTCCGCTGATGGCCATGCTGCGCCATCGCCAGGCCGCGCCTGGCAAGGCGCCGGCGCGGCTCATTTATTCCTCGCGCAGCTTCGATGACATCATCTACCGCGCTGAATTGGATCGGCTTGCCGCAAAGGCCGACGGAGTTGACGTCGTCCACACGCTCACGCGCGAGCGCCCAGCCGGCTGGCGCGGCCTGGCGCGTCGTATCGATCGCGCCATGTTGCAGGAGGTCGGCTTTGCGCCGGCATCGAGCCCGCGCATTTTCGTTTGCGGGCCGACGCCGCTCGTAGAAACGGCGGCGCGCAGCCTTCGCGATATCGGCCACGCGCCGCATCTGATCAAGACGGAACGTTTCGGGCCGACGGGAATTTGAGAGAGGGAAGGACTATGACAATGCAACCGCAAAACGAATTGGCGCTCGACGGCAATGCGGCCGGCGGGCTGTTGCGCGAATTGTTTGCGCTCGACGTGACGGCGGCGGAAATCGTCTGCGCCGGTTGCAGCGCAGTAGCCGAAATCGGCGCCGCGCGCGCCTATGGCGGCGTCATGGGCGCGGTGCTGCGTTGCGCGCATTGCGATACGGTGCTGCTCCGCATGACCCACACGCCGGCCGGGCTTTGGCTCGACCTGCGCGGCAGCCGCCGCTTGTTTGTCGCCGTTCCGGCGCAACGAACGTTTGCGTGATCGTGCAGCGTGACGGCTTGGCCGGCCGGCTGCTGTCATCGTAGGATCGTCGTTGCCGACGCATTATGCGGGGAGGGGCTTTCTCATGATCCTCGGCCTGTCGACTTCATTATTCACCACCATCCACGTCATCATCAGCTTGATCGCGATTGCCAGCGGCCTGATCGTCTTGATCGGCATGCTCGGTTCGCATCGGATGGCGGGTTGGACTGCATTGTTCCTGGCGACGACGATATTGTCCAGCGTCACCGGCTTCCTCTTTCCCGTTAAAGGCTTCACGCCGGCGATCGGCGTCGGCATCGTCTCGCTCGTCATCCTGGCGATCGCGCTGATCGCGCTCTACGGCAAGCATCTCGCCGGCGCCTGGCGTTGGATCTATGTCGTGGGCGCGGTGGCCGCGCTGTGGTTCAACGTCTTCGTGCTGATCGTGCAATCATTCGAGAAGCTCTCGCTGCTCAACCCGCACGCGCCGCAGGTCGGTCCGCCGTTCCCCGAGCCGCAGAATACCCATTTCGCCATCGCGCAAGGCGTGGCGCTGGTTATCCTGCTCGTGCTCGGGATTATTGCGGCGTTCAAATTCCGCCCCGCCCCGCGCATCTAGCGCGGCGTCAGTGATGATGCGCGGGGGCCGCGTCCGGCGGCTGGTCGACTTGCATCTCGAACAGGATGTCGGCGATCGGGCAGAAGCCGGGCGCGAAGCTGACCGCCTGCGGCATGCTGTCGAGCCAGGCGTGGCAGGCCTGCTTGCACGCGCAAATCCGGCAGCGGTGCAGTGCCGTGGCGTAGCTCAAGCTCCAGCGCGATACCACGCCGCCGGCCGGGTCGACGCCGAGGCGCTCCATCATGCGACTGAGGTTGATCGGTTTTGGTTTGGTCGGCGCTGTCACTGCCATGACGAACGCCTTTCTTCGTCTGGCAAGGAAGGGGATATATTCAAATTTTCTTAAACGTTTTTCGCGCGCGAGTCGATTTGGCGAAACGCCGCAGTGGACAATTTACGGTGCGCTCGCGCGTACTCAAACGCGCGCGCATTCGAATGCGCAAACAAGTATCGCTTGCCTAAAAAGAAGCCGCCGGTGCCGACATTGTCGACCGCCGACACCGGCTGCTCGTTATTTAAGCTGGGTCGAGATGCTGGTGAAGGTGTTGTTGAGTTGAGTGCCCAGACCATTGACCACGGCGATGATCGCGATCGAAATGCCGGCAGCGATCAGGCCATATTCTATGGCGGTAGCCCCCGAATCGTTCTTCAAGAACGCCACAAGTTTCGACATGGAATAACTCCGCGTTGTCGTTGCGCGGGAACTTTAGTTCCACCGGTTTGAAGATACCTTCAAGCGGGCGGTTAAAAATTTAAGCGAATTTGAGTGCGGTTTACGCGTCTTCCGGATTATCCAGGTAGAGCAGCCCGGCTTTCTTCAGTCCCTCGCGCATATTGTACATGTCGAGCGAAAGCTCCCCGGCGGCGAGTTGCCTGCGTTTGCCGTCCTCCTCGTCCATGCGCTTTTGCGCCTTGGCGGCGGTCTCGACGGCAAGCTTTTTCGGCACCACCACCACGCCGTCGTCGTCGGCAACCATCGCGTCGCCCGGCTCGACGTTGACGCCGGCGCAGACGACCGGAATATTGACCGCGCCGAGGGTCGATTTCACCGTGCCCTTGGCCGAGATCGCCCGCGACCACACCGGGAAGCCCATGGCGGTGATCGGCTTCACGTCGCGGCAGCCGGCGTCGATGACGAGCCCGATCACCCCGCGCGCGACCAGCGCGGTTGCCAGCAACTCGCCGAACATGCCGTCGGTATTGTCGGCGGTGCAGCCGACCACCAGCACGTCGCCCTTTTGGCACAGCTCGACCGCCACATGGATCATCCAATTGTCGCCGGGCTGCGCCAGCACGGTGACCGCGGGACCCGCGATCGACGCACCAGGATAAATCGGCCGCATATAGGGCTTCATCAGGCCGGAACGGCCGAGCGCCTCGTGCGCGGTGGCGACACCGGCGGCGGCGAGCGTGCCGATGGCGTTGGGATCGGCGCGTTTGATGTTGCGGACGGCGACCGGTTTCATTTTGTTTCCTCCGAATTCAGCCGAGCGTTTCAGCGACGCGCGGGAATAATGTCTGGTAAGCCTCGCCGTAAGTCATCGGCACGCCGGTGTTGCGCGCGCCTTGGATGCCGCGATTGATCGCCACCCGCTCGTAATAGCCCCACAGGTGCTTCTGCGCCGCTAAAATCTGGAACGCCTTGTATTTCGTCTCCCACACCTCGTCGATTTTCAGAATGAGGTCGGGCTTGTAATTGCACATTTCCGGCTGGTGCGGCTCGAACAAATACATCGGCGGCGCCGAGTATTTGTAATTGGCACCCGGCTTGTGACCCATGGCCTGCGCCACCACGCGCGTCTCCTGCGCAAAGTGCGCGGCGTTGGGATGGTCGAAATTGTACGGATCTTCCAGCGCGTGCGATGAGCACAAAGGCCGGGTTGGTCTCGCGGTAGATGTCGACCATGCGGTCGAAATGTGTCTCGTTGAGCTTGAGCGGATAGTCGCCGCAATCGAAGAATTCGATTTCCGCGCCGAGCAAAGCGGCGGCGCGCGTCTGCTTCGTCCTTGCGGCCGGCTTTCACCTTTTCGAGCGTCGCGCCCGGCTCCTTCCAGGCGAACTGGCTTTCGCCGCGCTCGCCGAAGGACAGGCAGACGATCTTGACGCGATAACCGCGTCTTGGCGTGCAGCGCGATGGCGCCGCCGCTGCGCCAGACGAAATCGCCCGGATGGGCGGTGATAACCAGCCCCGTTTTTACGTCTGCCATGACAACTCCCTTTCCCGTGGCCGCAGTTTAAACTAGCTAGGATGCCCGGCGGTCAAGCGCGCGGGCGGCCAATTCTCCCTCATCCATGCGGCGGTGCGAAAGCCTTTCACCATGAGCAATGCCTCTACCACCCTGCGCATCGCCCTCGGCGACTATCCGCATACGCTGCCGCTCAAGCGCGGGCAGGTCACGTCGCCTTGGCTCAAGCTCGATTTCGTCGAGGTCAAGCCGATGCATAAGGCGTTCAAGCCGATGGTGCGCGAGCACGCCTACGACGCGAGCGAAATGGCGCTGGTCACCTATCTGCAGGCGAAAGCTTATGACAAGGGGCTCAAGCTGCTGCCGGCGGCGATGCTGGCGCGCTTTCAGCACGGCTGCATGCTGTACAACGCCGCCCGCGGTAAGCTCGATCCCGCAAGCCTACCGGGCTGCCGCATCGGCGTGCGCGCCTATAGCCAGACCACCGGCGCCTGGCTGCGCGGCATCCTGCAAAACGACTATGCGGTCGACCTGTCGCGTGTGCAGTGGGTGACCTTCGAGGATGGCCACGTCGCCGAGGCCAAGGAGCCGCCCGGCGTGACCCGCGCCGGCGCCGGCCAGGACCTGACCAAAATGCTGATCGACGGCGAGATCGACGCCGCGATCTTCGGCGCCGAACTGCCCAACGACCCACGCCTGCAAAGCGTGATCCCCGATCCGGACGCCGCCGCCCGCGCCTGGTACGGCCAGCACGGCCTGGTGCCGGTCAATCACATGGTGGTGGTGACCGACGAGCTGGCGCGCGCCAGCCCGCCTGCTGTCGCCGAGCTCTACCGGCTCTTGGAAGCGGGCAAGCAGGCCTCGGGCAAAACTGGGGCGGGTATGCCGGCGCCGGGTGAGATCGATACCGCGCCTTTCGGCCGGGCGGCCAATCGGCCTTGCCTTGAACTGCTGGTGTCTTACGCGATGCAGCAGCACCTGCTGCCGCGCCGGCTTGCCGTCGACGAGCTTTGGTAGCCGGCGCGAGGCCGCGCGGCGAATTGTGTACGATCTGAGAGAATCTACAGCAGACTGCCTATTAATTAATCAGGCGCTTAAGCCTGCAAATTGGGCAATCCACAGGCGGCTATAGAAATACCATTGTTTTACAATGCGTTAGACGGAACCGGCGGCCTTGGCACAGGCTTTGCGAAACGTCTGATGCGCGGAAATCTCGCCGGAAAAGATCGCGCGTCAAACGCAGGGGACTTCGCTCATGTTCAACGCAGTTCAGGCGGTCGCCAAGCGACCGAATGCCCGCAAGTGGCTATCGGCCGCTGCGGGTTTGGTTTTTGCTGCCACGGCCTCGGTGCACGCCGCCAAGGCCGAGGACACTATCAAAGTCGGCATTCTCCACTCGCTTTCCGGCACCATGGCGATCAGCGAAACGACGCTGAAAGACGTGATGCTGATGCTGATCGACGAGCAGAACAAGAAAGGCGGTCTGCTCGGCAAGAAACTCGAAGCCGTCGTGGTGGATCCGGCCTCCAACTGGCCGCTGTTCGCCGAGAAGGCGCGCGAACTGATTTCCAAGGACAAGGTCGCCGTCGTGTTCGGCTGCTGGACCTCGGTGTCGCGCAAATCGGTGCTGCCGGTGTTCAAGGAATTGAACTCGATCCTGTTCTACCCCGTGCAATACGAGGGTGAAGAGAGCGAGCGCAACGTGTTCTACACGGGCGCAGCGCCGAACCAGCAGGCGATCCCGGCCGTCGAATATCTGATGAGTAAGGACGGCGGCTCGGTGAAGCGGTGGGTGCTGGAAGGCACCGACTACGTCTATCCGCGCACCACCAACAAGATCCTCGAAGCCTTCCTCAAAGCCAAGGGCGTGAAGGACGAGGACATCATGATCAACTACACGCCGTTCGGCTTCTCCGACTGGCAGACCGAAGTCTCCAAGATCAAGGCTTTCGGTTCGGCCGGCAAGAAGACCGCGGTGGTCTCCACCATCAACGGCGACGCCAACGTTCCCTTCTATAAGGAACTCGGCAACCAGGGCATCAAGGCCACCGACATTCCGGTGGTGGCGTTCTCGGTCGGCGAAGAAGAACTCGCCGGTCTCGACACCAAGCCGCTGGTCGGCCATCTCGCCGCCTGGAACTACTTCGAGTCGATCAAGACCCCGGCGAACGAGAAGTTCATCAAGGAATGGCACGCGTTCACCAAGAACCCGAAGCGCACCACCAACGACCCGATGGAAGCTCACTACATCGGCTTCAACATGTGGGTGAAGGCGGTTGAAAAGGCCGGCACCACCGACGCCGATAAGGTGATCGCCGCGCTGCCCGGCACCAAGGCGCCGAACCTGACCGGTGGCATATCGACGTTGCTGCCTAACCATCACATCACCAAGCCTGTTTACATCGGCGAAATCCGCGCCGACGGTCAGTTCGACGTGGTGTGGAAGACCAAGGGCCTGGTGCCCGGCGATGCGTGGTCCAACTATCTGCCCGGCTCGAAGGACTACATCTCCGACTGGGTGAAGTTGAAATGCGGCCACTACAACACGGTCACCAAGAAGTGCAGCGGCGCTTCGTGAGGTCGTAACGATTGCGAATCTGCCGGAATCGATCTTCGATTCCATGGAGGCGGCGGACGTTCCGCCGCCTCCCCAAAAAATTCACAAGGCCGGGAATTGAATGCAATGCGTAGCTTCCACGATCGCATGGTGGCGCTCGTATGCGCCCTCGGTTTTGTCCTCGCCACCGCGGCGATGGCCCACGCCGATCCTTACGTGGACGCGCTGGCCGGATTCACCGAAGGCTCTCTGAGCGATACCGGCGAGGCAATCGACAAGGTTGTCGCCAGCGGCAATCCCTTGGCCGCGCAGGTGCTCTCGGCGGCCGAAGATGCGCGGCTGATGTTCAGCGCCGCGCAAAAGAAAGTTTACATCAAGACCAAAGACGGCAAGCTGCTCGACGCCGCCACCGGCCAACCGTTCACCGCCGCGCCGCCCGACGACATCGACACCGTCATCGTCAATAACCGGCTGCGCGGCGTAATCGATGCCGCCCTTGGCAGCCTCACGCTGATGTCGCCGAACGCGAACCAGCGCTACGACGCCGCGCAGGCGGTGTTCAAATCGCGCGACGCCACCGCGCTCGCGGCCTTGGACAAGGCGCTCGCCGCGGAAAAGGACGCGCGCGTGAAAAAGGCGATGAACGAGGCGCACGCAGCCATCGTTCTCACTGACCCAAAATCGAGCGACGCCGACAAGATCGCCGCTATCGCCGTAATCCGCGACCGCGGCGATCAGGACGCGCTCGGGCTGCTTGACGGGGTAGCAGCGCGTCAGTCGCACGACGTGCAATCGGCGATTTCCGTTGCCAGAGCCAAGATTCAGCGAACCTTGGCGATTTGGAATACCGTGCAAAATCTGTGGTACGGGCTATCGCTCGGGTCCGTGCTGCTGCTCGCGGCGATCGGCCTCGCCATCACCTTCGGCGTCATGGGCGTCATCAACATGGCGCACGGCGAAATGGTGATGCTCGGCGCCTATACCACGTTCGTCGTGCAGCAGATCATCCGCAGCTACGATCCGGCGCTGTTCGACTACTCGATGGCGATCGCCATCCCGCTTGCCTTTCTGGTCTCCGGCACCGCCGGCGTCATCATCGAGCGTACGATCATCCGTTTCCTCTACGGCCGGCCGCTGGAAACCCTGCTCGCCACCTGGGGCCTGTCGCTGATCCTGCAGCAGGTGGTGCGCACCGTGTTCGGCCCGACCAACAAAGACGTCGGCAATCCGTCCTGGATGAGCGGCGCCTTCGACCTCGGCGGCATCACCATCACCTATAACCGGATGTGGATCATCGTCTTCACCATGATCGTGTTCGCGGCGCTGCTCGCCATGCTGCGCTTCACCCGGCTCGGCCTGGAAATGCGCGCGGTGACGCAGAACCGCGCCATGGCGGCCGCCATGGGCATCCGCACCGCCCGCATCGACGCGCTCACCTTCGGTCTCGGTTCCGGCATCGCCGGCATGGCCGGCGTCGCACTCTCGCAGATCGACAACGTGTCGCCGAACCTCGGCCAAGGTTACATCATCGACTCGTTCATGGTGGTGGTGTTCGGCGGAGTCGGAAACTTGTGGGGCACGCTGGTCGGCGCTATGACGCTCGGTATCGCCAACAAATTCCTCGAGCCCTTCGCCGGCGCGGTGCTCGGTAAGATCGCGATCCTCGTGTTCATCATCCTGTTCATCCAGAAGCGCCCACGCGGCATGTTCGCGCTCAAGGGCAGGGCGATCGAGGCATGAAGGCGTTTCCGCTCATCCGCATCCTGGATCGCGGCGCCATGCTGTTCCTGGTGCTGCTCGGCGCCTTCGCTATCGCTATTCCGGTGATGAACCTGCTGGTGCCGGCGGGCTCGGCGCTGCACGTGTCGACCTATCTGGTCGCGTTGTTCGGTAAATATCTCTGCTACGCGCTGCTGGCGCTGTCGATCGACCTGATCTGGGGCTATGCCGGAATCCTGTCCCTCGGTCACGGCGCCTTCTTCGCCCTCGGCGGCTACGCCATGGGCATGTACCTGATGCGCCAGATCGGCACCCGCGGCGTCTATGGCGATCCGGTCCTGCCCGACTTCATGGTGTTCCTGAACTGGAAGGCGCTGCCCGTCTACTGGTACGGTTTCCAGCATTTCGCCTATGCGGCGCTGATGATCCTGTTGGTGCCGGGCATGCTCGCCTTCGTGTTCGGCTGGTTCGCCTTCCGCTCGCGCGTCACCGGCGTCTATCTTTCGATCATCACGCAAGCGATGACCTACGCGCTGCTGCTCGGCTTCTTTCGCAACGACTTCGGTTTCGGCGGCAATAACGGGCTGACCGACTTCAAGGACATTCTCGGCTTCAACGTGCAGACGGAGACCACGCGCAACGCGCTGTTGGTCATCACCTGCATTGCGCTCGCGCTCGCCTTCCTCATCTGCCGCGCGCTGGTCACCTCGAAATTCGGCAAGGTGCTGGTGGCGATCCGCGACGCCGAGGCGCGCACGCGCTTTCTCGGCTATCGTGTCGAGGCCTACAAGCTGTTCGTGTTCACGCTGTCGGCCTGCATGGCGGGCGTTGCCGGCGCCCTCTACGTGCCGCAGGTCGGCATCATCAATCCGAGCGAATTCGCGCCCGGCAACTCCATCGAAGCCGTGATCTGGGTCGCCGTCGGCGGCCGCGGCACGCTCACCGGCGCGGTGCTTGGCGCGCTCGTGGTCAACTACGCCAAGACCTATTTCACCTCCGGCGTGCTGGCGCCCTATTGGCTGTTCATGCTGGGCGGGCTGTTTATCGGCGTCACCTTGCTGCTGCCGCGCGGCATCATCGGCACGCTGAAATGGGGTTTCGACCGGCGCGCCGCCGCTCGCTCGAGCGCTGCCGAGCAGGGCGCCGACGTCAATCCGGCTGCCGCGGCGGCCCCGCCGAACGCCGCGCCGCACGCGGCGGAGTAGGGCCCATGACGGATTCCATGACCGAATCCAAGACCGCCACGCAGACCGATACGACAATCGGCAAGCAGACCACCTCCGCGCTGCTCTATCTCGACGGCATCACCGTGTCGTTCGATGGCTTCAAGGCGCTCAACGAGCTCTCCTTCGTCATCGAGCCCGGCGAGATGCGCGCCATCATCGGCCCGAACGGCGCCGGCAAGACCACCATGATGGATGTGGTCACCGGCAAGACGCGCCCGGACTCGGGCGATGTGTTCTTCGAGGAGGGCAAATACGACCTGTCCAAGCTCGACGAAACCGAAATCGCCGAGCTGGGCATCGGCCGCAAGTTTCAGAAGCCGACCGTGTTCGACATGCACACGGTGGAGGACAATCTGCTGCTGGCGCTGAAAAACGACCGCCGCGTGCGCTCGACGCTGCTCTGGCAATCCTCGGGACCCCAAGAAAAGCGCATCGAGGAAGTGCTCGACACCGTGCGCCTCAAGGGCTTGCGCTCGCGCGTCGCCGGCAGCCTGTCGCACGGGCAGAAGCAATGGCTGGAGATCGCCATGCTGCTGGCGCAGGAGCCGAAACTGCTGCTGGTGGACGAGCCGGTCGCCGGCATGACCGATGTCGAGACCATGCAGACCGCCGAGCTGCTCAAGGAGATCAACGCGACCAAGACCGTGGTCGTGGTCGAACACGACATGGCTTTCGTGCGCGAACTCGGCGTCAAGGTGACCTGCCTGCACGAAGGCTCGGTGCTCGCCGAAGGCACCATCGACCAGGTGTCGCAGAACGAACGCGTGGTCGAAGTGTATTTGGGGCGGTAGCGCATGATCCCGAAAAGTGGGAACCGGTTTTCGGAAAAGATCATGCGCCGAGGAAGAATAAGCCGATGCTTGAAGTGACCAACATCGATCTCCACTACGGCGCGGCGCAGGCGCTGCGCGGCATTTCGCTCAAGGCCGTGCCCGGCGAGGTGACCTGCGTGCTCGGCCGCAACGGCGTCGGTAAGACCAGCCTATTGCGCGCCATCGTCGGCCAGCACGCGGTAAGCGCGGGCTCGATCACCTTCGACGGCAAGGACATCACGCGGCTGCCCACCGTCGAGCGCGCGCGCCACGGAATCGCCATCGTGCCGCAGGGGCGCGAGATCTTCCCGCTGCTCACCGTCGAGGAAAACCTGGAGACCGGCTTTGCGCCGCTGCCGCGCGACCAGCGCACGGTGCCCGACGATGTGTTCTCGCTGTTCCCGGTGCTCAGTTCCATGCTCGGCCGCCGCGGCGGCGACCTCTCCGGCGGGCAGCAGCAGCAATTGGCCATCGGCCGCGCGCTGGTGATGCGGCCCAAGCTCCTGTTGCTCGACGAGCCGACCGAGGGCATCCAGCCTTCGATCATCAAGGACATCGGCCGCGCCATCTCCTATCTGCGCGGCTTGAAGGAAATGGCCATCGTGCTGGTCGAGCAATATCTCGACTTCGCGCAGGAGCTCGGCGACCATCTGGTGGTCATGGACCGCGGCTCGATCGTCTATTCCTGCGACCGCGCCGGCATGGACGAAACCGCGCTCAAGCGGGCGCTGGCGATTTGAAGATAACGCACGCAATGTGCGACAGTCGGGCGGGGGACGGGCGTGATGATGGCCGCAGCCTTACACAGCAATGCCGACATCTTCGCCGCCAATCGCGCGCGCGGCCGCATCGCGCTCGGCGTCGCGGCGCATGCGGGGCGCACACGGCGCGCACGCGTGCATGAGGACGGCTCGCTGCGCGTGCGCTTTCCCAATGCCACGGGCGAGGCGCTGGAAGCCGTCATCGTCAACACCGGCGGCGGCATGACCGGCGGCGACCGCTTTGCGGTCGAGATCGCGCTGGGTCAGGGCGCGCAATTGCTCGCCGGCAGCGCGGCGGCGGAAAAAATCTATCGCTCGACCGGGCCGGCAGCGGAAATGACGCTCAAGCTCGAACTCGGCGCGGGCGCCGAACTCGCCTGGCTGCCGCAGGAAACCATTTTGTTCGACCGCGCGCGGCTGGCGCGCCGCATTGACGTCGAGCTTGCTGCGGGCGCCTCGCTGCTCTTAGCCGAAGCGGTGGTGTTCGGGCGCGCCGCCATGGGCGAGACGATGGAGCAGGGGCTATTCACGGACCACTGGCGCGTGCGCCGCGCCGGCAAGCTCGTTTTCGCCGATAGTGTGCGGCTCGACGGCAAGGTGGCGGCAAAGCTTGGCGCTGCGGCCGCAGCCGGAGGCGGCATCGCCATCGCCACCGTCCTGGTGACGCCGGCGGGCGAGGGCACGCTCGCCTCGTTGCGCGCACTTGAATTTGCCGGCGAGGTCGGCATTTCCGCCTGGAACGGCATCGCCGTGGCGCGACTAGTCGCGCGCGACGGCGCGCGCTTGCGCCACGATCTGATTTCCGTGCTGGCGGCGCTCCGTGCGCAAGTGCCGCGGCTTTGGTTGCAATAAAAGAGACCGACCGAGGAAACGATGAATCTGACGCCGCGCGAAAAAGACAAACTGTTGATCGCCATGGCCGCGATTGTTGCGCGCCGCCGGCTCGAACGCGGCGTCAAGCTCAACCATCCGGAAGCCGTGGCGCTGATCAGCGATTTCATCTTGGAAGGCGCGCGCGACGGCAAGAGCGTGGCGCAGTTGATGCAAGCGGGCGCCCATGTGCTCACGCGCGCCCAAGTGATGGACGGCATTGCTGAGATGATCCACGACATCCAGGTGGAGGCGACGTTCCCCGACGGCACCAAGCTGGTCACCGTGCATAACCCGATCAGGTGAGACGATAAGGACGCAAGACCCATGTCTTCCAGGATTTTCGACGACGGAGCAAACGGCATGCGCAAGAAGATCACCGGACTCTACGCGATTCTCCTCGCGGCGAATGTCGCGGCCTGGGCCTGGGCCTGGATTGCCTTTCACGACAATCCGCTGCTGCTCGGCACCGCCTTCCTCGCCTATAGCTTCGGCCTGCGGCACGCCTTCGACGCCGACCACATCGCGGCCATCGACAACGTCACGCGCAAGCTGATGCAGGAAGGAAAGCGCCCGGTCGCGGTCGGCTTCTTCTTTTCGCTCGGTCATTCCACCGTTGTGGTGGGTCTCGCCGTCGCTATCGCCCTGACGGCAGCCGCGCTGCAAAGCCATTTCGAAGTCTTCAAGACGATCGGAGGGATGATCGGAACCTCGGTCTCGGCGCTGTTCCTGTTTGCCATCGCCGCCGCCAATATCGTCGTGCTGCTGCAGGTCTATCGGGCATTCCGCACGGTGAAGCAGGGCGGCCGACTGGTCGAGGATGACGTCGACGGCATTCTCGCGAAACGCGGATTCCTTGGCCGCATCTTCCGTCCACTTTTTGCGGTCATTGAACGCAGCTGGCACATGTATCCGCTCGGCTTCTTGTTCGGACTCGGCTTCGACACCGCGACCGAAGTGGGTCTGCTCGGAATTTCGGCGACGCAGGCCTCGCAGGGCCTGTCGCTCTGGTCGATCATGGTGTTTCCGGCGTTGTTCACCGCCGGCATGTCGCTGATGGATACCGCCGACTCGACGCTTATGGTCGGCGCGTATGGCTGGGCCTTCGTCAAGCCAATCCGCAAGCTCTACTATAACATGACGATCACCTTCGTTTCGGTGGTCGCCGCGCTGGTCGTCGGCGGCATCGAGGCGCTCGGGCTGATCGGCGACAAGCTCGCGCTTCAAGGCCCGTTCTGGGGTTTCATCGGCGTCTTGAACGACAATTTCGGAGCGCTCGGCTACGCCATCGTCGCGTTCTTCGTGGCGAGCTGGGTCGTGTCGTTCGCGATCTACCGGGCCAAAGGCTACGACAGCATCGAGGCTGCGCCATGATCCCCGGCGAAATGTTCATCAAGGACGGCGACATCACCCTTAATGCCGGCCGCAAGACCGCGACAATCACCGTCGCCAACTCGGGCGACCGGCCGATCCAGGTCGGCTCGCATTATCATTTCTTCGAAACCAACCCGGCGCTGAAATTCGACCGCAAAAAAGCGCGCGGCATGCGGCTCGACATCGCCGCCGGCACCGCGGTGCGCTTCGAGCCGGGGCAGACGCGCGAAGTCACCCTTGTCGCGCTCGCGGGAAAACGCACGATCTACGGGTTCCGTCAGGACGTGATGGGGAAATTATGAGGGCCGCTTTTGCAAGCCTACCCCTAAAAGCCATAACGGGCGGACCGTCGTCCACCCGTCACAAGCTCTCGGATCCATTTCCGGGCCGCACGCGTGAGCGCGCAACACGGTACCCAGTAACTGAGAGCCAGGGCCGGCAAACATGGACCACGAATACTGCAAGCAGCACCCACGTCCCATGCCCGCTCCGGTCATGGCGGCCATCCCTGTCCGGCGTGAGCCGAAGATGGCTGACCTGGAGGTAAGCCTATCCACCCCGGCGCGTGAGGCAAGAGCGGAAATTTTGGGTCTGTGAACTGTGGGGACAACGCGATGCCAATAGTCATGAAACGCGCGGCCTATGCGGACATGTTCGGGCCGACCACCGGCGACCGCGTGCGGCTTGCCGACACCGATTTGATCGTCGAGGTGGAGAAGGATTTCACCGTCTACGGCGAGGAAGTGAAATTTGGCGGCGGCAAGGTGATCCGCGACGGCATGGGCCAGTCGCAGATTACCAACGCCCAAGGTGCGGTCGACACCGTCATCACCAACGCGCTGATCCTCGACCACTGGGGCATTGTCAAAGCCGACGTCGGCCTCAAGGACGGCCGCATCGCGGCGATCGGCAAAGCCGGCAATCCTGACATCCAGCCCGGCGTCACCATTATCATCGGCCCCGGCACCGAGGTGATCGCCGGCGAGGGCAAGATCCTCACCGCCGGCGGCTTCGACACGCACATCCATTTCATTTGTCCGCAACAGGTGGATGAGGCGCTGATGTCCGGCGTCACCTCGATGCTCGGCGGCGGCACCGGACCGGCCGCCGGCACCAACGCCACCACTTGCACGCCCGGGCCGTTTCATCTTGCGCGCATGATCCAGGCGGCGGACGCGTTTCCGGTCAATCTCGGATTTGCCGGCAAGGGCAATGCCTCGCGCCCGGCGGCGCTGGAAGAAATGGTCAAGGCCGGTGCCTGTGCGCTCAAGCTGCACGAGGACTGGGGCACGACGCCCGCGGCGATCGACTGCTGCTTGAGGGTTGCCGACAAATACGACGTGCAGGTGATGATCCACACCGACACGCTCAACGAATTGGGTTTTGTCGAGGACACGATCAAGGCGTTCAAGGACCGCACCATCCACGCCTTCCACACCGAAGGTGCCGGCGGCGGCCACGCGCCCGACATCATCAAGGTGGCGGGGCTCAAGAATGTGCTGCCGTCCTCGACCAATCCGACGCGGCCGTTCACGCGCAACACCATCGACGAGCATCTCGACATGCTGATGGTGTGCCACCATCTCGACCCGGCAATCGCCGAGGACCTGGCCTTTGCCGAAAGCCGCATCCGCAAGGAGACCATCGCGGCGGAGGACATTCTGCACGACCTCGGCGCGCTCTCCATGATGTCGTCGGACTCGCAGGCCATGGGGCGCTTAGGCGAAGTGATCATCCGCACCTGGCAGACGGCGGACAAGATGAAGAAGCAGCGCGGTTCGCTGCCGGGCGAGAAGGGCAACAACGACAACAAACGCGTCAAGCGCTACATCGCCAAATACACCATCAACCCGGCCATCGCGCATGGCGTATCGAAACACATCGGTTCGGTCGAGAAGGGCAAGCTCGCCGACCTGGTGCTGTGGGCGCCGGCGTTTTTTGGCGTGAAGCCGGAGATCGTCATCAAAGGCGGCTCGATCGTCGCCGCGCAAATGGGCGATCCAAATGCCTCGATCCCGACCCCGCAGCCGGTGCATTACCGGCCCATGTTCGGCGCCTTCGGCAAGGCGCGCACGGCCTCCTCGCTGGTGTTCGTCTCGAAAGCGGCGGCGCGCTCGAACCTGCGCAGCCGCCTCGGCATAGACAAGCAATTCGTCGCGGTGGAGAAGACGCGCAGCATCGGCAAGAAGAACATGATCCACAACGACGCCACGCCCGCTATCGAGGTCGATCCGGAGACCTACGAGGTGCGCGCCGACGGCGAGCTCTTGACCTGCGCCCCGGCGGAAGTGCTACCCATGGCGCAACGCTATTTCTTGTTCTAAAGCGGCCAAAGAAACATCAGGGAGGTTGCATGATTTACGTGATCGCTGAATTGCGCCTGAAGCCGGGCACCGCCGAAAAGGCCTGCGCCGAGGCGTGCAAGGTCGTCGCCGGCACGGTCAAGGAAGACGGCTGCATCGGCTATGATTTTCATTTGAGCGTGAGCGATCCGACCCGGCTGGTGGCCGTGGAACGCTGGCAATCGCCCGAAGCGCTCGCCCGCCACATGCAGGCGCCGCATCTGCAGGCATGGCGCGCCGCCGGCAAGGAATTCGTCGTCGGCCGTGACGTGCAGATCATCACGCCGGCAAAGATCGACAAACTGTAAGCGATTGTGGCCGTGCAACGCGTGACCGGCATCAGGCATTGCGGCGACTGGGACGCCGCCGCGGCGGCCGACCGCGTGGTGCTCGACGCCGGCGACCGCAATCGGCGGCGCATCGTGCTCAAGGGCGAGCGGGGAACCGAATTTCTGCTCGATTTCGAGAGGCCGGTGACGCTGCATGACGGCGACGGGCTGTTGCTCGACGACGGGGCGATCGTGCTGGTCTCCGGCCAACCGGAAGCGCTGATCGAGGTTTCCGCGCACAGCGCGTTCGACACCGTCCGCCTCGCTTGGCATCTCGGCAACCGCCACACCGACGTGCAGATCGTCGGCGGCAAAATCCGCATCCGCCGCGATCACGTGCTGGAGGATATGTTGCGCGGTTTGGGCGCACATATCGCGCCGCTCGAGGCGCCGTTCGATCCGGAGCAAGGCGCGCCGCATGGGCACGGGCACGAGCATGGCGCGTAAACGGCGGAGCGCCTCTTTGCGAAGCAAGACGCTTGCCGAGCGCCACCTCTCCCCGCGCGCGGGGAGAGGTCGACCCGCCGAAGATTTAGCGAAGGTGGGTCGGGTGAGGGGGCCTCACCGCGATTCTGAGCCGGCTGAAACGCCCCCTAACCCGGCTCGCTCTGCTCGCCACCCTCTCCCCGCGAGCGGGGAGAGGGAAAGGGCCGCCCTCTACCGCCTGATGGCCTGGCTGTCGCCGGCCTTTCCGGTCGGCGCTTTTTCCTATTCGAGCGGTATCGAATGGGCGGTGGAGGCCGGTGACATCAAAGATGCCAAAACGCTGCGCGGCTGGCTTGCCGTGATGCTGGCCGAAGGCGGCGGCTTCTGCGACGCCGTTCTGTTCGCGCACGCGCACCGCGCCATCGGCGATGAGAAAGCCTTGCGCGCGGTGGCCGAGCTCGCGTCAGCCTTCGCGCCCACCAAAGAGCGCCATCTGGAAACGACCGCGCAGGGCAACGCCTTTGTCGAAGCCGCGCGCGCGGCCTGGCCGACACCGGCGCTCGACCGGCTCAAAGCGGCTTGGGATGGCGCGGTTGCCTATCCGGTCGCGGTCGCTGTGGCAGCCAGCGGCCACGGCATTACGCTCGAACCCGCGCTCGCAGCCTTCCTGCAGGCCGTCGCCGCCAATTGGGTGTCGGCCGGAGTGCGGCTCATCCCGCTTGGGCAAACGGACGGCCAGCGCGTGCTCGCCGCGCTCGAGTCCGTCGTCGCCGCGACCGCAAAGCGCGCGCTCACGGCCACGCTCGACGACCTCGGCTCCTCGGCCTTCCGCGCCGATCTCGCCAGCGCGCGGCACGAGACGCAGTATACTCGGCTGTTCAGGAGCTAAGGATGGCGAACCCTCACGGCCCCAATCCGCACGGCCCCAATTCTCACGGCCCCAATTCTCACGGCCCCTTGCGTGTCGGCGTCGGCGGCCCGGTCGGCTCCGGCAAGACCGCGCTGATGGATGCGTTGTGCAAGAGGCTGCGCGGCGATTACGAAATCGCCGCCATCACCAACGACATCTACACCAAATGGGACGCCGAATATCTCGTGCGCTCCGGCGCGCTGCCGCCTGAGCGCATCGCCGGTGTTGAGACCGGCGGCTGCCCGCACACCGCGATCCGCGAGGATGCCTCCATCAATCTCGCCGCGGTCGCCGACATGCGCGCGAAGTTTCCCGAGCTCGATTTGGTGCTGATCGAATCGGGCGGTGACAATCTCGCCGCCACGTTTTCGCCCGAGCTTGCCGATCTCACCATCTACGTCATCGACGTCGCCGCCGGCGATAAAATCCCGTCGAAAGGCGGGCCCGGCATCACGCGCTCCGATCTGCTCGTCATCAACAAGGTCGATCTCGCGCCTTATGTCGGCGCCTCGCTCGAGGTGATGGAGCGCGACGCCAAGAAAATGCGCGGTGTGCGTCCCTTCGTCTTCACCAATTTGCGCGAAGGCAAAGGCGTCGACGCGATCGCCAAGTTCATTGTTGAGACGGGTGGATTACGCGCATGATCCCGAAAAGTGGGAACCGGTTTTCGGATAAGATCATGCGCAAAGGGGATAGCGCATGAGGACTTGCGATCGTCTCGAAGCAGCTTTTTCGCGCATCGACGACCCCAAAGGCGAGGGCGTGCGCATTTGCCTGACCGTTTACCGCGCCGCGGCGCGCGCCGCGGCCGAGGCGGCGGATGCCCGCGCCAAGGCCGGCATTTCGCTCGGGCCCCTCGACGGCGCTCTTGTCACCATCAAGGATCTGTTCGACGTCGCCGGCGAGGTCACCCGTGCCGGCTCCAAGGTGCTGGCCGCGGAAAGCAAGCCGGCGGAGCGTGACGCGCCCATCGTGCGCAGGCTGCGCCAAGCCGGGGCGGTCATCCTCGCCAAGACCAATATGACCGAGTTCGCCTTTTCCGCCCTCGGCATCAATCCGCATTTCGGCACGCCGGGCAATCCGGCCGACCGCGCGCGAGCGCCGGGCGGCTCGTCCTCGGGCGCCGCGGTGTCGGCAGCCGACGGGCTCTGCGACGTCGCCATCGGCAGCGATACTGGCGGCTCCTGCCGCATTCCGGCGGCGCTCTGCGGCGTCGTCGGCTTCAAGCCGAGCAGCCAGCGCGTCCCGACCGAGGGTGCCTTTCCTTTGTCCTACACGCTCGATTCCATCGGCTCGATGGCGAAAACCGTCGCCTATTGCGCCTTGGCCGACGCGGCGATGGCGGGCGAAAAGCCGTGGGCGCTCGAACCCGCGCCGCTTGCCGGCCTGCGCCTCGGCGTCGTGCAAGGCTTGCCGCTGGAAAATCTCGACGACACCGTGGGCAAACGCTTTCCCTTAGCGCTCGACCGGTTGGAAAAGGCGGGCGCGCGGTTATCCCACGAAAAACTGCCGCTGCTCGATGACATGATGCGCCTGCTCGCGCGCACCAGCATCCTGATGGCGGAGGCCTATTCCATCCATCACGATCGCTTGGCGCGGCGCGGCGACGAGGTCGACCAAATCGTGCGCGCGCGTATCGAAAAGGGCCGCGATATTTCCGCGGCCGACTATGTCGAGGCCGTGCGCGTGCGCGCCGGCCTGGTGCGGGCGATGGACGCCCGTATGGCCGATCTCGACGCGCTGGTCATGCCGACCTGTGCGGCGGTCGCCCCGCGCATCGACGAGGTCGCCGAGCCCGCCGCCTTCATGGCACGCAACGCGCTGCTGTTGCGCAACACGACCATCGTCAATTTTTTCGATCTCACCGCCATCTCGTTGCCGCTGCCGCGCGAGGGCGGCTTGCCGGCCGGCTTGATGCTGGTTGCGCGCAATGGCGACGACCGCCGCCTGTTCCGCATCGCTGCGGCGGCGGAGCGGGCTTTCGCAGGCTAAAGTCTATTTCAGCGGCGGGCCGATATTCACCGTCAATTTACCGACGTTTTCGATCTCGCACTCGATTTTGTCGCCGGCAACCGTCGCCGCGACGCCGGAGGGCGTGCCGGTCATGATGATATCGCCAGGCTCGAGCGCGACCATTTCCGACAGCTTGGAGATCGTCTCCGGCACGTTCCAGATCATCTGATTGAGGTCGCCGTCCTGGCGCAGTTTGCCGTTGACCTTGAGCGTGATCTTGCCCTTCGCCGGATGGCCGATCTCGGCTGCCGGTTTCAGCGGTCCGCAGGGCGCCGAATGATCGAAGGCCTTGCCGACTTCCCACGGCCGCTTGATCTCGCGCGAGGCGAATTGCAGATCGCGCCGCGTCAAGTCGATGCCGACCGCATAGCCGTAGATGCAATCGTTGGCCTTGGCGACCGGGATATTGCGGCCTCCACTTTTCAGCGCCACCACCAGTTCGACCTCGTGATGCATGTCCTTGGTCAGCGACGGGTAGGGCACCGTGCCGCCGTCCGGCACGATGGCGTCGGCGGGTTTGGCGAAGAAGAAAGGCGGCGCCCGCTCGTCCTGGCCCATTTCGCGGATGTGCTCGATGTAATTGCGCCCGACGCACCAAATGCGGCGCACGGGAAAAACTTTAGCTGAGCCGGCAACCGCGATGGTCGGCTGCTGCGGCGGCGAAATGACGTAATCCGCGCTCATGGGGAAACTGCCTCTGACGATGTGGCGAAGAAAGCGGTGGCCGGCGGGCCCATCCGGTATCGCATTATCCCGGCTGGAACAAGACGGATAGCCGCCCGCCTTTCGGCCTATTGCGCCGCCACTTCGGCTGGCGCGCGAGCCCCCTGCTGCTTGAGTTGCAGGCGGTAGAACGCCGCATAGCGGCTGTTCTTGCGCAGCAGTTCGTCGTGCCGGCCGGATTCCGTCGCCTGGCCGTCTTCCAGGACATAGATGCGGTCGGCATGCGCCACCGTATGCAGCCGGTGCGCGATGGCGAGCGTCGTGCGGCCTTGGCAGAGCCGTTCCATCGCCTCGCGCACCTGCAATTCGGATTCCGAATCGAGCGCGGCGGTAGCCTCGTCGAGCAGAATGATCGGCGCATTCTTGATCAGCGCGCGCGCGATGGCGACGCGCTGGCGCTGGCCGCCGGAGAGCTGCAAGCCGTGCTCGCCGACCGGCGTGTCATAACCGCGCGGAAACGCCATGATGAAGTCGTGCGCATAGGCAGCCTTGGCGGCGGCCACGACCTCGTCCTGGCTGGCGCCGGGTTTTCCGAAGGCGATGTTTTCCCGGATCGTGTCGCGGAACAGGAACACGTCCTGGCCGACATAGGCGATTTGCTGGCGCAGCGATTGGCGCGACACCTGGGTGATGTCCGTTCCGTCGATGATGATCGTGCCGCGATCGGGGTCATAGAAACGCAGGATCAAATTGAATGCCGTCGACTTGCCGCCGCCGGACGGTCCGACCAGCGCGGTCAGCTTGCCGGGCTCGGCCACGAATGACATGCCACGCAGCACCGCTTCGTCGGGGCGGTAGCCGAAGTGAACGTCGTCAAATTCGAGCCGCGCCGCTTCGACCCGCAGCGGCGGCTTGCCGATATCGGATGGCTCGCTCGGCGGCGAATCGATCACCTCGAACAGAATGCGCACGCCGACCAGCGCGCTGTTGAGTTCGATATTGAGGCGGGCGAGGCGTTTGGCCGGCTCGTAGGCGAGCAGGAAGGCGGCGATAAAGGAGAAGAATTGCCCGGGCGTCGCGCCGGTTGCGATGACGCGGTAGCCGCCATAGACGATGGCGATGGCGATGGCGCAGCCGCCCAGCGTTTCCATCAGCGGGCTGGCACGGCCGGAGACGCGCGCCATTTTGTTGGCCTCGTGCTCGACCATCGCGACGTTACTGTCGAATCGCTCGCGCATGATGCCTTCGAGCGTGAAAGCCTTGACGATACGGATGCCCTGCAGCGTCTCTTGCAGCGTTTCGATGATCTGGGTGCCGCCATGGAATTGATTGCGCGCGATGCCGTAGACCCGGCGGATCATCTTGCGCAGGATCAGAAACGCTGGCGGCGCCACCACGAAGCTGAAGAACGACATCAGCGGGTCCTGCACCACCATGACGGTCAAGAGCCCGATCAGCGACAGCAGATCGCGTCCGAGCGAGGTGATCAGCAGATTGATGACTTGCGTGCAGGCCGCGGCGCCAGTCGTCAGCCGGGCGATGAATTCGGTCGAATGCCGGTCGGAGAAGAAACTCAGGCCCTCGCTCAGTAGCTTGGCAAAGACGCCGCGTTGATTGTTGGCGACGATCCGGTTGCCGATCTGCGAGAGCAGCACGGTGTGGCCGTAGGTGGCGAGGCCTTTGGCCGCGAACAGCGCGGCGGTGATGCCGCCCAGCAGGATGACGCCGGCGAGATTGTGATTGACGTAAGTCTGGTTGATGACGTCGCCGATCAGATAGGCGCTCAGCGCCGTGCAGCCGGCGGAGATCGCCATCAACACGAAGGCGACGGCATATTTGCGCCAATGCACAAGACCCTGTTCGGTCAGCAACCGCCGGATCAGGGCAGTGGGGCGGTAACGCTCGTCGTCGGCCGATTTCGAAATTTGGTCGTTCATCCGCCCTCTATCGGGCTCTGATTATGGCAGCTAATTGCTGGCTGGAGCAGGCGTTCCTTGCCTGCCGGCGGCGCAATTTTCAAGCCAAAAGCGGATAAAACCCCGGAATTCGGCCCGCTATTTCAACCGGCCGGGCGGGCCGGGGCGCTTTCGCGCTTGCCCGGCAGCCGCCGCTCCCAGGCGAGCGCGTGGGCAACGATGGTGTCGAGGTCACCGTATTGCGGGCGCCAATCGAGCGTCGAACGGATACGCGTCGCGTCGGCGATGAGCGCCGCCGGATCGCCGGCGCGGCGGCCCGCGATCTCGACCGGAAAATCGTTGCGGCTCGCGCGCTTGACCGCCTCGATCACCTGCAACACCGAAGCGCCGTGCCCGTAGCCGGCATTGAACGTGGCGCTTGCGCCCCCGCGGCGCAAATAGGCGAGCGCCGCCGAATGCGCGCGCGCGAGATCGCTAACATGGATGTAATCGCGCACGCAGGTGCCGTCCGGCGTCGGATAGTCGGTGCCGTAAACGTCGAGCTTGGCGCGCTTGCCGATCGCGGCTTCGCAAGCGACTTTGATCAGGTGCGTCGCGTTCGGCGTCGCCTGGCCGGTGCGCAGTTTCGGATCGGCGCCGGCGACGTTGAAATAGCGCAGCACGACGAAACGCAAGCCATGCGCCGCGCCGGTGTCGTGCAAAATGATTTCCGACATCAGCTTGGAATTGCCGTAGGGCGAGATCGGCAGCGTCGGCGCATCCTCGCGCACCGGCACCTTCTCGGCATTGCCGTAGACCGCGGCGGTGGACGAGAAGATGAACTGCCGCACGCCCGCTTTGATGGCGGCGTCGAGCAGGCAAGCCGTGTTCATGGTGTTGTTGATGTAATAGCCGAGCGGATCGCGCACCGATTCCGGCACCACGATCGAGGCGGCGAAATGGATGATGGCCGACACGCCGTGGCGCGAAAGCGTCTCCGCCACCAGCGCGCGGTCGCCGGTCGAGCCGGCGACGAAGGGAACCTTGCCGGGCACGAGAAAGCGAAACCCGGTCGACAGGTTGTCGAGCACGACCACCGGCTCGCCGGCGTCGACGAGCTCGTGCACCATGTGGCTGCCGATATAGCCGGCCCCGCCGGTGACCAGGACGGTCATGACCCCAATCCCCTCGATATTCCGCCATCTTACCGCTGCAACCGTGAAAGAGCGCTTAGGCCGCGCGGTCAACACGCATGGTTATGGCGGTCATGCTTAATGCTCGGTATATGACCCCGGCAGAGGCACAATGGCCGATATTCTCTTCATCAAGACGTCTTCGCTGGGCGACGTGATCCACCACATGCCGGCGCTGACCGAGGCGCGGAAAGAGCGCCCCGGCGCCCGTTTCACTTGGCTGGTGGAGGAGGCCTTTGCGCCGCTCGTCGCCCTGCATCCGGCGGTCGGCGCGGTGATACCGGTCGCCTGGCGGCGCTGGCGCAAGTCGCTGTACGCGCCGGCGACGCTCGGCGAAATCGCCGCCTGCCTGCGCACCATCCGGCCGCAGCGCTTCGACGAAATCGTCGACAGCCAGGGCCTGTTGCGTTCCGGCGTCATCGCAAGGCTCGCACACGGGCGCCGCCACGGCTACGACGCAAACAGCATCCGCGAGCCGCTGGCGTCGCTGTTCTACGACCGGCGCTATACGGTGAGCCGCGAACTGCATGCGGTCGAGCGCAACCGCATTCTCAGCGGCCTGGCGCTTGGCTACACGCCGCAGGGCGCGCCCGATTTCGGCCTCGACCGCGCGCGCTTTGCCGCAACGGGCGAACGCTACGCCGTGCTGCTGCATTCAACCGCCGAGCCGCGCAAGCTCTGGCGGCAAGAAAACTGGATCGCGCTCGGCAAAACGCTCGGCGATCTCACCTTAGTGCTGCCTTGGGGCACCGCCGGAGAGCGGGCGCGCAGCGAGCGCATCGCGGCGGCCTTGCCGCGCGCACGCGTTCCCGCCCGGGCGCCGCTCGATGCGGTGGCGCGGACGATCGCTGGCGCGCAATTCGTCGTCGGCGTCGATACCGGGCTCACGCATCTTGCCGCCGCGCTCGGCGTGCCCCTGGTCGCGATCTTTTCCGGCAGCGAGCCGGGCCTGACCGGCCCGGTCGGCGCTGGACCAATTACCGTGCTCGGCGCGCAAGGCGAGGTGCCGTCGGTGCATGAAGTTGTCGCGGCGGTGCAAGCTTTCGCACGCTGATTTTTTTTGCAGGTGCCTCATGTGGACGAGATCGCTGACCCGTCGGATCGTAACGCTTGCCTGGCTCCTGCTCTGCGCCGGTGCACCGGCAATGGCGCAGACCGCCGGCGATGACGCGGCAGCGTTGAGCGAGGTGCGCCACGCGTTCACGCTACACGGCAAGCCAATCCCGCCCGAAGTATTCCGCGATTTCGGCGACGGTGATATTGCCGATTCCGGCTCCATCTGGGTCACTGTCGATATCGAGGCGGCAATCGGCAGCAATCTCTATGCCGACGACATCAAGAAAGAGGGCAAGTGGCTCAGCCAGAAGAAAGCGAACCAGAGCCTCAACGGCAGCGAGGAGACCGGCTACACCTACATCGGCGCGACCGAAAACGGCCTGCTGGTTGCGGTTGCCAGCTACAACGGCGGCGGCTCGGGCACCTTCTACACGCTGCACATCTTGGACGTCGCCGCGGCAGGCGCCTTCGACCTCGAGGGCAACCGTTATCGCCGCATCAATCTGACCGTGCTGCGCAGCATCGTTCTCGGCGACCGCTGGGGCGGCGAGGTGAGCATCGCGCACAATGCGGTGCGCATCGTCACCACGCGCCAAGGCCCGGCCGACGCCGGGAGGCCAACGACAACAACGATTGCAGCGGAACGACCCTGAATTTTCGCGGCAGCTAGAGGCGATGACCGATGCCAAAAACCAGGCTTGAGGCGTTCAGCGATGGCGTGCTGGCCATCATCATCACCATCATGGTGCTGGAGCTGAAGGTGCCGCACGGCGAAAACTTAAGCGTGCTTGCCCCGCTGCTGCCGGTTTTCTTCAGTTACGTGCTGAGCTTTGTCTATATCGGCATCTATTGGAACAACCATCACCACATGCTGCACGCCGTGAACCGCATCACCGGCGGCGTGCTTTGGGCCAATCTGCATTTGTTGTTCTGGCTCTCGTTATTTCCATTTGTCACCGGCTGGATGGGCGAGAACAGTTTTGCGCAACTGCCGACGGCGCTCTATGGCGGCGTGCTGCTGATGGCGGCAATCGCCTACCAGGTTCTCGTCGTCACCATCACCCGGGAAGAGGGGCCGGACTCGCTTTTGGCCAAGGCGGTCGGCAAGGATTTCAAGGGCAAACTATCGATCGTTGCCTATGTTGTGGCGATCGCGCTCTGCTGGTTCAATCAATGGGCCGCGCAGACGATTTACATAGCCGTCGCGCTGGTGTGGCTGGTGCCCGACCGGCGAATCGAGCGGATATTTCCGCCGTCGCGTTAGGGCGCGCACGCATAAAATGGCCCGCGTGCCCGCCGTTGCCGGCGGCATCCGCGACGGCAAGGTTCACAACGCCCCAGCTTTGAAATTGCCGACATTGCCGGCCACCGCGCCCACCATCGAGGCAAACAAGTTGGTGAAGGCGATGAGTTCCTCGTCGCCGCCCGGCACTTTTACCGGCGGCTCGTCGCGGCACCACTCCTGTCTGAATGCGTCCAAGGTCGTCTTGCAGGAGTTCAGGTTGCGTTCGGTCCATATCATCCGGCGGAACAGGTTCCACGCCAATTCGAGCGGGCTCACGCCGCCGGCCTTGATTTGCGAGGCATCGGAATCGTCCGACACCGTGGTGACGAAGGGAAACAGCGTATAGACGTTCAGAATGCCTTTGTGCGAGAGCTGCCGCAGATAGAGATCGTAAGGCAGGTCGAGCGCCATATAGCCGCTCAGGACTTCATGCACCTTCCGCTTCGATTTGCCGTTGACGATGTAGGCGGTCGATCCGGCAAAGCACAGGCCGCGCAGATTGATGAGCGTGGCTTCGATGCGCTTCGTCGCCAGCTCGCGACGGCGTTTCAGGAGCTCGAACATCAACGTCATCTGCGGGATGCAGACGTCGGTGAATATGATGTCCCAGTCGAGATTGCGGTTCTGCTCGAGCATGGCGTCGATGAGCGCGCAGGTGCGCTCGCCGAGCGTCGCATCGTCCTCGATGATCAGGTAGCTCTCATCGCCGGTGAGCCTCTCGCTCATCAGCACCCGGTGGCTGAGGAAGCAGCCTTTCTCGCCCGGCTTGGTCGCCCCGGCGACGGCGTTGCGCTCGACATAAGTTTTGTCGACCGCCGGGAAGCGGGTCAGCGTCCAGCCCGGCTTCTTGCAGGCCGCGAAATTAGCCTCGAGCCGGTGCCTGCGGCCCGCGGCCGAAGCCAAATTGATGTAGATGCAATCCATGGGGCGACCGCGCGCGCGGAGCGGCAATTATAGTAAATCGAACATTAATGAAGAGATAAGGAGGTCGTCGCTATAGTGGACGCCGCAAATCGGTATTGCCATGCATCCTGCCGCCGCCCAGGCCGACAGCTCGGAACAAGAGACCACGCGCGCGCTTCTGTTCGCTGGCGAATTGCAGCGGCAAGGCCGTCTCGACGAGGCCGAGCGGCGGCTCGCCGTTATCCCGCAATCGCGGCGCAAGGACTGGCGCGTGCTGCATTTGCTTGCCGAGCTGCATCTTGCGCGCGGCGATGATGCACAGGCCTTGAAGTTCATGGCCGCAGCCATGCGGGCCAACCCCGGCTCGGCCGAGACCAAGTGCAACTACGGCTTCATCCTGCAGAAGCTCGCCCGGCACGACGAGGCGATGTCCTATTTCAACCGCGCGCTCTCCGGCGCGCCGAACTATGTCTCGGCGCTGCTCAACCGCGGCACCAGCCAGTTCGCGCTCGGCCGGCTCGACGACGCGTTGGCGAGCTTCGATCGCGTGCTCGTGCTCGAGCCCGCAAACGTCAACGCGCTGTACAACCGCGCCAACATTTTGAGCGAGTTGCGCCGTTTCGACGAGGCGCTCGCCGCGTTCGCCGCCACGCTCGCCCGGAATCCCGGCCACGTCGATGCGCATTGGAACGAGGCGCTGACCCGGCTGCTGATCGGCGATTTCGCGGCCGGCTGGCAGAAATACGAATGGCGCTGGGCGACGGAAAGCCAAAAGCGTCAGCGGCGTCAATTCGCGCAACCGCTTTGGCGCGGCGAGCCGCTCGCCGGCCGCAGCATCCTCGTGCATGCCGAGCAGGGCTTCGGCGACACGCTGCAGTTCGTTCGCTACCTCCCCAAGCTGGCGGCGCTCGGAGCCAAAGTCATCCTCGAAGTGCCGCCCGGCCTCTACCCGCTGTTATCCGCCGTGCAAGGCGCGTCGCAGATTGTCGTGCAAGGCGCGCTGCCGCCGTTCGACCTGCATTGTCCGATCATGAGCTTGCCGCTGGCGTTCAAGACCACGCTGGATACGATTCCGGCAACAGTGCCCTATCTGACGGCGCCCGAGGGTTCACTGGCGAAATGGCGAGAACGGCTGCCGCGCAGCAGGCCGCGCATCGCCTTGGCCTGGGCCGGCAGCGCCACGCACAAACGCGATCGAGCGCGTTCCATTCCGCTTGCCAAGCTGCGCGTTTTGTTGCGCGGCAACGATGCGGTTGAATGGCACAGCGTGCAGCGCGAGCTGCGCAAAGGCGACGCCGAACTGCTCGCTTCTTATGCGCAGGTTCGCGATCTCGGCTCGCAGCTTGCCGATTTCGCCGACACCGCCGCCGTGCTGTCGCTCGCCGACTTGGTCATCACTGTCGATACGGCGATCGCGCACCTTGCCGGCGCGCTTGGCCGGCCGGTGTGGGTGCTGTTGCCGTATTCGCCGGATTTCCGCTGGCTGCTCGACCGCGACGACAGCCCCTGGTATCCGAGCGCGCGCTTGTTTCGCCAGCCGCGCGCCGGCGACTGGGACAGCGTCATTGCGCGCGTCAAGGCGGACCTGGCAAACTTGCCGGAGTTGGCGGCCGTCCATCGCTGATCCAGCCGTCCGGCGAGGTCTGTTTTGGATCATGCGCGGACAAGCCAAGCCGGAAAAATCGGCCGTATTTCGCTCGCCGTTTATGAGGCCACGCTCCAGCGCCGACTAGGCCGCGGCTCAGGCCGCCCCGGCGCGCAGCAGATCGTGGATGTGGATGACGCCGACCGGCTTGCCGGCCTCGACCGCGAACAGCGCGGTCACCTTGGTCGAATTAAGCAGCTCCAGCGTCTCGCTGATCAACTGATCCGGCCGCACCGTCTTCGGCGCCCGCGTCATCACGTCGTCGACGCGCGCGTCGAGCAGGTCGTTGCGCATGTGGCGGCGCAAGTCGCCGTCGGTGATGATGCCGACCAGTTTGCCGCCGGCGTCGGTGATGCCGACGCAGCCGAAGCCCTTGGCCGACATCACCAGGATGGCGTCCGACATGCGCGTACCGAGCGGCGTCAGCGGCACCGCTTCGCCTGAGTGCATGAACTCGGCCACCACCTTGAGCAGCGCGCCGAGCTTGCCGCCCGGATGCAGCAGGCCGAAATCGACGGCGGTGAAACCGCGGCTTTCCAGAAGCGCGATGGCCAGCGCATCGCCGAGCGCCAACTGCATCAGCGAGGAAGTGGTCGGCGCGAGATTATGCGGGCAGGCCTCGCGCGCTTGTGGGAGCGCCAGCACCACGTCGGCGGTTTTTGCCAGCGTCGAGTCGGCGTTCGCCGTCATCGCGATCAGGCCGATGCGGAAGCGGCGCGAATAGTCGGTGAGGTTTTTCAACTCCGCCGTTTCGCCCGACCAGGACAGCGCGACGATCACGTCGTTGTTGGCGATCATGCCGAGGTCACCGTGGCTCGCTTCGCCCGGATGCACAAACAGCGCCGCCGTGCCGGTCGAGGCGAAGGTCGAGGCGATCTTGCGCCCGACATGGCCGGATTTGCCCATGCCGGTGACGATGACGCGGCCTTGCGCGGCGCGGATCAGCTCGACCGCGGCGGCAAACGTCGCGCCCAACCCGTCGCGCAGGGCGCTCGCGAGTTCGTCGATGCCGCTGCCCTCGGCGTCGAGCGTGCGCAGCGCGGAATCGATTGCCGCCTGCGTGCGGGCGCCGCTCATGTCTGCTGGCCGGGGTCTCGCCATACCGGATTACGATCCTTGATCGGTCGCCGGTTAGATAGCACGGAACGGGGGCCTCGTCAGGCTTGCGCAGGGCCAAACGTTAACGCCGGAGTTATGCGGATTTATCGGGTTTTTCGCAACACGTCGCGCACCGCCGCCAGGACGGTTTCGACCGCGACGTCGGCGGTGCGGCGGTGGCGTACCGCGTCGTTGCCGACGAGCCGCGCCCGCTCGCTTAGCGCCTCGTCGCCGCGCGGCTCGAGAATAGCGGCAATCGGATTGAGCGGCTTCCAGTGCCACGCGCTGGTCGGGCCGAAAATCGCCACCGTCGGCGTGCCGATCGCTGCCGACACATGCATCAAGCCGGAATCGTTGGTAACGGAAATATCGGTGGCGGCCAATGCGAGGATCGCGTTGCGCAAATCGTTGCTGGTGAGATCGCGCACGCGGGCTCCCGCGGCCTCGGCAATCTGTTTGGCCAGCGCCGTCTCGCTTGGGCCGCCGAGCACCCAGACCGAAGCGCCGTCTTGCGCGAGCGCGCGCGCCAACGCGCCGTAGTGGGCGACGGGCCACGCTTTGCCTTCGCCAACCGCGCCGGGCGACAGCGTGACGATGGGGCGCGCGTCGGCAGCAAGTCCGCGCTTGTCGCGCCAGGTGGCGACTTCCGCCAGCGGCACCTTCAATTCCGGCAGCGGCCATTCTTCCGGCAGGCGCGCACCTTTCGGCAGCACCAGCGCGCCCATTTGGTCGATCATGCGCGGCAGTTTGCTTTCGCCCCAGCGCATGTCGTTGATGAGACCGAAACGGGCTTCGCCGGCAAAGCCGGTACGCAGCGGAATGCCGGCAAGCGCCGGCGCCAGCGCCGCCTTCCACTTGCGCGACATCACCAGCGCCTGCGCGTAGCCGTTAGCGCGCAGCTTGGCGGCGAGCGCTTGCTGTTGCGCGAGGCCGAGCCGCCGCCGCGGCAGGTCGGCGACGATCGCCGCCCGCACGCCCGGCATGTAGGAGGCCAAGGGCGCGCACAGTGTGCTCGACACCATGTCGACCGGCCGCTCGGCGTCTTGCGCGTGCAAGAGCTTCACCACCGAATGGACGCGCACGAAGTCCCCGATCCAGACATAGGGGACGATCAGTACCGGCGCTTGGCTCAAGGCATGACCCCCGTTTCGCGCAGGCGTTAGCCTGCTACCCTTAAGTCTGTCCAGCCACGATTTTTACCGTTTCCAGAGGCATTTGCGGGCAAATGCGCCCCCGCATTGCGCCAGGCGCGGGCTTAAGGCAAAGCTTTGCCGGGACGAAGGACTAGCGCATGTTCCTGGTCACCGGCGGGGCCGGATTCATCGGATCGAACGTGGTGGCGAGCCTCAACGAGGCGGGCGCGAGCGGCGTCGTCGTCGCCGATATGCTCGGCAAGGACGACGCCAAATGGCGCAATCTGGCCAAGCGCCAGGTCGCCGATCTGGTGCCGCCGGCCGAATTGATGGGCTGGCTGGACGCCCGCAAGCTCGAGGCGGTCATCCATATGGGCGCCATTTCCGACACCACCGCGACCGACGGCGACCTGGTGATGGAAAACAATTTCCGCACCTCGCTGCGCCTGCTCGACTGGTGCACGCAGACGCGCACGCCGTTCATCTACGCTTCTTCTGCTGCGACCTATGGCGACGGCACCCAAGGCTTCGACGACGATTGGTCGCTCGCCGCCTTGCGCAAGCTCAAGCCGATGAATCTCTACGGCTGGAGCAAGCATCTGTTCGATCTCGCGGTGGTCGACCGCTACGTCAAAAAGGAAAAACTGCCGCCGCACTGGGTGGGCCTCAAGTTTTTCAACGTCTACGGCCCGAACGAGTATCACAAGGGGGCCATGGCGAGCGTGCTGGCGAAAGTGTTCGACACCGCCAAGGCCGGCCAGCCGGTCAGACTGTTCAAGTCGTATCGCGACGGCGTCGCCGACGGCGACCAGCGGCGCGACTTCATCTATGTCGACGACGCCATCGCCGTGCTGCGCTGGCTGCTCGGCGCCACCGGCGTCAGCGGCATTTTCAACGTCGGCACCGGCAAGGCGGAGAGTTTCCGCGATATGATCGGCGCCATGTTCAAGGCGCTCGGCCGGCCGCCGAATATCGACTATATCGATATGCCCGAGGCCATCCGCGGCCAGTACCAGTATTTCACGCAAAGCGCGGTCGAGAACCTGCGCCGCGCCGGCTATAACGCCGGCTTCACCCCGCTCGAGACCGCCGTCGGCCACTACGTCACCGGCTATCTCGACCGCGACGATCGGTATCGGTAGCGCATGATCCCGAAAAATGGGAACCGGTTTTCGGATAAGATCATGCGCCAGGAATAAGTCATGTTCGATTTCGACAAACATCTCTCCGCGCTCGCCGAGCAGACCGTGCTCTGCATCGGCGATCTGATGCTCGACGAATTCGTCTACGGCGAAGTCTCGCGCATTTCGCCGGAAGCGCCGACCCCGGTGATCGCGGTCAAGCGCACCGAGACGATGATCGGCGGCGCCGGCAACGTCGCGCGCAACTTGGTTGCGCTCGGCACGCGCTGCATTTTCGTCGGCGTGGTCGGCACCGACGACGCCGGCCGCGCGTTGACCGCGGCGCTCGCTACCCATCCGCTGATCGAATTCCATCTGGTAGTCGACGCCGCGCGGCAGACCACGCGCAAGGTGCGCTTCGTCTCCGAGCACCACTCGACGCATCTGTTGCGCGCCGATTGGGAAATGGCGGCGCCGATCGATGCGGCGAGCGAGGACGCGCTGATCGGCCATGTCAACAAGGCGCTGCCGCGCGTAGGCAGCGTGGTGCTGTCCGACTACGCCAAGGGCGCGCTCACCCCGCGCGTCATCCGCGCCGTCATCGAGGCCGCCAACAAGGCGGGCAAGCCGGTGGTGGTCGACCCCAAAGGCCGCGACTACGGCATCTATCGCGGCGCCACGCTGATCACGCCGAACCGGCAGGAGCTCGCCGACGCGACCAATTCGCCGGCGGCCACCGACGACCAGGTGGCGGCGGCCGCCGCCGAAATCGCCCGCGAGCTCGGCGCCAAGGCGGTGCTGGTGACGCGCAGCGAAGCCGGCATGACGCTGGTCGCGGGCGAGGCCGCCGTGCACGTGCCGGCCTATCCGGTGCGCGTGCGCGACGTGTCGGGCGCCGGCGACACCGTGGTGGCGGTCGCCTCCGCCATGCTCGCCATGCAGGCCGATTTCGAATCGGCCATGCGCGCGGCCAATGCCGCCGCCGCGGTGGTGGTGGGCAAGCGCGGCACCGCGACCGCCTCCGTCGCCGAGCTGCGCCACCGCATCCTGCCGGCCTCGACGCTGGCGCCCGAGGAAAAGATCGTGTTCGACTGGGCGCTGCTCGACGAACACCTTGCCGAATGGCGCGGCCAAGGCCTGCGCATCGGCTTCACCAATGGCTGCTTCGATCTGCTGCATCCCGGCCACGTCAAGCTCATGGCCGGCGCGCGCGCGGCCTGCGACCGCCTGGTGGTGGGTTTGAACGGCGACGCCTCGGTGACGCGGCTCAAAGGCGAGGGCCGTCCGGTGCAGGACGTGCAGGCGCGCGCCGAAGTTTTGGCGGCGCTGGAAGCGGTCGATCTGGTGGTGGTGTTCGACGAGGACACGCCGGAAAAACTGATCGCGCGGGTCAAGCCGACGGTGCTGGTCAAGGGCGGCGACTACACGCGCGAGCAGGTGGTCGGCCGCGAGATCGTCGAGGCGCTGGGCGGCCAGGTGATCCTGTTCGACATCGTGCCCGGCCATTCGACTTCCGCCATGGTCGAGCGCACGCGCAAGCCGCGCTGAGCGGGGGATAAACCGTCGCCTTGTCGCTCTTGACTTATTCGGCGCTAGGATTATAGTCCGCATTGTCCGGTTTAGCTTAAGGACTGCGCTCATGACGCGGCCCGAAAGGCTAACCGGACCGGCGCGCCGACAATGCGCGCCGTGCGGTCAAGCTAGCCGCAGCTGTCGTCCCCGCGAAAGCGGGGACCCATTCTCCGCAGCCCATCGTTAGCGCAGGGAGTATGGGTCCTGGCCCTCGCTCGCGCTCGGCCGGGACGACAACGAAAATCCTAGCTCACGCCCTCCGGCCTTACGGCTTGCGCTTGATCGGCTCGCTCTGCGGCGGCTGCCAATCCTGCGTCGCCTCGTAGCGCTTGGCGTAGCGGTAGAACGTGCCCTCGAAATTTCCCAGCGCGATGACAAAGCCGGCCCAGCCGTCGATGAAGCCGAGCTTGAAAATGTAATGCTTGAGGAACGACCACAGGCCATGCCCGAGCGCCGAGGCCATCGACACGCGTTTGCCCGCGAGCTTGGCGCGCGCCGAGCGTGGAGTAGCGGTTCATCTTGGCGATGACTTCGGCCAGATTGCGGAAGGGGAATTGCCAGATGGCGTTCGTCAGCGTGCCGAGCGGCTTGCCGCTCAAGTTCTCGAAACCTTCGTGCACCGGCTCGAGCGTGTAGCGCATCGCGCCTTTGCGGAAGAGCTGCGGCTGGCGGAAATTCGGATACCAGCCGGAGCCCTTGATCCAGCGGCCCATCATGAAGCTCTTGCGCGGCACGCGGTAGACGTCGTGCGCCGGCGCGCCGGCAATCAGCGCCAGGATTTCGTCGCGCACTTCCTCGGTGCAGCGCTCGTCGGCGTCGAGACTGAAGATCCACTCGTTGGCGCAAGCCTCGATCGCGCGGTTGCGCAAGTCGCCGAAACCGTTGAACGGCACGTTGACCACGCGCGCGCCGAGCGCGGTGGCGATCTCGGCGGTGCGGTCGGTGCTCGCCGAATCGACCACCACGATCTCGTCGGCCCACAGCACGCTCGACACGGCGGCGGCGATTTTCTCCGCCTCGTTATAGGTCAGGATATAGGCTGATATCTTCGGCATGGTCGGATCGCGCCTGTTGCAGGCCCAAAGCGTGCGGCCCAAGTTACCATTGCGGGGCACGCGCGCCCTAGGGATTTGTCGTAAACCGCGACTTCGGCTAAAGGCTGGACGGGCGCATGATTCCCGAAAAGGGGGCAACGGTTTTCGGATAAGAGCATGCGCAAATGAACACCGGGAAGCCCGTGGCCGAGCTGATTTCCGTCATTGTCACCACCTATAACCGCGAGGATGCGCTCGTCGCGGTGTTGCGCTCGCTCGTGCGGCAGACCGACCGCGATTTCGAGGTGGTGGTGGCCGACGACGGCTCGGCCGCATCGACCGGCCGGCTGATCGAGAGCCTAAAGCCCGGATTCGGCCGTCGCCTCGAGCACGTCTGGCACGAAGACCGCGGCTTCCGCGCCGCCGAGATCCGCAACCGCGCCATCCTTGCCTCGCGCGGCGCCTACTGCATCTTCCTCGACGGCGACTGCATCGTGCGAACGGATTTCGTCGCCATCCACCGGCGGCTGGCGGCGCACGGCGCGTTCGTCACCGGCAACCGCATTCTCATGTCGCAAGCGCTCACCGAAAAGGTGCTGCGCGACGGGCTCGCGCCGGAAGGCTGGCGCCTCGTCGTTTGGATCGGCGAACGGTTGCGCGGCGGCATCAACCGTATGTCGGCGCTCATGCGCCTGCCGCTCGGGCCGCTGCGCCGGCTGCGCGGGCGCGCCTGGCAGGGCGCGCGCTCCTGCAATCTCGCGGTCTGGCGCGCCGATCTCGACCGCGTCGACGGGTTCGACGCCGACTACAGCGGCTGGGGCAAGGAGGATTCCGACATCATCGCGCGCCTGCTGCACGCCGGCCTGCGCCGCAAGGACGGCATCTTCGCCACCGGCGTGCTGCATCTGTGGCACGCCGAAGCCGACCGCTCGCAACTTGCGGAAAACGAGCGCAAGCTTGCCGGCATCATCGAGAGCCGCGGCGTGCGCGCGCGGCGCGGGTTGACGGCGCTGCGTTCGGAAGCTGCCGCCGCGCAGCGTGCGAGGTAATCGATGACGATGTTGCCGGCGCTAGGGATGTTCGAACGCTAGCGGCTGATGCGTACTGCAGATTTATTGGCAGTGACAGTCGCGGTCTTTTTGCTGTGTCGACTTCGGCGACGCTCATTCTTGCCGGGCTCTGGCTCATCGTCCGCATCGCGACGCTGGACTGGCTGGCGCTGCGCCGCGAACTCATGATGGTTTGGACTGACGCGTCGTGGCTGGAGTGCGATGTTGCTTGTTCGGCAGTCCGTCTTGATTGTTGCTTGGGTGCCTGCTTCAAAATCCGTTTTAACCAACATCGGGCATAAGCGGTAAAAATTTAAACATTGAATCTGCGCCGTTTTTTGGGTTCGTTGCGTCGAGCGCGTAGGTGATCGGCATGTAATCGTGCGTGACCAGCCACACACCATGCGGCGCGAGCAGCAACGCACCGACAGCGATCGTGACCCATGGCGCGGCGGAGCGAAAATAGATCGCGCGCCGGGTATCGACAATCACCGCCACCGCGAGACCGGCCAGCAGCATGATCGACCAGTATTTGCCGAGCATCGCGGCGGCCGCGGCGGCGCCGGCGGCGGCGGCCCAGTTTGCGGACCGCATTTCGTAGGACCGGATGAAGCATAGCGCGGTCGCCGCCCAGAGCGCGCCGAGCACGGCGTTGTGATCGAAACGCAAGCCGAGAAAATTGAAGTACGGCACCAGCGTGAGAC
Organism: uncultured Alphaproteobacteria bacterium; assembly: GCA_963721665.1. Lineage (GTDB taxonomy): Bacteria > Pseudomonadota > Alphaproteobacteria > Rhizobiales > Xanthobacteraceae > Pseudolabrys. The sequence continues at coordinate 132,783 of CAVRJZ010000004.1, forward strand.
AGGCCAGCGCGACGACGCGCTTGTCGGCATCGAGAAAGCGCGCGAACAGGCGCCAGGCGATCCACAGCCCGAGCGCTGCATAGATCATGGCCAGCAAATAACAGGACCACTCTTTGGTCGGGAACAGCAAAAACCAGGCGTGCATCAGCCAGGCCGCGAACGGCGGATGTTTGGCGTAGCCGAGTGCGAGGTGGTGCGACCAGTCCACCAACTCGGCGGTGTCGGATTGCACGCCTTGGGCCGCTTTGGAAAGCACGCCATAGAGCGTCCAGATCACGGCATAGGCGGCGAGCAAGGCGAGCGCCGTCCGCTCGCGCCGCGCCGGATCGGTGAGCGCGTCGACCAATCGCTCGACCGGCCCGAGAAACGGTCGAAGAATGCGAGGTGCTGATTCCATCGGAGGCCCCGTCATGGCTGCGGCGGCACGATGACGATCGTATCGCGCTGCGGCTTGCCGGGAAATCGCAGTTTAAATATATGGGCTTCGTGGTCGGTCTCGATTCCAAGACGCTGCCTCGCATGCAGCCGGCCGCCAAGACGATGCTCAAGTTTGCGCAAAAGGTTTTCGACCATCATAAACCGTTGCCTCGGTTATAAATTTATTTTTGCGTAAGGCATAGCTAAAGCAAATGTGAAGTCGGCGAGTTCGTGCCTCGCACCAAAACATCAGATCCGCAATCGATTGCTTATGCTAAGGGCCGGCAACAGAAGCAAGGCACAACCGAAAGGGGTTAGGCAAGATCATTTTGCATCCGAAGTTATGTCGCGGCCGTTGGCCAGTAGCTGTACATCCGCCCGCGATATGAGGTAGAAATATATGCAGCTTTCAAAAGAAAACGTGTAACAACCTAAAGGTCGACTGGTAGGGCGTTCCCGATGAGTCATGTGGCTAAATTTCTAGATGAGGTCGTTGCAATCGCTCGAGGTATAGATTGCGCGGCTATCGAAACGCTCTGTAGCGAATTGGTTAAGTTGCGTGAACGCGGCGGGCGTCTATTTATCCTCGGTGTCGGCGGTAGCGCCGGAAATGCCAGCCACGCGGTGAACGACTTCCGAAAGTTGTGCGGGATAGAGGCTTACGCGCCGAGCGACAACGTTTCGGAACTTACTGCGCGCACCAATGACGAGGGATGGCCGACCGTATTCTCCGAATGGCTGAAGGTTAGCCGCGCCAACGCCAAGGACGCGATCCTTATATTCTCCGTGGGCGGCGGCAATATGGAGAAGAATGTCAGCCCCAATATCGTCTCGGCCATTGGGGTGGCCAAAGAAAACGGGCTGGCGGTGCTCGGCATAGTCGGCCGCGACGGGGGCTACACGAAGAAGGCGGGCGATTGCGTCATCGTCATCCCGACGGTGGAAGAAAGCCGCGTCACCCCGCACGCCGAGGCGTTCCAGGCCGTGGTCTGGCATTGCTTGGTGTCGCACCCGAAGTTGCAGAAAAACGCCACCAAATGGTGAAAGCCGTCTTCCTCGACCGTGACGGTGTGATCAACGCCAATCTGGAACGCAACGGCAAGCCCGTGGCTCCCACCACGCTTGCCGAATTCCGCATCCTGCCCGGCGTTGTCGAAGCGGCGCGGCGTCTCAAGGACGCCGGATTTCTGCTCGTCATCGCGACCAATCAGCCTGACGTCGCCACAGGACGCACACCCAGAGCGACGATGGAGGCGATGCACGCCGAAATTCGGCGGCTGATGCCGATCGACGACTTCATGGTCTGCATTCACACCGACGCGGACAACTGCTCTTGCCGCAAACCCAAGCCCGGCATGCTCCTCGATGCAGCCAAGAAGTATGGCATCGACCTCGGCTTGAGCACTATCGTTGGCGACCGCTGGCGCGACGTGCTGGCCGGCCAGGCCGCCGGCTGCCGCACCGTCTTTGTAGATCACGGCTATGCCCAGGACCAGCCGGCAGTGCCGGATCACACAGTCAAGTCGCTCGCCGAGGCTGCGGGGTTCATTCTTAACGGCGATTCCGGGAATTAGAATTGCCCCATCGCAGCGGGTATAATTCTGATCCGTCTAAGCGGCGTTATCCACGATCTCGATCAGGCCCGATGGTGGCTCTTCATGTCCGCCGAGCAGGGCGCCCTTCCAGTTCTTTAGACGCTCGATGCGATTGTAATAGGTGAACTCCGGCGAGCGGCGAATCAACAGACCGTCGCGGATTTCCTCCTCGTACTCATACTGAGCCCAGCCGTTGCAACTAGTGCAGAACGGGACTTTGTCCCATTGTCCGGTCTCGTGATAGTAGCGGACCTTGGCGAATTCCTCGCCGTTCCAGACCGCTTTTACGCCAGCATCGAAGACGTTGCCGACATTGGTGCTCTTGAAACCGTCGAGGCAGCAAATGGTCACCGTGCCGTCGTTGTGCACCGGCAGTGTCTTGTACAGCGTCGGGCAGGGCAGCCGTTTTTCAGGCGGCTTCATATCCGGAAACGTGCCGTTCTCGAACAATAGATTGACGCGCACGCAATCGACCAGCCCGCCCCAGCGTTCGACGAACGCCGCCTCTTCATGACGGTTCTTGTCTTGCAGGGTAAACGACACGCTGATGCGCGGCAGGTCGCGATCACCGCGTGCCGCCAGCATACGGAACACTGCCGCTTCGATCTTCTCCAGCTTGTCGACGCCCCTGATCTTCTCCAGCGTACCGCGTGTCACGGAATCGATGCTGAAGGAAATTGAGTCGAGTTCGATATCCACCATGAATTTTGCGAGGTCGTCGTCGAGGGTCAGGCCGTTGGTGTTGAACGCGATAGCGATGCCGCGCGATTTCATCTCACGCAAGCGCTCACGCAAATCGGGTACCAGCAACGGCTCGCCGTACATATTGGGTTGCACGAGTGGCCGCGCCGGCGCGATTTGGTCCAGTAGCGTCTTCGATTTATCCACATTCATCGTGCCCTTTACGGAGTCGATGGCGTTGTTGTCCTCGGAGCCCCACACCGGGCACATCGGGCAGCGCAGATTGCACTTGGTCGCATAATCGATCAGCACACGCTCCGGCAGTTCGGAAACCGGCAGCGGCTTCCAATTCAATGCCGGATCGACCCAGGGTGCGCGCGAATAGTCAGTCATTGTTGGCCTATGTCCTGTTGCCCGATGCGCTTTGTGCTGACGGCAAGGCGTATAAAACCGTCTCGATGATGCCGCCATCATGCTGGCGTAGATAGAGGCGGTAGTCTGGATCGAGTTCCAGCACCACTTGCGGAATGCGCCACAGATCGCTGGCTCGATGGTACGCGGAGAGCGCGAGCCGCGGCCGCCACCTGCGTATTGCGTTGCGGCCGCCTTGCAGCGCGTCGATCTCCGCGCCTTCGATATTCATCTTGACGTAGGTCAGGCGCCGTTTGCCAAGCACATCGTCGATCGTGGTGACCGGCATTTCGATTTCGCCGTCGGCAGCAAAGATGGCGCCGCGGCTGGCATCGTCGCGGAAACGCAAGGTTCCGCCATGGCTGTACAAGCCGGCATGGATCGGAAGGATGCGCGGCTCGTCTGAAAAATTGGCTTTAAGCTTGGCGAAGGTCACCGGGTCCGGTTCGAAGGCATAGACGGCGTCGAAACGGCCGTGAACCCGCTCGATGAAGCTGCGGATTGTGTCGCCGTCGTAGGAGCCGCCGTCGACATAAGCTTCATCATCGGCAAATTTGAACAATCCTTCGGGCGCATAAAGGTCGTGTTCTCTGACGACCGGTAGCAGCATAACGGGGTCGAGCGTCCGGCGGAAATCGATGACGCACTCGAGCACCCGCCGCGACCAATCGTCGGCCAGGCGCTCGTACAGTGCCTTATATTGCGCGTGATGCGTCCACAGGTCTTCCAACAAATCTTCGTAGAACATGTGCGCTGGGAATACGTCGCCCGCGAGAACCTGCAGCATCGCGAACGGCACGACACAATTGAAACCGAGATCGCGCAAGCGCTGGGCGGCGCGCAACACACGATGCGAGGCGATAACCACTGGCGTGGATTTCGGGAGTTCCGTCAGCGTCTGGAGCGGCGCAACGCGCAGTCCGGCGACGACCAAATCTCTTTTCGCCGGATCATCGTCGACAATGGCGTCGATCTTGATGCCTTGTTCCACGCAGACGCGCGCCAGCCGCTGCCCCTCCAGCGCGGCGCCGACGATGACGAGGGAGCGCAAATTCTTCACGTCGAGCCCGGCGTGAGCCTGCATGGCGTTGCGCAGGCCGGGCAAGCCGCCGGCTGCTCCGACTCCCGCCAACCAGGAAGGTTTGATGCGCTTAGCTGAATGTGTGTGATTCATTGAACCCTGGAACAAGACTGAGCTCTGGAACAGATTTGGGAACGGTTACCGCCTGGATGGCGAACGAATTTGTGGACGGAAGGCGTGCATCGGGCGACACCGGAAGCCGGTAAACTAGCTATCTACGGTGCGAGCGCAATGGCGGATTTCCCTTTGCATTCCATTGGGCTCGCTGTAGCTTCCCGGCCGGCGCGATGCGACACCAAGCAACGAGGCGCGCGGGCCAACTCTAAACGATCGAGGCACGCATGTCGATTGACGCCCAAAGCGAAATCTCCTCGCCGCCAAGGCTTGATCGGCCATTCTATTTTATTGTCGTGTTATGGGGCGCGGCGTTCCGGAAATATTTTCTTGATTATTGCGTCGCCAGCCTCTTGTCGCCCGGCAATCTGCCGGCCCTGAATACATCAACCCCCAGTAAGTTCCTGATCGCCACGCGTCCGGAAGACTGGGCGGCGATGGCCGAAACAAAGATATTTCAGTCGCTCAAGCGTTACGTCGAGCCCGTCTTTATCGAGATACCACCGTGCCCCCCCGACCGCTCCGGCTGCCAACATATGGGAACCGGGCACCGTCTTGCCTGCGAGATGGCCCACCGCGACAGGGCCTACGCGGTGGTGCTTACGCCCGACAGCATGCTTTCGGACGGCAGTGTTGCCCACCTGCAAGAGCTTGCGCGGAATGGCGCCGAACTCGTACTCACAGCCGCCTTGCGGTTTGGCGAGGAGCCGTTTTTAGCTCATCTCCGGCTGGAGGGCGTGCTGCCCGACGAAGACCGCGCCAACACTGGAACGCCCCTCGTCGTCACCGGTCGGCAGATGGTCTATGCCGCCGTGAACGGGTTCCATACCGAGACCTTGGCATATGAATGGGACGCGCCGGGCGTATTGCTGATCAGCCCCGCAGCTTGGTGGAGAGTCCCGGGCGAGGACGGCATCGTGCTGCATAGCTTGAGCTGGGCACCGCTATTGCTGGACTATGCCGCGGTCGGCGACCACGACATCTCCACCTTCGATCAATGGACGCTCGACGGCGACTACCTCTTCAACAATTCCGAAAATATGAAGAAGTTATACGTAGTCGAAGACTCCGACGACCTATTTCTCGCCAGTTGGGCTCCGCTCGCCGAGCGTCCCTTGGCGAAGACCCGCGTGCCGTTCGAGAAGCTTTTCGCGGGCTACTTTTTTCAGCGCAGCTTCCAGAGCGGATTCTTCGATCCGCTGAAACGCAAGGTCTTCTTTCGGCCGGTGCGCTGGCATTCAAAGGCGCTAAACGACCAATGGGATATCGTTGAACATCGCGCCATGCGGCAGTTGCGCCATTGGGTCGAGCCGCCAGGGGAGACGCCTGCCTCGGCTATGCGAGTGGCAAACGGGCCGTTGCGGTGGACCATCGCCCAAGGAAGAAATCTGCTGCTATCGACGATGAGATCGTTGTTCCTTATCTGGATTTTCCGGCGCCGGATTGCGCAACATATCAGCCGCATGCTGCGCGGCGACCGCGATAGTTTTGCGCGCATTGCCTGGTTTGCGCGGATGTTTGTATTTAGCTCCGGCCGCCGCTCGCAGTCCCTCGGCAAATAATTCTCAATCGAGAAATCCGGCGCGGCGGCGACAGCTATTTTCATTCAGCTTGCCCGAAGCAGCGCCTCATACCACAATTCTGCCGCGTGCCGTAGACCGGCGGCAGAGAAATGGCAACCGTCATATCTTTCGTCGCGCCCAACGGCATCGATATCCGGCCCGGGAAGAATGCCCGCCGCCGGATCGATGACTTTCCGCTGCGCCGACCGGATGGTCTCATTAGCGTCATTGCAGCAGATCGTGCATTGGGCAACGTAAATCGGGGCGTTGACGCCGGCCGCCTTGATACCGCCGACCATCGCCATAAAATGACGCATCCATTCTTCTGCATTCGGCTTGCTCGTGGCGGCCTCGGCTTCGCCCTGTTGCCAGAGGATGTGCGTGATCTTGATCCGCCGCTGCTGTAAGCGGTCAAGCGTCCACTGCAGTCGAGGAAACATCCTGCCACCGGGAGGCCACTCGCTCGCATAGGTGCCGCCATGCGCGACCGGCACCAACAAGACGCGGCTGTAATTGCCCCGGCGGACGAGAAGCTCACCCAATCGGGTCAGGACATTGCTTCGATCGATGCTGGCACCCAGAAGCGGATCCTTTGCGACGTAACAGCGGCCGTCGAAAAAGTTGAAATTGTAAACCTCGCCTTCGGGCTCGTAGCGTGCACTGGCTTCCCCCTCGTTCGCGATGTTCGATTGCCCGATACCGAGAATGACCGCAGTGGCTGGGTGCTCCGAGAACAGTGCGGCGCTCACCTCGCGCCGTCCCGCCGTTCGTCTGAAGCTGAGATGCACCGGATCGAAATGATCCAAGTACTTTCCGGATGCGTACCAGAATAGCGCGCGCTTGAACGGCCCCAAGATCTCAAAAACCAGCCGTTGACGAATATACGACCAATGCAGGGAATCGCCGTGCAGAGCACGCCCGATGCGACACTGATATGAATCTGACATGCGTATTATAGCGCCACATTAAACGCAGGTGCGAGCCTGCCAAAACGAATTCCTGCATGCGCCCGTTTCAACTTGGCCGTTTGACCGACGATCCTGTTGCAACAGCGCTGCCGCAACTGATTTCTTGCCTAACCCCGCGGAAACGAATATCTCTTCCATACATATTCGTCCGAAGCGTTGCAACCGAGCTTGCAAGCACCGAGGGAAGCTGAATCTGGGGCTATAATGGCGGTTCGTAAATCGATAGTGATCACCGGCGCGACTTCCGGTTTCGGTGCTGCCTTTGCCCAAGCCTTGGCCGAAGACGGCCACCAATTATTCATTTGCGCCCGCCGCACCGATCGGCTCGCGGCCGTCGCCGCCGGACATCCCGACATCTTTCATGCGCATTGCGACGTCAGCCAGGAATCCGAGGTCAAGGAGTTTTTTCGCCAGGTCGGCGAACGTACGCGCGCGCTCGATGCCGTGATCCATTGCGCGGCGGTTCTCGGGCCGCTGGGAACGTTCGACACAGTCGACAGCGCGGAGTGGCTCGCAGCGTTTTCAACCAACGTGCTCGGCACCTATCTTGTCGCCAAATATGCCGTGCCACTGATGCACTCGGCGAAACATCCGCGAATTTTGGTGCTGTCCGGCGGTGGCGCGTTCGACCCGATGCCGAATGTGAGCGCCTATGGCGCGTCGAAGGCGGCGACTGTCCGTCTCGTCGAAACGCTTGCCGTCGAGCTGAAGCCGCGCAACATCGCTGTGAACGCCGTCGCGCCCGGCTTTGCTGCTACCGAAATTCACGAGCAGACGCTCGCAGCGGGTCGCGAGCGTGGCGGCGAGCATTTTGAAAAGACCGCCCAGCTTATGTCAAACTGGGACGACTCGATGGAGGTTCCAGTCGAGTGCATTCGCTATATGATCTCGGACCAAGCCGATAATCTGACCGGCAAGACGATCAGCGCGCGATTCGATGCTTGGGGCGAACCGGAGTTTGATCAGCATATCGATCAGATTGCTGTATCGCCACTCTACACGACGCAGCGCACTATTTCCGAGCATTTGCCGAATTCGACGCTGGCCAGGACGCTCGCGCACGCCGCGGAGAGAAAGCGCAAACGATACGCCGACAAGTCGTCGGACGAGATCGCTTTCACGATTCCAAAAATTGCTCTGACAAAATGACCACCATCGACGCGAAGACCTGTCTCTCGCTGTACAGGATGGGCCGGCTTATTCGCCGGACTCAGGAAATCCTGATCGAGGAGTATGCCGCGAAGCAGGAAATGCGCTGCCCGATGCACTTTTGCATTGGGCAAGAAGGCGCTCCGACGGCCTTGGCGCCGTTGCTGCGACCTGACGACTTCATTGTCTCGCATTACCGCTCGCACGGATATTACCTGGCCAAAGGCGCGCCGCTTACGGAGATGATCGCCGAGTTTCATGGCAAGGCGACGGGTTCCAACGGCGGCTTTGCCGGCTCGATGGAGCTCGCCCATGAGGGCGCGCGAATCTACAGCGGCGCGATCGTCGGCGGTCCAATTGCCATTGCGATGGGCATCGCATTCGCGCTCAAATATCGCGGCGCGCCCGGCATTGTTATCGCTGCTGTTGGCGATGGTTCGCTCGACGAGGGTGTGTCCTACGAGGCGTTGAATTTGGCCGCGCTGCGCGCCGTTCCGCTGCTGACGATCTGCGAGAATAATCTTTACGCCGCGCATACGCCGGCGCCGCTGAGAACGATGTCGCGTTCGCTGACCGATCGCGTAAAGCCGTTCGGGATGCGGGTGGAGCGTTTCGACGGCATGGATATCGTGCAGCTACACGGGCAGCTCGGCGCGGTGATTGAGGATATGCGCTCGGGCGGCGGGCCGCGCTTCATCGAGATCGAGACCTATCGCTTTTGCGGTCACGTCGGTCCGGAAAACGATGATTGGCTGGACTATCGCACGCCCGACGAGATCGCGACGTGGCGCGGCCGCGACCCGCTGCCGGCGCTGCGCGACGAAGCGCTGCGCTTCGGAACATCCGAGCAGGCTCTGCAGCAATGCGAAGCCGAAATCGAGGGCGAAATCGGCGGGGCGCTCGCTGCGGCACGGCGCGACCCATTTCCCGACTTCCGCTCGTCGCTGGATCAGGTCTGGTCGCGAAGCTATTCCCCTATAATCAAGGAATTTGTGCGCGGCGGCGAAGCGGCCTTTGACAGCCATCAGGCCGAAACCCGGCTCAAACCATACTGAGTTGTTATGCGAGCAGAGTTGACGAATACCCCCGCAAAAGACAACGTGCGCGAACTCAGCTTCGGCGAAGCTATCAACGACGCCTTAGCCCAGGCAATGGAACTCGACCCGTCGGTATTCCTCTATGGCATCGGCGCCGACGGCAAGAGCGGTATCTTCGGCAGCACGACCGGTCTGGTCGATCGTTTCGGCGCGAAGCGCGTATTCGATACGCCGATCGCCGAACAAGGTCTCACCGCCATGGCATTGGGCGCTGCCGTCGGCGGCCTGCGGCCTGTGCTGGTGCATCAGCGCTTCGACTTCATGCTCTATGCCGCGGATCAGTTGACAAACTGGATCGCGCCGTGGCGCTTTATTTCCGGCGGCCGCGCTAAGGTTCCGCTGACCCTGCGCATCATCGTCGGTAAGGGCTGGGGCCAGGGACCGCAGCACTCCAAAAGCCTGCACGCCTGGTTCGCCCATGTACCCGGCCTGCAGGTGGTTATGCCGGCCTCGCCGGCCGACGCCAAAGGGCTTCTGCTTTCCAGCATCTTCAGCGACGATCCAACGCTGTTCATCGAGGCACGCGCGCTTTATTCGATGCGCGAGCCGGTGCCGACCGGGCCTTATTTCATCAAAATCGGCGAGGTCTTGACGCGGCGCGCCGGCAAAGACCTCACCATCGTCGGTATGAGCTCGATGGTGGCGCCGGCGTTGCAGGCGGCCGACGAGCTTGTCGGCCAAGGCATCGACGCCGAAGTCATCGACCTTCGCAGCCTGATGCCGCTAGATATGAACGCGGTGATCGCTTCGGTCCGCAAGACCGGCCGACTTGTTGTCGTCGAGCCGGGCTGGCGGATGTACGGCGCCGCAGCCGAAATCATCGCTGGCGTCGCCGAAGCGCTTGGGCCGCAAATGAAGTCAGCGCCGCGCCGGGTGACCTGGCCGCACGCCTATGTCGGCGCAAGCCGCGCGCTGGACGATAAGTTCTATCCGACCAGCGCCGACGTGGTTGCGGCAGGCCGCCAATCCATGGGCATGTCTTAAGCTGTCCCGGTCAGCGGCGACAAGTCCGAGGATTTGATAAAATACCCTTGTGATTCCATGTATTTGACCTAAAAATAAATGCAAAATCCGTCCCGTTGCGGTGCGAGATCGCCATTATGAACGATGCAACGATCAGCCGTCCGTTCTGCTTCATGAGCCAATTCTGGGGGCAACGCTACCGCGACTATTTCGTCGATTATTCCCTGCCGTCGCTCCTTGCGCCCGAGAATCTGCCGCGACTTCGCGCGGAAGACGGACACTGCTTTCTCATCGCGACGCCGCGCGAGGATTGGGAGCAGATTGTCAATCTGCCGATCATGGACCGGCTTCGACCGTTCGCGACGCCGACGCTGATCGAGACGCCGGCACCGGCCGAGTCGAGTTACGTGGCCATTCTCCACCATCAAACCTATTCGTTGAAGCGTCTGTTCGAAGCGGCTTATGCGCGCAATGGTTATGGCTGCGCGGTTTGGCCCGACACCATGACGTCAAACGGATTTGTCGCGGCGATGCAGCGATGGGTCGAGGCCGGCTACCACATCGTGATGCAGCCGACCGTACGGCTGGCGGAGGAAGGCGTTCTCGCCGACCTCAAGCGCCTAAAACTGCTGCCCGAGGACCGTCGTATGTCGATCTCGGGAGAGGCGATTGCAATCCCGCCGCGCGTCGTGGCCGATCTGTCGGTGAGGCATTTGCATCCCGATCTCGAGGTCATGGAGGAAGGACATCCGCGGCAGCCGTTGCATCCGCCATATCGTTTTTGGCGCGTTCCGGACCGCCGAGGCATCATCCTTCACGTTTTTTTTGCTACCCCCGTGCTGATGGATTTCGCGGCGGTGTCGCCGGATCATGCCGACTGCCTCGAAGTTTGGGATTGGGAAAGCGTTTATATCGGCCGTAACTTTTCGTCTTGCGGAGGGTTCTATATTGTTGAGGATTCTGATGAATCCGGCATTCTGAGCATCACGCCGGCCGCCGTCGATCGAACCGGTTCACGGCGCACGCCACGCCTCGGCGCGCGGGGGATGCCGAACTTCGCGCAGCTGTGCAACCTGCGCGGGGCGATCGCCGTCTATAGCCGCGGCGAGCGCGATATCATACGGCGCGATATATTCCGAGCCAGCGTTCGCTGGCACGCTGACGACATCGACGAAGTTTGGCGGCGCGAGGAAGCAAGGATAGAGGCCCTCATCGATAGCGCCGCCGGCGATTATTATACAAATGGACGTGCATTTCCGCCGTGCCCGACGCTCGATCCGCGCTACTTGCGGCTCGATTTGTTCAATATGTTGCAAACAATCGTTCGCGTCGTCGTCGGCGGTGTTTCCGCAGTCTTAGGTGCGATCGTCGGAAATGCGGAAGATATGGAACGAATCCAACAAAAGATCAGCGCGCTGCGTTCCAGGCTTAGCCGCCGTCGGTAAACGTAATGCGTGCGCTCTCGTGTTTGATGAATTAGTCGACCGTGAAGAATTACGAAGCCATTGAGCGGGCTGCTTGATTGGGCATGATGAAGTAATTGAATTTGCCAGTTTGTGGGGTGTGGCGGCTCGTTTCCTTGCAAATTCGGTTTGGCGATTCCCTCGAATCTGAAGCTGTGATTCTCTGCTCTCTACCCGGGTCGAGCGGAGGGATTCGCGATGCAGCCAAAGGAGCGACGGGAGACTGGCGAGCAGGATCTGTTCCGCTCGCGTCTGGATCAGATCATCGATCTGCAGCACGCGCTGGTGAGGCTGGCGCGAGCGATCGACTGGCGCTTCTTGGAAGAGAAGTTTGGCGCGGTGTACACGGACAAGCCAGGTCATCCGCCGCTGCCGACGCGGCTGATGGCGGGGCTTGCCATCCTCAAGCACATGCAAGACCTCTCCGACGAGGCGTTGTGCGAGCAATGGGTCGAGAACCCGTATTACCAATACTTCTGCGGCGAGGAGTTCTTCCAGCACCGGCTGGTGTTCGACCGCTCCTCGCTGACGCGCTGGCGCCAGCGCATGGGGGAGGAAAAACTCCAGGCCCTGCTGCAGGAGAGCCTGGCGGTGGCCACCCGCACCGAGGCGATGAAGCCGGCCGATTGTGCCCGCGTCATTGTCGACACCACGGTTCAGCCCAAGGCGGTGATGTTCCCGACCGACGCGAAGCTGGTGAACCGGGCGCGCGAGCGGCTGGTGCGGCTGGCCCAGGAGCTATGGGGTGGAACTGCGCCAATCCTATCGGCGGGTCGGCAAGTTCGCTCTGATCAAGCACCAGCGCTATGCCCATGCCAAGCAGTTCAAGCGCGCTAATCGGGCCTGAGGAAGCTCAAGACCTATCTCGGCCGCGTCATCCGCGACATCCGGCGCAAGACGGCCGGCAACGAGGGTTTAAGGGAAACGTTCGTGCGGCCGCTGTCCCTGGCCGAGCGCGTGCTGGCGCAGGACCGCACCAGCGCGGCCGCAAGATCTACAGCCTGCACGCACCCGAGGTGGAATGCATCGGCAAGGGAAAGGCACACAGGCCCTATGAGTTCGGCGTGAAGGTGAGCGTGGCGACGCCCCTTCGGCATTCGCGCGGCGGCCAGTTCGTCGCCCACGTCGCGGCGCTGCCCGGTAACCCGTATGACGGCCACACGCTCGCCACCGTCATCCCTGCCATGCAGGCGATCATCGGCAACACGATCGACCGCATCATCGCCGATGCCGGATACCGCGGCCACAACGCGCCACCCGAATACCAGTTCAAAGTCTACACCGCCGGCCAGAAGCGCCGCATCACCCCGCAGATCAAACGTGACATGAGACGGCGCGCGGCCGTCGAGCCCGTCATCGGGCACCTCAAGGAGGAACACCGCATGGGCCGCAATTATCTCGCCCATTCTAGCGGCGATGCCATCAACGCCGTGCTCGCCGCCGTCGGATACAACTTCCGCCTCCTGCTCAGGTGGCTGAGGCTTTTGCTGTTCCGAATCTTGATCGCAATCGTTGGCACTTCTCAGCTCAGATCTACCTGAAAAGGGCGTACTTCACGGGCGACGAATTACGTTAATGTCCCGCGCGAATGAAGGTGCTGAGCCTGCGCAGGCTGTCCATAATGATCTTTAAAAGCCGGTCGACTCGAGAATCTTTTAGTTTTCGCCGCCAAGTTTGGCCGTGCAATCCCAGCCGAACAAAAGCTCGAAGAAGGGGCCACCAAAAGGCGAGCACGATTCGAGTAGGCAGAAGCCTCGTTTTGCCAGAATATTCGTCGAACACGTCGCCGAAAAACCAAGTCATTATCCTTTGTGCTCTTGCCTCAACGCGACACCACTCATCATTAATTTCACCACTATGCAATCGAATCGGGTAGCGAACATTATTCGCCTTTTGAATGTCACCGATGGCTAAATGGAAGTCACGCATAGAACGCAACCGGTAGCCCTTCCAGATCGCCGACAGGCCGGGCAATCTGAATACGGAGGACATGGTTGGCGGCAAAACATAGGACGCGGACGGCGTCCACGAGACGACCATGGCATCATCCGAATCCCGTACGATATGTACCAGCCCCGGATCCGGAAAATTGTCGCTGAGCCAATAATTCTCGATGCTGGCGATTTCAAAGGAGCGTTCGTTGTGCTGACCGATGACGGCCATGTCCAGTAGAATGTAAGCATAATAGGCGCTGTGGATCAGGATGCCGGCTTGGCCCGGCACCCGCCAAAAACTGTACGCCGGCCATCGCGGAAAATGCGATCCGTCCCAATCGTGCAGCAAGCTGTCATCGTATAGGTTCGCAACGACAAGATCGACGACTGATTGGGACTTGAGTATAATCGGGTGCCGAGCTGATTGCGCGCTTACGTATTCCGGGGCCAATTTTTGATTATGCAGTCCGACAAATAAGCCTTCCTCCTTAAGGCGCAACGCGACAGTAAGCACTGCGTGAGCACCCTCCGCGGCATGACGCAGCACCGTTTCGATGGTACCGTCGGTATACATCGCGTCTGGCATGATCTGACATGCCAGCGCACGATCCCGATAGGCTTCATTCACTAGGAGCCGGTGCCCATACGTCATATGCCTAAATTTGCTCTCTTCGGATGAGTCGTCCGGAAAACCAACCTCGATGTGGACCGGCGTGGCATGCGTCAAGAGCAAGTTCCACGAAGAACTACGCTGAAGTGCCAGCCAATCCGCTGCGGTAGTGCAAATCAGAAAGCGGTGTCCGTCGCCGGCTGAGAGAATACCGAGGTTTCGCGGCGACAGCAGGGATGGGAGGCAATAATCGATAAAATATGAACGAAATCGATCGCCCCAAAACCCGACTATCAGATACAAAGGTCGCATACGGCGTTGTTAAACCTAGGGTAGCTTCGCATTCATCTGTCTGCGGGCCCCGGCGAGGAAGCGAGTTAGGCTTTCCTCAAGGTCCCACGCGGATCGTCTATCAGCGCTGCACAGACTACGCCCAGCAGGTCAGTCAATGCGACGATGGAGAAAGGACACTCGTCAAGCCTTCCGGCCTTCATAAGGCCTCTCAGTTCGAGCGGTGGACCGAACTTCGGGAAATCTCGATCTAACCGCCAGTGCCTTCGGGTCCGCACCTGGTGGACAACCCCGTGGCGGTCACGGCATTCGTATAGTTCGGCTTGTTCTGCGGGCCGAATGTAGATCTCGGGTGCAATCAGTTCCTCGGGTAAATGGATGGCAGTGCATGATTCGAGCCCGACACCGAGCAGAAGCACATAGGCAGCGTCGTCACGCATAAGGCCAAAGGGACTGTTGGCTGAAACCGGCGTGTTATCGAGATGATGGCGCGCCAGCAGCCGGTGTGTCTGCGGCCCGCAGGCCGCCGCCGAATGCGTGGGATGAATGCTGCGGGCGGTCGCGTAGCCGGTCCGGAACACCTCGGTCAGCACGCCGGTATGCGACGGCGTGGCCAATTCATCCCATACCGGCTGTTCCGGCGTCACGGTACGCCACGTCATTGTCGGCATGACCAGAGTGCCCGCGCTGAGATATCGCAAAAGCGCTTCAATCATGGCCTCGGCGCGAAAGCCTTGCCGGCTCAATGTCGCAATCGCACTGTGAACGACGAGCACGCCGTCGCGCGGAACCTGCATGCGTTCGAGGATCGGAATGAGCGCGTCGTATTCCCGCGTACCCGTCATACGTGCTCGACGGAATATTGACCGTTTATGAGCTCGATGGCGTCGAGGCAGCGCTCGATGTCGTTGAATGGTAGTCCACTGAGTTGCGATAGTTCGAGATCCCACCATCGGCTACGCAGAAGCCGCGCGATGATGTCTTCCGCAAATCGATAACGTTTGACGGTCGCGGGAACGCCGGCGACGATAGCGTAAGGCGGCACGTCCTTGGTGACGACGGCGCCGGCGGCAATGATCGCACCGTCGCCGACATTGATTCCGCTCATGACATTGACGTTGTGCCCCATCCAGACGTCGTTGCCGATCGTCACCGCTTTGAACATATCGGGCGTGCGCGTCAGCCGGTCCATCGCTTTGTATTCGTCGACCCAGTCATACGAATTGGGATGATACTGGAATTCATGGATGCTGAGCCAATGGGTCGGATGGTTGAACGGATTAATGGCGGTACGCGCGCCGATGGCGCAGAATGCGCCCATCGTGGCGCGGGCAACGTAGGTATGCTCGTTCATCCCGGAATATTTGCCGACCGTGACGTCAGGGCCGATCTGCGCGTAGCGATTCATGTAGAGCGGCCCGCGGATTTTCGAGCGGATGATCTTCGCGCCAGGCAATACCCGCACCAGCGGATAAGGCTGAGCGACCTGGCCTGAGACGTTTTCGTACAGATCGATTTCGATTTCGTCGAATGCCATGATTTCTATTCGGCTCAATCGTTCGCGGTCGAACTGAAGCGGTTGCGCGCGAAGTGCAGCCAGAGCGCGAATGAATCGTACGGTGTGAGGCGCGCGTCAAAGAGTTCGTTCGGCATGAACAATCGCATCTCCGCGCCTTCATGCAGTACGTAGCGCAATACTTCGGCTTCGGTCACCTTAATCTCGAAGTAGGTTCGGTAGCACCGTTTCTGTCTGAGCTTTCTCAGGTCAAAGTCGAGCGTGACGAATTCTTCAGCGGCCGACGCGTGCATTTCGAGTTCTTCGGCGAGTTCGCGCTGTAAAGCCTCCAGGCCGTTTTCGCCCGGTCCCGCGGCTCCGCCGAAGCAGCCCCAATGGCCCGGATAGAAGATGCCCGGAATATCGTCACGCAATTGCATGAGATAGCGACCGTCCTCGACGGTGATGATCGCCGCGACGGCGTCCTCGCCGCGAAGCGGATCGTTATCGGTCAGAAAATGCGTCGGGAGCATGGCGCCTTGGAGCTCGTAGAAATCAGCGGCGGAAATGCTTTTCAACCTTGACTATCGCTTTGGTGCAATCGGCCGCTTCCGAATTGCCGTAATTTTCGTTAAGGTAGAGCATGAACGAACGGTCGCGCATAGCGCGGGCGTTGGGCGTGTTGAAGTCGTCCGGCAGATACTGTTTGACCCATGGCCAGTCGGAGACCAGATAGCGATAGTGCGGATTGAGCCCGATACCCTCGGCGAGGACGGCTTTGGCGAAGTGCTCCTTGTCGCAGGCGATCCGATCGACGTCGACGACGATCGGATAGACAAACGGAGCGTCGTTCGGCGAGTAGCCGTAGGGCTTGCAGATGTCCGCGCGGTCCTTGAGGCGTCCGGTCAGCTCGGCCAGGAACGTCAGCCGCTTCAGCAGCGTGTTCTGCAGCCGTCGCAGCGACGAAACGCCGATGGCGCAGGAGATCTCGTCTGTGTGGAAGTTGAGCGCCGGGAACAGGAACTGGTTCGGATTGCGGTCGTCGAAGTCATCCCGCCACGATGGCTTGCCGCGATCCGCCATGGCCAGCGCCCGATGGTGCAGGTCGATGTCGTTCGAGAAGACGACCCCGCCGGCGCCCCCGGTCATATGCGCCTTGCGATACATGGTGGAGAATGCGGCGATGTCCCCGAAATTGCCGATCGGCCGCCCCTTGACGCGGGCGCCGTGCGATTGGCTGCAATCTTCGATGACGCGGATGTCTCGGGCGTGCGCTTCCTTGACCACGCCGGCGACATCGGCGGCGCGGCCGAGCGAATGAACGACCATGACGGCGCGGGTCTTGGGCGTGATGCGGGCGACGAACTGCTCGGGACCCATGTTGAAGGTTCCCGGCTCGCTGTCGGCAACGCGCGGCACGAGATTGTTGAGGATGATTGACGACAGCGTGCCCGGATCGGTGACCGGCGAAACGATCACCTCGCTGGCCGGTGGTAGATCGAGCGCGGCAACGGCGATATAGAGCGACGCCGTGCCGGTGGCGACCGCGTCGGCATAGCCGCCGCCCATGAATTTGACGAAAGCGTCGGTGTAGGCCTTCTCGAAGACCCCGCCGTAGCCGGGATCGATCTGCTTCTCGCGGTAATGCGTGATAACGGCGTGGATCTGCGCGACCTCCGCATCGCCGAGCGCAAAGCGGGCCGGCATCGGCCGGGTGCGGACCGGTTCGCCGCCATCGATCGCAAGCCGAGGCGTGTTGTGGCCGAGCGCAGGTGCGGCGGGAGTGGCGTTGCTCAAGTGATCTCCAAACTCATTGCAGGCCAAGGTGCGCGGTCAATTCGCGCACTCCGAGTCCGTGGGCGTCAAGAATGTCGTCATGGCTGCCATAGCAATGGATAAAGGCATCCCTGAGCGTGAACGTGTCGATCCGGCAGCTTGCGCCGGTGTCCCAGGCCAATTCCTTCACCCGCATGGCCAGGCTGCCGTTCGGGGCACATTCCTCAATGACCACCACATGGGCATAGATCTGCAGGATCTTGGCTAATCCTTCGCGGTCGAGCGGCTTGAGGGTATGGACCGAAACAACGGCCGTGCTTTTACCGGCCGCCTCGAACCGCTCGGCGACGGCAAAGGCCCGCTTCATGATCGGACCATAGGACAGAATGCAGATGTCGCGGCCCTCGCGCAGCCGCCGCAGCTTGCCGAAAACCCAAGGATCGGGCGCCGCTTTCGAGAAATCGGGCTCGCCGGCCTTGCCGAGCCGCAGGTACACCGGCCCGCGCTCTTGTGCCGCGCACCAGCGCGTTGCCGCTTCTGTTTCGCTCGGATCGCACGGCGCGACCACGGACAGGTTGGGGACGGCGCAGGCAATGGCGACGTCTTCCTGGGCATGGTGCGTTGCTCCGAGCGTCGAATAGGTCACGCCACCGCCGATGCCGACGATGGTGACGGGCAGGTTTTGATAACACAGATCGTCGCGCACCATCTCGAAGGGACGATACAGCGTGAAGGTCGCGATCGTGTAGGCGAAAGGTCGCAAACCCCGTTGTGCCATGCCGGCGACCATGCCGATCATGATCTGCTCGGACACGCCGGTATTGACAAAGCGGCGTGGAAACTCGCTACGGAATTTCGCAATCGAGCCGGCCGGCGAAATGTCGGCCACGACGACGCAAAGCCGTGGATCAGTCTTTCCCAATTCGTAGAACACATCGGCAAATCGGTTTCTCATATCGGCGCGTCCGCGAGTTCCCTGAGGCCTCGCTGGTATTCTTCCTTGTTGGGAGAGCGATAATGCCAGATTGGCACGTTCTCCATGAAGGAGATGCCTTTGCCTTTAACCGTGCGGCAGACGAGCAGCATCGGCCGCTTGCCCCGGCGCGACAGAGTCGCCTCAAACATCGCCTGTTCGTCGTGGCCGTCCACTTCGACCGCCTCCCAGCCGAAAGCCTCGGCTTTCGCCACCAGCGGATAAAATGCGGGGTGCCCATCGGACATGCGCTCGAGACCGCCGAAATCGTTAAAGTCCATGAAGGCGACGAGGTTATCAAGCTTGAGATTGGCGGCCATCATCATGGCTTCCCAGGTCGAGCCTTCCTGGAATTCGCCGTCGGACAGCAGGCAATAGATCAGCACATCGGAGTCCTTAAGCTTTTCGGCATAGGCTTGGCCGGTGGCCATGCCGAGCCCATGGCCGAGCGAACCGGTGGATGCCGCGATCCCCGGCGTCTCGTAATCGGGATGCGTGCCGAGGCGGCCGTTTGGCTTGCAATAGGCGTCGAGATCGGCGCGCGAAAGGACGCCTTGCTCCTCGAGAATGACGTACTGGATCATGCAGCCGTGTCCCTTGGACATCAAGAACACGTCACGATAGGCACCGTTCGGCTCGCGCCGCATCAGCGCGTTGTAGAGCAGGTCCGTCATCTCGGTGCATGAGAAGGCAGGCGCGATATGCAGCGCGGTGACCTGCTGCGAAATGTCGAGAATTCGCCGTCGATAGTTGCGGCAGCGCAGCCGCGCAGCAGCGACATCCAGCCTGTTATGATCGAGCGGCAGTGTATTTGCGTCCACGCGGCTTTCCTTACGCGCGCAGGGTGTAGTCGGTCGGCCAGGCCTTCAAAACATCGAAATATTTCCGACCCCAGACGACCATTTCGGCGAGTCCTTCGTCCCAGCCAATCTGCGGCTCCCAACCGACATCGCGCTTAATCGCCGAGGAGTCGAGCCAGTAGCGCGAATCCTGGCCGAGCCGGTCGCCGGTCACCTCGCACAACTGATCGAACGGCACGCCAAGCGCCTTGGCGGTGCGTTCCACGACCTCGCGGATCGAGGTCGGTTGCGCGGCTCCCGCGTTATATACGGTGCCGAGTGGCGCCTTTTCCGCGACGAGATGAATGGCGCGACCGAGATCGCGCGCGTGAATATAGGATTTTTCTGCGCGGCCGCCGCCATGCAGCGGCAATTTCTCGCCCTTCAGGCCACAAATGACAGCTTTCGGGATAACGCGATGCAGGAGTTGGCCGGGACAGTAGGCGTTCGACGGCCGAATGATGTTCATCGGAAATTTGAGGAACTTGTGCACCGACAAGAGGTACATGTCGAACGCCACTTTGGACGAGGCGTAGGGACTTGAGGGCTTGATCGGCTCGTCTTCCTTGGCGGCATGCACGACAGAGCCGTACATTTCCGAGGTACCGATCTGGATGAAGCGTTCGAGCCAATCGCGCTTCATCAGCTCTTCCGAAAGTCGTGCCAGCGCCATCGAATTGGTTTCGAAGAACCGCCAGGAATGCTTCCACGACACAGCGCCTTCACCCTGCGCGGCAAAATTGACGATGACCTGCGGCTTCTTGCGGTCGAGTAGTTCAAGCAACAGGTCGAGTTCGTAGGTGACGTGATAGGCGTGATATTCATAGCGCGGCCGCTTATCGACATTGAGCGAGAACGGTTCGGGGCGCAGCAGATTGCGGCCGATGCCCATGACCAGTTCCGGATCGGCGTGGTCGAGTAAATATAACGCCGTATGAATTCCGAACGATCCACCGCCGCCCAAGATCGCGTATCTCTTACCCATAATCTTTTTCCGCTTCCCTACTCGATGATCGTCCAGTCGTAGTCGCCGGTATAGCCGGCGTCCGCAAAGACCTTCAACCAACCCTCTGGAAAATCGTGGAATTCCGCCGTCAGGACCCAACTCTCGAAGATCTCCTTCTGCGCGAGCGTCAGATAGGAGTCAACTTGGACGAAGGCGCGGCCGTTGCTCAAGCGTTGGATCTCGCGCATCGCGGTGACGGCGCGCGCGCGCGGGAAGTTGTGGATGGTGTTGAGCGACAGCACGCAGTCGAACGCGCCATCGGGAAACGGCATTTTCTCCGCGGTGCCGAGGTGCAGGCGCCCCACGGTTTCCGGCGCGCAATGCATCAGCGCATAGAGCGAGATGTCGAGGCCGAAGGCCTCGATGCCTTGCGCCAGCAGCGCCTTGACCAGAAAGCCCTTGCCGCAGCCGACGTCGAGCACTCGCGTGCCCGATTTCAATCCGAAATGCGCGATAATGTCGTGCGCCACCGGGTGCCAGCGGCCGTCGTCGCGATAGCCGCCATATCCATATTCGCGCGGGCCGTCCCAGTACATTTCGCCGTACTGCTTGGCGATAGCGATGACTTTGGGGTCCTTCGCCTCGGCGCGTTTCTGGATATTGCGTTTGGCCCTGGGCAGCTTGCGCAGGAGATCGACCTGGGGCATCAGCCGAATTCCTGTTGTTGTGCGCGCTTAAGGCCCGCATCGAGTGCGGTGTAGCGGAAATCGGGAAACGCGGCGAAGGTCGCGGCAGGATCGAACGGCCGATAGCCGTTGTGCGGCATCGGCCCGTTGCGCGGCGAGCCTTTGATCGCGACCTTGCGCGGCGACAAGGCAACCACCGCTTCGGCGAGCGCGCGAAAGCCCGTAACCGTGCCCGTCGCAATATTGAGAATGCCCGCCGAGCGGTGGGTGAGGACAAGATGGACAATCTCGGCAATGTCGTCGACGTCGACATGGTCGCGCCGCTCTTCTCCGTCGCCGAATAAGACGATCGGTTCGCCGCGGTTGGCCTGGCGGCGGAATTTGTTCGGGCCATAGCCATTGTGGGGATCGCCGGCGCCATAAACCAGGGTCGGGCGCAGGATCGCGTGTGGCACGGAGCCGGCAGCGGCGACGAGCATCGCTTCACGGGCAAGATGCATCGCACCGTGCAGGCCGGTTGGGGCGGCGGGCGAGCTTTCGCTGAGCGGCAGCGGAGCATCGGCGTAGACCGCGTCGGAACTTATGTAGACGAGATGCGCGACCGGCTGCCGCGCGAGCGCGTCACAGACCGTTGCCATCATGCAAATGTTTTCCAGCAGCACCGCGGGCGTCTTGCAGGGCGCATTTGCGGAGACGATCACCAATGCATCGTCGGGGCGGAGTACCGAACCAAGTCGCTCGCCCGCCCCGTCGGCGAGCAAATTGAACTCCTTGCGCCCCAACCCTAAGACGCTATTCCCCGCGGTACAGAGCTTACGCACGATCGCACCGCCGATGAATCCACCCGAGCCGAGAACGACCGTCCGTGCCGGCGAAACGAGAGCGGAATTGCGATGCCTCAACATGATCAATTACAAGCGGTCTTCCGCCCTGTGCACCTGAAACTCAGGCATCAGAACAACGCCTGATTGATCCAAGGCGCCAACCTCTAACCGCGACGATTTCGTGGTATTCCGCCAACGTAGAGTCTTGAGTAGCGGCCGCTCCACCAGATAGTAGATTGCGATTGCCAATAGAATCGAGATCAGCACGGCAGCGCAAACATAGGCCAGTGTAGTGCGTTGGAGATCAAAGCCAGCCCAGCGCGCCAAAAGAAAGAGCGTCCGTATCGGAATAGCATGGAAAAGATAAAGCGCGTACGAAGCCGATCCGATCATCATGACGGGCGACCAGAACGGACCTTTAAGCGACGGTTTCGGCAATGAAGCACCCGCCACAATCAACGCCGGAATGGCCCAGACCGCGATGCCAAATACCGCAGTTTCGGGAGCCCAATAGAATTCGACGAATAGCAAGACGCAACCGATACCGATTAATGAAAGACCTTGGACCGGCGTCAAACTCAAACCCTCGCGATAGGCCAGCCCGATCCACATACCGAATACGAAATAAAGCAGAAGTGGCGAAGTCCACACTGAGATTACAAACGGCAGCGGATGGACCATTTGGCCAATCGCCACAGCAGCGACGAGAACCGCCGTGACCATGCTCACTGATACGCGCCGCACGTTGCAGACAGTCAGCGCAAACACGAAATAGAACAACATTTCATAATTTAGCGACCATCCCTGTCCGACCAGCGGTTCAATCACACCGTCAGGGCGCGCCGCTGGCACGAACATATAGGATGCAAGCACAAAGCTGAACGGGTAACCCTTGTCGAATTTTGTTACCAGCAGCGTGAGTGCCAAATAGATTGTGGTGACGATCCAGTATAGCGGGACGATACGAACGAGCCGGCGCTCTAAAAAGATAAACAGACCGCGCCGGGTGCCGAATAGCGGTTCACTGGAATAAACCATGACAAAGCCGGAAATGACAAAGAAAAGCTGCACGCCGAAACCCGCTAGGCCATCCAGGGTGGCAGCGGGCACCACCGCCGGCAGCTCGCCGATCCGCGAAAGCTCGAATTGAGCATGGCAAATCGTGACCACGAGCACGGCGACGGCGCGTAGCACTTGAATTCCCGCGACGATCTCTACCGCGTTGCCGGTGTCAGCAGTGTTGCGATGACATTTCATAAGGTTGTTCAAGCCGCCGGCGCTAGCGGCGGCATGCCGAGCGTATGGTAAATCAAGCCCGCCACGACGCAGGCGCGGCCGTCGAGCACGCGATAGGGATCAAGCACAACCCGCCCTTTCATCACACGGGCAAGATCTGCCGGACGCAATTCGCGATATTGCGGCCAAGGTGTTGCAATTACGACCACGTCTGAATCGAAGGCTGCGGCCATGGCATCTACTGCGCCTTTGGCCCAGGGCGCCACCGCGGCCGGCACGACGGGGTCATGTACCTTGACCGTCTTGCCGCGCAAATGTCCAAGCAGCGCGAGCGACGGGGAATTCTTGGTCGAGTGGGTGTTTTCCTTGTAGGCAAGGCCGAGCACTGCGATCGTCGCGTTCGGCTTAGCCGTCAGCACCTGTGATTGCAGAGTCTGCCAGGCCCAGTCCTTGCGGTGCGCGGAATTGGCAAGCCAGGCGCGCACAATTCCGACATCGGTTTTTTTCGCTTCGCCGATTTTGATGACCGTGCGCAGATCGCGTTCGAGATTACCGCCGGCAATGCCGAGGCCTGGACTGAGATAGGCGCCCTGGCCGATTCGCTTATCGAGCTTGAGCGCCGTTGCGATATCGGCCCAGTCGGCGCCGACATGCTCGCAAACTTCGGCGAGCGTGTTGGCCACTGAGATTGAGGCAACAAGGCAAAAATTGATGCTGATCTTAGCAAGCTCGGCGCTCTCATAAGCCATCGGTAGGAGTGGGCACCGAAAGGCTTCGAGATAGGTTTTCAGCGGTAGATGGAGCAGCTTACGCGGATCTGCGGTTCCTATGATGAAACGTTCAGGTTTGGTCGCGCGTTCGACTGCGCGTCCGAACACTAGGGTTTCGACCTGGTAGTAAAGGCGATCGAGGGGAAGCGGCAAGGCGCGGGTAAAGCCAGGCGGCACCTGCGAGAGGACGACAAGCACGCCTTCGGCACGCAGATGCGGGCGGATGCGCTCGACCATTGCCTTGATTGGGGCGAGGTCGCTGCGCGCCTCATCGTCAGTCGGCACATCGACCGCGACATAAACGACGTCGCATTCTCCAAGACCGGCGTCGTCGGCGGTGAACTCGAGCCGGTCCCGGTTCGCTGCGATGAGACCGGCGAGGCCGGGTTCGGTGATCGGCAGGTCATCCTGTTTTAACCGTGCGACCAGTGCTGCGTCCGGATCGAAGGCGACGGTGCGGAACCCGAGCGCGGCAGCGGCGCTTGCCGAAACGAGACCGAGATGTGTCATTCCGGCATAGCCGATCACAGGCTTACTCATGCGCGGAGCGCCTTCTCAACTTCGGTGCCGAGCGCGCGCAATGTGCGGTTGAGCCAGATGTCGTTCGACAGGTCGGCCGGGCGCCGCTCCTGGCATAATGTCTTGAAGTGCTCGTATTCCAGCGCCCAGGTCGGGTCGTCCTGCACCAGCGTCACCGATTGTTCCGGTGGCCGCCCGCTCGGTAGCACGCGCACGCGGTGGGTAAATTTCGACGGGCCCCATTTGCACAGCGAGCTGATATGCGCGCTGCCTTTCTCGGCAAAGACGTCGCAGGTGAAATGATTGCGCCAGCTCAACATGGTCATCTCGAATTCAAGTTGCGGCCGGCCGTGGGGCGCGGCAAGGACGACGTGGTCAGGACTGCGGTTCTCGAAACGATCGGCTGAGACGATTGAGAAATCGTCGCCGATATCGCCGAACCAGAATCGCGCGGTGTCGAGCATGTGCGAACCGAGATCGTCGAGAACGCCGGCTCCCTGATCGCGCCAGTCCGAGTTGCGCACCAGCCGCGCCGTACCATTGCCATAGAACATCCGGCAGCGATAAATTCGCCCAAGCGCGCCCGACGCCACGAGGTCGCGCATGCGCACGAAATGCGGCTCGAACCGGTGATTGTAGGCGGTGTAGAGCACGACGCCGCGCTTCTTCGCGTTCCCTTCGAGGCGCACCAGTACTGCCGAATCGTCGGCCACCAGCGGTTTCTCGACCAGCGCATGCTTGCCGTGTTCCACCAGATAGTCGAGCAGGTCGATCTTGGCGGCGTCGGGGGTGCACAGCAGCGCGGCATCGAACGTATCGAGCGCGACCTCGCGCACATCGCGGAAGTCCGCCTCCGCATTTTGGACATCGACGGAGCAAACGAAATCGCTGCCCGCGAAACGCCGCCGCTTGTGGCCCTGGACGCCTAGCCCGACAACGATAACGCGCATGATGCTGCTAATCGAACTTCACTTCGCGCTCGATAGCATCGAGCTTGTGATGCACATCCTCGACATTGATCGGGATATTGCCGTCCTTTTCGCACTCGCAGGCCGCGGCCATAGTGCCGATGATCGTTGCGGTGAATTCGCATTTGCTGGCCAGCATGGACAGCGTCGCATAGGCCAGCAGCGCATCGCCAGCACCGACACCGTCGACCAGCCGGTCGACAAAGCTGTCGAGGACGAAAAATAAATCGAGCGCTTGGTGATCGCCATGGCGGCAGGTGAGCACACCTTTGTCGCCGAGCTTGAGGATTAGCGTCTTACATTTCGCGGCGTCGAAAATATCCGCCGCCAGCGGCCGAATGCCGGAATCCTGATCGCCAAGTGCAAAGCGCGCCTCGCGCTCGTTCGGCGTGATCAGGTCGAAACCGCGGAAGTCGGTAATATTGCCCCAGCGGCTTGCCACCTGGCTGTCGGCCACTTTGTACATGTGCTCGGGGATCGCATCGGTCAGTGTCGGTATGGTGCGGCGGTTGAACAATCCGTGCCGAAAATCACTGAACACCAGCGCCTCGGCCTTCTGCGTGGCAATCGACTTGGCGAGATTGAGGACGATCTCGTCGGAAATCGAGCGGTTATCGAGCGTGTCGATCTTGAGCAGCCGATAGCCGCCGGCGATGATCGCGTTCTTATTAGTCGTCGGCCGGGTCTTGTCGATGACCGGCTGGCACTCAACTCCCGACTTGCTCAGGCCTTCCAGCACGAAATCCTTGAGCGCATCCTCGCCTAGCACGGTCGAGAACACGACGTCGGCCCCAGCGGCGCGCAGATGTTCGGCGACGACACCAGCGCCACCGATATAGTCGGTCTTGTGCTCGAACAGGACGCTGATCGTCGGCGTCTTGGTCTGGCCGCCGATCATGCTGGTATAAGTGAAGGTGTCGACGATGATGTC
>CAVRJZ010000005.1:0-525999 GCA_963721665.1 uncultured Alphaproteobacteria bacterium
TGTCACGGCCGTTCGGCCAGTTGGCGGACAAGATCGGTGCGCGGGCTATGTTGATTATCGGGCCTCTTGGTGCATCGTTGGCCTACCTCCTGCTCGCACTGGGGAGGGACGCGCCGCTCGTATTGGGCGTACTCATTCCGATGACCGTACTCGGCATTTCCTTTGCGATATTGGTGACACCATTGACGGCGTCCGTGTTGTCGAGTGTCAAGGATGCCGATGAGGGCCTCGCCTCCGGTGTCAACAACGCCGTAAGTCGGATCGCTCAGCTTGTTGGAATTGCACTCACTGCCGGAGCCGCATCTTATTCTGCCGGTTATATCGTCAGCCTAATTATTGCCGCGATTCTTTCGGCAGCTGCGGCGATACCGATTGCCTTGATGCTACCTTCTCTCGCGCGCCCGCCTGATTCGTCGACCAGGGCTTAGAGCCAACTACCGCATTCACTGACACTTCCCATGGCCGTTTCGCGCAGGTGGTGCCGCCGATCTCGCCACTGGAAATGTGCGAGCGATGGTCTTCGCGTTGATGAACCATCCGCGTATGCCGCCAAACATCACCCGCATGACCATACGAATGACGCCCGACGATCCGACCTTCATTGCCCACCGGGAATTGTCATTGCGGAATATCGGGCCGCGGCTGGAGGAGGCCGCGCGGCGCAAGCCGGTCGCCCGTGCAGCGATCGATCTCATGCAGTCGCCGAGCAGGGCGGCGTGCTTTCGCAGCCCGACGCCATGACAGAGGCCAAGCGCGTGAAACGCCAAGTTGATTACCTACAAGAGCGCGAATCGCTTCTGCATGATCGTCGCTGGATTGAAAATTATGTTCACCGCTCTATTGCTGCCACGTACAAGCGGCTCGAAGAACTAGCGGCGCAAATGAACAAGGAACACGGCTTCCAGATTGTGATCGGCAGCCAAGGTTACCAAGCTTGTATCATGCGAGCAGGCTACATCACGCTCGGCATTCATTGGCAGCAGCCGATCTACAACTCCGTCACTAATGACGGTCATGGCGACTGCTATCTCCGCGTGGCTGAGTTCTCGGGTTCGATTCCAATCCCCGGCAGAAATGAAATGAGTTAGAACAAACCAGAGCTCCTCAAGGAGCATCGGTTTGCGCCCGACGTCTCCGAAAACCGCGAGTTGGTTTGGATCGAAGGCAGCAAAGAACGTGTCGCGCACGAAAAGCTAGCAGATCGGATCACCATGATCTTGCTCGGCATGATCGAGCGCATGAATGCCGATAAGGTTCCACGGCCTTCCCTATAACGACTGGGCCCCTTCTGCTTGCGACGCATTGCCGTCAGGATCCCGTGGGAATAACGCACACTCCCACGACACGTTTGGCGCCGCGGAAAGAGAGCCGAGCACGTGGCGGATTATTTGCAGCAGCGAGCAATTCCGCTTCAGAGTGCCCGTGCTATTCCCGTGCGATTCGCACGGAAAACGCCAGAAACTGGCGCGCCGGGAGGGATTCGAACTCCCGACCCCCAAATTCGTAGTCTGGGGGGGTTTGATAATTCCGGGTTATACGTATTTTGCAGTAGTAAAGTGATCGTGGACATCGGCCAGCCGCCGGACACGCGCCTTGCTGTTCTTGATCTTATTCAGTCGTCCGTTAAGAAGCCAATTTGAGTTCGGGATTGGCTGCAAGCGCGCTGCGTAGCGCGGCCAGGATCAGGCACAAAAGAATCCTCAACCAGGCGAGGACGAGGCGGAGGTTGTGGCCGACGGCGGTGAGGATGGCGTTGGCGGCATCGCCGGCGGTTCCCTTGAGATAGCAGCGGCCAAGATGGCCCTCAGCCTTCATATGGCCGATCACGGGCTCGATGGCGGAGCGGCGGCGCAGCTCGCGCTTGATGGCGCCGAACACGCCGCGCTTCTGCCCGGAGATGAAGACGCGATGCGGGTTGGGCGCATCGTGGCCGCGGTATCCTTTGTCGACATAGGCACGCTCGATCTCGCGCCCGGTGAGCCTCTCGGTGCCTTCGATGGCAGCGCGCAGCGTGTGTCCATCATACGGATTGCCGGGCAGCGCCTTGGCGTGCAGCACGAACTGGCCGCCAGGCGCCCGGGCGTTGGTGGTGGCGATCGAGACCTTGACGCCGAACTCATAGGGCGCGCTGGCCTTGCCCTTGCCGATGCATTCGACCTCGGGGGCATGGAAGGAATACAGCTTCCAGCCGCGCTGGCGCTGCTGCTGCGAACGGATCTGGCTGGCGCGCGCCAGCGGCCATTGGAATGCCTCCTGCAAGACCGGCTGGCCGGCGATCTTGCGGCGGATGTCGCGGATGATGCGGCCCAGCCGCGTGCGCAGGATGCGCAACTGCCGGCGATGGCGGTTGAACTGCTTGGCGTGGGCGTAGCGCCCCGCCATCATGGCAGCATGCTTGGCGATACGCAGGTAGGACTGCCGCAGCCGCACCGCCGTGCTTCCTGGCCAGGCGGTTGAGCCCCTTGATTGCTGCGTGCAGCAGCTTGGCATCGGTCGGGAAGGTGATGGCCTTGGGCTGCACCGTGGTGTCGACCGTGACCCGGGCCAGGTCCTTCGTCCGCAATGCCCCGCTCGCATGCGCCACCCGCAGGCTCTCGGCCAGCAGCAGCTCCAGTCTGTCGCCCAGCCGCTTGCGCCAATGGCTCAGGTCCGAGCGCTCGTGCGGGAACTCATGCTGGAAGAACTCTTCCCCGGTGAAGTACTGGAAATACGGATCATGGACCCAGCGCTCGCACACGCCTTCGTCGGACAGCCCGTAAATGTGCTTGAGCAGCAGAAGCCCGATCACGAAGCGGGTCGCGATCCCCGGCCGGCCCTGGTCGCTGTAGAGCGGCGCGATCTCGCCATCGAGCCACTCCCAGTCGATCTTGCCGGCGAGCGCCACCAGCTCGTGCTTCATGTTGATGATCTGCTCGAGCCTCGCCCGGAACAGATCGCCTGATCCCGTCGTTTCGTGTTGCTTCGGCCGCATCGGTCCCTCCGATGCGACAGGGAATCATGGTTCGCGCAGAAAGAAAATCGAAAAACGAAATTGCAAGGTTCCGCCGCCTCAAGCCGCAAAACCTTGCAATCTCAAATCGCGCAAAGCCGCAAAAACAGACTCACATTCAATCGGTTAGCCGTTGTTCACGGACGACTATTCAAAGCCGACAAGAAGTAGTGAGCTGAATTTTTGTCTTCGGGGTGCACCACTAGGATTACACATCGCGGGTGGGTCGGCGTTGCCGTCCTCGTACGGCAACCCATTGCTATAGAATCTCTCAAAAGCGCGCAGTTCGAACTCCAAATATTGCTGTCAAAATTTTTTGCCGCTACCCCAACGCTACCCCGTCAGCGCAAAATATGGTGACGACGAGCGCTACCCCAAAATGGGCGCCGCGCTAACGCTCTGTGTTTCACGAGATTTTTCGGAAAAGTGGTGGGCGCACCAGGGCTCGAACCTGGGACCCGCTGATTAAGAGTTAGCTGCGCAATAAAATTACAGGCATTGCGAAGGCCCGGATTTTGCTGGCTTCGCTTCACTCTAACTTTATGAAATAGGCCATTTTTCCGTAAAGTATAGCGATCAAATTTGCGGCCCTGGCCAGAGCCCTTCTGGGCTCGTCAACATTTTTTGCAGGTTCCCAATAGTGTAATAAAATGCCAGGCCTCGGCTCTGGCCGAGTTAGTAATTGGGAACCTCCCTCCGGAAACCATCGTGCAGCGCGAAACCATCAAAATCACCCAAACCAGCCTCGCGCGAATTGCGCGCATGGTGCAGACCGGCCACGCGCGCGACCATGAAATCGCGGATACCGTCGTCCCCGGCCTGCTCATCCGTGTCCGCAAACGCCGCGCTAACTGGGCGCTCCGCTGTCGCGTGAAGGGCAAGCAGTACTACTTCACCATTGGCTCGATCGTCGCGCTGACCGACCCAGATCTCGTTCGCGAGGCCGCCGAACGCGCGAAGGCATTGCTGCGCGAGGGCGGCGACCCTGTTTCGCTCTTCGAGTCCCTGATGCAAACCCCAACGGTCGCCGCCGCCGAGGCACGCGCGGCGCATCGCGCCGGCAAGGTCTGGGACTGGGATCAGGCGCGCGCCAAGTTTTTGGAGGCCTGCCTCGCTGATAATCGGCCCGATACCACGCGGACGTATCGCAGCGCTTCTGGCCTGGTCGATCTCGCCGGCCTGAAAGGCAAGATCATCACTGCGATCACATCGGACGACATTCGCCGCATCCGCGAATTCGATCCGCGCCCGCGGCAAGGTCGCACAATCGAAATTGACGATGAGGACGCTGAAGGCCCTCTTTGCCTGGCTCGTCGAGCAACCCGACAGCGGGTTGAAGACCAACCCTGCCAAGGACGTAGCGACATCTGTAAAAGATCGGCCGGCCATGTTGGCCGATGCAATCACAGCAGCCGAATCCTACGGCAAAGCCGAGGCCGAAGAGGCCCTATCTGCGGAAAACCTGCAGATCCTGGACAAAGAGCTTGGCAGCGCGATGCCGCCTTCCGCACGCTTCGCCCTTCAGCTCGCGTTTCGTACCGTTCAACGACGCCTGACTGCGGTGAGCGCACTGAAGTCTAGCTTCCGGCCGCATAACACCTACGGCATGGTCTGGTGGATTCACCCTGGGATCCTAAAAGTTGGCCGCAACCGTGCCGGCGAGGTGCGCCGGCATCCGCATGTCATCCCGTTGCCGCCGTCTGCGCAAAAGATCGTTCGAATTGCATTGACGCTGACTCGGCCGGACAATCCATATCTGTTTCCGCAACTTGAGACTCCGGCACGCAGGTGATACTGGCGACGGACACTTGTCGGAAAGGCTCTTGAATGCCGCCCTCGCCGACCTGCAAAAGCCGGGCCGGCCCCTCCACAAAACGCAACACTTTAGTTCGCACTCCTTTCGCGGCTGGTTTACGACCCATGTCCGCCGGCTTGGCTTCAGCAAAGCCGACACCAAGCTTATCCTTGATCATGCCGAAGGCCGCACCCGTGACACCACGGACGAGCATTACGACTGGGAGCAAAGCTTGCCGCGGAAATATGCTATCCTTTGCGCTTGGGAAAAATTGATCAATGCTTCAGCAGAAGATATCGCTCCACCAGA
This sequence comes from uncultured Alphaproteobacteria bacterium, assembly GCA_963721665.1. Lineage (GTDB taxonomy): Bacteria > Pseudomonadota > Alphaproteobacteria > Rhizobiales > Xanthobacteraceae > Pseudolabrys. The sequence continues at coordinate 5,094 of CAVRJZ010000005.1, forward strand.
TGAAAGCGAAAGATCCTCTGAGAATGTTGACACGAGTGGATTTGGCATGTCATCGGAGACATTTGTTCCCAAGTAACAGCGTATCATGCGCTCGTCTTTGCGATCACTCGAAAGGCCGTCATGATAGTGTTGGAGAAGAATATGTGATGTCCCGGGGCAGATCGTTGCCATTGCGATCACGGTATTGGCATTGTGCGTTCCCAGCGCCGGCACTTATAAACATCGGAGAAAAGCGTTGCAGCAGCAGCTTAACGACATGACAGTTATGGGTGCTCCGTCACTTAAGCTGCGTAACGCACTTGAGATTATCGCAAACCATCTGCACCAAGAGTTCGCCAGAGCCCAATGGATTCCTGATAAGGATAAATCAAAAGAAGCTTGCGTCCTCTGCTCTTTAACAGTGCGAGAATTTCTGGTGCGAATTGGTTTCAAAGATGCGCAAGTCGTTCCCGTTTGCCTATTTTTGTCTGCCCGTAAAGACGGACGATTGATCAAAATATTAAAGGTTGGTGACCCGGACGATAAACGGTACAACCCTGCAACCTGGTCCGGCCATATGGTTGTTGTTATTCCAAGTGCCGCATTCATGATTGATACCACGTTGTATCAAGCAAACCGCCCTGAATGGAAAAGCCTACCTGGAATGGCCGCGATGCCGCTAAATGCCACAAACGGCTCGCCATTCTCCGTGAAAGCAATACCGGGTGTATCGTGGACCGAGGACGGCGCGTTGTTCTCCTTGAAAGTAATATCGAGTGTATCGTGGGCAGAAGACGACAGCTATGAAGTGACCGCGCTATGGCTAGACAACCCGACAAACAAGTCTTGGCGTGGCGGCCGTGATGCACAAATGAGGAATTGGCGAATATCAGTGGTCAATAAAATGATTAGTGAACACGTGAACGCGACGTGCGCGCGGGCATAACACCATCAATTCGACGCCGCCGATACCGGCTGCCTGTACCGACGAAGCTTCATGCTGGGATATGTTGCCCGCCCCCAAGCTGACCTAACGCATCAATCAAAGTGAAGCCTATTCAAGCCGTGATGTCCCGCTGGGATGGTGGATGTGGCGACCTCGTTGAATCCGTTGGCGGCGGCTTGTCAGCAATCCGTTCGACACGTTGAGGCGTCCGCTCCAGACATCATCAGAGGCGTTTGTCGCCCTCGGCAAAGACCAGCCCCGGCGACGACATCAAGACGAAGCTTGACTATCGGCCGCAACTAAAGGACGGATTCACAAATTAATGATGAGTTAACGATATAAGGTCGCGGTCGGGCCGCGCCCTTGCGTCTACATTCGAATTCGTCTAGTATTCGGTTGTGGGCATCTCGCCCCGCTTCGGCGCCGAGTCCTGTGCGACGCCGCCTCTCACATTCGAATATACTCGGATCGTCCCCCCAGTGGTGGACGCGGAGAGGCGCAGCACCCAATTCCCACCCTCCTAATCCCGGGCTCACCATGTGGATCGGGCAGGAGTGTGTGTAGTGTCTGATTCAGAGAACTTGGCGGCAGTTAGCCGTCGCTTTCGCCCGGCCGAAATGCAGCTGCTCGCTGCCTCGGCGATGGGCCGCAAGGTCGATGCCGCCGGCTTCGCCGACCAGGTCCGCAAGGATGTGGCCGCCGGCGGCGTCTTCGCGAAGATCGTCCAGGACCGCTTCAATCCCGAGTACCTGGTCTCCAAGCTCCAGTCGACGCCCGACGAGATGATGCAGGTTTTGTTGGCCCGGCTCGGCGATTGGCAGCGGCTGCCCATCGACGAGGCGATGGCCATCAACGGCCTGCCTTCGATCTCCACTCTCCAGAGGTTGGGCCTCATCGAACCGGACGGCGCCGCCGCCTGGGGCAGGTTCTGCTTCCGCAACCAGTCGAAGTGCTACGAGTTCGACCTGCACCATCCGGAGCGCATGCCGCTGTCGGAGAGCCGCACGACGGACGAACTGGCCGCGGAACTGGTCCGGCGCGTCGAGGCCTCCCCGTCGCCCTTGGATGACGAGACGGTCTGGGATTACGTGTACCGGATCGTGAAGATCACGGGGTGGCGCCGCTGCCTGGCGGTCGCGGGCGACCGCGGTGTGCGGGTGGCCGAAATCCCCGTCAGCCACTTTCTGCGGGATCGCTACGACGGCACGCTAAACGACGTGGTCCTCGCGGGCGTGAACGCGCCGGACAGCGTCGAGCCCTAGGACGCAAGACCGACTCCCCGCTGGCGGCGTTCGCCGCCAGCACCTTCCTCAACCTGACAATCCAAAAGCCGATCGGTCGCGCGCATTCGGCGTACACCGGCCGCGCTATCGGCGAAAGTGACAGGAGTGTATCAGCATGAAACGAGTGCTCCGCCGTGTTATCTCCGCGCCCTTACGGCTTGTACAGATCGTGGCCCATTACGGCTACGGCGTCCCGTGGATAATTTATAGGGCGGCGACGACCCTCGATCGCTCCCGGCCGATGTGGACCATCAGACTGTTCCTGCTGTTGCTCTTGGTGCTGCTGCTCAATGTGGCCCTCAACAAACTCCTGGCGCCCCCGGCACTGCCGTTCTGAACATGCGCGTCGACCTGCAACAACTGCGCGCCGACGCGCGGCGTCATAAATCAACGCGCGCGCGCTCGCCTATCGGTAAGCCAAAGACCGGCGCGACCGAAATCATTCGAAAGCATGTCGCTGAATTAAACCGTCTACATCGCGAGGAGAATGTGCGCTGGAGCGAGCTTGCAGCCGCGCTCGCCGACCAAGGTGTTACCCAAGGGGATGGAGAGCGATTAACCGGCCGACGATTGACGGCGTTGATGCGCAACTTGACGCGGCAAATCGAAAAGCAACGCACGGATAAAACCGATCGCATGCTGCGCGCTGATTTGGCGGTGCGCGCTTCCGATCCTCAGCCGAGGGCGAAACTCACGCTGGCGCCGGAACTGACCCACAGACAAAACGGAATTAAGCAACAGGCGATGGTCAGCGAAGACGCTATTCGCGAAGCCGCTTTGGCGCGGCATGCGCAACTCTTGAACAAGAAGTAGATGTGCCCGCACGGGGCTCGCCAGAAGGAGGTAATTGATGTCGACGCGCATTCTTATGATCGGTCAAGAGGTTGGTGGGTTGTCGAAGACCACACTGGTTCGCGGTGTGGCGGAGGCCGTGCCGGACGCGCCGGTCGTCGAAATCGAGTCGACGGCGCGCATTCGCGAGTATGCCGAGCGCGTCACCCACTTCCCGGTGCGGGCCGACCGAGCCGCCATCGAGTTGACCGGAGGGCAAGCCGCGCGCGCCGAATTCGACGCGGTCATCAACTTCTTGATTTCTGTGCGCTCGCCGCACGTCGTAGATATCGGCGCCAACACGGTCGGCTCACTGTGGGCCTCCTTCGACGATCAACTGGTGCAGGCATTTGGCAGCGCCGGGATAGAGCTCGCGGTGCTGGTAGTCCTGACCGCCGACCCGGCCGCGGTGGCGGAGGGATCCAAACTTCTGGCGATGTCGAAGGGCTGGGCGGCGGCGCAATTCATCGTCGAAAACCAGATGCGAGGCAATATCGATGCACAATTGCTGAAGCGCGTCGCCGACGGGGTGCCCGTCACCACGTTGGCGAAGTGGGCGCTTGAGCCGCACGCCCTTGAATTCCTGCAGGCCACGGGGCTGCGCGCGATCCCCGCGCTCACCGCCGCCGACTTCGCCGCCGAATACGGATTCAACCAGGCCCGGCGCATGGTGAATGACTTGAAGGCATTCCGCCTCGCGGTCATGGAATCCGTCTTGCCGGCCGCGAAATGGTTGGCGTCATGAGCCGGCTGAAGACCTTGTTCGACCGCTACGCCCAGGCGCGGGCGGATGTCGACGTATCCAACGCCGAAATTCGGCGTGTCAGTACCCGGCGCCTCGCTCAATTGCTCGCCGCGGCGGACAGAAATGCCTTGTCGCCGGCCTCAGCGATCCGGCGTTGACCGCATACGATCGGCAGCAATTGGAGCACGCAATAGCCGACCGCCTACCCAAGCGCCGCCGGCGTATGCCGCGCGCAATCGGCCGCGCCATCAATCTGTCACTGCGGCGCGCACGCTATCACCTGCGCGCCGTTGTAGTTCTCGCCGTCGTGCTAGCGCTCGTGGCGCCCTTCGTTTTTCTCGCCTGGCATAACACGGCGAACCAGGAAGTATTTTTCAACCAGGCCTCGGAATTCGTTTGGCAGTACCCCGACGGTTACACGCAGAAGATTACGGTGGCGACCGGGACAGGCGTTGTCGCAATGCCGATTTCTCCCACCCGTCGCGTCACGTTACGCTTGTGGGATCGGCGCGTAGGTTACCTCGTCACCGAAGTACCCGCATCTTGGTTTTATGAAAATGCACGCGATTGGAATGGGAGGTCCGTCAATGGCTGGTAAATTTGTGTCGGTCTTCGGCCTTTTCATTGCCGCGCTGTTGCTCGGCGTCCCCGCCGCCGAAATCGTCGTCCATGGGTTTAATTTTTCGCTATGGCCCGACAATGTCGTCCATCCCTCCGGTCTGGTTTGCGGCGTGGATAAAAACCTACGGCCTGAAACCTGTTAATACCTACTTACACATGCTCTTCGGTTCCACCGACGTGCTCGGTCCATACGGGCGCACGGCTTTTTTGTGCATTTTTGCGGCTCCGGCCTTCGCGCTCCTGGTCGCGTTCTGGCCGCGCTCCGGCACGCGGCGCGATCCAAACGCCACATATGGTGATGCGCGCTGGGCAACGCGTCGCGAACGCCGACAGATGCGGGTCGGTTTGGAGCTTGGGCTCGACCCAAACATTAACCGACACATCCGCGTAACGATTGAAAGCCACCTTGTTTCAATCGCGCCTCCTCGGTCGGGAAAAACCTCGGGAATCGTGATTCCCAATCTTCTCGTTCCGGAACCCACAAGCTGGGCGGGCCCCGCCTGCGTCATTGACCCGAAGGGCGAAGTGTTTCGCGCCGTCGCAGAACGCCGGCGGGCACTTGGACGCACCGTTCGTTGCTTCGATCCCGTTGGCATTGCCGGGGGCGAGGACCGTTGGAATCCTGTGCAGGCGCTCGATCCGCAGAATATTCTCTATATGCAGCGCATTGCCCGTGCGCTGCTTCCGCAAGGAGCAGCGGCCTCTGGGGACGCGGTGTTTTTTCAAAATCGCGCCGTCGCCGTTATCGTCGGTGCGTTCTTGGCCGCGCACGCCATCGGTGAGGCAACGCCGGCAGGCGTTGCCAAGCTGCTTGCCAATGTGGCTGCGTTCTCGAAAGCGCTGGAAACCTTGCAGGGCGTCGCTGCCGAGAACGCCAAAGCAATTCTGTCGATGGACCCCAAGGGGCGGGACGCGATCCTCTCAACTGCCGCGCAAGCCTTTGACTGGGTGGTCGATCCGCGTCTGCAGCAGGCAACCGGCTCCAATACTTTTGAGCTTTCGGAATTATGTGGCGGAGAGACGGATCTGTTCATACCGATCCCTACGGAGGATTTGACCACGCTTGCACCGCTGCTGCGGTGGATGTTGTGTGATCTCTTCGCAACCGTGCGCCGCCGCCGACCGCTTGAACGACTTTTGTGCTTCATCGACGAAGCGGCTACAGTATTCGGCGGTCCGTTCGGGGATTTCCTCCTAGCGGCGGGCGAATTCCCCGGACGCAATTTGAGCTTCTGGTCATTCTGGCAGACGCGCAATCAAATCAACAAATCCTTCGGCAAAGATGGCGCACAGACCCTGCTCAACACGGCGGAATTTTTCACGTTTTCCGACGTGCCGCTGATCGACCCCGATGGACGGGAACTGTTGTCGCGGGCCGTCGGCAACTTCACCAACTTGGAAGAGGTGACGACGACCGACACAAAGGCCGGCAAGACGTCGGTTTCCATGCGTCCGACCGCGGTGCGCCTGATGACGGCTGAGGCAATCGGACAGATGTCGAGCAGCGATCTGATAGTTCTGCCGAACAGCAAGCGCTATGCGAAGCAACCGCTACAAATCCGCAAGACGGTCTACGATGACCCCCGCTTGCAGGGCTTGAACTAGAACGCCGCCGCCTAGATCGGCCATGGAGCGCTTACACGGAGGCTACACGGGGCCACAGGCGACCACACGGGACTACATGAAGTACCACATGAAAGGCCATATAATATGAGACCCACACCACACGCACTAAAGCTGCCCACCACGATCGCAAGAAGCCAGGGCTGCCGCCTTGATAGGCCGGATGGCCCGTGCGACGCCAATTTGGCCATAGCGCCGCTCGGCCGGCTGGGCGCGGGCTTTTGGAGGGCAAATGTCTACCAGGTACGCCATTGAGCTAGACGATGCCCTCGCCGAGCGTCTCGAAGAGACCGCGCGCAATTCGAAGCTGTCAGCTACCGAACTCATTACCGAGTGCATAATCCAGCATTTGGAAGTAGCGATTCGCCACCGCGCCCTCATCGACCGCCTGGATGCGGTCGATCAGGGGCTTCTGGAATTGGCGACTTTCGTCGGCGAGGCGACGGCCGGCGGCAACGTCGATCTTTCCAATATGTGCCGTTACTCGCCCCCGAAGGCATGACCGCGTCCCTTCATACGCTCGGCGCCGGGCGCGACGCCGGTCTCTATTATGTCAACGACCCCAATCGGGAAGCGCGGCCGTACAGCCGGGACGAATATTATGGCCGAGAAGGTGGCGGGGTTTGGTGGTCAACCGGCGGCACAATCGTTCGGCACGGCGCCGATATAGACAAAGAAACGTTCCGCGACCTGTGCGCCGGCCTTGATCCGACGACAGGAAACTCGCTGGTGCGCGCTGCGGGACCCGGCCATCGGGCGGGTTGGGACGTAACATTTTCAGCGCCAAAATCTCTATCGATTCTGTGGATGGCCGGCGACGAGAGCCAACGCGCGATGCTGCATGAACTGCATCGCGCTGCCGTGGACGACGCGCTCGGCTTCCTGGTGCAGGAACGGCTCGTTGAGGTGCGCCTTGGCCAGGGTGGATATATCCGCGAAGCGGCTGCCGACATTATTGTCGGCCGCTTTGATCACTTCACCTCGCGCGAAGGCGATCCCAATATCCACACTCATTCAGTACTTATAAACGTGGCCGGCTGCCAAAGTAGGAATAAATACCGCACGCTGGAGCCGGAAAAACTATTTGCTTCCCAACTCGTCGTCGGGGTGGCGTTCAGGGCCTCGTTGGGGCGGCGTTTGATAGAAAAAGGGTTCACCTTACGTGCAGCCGGCCGCAATCAATTTGAGATAGCCTCGATCCCTGAAACTTTGATTGAGACATTTTCAAAACGATCGCACCAGATCGAAAAACGCGTCGGCCGAGGCGCAACGGGCGCGCAGAAGGAACTAGCGGCGCTCGCAACTCGTGGCTCAAAAGACGAAGTTCCCGTCGGCGACGCACTGGAACGGCGTTGGCAGGAAGAGCTCGCCAAGGTCGGCATTGACCCGTGGCAGGCAGCGCGCGACTTTGTACCAAGCCGTGAAGTCGAAAGAAGCGTCGAACTCAACCTTGATCCTCCGGAAATCGAAGGGACAGGACCCGTCGCGGTCGCTGCCTCAAAACTCTTCCGGCATCAAAGTGTGATTAGCCGCAAAGAGCTCCTGCTCGGTGCCTTAGTCGAGGCTACTTTTGGCGCAGTCAGCATCGACAAGGTGCGCGCGGAATTGCAGTCGTATGAGCAGCGTGGGATTCTTCGTAGACTTGTTGGTAAGGAGCGCGGGGAATGCTGGACCACGCCGTCCATCGCAGCCACGGAAGCAAGCCTGCTGCGAGCGGCGGATCGCCACGATGAGCATGATTGGTTCCGATCTGAGGCAGTGGATGCAGCAATTGCCAACGCACCTCACCTTTCCGAGGAACAGGCACAGGCGATAAGATTTTCGGCCAATCGTGATGGCGTTGCGATATGCGAAGCGCCCGCCGGCACTGGGAAAACAGTCCTAGCGCGCGCCTTGGTTGATGCTGCTCGTCGTTCCGGCCTCACCGTGCTTGGACTCAGCCCAACCTGGGTTGGCGCCGATGAGCTTTCCAAATCATGCGGTATCGAAGCGCTCGCCATCGCAAAGTGGCGCCACGACCTTTTGGCTGGGCGAGGCCCCGAAATTACCGCCAAGACTCTGACCGTCATCGATGAAGTCGGCCTCGCCGGTCTGAAAGACCTTGAATTTGCTTTGCGGATCGCACACGAGGCTCGCGGGAAGGCCATATGTATTGGCGATCGCCGGCAACTTTTAGCAGTGTCAGGTGGGAGCGCTTTACGTGCAGTCGCCGACGTGGTCGCGCGCGGTGCGGTTCTTTCACAAATACGCCGGCAAGAAGTTGCCTGGCAGCGTGCCGCCTCGTTGGTGATGGCCAAGGGCGATACCGAAGCCGGGTTGCGTGCCTATGCCAAGAATGAACGGCTGGAGCTGGTATCGGGCGAAGCAGAGGCGCAGGCCCGTGTGATCCAGGTTTGGAACGAGTATCGCCGCGGGCATGGCGATGACGTGTTAATTGTTACCCGCCGCAATGCCGATGCGACGGCCCTCAATAGAGCGGCGCGCGCCGTCTTGCGCACCGAAGGCCGCCTCATAGGACCCGATCTGTCGCTTACCACCCTTGACCGGGAAGGAAAGATCGCTCCGATCAAACTCACGCAAGGCGATCGAATCCGTTTTGGCGAGAATCTGCCTCGATTGCTAATTCGAAATGGCACTCGCGGCACGATCGAGAACATTGGATCAAGTCGCGGGCACCCGAAAGTAGCTATCCGGCTAGACGATGGCCGGTTGATCGAAGAACGGTGGGCGTCATTGGTTCGCAAGCAACGCCGACGCTCTCCGCTTCCCCCCCGCATAACATCCGCGTATGCCGGCACCGCCTATTCAGTTCAGTCGCGCACATCAGCCGCGGCTGTTCTTTACGTTGCCAAGCCGACCGATGCACGAGAACTCTATGTCGGGCTTACTCGACATAGAATTGACGCTCGCATTGTTGCCGAACGCGATCGCCTTGAAGCAGCCGTACGGCAGCGTCAATCGGACATACGTGTCGCTCCCTCCGAGATCGCAATTCGTGATCGGCTGTTCACCGAAGCACGATCGTATGCGGAAAAGGCTAACGTCGCCGACTATGTTGACGATCGGATTACTTTCATGCGGACCGGCCAAATTGAAATTCGACAAAATACACACTCGCTCAACCTCGGTCGTGTCGCCCGAGCTGCACAACGGATCCTCGAGGCCACATGGGAGAGATCAGGCGACCGATCCTTGATCGTCCCGGTTTGGCGGGTACTCGAAAGCATGCGCCATATGCAGCGACAGATTTCGGAACGGGTGGCCGAGGTTGTCCGCGCGGTTAGGGTTCGCATAGAACTTAGAGCCGCCGAGCGCGCTGTCACCCGTGATTGGCATCTTGAGCGCTGAGGCTGTCAATCCACGGATGCGGCAAAAAGCCGGCGACGACCTTAACCGTGCTGCGGCCGGGTGAGGAAGGTCTGCTGGCTGGTTGCGACGGTGAGCGGCGGGTCGGTCACCAAGGTGCCCCCAGCACCGTCGCTCACGAGGTTGAACTGGCCGGCGACGTATTGGCCGAGCAGCGTGATGTTGGCGACGTGCGTGCCGTCGCTCACTGTCAGCGTACCGCTCAAGTTGCTGCCCGCCTCGGCGAACGTCTCCGACGTCGTCCCCGAGATATAGGAGATGTCCCTCAGATCGAGAGCTTCCGGCTTGCCAAACCCGGCAACCAGTCCGCCAAAGCTCATGGAGGCATCGAGCTGCAGCGTGCCCCCGGCGCTTGTCGAAAAGGTGACCGCGCCACCGCCGGTCGATCCACCGCTAGCGATCTCCAGAGTGCCACCCGAAATGATCGCACCGGCCGCAATCCCGCCAGATCCGACGTAGGCAACGCCGCCGCTGTCGACATGAAGTCCACTGACGCCCGCGCCGTTCTCCACCACGATCAATCCGCCGCTTTGAACAGTGTCGTTGCCGGCGGACCCGTAAACGTATTGCGTGCCGCTAATAACGGAACCGGACGTCGAGCCGCCAACCTCAATGATTCCGACGCCGCCGCTTAGAACGGTATCGCCGCTCGCGCTCGCGTAGTCGTATTGCGTGGCGCCGCCCGAGACCGTGGTGGCTCTATCCGTCCCATAGATCACCTCGATCGCGCCGCTTCCGAGATTCGCGCCGCTCATGGAGCCGGCCAACTCGACAACGATCTCGCTACCGGAAGTTGCCGTTGTTCCGGTTGCGGAGCCATAGACGTATTGAGTTCCTCCGCTCAGAGCCGTGCCGTTGGCCGCACCTCCGCTGCTTTCGACAATTTCCACTCCACCGCTAGAAGCCGTCGCGCTGGCGGTTATCCCGAATACGTATTCAGTCGCACCGCTCCCGACGCGCGTGGCACTGTCCGTTCCGAATACGACATCCGAAGCGCCGTTATTCAGAATGGTCCCGCTCGCAAGACCTCCGGAAGCGACGTATTGCTCGCCGCCGGCGCTTACTGTCGCGCCATTCGCCGACGCAAACAAAACCTGAAGACCGCCACTCGAAATCACGGTCCCGATTTCGATTCCTGTGGAATAGACATATTCGGTGCCGCCGCTAACTGCGGTCCCGCTCGCGGTGCCGTACACCACATAGATGCCGCCCGAGGCCACTTTGGCGCCGCTCCCGGTGCCGCCCGCGAAAACATAAGCGTCGCCGCCATTTGATACGGTAGTTCCGTTTACTGTGCCGGAATCGAGTTGCAGCCCACCGCTATTGACCGTCGTTCCGCTCGCAGTAGCGCCCATCGCGACCAATTCCTCGCCCCCGCTGTCGACGATGGTACCGCTGGCGGCTCCGTACACGGTCTGCTGGCCGTTGACGGTATCGCTTCTCACCGTGCCGCCCGAAAGCACATTGAGCGTGCCGCCGCTACCGACGGTTGCAGCAATTCCCGTTCCGCCGCTCTCGACAACCGCGACGCCTCCGACGCTCACGACAGTTACACTTATGGTACCGCCGGAGAGTGCGTACTCCTGACCGCCACTGTCGACGGTGGTTGAGGTAGCCGTTCCATAAACCAGCTGCTGGCCGCCATTGCTGATGCTGGCGCTCAGCGCCGTGGCGCCGGCCGCGACATATTCCTCGCCCCCATTCGACACCACACCGCCGCTCGCAACGCCGCCGCTGTAAAGAACTTCGAGGCCGCCCGCGAGTATTGTTCCACTGGCGGCGGCGCCAGATAAAACATGCAAAGTTCCGCCGCTTGATACGGTACTGCCACTCACAGTGCTGCCGCTGGCCAGGTCGACCGTCGCGCCTGCGCTTATCACGACCGCGTCGTTGGTTCCGCTCAACGTAAGCCAGGAGTTCGCGCCGGCATTCACGATGTCATCGTTACCATTTACTCGGTCGGGATTCGCAACCGTACCGGCGCTGGAGCCAAGCATGATCGAAGCGTTCGAGGCGTTCGTGATCGCATAAGGGCTTGAGTAACTCGTATTCGCGATCAACCCTCCGCCGGAGTCATAAATTCCTGAAACCAGCGCAGCCGCAGCAACATAAATCACGTCGCCGGTGCCGGACGACAGAGTAAGTTGCGTTGGGCCAGTTTGATCAATCTGATCGTTGCTTCCGAAAACCGTTCCAATACTTCCATCTTCGATCATTATCGCGGCGTTCGAGGCCGAGATTGTTGCGGGCCCACCGAGATCATCGACCGAATTGTTGTATCCGGATATTGTAAGAATGCTTCCTCCGAATGCAACGATGACGTTGTTGTTTCCGACAATCGATGCCGTCACGCCGGACATTGTCGAAGAGTTTACATCAGTAATGAAATCGTCTGAGTAATTATACGCGCTCGTTGTTCCAATCTGTACCGCGCTGTTACCCGGATTTATCCAGGCGGGTGGAATTGCGGCGGGCGGCTGGAGATTGGCGTTCGGATCTGTCGTCGTGCGGTTATTTACGGCTCCCTGATCCGTTGCGTATTGCGCGAGCGCCACCGCCATCGTTGCGAGATCATCGGGATTGTTTGCCTGGCCTTTCGAACTCGCTACCGTCAAATAAGAATCGAACGTTCCCATTTCCTCGGCGGTAGGCAGACGGCCCAGAGCGTTCTCGAATGCCGCAAGCACGCCGAACCCCTGAAATATCGTAGTCGTCGAGCTGTGATCCTTAAGTTGGACTTCAAAATTGGCCGTATATTCTATTGTCGAGGCAACGATGTCATATGCTTGCTGTTCGGCATTAAACACACCGCTGCTATTGATGTACTGCGCACAATATTGCGCCTCTGCGTCATCCATCGGGTGGCCGAGAAGGGTTTGAAATATCTCGTTGGCAATCGCGATATCCCGATTTTCCGTCGCAAGATCGATCGTGATCGACCCTACGTCTCCATATCCATCGTTATAGCTCCAAGTATCGATGCCATTGGCGTCGATGAAATGCGAAGCGCTGCCGCTACGGTCGCCGGCATAGGTGTATGCCTCGCTGCCACTCGTTACGTTGCGCGACCATTCGTAGCTTCCGTCCGAATTTGCGAAATCGAGTGTTGTATCTGTGATGCCGGTCGAGGTGATCAGCGTCGTCAACAAGCCATTGGCGCTGATCGTGTATGTGTTCGTACCAATCAGTGTTGCCCCGACCGGCAACGAGTTGATAAGCTGCGTAGGCGTTGTATCGCTATAGTAGTTACAAACCGCAGTCTTCGATCCGTCCGGCGCAGTGGTAGTGGTATCGACCTGATTGTAAATGCCGTTGCCGTTACTATCGCTAGAGGTTGTGACCACAAGGCCGTTGGCGCTGGTGAGCGTCACCAGCTCCGACCGCAAATTGGCCAAGTTGCCGAACCCGGTCGCAATGGTTTCAGTGCTGCTGCCGTCGCTATTGAGGGTCGTTGTGTCAAGTTCGACGATGTCTGTCGGCAGCAATGCGGGCAAGGTGGTACCGCTCATAAGGTCGGCGGCCGCCGCGCCCAGGTTGGCGAGTGTTTCTTGCCCGGTGGTGTCTTCGGCGAAACTCTTGATGAGGCCGTTGGGTGAGGTATCGGCGACAATCTGTCCGGTGAGAGTGCAGGTCCCGATGTAGTTTAAAATCGTGGTCGTGTGGCTCGCATCGGCGTTGGTGGTGGCGCTGACGTATTGCCGGAACGCGGGCGCGCCAAACGAGCCTGTATCAGTACGCGTCGCGGTAACCGAATTGTCAGCGTTCGTAACTTGGGTATCCGTTTCGGTATTATAGGTGGGTCCGCTGAAGGTTGAGGTATCCGTGGCGCCGTCGTTTAAGTCGTTGACCGCGTCATTAACGACCGACTGATTAAGTTGATCGTAATCAAACTGTTTCGTCGTTGTGACCGTGCGGCCGTCGTAGCTTTTGCTGACGGTGGTTTGTTCCACGATCGTCGACAACGAGGCCGGATTATAATAGGTTGTCACGTCCGTTTTGGAACCGTCGAGCGCAACCGAAGCCGAATCCACGATAAAAGCGCTGCTAGCGCTGGATAGGGTGGTCGATGTCGTCGTCGACCGCTGGTTCGCGGTTGTGACGACTGTCGTCGTGTCGTTGGGCGTACTAGAGCCATTTATTTTGTCGGTTGTCGTTTCGGTCGTCACACCGGCATCGGCGATGACAAACCCACCGCTGGTCACGACACTGAAATTCGCGGCAATCGTCGATGCAAGCGCGCCCGACAAGGCCAGGGTTGTCGTCTCGTTCTGAGCATTGCCCGTCGTTTGCGTGGTCCGCGAGGTGGTAAACGTGGAACCACTGACAAGAGTGTCGCTGTCAAGAAACGTCTCTGTCGTGCCGCCATCACCATTCGAATCGTAGGTGGTCGTGTCGCTTTGGCTGTCGACAATTGTGCCCGACGCGTTTTTATACGTCGTTGATTTTACCAGCCCGTTTCCGCTGGTCGACTTGATGATCGTGCCGAGAAAGCTGCTGCCGCCGGAGGTCACCATTGTGTCCGTGACCGAACCATTCGTTCCGGTCTGAATAATCTCCGTTTGATTGACGGCCGAAATTACTCCGGTTTCATCGAGATACCGGCTGATCGTAACGGTCTGCTGATCGGCAGACGTTGAGGTCACGGTCTGCTCGATCGTCGAACCGCTCGTATTGCTGGTCGTCACCGTTTCGGTGCGGCTGCCGTCGCTATTAAGAACCGTGTTATCGGTGGCCACGCGATTGAATAATGGGGTCGAGCCGCTTAGAACGCCGTTGGCGTCGATTTCCGTTATTTTTGAAAGGCCGTTGGCAGAGGTCGTCGTCACCGTCTCGCTGATCAAACCTGCGCTGTTGTAATTAGCGACCGTCTCTGTTTGGCCGCCGTTGGCGTTCAGCACGGTACTCGAAGTCGTATAAAAGTCGGTAGACGTATCCCCGTTGACAGACGTGCTTATCGTCTTGACGAGGCCGTTGGCGCTGGTCGCAACCGTCGTCAACCAGAGCAGCGGCCCGCCGGCCGATGCATAATAAGAGGTTGTGTCGTAGAGGGTCCCGTTCGCGCCCGGGAGTATGGCCTCCACCTGATAGGTTGGAACCGACCCGTTTGATTGCCGGGTGATGATGGTCTCCTGCCCCTGGCCGGCGACAATTATGCCTGACGAAGTCGTGGTAACGTCACGAATCGTTCCGCTCGTACTTCCGGTGTAATCGGTCACTACTTCGGTATGGCTGCCGTCCGCATTGATGGTAGTGACATCCGTCGTCGACTGATCCGTAACCCCATCGCCGTTATAGTCATGCAGCACGGTCTTCAACAGGCCGTCGGCGGTGATGGTCGTCGAGGTCTGATCTATCAGCGAACCGCTATAATTGTAGTCGGCAACGGTTTGGGTGGTGCTGCCGTCGACGTTGTATGTTGTCAGATTCGTCGTCTTGGTAGCGTAATCGGCCGTCGCGTAGGGATTCGCCGTCGCCGAGATCGAAAGACCGTTCGGGCTCGTAACCACGCCTGTGGTCGAGAGAAGCGTTCCGTTCTGCGACTTCACATTGATTGTCTCGGTCCGGCTTCCATCGGAATTAATGACTGTCGTGTCGCTGGTGATCCTGTCGAAGACAAGGCCGCCGGAGACATAAGCCGAATGCAATTGCCCTTGAATGTCGTTCTGGACGATCCTAGTAAGGCCATCCGCCGTCCTCGACGTGACCGTGGCGCCGGTCACATCGCCGGCGGAGTCGAGGTGTATAATGGTGTCGACTACGGTACCGTTGGACAGAATCTGCATCGTCTCGGAAGTCGTCACCAGGCCGGTGGTTCCCAGCGTGGTCGTCGTGTTGACGGTTTGGCGATCGGCCGATGTTGTTTTCGATATCGTTTCGAGGACGTTGCCGTAGCCATCCTTTGTCGTAACCAATTCCGTCACGCTGCCGCCCGACGTGACGGTGATCTGGTCAGTGGTAACTTCGTCCCAGGTTCCGCTGCTAAGGCTTGCGCTGGTGAAGGCGCTGGAGACGATGGTCGTCAGCCCATTGCCGCTGACCACCTTCTGGGTGCGGTCGATTTCGTCGCTCGCTGAAACCGCGGCTCCGTAATCTGTCACGGTCTCCGTAGTCGACCCGCCCGACATCACGGTCACATCCGTGGTGATGTGGTCGAACACTGGAGCCGACGCAGTCCCCGAACCTGTCGCATCGACGTAAATGGTCTTCGATAACCCGCCGCTCGCCGTCACCGTCACGGTTTCGTTGACCAGCGAACCATCGCCGTTCAGATTCTCCACAGTGTCCGTGGTGGTGCCGCTGCTGACCGTGACGGTCCGCGATTGAGTGACCGCGCCGTCGCCGTTGCCGTAAATCGTGGCCGAGCCCGCGGCGCTGCCGACGGTTCTTGTGGTGATGCTCTCGGAACGGAGCGTGCCGTTGGCGCTATCGTCCACAACCGTTGTCGTCGCTGTCGCGCCTGCATTGGAGATGGAGTTCGTGTTGCTGCTGACTTCGATGAAATTTCCATGCCCGTCGCGTTCGGAGCTGACCACCGTCGTCACAACGCCGCCCGAGCTCTGGGGCGTATTGGTTGTGACCACCTCATCAAGCAAGGTACCGTTCGAGCTCGTGTCGGTCTGGCTCGTGATCGAGGAGCCGCTGGAAGTCGTCAGGGTCTGCGCGACCGAGGTCAAGTCGAGCGTCGTGCCATCCGCCAGGTCGCTCGTCGTCGTGCGCGTGACCGAATTCGTCGTGCTCGTGGTGCTCGTCGTCACCAGGCTGGTCACGGTTGTCCCGACGGAATCCGTTACCGTTTCGACCTGCGTGCCACCGCTCACCACGATCTGATCCACGGACGTCGTGGAGTCCGCTGCGATGCCATCCACCTCGGTCGTCACCGAACGAACCGATCCGCTCGACGTGTACGTCATGGTCGTCGACGTGACACTGCTCGCCGAACCGTTAGAACTGAGGTCGGAAACCACGGTCGAGGCGAGTGAACCATTGGTGTTGTAGGTGTCGACCTCCTGTTGCGTCGTCCAGCCGCCGCCCAGCTGATCGCGGTTGATGGTAACGACGGTGCCGCCGGAGGTGACGGTCGTGGTCGTGCTGGTCGAATTCAACTTTTCCGAGCCGCTCGTGCCACTAGACGTTAATTCCCCGTTCGCTTAAATCGTGCCGCCGGCATAATTCGTGAGCGTTTCCGTCGTGCTGCCGCCGCTGCTCACGACGATATTGTCGGTCTGGATCGTCGTGACAACGCCACCATTGTTCAGGTTTGTCAGTGTTTTTGAAATGTCGCCAGCACTCGTGCCGGAACTCGTATTGAGAATCTCCTCGTAAGCCACACTGCCATCAGGATTCTCAGCGATATTTTGTATCGTCTCCGACCCATCCGCATTCGTCGCGCTCGTCGTCGTAACCGCATAACCCTTGGAGTCATACGCGAAATTGACTGTCGCCACTGTCCCAGTGCCTGAAGAAGTCGTATAGGTCGTCTCGCCATTGATGGAGGAACCATCGGGCTGAGGGATATTTGTCGCGTTCGCAATTAGATTGATCGATGTAATACCTGCCTGGGCGAGCGTCTCGACGGTCTGCGTCCCGTCGGCATTGGTCACCATTAGTTTGAATTCAGAGAAGGCCGCGTCGCCCGCGTCGAGCTTGCCGTCATGGTTGGTGTCGAACACGTCGAGCAGCGCCTTCATATCCGTGGTGGCGCTCGGGTCCCAGTCCGTAAAAATAATCTGGTTTGCCTGCGTGATCGCGTTCGTATTGTTCGGATCGAGGAATAGGACCGCGTTGCCGGCTCCCGCCCAGGCGGTGCGGTTTTGATAACCGTCGCCGGTCATATCGTAGAAAACATTCGACGATGTCAGCGGGGTGATTTTGACCCCCTTACCGACCAGATCGAGCACGACCGGTCCGTAATATCCGCCATAATCAGGCCCCGCCCAAGGCGTCGTTGGGAGCGTATCGACTGGCGCCGATACTAGCGTCGGACTTGGTGTAACCGGCTCAATGTAGACTGACGGGCTCAACGAAAACGGCGATAAATCGAAGCTCGCGGCATATGGGTCAAAAACTGAAGGTTGCTGATATGCGGACGCTGGCACACTATAGCTATCTAGTCCCGAAGGCTGCCCCGCGCTCGAAAGAAAGTCGACCGGTGTAGTTCCAGTAGATGAAAAGGCGTCGGCTGAACGAGCTCCGAAATTTGCAGAAACGCCTAATGCAGAGCTGTCGGAAAGATAATTGTACAGAACAGAATTAGTTTGTGCGACGCCCATGTCGACACTTTGCCCGTAGCTTTGAAATGCCGGAGCACCATTCTGCCAAATATCGCTGCTAATATTACTGTTGAGCGGCGAACTAACATAGGCGAGAGCTGAATAATAAAGGCCGATAAAACCGCCTGCGACTGTACCTATTGCTGATCCGATTGCCTCTCCCACTAGCAGACCTGCCGGCACAGTCCCCACCTCGGCTGGCGGGAAAACCAAGCCCAATGCAAATCCAATACCGCTTCCGACTACACCACCAAATACTGCCCCAGCTTCTGCGCCGTAGACAGCTCCTAGGCCTGTAACTGCTCCTTTCGCCGCGCCATTCGATCCGTCCTGCAATTCGCCGATTAGAATACTACCTGGCACAAAAATGTAGCTTGTAATGGATGATGCGGCCTCAAAGACCGGTGATCCGGCTGGAATAATGCTCTTACCGAAACTGTAGGCGGCATCATAAAAGCTCGGTCCTGTCTGATAAACGTAGTCGAATGGCTGTAATGGAGATTTTGTATTCGTGTCTTGCGCGTTGCTTGGCATAACCTTACTCCGCTCTATTAGGCGACGATTCCGAAGATCTGCCTTTACGATCGCTGGTCAGCGCAAGTTGAAACAACGCGAGGAGCCCCTCCACGAAAGCAATCGCCCCTGTGACAAATACAAAAGCTTCCAGACAGACGTACCCCAGAGGCGAACGCAACAGCAGAGCGCCGAGCAACGGCGCAGAACTGGATCCTTGAATGTCCATTGATGCCCAGATTGCTGTTGACATGAATAGCCATAGAAAAATGAACTTCACGGTCGAAACGCTTCTTCTTTTGAGAATTTTGCGATAGTCCAGCAGGCTGAAGAGAAATGGGCCCGACACTAGGCGAAGCATAACCACCGATATCGTTATCCAAACCAGTAATCCAAAGAGGCGCAGAGATAGCGAAATCGAAGATGGGTCGACAGCCCTCGCTAAAAGGAATTCATATTGTTCACGTAGAAACCAAAGACTCGGCTGAGTTGCCGGATCATTTCCGAATACTTTTACAACGTTCGAAAGCGGTCGGCTAAAAACGAACATCCCGAACACTAGCGGAAACAAGCAAGTTTCAGCGATAAGCACTCCCAGTGCAATTAGCTGTGGTTTGGTTGGCCGCGCTTGAGACGCCGATTTATTTGCCACATTACTTCTCTGTCGTTGCCCACGCGGATTGTGCTTTGCGCGGCAGTTCCGAATCATAAATCACGCGGTTAGTTAATCCACGGCGCGACTGTCACTATAACTCCATTCCTTCACCTCGAATTGCGTCAACAAGACTCGGCGAATTAGGCCCTATTCCGCGGGGGCACCGCACATTCATAATAGCGCCAACATCGAATAGTTCTGTGACATCTCCCGTCAGCCTCAACCAATGAACAATGTCGCCATTCTGGAGATCGACAATCAGCAATCCGCACCAAGGCGTCGCGCATTTGGCCGCCATCACTTCTGCAATCGGCAATCCATTGAAAGCTGCGTTACGGGGCATAGAGATTGAAATGACTGCAAAGTGCGACACGAACGCCAATCCCCGGGCAAAACCCGGACAGAACGTTAAATCGGCGCGCGCGCCGGTACCGCGGTCTATCCTGACTAGATAACCCCGTCCCGAATCGAGTACATACATGACGTCGCCCCAAATTCGGGGGGAGTGCGGCATGGACATGCCCTCGGCGAGAACAGTGTTAGTCTCTATGTCAATCAATACGCCGCCGTCGCGTCGTCCGATACGCCAGCTTTCGACCGCGTCACCCGTCGAACACGCGGTGACATAGCGTGGGCGACCGTTTTCCATGGCGAGGCCGTTTAGATGGCAGCGATCTTCCGGCGCGAGCTTTGAAATGTATTTCGGTTTCCACAGCGGCTTGAACGCATGCGTGAAGCTGATAGTCGCTAGGCATGAGTATCGCGTGTTGATGAATAGGATACGTCCGTTTGGCTCAACGCCCATTTCGTGAATGTTAATGTCGCCAGTAAGTTGCGCATTTCGCGGCGCGTAGAGGCGGTCGAATAGATTATTGTCTAGTTCGTCAGTAGCGAGAATATTTTCTAGACGCCAAATTTCGCCCTTCGTGCCGACGTAGATGCGTTGCGAAAAGGCAGCGAGGCCCATGGCCCGAGAAAAGCCCGCAGCCGAAGGCACTGGCACACCGTTCGCCTGCACCCCGACAAACAAGAGATGGCCAGTCTGATAAGTCGAACAGACCAGACCTACCTGGTGGCGGATGAGCCAATCGCCAAATCCGCTCGAAAATTGCGTTTGTACCCGGATAGCACCCTTCGCATCGCCCGGCGCGCTCGGCGGCTTCAGTTGCGTACGGCTATCACGCGTTGACGCGTCCTTTTCCGGCAAATGGCCGCGAGCCAATCCCGTCAACTGCTTCGCCTATTGCTTAGTTTTGGAACGAACTGCTGGCAATAACGACGCGCTCAAGAGTGGCAGTTTTCGAACCATAGTCAAGTAAGTTGCATGTGAGATTTTCAGAAATGATTGCAAACATAGGTGATCTGCGATATTTGAATAGCTTGTCGGATTCAGAAGGGGAAAGGACGAGGAGAATGAAAAGGGAGCCAACCAACGCCGATATCCAGCCAGGCGCACTTCTCTGCCCCATCCTTCTTGACGATGACCGCGTAGCCCGCTCTGGATACCAAGCGCCGCCGGTAAGCCTACCGCTGGATATTTTCCGGGCAACGCATTGCGGACATTTGACAAGTCGCCCGACAGAGGTGCGATGACCGGCATACTTACGAGATCTGCGCGCGAAAGTTCTGGAAGCCGTTAATAACGCCTGCTTCCACGAGCCGCTGCGCCGAGATGATTGCCAGCAAGTCCGTAAATTGCTCGCGGGGCAGGCGAACAACAAGTTCGCCAGGCCGTTGTTGCGCCGATAGCGCTTCCGGGATTGTCCCCAACGGTTGCGCCACAGAAAACGTACATGAAGGCAGTGGCCCGCTTCCACACCGGGTGGTCAAGGGTCCCTTCGATCTTGATAACGCTATCGGCGTCGCCGTCGTGGTCAATTCGCGACAAGCCCGGGCCTCGATAACTGACGCTCGCGGCAGATGCGGTCACCTTGATCTTGAACCATTCAAGGGCCGCCTTGCGACTTTTCGCTTTTCTACGCATGGGGCGTGAATGCGTTTCTGCCGTCATCGTCCTTTCGGCGCAGGAAACCCGCTAAGCGGGCGTCCTCTAAGAGTGCCCCTCTTCTGCCGAAGCGCGCGTGGCTGATCAAGGCCGTTCGCTTCCGCACCTGCGGTTTGTGCAGCTCCACGCCCTATCGGGTTGGCCTGACGGCAGCCTGTGACAGCCCCGCTTAGGCGCCTCGGCCAGTGCACGGGCATCGAGGCCGCCATCGTGGCGGGCTCAGTACCGAAAGAACTGATCATGACGACCGAAACCAACAGCAACCGCCCGACGCATCGCGTTTACGCGGTCATCAAGAAGGAAGGCCGCGAGAAAGGCACTTGGCTCGAAATCGGTGCCGCGTGGCCCCACCGCGACGGCAAGGGCTATGGCGTGACGCTCAATTTCATCCCGCGTTCGCCCGACGCCGAGCTGGTTATTCGCGCGATCGAGCCGAAGCCCGCCGCACAGGCCGACGCTTAGGCTCAGGCCACGACGGGCGGTGCTCGATTGAGCACCGCCCGCTTTGCAGTTGCATTGGGCGGTGTTCCCAAAAGGTTCCCAGAAATGCCGTACGACGCCGCAGGTTCCCAGCGAAGTTTTGTATTGTTGATATTTTTCAGGAAGTTAGTGGTGGGCGCACCAGGGCTCGAACCTGGGACCCGCTGATTAAGAGTCAGCTGCTCTACCAACTGAGCTATGCGCCCGGATTGCCGTCGGCGGAGATCCCGCCAGGCGAGGTTCGCTTAGCAAAGGCGGAGACGGAGTGTCCAGCCGCGCCGTCATGCCGGAACACCGCCAAAGGAGCGAACAAAAAAGCCGCCGGGCGAACCCGGCGGCTTCTGGAACGCGCGGCTTTCCGCTTCAGGGAGGGCGTAGGGGCCACTGTTCCGACTACCGTTCTATTGTCGCGGCCGGTCGCCGTTTGGGCCCATCGGCCCGCGCTCACCGCCCTGGCCGCGATGCATCCAGCGGTGGCCAAAGCGATGCTCGCCCTGTTCGCCGCGGAGATGGCGGGCGCCTAGCCGCGCCAGCACCATGAAACGGTGCTTCTGCCCGTCGTCGAGGCTCTTGTACAGCGGGCCGGCCGCATCGGCGAGTTTCTTCAGCGCCGCGCCGCGCTGCGTCATCGCGTCGGCACGCAAGCTCAGCCGTTCGATCGGATCCTTGGGACGGTCGGCGCTGGCGCGCGCGGCGAACCAATCCGCGCGTTGCTTGGCGACATCGCGCAGGGCGGCTTCCACCGCCGGCCAGTTCTTTTCCTGTTCGGCGCTGAGCTTCAAGCCGGCATGCACCGCCGCGATGCGCGCGTCGCCGAACGCACTGATATCCTGCGCGCTTGGGTGCCAGCGCGGCGCGAAGTCGCGTCCGCCGGGACCCTGCTGCGCGTAGGCAAGCGTAGCGCCGGCGATCGCAAGCGCGGTCGAACCGGCGAGAACAGTCTTCCACATAGCATTCCTCCAATGGCATTTCCGATGCCGCCAATGATGGGATGGCGTGCCGCCTTAGCAAGTTAAAGTTTGGACAGAGATTAATTCAACGCAATGTAGATGTACGGACGTTCACCGCAGGATTCCGAACCGATAAACGTTGTTGCATTTCGTCAAATCTTGCGTGGGCGTCACATCATATGCAGCAGCCGCGGCAGCAACAGCGACAAACCAGGCCAATAGGTCACGACCCCTAGGAAAACGAGCATGGTCAGCAACCACGGCCAGACCGCGACGGTTAATTCGGTAATGCCCATTTTCGCTATACCGGAGGCCACATACAAATTCAGCCCGACGGGCGGGTGGCACAGCCCGACTTCCATGTTGACGACCATCAGGATACCGAAATGAATTGGGTCGATACCGAGTTTGATGGCCACAGGAAACAAAATCGGCGCCATGATCAGCGTGATCGAGGACGGCTCCATCACATTGCCGGCGAGCAGCAGCATGACGTTGACCACCAGCAGGAAACTGACCCAGCCCAATCCCTGACCGATTATCCATTGCGCCAGCGCCTGCGGAATATTCTCATAGGTCAACAGGAACGAGAACAATATTGCGTTGGTGATGATGTAGAGCAGCATCGCGCTCAAATTCGCCGATGACAGCAGCACGCGCGGCACATCGCTCAACTTGAGGTCTTTGTAGACAAATACCGCGATAAAAAAGGCATAGACCGCGCTCATGGCGGCGGCTTCGGTCGGCGTGAACAGGCCGGAGTAGATGCCGCCCATCACGATGACGACCAGCGCCAGACCCCAGGCCGAATCCTTGAAAGCGCGAACCCGCTCGGTAAACGTGGCTTTGGCCATGCGCGGATAGCCATGCCGCCAAGCGCGGTACCAGGTGGTAATCCCCAGCATGGTGGCGAGCACGATGCCGGGAACAATACCCGCAATGAACAGCTTGCCGATCGAAGAATTGGTGGCGACCGCGTAGAGCACCATCACGATCGACGGCGGAATAAGGATGCCGAGCGCGCCCGAGGTGGCGATAACGCCGGCGCCGAAACGCTTGGGAAAGCCTTGCGCCACCATCGCCGGCATGAGGACCGAACCGATCGCAACCACCGTCGCCGGCGAGGAACCCGACACCGCGGCAAACAGCGCGCAGGCGACGACGCCGGCGAGACCGAGGCCCCCATACCAGTGTCCCACCATGGTCGTCGCGAAATGGATCATCCGGCGCGCGACGCCGCCATGCGTGAGGAAGGTGCCGGCGAGGATAAAGAACGGGATCGCCATGATCTCGAAGCTTTCCAGCCCGGTGAACAGTTTGAGCGCCACCAATTCCGTCGGCACTTCGGTTAGCGCGAACATAAAGCTCAGCACGGTCAGACCGAGCGCAATCGAGACCGGCATGCCGGTGAACATCAGCGAGAGGAGCAGCGCGAACAGCACGAAGGCGCGCATGCCCTGCGGCAGCACAAGGAATCCGGCTCTTTGCGCGAAGCAAACGGCCACGATCAGGAGCGGCACAAGAATGATGATCAATCCGAGCGGAGTTGAATCCGGCTTGCTGGTGTCGGCCGCCACCGGCTCGGGATGAAGATTGTCCTCTTCGACGCCCTCGACGTGGCTTGCGTCGTGGTGCGGCAGCTGCCCGGTCCAGAAGAACCACCACGCGACCTGCAGGAACCGGAAGCACATCAGGCCGGAGCCGAGCGGGATCGCCGAAAAGACGATCCACATTCTCACTTCAAGGTCGTTCGAGCGGATCCCGGTATGGTAGACTTTCCAGACGAAGGCGCCGCCAAAGACAGCGACTGTCGCCGTGAACAAGGCGCCGCACAGCAGGCCGAACACAATCACGCGCTTGCGCGAGGTCGGCCCCAGCATGTTGACGAACACATCGACGCCCACATGGATGCCGGTGCGCACGCCATAGGCGGCGCCGAACTTGGCCATCCAGATGAACATGTAGATGCACAGTTCTTGCGCCCACGATACGTCGATCGAGCTGAGCCAGCGGAATATGGCAAGCAAGACCGACGCGAGCAGCGTCAGGCCGTGCGCCGTTGCCCATTTCGACAGATCGATCGAGGCGCCGGTGCTGTAACGATGGATCACCGCAAAGAAAATCAAAATAGTCGCCGCCGCGATCAGCGTCGCAATCAGCCACTCTTCCAAATGGTCGAGCGCTCGTCTCAGCACGCGTCCCCCCGGGCGCCTTATGTCGTGGAGCGCGGCCGGAAGCGCGATCGCCTCCGGCCGCAATCCGATCGAATCTTTATTCGATCAATTCATCTTGATGTCGAGCTGCTTGGCGAGCAAATCGAGGACTTCTTCGCCGACCCGGCCCTTGGCCCAAGTGTAGGTCGGCCGCATCGCAGTCTGCCATGCCTTTTTCTGATCGTCCGTCAGATAATGCAGCGTGGTCTTGCCCGAGGCCTTGATCTTGGCGAGCGCGTCCACGTTTTCTTCGTGCGCGATCGAGTTGGTGTAGTCGGTCGCCTCATCCATCGCCTTTGTAAGCTCACCGCGGATGTCGGCGGGCAGTCCGTTCCAGAATTTGGTGTTCACGATCACCGCATATTGCAGATGAGCGTGGTTGGAAACGGTGATGTCCTTTTGCACCTCATAGAACTTCTGCGTCAGGTAGTTCGACGGCGTATTCTCGCAGCCATCCACCACGCCGGTCTGCAGCGCCTGATAGACCTCCGAGAAGGCCATGATCTGCGGGATGGCGCCGACGTCGCGGAAATACCGGTCGGCGATCTTGGAGCCGGAGATGCGCACCTTAAGGCCCTGGAAATCGGCCGGCATCAACAGCGGCCGGTTGGCCGAGACCATGTGGAAGCCGTTGTCCCAATAGGCGAGACCTGTGATGCCCTTGGTCTCGAGTTTCTTGAACAGCCAAGTGCCGACCGGACCCTTCATGGCCTTGGCATAGGTCGCGTCGTCCTTGAAGAGCCAGGGCAAGTCGAGCGCTTCAAATTCCTTCACGCCAAGCGGCGCGAACTTCGCGGTCGACGGCGCCAGCATCTGCACCGAGCCGAGCTGCAGCGCGTCCATCTCTTCCTTATCCTTGAAGAGCTGCGAGTTGGGATAGACTTCGACCTTC
The DNA here is from genome assembly GCA_963721665.1 of uncultured Alphaproteobacteria bacterium. GTDB lineage: Bacteria > Pseudomonadota > Alphaproteobacteria > Rhizobiales > Xanthobacteraceae > Pseudolabrys. Next base: position 30,466 of record CAVRJZ010000005.1, read on the forward strand.
ACCTTGCCGTTGGTGTATTTCTCGGCAAGTTCCTTGAACTTGAGCGCGCCCTTGCCCTTCGGCGTGTCGTTGGCCACGACGTGGCTGAATTTGATAATGATCTGGGCTTGCGCGACGCCGGCGCCGGGAGCCGCGATGAGAGCGACCACAGCCGCCGCAAGTAGCCATTTACGCATCGAATTTTCCTCCGGTACGGTTCGTTGAATTGAGGATTCTTGATTGTTTTCGGATGGTTACCCTTGCATTTAACCGATAAAACGGCAAGTGGGCGCCACGCCCGACACGGCGGCGTGTCGCTGGGCGGCAGGCGGATTTAAAGCCCAAGATAGGCTTGGCGAATTTCCGGTTTGGCCGCGACCTCGGCGCTCGGCCCCTCCAGGAAAGGGCGGCCTTCGGCGATGACGTAGGCATAGTCGCTGAGCGCCAGCGCAAGGTGCAGGTTCTGCTCGACCAGCAGCACGGTCACGCCCGATGCCTTGAGCGCCTTTAATGTTTCCGCCAGTTGCTGCACCACGACCGGCGCGAGACCGAGCGACAATTCGTCGATGATCAGAATCTCCGGCACCGCCATCAAGCCGCGCGCGATCGCCAGCATCTGCTGTTCGCCGCCGGAGAAGGTCCCCGCTTTCTGGTCCTGGCGCTCCTTCAAACGCGGGAACATATCGTAGACTTTTTCCAGTTGCATGCTGAAATGCCGACGTGCGCGACTGGAGTAAGCGCCCATCTCCAAGTTTTCTTCCACGCTCATATTGCTGAACAGCTGCCGCCCTTCCGGTACCAGCACGAGGCCGCGCGCGGCCTTGGCGTGGGCGGACAGCCACGTGACGTCCTCGCCGGCAAAGACGACCTTGCCGCCACGCGGGCGAAGTGAGCCGGTGATCGCGCGCAGGCTGGTGGTCTTGCCGGCGCCGTTGGCGCCAAGCAGCGTGGTCATGGTGCCGCGCTCGACCTTGAGCGAGATGCCCCAAAGCACCTGCACATCGCCGTAGCCGGCCTCGAGGCCATCGACCTGCAGCAATGTCTCGCTCACGTCGGCTTCTCCGCAGTGCTGAGCAACTTGGAATCGCCGAGATAGGCGGTAATGACGTCCGGATTGTCGGCGACTTCTTGTGGCGTTCCTTCCGCGAGCTTTGCCCCGAGATTGAGCACGACAATGCGGTCCGACAGGCTCATCACCGCGCGCATGATGTGCTCGATCATCAGGATGGCGATGCCGCTGGCGCGGATCTTGCGCACGGTCTCGATCATGCCCTCGGTTTCGGTCGGATTGAGCCCGGCCAGAACCTCGTCCAGCAGCAGCAGGCGCGGGCGCGACGACAGAGCGCGCGCCAGTTCCAGCCGTTTCTTGCCGGCGGTGGTGAGCGAGCCGGCCAGCATATCGGGGCGGTCGCCAAGTCCGATCGTATTTACCACCTCCCGCGCCACTTCACGCGCCGCCGCCAGGCCCAGCCCTTCCCGGCCGAAGCAAGCGCCGACCGTACAATTGTCGAGCACGCTGAGGCCGCCGAGCGGTTGCACGATCTGATGCGCGCGCGCGATGCCTTGATGGGCGACGCGATAAGGCGGGCCGCCGGTGATGTCCTCGCCGGCAAAGAAGACCTTGCCGCTGTCCGGCGGATAGACGCCGTTGATCAGATTGAACACGGTCGATTTCCCGGCGCCGTTTGGCCCGATCAGACCGAGAATCTCGCCTTCGTTGACGGTCAGGCTCAGCCGGTCGACGGCCTGCAGGCCGCCAAAGCGCTTGCTGATACGGCTGACCTCGAGGAGCGCGCTCATTCCAGCCACCTTCTCGTGCGCGGCCAATGCTGATGCACCCATCCGAGCAGCCCGCCGGGAACGAACTGCACGATCAGCAGCAGCAGCGCGCCGGCGATAACCAATTGGAATTGCGAGAAGCTCTGCGCGGTCAACAGGAAGCCGCGCAATTCCTCATACAGGAATGCGCCCAGCGCCGGCCCCAAGACGGTGCCGGAACCGCCGAGCATGACCATCACGATCGCCTCGATCGAGGTCTGCAGATTGAAGGCGCTGGTCGGCTCGATGATGCCGCTCTTGAAAAAATACAAGCCACCCGCCACCGCGGGCAGGAAGGCGGAGGCGCTATACACCATCGCCTTGAACCGCGGGGTGGGCACACCTAGCACCGACGCGGCATCTTCGTTTTGTCCGATGGCGAGCAGTCCGAGGCCGAATTTCGAATTTCTGATCGCATAGCTAGCCAGCAGCGACGCTGCGGTCACTGCGACAATCAATAGATAGGTGGTCCACAGCGCCTGCATCGGGCCGCCGAGCGGGCCATAGGCGTCGAGCGACATATATATGCCGGTGGCTCCGCCCCACGGCTCGAAATTGACCACCAATTGCTGGATCGCCTGGTTCACCCCGATGGTGGCGAGCGCGAAAAACGCGCCGCGCAGGCGCAAGATTCCAAGGCCGAACAGAAACGCTAGCGCGCTCACCGCCACGCCGGCGATAAGCGCCGCTGCGATCACGTGCCAATGCAGCGCGGTAACCAGATAGAGGCAGATATAGCCGCCGAGTCCGAAGAAGACGATATTGCCGAAATTGACGTAGCCGGCATAGCCGATCATCAGATTGAGATTGCTCGCCAGTATGATGTAGACGGCCGCGAGCAGCAGGCTTTCGCGCAAGCCGACGTCGTCGGTGAAATAGGGATAGAGCGCGTAAAGCAGCGCGGCCGCGACGATGAACCAGGGAAACGGACGGCGCCACACGGAATCAGCCCTTGGTGAAGGAGAAAATGCCGCGCGGGAATGCGATCAGGCAGAACACGAACAGGCCGAACTCCACGATCGGAATCCAGCTCACCGGCATGAACGGCGTCGCTAGGCCCTCGATCAGGCCGAGCGCGATTCCGCCCATCAACGCGCCGGCTGGATTGCCGAGGCCGCCGAGCACGGTGACGACGAAACTCTTGAGCTGATAAGCCTCGCCCGACAGCACGGTGAAGGGGAACAACGTTGCGATCAGCGTGCCCGACACCGCGGCGAGCGCAACGCCGAGCCCGAACGCCATGGCCAGGACCTGCGTGGTCGGAATGCCGCACAGTTCGGCAGCTTCGCGATTGATAGCGACCGCGCGCACCGATTTTCCAATGCGCGTGTGGTAGAGCAGCAGATATAACAGTCCGGCGATCGCCACCGCCATGATGGCCGCTGTGATATGGGTGCCGGTAAATGTGTAACCGCGCCAGCTCACGCCAGGCATTTGTACCTGCACATTATAGGGGCTGGTGCTCCACCAAGCGGTGCCCAGCCCGATCAGCACCATGTTAACGGCGAAGGTAGAAAGCAGGCTCATCAATTCCGGACGCCCGACCACCCGGTGTACGGCGATCCAATACAGGACAACGCCGAAAGCAAAACCAAAGACGATCGTCGCCGGCACGGCGACATAGGCGTTGAGGCCGAGCGCGTGAGCGACCAGATAGAGCAGAAACATGCCGATGACGATAATCGCGCCATGGGCAAGATTGATGACGTTCATGACGCCCCAGATGAGCGTCAGGCCCATGGCGGCAAGGCCATAGACCGCGCCGATCAGGATGCCGTCGATGACGGAGGCGAGAATACCGATCATGCGTGTGGCCGCAGAGCGGCGGCGGGTTTAGCCGCCGCCGCTGTTGCGATCAATATAGCGCATCGGCGGTCTTTGCCGCCTTCGGCCAAATCACTTCCTTGACGAGCTTGCCGTCTTTCTTCTGCCACTGGGCAAGCACCATGTCGTGCCCGACCTGCAGCCCGTGCTCCTTCGGATCGCTGGAGAACTTGGTGCGACCGAAGAAGGTGGTGACATCCATGGCGTTGAGTTGCGCCGCAACCTTCGCCTGATCGATCGTACCGGCCTGCTCTATCGCGTGTTGCAGGATCAGCCCGGCAGCATAACCGCCGGCCGCATGATAGGCGGGCGCGATCTTGTACTTGTCGGTGAACGCCTTGGTGAATTGCGGAACGGTCGGGCCGAAGTCCGGCTTGAATGCCGCCTGCGGCTCCCACTGCGAGGGCACCGAGATGCCAACCGCCGCGTCGCCAAGCTCGGCGAATTTCGGGCTGTCGGGTGCGACCAGCAGCGTGATCCACTTCACCCCGGCCTTTTGTTCGTGCAACTGGCGGGCGAGCGTCGCACCGTCGGCATAGTGGCCGCCGCCGAGCAGCGCGTCCGCCTTGGCGGCAATCATCTTATTGATCACCGGCGCGAAGTCGGTGGTGGTGCCGGCATAGGATTCGTCGGCGGCAATCACGTCGCCCTGCTTCTTGGCGGAATCCCGTACTGCACCGACCACGGCCTTACTGAAGGGATCGTCTTCGTAAACGAAGGCAATATGCGGCTTCGCGTTCTTCTCCTTCAGCGCTTGCAGCGCGCCAGCAAGATACTGGCTCGATCCGGTATAAAGCTGGAACAAGTTCTTGTTGCCGAGCTTGTAGGTCTTTTCCAGCGCGCCACCGGTCGTAATCATCACCTTGCCATACTGCTCGGAAATGATCGCGGCAGTGGCGACTAGGCCCGACGAATAGGGGCTGATCAGGAACTGCGCCTTATCCTCGGTGATCAGCCGCGTGTAGAGCTGCTGCACGCGGGTGTTTTGCAACTCGTCGTCATAGCTCACCAGTTTGACGGTGTAGCTCTTGCCGCCGACCTTGATGCCGCCCTTGGCGTTGACCTCGTCACGCCACAGATCGACGCCGCGCATCTGCGCGGTTGAATCGTTATTCAGGGCGCCGGTCTTCGAGGCGGTAAAGCCGATCGTGATCGTGTCTTCCGCCAGCGCCGGCGTTGCTGCAAAAAGCATTGTTGCAGCAACTAGAAACATTGCTTTTCTCATGGGCTCCTCCAAGTTTCGCCCCCAGCCGTATTGCTATGACGCAAAGATTTGCGCCGACGCTTATCACAAGTCAAACGGCGATTAGACGCGGTAGGAACAGGGTAGAGGAACCGAACGACGGCTTGGGTTCAGTAAAATCAAATGCCGCGCCCGTGATGACGGACGCGGCATGTTGCGTTGCAAAACTCGACGGTCGCGCCGGCGTATCAGCCTACGTCTGTCGAGTGGATACGGCTTCCGCCGCCCGGCGAGCGATTGCGTTTGCCGGTCAGCTTGTTGAGCGCGCCGAGATAAGCTTTGGCCGAAGCCACCAGCGTGTCGGGGTCGGCGCCCTTTGCGGTGAAGGCACGGCCGTCTTCCGACAGCCGCACCGAAACTTCCGCCTGCGCGTCGGTGCCCTCGGTTACCGCATGCACCTGGTAGAGTTCGAGTTTGGCCGCGTGCGGCACCAGCGCATGGATGGCGTTGAAGATCGCGTCGACCGGCCCGTTGCCGGTCGATTGCGTGGTGACGTGCTTGCCGTCGATGTCGAGCGTAAGCGTCGCCGACTGCGGGCCCATGGTCCCGGCGATCACCGTCATCGAGATGATCTTGATGCGATCATGCGCGGTGGCGATCTCCTCATCGACCAGCGCCTCGATGTCCTCGTCGTAGATTTGCTTCTTGCGGTCGGCCAACGCCTTGAAACGCACGAAGGCGTCTTCCAGCTGGTTGGCGGCCAACTGATAGCCGAGCTCCTCCAGCTTGTGGACGAACGCATGACGGCCGGAATGTTTGCCCATGACCAGCGAGGTCTGTTTCACGCCGACCGACTCCGGCGTCATGATCTCGTAGGTCTGCGCGTTCTTGAGCATGCCGTCCTGGTGGATGCCGCTCTCATGCGCGAAGGCGTTACGGCCGACGATCGCCTTGTTGTATTGCACCGGAAACGAGGTCGCCGCCGACACCAGCTTGGAGGCGCGCATGAGCATGGTGGCGTCGATGCCGGTCCAATAGGGCAACACGTCGTTGCGCGTCTTGATCGCCATCACGACTTCTTCCAACGCCGTGTTGCCGGCGCGTTCGCCGATGCCGTTGATGGTGCACTCGATCTGCCGCGCGCCCGCCATCACGCCGGCGAGCGAATTGGCCACCGCCATGCCGAGATCGTTATGGCAGTGCACCGAGAAGCGCGCCTTGTCGGCATTGGGTACGCGCTCGCGCAGCATCTTGAACAGCGCGAAATGTTCCTCCGGCACGGTGTAGCCGACGGTGTCCGGAATATTGATCGTGGTGGCGCCGGCATTGATGGCGGCTTCCACGCAGCGGCAGAGGAAATCGGCTTCGGTGCGCGTTGCGTCCTCCGCCGACCATTCCACGTCGTCGGTGTGGCTGCGCGCGCGGGTGACCTGCGCGATCACCATTTCGTACACCTCGTGCGGCTCTTTTTGCAGCTTCTACTTCATGTGCACCGGCGAAGTGGAAAGGAAGGTGTGGATGCGCTTGCGCCTGGCCGGCTTGATCGCCTCGGCACAACGGTCGATGTCCTGCATGCCGGCGCGCGAGAGGCCGCAGATCACGGCGTTCTTGGAGCGTTTGGCGATTTCGTGCACGGCGGCAAAATCGCCTTCCGAGGCGATCGGAAAGCCGGCCTCGATGATGTCGACGCCCATGGTGTCGAGCAACTCGGCGACCTCGAGCTTCTCTTCGTGCGTCATGGTGGCGCCGGGGCATTGCTCGCCGTCGCGCAAGGTCGTGTCGAAGATGACGACGCGGTCCTTGTCGGACTGGGTGGGGGTGGTCATGGCAACAATTCCTTCTCGTCGAGTGCGCCGCTTGGGGCGCTCTTTGGGGTGCTCATTCCGCAGGTCCCCCGAGTGCCCAGGCGCGAAACGCCCAGCCGGCCCTCAGGGGCGGATAAGGAGAAGGAGCGTGCCCAGAATGAGGGTGGCCGCGGGTTCGGCTTGCGCCGCCCGCCCGATCGCGCAGATGCTCTGCTGCGTCGACATGCCTTAGAACCCTCAACTTCGACGGCTAAACTCGCGGATCAAGGTAAAGTCCGCGTTAACCGCTTAGTGGATGCCAGGCTTTTAGCGGACAGTAGGCGAAAGAATCAAGCGCCGCGGCGCGATAGGTCAGCATTGTTGCCCGATTGCCGGTAAAGCGGCCAAGTCTGAGGGCACAAGTCTGAGGGCACGTGAACGAGGACATAAGCGAACTCAAACGTCGCGCGCGGCGCCGGACGGTACTGTTCCTGCCGGCGATGGCGCTGATGCTGTTCGCGCCGGCGGGCTCGCTGCGTTATTGGCAAGGTTGGCTGTTCGGCTTTGTCTTCATCGCCTCGACCATCGTCATCGGCGTCTACTTTTCCAAACACGATCCCAAGCTCATCGAGCGGCGTATCAAGGCCGGGCCCGCGGCCGAAAAAGATCCCACACAGAAAATCATCATCTTTCTGGTGATCGCCGCTTTCGCCCTTCTGATTATCTTTCCAGGGGTCGACTATCGCTGGCACTGGTCGAGCGTCCCGCTCTGGCTCGTGCTTGTGGGCAATGGCGCGGTCGCCGTGAGCTTTGCGCTCTTCTTCGTGGTGCTCAAGCGCAACAGCTACGCCGCCTCGACGGTCACGGTCGAGCCGGGACAGCCGGTCGTGTCGACCGGCGTTTACGCGATCGTCCGCCATCCCATGTATGCGGGCGCCCTGTTGCTGATTGCGGCGACGCCGCTCGCGCTCGGCTCGTATTGGGGGCTACTGGTCGCCTTCGCCTCTTTGCCGGCGCTGATTTGGCGCCTGCTCGACGAAGAGCGAATCCTCAAGCGCGATCTGCCCGGCTATGTCGATTACTGCCGGCGCGTGCGCTATCGCCTTATTCCCGGCGTTTGGTGAACCGCGCTACGGCTTTTCCGCCTTCAGCGCCTTCTCCGCCTTACGCAACTCCTTGAGCGCCCTGCCCTCAACTTTCGGATAATCGAGATCGAGCGCCTGCATTTCCTGCACCAGCGCGCCCACCACCACCAGCCGCGTGAACCATTTGTTGTCGGCCGGCACCACGAACCAGGGCGCTTCCGGCGTGCTGGTCTGCCGGATCAAATCGTCATAGGCGTGCATGTATTTGTCCCAGAGCATGCGCTCGGAGACGTCGTTCATGGAAAACTTCCAGCGCTTGGCCGGCTCGTCGATGCGATCGAGAAAGCGACGACGCTGTTCCTCGCGTGAGACGTTGAGAAAGAATTTCAGGATCAACGTGCCGTTGCGCGCGAGATGCCGTTCGAAGGCACGGATATCGTCGAAACGCTGCTGCCAGATGTCCTTGCCAATAAGTCGCTTCGGCAGTTTCTGGCGCGCTAGCAATTCCTCGTGCACGCGCACGGTCAGCACTTCTTCGTAATGCGATCGGTTGAAGATGCCGATGCGTCCGTTGGTCGGCAGCCGCTGCGCCACGCGCCAAAGGAAATCGTGCTGCAATTCCTCCGCGCTCGGCTGCTTGAACGCGTGCACCTCGCAGCCCTGCGGATTGATGCCGCTCATCACGTGCTTGATGATTGCAGTCCTTGCCGGCGGCATCCATCGCCTGCAGCACGATCAGTACCGACCAGCGATCTTCCGCGTAAAGCCGCTCCTGCAGCTCGGCGAGCCGCGCGATGCCCTCGGCCAGCATGGTCTTGGCATCTTTCTTGTCGGCGGTAAGCCCATAGCACTCGGCAGGGTCGTGCTTGGACAGGTGAAACTTGTCCGGTTTGTCGATGCGGAAGCGTTTGGCGACGTTGTAGAGTTTCATGCGCAAACATTATCTCAAAGCAAAACGATGCGCCAGAAATGTGGTGACGAAGCGCGGCATGCTGGCGTCGAAATCGGCCGGCCCGCGCACAATGCGGATGTCGGCGAGTTCCGGCTGCCGCTCTCTGGCCAGATACGCGCGCACCCGTGCCCGTAAAGTCTCGGCATCAGCGTGGTGACGCAGCACCTTCAGATGCGCGATCAGCCCGCCATCAAACACCGTCGACCAGCCCGGCTTGGCGGCGAAGTCGGCAATGTCGAGCCCCGTTTCCTCGCTCAATTCGCGCCTCGCGCTGAGATCGAGATCGACGCTTCCGCCGACAATGTCGTCCCGATCGGGCGTGCCACAGGGAAAATAGCTGCGGCCGCTGCTGGCGGTGTGCGGAGCCATGACGCCGAGCAGAAACGCACCGTCACCCGTCTCGATCGCCGCCGCGGCAAAGCAGTCGTACGCCGCGGCCTGCGGCCGGCCCCACGCGCGCCAAGCGGCAAAATTCGCAAAATCGGTTTCGAAAAACCGTCCGCTGAATACACCGTCCACCAAGGCGTATTCGTGCAACAATAGCACGCGGCCGTTCCACAGCGCTGGGTTCGCGCGTTGCTTGGCGGCAAACCAGGCATCGATCTCAGCGCGATGCGTATCGGCATAGGCCCACGCTTTCGGCGCGACGGTGAGCTCCAGCCGGTCGATTGAGACGATGCCGTTCATCGCCGGCAATCGACGCGAAGGCGCCGCCGCCGTCAAGCCTCGATGGTACCTTCCGCCACGACGACCGCGTCACCGCTGACCGACGCCGCGGTGAGCGCGCCCGTGGCAAGCGTCAATCCGAGGTGGATCACGCTCGGGCGTCCCATCTCATAGCCCTGCTCGATAGAAACTTCGTGCGTGCCGTCCTTGCGCCCGCCGAAACGCGTGAGCACGCCGGCGAAGGCAGCGGCCGCCGACCCAGTCGCCGGATCTTCGACGATGCCTAGACCCGGGGCGAACATGCGGGCATGAAAGTCATGCCCGCGCTCGGCGGCGCTGTCAGTGAATACAAACACGGCACTACGATCAGGCCCGGCGAATATCGCGGCGAATTGCGCAAGGTCCGGCGCCGCGCGGCGCACCGCGTCGAGGTCCTTTACCGGCACGAACGTGAAAGCGAGCCCGGCCGACCACTGGCTCGGCGTAAAAGCCGCGCAGCCGATGTCGCCGGCGGCAAGACCGAGTGCAGCGGCGAGGACATCGGCAGAAGGCGGCGCGCCGACTTCGGCCGGCAGTTGAGGCAGATCGAAGGAAGCGTGGCCATGCTCCGCGGCCGGCGTGACTCGGCACGGCACCAATCCGATTTTCGCTTCAAGCGACACGGCTCGGGGATTCGATCCGCCGTCCAAGCGGGCGAGCAGCACCGCGGTGCCGACGATCGGATGTCCGGCGAAGGGTAGTTCCCGCTTGGTCGTGAATATGCGAATGCAAGCGCGATGCGCGGCGCCACGCGGCGGCAGCACGAACACCGTTTCCGACAGATTGAACTCGCACGCGATCGCCTGCATGGCGTCGTCGGCGAGCTTTTCGGCGTCAAGCACGACGGCGAGCGGATTGCCGGCAAACGGCCGGTCGGTGAAAACGTCGAGGGTGACGAAGCGGCACTTCATAATGAAGTCCAATGCGGCGATGTTCGCTCCACAATGGCGGATCGGCAGCCGCTGGCAAGCCCGCGATCGATGAAATTATGCGATGCCACCAAGCAACGATTCAAATCTCTTCCGCTTCGAACAGCCTGCTCGGCTCGACGATTTCCTGCTGCGCGGCGACGAGTTGAATTTCCGGCGCACCGAGTTCCGCGGTCTTGGCGAGCACGCCGAAAATGGCCGAACCTGCGCGCGACAGCGCCTCGCCGATCTTTCCCTCGCCCAGATAGTGGGCGAAAAACAGCGCGGCAATGGCGTCGCCCGCCCCGTTCACCTGCAGCGGCAGCTTCGGCGTGCGCAGGCGGAAGCGGCCGGTTTCATCGGCGGCGAGCATGTCGATTGCATCGTCCGGTGTGTCGTCGACATGCAGCGAGGTGACCAGCACGGCGCGCGGGCCGAGTGCCTGCACCGCCGCGAGCGCCCCCAGCGCGTCGGCCAGCGTCTTGGTTTCGCGGCCGGACAGATAGTCGAGCTCGAACTGGTTGGGGGTGATGACATCGGCAACCGGCACCGCCTTGTCGCGCATGAATTCCGCAATGCCCTCGCGCACGTACACGCCGCGCCCGACGTCGCCGATCACCGGATCGCAGCAATATTTCGCCGACGGGTTGGCGCGTTTGACAGTCGCCACCGCGTCAAGGATGGCGGCGCCGATATCGGCCCCGCCCATATAGCCGGACAGCACGCCGTCGCATTCACCAAGGCAGCCGTGCTTCTCGACGCCGGCGACCAGTTCGCGGATCAGCGCGGCGTCGAACACTCGGCCCCGCCACTCACCATAGCCGGTGTGGTTGGAGAACTGCACGGTGTGGATCGGCCATACCTCCACGCCCATGCGCTGCAGCGGGAACACCGCGGCGGAATTGCCGACATGGCCGTAGACGACGTGCGACTGGATGGAGAGGAGGTTCATGGCATCGACAATAATAAATGCGGCGGGGAATTCCCCCGCCGCATGGTCGCAGGTGGCGGTCGGCGGCGGGACCTTACTTCATCATCCCCATCTTCTTGTTGGCCGCATCGACGAACTTGTTGGTATAGGTCTTCGACAGATCGATATGGGCGTTCTTCACCGCCGGCGAGGACTGGCTAAACACAGCGAGCACGGCTTCGGCGCCCTTCGGGTCCATGCGGCCAGTGTCGGAATACATCGCCATCGTGTTCTTCAGCGCCGAGATATATTGCTCCTTGTTCTTGGTGAACTCCGGCGGCATCTTGGCGGTGATTTCCTCGGCCGAATGCGAGTGGATCCACTTCAGCGTGGACACGATCGCGTTGGTCATCGCCTGCACTTCCTTCTCGTGGCTGGCGATCCACTCGGCCTTGGTGTAGAGCGCGCCGCCCGGATACTCGACCGCCGAACACGGCAACCGTATCTTTCTCCGAACGGGTGTCGCTCAGGATGCGGAGGTCCTTGTATTTGCTGGCGAGGATGGTCACCGCCGGGTCGAGCATGACGGCCGCATCGATTTCGCCCTGCTCCATGGCGGCGATCGCGGAGGCGCCGAGGCCGACGCCGATCACCGCGACTGAGTTGGGATCGACGCCGTTCTTGTTCGACAGGTATTTGAGGAAGAAGTCGGTGGACGAGCCGGGCGCCGAGACGCCGACTTTCTTGCCGGCGAGGTCCTTGATCGATTTGATCTCGTTCGTGTGCTTGGGCGACACCACCAGCACGAGGCCGGGGAAGCGGTCATAGACCACGAAGGCCTGCAGGTGCTGGCCCTTGGCGGCGAGATTGACGCAGTGATCGAAATAGCCGGAGACAACGTCGGCTGAGCCGCCGATCACGGCTTTGAGCGACTCCGAGCCCCCCTTGAACTGCACCACGTCGACATCGACGCCGGCTTTTTTGAATTCGCCGAGCTGATGCGCGAGCATCGTCGGCAGATAGCACAGGCACGAGGCGCCGCCGATGGCGAGCGTGACCTTCGACTGCGCGAGCGCGAGCCCCGACGAGAGCAGAAGCGCGGCGAGCGTGGCGGCAAGTCTTTTGAAGATTTGCCGCCGAAAAGTAGCTGGCATAACGTCCTCCCTGATTATTGCAGGCCTTTGCACAGGCCATTTCGGCGAGCAACGATAGGCCAGGGAAAGTTATCTGCCTAGGGCCTGCCCTCGCCCGCCTGCGGCCGCCAGACCAGCAGGCGTTTCTCGACACGGGTGACGATCATGTCGATCACGATAACGAAAGCCGCGAGCACGAACATGCCGGCGAACACCCCGGCGACGTCGAACACGCCTTCCGCCTGCTGGATCAGGTAGCCGAGGCCGGCGGCCGAGCCGAGATACTCGCCGACCACCGCGCCGACCACGGCAAAGCCGACCGAGGTGTGCAGCGAGGAAAACATCCAGGACAGCGCCGAGGGCCAATAGACGTGGCGCATCAATTGCCGCTCGTTCATGCCCAGCATGCGCGCATTGGCGAGCACGGTGGGCGAAACTTCCTTGACGCCCTGATAGACGTTGAAGAACACGATGAAGAACACCAGCGTGATGCCGAGCGCCACTTTCGACCAGATGCCCAGCCCGAGCCAGAGCGTGAAGATCGGCGCCAGCACCACGCGCGGCAGCGCGTTGGCCATCTTGACGTAAGGGTCGAACACCGCGGCGGTGCGCGGCTGGCGCGCGAACCAGAAGCCGACCAGCACGCCGCCGACCGAGCCGAGCACGAAGGCCAGGATCGACTCCTCCAACGTGACCCACAGATGTTTCCAGATCACGCCGGTGACGAACCAGTCGACGATCTGCGCGCCGACGTCCACCGGGTTGGAGAAGAAGAACGGCGGCAGCAGGACGCTGCCGAACACCGGATAGGTCGTGAATGCGTACCACAGCGCGATCGCCACCACGGCGACCGCTATCTGCAACGCTATGAGGCGCGCGCGCGACATCACGCCCCCTCCGTCTGCTCGTAGCCCTTGATCACCTCGGCCTTCAACGTGTGCCAGATGTCGCGGTGCAGTTCGTGGAAGGCGTGGTCGAGCTTGATCTCGCCGATGTCGCGCGGGCGCGCGAGCGGCACCTTCCAATCGCCGATGACGCGCGAGGCCGGCCCCGCCGACATGATGACCACGCGGTCGCAGAGCGCGATCGCCTCCTCCAGATCGTGGGTAACGAACATCACCGCCTTGCGGTCGGCACTCCACAAATCGAGCAGCAGGTTGCCCATGATCTGCCGCGTCTGCGCGTCGAGCGGACCGAACGGCTCGTCCATCAGCAGGATCTTCGGATCGCGGATCAGCACCTGCGCCAGGCCGACGCGCTTGCGCTGGCCGCCTGATAGCATATGCGGATAGCGGTCGCCGAATGCGCCGAGACCCACGCGCGAAAGCCAGGCTTGCGCGCGCGGACGCGCTTCGCTTGCCGGCGTGCCCGCCGTTTCCAATCCGATAGCAACGTTTTCCAGCGCGGTCTTCCAGGGAAACAGCGCGTCGGCCTGGAACAGATACCCGGCCTGCCGGTTGAGCGCGGCGAGGGGCTTGCCGAAAATATCGACACTGCCGGACGACGGCGCCATCAACCCGGCGGCGATGTTGAGCAAAGTGGATTTGCCGCAGCCGGTCGGCCCGACAATGGCGACAAATTCGCCGTCGGCGACGTCGAGCCGCGCGCGCTCGACCGCCGTATAGCTGCCGCCGCCGGCGAGCCGGAAGGCGACCGACACATCGCCGAGCGCGACGGCGGATGCGGTGCTCGTTCCGGAGCGCGCCATGCTAGTCCCGGTCTTCGTTGCCCGGTCTGTCCGGGCCGGGCACGTTGCCGCGGGTAAGTTCCCCGGCACGCACTTCCGTCATGGCGCGCAGGCATTCCGCGGCTTCGACGCGCGCAATGCTACCCTCGCCCGCCGCATAATAATCGCAATTGGCGTCGCGGTATTTGATCCAGGCGCGCTCGGCCTGGCGCAGCAATTCGCGTTGCTGCGGCCCGGCGTTCTTCAGCGCTTCCTGATAGGCGATGGTCAGTTGCTTGTCCCAATGCGCGCGTTGCGCGTTGAGGCAATCGACCATCTCCGGCGTACTGCCGTCGCAGACTTTGCCGGGCTCGCCTTGTTCGCCGGCATAAGCAAAAGCGGCCGCCCCGATGAGGGCGGCCGCCGCAACTATCGTCACGCGCGCGAACAAGATTAGTTCTTGCTCTTGTCGACCAACGCCCGCTGCTTGATCCAAGGCATCATCTCGCGCAGTTTGACGCCGATCTTCTCGGCCGGATGCTCGGCGAGCTTGGCGCGCGTCGCCTTGAACGAGGTCTGGTTGACCTTGTTCTCCAGCATCCAATCCTTGGTGAAGCGGCCGGACTGGATGTCGGCGAGGATGCGCTTCATTTCGGCGCGCGTCTCCGCAGTAATCACGCGCGGGCCGGAAACGTATTCGCCGTATTCCGCGGTGTTCGACACCGAATAATTCATGTTGGCGATGCCGCCTTCGTAGATAAGATCCACGATCAGCTTCATCTCGTGGATGCATTCGAAATAGGCCATCTCCGGCGCATAGCCGGCTTCGCACAGCGTGTCGAAACCCGCCTTCATCAACTCGACCACGCCGCCGCACAGCACGGCCTGCTCGCCGAACAAGTCGGTCTCGCATTCCTCCTTGAACGTCGTCTCGATGATGCCGGCGCGGCCGCCGCCGATCGCCGCGCCGTAGGAGAGGCACAGGTCGTGCGCATTGCCGGAGGCGTCCTGGTGCACGGCCATCAGCACCGGCACGCCGGCGCCGCGCGCGTATTCCGAGCGCACGGTGTGGCCCGGGCCCTTGGGCGCGATCATCATCACATCGAGGTCGGCGCGCGGCTCGATCAGGTTGAAATGCACGTTGAGCCCGTGCGCGAACATCAGCGCGGCGCCCTGCTTCATATTGGCGGCGAGTTGGCCATTATAAATGTCGGCCTGCAATTCGTCCGGCGTCACCATCATCATGACGTCGGCCCATTTGGCGCCCTCGGCCGCCTCCATGACCTTGAACTTCTCGCCCTCGGCTTTTTTCACCCCGGCCGAGGTCTTGCGCAGCACCACCGCGACGTCTTTGACGCCGGAATCGCGCAGATTGAGCGCGTGCGCATGACCCTGGCTGCCGTAACCGATGATGGCGACCTTCTTGCCCTTGATCAGGTTCAGGTCGGCGTCGCGATCGTAATAAACACGCATGATGATCCTCTACTAAGCCCCTAGTCACGTTTCGGCCCTGCTTCTAGGACGGACCGACGCCGCCGACAAGGCCCGGCGTCTTCCCTCAATCGGTGACGATCGGATAGATGCTGGCGACCAGCAACAGTCCCATGATGACGTTGAAAATTCGCGCGTGCATGGGATCGCGCAAAAATCGCCGCAAGGCGACGCCGAAGCCGGCCCAGGTCGCGGTGGACAGGATCGTGACGAGCGCAAAAACCGTGAGCACGATCACGAAATCCTGCCATTCGTGCCCCGGCCGCATATAAACGGCGACGCCGCTCAGCACCGCAATGACCGCCTTTGGATTGACCCACTGGAAAGCGGCCGCCTGCAGGAACGTCATCGGCTTTCCCAGGATCGCGCCGGGGGCGCCTGCCGACGCCGGCCGCGCGCTCGCGACCTTCCAGGCGAGCCACAGCATATAGAGCGCACCGGCAACTTTGAGCGCGATTTGCAAGGCCGGCAGCGCGGCGAAAACAAGCCCAAGCCCGCCGGCGAAGACCGCGAGCAGAACGACGAAGCCGACGTCGACACCGATGAGATGCGGGATCGTGCGCGCGAAGCCGAAGTTCACGCCGGAGGCGGTCAGCAGGATGTTGTTGGGTCCGGGCGTGAATCCCATCACCGCGGCGAATACGATCAGTGCCAAGAGTACGTCGAAAGGCATTTGCGCCGTTTACATCCCCTCCGATCCGCGCATGATCGCGGCGATGCCGGTGCGCGAGACCTCGACCAGGCCGAGCGGCAGCATCAGCTCGACGAATTGGTCGATCTTGTCGGTTTTGCCGGTGATCTCGAAGATGAAGCTTTCCGTGGTGGCGTCGATCACGCGCGCGCGGAAGGCATCGGCGAGGCGCAGCGCCTCGACCCGATGCTCGCCCTTGCCGCGAATCTTGACCATGGCGAGTTCACGTTCGATCGAGCGGCCCAGCGTCGTCATGTCCACCACGCGGTGCACCGGCACCTGGCGGTCAAGCTGGTTCTTGATTTGCTCGATCACCATCGGCGTGCCGGTGGTGACGACGGTAATAAGCGACAAATGCTTGGCGTGCTCGGTCTCCGACACGGTCAGCGATTCGATATTGTAGCCACGGCCGGAGAACAGGCCGATGACGCGCGCGAGCACGCCCGGCTCGTTGTCGACCAGCACCGACAGCGTATGGGTTTCCGCCTTCTGCGCCGCAGGCGCTGCGGGATAATGGGAAGTTGAGGGCGCGTTCATCAGACCATCACCTTGCCTTGTTCGGTGATCGCGTCGTCGAGCTTTTCCGCCGCGTCGCCGAGGATCATTTCATTGTGCGCGCGTCCCGAGGGGATCATCGGGAAGCAGTTTTCCTTGGGGTCGACCACGCAGTCGAACAGCACCGGCTGGTCGACGTCGATCATCTCGCTTGATGGCGTGGTCGAGATCGCCCGGCTTCTCGCAGCGGATGCCGACCGCGTGATAGGCCTCGGCCAGCTTGACGAAATCCGGCAGCGCTTCCGAATAGCTCTCCGAATAACGCCCGCCGTGCAGCAGTTCCTGCCACTGCCGCACCATGCCCATGTAGCGGTTGTTGAGGATGAAGATCTTGATCGGCAGCCGGTACTGCACCGCGGTGGAGAGTTCCTGCATGGTCATCAGCACGCTAGCCTCGCCGGCGATATCGATGACCAGCGATTTCGGATGCGCCAGTTGCACGCCGACGGAAGCCGGCAGACCGTAGCCCATGGTGCCGAGCCCGCCGCGAGGTCATCCAGCGGTTGGGCTCCTGGAAACCGTAGAACTGCGCCGCCCACATCTGGTGCTGGCCGACTTCCGTGGTGATGTAGACGTCCTTGTCCTTGGTCGCCTCATACAGCCGCTGAATGGCGTATTGCGGCTTGATCACGTCATTGGAATTCCGATAGGCGAGCGACTTGCGGCCGCGCCACTTGTCGATCTGCTTCCACCAATCGCCCAGCGTCTTCTTGTCGGGGTGAATGGCGCCGGTGCGCCACAGCCGCACCATATCTTCCAGCACATGCGCGCAATCGCCGACGATCGGAACGTCGACATGGACGTTCTTGTTGATCGAGGACGGGTCGATATCGACGTGGATCTTCTTCGAGCCCGGCGAGAAGGCATCGATCCGGCCGGTGATGCGGTCGTCGAAGCGCGCGCCGATGCAGATCATCACGTCGCAATCGTGCATCGCCATGTTGGCTTCGAGCGTGCCGTGCATGCCGAGCATGCCCATCCATTGCGGATCGGCGGACGGATAGGCGCCGAGCCCCATCAGCGTCGAAGTGATCGGGAAGCCCGATGAGCTTGACCAGCTCGCGCAACAGGTCGCTTGCCGCCTTGCCGGAATTGATCACGCCACCGCCGGTGTAGAACAGCGGCCGCTGGGCATGCGCCATCAGGTCGACGGCCCGCTTGATCTTGTCCATGTCGCCCTTGATCTTGGGCTTGTAGCCGGTGTGGGTGAAATCCTTCGGCTTCGAATAGACGCCGGTGGCGAACTGGATGTCCTTCGGGATATCGACCACCACCGGACCCGGCCGGCCGCTCGAGGCGATGTGGAACGCCTCGTGCAGCACGCGCGGCAGGTCTTCGATGCGTTTGACCAGGTAATTGTATTTGGTGCACGGCCGCGTAATGCCGACCGTGTCGCATTCCTGGAAGGCGTCATTGCCGATCAGGTGAGTGGGGACTTGGCCGGTGATGCAGACGATCGGGATCGAGTCGCAGAGCGCATCGGTGAGGCCGGTCACCGCGTTGGTCGCGCCGGGGCCGGATGTGACCAGCACGCAGCCGACCTTGCCGGTCGAGCGTGCATAGCCTTCTGCCGCGTGCACCGCGCCCTGCTCGTGCCGCACCAGAATGTGCTGCACGTTATTCTGCGCGAACAGCGCATCGTAGATCGGCAGCACCGCGCCGCCCGGATAGCCGAACAGGTGCTTCACGCCCTGGTCGGCGAGCGCCGCCATCACCATTTCGGCGCCGGTCATTTCGCGTGTCATAGGCTTTGTCCTTCTCGTCCTCGTACCACTCACTCGTCGCGCCAATAAAAAAGGCCCGCGAAGGGCCATGTCCGGACGCTTCCTTGGAGCCCTGTCTAGGCTACCGCGGCTGCGTCCGAACCTTTACCACGATGGTAATAATATTGCGCAGCATTGTGTCCGCCCGTACTTTCATTGCGCGGGTTTATAGGGCCGGCCCATCCGCCGGTCAAGCGCAATTGCCAGCTTAATCTGCAGGGCGGACCCCCGCAAGCTGGCTTTCGAGCGCCTTTTGCCCTTCCGCGGCCGGTGCCCAGGGCCAATCCTCCATCTGATTGCGAAACCAGGTGACCTGTCGCTTGGCATAGCGACGGGTGTCCATCACAGCGCCAGCGGCGGCCTCGTCCAGCGATAGCTCGCCTTTGAGATGGCGGATCAGCCAGGGCACGCCGTGCGCCTTCATCGCCGGTAGCAGCGGATCGAGCTTGCGCGCGGCAAGCGCCCTCACTTCGTCCGAGCGCGCCGGCTGTGAGCATGGCGGCAAAGCGCGTCTCGATGCGCGCCACCAGTTCCTGGCGTTCGCAGGTGAGGAAGACTTTCGCCGCCCGCGCCGACTCGACCAGCGCCGGCAGACCCTCGCGATGCCAGTCGGAGAGCGCGCGCCCGGTCGCCAGCACCACTTCCAGCGCGCGGCAGATACGCGAGCGGTCGTTCGGCATGACGCGGTGCGCGGTCGCCGCATCGCGCTCGACCAGTTCGGCGTAGAGCGGCGCCACGCCTTCGTTTTGCACGCGCGCTCGCACCTGCGCGCGGATCTCGGGCGGAATCGGCGGCACGGCGGCCAGCCCGCTCAACAGCGCCTTGAAATAAAGTCCGGTACCGCCGACCAGAATGGCGACGCGGCCTTGCGCGGCGATTTCATCGAGCGCCGCTTCGGCATCGCGCAGCCAGCGCCCGACCGAATAATTCTCGCCAGCGTCGACATGGCCGTAGAGACGATGCGGCACGCGGGCTTCTTCGTCCGCGCTTGGCCGCGCGGTGATCGCCCGCAGATCGCGATAGACCTGCATGGAGTCGGCATTGACGATGCTGCCGCCGAGCCGTCTCGGCCAGATCAAGCGCCAGCGCCGACTTGCCGCTCGCGGTCGGTCCGGCGATCAGGATGACTTTTGCGTTGCCCATGGCCTTATGGGTTTCTTATTTTTGCGCAAGATCTTATCCGAAAACCGGTTTCCACTTTTCGGGATCATGCGCCGGCTAATTCAACCGCCGCGATGGCGGCTGCGAAGCGACGTCCTCGACCAGCGCGGCGATCGGACTCGCTTGATGGTGCGTCATCCGCCAGGCGCCGTCGACGCGCCGGAACAAATTGGTCGCGGCGAGCGCCGCCCCGCCGACGAATTCGACGCAGACGACGCGCGCCTCCTCGCTGCCGGCAAGCACGGTCTCGTTGCGCGGCTCGATCCGCTCCTGGTTCGGATTGCGCATGATCTCGCGGTAGGATTCAAGGATCGCTTCGCGGCCGATCAGCACCGGCCATCCCGGATGGATGCACGACACATGCTCGTCCGCCCAGATGCTACTCATGGCGGCGAAATCGCCGCTGGCGAAGGCGCGGTAATAGGCGGCGTTGGCAGCCCGAATGGCGGCTTCATCGCTCATGCCCCGTGAGGTGCAGGAATTGCCGGCCGAAATCAATCGGCAAATCGCCCGCGCTTGCCGCGCCCGGCCGGGCCTGCAATAAGCACCGCCGACATCCCTGCCCCGGAGTAAAGTCTTGCCGCTAATTATACCGTTTCGCGCATTGCGTCCCGCGCCCGGCCGCGCCGCCGAGGTGCTGGCGCCGCCTTACGACGTGCTGTCCAGTGCCGAGGCGCGCGCCCGCGCACATGGCAAGCCATGGAGTTTTTTGCACATCTCCAAGCCGGAGATCGATCTCGATCCGGCGACTGACCCCTACGACAAGGCGGTCTATGCCAAGGCGGCCGACAACCTCGCCAAGATGATCGCCGCCGGCGTGCTGATCCGCGACGCCAAGCCCTGTTATTACGTCTATCGGCTCACCTGGCACGGCCGCACGCAGACGGGCCTCGCCTGCGCCACTTCGCTCGCCGATTACGCCACCAACCGCGTGCGCAAGCACGAATTGACCACGCCGCTGAAGGAAGACGACCGCGTGCGCCAGATCGAGGCGATCAACGCACAAACCGGCCCGGTGATGATCGGCTATCCGAATGCGTCGGCAATCGATGCCATTTTGAAGCAAGCCGCAACGGCCAAGCCCGACGTCGACGTCACCGCCGACGACGGCGTGCACCACCAGATGTGGGTGATTTCCGACGACGCCACCATCGGCAAGCTGAGTGCCGCCGTCGATGCGCTGCCGGCAATTTACATCGCCGACGGGCATCACCGCTCGGCAGCGGCCGCGCGGGTCGCCGCCGCGCGCAAAGGCGACGGTTCGCACCAATATTTCCTGTCGGTGATCTTCCCCGAACGCGAGATGACCATCCTCGATTACAATCGCGTGGTGAAGGACCTGAACGGCCGCGACCCCGAGCAATTCCTCGCCGCGCTGCGCGAGAATTTCACCGTCACCGCATCCAACGAGCCGGTTCGGCCGGCCTCCGCGCATGAATACGGCATGTATCTTTCCGGCCGCTGGTACAAATTGAACGTCCGCCCCGAACTGGTGCCGAACGATCCGATCGGCCGGCTGCCGATCACCGTGCTCACCAGCAACGCCATCGAGCCGCTGCTCGGCATCAAGGACCCGCGCACCGACAAGCGCATCGATTTCATCGGCGGCGCGCGGGGGCTACAGGGCCTCGAGGCGCGCGTGAAATCCGGCGAGATGGCGGTCGCCTTCGCGCTCTATCCGACGCAGATGGAAGACCTGATGGCGGTGGCCGATGCCGGCGCCATTATGCCGCCGAAATCGACCTGGTTCGAACCCAAGCTCGCCGACGGCATGGTCAATCACGTGTTGGATTAGACGAAGAACGGTCAGCCGTTATCGCGGATCACGGCCTCGTCCATGAGCTGCGCGCTCAAGTCGTGCAGCGGGTCGCGCACGTCGTGGCTGAATACTTTTTTCGACAGCGCCAAATATTTGCGTGCCTGCTTGCGCAGGCAACCGGAGGAGCCCGGGGCCAGCAGGCAAAGCATGCATCTCTCGATCGTGCAAAAAATCATGGTGAACCAAAAGTTATGCCCCGGCCCGCCAAGGGGCTACTCGCGTTGACCGAGCCGGGATACCGCGAGATCAACACCAAGCGCGATGACAAGATCCAGGAGGCGACGAAAACGAATACGGAAGGAAAGTGCGACCCGGCAAAATGATTCTGCCTTTGGCCCGGTTCGTTTCCGACCAAGAGGGGCCAAAGGGAGCCGCGCCACGCGCCGCTGGTTGAGTCCATTACGTCAGGCGAGTAAGCTTTCCGCAATGGTCGCCCAAAAGTGATGGGTTTCGCCATGATCGTCGTGCGAACAGTGTGGCGCTTTATTTGCAATACTCGGCCTGCGGTTGCGCCGTTCATCGCGTTGTTTTTGTTCGTTGCCGCGCCAAGAGTTTTCGCCGCTGAAAAAAGCGACGCGAAAGAAAACGTCGATTGGCGCTCGCCGGACGGAAAATTTGCCTTTCGCACATTCTACGGTGAAGACCGGCGCAGCATCGACCTGATCGACAGCAAATCCGGCAAAAAACTGCAGCGGATCGACGAGACGGATATGGCCCAGACCGACTGGGATGTACTCTGGGCGCCCGATTCGAAACGCTTTGCCTTGATGACCAGGGTCGGGCATCCAGTTCAGGGGGTGGATGTTTTTTTCCAACGCGGCGACGCGTTTCAGAAGATCGAATTGGCCGATAACCTTCCCAAGGCAGAGATTCCGGAAAAGCTCAGGGAAGGCAAAGATTTTCCGCATGTCGCCGCTGCAAACTGGGAGACAGCGGAACAGTGGAAGATGGATGGCGCGCTGGTCGTGAGCATTGCCACATGGATCGATGGCGCCGGCACGACGCTCAAGGCGACGCGCACGGTCGTGGTTAGATTCAATCGCGCGGGCAAGGCGAAAGTCGTGAAATCGACGATCAGATACGAGACCGAGAACGACTGAGTGGTTCAACAAGCTGGACCCGCATGACTGCTTTCGCGCATTGCCGGAGAAACCCCGAGTCAATCGCCGTTGGCGGCTTGTGTCTTGCGTTCCGTCTCGCAGGCGGCGAACGTGCCAAATATCATATATTCAGATTTTCCATCGACGCTGGAACAGATCGACGCGGGAACGCCGCTCGCGGTGTCACGTCGGGGATTTGCAACGCAATGAAATCGTGCGGAAGTGAGCATCGTCATCAATTTGCTTCCGATACGCACACATGGCGTCTTGTTCGGGTCGGCAAACCAATTGAAGGCGAACTTCCCCCGCAGCACGTTTTCTGATGCCGCAATCGGATCCGCGCGCAGACAAGTCAAAAGGGCCAGCGCGACGATGCACCACTTCAGCATGCCGAGGCCTCGCAGAGCGTTTTCCGTCCGGCTTGAACCGAGGGAATCCGTAGCGCCAATGCACGCGCGAGTCCATCGACGCGGATTCGATTTCGCTGGACCAATACAGTTCAAGCGGTCCCGTACGCCTGCTAATATCGTGCGATGAAACCGTTATGCGAAAGGATGACGCCAATGCTGCCCGGCAAAGTTTCATCCATTATTCTCCTCACGTCGTTGTTGGGCGTATTTGGTCTCCCGGCTCTGGTTCAGACACGGGAACGGTGGACCACCTACAGCAATCCGCGATTTGGCACGGCCGCCGACTACCCCGCATCTCTGTTCACCCAGCGCGCTCCTCCGCGGAGAACGGTGACGGACAGACCTTCCGCACCGCGGATGGCCGCGCACAGCTTTCGATCTACGGTGCCTACAATGCCAGCGCCGATACGCCGCAGAGCTACCTCGACAACTACTTCGATTTCCAAGGGGCGGTCGTCGGTCTGAAGCGAGCAACCGCCCGCTTCTATGTTGTCTCCGGCACGCGCGACAAAAACTTATTTTACGAGCGTTGCAATTTCCCGCCACGACACGACGATGTTATCGATTGCCTGACCATCACCTATCCTGCCGCGGACAAGGCCGCCTGGGATGCCGTGGTCGCGCGCGTGAGCCGGTCATTGCGGAACGGACGCGACCTCGCGCCGCGCCGTTAGCCAACCCTGCCTCGGGCTCACTAAAACGGCAGCTATTCGACGGCCGCTGGGCGCGGAATGGTCAGACTTTGTCGACGTCGCCGGCTTTTTCTTCGAGCAGTAAACTCAAATCTTCCAATGTATCGCGGACGCCGCGATTGAACGCTTGCTTCGACAGCGCCAAATATTTGCGTGCCTGCTTGCGCAGGCAACCGGAGGAGCCCGGGGCCAGCAGGCAAAGCATGCATCTCTCGGTCGTGCAAAAAATCATGGTGAACCAAAAGTTATGCCCCGGCCCGCCAAGGGGGTACTCGCGTTGACCGGGCCGAGGCATGTCACGACACTGCACGTGTAAAGGTCCAACGAGACCTCGTGGCGGCACCATACGGAGACATCGCTAAAGTTTTATTCGCGTCGGGCGCACACCAATGCAGCCTAGCCATGCGCCATTTGCAAAAGCCGTGCACGCGCGTCCGCGGCGTTGACGGCCGCGGACGTAAACCTCAAACGAAAATCTATTGCAGGCTCAGTGCGACGAAGGTCGGATCGCCTTCCGGCGTCACCACCAAGAGCACTACCGATTTTTTACCGTCCTTCTTCAGCTTGTCGATACGCTGCTGCAACTCGGTTGCGATTGCTGACAGGCTGCTGCTGCACTTCGGCGATCACCATGCCGGGCACCAAGTGCTTTTCCGCCGCCGCCGAATTCTCGTCGACGCCGGCGATCAGCACGCCCTTCACCTTGTCCTTGATATTGTGCTTCTTGCGCAGCGCATCGGTGAGGTTGGCAAGGTCGAGACCGAGCGCCTTCTTCACCACGGTCTTCTCTTCCGCCTCGTCCTTCTTCGGGGTGAGCGAAGCCAGCTTCTTGTCGTCCTCGAGCCGGCCGAGCTTGACCGTCTTGGTTTCTTCCTTGCCCTTGCGGATGATCGTCACCGTCACGTCCTTGCCGACCGGCGTCTCGGCGACGATCTTGGGCAGGTCGCGCATCTCCTTGATGTCCTTGCCGTCGAACTTGACGATGACGTCGCCCGGTTCGATGCCGGCGGGTTTGGCCGGACCCTTGTCGTCGACGCCGGCGATCAGCGCGCCGCGCGCCGGCTTGATGCTCAGGCTGTCGGCGATCTCGTCGCTGACCTGCTGGATGCGCACGCCGAGCCAGCCGCGCCGCACTTCCTTGTATTCGCGCAACTGTTCGATCACCGGCACCACCGTCTTCGACGGTACCGCGAAACCGATGCCGATCGAGCCGCCGGAGGGCGAGATGATCGCGGTGTTCACGCCGATCACCTCGCCGTTGAGGTTGAACAGCGGCCCGCCGGAATTACCGCGATTGATGGCGGCGTCGGTCTGGATGTAGTTGTCGTAGGGTCCCGAATTGATGTCGCGGTTGCGCGCCGAGACGATGCCGGCGGTGACGGTGCCGCCCAGGCTGAACGGATTGCCGATCGCGATCACCCATTCGCCCAGCCGCAGCTTGTCCGAGTCGCCGAACTTCACCGCCTTCAGCGGCTTGTCGGGCTTGACCTTGAGCAGCGCGAGGTCGGTCTTGGTGTCGCGGCCGACGATCTCGGCTTTCAGGGTGGTGCCGTCATTGAGGATGACGCTGACCTCGTCGGCATCGGCGATGACGTGGTTGTTGGTCACGATCAGGCCGGATGGGTCGATGATGAAGCCGGAGCCGAGCGAATTGACCCGGCGCGGGGGCTCGCCACCGTGCGGTCCGTTTTGGCCGCGGTGGTTCTTGAAGAACTCGTCGAAGAATTCCTCGAACGGCGAGCCGGGCGGCAGCTGCGGCATGGCGTTGCTGCTCATATCCACGGTCTGCTTGGTCGAGATATTGACCACGGCGTCGATGACCTGTTCGGCCACATCGGCGATGTTCTCCGGCCCGCGTGCCTGGGCCGGCTCGGCGAAAAGCGGCCAAGCGACTGCCGCGGCAAGCAAAACCGCCAAGCCGGAGCGACGAGCCGTCATTCGATAGGAAGCGCCCATGGGCGTCGATTCTCCTCGAGAAAAGGTTGCGGCCAAGCTGGCCCCGATTTCAAGGCGATTCAAGGGCGGCGACCATCAACTGCATGAGAGGCCGATTCGCCCGCAAAAGCACGCGGAACCCGGGTAGACCGGCGCTAGCCGCGCACCAGCCAGACCACGATCAGCCCGACCAGGGCCGAGCCGAGGCCGATCACGCGCAAGGACAACTCCGGCGTTTCCATGACGCTGGCCATCGCCCGCTTGGCCGGGCCCGGGAAGGCGGCAAACACCAGGCCCTCGATCACGAAGACCAATCCGAGCGCGGCCAGGAAATCCGACATGCCCCGCCGCGCCGCTGCGTTACTTGGCGGACGGCGCCGCCGGCGCCGCCTGCGTGCCCAACTTGCCCGACGGATCGTTGAAGTAGCGGAAGAAATTGGTGTCCGGCTTGAGCAGGAAACGGGTGTCGCTGTTCTTGAGCCCGGCCTCGTAGGCCTGCATCGAGCGGTAGAAGGCGAAGAAGTCCGGGTCCTGATTGAAGGCCTTGGCGAAGATCTCGTTGCGGGTGGCGTCGCCCTCGCCGCGGATCTGCTCGGACTTGGAGGTGGCGTCGGCCACCAGCACGGTCACCTCGCGGTCGGCCTTCGAGCGGATTTCCTGCGCCTGCTGCATGCCCTGGGCGCGGTACTCGGCCGCCTCGCGTTGGCGCGCGGTCTGCATGCGCTGATAGACCGCCTGGCTGTTCTGCTCCGGCAGGTCGGCGCGGCGGATGCGCGCGTCCACCACGTCGATGCCGTAGCTCGCCGCCTCGTGGTTGATCAGATCGCGGATGCGCGCCATCAATTCGGCGCGCTCGTCGCGCACCACCTGGATGAAGGTCGCCTCGCCGAGCACGCGGCGCAGCGCCGAATTGAGCAGAATATTGAGCTGCGAGTCGGCGGCGACTTTCGAACCGAGCGTCTGGAAGAAGCGCAGCGGATCCTTGATGCGATAGCGCGCGAAGGCGTCAACCACCAGCCGCTTCTGGTCGGAGGCGATCACTTCCTGCGCCGGCGCTTCCAGGTCGAGGATGCGCTTGTCGATATCGATCACGCTGTCGATGAACGGCACCTTGACGTGCAGGCCCGGCTCGTCGACCACGCGCACCACTTTACCCAGCCGCACCACCAGCGCCTGCTGCGTCTGATAGACGGTGAACAGCGCGCTGTAGACGACGATCAGCGCGGCGAAGACGAGGACGGCGACCACGCCGCCGATGAAATTGAGTTTCATCGCTGGCCTCCGGTCGGTGTCTGGCCGCGCGGCGGCGCGGCGCCGAGTTCATTGAGCGGCAGATACGGCACCACGCCCTGGGCGCCCGTGATTGGAATCGACGATGAGCTTGTTGGCGCCGCCGAGCACGCGCTCCATGGTTTCCAGATACATGCGCTCGCGGGTCACGTCGGGAGCCTTCTTGTACTGCTCGTAGATCTTCAGGAAGCGCGAAGTCTGGCCGGTGGCCTGCGCCACGGTCTGCGACTTGTAGGCTTCGGCGGCCTGGGTGATCTTGGCCACGTTGCCGCGCGCTTCCGGCACCACGCGGTTGGCATAAGTCTGCGCCTCGTTGACCGAGCGGTCGAGGTCGATGCGCGCGGCCTGCACGTCGCGGAAGGCGTCGATCACCTGCTTCGGCGGGTCGACCTTCTGCAACTGCACCTGCGTGCACCAGGATGCCGGCGCCGTAATGGTCGAGCGTCTTCTGCATCAGCTCCTGCACCGCGGCTTCGGTGACCTGGCGCGCGCCGGTCAGGATCGGCTGAATGTCGGCGCGGCCGATTACTTCGCGCATGGCGCTTTCCGCCACCGCCTTCACCGTGCCTTCCGGGTTCTGGATGTTGAACAGATAATCGCCGACGCCGGCCGGCTTGACCTTCCACAACACCGCGAAATCGACGTCGACGATGTTCTCGTCGCCGGTCAGCATCAGGCTCTCCTCCGGCACTTCGCGCACGGCGGAACGCCGCCCGTCATCGACCTCGCGCATGCCGATGTCGATCTTGTTGATGCGCAGCGCCTTGGGCTTGAGCGCCGTCTCGATCGGATAGGGCAAATGGTAGTTCAGGCCGGGCTGCACCTCGCGCACGACCTTGCCGAAGCGCAGCACGACGCCGAGTTCGTCCGGCTCGACGCGGAAGAAACCGGAGAGGCCCCACAGCGCGATCGCCGCCAGCGCCAGCAGCGCGAAGCCCTTGCCGCCGAGATTGCCGCCCGGCAGCACGCGGCGCAATTTGTCCTGGCCGCGGCGCAGGATTTCCTCGAGATCCGGCGGTGTCGAGCCGCCCGGCGATTGCGGTCCGGAACCCCAGGGGCTTTTGCCGCCCGAGCCCCAAGGACCGCCGCCCCCGCCGCCCTGATTGCTCCATGGCATTTGAATTTTCTCCCGACGCCGGGGCGCATGCCCAATGGCCTTATGTTGGGTGGGGTTATAGGGGACGCAAGCCGGCGTTACAACGCGCGATCATGACGCGTTTTGGCGGGGTTTAGCGCTTTAAATAGGTCGCGACCGAGCAGCCGGTGTCGTCGCCGGGTCCGACTTCGCGTTTCTCGCGCTTATCCTCATACCAAACCTTGGCATCGATGACCGGAAAATAGACGTCGCCCTCGGGATTGGCATGCACGTGGGTGATTTCAAGCCGGTCGGCCAGCGGCATGGCGGCGGCGAAGATGTCGGCGCCGCCGATGACCATGATTTCGTCGGCGCCGCGTTTTTCGGCGTCCTTGCCGGCGAGATCGAGCGCCGCCTCTAAGCTCGGCACGGTCTCGACGCCTTCGGCGGCAAATTTTGGGTCGCGGGTGATCACGATATTGGTGCGGCGGTCGAGCGGCTTGCCGATCGACTCGTAGGTCTTGCGCCCCATGATCACCGGTCTGTCGAGCGTGAGCGCGCGGAAATGCCGCAGATCGGACCTGAGCTGCCAAGGCAGTTGGCCGTCGCTTGCCGATGACGTTGTTCTCGCCGATGGCGGCGACGATGACGATTTTCATGGCGCCCCCTCACCGGCAAAACGCGCCAGCGCCTGCCCGCTCAGGCGGCAGATCTTCCACTCGTCCAGCACCTGCGCGCCGATCGACTTGTAGAATGCGATCGAGGGCGCGTTCCAGTCGAGCACCGCCCATTCGAAACGCGCCCAGTTTTGCTCGACGCAGCGCGCGGCGAGCCGCGCCATCAACGCCTTGCCGATGCCGCGTCCGCGCAAGGCCGGGCGCACGAAGATGTCCTCAAGATAAAGGCCGTGCCGGCCGCGGAAGGTGGAGAAATTCAAGAACCAGACCGCAAGGCCCGCGCCCTCGCCGTCCCACTCGGCGATATCGCAGAAAAGCCGCGGCTGCGGCGCAAACAGCGCGGCGGCGATCTGTTCTTGCGTCGCGTCCACCGCATCCGACATTTTCTCATAGTCGGCGAGTTCGCGAACCAGCGCGAAGATGAGCGCGCTGTCGTCCGGCCGCGCCGCGCGGATGACGAGGCTCACACTGCCACCGCAGCTTTGATGTGCGGATGCGCGTCGTAGCCCTCGACGGCAAAGTCCTCGTAGCGGAAGCCGAAAATGTCCTTTACCGCCGGATTGAGCCGCATGGTCGGCAGCGGGCGCGGCGTGCGCGACAATTGCAGGCGCGCCTGCTCCAGATGATTCAAATAAAGATGCGCGTCGCCGAAAGTGTGGATGAACTCGCCGGCCTTGTAGCCCGTCACTTGCGCCACCATCATCGTCAGCAGCGCATAGGACGCGATGTTGAACGGCACGCCGAGGAACACGTCGGCCGAACGCTGATAGAGCTGGCACGACAGCCGCCCCTCCGCCACGTAGAACTGGAACAGGCAGTGGCAGGGTGGCAGCGCCATCTTGTCGACGTCGGCCGGGTTCCACGCGGTGACGATCAGGCGGCGCGAATCCGGATTGCGCTTGATCATGTCGATGACATGGCTGATCTGGTCGATGGTCTTGCCGTCTTTGGCCGGCCAGGAGCGCCACTGGTGGCCGTAGACCGGGCCAAGATCGCCGCGCTCGTCCGCCCATTCGTCCCAGATGCGCACGCCGTGCTCGTTTAGATATTTGATGTTGGTGTCGCCGGCGAGGAACCAGAGCAGCTCGTGCACGATCGACTTGACGTGCAGCTTCTTGGTGGTGGTGAGCGGGAAGCCATCGCCGAGATCGAAACGCATCTGATAGCCGAACACCGAGCGCGTGCCGGTGCCGGTGCGGTCGCGCTTCTCCGCGCCGTCGTCGAGAATATGCTCGCATCAGATCGAGGTATTGGCGCATCGCCCGGGCTGCCTCCCGACTCGGAAGATGGGCAAGTTTACCCCGCCCGGCAACCTCCCGGCAGGCGCTTATCGACAGGTCCGCGCGGGTATACAGTTGCAGCCCGGGGATCGGTTTTGGGCTTGGGGGTGCGTCGATGAAAATCCTTCGTCGCAAATGTCTGCAACTGGCAGCACTCTGCGTCATTCTGATGGGCGCCGCTGCGCTCAACGAGCCAGCTTGGGCGCAAGCCGGCAGACCCGTCAGGGTCATCATTCCATTCCCGCCCGGCGGCAGCGCCGACGTTCTCGCGCGTATTCTGGGTCAGCAGATCGGCGACGCCGACAAGCAGACCGTGATTGTCGAAAATCACCCGGGCGCCGGCGCCTCGATCGCCTACGCACTGACGGCGCGCGCCGCGCCCGACGGCAATACGATCGTGGTGGCGGCAAACTCGGTCGTGATCAACCCGCTCTTGCGTAAGACGAACTTCGATCCGATCGCCAGCTACGAGCCGGTTTGCAATCTGGTCACCTCGCCGCTGGTCTTCGTCGTCAACAGCGCTTCGCCCTACAAGACGATCGGCGATCTCATCGCCGCGGCGCACGCCAGCCCCGGCACCCTCACGCTCGCCGCCCTCGGTCCGGCGACGACGCAGCATATCGCCGTCGAACAATTCAAACGCGTGACCAAGGCCGATATGATTTTCGTGCCTTATTCGGGCGGCGCGCCCGTGGTCAACGCGCTCCTCGGCCAACAGGTGGCGGTCGGATTGGTCAATTATTCGGAAGCGGTCCAGCAGATCAAGGCGAGCAAATTGCGGGCGCTGGCGACCGCGTCGAGCCAACGCATCAAGCCGCAGCCCGATTTGCCGACCGTCGCCGAATCCGGCTACCCGGGTTACGAGTCCGAAGTCTGGCTTGGCTTGCTGGCGCCGGCAAAAACGCCGGAGAAAAGCATCGCGCAACTCATCGCATGGTTCAGCGCGGCTATGAAAACATCCGCGGTTGAGGCAAAATTATTGCCGCTCGGACTATATCCAGCGGTCTTCTGCGGAAAAGAATTCGGCGCGTTCATCAAACAGAAAAAAGACGAGTACGCGCGCATCATTCACGACGCAAATATAAAGGTGGAGTGACCATGAGCTTCGACGGCAATCTGCTCGCTCGCATCCTGCTCACGCTGGTGACCCTGGGCTATGGCCTGGCCACCGTATTCGCGGACTTCAACAAGACGCACGCGACCAATCCGCAATGGACCCCGCATGCCCGTTTCCACGTGGTCTGGCAGATTTCAAGCTACGTCGGCTTCGGTCTGCTGGCGCTGGCGCTCACCTGGTGGCCTGGCCCCATGGCCACCGAACGGCTTTATCTGGTCGCCGCAATGGGGGCCGTAGTCTATGCCGCGTTTTTCGTGGCGGTGTTCGCCATGCCGATCTACGGCGGCGAGGCTTACGACAAAAACGGCTATTTGCCCTTCGCCGCACCGGTGCCGGTCATCGCCAAACGCTGGGACGTGAACATCACCATCTTCTGCGTGCAGGCGGTCGTCCTGATTGCCGGCGTCCTGTCGATTTCGGGCGCCCACGCCGGCTGAGCCGGTTAATCGGCAATTTATGGCGGCGGCCGAAATCGTTACCTCCGCCGCAGCCGAGCTCGCGTAACAAAACCCCTCTCCGCAATCCGCGGAGTTGGGGTTTTGCATGATCGCCGCCGTTTCCGCCGCCGTCTCCTCGAGCCGCATCGGCCGCGCTTTCGCCAGACTGCGCAACGGCCCGCTTGGCCGCCTCGACTACGCGCTTTATCTCGATTGGGTCATCGGGCCGACGCTCGCCATGGTGATCGCGGCATTCGGTTGCTGGCTCATTTTCGTCCACAAATAATCGGCCGCCAGCGCGACGCGACGTTTATCCGCATTTTACGGCGGCACAGCCAAGCTTTACGTCCAAGCCGTGAGCCGCCGATTAAAAGGGCTCTCCGTTCACCGAACATGGGCCGGGAGGCCTGTCATGATTTCCATTATTACCGGGTTGATCGTGAGCGGCGGCGGCGGCGCGACCCTGTGGTATCTAAGCCCGCGCAACGGCCAACCGCACCGTCTGGCGCGCGCTCCGTTCTTGGATTCGCTGCTGCCGATCGCGATCGTGTCCGCGCTCGCCATCGGCGTGGCGCTGATCGTCGCCGGCATCGGCATTCAGTAATCGGCCGGCTCAAAGCACGCCGCTCAAACCCAGCACGCCGGCCGCCAAGAAGATCCACAGCGGATTGATGCGCGTGAAGAACGCCACCGCCGCGGTGACGACAGTGATCAAGCCGGCATAGACCGTATGATCGGCCGTGCGCGCCAGCACGAAAGCGCTCGCCCCGATCAGCCCGAGCGAGAGCGGCACCAGTCCTGCCTGGATCGCGATGCGCCAATGCGCTTGCTTGAAGCGGTCCCAGACGCGCGAGACGAAAAACGCCAGCACGCAGGTCGGCCCGCACATCGCCGTCGTGGCGACGCCGGCACCGGCAAATCCGGCGACGTGATAGCCGATCAGCGCAACGATGATCACGTTCGGCCCCGGCGAGACCTGCGCGATGGCGAACATGTCGGCGAATTGGCGGTCGCTCATCCAATGCATCGCCTCGACCGAGATGCGGTGCATTTCCGGGATCGCCGCATTGGCGCCGCCGACCGCAAACAGCGAGAGCAGCGCGAAATAGCCGGCAAGCGCGGTGAGCGGCGAGGTATTCATCGCTTGAACCAGGCAAAGCCGACGCTGAGCGGCGCCAGACCGAGGAATACGTAAGGCAGCGGCCATTGCATCAAGGCGACGCCGGCAAAAGCAAGGGTGGCGAACACCGGCGCCGAATTCCACCGCGTGACGAACAGCGGCGCCGCCATCTTGGCGACCACCGCGATCAACAGGCCGGTGGCGGCGGCGGTGATGCCGAGCAGAATACGGCTGAGCGTTTCGATGTCGCCGTAGCGCTCGTAGAGGATCGCCAGCACGGTGACGATGATCAGCGGCGGCCCGAGCAGTCCGGCAAGCGCCACCGCCGCCCCCGCCGCGCCGCCAAAGCGCGAGCCGAACACCACCGAGAAATTGATCACGTTCGGTCCGGGCAGGAATTGCGAGAGCGCGAAGGCTTCGTTGAATTCCTCGGTGGTCATCCAGCGCTTCCGCTCGACGATGGTGCGTCGCGCCCACGGCAGCGCGCCGCCGAAGCCGGAAATCGATACCAGCACGAAGGCGCGGAACAGTTCGGACAGCGTGGGGCGAAAGGCAGGCGTGGCGGGTTCGGACATTGGCCGCAAAAGACTATATCGCGGCAGCGCGCGCGACTAGCCATCCCGGTCTTTGCGCGGACCGATTTCGCTCTAGGCGGACGTCGCCGACGGCGTCCTCATTATTTCGTGGAAGCCGGGCTGCCGGGGTCGAAATAATTGTTCGGAAAAGTCACGCCGGTGGCGGCGAGTTCCGTCAGATAGCGCGGCCGAATGCCGGTCGCCTGGAAATGGCCCTCGATCGCGCCATTGGGCCCGCTGCCGGTGCGGACGAATTTGAAGATTTCCTGCAACAGAATGATATCGCTTTCCAAGCCCGCGATGCAGATAAAGCGTAGCCTTGATGCTGGCGGACTCGCGCAAGCTGGCCGCTGCCGTACGACCTAGATCAAGCCGGTCTTCCGCAGAACCCGGCGCAAGGACGCAAGCCTCACGCCGCGGCGCGCGCCAGGCGGATGCTGTTGGCGCCGACGCAGCGGCGCAGCGGTGCGTAGCCGCATTCGGCGGCGGCGATCAACCCCTCGCCGTCGGACAGCGCCCGCAGCATAGCGACTTCGGCATCGGCAAAGGCTTCGAGTTTTTCCGCGACCATCAGCTCGGCTTCCACCGCCGCCTCCGGTCCGCCTTGCGCCAACCGCGCCAGCCGCAAGGAGATCACGCTCTGCACTTCGCAGGCAAAACGCACCGCTTCGATCCAGGCATTGAAAGGCTCAAACACGACGGTCCCCGCTTCCCTGGCCGTTAGAGCGGCCATGTCGAGCGGAACTATCCCGCAAGATTTACAAGGATCGTTTGTGGGGTTGATTAAAACTGTATGGATTTCGCTAAGCCGGCGGGGCCGGATAGGAAAGATTTCCCGTAGAGGCCCGGTCCGGGTCTTCTTTCGTCAACTTTTATCGCCTATATTCATGGGTGCCGGGGCAACCCGGCTATGGCGATAAACGGCCGTCGTAATAAACCTTTCGGACCCGGGGGCAGTACCCGGCGCCTCCACCCAAGCCCGCAAGGGCATGATGCCGAAAAGTGGGAACCGGTTTTCGGATCACATCATGCCCAAAGGAAGAGAAAACGGGTTTCGGCGGGGGCGAAATAGGATCGACGAGGGCGTAAAGGACGGACTTTTGCTCGGCATGGTACCGCCGTTATCGGGCCGTCTCATAGTTGCAAACGACAACTATGCTCCGGTTGCTCTGGCCGCGTAAGCGGTCCGACTAACCAAGCCTACAAGTCCTAGCCGTCTTAGCAGCGGTTAGGCGGGGTTCGGAGGCACCTGGCAACAGAAGCCTCCACTTTCATTTCAGGGCAGCCTTCTCCACCTATGACCCATGCCTAGCGCGGGGATGGCGCCCGGCGCCCGCGCCGCGCTAACATTCCGGCGAATCTCGTAAAAGCATTGCTGACCCACATGACCGACCATTTCCGCTACGATCTCCTGACCCAGCAGGCGCTGCGCGGCGTCGTGCGCAACGTGCTCACCGAGGTCGCCAAGAAGAAGAACCTGCCGGGCGACCATCATTTCTACATCTCGTTCGACACCCAGGCCGACGGCGTGCGCTTGTCGGAACGGCTGCGCGCGCAATATCCCGAACAGATGACCATCATCCTGCAGCACCAGTTCTGGGATCTAGCGGTGAGCGAACGCGGCTTCGAGGTCGGCCTGTCGTTCGGCGGCATTCCGGAAAAGCTTTCCGTTCCGTTCGAGGCGATCAACGGCTTCTTCGACCCGTCGGTGCAGTTCGGCTTGCAATTCGAGGAAGTCGCCGAGGGCGAGGAACGCCAATCGCCGGCCAATGCGCAAGACAAGACCCAAGAAAAGCCTGCCAAGAAGAAGCGCTCCACGCCACTCCCGCCCGCTGTCGTCGCGCCGCCAGCCGCGCCGGCCGAGCCGCCGGCCGCCGCGGCACCCAGCAAACCTGAACCGGACAAGCCGGCAGGCGGCGGCGAAGTCGTCCGCCTCGACCGCTTCCGCAAAAAGAAATAAGCGAAAAACGCATCCTTCCGCCGGCGCGGCGGCGGGCCTACATTCGGGCATGGCCAGAAACCCCGGCAAAACCCGCCCCAAGAAACGGCAAAAGACGCGCCAAAGAACGCGTGTTGAAAGCGACGCCTTCGGACCGCTGGAAATTCCCGCCGACAAATTGTGGGGCGCGCAGACCGAGCGCTCGCTGCATAATTTCCGCATCGGCTCGGAACGCATGCCGATCGAGATCGTGCGCGCGCTCGGCGTGATCAAGCGCGCCGCCGCGGAGGTCAACCGCGATCTCGGCTCGCTCGACGCCCGCCGCGCCAAGGCGATCGTTAAGGTCGCGCAGGACATCGCCGACGGAAAGCTGGACGAGCATTTCCCGCTGCTTGTCTGGCAGACCGGCTCCGGCACGCAGACCAACATGAACGTCAACGAGGTGATCGCCAACGCCGCCAATCTCGCGCTTGGCGGCGAACTCGGCGCCAAAAAGCCGGTGCATCCCAACGACCACGTCAATATGAGCCAGTCGTCCAACGACACGATCCCCAGCGCCATGCATATCGCCGCGGCGATGGCGATCGAGCGCCCATCTGCTGCCGGCGCTCGAGCGGCTTGCAGCGCCGCGCTCGACCAAAAGACGAAGGAATTCGGCAAAATCGTCAAAATCGGCCGCACCCACACCATGGATGCGACGCCGCTGACGCTGGGCCAGGAATTCTCCGGCTATGCGGCACAGGTGAAATCGGCGATCGCGCGTATCCGCGCGGCCGAGCGCGAACTCTATCCGCTGGCGCAGGGCGGCACCGCGGTCGGCACGGGCTTGAATTCCAAGCCGCGCTTCGCCAAGGCCGTCGCCCGCCGCATCGCGCAACTCACCAAAACTGCCGTTCGTCATCGGCGCCGAACAAATTCGAACACATGGCCGGCCACGACGCCTACGTCTTCGTGCACGGCGCGCTCAACGCGGCCGCTACCGCGCTGTTCAAGATCGCCAACGACATCCGCCTGCTCGGCTCCGGCCCGCGCTCGGGGCTCGGCGAATTGATCCTGCCGAGCAACGAACTCGGCTCCTCGATCATGCCGGGCAAGACCAACCCGACCCAGAGCGAGGCGCTGACCATGGTTTGCGCCCGCGTGTTCGGCAACCAGACAACCGTCACGGTGGCCGGCAGCCAGGGTCATTTCGAGCTCAATGTCTACAAGCCGGTGTTGGCTTATTGCATGCTGCAATCGATCCAGCTTCTCGGCGACGCGGCGAAATCCTTCACCGACAATTGCGTGGTTGGCATCAAGGCCAACGAGCCGCGCATCCGCCGAATCGATGCAGCGATCGCTGATGCTGGTGACCGCGCTGTCGCCCAAGATCGGGTACGACAAGGCCGCCCAGGTCGCCAAAGCGGCGCACGCCAATGGCACCACTCTGCGCCAAGAAGCGCTGCGGCTTGGATTTGTAACGGCTGCAGAATTCGACGGGTTGGTGCGTCCGGAAAAGATGACGCGGCCGCGGTAAAGTCATATGCAAAGCGCGGGATGTACAGCCCATGCAACCCGCGTGTATCGCGTTACTAGTCTGCCGCTGACCGGCGCCAAAAATCGCGCGGTTACGATAGACGAAACTTCTTTTCAATAATGAGTTGCAGGAAGTTTTGTAGTAATGCTTTTAAATAACAAAATATACGTGCACTAATATGCGAATTTTCAAAACTATACATGTTATTACTAGTGACGCTCGCCGTTAAATAACCGGGTTCTGTTGGTATCAACTAACCGTGTATTGAACCGTCACGGGCAAGTCCTCAACATAATAGCCTAATCCTATGGAGCCGGGTTTCGAATGCGCAGAGTCGGAGATTTCGCCGAAACCTTTCACGGCGATGCGATGGCTCGCCTAGCGTCCCGGCAGCGGTTGTATCCGCTTACCGTTGAGACGCGGTATGGCTGAGCTAGTCAACCTGCGAATCGCCCGCAAGCGCGCCAAACGACGAAAAGACGATCTGCGCGCCGACGGCAACCGCCTCGTCCATGGGCAGCCCATGCATCGGCGCAAGCTCGAGGCCGCGCGACAAGCCAAGGCGACCCGCGAACTCGACCTGCACCGGATCGATAAAGGAGACGGCCGATGAAATCTCCGGTTGTCAAACGTTCGATCGTCATCGCGGGTCATAAGACCAGCGTCAGCCTGGAAGACGCGTTCTGGAAGTGCCTGAAGGAGATCGCCGGCAGCCACGAACATAACGTTGTCGGATCTCGTGGCCTCCATCGATACCGACCGCCGCCACGGCAACCTCTCCTCCGCCATCCGCCTGTTCGTGCTCGACCATTATCGCGCGCAAAGCGGCGGCGAACGCCGTCCCGCGCGAGGCGGGCGGCACGCGGCCACCGTCAGTTCTGCGGGCTGACTAGCGCCTCCGGCTGGCCGACGCTCCCTGGCGGCGGCCGGATATCGATCGGTGGCGGCAAGGCCGGTGCCGACTTACGTTGCGGCTGTGCGAGCGGCGCGCGCTTTGCCGCGCCCGGCAATTCACCCTTGATCAGCGGAGGGGTGCCGTTCGCCGGCGGCGGCTGGCTTAGCGGTTGACTAGGCGGCTGACTCGGCGGCGCCGGCGGCACGGCTTTGCGCCGCGCATTATCGATCTGCCGCTGCCGTTCGATTTCACGTTGGCGCTCGGCCTCGCGCTGGCGTTCGGCTTCCTGTTGCCGCGCGATTTCGCGCTGCCGCTCGGCCTCGCGTTGCTGTTCGATCTCGTGCAATTTCTTGGCCTGGTTCTCGACCGCGCGCAAGGTCAGCCATCCGGTCAAAGCCGATACGTCGATGCTGCGTTGTCGGCGCCGCCAACGGCCCCTTCAGCGCCATGAAAATATCGGGCCGTGTGCCGGCGGCTTCTCCCGACCCCGACAGCACCAGCCGCGCGTCGAGCATGCCGTCGGTGAGGTCGAGATTGCCGGAGAGCGCCAACGCGGCGTCCTTGCCGGTCGCGGTGACGTCGCTCAGCCGAATTTGCCCGGCGCTGACGGCGATCTTTCCCTCGGCGTGTTGAACGTTGAGTTGGCCGCTGGCCAAGGCCTTGCTCACCGTATCGGAAATGCGCGCCGAATCGATCGGCAGGCCCTCGTCTACCGCCCGGGTGACCGCATCGAAAGCGCGCGGATCTAGCCCGGCGAATTGCGCGTCGCCGAGCGCAACTTTTCCGCCGCCCTGCAGCGAGCCGATCGAGCGCGGCCGGGCTAAGCCCTGCGCCTTCCACATCGACGGAAAGATCGAGCGACCCGGTGACCGGCGGCCGCGCGCCCGCCGGCAGCAGGCTCGCGGCGTCGACGCCGGTGAGCGAAATCTTGGCCTGCGCCTTCAGGCCGTCGCCGCCGGAGCTAAATGACAACAGCCCGGCCAACTTTCCACCGGCAATCGCGCCGGTCATGTCGTCGACGGCGAATTCATCTTTGCCGAAACGCAAATTGGCGCGGAATTCGCGCGCCGTCAGCCGCGGCAGCAGGTCGACGCGGCGCGCCTTGAGCGCGACCTTGCCGGCATAATCGCCGAACAGGCCGTCGGTAAACGGCTCGCTCGGCCAGACCCAGCTTGCGCCGGACGCACCGGCCGGCGCCGGCATGCCGATCGCGCGCGCGATCAGTGCCGTGGCATCGAGCGAATCCGAATCGAGCGCACCGTCGATCCGGCGCGGCGATACGGCGTCGATCGCCAGCCGGCCGCGCACGGTCGACGCACCGAGCCGCGCCTCGATATCGTCGACGGTGATATTGCGGCCAGCAATAGCAATCCGGGCATTCAGAAAAAGCGGCAACGCTTCGCTACCGGTCGCGCCAGCCGGCCATAACGGGCGTAAGTCGGCCTTCGACACCGCAAGGCTCGACGAGAGCTTGACGCCTTGGTCGAGGGAGATCCGTCCGCGTCCATAAGCCTGCGCCAGCATATCGCCGGCCTTCAGCCGCCAATCGATTTGCATGTCCCCGCCGGCCGGACCGTTCACCAGCAACTTCAATTCCCCGGGCCCCTTGCCGACAGCGACAATCCGCTCGAGCCGCAGGAGCTTGATGAGCGCCGTGCCTTCCGGCGCTTCGATCGTGCCATCGACGCGCAGGTTGCCGGCCTCCGACTTCGCCCAGTCGCCGGTCATCTGGGCGCGCGCCGTGAGCCGCATCGCATCGAGGTCGCCGGTCACGTCGAGCTGCGCCACGGTCAAGGCCACGTCGCTTTTGTCGGCGGCGACGTCGAGGGCGGCGTGCAGTTTCATGTGGCCGGCGCTATCGATCAGCTCGGCGACCGAGCGCGCCGCCTGCGGCGCGAATTTCGCCGCCAGCGCGGCGATGGCGGCGGTCTGCCGCGTCTCGAAGTCGATAACCAGCGCGCCGCGCGGTGCCGAGGCGCGCGTGTCGATACGCCCGCTCGCCGTAACCGCGCCGCCGCCGAGATCGGCGATCGACAGGCGGTCGATCTGCAGACCGTCGGCATTGAGTTTCAACCTGACGCTCGCGTCGCGCGCGTCGATGCCGGCGAAGCTGGCGCGGCCGATATCGGCGGCGATGGTCATGTCGTGCGGCCGCTCGATGGTGGAGCCGGCAAGCAGCGCCCGGCCGAAGCCGAGCGCGGCGTCGACATCGAGTTCGGGCGCGTTGAGCGCGGCATCGAGCTTGGCGGGCCCGTTTGCGGAGGCGAACACATAAAGCAGTCGCCCTGCGACGGTCTTGCCGTCGAAGGCGGCGGTGAGACGCTCGATCGCGACCTGGTCGCTGCCGAGCGTCACGTCGCCGCGCAGGCGCAAGGGCCGCAGGTCGCCTTGCGCCACCTCACCGCGCCCTTCCAGCCAGGCGGCCAGCACCTTCGGATCGCCGGCCTCGACCTCGGCCGGCCCGGTGAAGCTGACGCCGTCGCCAGTGACCGCGAGATGGCCGCTCAGTTTCACCTGGGTGAAGCCGGGCGCGCGAAACTCGAAGCTGTTCAAATTCCAACCGTCGGCATCGGTGCCGATGTCGCCGCGCAGATTGGCGACGTTGCTGCCGCCGAGCGTGACCTGATCGATGCCGATGCCGATCTGGATGGGGATCGCGGGGCGGAAGGCGCCGCCGGCGAGTTGCGCAATCTTGCGGATAGCGGCGGCGGGCGGCGGGCGGCCGCCGTCGCCGCCGGCAAGCGCCCGGTCCAGGTCGATTTGCCGGCCCGACAACACGCCGTCGAAGCGCGGGTGCTTGCCGAACTTGAATTCGGCGACGCCGGTGAGCTTGAGCCCCTGCGCTTCTGAGCCGTATTGAAATTCGAATTGCTGCATCAGCGCCGAGGCCGCGCTGACCTTGATCTTGCCGCTCACGTGCCAGGGTTGGCTTAACGTCTGGGTGACTTGTTCGCCGCCGCGCGCGGCGATGCCGACCGGGCGCGTCAGGCTCAACGTGCCGTCGAACTTCGGCTCAGCCCCGGCCAGCGCCAGCATGCCGTCGGCTTCGATGCTGAGCGGATGGTTGACCGGATCGATATTGACATGGAGCTTGAGCGCGCCGTCGTCGGAATAACGGCCGGCGGCAAGGCGGAACGGATAAAGCTCGGACCGCCGACGGTGACGGCGCCCTCGCCCTTGAACGGACCGAGCAGCGAGCGCGCCTCGCCGTTGAACCACAGTCCTTGCAGCGTAGCGCGGGCGCCGTTGGCGGCGTCGCTCAAGGTTACCTTGCCGTCCTCGATGCTCAAGCGGTCGATCGACAGATTGTCCGGGCTGAATTTGATCGCCAGGCTCGGCGCCACCACGTGGCCGGCGGCATCGAGCCCGAGGTTCAACTGCGGCCCGGCCAAATGCATTTCGGCCGCCCGCCATTCGCCGCGCATCAGCGGCCCGAGCGCGAATTCGAAGCCGAGCGTGCGCGCCCGGATCTTGTTGTCGCCGTCGCCGATCTCGATGTCGTGCAGCGTGAGCGAAGGCGTCGGCAACAGCCGCGCCTCGATGGCGCCGGTGACGCGCACCTCGACGCCGATCAGGCGGCTCGCCTCTGCCTCGAACAGCGAGCGGTGGGTGCCCCAGTCGATCAGCCACGGACCGACCAGCGCCGCCAGCAGCGCCAGAATGATCGCGATCGCCAAGCCAAGCAAAGTGGTCTGCAACGACAACTCCGACGCCGGTTGCGCGCGCGCCGGCGGACGCGCTACGCGCTCAACGATGTGAAATGTACGCCATTTTTGCCGATGTTTGGCGGCAAATCTATGTCGGTGTTCGGCTGCACCGGTCATTCCGAGACGATTCCGACAGGGACCGGCCCGGAATCCAGAAGCACATTCAGAAATTGTATTTGGATTCAGGATTTGCACGCCAAAGCCTGCGCCCCGGAATGGCAGGTGAAAGAGATTCAGTTCAGCGCGACGATCTTGCCCGGATTCATGATGTTTTGCGGGTCGAGCGCGCGCTTGATCGCCGCCATGACGGCGAGCGCGGGCGCGCCATGCTCGGCCAAGAGATACTTCATCTTGCCCTGGCCGACGCCGTGCTCGCCGGTGCAGGTGCCGTCCATCGACAATGCCAGTTCGACCAGCCGCTCCATGAGGACGCCGGCGCGCCTGACCTCGTCGGCATCCGCCATGTCGACCATGCAGCGACAGGTGGAAATTGCCGTCGCCGACATGGCCGAGAATGGGCGCCACCAAATCGAGCTCGGCGACCGCGACTTGCGTGGCGGTGACGCATTCGGCCAGCCGCGAGATCGGCACGCAGACGTCGGTGGCGAAGGCCTGCGCGCCCGGCCGCAAGCCGCGCGCCGCCCAGTAGCCGTCGTGGCGCGCCTGCCAGAGCCGGCTGCGGTCTTCCGGCTTGGTCGCCCATTCGAACGGTCCGCCGCCGAGTTCGCCGACGATATCGCCGAAACGCTGCGATTG
The DNA here is from genome assembly GCA_963721665.1 of uncultured Alphaproteobacteria bacterium. Classification (GTDB taxonomy): domain Bacteria; phylum Pseudomonadota; class Alphaproteobacteria; order Rhizobiales; family Xanthobacteraceae; genus Pseudolabrys. The sequence goes on from CAVRJZ010000005.1 coordinate 72,414, forward strand.
CTCGGCGACGCTCGCATCGCTGCCGTGGAACTCGACGAACAGCGTGGGCACTTCGGGCAGAGTCGAACTTCGAATGACGGTTGACCGCCTTGATCTGCAAGGCGTCGAGCAATTCGATGCGCGCGATCGGGATGCCGTGCTGGATGGTGAGAATGGTTGCCTTGCAGGCGGCATCGACGGAAGGAAACGGGCAGACGCCGGAGGCGATCGCCTCGGGAATGCCCGACAATTTGAGCGTCAGTTCGGTAATGACGCCGAGCGTTCCCTCCGAGCCGACCATCAGCCTTGTCAGATCGTATCCGGCCGCCGATTTCTTTGCGCGCCGCGCGGTGGTCATCAGCTCGCCGTCCGGCATCACTACTTTCAGCGCCAGCACGTTGTCCTTCATGGTGCCGTAGCGCACCGCGTTGGTGCCCGAGCAGCGCGTCGCCGCCATGCCGCCGAGCGTGGCGTCGGCGCCGGGATCGATGGGAAAGAACAGGCCCTGGTCGCGCAGTTGTTCGTTGAGCGCCTTGCGGGTGATGCCGGGCTCGACCACGCAGTCGAGATCTTCCGAGTGCACCGCCAAGATCCTGTTCATGTCGCGGAAATCGACCGAAACGCCGCCGAGCGGCGCGTTGACGTGGCCTTCGAGCGAGGTGCCGACGCCGAACGGGATCACCGGCACGCCACTATCGGCGCAGATGCGCACGATCTTCTGCACATCGCTGGTGCTTTGCGGAAACACCACCGCGTCGGGCGGCTGGTTGGGCACCCAGGTCAGCGTATTGCCGTGTTGTTCGCGAACGGCTTGCGAGGTGACGACGCGATTGCCGAACGCCGCGGTCAGCGCGGCGATCGCCTTTGCGATCGCTGCCGGGTTGCGCTGTTGTACCCGATCGACGAATTGGCCAATGGCCATGGAAGAAGTCCTCTGCCAAGTCCTGGCGGGACGTTAGCAGAGGACGAAGGCGGGATGAAACGGTCAGGTTGAATGGCGGACCTTTTTTGCCTCGGTCGGCGACTTGCCCACGAATGGGACGATCATGTTCACCCGCCGGCGGTAATTGCGGTATTGGTCGCCAAATACCGTGATCAGGTCGTGTTCTTCGAGCGCAATGCCGACGAAAATATAGGCCGTCGTCACCGCCGCGAACAGCAGATGGCCGACCGTCATCGTCGGCGTCGCCCAGAACGCAATGATGAAGCCGAGATAGATCGGATGACGCACGAACTGGTAATAGAGCGGCGTGCAGAAATGCGGCACCGGCATCGGCTTGCCGGTGAGATTATTAGCGACCTGATGCAGGCCGAACAATTCGAAGTGGTTGATCAGGAATGTGCTGGTGAGCACGATCAGCCAGCCGACCGCCGACAGGACCAACAGCGTATTCGCGGCCGTGGGGTTGCTCACGTGCCAGATCACGGCCGGTATCGGCCGCCATTGCCAGAGCAGCAGCGCGAGCGCGAGGCTCGCGAGCAGCACGAACGTCGAGCGTTCAATAGCCCATGGCACGATTTTGGTCCACATCCGCTTGAATGCCGGGCGTGCCATCACGCTGTGCTGGACGGCAAAGACCGACATCAAAATGAGATCGACGATCAGCGCCGTCACGACCGGTGTCGTCGGCCCATTGTCGATGGTTTTCGGCACACCGACACCACTGACGAAGCCGATGGCATAAAGGAAGCTCGCGAAGAACACGAGATAGGCGACGATACCGTAAAGGAATCCCAAAAAGCGTCCCATGGCGGTCTCCCTATGGCGCGGGCACAAAAAAGTTGCCCCGTATTGCCGCAGCGTGCCTGGGGCTCCGCCAAAAGCCTTTGACGTGCGCTTGATTTAGCCGTCAGATCGTCTTGATTATTGCTTGAGACGGTCCCGGACCGCATCGTGGGACGGCCAATGGGAACGACAATTTGCTATATTGTTTCGACGCTTACGCGCTAGACACCGACCGGCGCGAACTCAATCGCGGCAGCGGACCGGTCGCGCTCGAACCGCAGGTTTTCGACCTGCTGGTGTATCTCATCGAGAATCGCGAGCGGGTCGTCAGCAAGGACGATCTCATCGCCTCAGTCTGGCAGGGCCGCATCGTTTCGGAATCGACACTCACCAGCCGGATCAATGCCGCACGCAAAGCTATCGGCGACAGTGGCGAGCAGCAAAGCCTGATCCGCACCGTCGCACGCAAAGGCTTCCGCTTTGTCGGCGAATTGCGTGGCGCCTCCGACCCGGCAAATGCCGACCCAGCGCGCCGCGCTTTGCCTCCGTCCGATCGGCCAGCCATCGCCGTTCTGCCCTTCACCAATATGAGCGGCGACCCAGAGCAAGAGTATTTCTCCGACGGCATCAGCGAGGACATCATCACCGCGCTGTCCAAGCTGCGCTGGTTCTTGGTGATCGCGCGCAATTCCTCGTTCATCTACAAGGGCAAATCGGTGCATCTCAATCAGATCGCGGACGAACTCGGCGTACGCTATGTGCTCGAAGGCAGCGTGCGCAAAGGCGGCGACCGCGTCCGCATCACGGCGCAACTCAACGACGTCGCCACCGGCAGCCATCTGTGGGCCGAACGCTACGACCGTGACTTAGCCGACGTATTCGCCGTGCAGGACGATATCACCGAGGCGATCGTGGCGGCGATCGAGCCGCAGCTCTACGCCGCGGAAAACTTCCGCGCCCAGCGTAAGCCGCCGGACAGCCTGGACGCCTGGGACCTGGTGATGCGCGCGCTCTCGCATTATTGGCGCGTCACCCGCCAAGACAATGTGGTGGCTCAGGCGCTGCTCGAAAAAGCGATTAGCATCGACCCGAACTACGGCCAGGCGCTCGGCGTGCTCGCCACCAGCTACATGTTCTGCGCCCATATGGGTTGGGGCGACGCCAACATGCCGGCGAACGCCGAACACGCCGCGCTGGCCGCGATCCGGGCCGATAGCGAGGATCCGTGGGCGCACTGCGCGCTCGGCAGCACCCATCTTATTTTCCGGCGCTTCGACGATTCGCTCGCCGAATTCGAGGTGGCCTTGCAGCTCAACCCGAATTTCGCACTGGCGCAGGCGTATTACGGTCTGTGTCTGGCCTATAACAGCCGTTCGCAGGAGGGAGTAGAAGCCGCCCGCCGTGCGATACGCCTGAGCCCGCGCGATCCGTTCGCGGCAGTCTATCATGGCATCGAGTCCTACGCCCAATTCGTCGGTCGCCACTACGAAGATGCCATCAAACTGTCGCGCGAATCGCTCCGCCAGCGCGGCGACTTTGTCGGCGCCCATCGCGTGTTCACCGCCGCCAGCGCCATGGCGGGACATTTGGACGAAGCGAGGATCGCATTGCAAGAACTGCGCCGCGTGCAGCCGAACATTTCGCTCGCGTGGCTTTCCACGAATATGCCGATCCGGCACGAGGCCGAGCGCACGCATTACGTCGAGGCGTTTCGCAAGGCCGGGCTTGAATAGTCTTTTAATATTGAGATCGCCGCGATGTGCGACGGCGGATCAGCACCACCAGCTTTCGATAACCTGCTCGTGCTGTGGTTCGACCGGGCTGCCTTTACCGGCTGAAACGGCCCAGGCCACGATCATTGCGGCGACAAAGACCATATAGGCCACACGCGCCAACCGACCGAACACGGCTTCCACTCCCCTGACTGCCGTTGAGCATAGCCAAGGAGAGGCCGCCGAGGCAACTATCGTTAATTTTTGGTTAATCCCGCCAAGCCATTGAAGCTTATCAACTTACTGGCGCGATAGACGGGCAAAATCCGCTGGCGTAGGTTCGCCGCACCCGCCTTTTCGAACGTGGAGTTTCCCATGGCCGGCCTCGTTATTGCAGTCACCGACAGCGTTTTTCCCTCGCTCGATCTCGCCAAGGCGGAACTTGCCCGGCTCAACCCGACCTACCGGATATCGAAAAGCAGCAACGCCGACGACATTCTGGCGGTAGCCAAGGATGCCGACGCAATCCTGGTGACCTACGCCAAGCTGACGCGCGACATCATCGGCCAGCTCACCAAATGCAAGGCGATCGGCCGCTTCGGTCTGGGCGTCGACAACATCGACCTGCCCACTGCCAAGGAGAAAGGCATCGCTGTCAATTACGTGCCGGACTACTGCATCCGCGAAGTTTCCGATCACGCCATGGCGCTGCTGCTGGCGCTGATCCGCAAGATTCCGCTCTCCAACAAATTGGTGCAAAGCGGGCGCTGGGAAATGCCGGCGGTGGTGCCGATCCGCCGCATCGAAGGAACCGTGCTCGGCTTGGTCGGCTTCGGTCATATCCCCCGTCTGGTCGCGCCCAAGGCGCAGGCCTTCGGCATGAAGGTGCTGGCCTATGATCCGTTCGTCAAAGCGGACGTCTTCAAGGCGGCAAAAGTAGAGGGCGTCGACTTCGACACACTGCTGACGCGTTCCGACTACATCTCTGTTCACGCGCCGCTCCTGCCGGCGACGCGCGGCATGATGAACGCGGCCGCCTTCGCCAAGATGAAAAAAGGCGCGCTGCTGGTGAACACCGGGCGCGGGCCGCTGATCGACGAGCCGGCGCTGATCGCCGCGCTCGATGCCGGCCAAATCGGCGGCGCCGGGCTCGACGTAGTGGCGGCCGAACCGCTGGCCATGGATTCAGCCTTGCTCGGCCGCGATAACGTGATCATCTCCCCGCACACCGGCTTCTATTCGATCGAGGCGCTCGAGGAGCTGCAGACCAAATGCGCCGCCGACGTGGCGCGCGTGCTCGGCGGCGAGAAAGCCGTCTATCCGATCAGCGCATGACGCTCGAACCGGTTTTCCCCGCGCCCTTCGTTTCATCGGTCATGCGCATCGAACCGCAGTGGATCGATTACAACGGCCATCTCAACGTGGCTTATTACAATGTTTTGTTCGACCGCGCGGTGGATGAGCTCTACGACTTGATCGGCCTCGGTCCGGCTTATCTCGAACGGCACCGGCACACGACCATGGTAGTCGAGGCGCATGTGCGCTATTTGCGCGAGCTGAAGCTGGACGATCCGGTGCGGGTGACCATGCAACTCCTCGATTACGATGCCAAGCGCATTCACTTGTTCGAGCAACTGCTGCACGCCAACGCAACCTGGGTCTCGGCCACCTCGGAAAACATGACCTTGGGTGTCGACATGACGACCAAGAAAGTCGCGCCGTTCACTGACGGCGTGTTGCGCGCGCTCGAGCGCATGAAACAGGCGCACGCGGTGCTGCCGCGGCCGGAAGCCGCCGGCCGCAGCATCAAGATGCCGAACAAAACCTGAGGCGCGCCAGTCTCAGCGGGAAAAATCGACGATCTCGATCCAATTCGGATTTTCGCCCATCGGGTATCGCTTCAGCTTGCGAAGCTCGCCGCTTTTTTTGTCGATCGCATAGACGGTCAGACTGTTGGAGAGCTGGCCGACCGCGAACAGATAGCGCCCGCCCGGGTCGATGGCGAAGGCGCGCGGCTGTTTTTCCGTCGCAAAGTTGCCGATCGCCGTCAGCGTGCCTTTGCGGTGGTCGACGCGAAACGCCGCCAGCGTGCTGCTCGTGCGCTCGGAGGCATAAAGGAATTTGCCGTCCGGCGTGACATGGATGTCCGCCGCCCACGGCTTGCCGCGAAAACCCTTCGGCAGAACGCTCACGACCTGCACGTCCTTCTTCAGCGTGCCGGTCCTGGCATTCCAGGGAAACGCGTAGATCGAGCCATCGAGCTCGTTGACGAGGTAGACGAATTTCCCGTCCGGCGAAAACGTCAAGTGGCGCGGGCCGGCCTTGGCCTTGACGCTGACTGTCGGCGGGTCGTTGGGCGTGAGCTTGCCGCTCTTGGCGTTGAACTTGTGCTGGTAGACGACGTCTTCGCCTAGACTGGTATGCAGGACGTAGGTGTTCGTCTTGTCGGCCAGGATGCAATGCGCGTTCTTGGTGGCGACCGCCTGCCGCGCGGCCCCCACCGTGCCGTCGACGCCGATCGGCGCGACCGCGACCTTGTTGCCGCCATAGGACGCGCCGAGCAGAAATTTCCCCCCGCGCTCCGCGAAAATATAGGCCATTGAATCGGCCAAGCGGCCGCTGCCGACCGGCGTCAGTTTGCCGCTCTTAGCATCGATGATGAAGGTGACCGCCGAATAGGGCTCGTTGCGCAAGGCCACATACAGCCGTTTCTTTTCCCGGCTGACCGACATCGGCATCGTGCTGCCAGCTTGAGCCGGGCCAGGCACCGCGACGGTTTCAACCGGCGTCAGCGCGCCGCCCGGCGCGAGCGCGAGGACGCTGATGCTCTGACTGCCTGCATTACTGACATAGACAAATGTGGTGGCGCTGGCGGCTGGCATGAACGAACTCCCTGTGCATCAAGGCGACATCCGCCCCGCCGCCGTCAAGCACGGTTTTGGCAGGTAGGGGACCGTGGCTACCCTCGAAATTGCCGCGCTTCAGTGCCATCTTGGGCTGGAAGGAATCACCGACAATATGGCCGAGCCGAAGCGTCATTCCCAAGACCCGACCCAAGACCTGACCATCCGTCATGAACCTGGCGGCATTGCCGCGCGGGCCCTTGGCGCGCGCGCGGCGGCCTATCTCGCCGATCTCAACCCGGAGCAGCGCGAGGCGGTGGAGACCCTGGACGGCCCCGTGCTGGTGCTGGCCGGCGCCGGCACCGGCAAAACCCGTGTCCTGACCACCCGCATCGCGCACATTTTGAACCTCGGCCGGGCGCGGCCAAGCGATATCCTCTCGGTGACCTTCACCAACAAGGCGGCGCGGGAAATGAAAGACCGCGTCGGCCAGATGGTCGGGCAGATCGTCGAGGGCATGCCCTGGCTCGGCACCTTTCACTCAATTGGCGTGAAAATCCTGCGCCGGCACGCCGAGATGGTGGGTCTCAAGAACAACTTCACCATCCTCGACGTCGACGACCAGATCCGCCTGATCAAGCAATTGTTCGAGGCGGAGAAGCTCGACGAAAAAAGATGGCCGGCGCGCGTCTTCGCCATCATCCTCGACGGCTGGAAAAACCGCGGCCTCACCCCCGACCAGGTGCCGGCGGGCGAGGCGGCGAGCTTTGCCAACGGCAAGGGCAAGAAGCTCTACCTCGCCTATCAGGAGCGGCTGAAGACGCTCAACGCCGCCGATTTCGGCGACCTGCTGCTCGAATGTATCCGCCTGTTCCGGCAGAACCCGGACGTGCTGCGCCAGTACCAGCAGCGCTTCAAATATATTTTGGTGGACGAATATCAGGACACCAACGTGGCACAGTATTTGTGGCTCCGGTTGCTGGCGCAGGCTTCTCCTCTTACCTCTCCCCGCGCGCGGGGAGAGGTCGATGCGGCTTCGCGCAGCGAAGGCGCGGCGGGTGAGGGGGCGCTTCGAGACGCTCAGGCGGTGGACACGCCCCCTCACCCGACTTCCGCGCGCGAGGCGCGCGAAAGTCACCCTCTCCCCGCAAGCGGGGAGAGGGAAAAGAAAAACATCTGCTGCGTCGGCGATGACGATCAGTCGATTTATGGATGGCGCGGCGCCGAGGTCGATAACATTCTCCGTTTCGATCATGATTTTCCCGGTGCGAAGATCATCAGGCTCGAACGCAACTACAGAAGCACGGGGCACATTCTCGCCGCGGCCTCGCATCTGATCGCCCACAACGAGGGCCGCCTGGGCAAGACGCTGCGCACCGAAGACGTGCCGGGCGAGAAGGTGCAGGTCACCGGCTCGTGGGATTCGGAGGAAGAAGCCCGCTCCATCGGCGAGGAGATCGAGCAATTGCAGCGCGGCGCGCGCGAGCAGGGCTTCGATCATCCGCTCGACGAGATCGCCATTCTAGTGCGCGCCTCGTTCCAGATGCGCGAATTCGAGGACCGCTTCATTCAGCTCGGCCTGCCCTATCGTGTGATCGGCGGGCCGCGCTTCTACGAGCGCATGGAAATCCGCGACGCGCTCGCCTATCTGCGCGTGATCGCGCAGCCGGCCGACGATCTCGCCTTCGAGCGCATCGTCAACACGCCCAAACGGGGCTTAGGCGACGCTACCGTGCAGATGCTGCACGACTTTGCCCGCAAGAAACGCATTCCGCTCACCGAAGCGGCCGCAGCGCTCAGCGCAACCGACGAGATGAAGCCGAAACCGCGCACGGCGCTGCGCGACCTGATGGCCGGCTTCGAGCGCTGGCGCACGTGCAAAGACTCCATGCCGCACACGGAGCTGGCCGAAATGGTGCTCGACGAGTCGGGCTACACGGCCATGTGGCAGGCCGACAAGAGCGCCGACGCCGCCGGGCGCCTGGAAAACCTCAAGGAGCTGGTGCGCTCCATGGAGGAATTCGAGAACCTCGCCGGCTTCCTCGAGCACATTTCGCTGGTGATGGACCGCGACAGCGCCGAAGGCGAGCAGGCGGTCAACATTATGACTTTGCATTCCGCCAAGGGGCTGGAATTCGACACCGTGTTCCTGCCCGGCTGGGAGGAAGGCCTGTTTCCGCACCAACGCGCGCTCGACGAGAGCGGCCGCGCCGGCCTCGAGGAGGAGCGCCGCCTGGCGCATGTCGGCCTCACGCGCGCGCGCAAAAGCGCCCGCATCTATTTCGCCACCAACCGGCGCATCCACGGCCTGTGGACCTCGACTATGCCGTCGCGCTTCCTCGACGAATTGCCGGCTGAGGACGTCGAGGTGAAGGAGCCGGCGGGCGGCACCGGCGGCTTCGGCATGTCGGGCTACGGCGCCAGCCGCTTCGACGAGATGAATTCCTTCGGCTCCAATTACACGACGCCCGGCTGGCAGCGCGCGCAGGCGCGCAAGGGCAAAGGCGGCTTCGACGAGACCGGGCAGCCGCGTTATGTGCCGGATGGGGTGTTTGCCGAGGACGATGCGGCAGATTCGGATCACCACTCCCCGCGCGCGGGGAGAGGTCGCGCCAAAGGCGCGGGTGAGGGGGCGCCTCCGAAGTCCCCTCCCCGCCGCTCAAAACCACTGACCATCGAAGGCGAACTGGTCGCCAAATCGACCGGCGCCGTTTCCGCCTTCGAGGTCGGCACCCGCGTGTTCCACCAGAAATTCGGCAACGGCAACATCACCGCCGTCGACGGCAACAAGCTGACCATCCGCTTCGACAAGGCGGGCGAAAAGCGGGTGGTGGATAGTTTTGTGGAGAGGGTGTGAGGTGTAGTCGACGATTGATCTATAACCTCTAATTTGCGGGCTTAATCGACTTCAAAAAATCGATAAGACTGGTAGGCGAGCCCTTTTGATCGACAATAGGCGTGACCCCCCCATTTCTCGAAAATTTCTTCGTCTACCGGATTTGGCCTTATCATGAAGATATGATTTTTTTTCGCGCGTCTTTGAGATTTGCGCTCTGCCATATCTTCCAAAGCTTATGAAACAGATATCGCATATTTATGTCGGCCAAGCTGTATCCAATAAATAAGATCGGCCTGTGCGCCGACCTCGCCGCTAACCGCGCTATTCGCGCGAGTTCAGCAAGCAACACGGCAAGCCGCCTAGCGCACCGTCACTCTCCCCACCCCCCGCCTTGCTCTCGCCATCTTGGCCGTTCCTACAGTGGGCCAACAGCCAATCATGACGGGGACACGTGCATTGAAGATCATCGGCATTGGACTATTCATCGGCCTGCTCACGCTCAGCGCGGCAAACGCCGCGGGCTGGGGCTCGATTCATAAATACGTCAAGCCGACCGGCAAATGCGCCGGACACGAAGTGCTAGCGAGCTATTACTGGACGGGGCGGCACACCGCGAACGGCGAACGCTTCGACCCGAACGGCAACACGGCGGCCGCGCGCACCTGGCCGCTCGGCACGACGCTGACCGTGACCAATCCGAACAACGGCCGTTCCGTCACCGTGCGCGTCAACGACACCGGACCTTACGGCATCGCCTACGCGCGAGGCGCCCGGCTCGATCTAGCGCGCGGCGCCGCGCAACGGCTCGGCATGCACGGTTCGCAATATGTCTGCGTGGCCTGATCCAACAGCGCGCTTCCCGCGCGCGCTGGCTGTGGCATAATCCCCCCGGGGCGGCTTTACGGACCGGGGAGTTAGCCGTTGCGACACATCACCACCATGCTCATCCTCGCCGGCGCGCTGGCGCTGCCCGCCGCGGCGTTCGCCCGCGACCTCACGCTGCCCAAGACCACGCCCGACGCTCTGAAAGCCGACTGCGAAAAAGCCGGCGGCAAGTTCTCGCAAGATTCCAGGGGCATCGGCTGCGGCACCGACTGCCTCGGCAAGCCGGGCACCGCATGCACCGTTTTCTGCCCGACCGATCAGAGATGCACCGCGCAGGTGATCGGCGGCCGCCGCCCGCATAGCGTGGCCGAGGCGTTGACAAAGCCGGAGAGGAAGAAGCGGTGAATAGGGCGCGCTGGCCCAGCGTTGCGGTTTGGATGTAGCCTTGCGCGCATGAACCGCGCGCGCCGCCTTACGCTGGCCCTCGCCGCTTTGCTCGCGGCGACCCCCGCGCTCGCCCTTTTACTGTCGACGCCCGTTCGGGCTATGGACCTCAACACCTTCCGCGCCCAGCACCACATGCCGGCGCTGCACATGAGCTCGCGGCTCGCCGGCATGGCGCAAGAGCAGGCCGACGCCATGGCGGGGCGCAACCGCATCGACCACAAGGACTTCCGCAAGCGGGCCGCCGTCGCCGCGACCACCAGCGCCGAGAACGTGCTGGTCGGCTGCGCCGACGAGGACTGCGCCATCCGCGGCTGGGCGCGCTCGGCCGGCCACCGCCGCAACATGCTGCGCGGCGACGTGTCGGCCTACGGCATCGCCTATGCCACGGGCAAGAACGGGCGCAAATATTGGGCGCTGGAGTTGGGCGGCGAGTAGCTCGCTTTCCCGCTCCCCGTTTACGGGGAGAGGGTGGCGGGCAGCAAAGCTGCGAGCCGGGTGAGCAGCAATTTAATTCGCTCGGATCGGCGATAAGAGCCCCTCACCCGCTCCGCCTCAGCTACGCTTCGGCGGATCGACCTCTCCGCGCAGGCGGGGAGAGGTAAAGAGAGGCCGCATGCTTAAGCGCGAGAATTTCCCGGTCGCCCAGATCTACGTGCCGCTCGAGCGGCGCAAAACGCTCGACCCGGCGCGCGTCGGCGCGATCGCCGAGAGCATGCTCAAGGACGGCCAGCAGGTGCCGATCAAGGTGCGCGCCGACGGCGAGCGCTTCGTGCTGATCGAGGGGCTGCACCGGCTGGAGGCCGCCAAGGCGCTGGGCGAACAAACCATCGTCGGCTACCGGGTCGACGCGCGCAAACATTGAGCGCGCCGGACGCCGCCGCTATTTGCCGTCGCTGAGAATCCTGGCGCAGGCCTCGGCGACGCCGCTGTTCGGCTCCTTGTTGCCGGGGAACGTCGCCCAGCCGCCCTTTTCGACGAAGTCGTCGCGGTGCCAGGAGTCGGTCGCGTTGAGCGCCACCAGCGTCGTCTTGGCGTTGGCCGCGCTGTTGAATTTCTCGACGCAGATCGGCGCCAGCACGGCGACCACCGCGGCGCCGACGCGCGCATCGGCGTGCCGCTCGGCATTGCGTTGCAGCTGCCAGCCGGCAAAGCCGAAGCCGACCACCATGGTCAATACCGAACCGATCGCGGCGCCCTGGATCAGGCGGGTGCGCGAGTCGCGCTGCAGGATGAGGGGAAGTGGCATGCGTTCTCCTTTCGCCCGACTTTGCGCCGGTGCGAGGGGTGACGGATACCCGGATGGGTTCCGGTCGCCGAGTTGGATTGAAGGCCCGTGCGCTTTGAGCTGGCGTTTCGGTCGCGCCCAGCGTGCGCTCTTTTGCCGGCTTTGTCGATCAAACTGGCGGTTGCGGCTGAATATTGCGCGACCGGGCTTAATCGCGCCGGCGACTGTGCTAGTGTGTACGCATCCGGGCCGGAGGGCTTGTCATGCGTATCCGCCGCCTTGCCGTCGCGCTCGCCGTCGCGTTTTGCGCGCTCGCCTTCACACAGGCCCGCGCCGACGTGCTCGTCCACGTCGATAAATCCACGCAGACGATGACGGTCTCCGTCGACGGCGTCGAACGCTACACCTGGAAGGTGTCGACCGGCATGGACGGCTACGACACGCCGGCGGGCGAGTTCAAAGCCTTCCGCATGGAACGCGACCACTTCTCGCGCGAGTGGGACGACGCGCCGATGCCCTATTCCATCTTCTTCACCCAGGAAGGCCACGCCATCCACGGCAGCTTCGACGTCAAGCATCTCGGGCGCCCGGCCTCGCATGGCTGCGTGCGGCTGTCGAAGGAACACGCCGCGCTGCTCTGGGACCTGGTCAAGGAACAGGGGTTGACTAACACGCGGGTGGAACTCACCGGCGAGATTCCAGAGGCCGCCGTCACCGGCTCGATCATGCGCGAGGAGCCGCCGCTCACGTATGCCGACGACCCGCCGCCGCGCAAGCACGTGCGCCACCGCAACGGTTGGCGCGAAGTCGATGACGGCTCGACCGTTTATTATTATCGCGAGGCGCCGCGCCGCCATTACCGCTACAGCGCGCCCTTCCCGTTCGGCTGGTAAGGCTTGCGCTGGATCAACGCGTAAACGCGGAACTTGTGCTTGGCTTTTGTTTTATCCCATCAGCATGGGAGGCTTGTCATGCCGAAATCCCGCAAACGCAGCAGCGCTCGCCGTTCGCCCCGCGCCAAAACTCGTCGCGCTAAGCCTGGCGCGCGCGGCCAAGGCGGTTTCTTCCACATCCAGGTGCGCCCGCGCACCGAGTTCGTCTTCTTCCGCAACCAGGACGTCGGCCGCCGCGGCGGTATCGAGCGCGTCGCCGGCCGGCGTGCCAACGGCTCCTGGGACACGCAGAAATGGCTGATCGGCAAGTCGGAGGCGCACCGCGCGGGCAAGAAGCTCGCGCCGGACACCGCGGCCGCGCGCAAGGTGCTCAAGCAGCTCGGCTCGGTGCCGCGCCACCTCGGCGGCGACCGCTTCATCGCCAAGCCGCGCCGCAAGATCCCGGCAAGCGAAAAGCCGACGCCGGCCATGCGCCGCGCCCAACTCGCCAACATCAAGAAGGCGCAGGCTGCGTTGCGCAAGCGGCGGCGGAAACGCGCATGATCCGCAAGCTGCCGAGCGGCAAGTACCGGCTTTACTCGCGCAAGAAAAATCCGCGCACCGGCAAGCGGCGCAATCTCGGCACTTTTGGTTCGCGCAAAGCGGCCGAACAGCACGAACGCGCCGTGCAGTATTTCAAGCGGCACTAAGCTGCGGGAATTGAGCGGCGGGACAGGCACCCCGCCGCCGCGCTAAATAGGTCGCATGAGCTTAACCGTCGCCCGCCTCGTCTGCGACGAGCCGACCGCCCGGCGCCTCGCGGCTTTCTTGGGCGAAAGCCTGGACGGCGCCGTCTGCGCCGCCTTCGAGTGCGACGGCGGTCAGTGGCAGGTGGCGGTGCATTTCGGCGCGGACCCGCACGAGCCGGTGTTGCGCGCGCTGGTCGCGATCGCCGCCGGCGAAGAGGCGGCCGCCGCGCTCAGCTTCGAGAAAGTCGCCCCCGCCGACTGGGTCGCCGAGAGCCTGGCCGGCTTGCGGCCGGTGCGCGCCGGCCGTTTCCTGGTGTACGGCGCGCACGACCGCGCTTGCGTCAAGCCCAACGATATCGGCATCGAGATCGAGGCGGCGCTTGCCTTCGGCACCGGCCACCACGGCACCACGCGCGCCTGCCTGCTGGCGCTCGATGCCTTGGCGAAGCGGCGGCGCGCACGCCGCGTGCTCGACCTTGGCACAGGCTCCGGCGGTGCTGGCGATCGCGGCGGCGAAGGTGTTCCGCACCCGCGTCACGGCAAGCGACATCGACCGCGTCGCCGTCGAAGCCGCGCGCGCCAATGCGCGGCTCAACCACGCGGCGCCATGGATCGCATTTGCGCATGCCGCTGGGACCAAGGCCCGCGTCATCGCAAACGGTGCGCCGTACGATCTGATCTTCGCCAATATCCTACTCGGACCTCTGCTGCGGATGGCGGTGCCGCTGTCCCGCCTCGCCGGACGAAACGCGCGCCTCGTGCTATCCGGCCTGCTGCCCGCCCACGCCAATGGCGTGCTGGCGATCTACGGCGCGCAAGGCTTTGCACTCGAACGCCGCATCGCGCTCGACGGTTGGGTCACGCTGATGTTGAAGAACGAGAATCAAAACCGCCCCGGCGGGGACGACCGGGGCGGTTTCGTTGGTGACGGGTCTTAAGCCTACCAGCCGCCGAACGGCATGTCGCCGGAGCCGGTCTTGACCAGCCGGTTGCCGCGTTCGTCGAGCGTGTAAGGCAGCAAGCCGGTGTGCATGCGGATTTCGCGGCGGGCCTGCTGCATGCGCGCCTCGATCAGCGCATCCATGAAGCGGGCAAACCAGTGCTTGCGCGGCGCCGCGGTTTCCGCGCGCGCACCCGTGCTGGCCGGCCCGGCGGCCGGATCGGCAGCGGTTACGCGGGCGGCATCGTACGTGATAGCGACCATTTCTTATCTCCTTTTCGCAAAGCGATGCGTCAGCGAATTCCCGGACATTCGTCCCTGACTGTTGCAACGCAACATAAGCTATATTGCGATTGCGAACACCTCGCGACAATGCATGGAAGCCCTGAAATTAAGGTATAAACCGATTAATAACCTGGAAAGATGGATGGCATCATTGCGGCGAATTTAATGCACTGCACAAAATTGATTCAGGCGACCGATTCGTTGCCGAATTGATCGCCATTGCGACACGAATATTCCACCCGTTTGCCCAAAGCGGCGGCGATCCTGCCTCGTCCGGCGCATGGCGCATGCCTGCGTTGCTCGGCGCTCGAAGCGCGCTACAGTGCAACGAATGTTCGAGGCCCGTTTCCAGACTTTCGACGATTCGCGCGAGCCCGCGGCGGCGGCGGCGCATGTTGTCGCGCTGCGCGCCGAGCTCAAGCGGCGCGGGCTCGACGGCTTTGTGGTACCGCGCGCCGACCGCCAACAGAACGAATATCTGCCGGCGAGCGAAGAGCGGCTTGCCTGGCTCACCGGCTTCACCGGTTCGGCCGGCTTGGGCGTCGTGCTGGCCGAGCGCGCGGTGCTGTTCGTCGACGGCCGCTATACCGTGCAGGCGGGGAGCCAAGTCGACGGTAAGCTTTTCGCCATCGAGCATCTGGTCGACTCGCCGCCCGAGCAATGGCTGGAGAAGAATCTCAAAAGCGGGGTCAAGCTCGGCTACGATCCCTGGCTGCACACAACCGAAAGCGTCGAGAAGCTGCGCAAGGCCTGCGCCACCGCCGGCGCCGAACTGCTGGCGGTTAGCGGCAATCCGATCGACGCGCTGTGGAGCGACCGCCCGGCGCCGCCCGCCGGCCCGGTGAGCTTGCGCGACGTCAAGCTCGCCGGCGAAAGCGCGCCCGACAAGCTCAAGCGCGTGCAGGGTGAGCTGAAGAAACTGCGCGCCGATGCGCTGGTGGTGTCGGACCCGCAGAACGTCGCCTGGGCCTTCAATATTCGCGGCGCCGACGTGGCGCATACGCCGATCGCGCTGGCCTTCGCGCTCATCCCGCGCGAGGGCAAGCCGGTGCTTTACCTGGACGGCGCCAAGCTCGACAACAAAACGCGTCATGCGCTGGAGGAGATCGCCTCGGTGCGCGCGCCCGCCGAGCTCACCGACGACGTTGCACAACTCAAAGGCAAGACCGTGCGGCTCGACCAGGCGAGCGCCGCCGACGCCTTGACCCGGCTTGTCGAGAGCAGCGGCGGCAGGCCGCTGCGCGGGGCCGACCCCATCACCTTGATGAAGGCGGTGAAGAACCATGCCGAGATCGCCGGCACCCGCGCCGCCCACAAACGCGACGGCGTGGCGATGGCGCGCTTCCTCGCCTGGCTCGCGCGCGAGGCGCCGACCGGCATCGTCACCGAGATCGACGCGGTGGAGGCGCTGGAAAGCTTCCGCCGCGATACCGGCGTATTGAAGGATATTTCGTTCGCCACCATTGCCGGGTCGGGACCGAACGGGGCGATCGTGCATTACCGCGTCACCCGCGCCAGCAACCGCACGCTCAAGCCGAACGAGCTGTTTTTGGTCGATTCCGGCGCGCAATACGAGGACGGCACCACCGATATCACCCGCACCGTCGCCATCGGTGCGCCGAGCGAAGAAATGCGCGACCGCTTCACCCGCGTGCTCAAGGGCCACATTGCCATTGCCACCGCGATTTTTCCGGAGAATACCTCGGGCGCGCAGCTCGACCCGCTGGCGCGCATCGCGCTGTGGCAGGCCGGGCTCGATTTCGATCACGGCACCGGCCACGGCGTCGGCAGCTATCTATCGGTACATGAGGGGCCGGCGCGCATTTCCAAGCTGGGTACGGTGCCGCTGCGCCGCGGCATGATCCTGTCAAACGAGCCGGGCTATTACAAAACCGCCGCCTACGGCATCCGCATCGAGAACCTGGTGCTGGTGATTGCGGCGCCCGAGCCGGCCGGCGCCGAAAAGCCGGTCAACGCGTTCGAAACGCTGAGTCTCGCGCCGATCGACCGCACGCTGATCGACACCCGCTTGTTGACCGCCAAGGAGCGGCACTGGGTCGACAGCTACCACGCGCGGGTGCAGGAGGCGATCGCCCCGCTGCTCGACGCCGAAACCCAACACTGGCTCGATGCTGCGACCCGGCCGCTCAATCACGGCTGATCGTTGCGTGCGGCGGGCCGGCAGGCCGGAGGCGGCCCGCTCGCCTGACATGACGGTCAACGCGCCAGGGCTTACGACGCCTTGACCATGCCGGAGACCGTCCCGTTATCGATCGCCGTGAAATAGGCCACGATGAGAAGAACGCCGATCACCATCCCGCCGACAACAAGAATGGAAACCGTGGGATCGAGAAACGGTACGCCGACAAACCATGCCGTCTTGCCGTTTCGCGGATAACAGGCGATCAGCGCGCCGACGCTGACGATCAGCAAAATGACCCCCGTGAGAAGCTCTTGTGAATCAGACAATGTTGCCTCCGCGCAATGATTTGAAGAGCGCAGAGGACACTATCCGCCATTGCCGCCAGATCCGCCATTGCCGCCCTGCCCCAGTGACGCGCGACAGTGTGTCACGGCACGGCGTTCGATGCGTCGGCGATGCCCGTCGATCATGCCGCGGCACGGGAGCCGCGCGCATTGAGAGCGCGGATTAGGAATTGATCAGCTTCAGCCACTCGTCTTCGCTGAGCACCTTGACGCCGTGCTTCTTCGCCTCGGCGAGTTTGGAGCCGGCGCCGGGGCCGGCGACCACGAAATCGGTCTTCTTCGACACCGAACCGGCCGCCTTGGCGCCCAGCCGTTCGGCCTGGGCTTTGGCCTCCTCGCGCGTCATCTTCTCCAGCGCGCCGGTGAAGACGACGGTTTTGCCGGCAATCTTGCTACCGGTCTTCGGCTTCTCGGCGTCGAGGATTTTGACCTCGCGCGTGAGCCGTTCGACGATGCCCTTGTTGTGGCTCTCGCCGAAATAGGCCTTCACCGCCTCGATCACCGTCTCGCCGATCTGGTCGAGGGCATCCATCTCGGCAACCGCCTCCTCGTCGCCTTTGGCCACCTTCAGGCAGGCCTCGTGGAACGCCTTCCACGAGCCGTAGCCGCGCGCCAGCGCCAGCGCCGTGGTCTCGCCGACGTGGCGGATGCCGAGCGCATAGATGAAACGGTCGAGCGAGATGTCGCGCCGCTGATCGATGGCCGCGAACAGATTGCGCACCGAGGTTTCGCCGTAGCCCTCTTCCTCCAGCAGTTTGCTCTTGTGCTTCTTCTCCAGCGTGAAGATGTCGGCCGGCTCCTTCACCCATTCCTTTTCGAAAAACAATTCGATCTGCTTTTCACCCAGGCCTTCGATATCGAAGGCGCGGCGCGAGGCGAACAGCTTGAGGTGTTCGATTTTCTGAAACGGGCAGGCGAATTCGCCGGTACAGCGGCCGCGCGCGCCCTCCTCGCCCGTCGCGGTTTCCTCGCGCACGATCTCGGTGTGCAAATAGCACGGGCACTTCTTCGGAAAGTGATATGCCTTGGCGTTTTTCGGCCGCTTGTCGAGCACCACGTCGACTACCTGCGGGATGACGTCGCCAGCACGCTGGATGATAACGGTGTCGCCGATGCGCAGGTCATGGCCGCCGCGGATCGGCTCGCCGTCGCCACCGATGCCTTTGATGTAGTCCTCATTGTGCAGCGTTACGTTCTGCACGATCACGCCGCCGACGCCGACCGGCTCGAGCTTGCCGACCGGCGTGAGCGCGCCGGTGCGGCCGACCTGGATTTCGATGTCCTTGAGCACGGTGACGGCGCGTTCGGCTGGGAACTTGTGCGCGATCGCCCATCGTGGTGAGCGCGAGACGAAGCCGAGCCGCTCCTGCCAATCGAGGCGGTCGACTTTGTAGACCACGCCGTCGATGTCGTAGTCGAGATCGGCGCGGGTCTGTTCGATGTCGCGGTGGAAGGCGAGCAATTCCTCGACCGAATGGCGGATTTTCGTGAGCGGATTGGTCTTGAAACCGCAAACGGCAAACCATTTGATCATGCCGCTTTGGCTGTCGGCCGGCATTTCGCTCATCTCGCCCCAGGCGTAAGCAAAAAAGCCGAGCGGGCGCGACGCCGTGACACTCGGATCCTTCTGCCGCAGCGAGCCGGCGGCCGAGTTGCGCGGATTGGCGAAGATCTGTTCGCCGGCTTCCTTCTGTCGCTCGTTGAGCTTGAGGAAATCCGCTTTGGTCATATAGACCTCGCCGCGCACCTCGCAGATTTTCGGCACGTGCCTGCCCTTGAGGCGCTGGGGCACGTCTTTCAGCGTGCGGATATTGGCGGTGACGTCCTCGCCTTCCTGGCCATCGCCGCGGGTGGCGGCGGTCACGAGGTCGCCATCCTCGTAGCGCAGCGACATCGACAGGCCATCGATCTTCGGCTCAGCGCTGAAAGCGATCTTCTCGTCGTCGCTCAGTTTAAGGAAGCGCCGGATGCGGGCGACGAAATCGATGACGTCCTCGTCGGCCATCGCGTTGTCGAGCGACAGCATCGGCACCGCGTGGCGCACTTTCTTGAACCGCCCGGTGGGCGCGGCGCCGACCTTGAGCGACAGCGATTCGAGCGTGCGCAGATCGGGGAAGCGCGCTTCGATCGCGTCGTAGCGGGCGCGCAGCGCGTCGTATGCGGCGTCCGAAATCGTCGGCCGGTCCTGCTGGTAATAGCGCCGGTCGTGCTCGGAAATCTCGACCTGCAATCGCGCGTGTTCGGCCTTCGCCTGCTTTTCGGTGAGCAGATCGACGGGCGTTTTGTCGGTTTTGACTTTGGCTTTGGCCATGCCCGAAATCTAAAGACGTGGATGCCCGGCAACAAGCTTACACCCGGGCCGGTCGAAGGGCCGGACCCGGTTGGCCGGGCGCGACAAAAATGGGCTAGCTCGCCTGCTTGATCAGCCGTTCCGCCGCGGCGCGGGCCTCGTTGGTGATCTCGGCGCCGGCCAGCATGCGGGCGATCTCCTCGCGGCGTTTCTCGGCGGCGACCTCGATGACGCGGGTGGCCACCCGCTTGCCCTTGTCCAGGGCGTCCTTGCTGATGAGATAATGCCGATCGGCGCGCGCCGCCACCTGCGGCGCGTGCGTCACCGCCAGCACCTGCACGCCGGAGGCGAGTTTGGCGAGGCGTAGCCCGATGGCGTCGGCCACCGCCCCGCCCACCCCGGTATCGACCTCGTCAAAGACGAGCGTCGGCGCCGAGCCGCGGTCGGCCAGCACCACTTTCAGCGCCAACAGGAAGCGCGCCAGTTCGCCACCCGAGGCGACCTTCATCAGCGGCCCTGCCCGCGTGCCCGGATTGGTCTGCACCCAGAATTCGACCCGGTCGATGCCGTTCGGCCCGGCGGCCGCTGCATCGCTGACGATTTCGGTCGAGAATTTCGCCCGCTCCAGCTTGAGCGGCTTGAGTTCGCCGTTGACCGCCTTGTCGAGCGCGACACCGGCTTTCGCGCGCGCTTTCGAGAGCCTATCGGCGGCGGCGCGATAGTCGGCCTCGGCCGTCGCTGCCGCCTCCACAAGCGCCTTGAGCCGCTCCTCGCCGGCGTCGATCAGCGCAATGTCGGATTTGTAGCGCGCGGCGAGCGCCGCCAGCTCGTCCACCGGCACGTTGTATTTGCGTCCCGCCGCGCGCAGCGCGAACAGGCGCTCCTCGATGCGCTCAAGTTCGGCCGGATCGAAATCGGCGGTGCGCAAAGCGGCTTCGAGATGGCCGCGGGTTTCCTCGAGCGAAGTGAGCGCGGCATCGAGCGCCTTCACCGCCGGTTCGACCAGACCGGGCGCCTGGGCGCTACGCCGTTCCAGCCGGCGGATGACCCCGGCGAGCGCCGGCACGTTCGAATTGGCGCCGGCGATCACTTCATGCGCGTCGCGCAAGTCCTCGGCGACCTTCTCGGCCTGCATCATGCCGGTGCGCCGCTCGGCCAACATTGTCTCCTCGCCCGCCTGCGGGGAAAGCGAGCCGAGTTCCTCGACCGCGTGGCGCAGCCAGTCGCCTTCGCGTTTTGCCCGTTCGACCTCGGCCCGATGCGCGTCGGCCGCCTCGACCGCGGCGCGGCGCGCTTCCCACAGCGCGGCGACCTTCGCGGCGTCGCCTTCCAGCGCGCCGAAAGCGTCGAGCAGGCGGCGATGGGTTGCGGCATCGACCAGCGCGCGCTCGTCGTGCTGGCCGTGGATTTCGACCAGCGCGGCGCCGAGTTCCTTCATTGCCTGCACGCTCACCGGCTGGTCGTTGATGAAGGCGCGCGTGCGCCCGTCCGCGAACTGCACGCGGCGCAGGATCAATTCGTCCTCGGCCACAATGTCATGCGCCTTGAGCAGCGCCCATGCCGGATGGCCGCGCTCGACCTCGAACACGGCGGTGACCTGGCCCTGCTCGGCGCCGTGGCGGACCAGCGCCTGGTCGCCGCGCCCGCCCAAGGCCAGCGCGAAGGCGTCGAGCAGGATCGACTTGCCGGCGCCGGTCTCGCCGGTGAGCACGGCAAGGCCGTCGGCGAAATCGATGTCGAGCCGGTCGATCAGCACGATGTCGCGGATGGAGAGCCGGGAAAGCATGGCGCCTAACCTTTAGAGTGCGATCCGTTTAGATTGAATCACTGTGCTCCGACAACATTTTGCTTGCACATGATCTTTTCCGAAAACCGGTTCCCACTTTTCGGGATCATGCGCTAGCCGGCATCATCCGCGAAAGCGGACGATCCGGTAATGACCGCCGATCGAGATGTTCACAAGAATCGCGGCGAATCCTGGATGCCCCGCTTTCGCCGGCCATGACAAGGGGCGCGCTCAGCCCAGGATCGACTTTTTGAAATTCGCGAAGGCCCGGCTGATCCAGGAACCCTTGTTCTCCGACGGCTCGACGCCGCCGGTCTTCACCAGGGTATAAGCGTGCCTGTACCAGACGCTGTCGGGGAAATTGTGCCCGAGCACGGCGGCCGCCGTCTGCGCTTCCTCGATAATGCCGAGCGCCATATAGGCCTCGGTCAGGCGCATGAGCGCTTCCTCAACGTGGCGCGTGGTCTGGTACTTGGTGACCACCACTTTGAAGCGGTTGATGGCGCCGGTGTAGTCCTTTTTGTCCAGGTAATAGCGCCCGATCTCCATTTCCTTGCCGGCAAGCTGGTCGCGGGCGAACTGGATTTTCTGCCGGGCGCTGGCCGCGTATTCGCTGGTCGGGTATTTGCGCGCCACTTCCTCGAGCGCGGCAAGCGCTTTTTCGGTGAGCGCCTGGTCGCGGGTGACGTCCGGGATCTGGTCGAAATTGGACGAGGCGATGAGGTATTCCGCGTAAGCGGCGTCCGGGCTGCCCGGGTGGAGCGTGATGTAACGCTGGGCCGCGGTGATGCAGTCGGCATAATCGCCGGCGGTATAATAGGAATAGGACGTCATGATCAACGATCGGCGCGCCCATTCCGAATAGGGGTGCTGGCGGTCGACTTCCTCGAACTTCTTGGCCGCGTCCGTCGGTTTCTTCGACACATTGAGCAGATAGAGGCCTTCGTTGTAGAGCCGGTCGGCGGCCTCGTCGGGCGGCTGGTCGTCCTTGTTGCCGAACAGACTAAACCCGCTACAGGCGCCGAGACTCAGCGCCAGCAACGCCATAGCCAGCGCGCGCGCAATCCGGCGCCGGCCGGACAATGGCGCGATGCTTTTCGGTATAGAAATCTGGCTCGCCAAATCGTTGGGCACTAACTCATCCCACGCGGTCGTGTCCGGTTCCCCAAGGGCCGGCAAGCCTCGGCGGCCAAACCCTCATCCGCGCTGGTGTAGACGAAAAAACGCGGCCTCGGCAACGGATTAAGCGGACATTCGGCCGGGATTAAGGCGGAAGGTTAACCTTAAATCCTGAACAAATTCAGGACATTTCCGGGCCGTAGGCCGCTGCCAACCGGCCGGCGCCGATCTGCGCCTGGCCGCGCGGGCGGCGCACCGTCTCGACCGCCTCGACCACCCGCCAGGCGGAGCGGTCGGCCATCAGCGCGGAGAGCACCGCGTGGTTGAGCTTGTGGCCGCCACGGACGGTGCGGTAGCAGGCGAGCAACGGATGCCCGGCCAGAGCTAGATCGCCGATGGCGTCGAGAATCTTGTGACGCACGAATTCGTCCGGATAACGCAGGCCTTCCGGATTGAGCACGCGGTCCTCGGTCACCACCAGCGTATTGGCGAAGGAGGCGCCGAGCGCATAGCCGGCGCTCCACAATTTGGCGACGTCCTTCATGAAACCGAAGGTGCGGGCGCGCGCGATCTCGCGGCGGAAGGTTTCCGCCTCGACGTCGAGCGAAAGCGCCTGCTGGCCGATCAGCGGATGGTCGAACTCGATTTCGGCCTCGATGCGGAAGCCATGGCTATAGGGCCGCAATTCGCCAAGTGCGCCGTCCTTGGCGGATACGCGCACCGGCTTGATCACCTCGATATAGCGGCGCGGCAGCGCGCGGGCGGTCAGCCCCGCTTGATCGATGGCGTCGACGAAGGGCGCAGCGCTGCCGTCCATGATCGGCACTTCCGGCCCGTCGATCTCGACCAGCACGTTGTCGACGCCGAGCCCGCGCAGCGCGGCCAGCAGATGCTCCGCGGTCGAGCAGAGCGGGCCTGAGGCATCGCCCAGCACGGTGGCAAATTCGGTGGCGGTGACCGCGCGTACGTCGGCGCGGATTTCGCGCTCGGCGCTGCCGTCGGCAGAGACGCGCTGGAAAACAATGCCGGTATCGTCGTCGGCGGGATGCAAAGTCAGGGTGACGGGGCTGCCGGAATGCACGCCGATGCCGGAGACGGCTACCTGGTCGCGCAACGTTGTCTGCTTAGCACCCTTCATCGTACCCATTTACGCCGGCCCGCGAGCAAGCCGCGCGTCCCATCCCAAGCCCCAGGGAGGGCCACATTTCGGCCGTCACACGACGGCCCCCTCGAATCCGGATTGTACCCCCGGGGACCGAAAAGTCCCTTTCGCGCCTGTAACTTAGGCCATGGGCCGGGGGTCTTCCAACTCACGTCTTCTTACCGAGTGTTACTCAATATTGCCGCAATTTCCGCGCCCCGGCGGGCCTGCGCAGATCGAATTGATCGCGGCCGGCGCCGCCTCCCGCCGGTATCCGCCCACGGCGGCACCGGCCCCGCTACTACCAAAAGCTTTTAGTTTCAATAAGTTAAGCAGGTTTAAATGCCATGACGGCCCCGAACCGGTTTCCCGGCGGGGGCCGTCAAGCGCTATGCGCGGACCATCAGTTAGCCTGGCGGCGCAGGAAGGCAGGGATATCGAGCTGGTCCTCCTCGGCCGAGTTTTGCACAGGCGTGGGGCGGCCGTGCGGGTCGAGGCCCTGCGGTCCCGAACGCCTCGCATATTCCGATACCGGGTCGTTCGGGCGGCCCTCCGGCTGGCGGGGGGCCGGCCGCACCGGCCGCTCGAATTGCGGCATAGGCTGCGCCGCGCGCGGTGCCGGCGGCGCCTCGGCCTCTTCCGAACGCCGGCCGAGACCGACCGAGGCGAGCCGTTGCATCAGCGACATGCGGCGCCTCTCGGGGTGATCCTCGGTGAGCTCGCCGCGTTGCGCCTTGATTTCGTTTTGCGCCGGTAGCGGCAATTCGTCGACGCGCGGCATGCGCGGCGCGCGCAGGGTGGCGGCGCGCTCGGGCGCCGGCGGGATGAAGGTCTTCGGCGTCGGCGGTTCGGCAAGCGCTGCCTCGCCGGTCGCCGGTTCGAACAGCGACGGCTTCATCGGCAGCGGCCGGATCGAGACCTCCTCGATCGCGGTCGGCGCCAGCAACGCGGCGGCAACCGCGGCATGCGCCGCGGTTTCGACCCAAGCCGGCGTCGCAGCGGGCGCGGATGCGGCGGCCACGGCCGGCGTCGGCGCCGACGTACGTTCGATGCGCTCTGCGGTGCGCGCGGCGCGCACCTTGCCGGCGAGTTCCTTGAGGGCGGCTTCCGGCTGCGATGGCTGGCGTTGCAGGCCGGCGTGGTCGATGCCGGTCGCCACCACCGAAACGCGGATGATGCCCTCCAGGCTTTCGTCGAAGGTGGCGCCGACGATGATGTTGGCGTCCTGATCGACTTCCTCGCGGATGCGGGTGGCCGCCTCGTCGACTTCGTATAGCGTCAGGTCCTTGCCGCCGGTGATCGAGATCAACAGGCCCCTGGCGCCTTTCATGGAGGCGTCGTCGATCAGCGGATTGGCGATCGCGGCCTCGGCGGCGGTGAGCGCGCGTTTCTCGCCGGAGGCTTCGCCGGTACCCATCATCGCCTTGCCCATTTCGCGCATGACCGCGCGCACGTCGGCGAAGTCGAGATTGATCAGGCCTTCCTTGACCATCAGGTCGGTGATGCAAGCGACGCCCGAATAGAGCACCTGGTCGGCCATGGCGAAGGCGTCGGCGAAGGTGGTCTTTTCGTTGGCGACCCGGAACAGGTTCTGGTTCGGGATGATCAACTGCGTGTCGACCACCTTCTGCAGTTCGACGATGCCGGCTTCGGCAAAGCGCATGCGGCGCTGGCCCTCGAAGTGGAACGGCTTGGTGACCACGCCCACAGTGAGGATGCCGAGTTCGCGTGCGGCCTTGGCGATTACAGGGGCGGCGCCTGTGCCGGTGCCGCCGCCCATGCCGGCGGTGACGAACACCATGTGCACGCCGTTGAGGTGATCGCGGATCTCGTCGATCACTTCTTCGGCGGCGGCGCGGCCGACTTCCGGCTGCGAGCCGGCGCCGAGGCCCTCGGTCACCTGCGTGCCCATTTGGATGATGCGCTCGGCTTTCGACATCGTGAGCGCCTGCGCGTCGGTATTGGCAACGACGAAGTCGACGCCTTGCAGACCGGCCGAGATCATGTTGTTGACCGCGTTGCCGCCGGCGCCGCCGACGCCGAACACGGTAATGCGCGGCTTCATCTCGCGAATGTCGGGAATCTTCAGATTGATCGTCATGTTTACCTCATTTGTGCACGGGCAGCAGGCTGAGCCGCCCGCACGCCGTCGAATAAGACCGGTCCGCCACCGGTCCCTTCGTGGTTCCGTTGTTGTGGGTCAGAAGCTTTCGCGCAGCCATTGTCCGACCCGTGCCATGTAACCGCCCGTACCTGTCATCAATTGCCGCGTTTTCCGCGGTTCGAAGTGTTCAAGATGCGCCGCCTGCGGGTAGACCAAGAGGCCCGCCGCCACGGCGAATGCCGGACCCTTTGCCGCATCCGGCAGCCCCGCCAAACCGAGCGGGCGTCCGATACGCACCGGCCGGCGCAAGATGCGCGCGGCGAGATCGGCGATGCCGGCCAATTGGCAGGCGCCGCCGGTCAACACCACGCGCGCGCGCGGCTCGGCCGAAAACGGCGAAGCCTTCAGCCGGTCGCGCACCATTTCCAGGATTTCCTCGACCCGCGGCTTGACGATGCGCACGAGTGCCGCCCGCGAGACAAATTGCGGCGGCTCGCGCTCGTCATCGCCGACCGGAGGCACCGTGATCATGTCGCGTTCATCCGATCCACCGGTCAAAACACTGCCATAAATCGCTTTGATTCGCTCAGCATCCGCGATGCGGGCGTTCAGCCCGCGGGCGATGTCCATGGTGACGTGGTGGCCGCCGAGCGCGAACCCGTCGGCATGCACGAATTTTCCGCCGGAAAAGACCGCTAACGTCGTGGTTCCAGCGCCCAAATCGATGGTGGCCGCGCCTAAATCCGCTTCGTCGTCGGCGAGTACGGCGAGGCCCGCCACATAGGGCGAGGCCGCCATGGCTTCGACCGCGAGATGGCTGCGTTCGACCGCCAGCATCAGGTTGCGCACGGTCGCAACGTCGGAGGTGACCATGTGCATGTCGACGCCGAAGCGGCTGCCCAACATGCCGCGCGGTTCGCGGATCCCGGTGACTGCGTCGAGCGCGTAGCCGGTCGGCAGTGAATGCAGCACGGCGCGCCCGTCGCGCACCGAATGGCGGCTCGCCGCCGCCAACACGCGGGCGATGTCGGCATCGGTCACCGCGCCGCCGGAAAGTTGGATGTTGGCGGCGAAGCGCTCGCTGCCGAGACGGCCGCCGGACAGCGACACCACCACGGAATCGAGCCGCACCTTGGCCATGCTTTCGGCGATGTCGATCGCCTGGCGCACCATCTCCTCGACTTCGATCAGGTCGACCACGCCGCCGGCCTTCATGCCGCCGGCCGCGGTATGGGCGAAACCGAGGATGCGCACGCCGTGGCTGCGCCGGCGCAGCACGTCCTGCGGCCCCTGCGGCTCGAGCCGCGCGATCATGCAGGCGATCTTGCTGGTGCCGATATCGAGACCGGCGACCACCGCAGTGCGGCGCGGCGACACCGGTTTCATCTTGGGCGTGAGGCCGAAGCGCAGCACGGTCATGCGTCGCTTCCCTTGCCTTTGACTTTCTTGGCTTTCTCGGCGGCCTTGAGCGCCTCGTCGCGCGCCGCGGCCGCCGCATCCGACTGCCGCACGGTGACGCGGTCGGGCAAGCGCAGATCGACGTTCACGATGTCGCGCGAGAGCAGCTTCTTATCGCGGTCGAGATCGACCAGCATGGCCAGGGCCTGCGCCGGCGCGCGCTCGGGCAAAAGTACTTCGACGCCGTTTTTCAAATGCAGGTTCCAGCGCCGCTCGGCGACCAGCACGGACGCGGTCACCGATCTTGCAACGTCCGGATAGGCCTTGAGCAAATGCAGGAAATCCTTAGCGCCATGCTCGGCGCCATCGCCGACCACCAGCGGCAGCGCGGCAAAGCGCGGCGGCACATAGGTTTCCAGCACCGTGCCGTCGGCGGCGATGAGGTAGAGGCGGGCGTCCTTCTGCCAGAGTGCAAAGGCCTTGCGCTCCGTGATCGCGATGCGCAGGCGGCCGGGATAAAGCTTGAGGACGGCGGCTTCGGCGATCCACGGATTAGTCAACAGCCGCAGGCGCGTCTGTCCGGCATCGAGGAACAGCAGCGAGGAACGGCCGGTGACGCCGGCGAGTGCCAGAATATCCTCGCGGCTGACTTCGTGCTCGCCGGCAAGCGCGACCTCGGTGATGCGGAAGCCGACGCTGTTGGCCGCCGCATCGCAGACGTCCTGGATCTGGGCGACGATCGCCTGCGTGTGGCCGCCCTTGACGACGCCGTAACAGGTGCTGGCGAGCAGCAGCACGGCGGCGGCGCTGGCGCCCGCCCCGCGCGGCACTTGCAGATCGAACAGCGAAGAAAACAAGCGGCGGACCGCGCGATAGGCGCGCCAGTCGGACGTCGACCAGGCATGCGCACGCGGACGCCAGACGGGCGGTGCGCGTCGTTGCAGGATCAGCTTCAGCGATTGAACGAGGCGTCCTCGAACATCCATCGCGACCGGCTCTTCAAACTGGGCCCAGCATGGGCGGGCTCTGGCGACGACCGCACGGCTTTATGCGCGGCCCAGCGCTTTCGAAACGCGACCGGGGCCTAGTCTTGGGGCGCTTTGGTAAACGATTAGTAAAGGTTTACGAATTGTGCTCAGGGGACCGTAACTTAAGGCCGGTGTTGCAAATTCGTCGCGTTTGGGCGGGCGTTTAGCCCACCCTCATCAGGAACGGGTCGCCAAGCGGGCATTTCGACGCCTGAGCCGCCCGCCCGGGGACCTTTGTATGGTGATGGCGGCGGCCGGCGGCGCAATCAATGGCGGGCGGCGACCACGACGTCGCGCAGGACATTGATCTCGTCGGTCGATTCCCGCAGGCGCAATTCCAGCGTATCGCGGATCGACAGCATCGCCTGCACGCGCCCGTCATGAACGACCGGCAGATGGCGGAAATGATTTATCCGCATCACATTTTGAGCTTTCTGCATGCTGTCGTCCGGCGTGCCGCTGATGACCCGCGTCGTCATGACGTCGCGTGCGCGCATGTAGCGCAATTCGCTCCAGTCCGTTCTGGCGAAGACGCGCACGAGGTCGCGCTCGGAGACGATACCGACCATGCGCCCGCCCAATTCGCAGACCGGCATGGCGCCGATGTTGTGGGCATACAAGAGCTTGGCGACGGCGTCCAAGGTATCTTCCGGGCGGCAGGTGATCAGCCGTTGACGTGCGCGCGCGAGAAACTCGCCGACTTTCATGGCGTCCCTCCGGGAATACGCTGCAATTGGCCTAAAGATAACGCCGCCGCACCGCCTCACGCAAATCGGAATTGCCGCGAGTTCCATCGCGGCGGACGGCGAAGCCGCGCCTCACCGCCCCAACTGTCCGCCCACCGGTTACACCAGCTGCATCCGCAATTCGCGGCCCACGATACGCGCGGCGCGCTGCAGGCTTTCAATGGTGGCGCTGCCATTGTCGGGATCGAGCAGACGATCAAGCTGCGCCCGGCTGGTCCTCATCAACTCGGCCATTCGCTTCTTGGTGATCTTCTTTTTCTTCATTTCCACGGCAAGCTGGCGCGCAATCACGGCCTTGGTCGCCGCGGCGGTGACCTCTTCGCGAATTCCTTCCTGATCCAGCCAACTTTCAAAACTCGACCCTATGTGCGGGTTTTTCCGCGCCATGATTGCGCCTCCTTCAATCTTGCTCTCGCCAGAGCCAATTCCTCACCCGAAACCTTGCGTGCCTTTTTGATGACGGCGTGCAGCGCGATCAGCATGCCCTCGTGAAACCCGAAAAAGAGCGACGAGCGCAGTTCCCACAAGCCGCCGCTCAAGGGCCGGCAGAGCGGCAACCCGACCGGCCAGCCGAACTGCACTTTCGCTATGTCGCGGCCGATCGTTCGCTTGTCCTCACGCGGCAACTCATTCAGCCATTCGCGCACTGGCTCCGGCCCGCTGCCGATCTCCAGAACGCGAGAGGAATGGGATCGAGGCGGGTTGCCATAGCGGCGGTCTATGTATCAAAAAAGATACAGAAATTCAAGAGCTATAAATGTCCCGCGCAAGCTGCGAGATACCTAAATCGCCTCACCGTCCCAGTGAAGCGTCCTCGATCATCCAGCGCACCAGGCCGTCGAAACCGATGCCGGCGTGGACGGCGAGATCGGGCACCAGCGACGTTTCGGCCATGCCCGGCTGGGTGTTCACCTCCAGACAGGCCAGCCCCTCGACCCCCGCGCGCGCATCGTCGTAGCGGAAGTCGGCGCGGGAAATGCCGCGGCAGCCGAGCGCTTGGTGCGCCAGGAGCGACAGGCGCTGCACCTCGGCATAGACCGCGGGCGCGATCGGCGCCGGCAGCAAATGCTTGGAGCCGCCGGGCGAATATTTCGCCTCGTAGTCGTAGAATTTGGTGGCGGCGACGATCTCGATGACGCCGAGCGCCTTGTCGCCCATCACCGCGCAGGTCAGTTCCTTGCCGGGGATATAGGGCTCGACCAGCAGTGTGTCGCCGAAGCTCCAGTCGCCGCGCGTGAGTTCTTGCGGCGGGTGCTTGAAGTCCTCGCGTACGATGAAGACGCCGACGCTGGAGCCTTCCGCCACCGGCTTGATCACGTAAGGCGGCGGCAGCAAATGGCGTTTCGCCGCCTCGCTGCGCGAGACCACGAGGCCGCCCGGCACCGGTACGCCGGCAGCCTTGAGCACGGTTTTGGCGATGTCCTTCTGTATGGCCAACGCGGACGCGAGCACGCCGGAATGGCTGTAGGGGATGCCGAGGACTTCCAACATGCCTTGCATCGTGCCGTCCTCGCCGGGGCGGCCGTGCAGAATGTTGAGCGCGACATCGGGCTTGAGCGCGCGCAAATCCGCCGCCACCTCGCGGGTGACGTCGAGCCGGCTGACACGGTAACCGGCGCGTTCGGCGGCGGCGGCGCAGGCCGCCCCGGACCACAGCGAGACCTCGCGCTCGGCCGACCAGCCTCCCATCAAGACGGCGACGTGTTTCATTGCGTTTTTCCGGCGGCCCTGATTCGCCTGAGTCCTAATAGAATCGAGAACGGTTGCGGCGTCGAGCGCTGTATTGCCAAGCCGGCGGACGCCCGGCAAGCTCGCTCTATGGCGATGCGGATGGCATGTGCCCTGGTAATTACGGCGTTTCTGGCGCTGAACGGCGCGGCTTTGCGCGCGCAGACGCCGGCGCTGCCGCCGATGGTAGGCGCGAGCGAGGCCGCCCTTAAAGAGCGCGCCGCATTGTTCGCCGAACTTAAAAGCGCCAAGAACGAAGCCGATGCGCGCGAGATCGAGCAAAAAATCTGGACGTTCTGGCTGACATTTGCCGATGAGCAAACGCGGCAATGGCTTGAAGACTCGCGGGCGGCGCAACTGCGCTTCGACTATGACGAAGCGCTGTTCTACAACCGGGCGATTGTCGTGCGCACGCCGCAATTCGCGGAAGGCTGGAACCAGCTCGGCTATGTGCTGTTTCTTGCCGGCAAATACGACGCCTCGCTGGTCGCCATCGAGCAGACGCTGAAGCTCGAACCGATGCATTACGCGGCGCTCGCCGGCCGCGCCATCATCCTCATCCAGCAGGGCAAGAACGCGCAGGCGCAAGTCGCGCTCAAGCAGGCCCTGGCGATCGACCCGTGGCTGAAGGAACGGCGGCTGATCGACGGCTATAACGACGAAAAGAAGATTTGATCGTTCTTTTTTGCGCGTTCGTGCCCGGCTAATTGACCCCGATCCGCTTGATCTCCCATTCCAGCTCGACGCCGGAATGTTCCTTCACGCGCGCGCGCACGGTTTCGCCCAGCGTCTCGATGTCGGCGGCGGTCGCGCCGTCAAGCGTAATGAGAAAATTGCTGTGCAGCTCGGAGACCTTCACCTGGCCGACTTTCAATCCGCGGCAGCCGGCTTCGTCGACCAGTTTCCAGGCGCTCATGCCGGGCGGATTCTTGAACGTCGAGCCGCCGGTGCGATTGCGCGGCTGGCTTTTCTCGCGCTTGCCCTTGATCTCGGCCATCTCGGCGGCGATCGCTTCCGGGTCGCCGGCGCGGCCTTGAAACAAAGCCGCGGTAAAGATGACGTCGTCGGGCACGCCGCAATGACGATAGGCAAAACCCATCTCGGCATTGCTGTAGCCGCGCAGATTTCCTTGCCGGTCGACGCCGCGCGCTTCGATGAGCACGTCCTTGGTCTCAGCCCCATAGGCGCCGCCGTTCATGCGCAGCGCGCCGCCGATCGAACCGGGAATGCCGCTGAAGAATGCCAAGCCCGCGATGCCGGCGGCTTGCGCGGCACGCGCCACCATGACGTCGAGCATGGCGGTGCCGGTAGCGATGCGCCGGCCCTGCTCGATCTTGATCTCGTTGAAGCCGCGCCCGAGCCTGATCACAACGCCCGGCACGCCGCCGTCGCGCACGATCAGATTGGAGCCGGCGCCGACCACGGTGACCGGCAATTCCGCCGGCACGTTGCGCAGGAAATAGGCGAGATCGTTCTCGTCCTGCGGCATGAACAGGACTTGCGCCGGCCCGCCGACGCGGAACCAGGTGAACTCGCCCAGCGATTGGTTGGCCAAGAGGCGCCCGCGCAATTCGGGCAGTTTCGCTTTCAATTCGGGGATGATGTCGGGGAATGCCATCAGCCTAATCGCGCCTAACCGTCCCCGGTGGATTCGAGTGCCGGCGTTCCTGTATCATATCGCCGGGGTCCGTCCAATTCTCCGCGCCGGGGCCGCGGCGCCGCAAGGGAGGGTGGCGTGTTTGAGACAATGCGTGTTGTCCTCCTCGTGATTGCGCTGACCGCGCCCACGCTTGTTCGGGCCGACGAGTGCAGCGACGCCGTCACCGACTACAACGCCGTGCTGGTGCATTTGAACACCGCCAACGAGAAATTCTCGGCCTGCGTCGCCAACAGCCTGGGCACCGACAATTGCGCCAAGGAGTTCGCCCGGCTCCGCTCGGCCTACGGCGAATTCGAATCCGCGGTCGCGATCTACATCAAGCAATGCCGCTGACCACCCTGGCTCATTCCCGATTGTGAACATGAATTACGCTCACAAGCGTCGAGAACGACAGCGAGGGGTCATTTCCCGAAATAGGCGGAGACCATCTCCACCGCGCGGTCGAATGCTGGGAAGTCTTTGGGCGAGAGGTAGAAAATGTTGATGTCGCGCGGAGTCTTGTTCTCGCGGGGATTGCCGGCCATGGTGATAGAAATTTCTCCACGCGGATTTGGCCCGACGCTGACAAGCGTATGATTGTCTTTGTCGAAATAACTGCCGACAGCGGTATTGCTATAGTCGCTTTTGGCGGGCCTGGGCGCCGCGCGCGCCTTTTCCCATAGCGAAACGAATTTCTGCCAATCGTCTGCGCTAAAGAACTCCATCAATATTTTGGTATAGGTGCCATCGAAATGATAATGGTCGTCCACATGCTGCTTTGCCGGGCTTCATGATGATGAAGTAAATCACGGCAGTCCCATCGGAATTGTAGAACTTTCCTGGAATCGTAAAGTTGCCCTGCGCCGCTCCCTGTGCGGCGGCGCCTTGTGAGCCGAGCGCAAAAATAAGCAGAGTGAGAATGGCGCTCATACTGAAACGGTTACGCATGTGTTCCCCTATCGTTAAATCCTCAATCGTCCCGTGGACACGCGTCGCCATTGACATGGAGAAGCCGCTCGCCGCCGGCATCCAGGCGTATCCGATAGCGCGTAACCCGCAAGGCGCAATCGCTTGGCGCCGCCTTGGGCCGATCCACGACCCCATCGGCTTTGGAAAGCTGCCCAGACGGCACAATGCGCTCCGCTTATTTCGCCCTACAGGCCGGAAACATTATCACGCCACTTATCCCAGCGCCTTCAATTCGCCGGGCAGCGCGTAGGCCCATTGCGTGATCGAGCCGGCGCCGAGGCAGACGACGTAGTCGCCGGGCTTGGCCAATTCCTTGATCAGGCCGGCGAGTTTCTCCGGGCCTTCGAGCGCGATCGCCTGCTTGTGGCCGTGCGAGCGCAAGCCCGCCACCAGCGCGTCGCGGTCGGCGCCGGCGATCGGCGCTTCGCCGGCCGGATAGACCGGCGCCACGATCACCGCATCGGCATCGTTGAAGCTGGTGCAGAACTGCTCGAACAAATCATGCAGCCGCGTGTAGCGGTGCGGCTGCATCACCGCGATCACCTGGCCGTCGGCATTTTCGCGCGCGGCGCGTAAGACCGCAGCGATCTCCACCGGATGATGGCCGTAATCGTCGATGATGACGGCGCCGTTCCAGGTCCCCACTTTGGTGAAGCGTCGCTTGACGCCGCCGAAACTGGCGAGCGCCCGGCGGATGACGTCGTCCTTTATGCCGAGCTCATGCGCCACCGCCACCGCCGCGGTGGCGTTGAGCGCGTTATGGCGTCCGGGCATCGGCAGCACCAATTTGTCGATGGTGTGCACGGTCTTGCCCTCGCGGTCGCTGAACAGCACCGCGAAACGCGATTCGCCGTTCTGATGCGAAATGTCGGCAAGCCGCACGTCGGCCTGCGGGTTCTCGCCGTAGGTGAGAATGCGGCGGTCTTCAAGCTTGCCGACCAGGCTCTGCACCACCGGATGGTCGGTGCACATCACCGCAAAACCGTAGAACGGAATGTTCTCGACGAAGGCGCGGAAGGCGTCCTGCACCGCCTCGAAGGTGTGGAAGTGATCGAGATGCTCGGGGTCGATATTGGTGACGATGGCGATATCGGCGGGCAGCTTCAAGAAAGTGCCGTCGGATTCGTCGGCCTCCACCACCATCCAGTCGCCGGCCCCTAACCGCGCATTGGTGCCGTAGGCGTTGATGATGCCGCCGTTGATCACCGTCGGGTCGAGCCCGCCGGCGTCGACCAGCGCCGCCACCATCGAGGTGGTCGTGGTTTTGCCGTGCGTGCCGGCGATGGCCACGCAGCGCTTGAGCCGCATCAGCTCGGCCAGCATTTCGGCGCGGCGCACGACCGGCAGCCGCTTGGCGCGGGCGGCAACGAGTTCGGGGTTGTCGCGCTTGATCGCCGAGGACACCACCACCACGGCGGCGCCGTCGATGTTCTCCGCTCTGTGGCCAATGGCAACTTTCAGCCCCATGTCGCGCAGGCGCTTGACGTTGGCGCCTTCGGCGACGTCCGAGCCGGTGACCGTATAGCCGAGATTGGTCAGCACCTCGGCGATGCCGCTCATGCCGATGCCGCCGATGCCGACGAAATGCACCGGTCCGATGTCGCGCGGCAGTTTCATGGGGTGGCCCTCAGCCTTTCAACCGTCATGCCCGGCCATAGCCGTCCGAAAGGACGGCGTGCTTCGCACGCCTATGTGCCGGGCATCCACGCCTTTTGTGTCTAATGCAAGACGCGGATGGCACACGCAACTCGGGCCTGCCCGAGTTGCGTCATTACTTAGTAAATGCCGCAAGTCGGGTAAACCCGACATGAGGTAACAAGCCCGGCCATGATGAAATAATTAATGGTGCCCGAGATTGTCGCCCCTTGGGTCCCCGCTTTCCGCTTTCCGCCTTCGCGCGCCGCGCTTCGGCGGACTTCAAACGCGCCAGAGCTCGCCATGCGAGCGTAGGCGGGTCGCGGGGACGAGCGGACGAATGGACAGGTCGCTTGTAAAACTAGATTCCCGCGACTTTCAACACCACATCCGCCAGCCGCTCGGCGGCATCGAGGGTACCGGCCGATTTGGCGGCGGCCGCCATGCGCGCGAGCCCGGCCGGGTCGGCGGCGAGCCTCTTGATCTCGGTGGCCAGCCGCGCGGGGGTGAAGTCGCGCTGCTCGATACGGATGGCGCCGCCGGCGTCTGCCAGCACCCCGGCATTGACGAACTGGTCCTGATCGAGCGAATGCGGCAGCGGCACCAAGATCGCCGGGCGGCCGATGGCGGACAGTTCGGCGACGGTCGAGGCGCCGGAGCGGGCAATGACGAGATGTGCGGCGGCTATGCGCTGCGGCAAATCGGCAAAGAACGGCGCGCATTCGGCGTCGATGCCGAGTTGGACGTAAGTCGCCTGCACGACCTTGACGTCCTCGGCACGCGCCTGCTGCACCACCGACACGCGTACCGGCAGCGCGGCCAGTATGCGTTGGATCGCCTTGGGCACGATCTCGGCCATCACCCGCGCGCCCTGGCTGCCGCCGAAAATCACCAGGCGAAGTTTCCCGCCGGACTCGGGCGGAGCGTAAGGCGTCGCCGCCGCGGCGATCACTTCGCGGCGCACCGGATTGCCGGTGAAGGTAACTTTCGCTTGTAATGCGGCGTCGAGATTCTTGAGCGTGCGAAAGCCGGTGGCGATCGCCGTGACACGCGATGCCAACAGGCGATTGGCGCGGCCCATGACGCCGTTCTGCTCATGCAGCACGCTCGGGATGCCGCGCAGGCTGGCGGCCATCAAGGGCGGCACCGTGGGATAGCCGCCAAAGCCGACCACCACCGCGGGCTTGACGCGGCCGAGCATGGCCCATGCTTTTGCCGTGCCGAGTGTCAGCAAGGCCGCGGTGCGCGCCAGGCTCAGAGGATTGCGCCCGCGCAAGGTCGCGCTCGGAATGACGTGCACGGCGCGGCCGGGAAATTTGAAATGCGCCGCGCGCGTATCGGTCGCCAGATCGACGACGGCGCCGCGCTTTTGCAGCACGTCTGCTAAAGCCTGCGCCGGGAACAGATGCCCGCCGGTACCGCCGGCGGCAAGGAGGATAGGTTCGTTAAATTCACTTGTCGGCATCGCAAACCTTCACCGTCATTCCAGGGCGCGTGCGCAGCACGCGAACCGGGAATCCAGAGCCACGCGCAATGCTTATATCTGGATTCCGGGTTCGCGCCTTCGGCGCGCCCCGGAATGACGGAAAAAACTCAAGCCGCGCCTTCGCTCGCAAGGTCGGGCGCCGTCAGCATGGCCGTGCGCGGCTGCTCGCGGGTCAGCGCCAGCAGCATGCCCATGGCGTAGGCAAGCGACAGCATGGACGAGCCGCCATAGGAGATGAACGGCAGCGTCATGCCCTTGGCCGGAATGAGGTGCAGGTTCACGGCGATATTGATCGCCGATTGCATGCCGAACAAGATCGCCAAGCCGGCGGCGGCAAAACGCGCGAAGGGGTCTTCGTTGCGCATGGCGCGCGCCAGCGCCCGGATGACAATGAAGGCGTAAAGCGCGACCAGCGCCAGACAAAGCGCGACGCCGAATTCCTCCGCCGCCACCGCGAAGACGAAGTCGGTGTGGCTCTCCGGCAAGAGCCGTTTCACCGTGCCCTCGCCAGGTCCTCTGCCGAACCAGCCGCCGCGCATGAAGCTTTCGGTGGCGATGTCGATATTGAAAGTGTCGCCGGTCGTCGGATTGAGGAATTTCTGGATGCGGGCGGCGACGTGCGGCACGGTGAAATAGGCGGCAGTCAGGCCGAGCGCGGCCACGCCGCCGATGCCGAACACCCAGATCAGCCGCATGCCGGCCATGAAGAACAGCGCGCTCCACACCAGCACCACCAGCATGGTCTGGCCGAAGTCGGGCTGGATCACCAGCAGCGCCACCACCAGCAGCAACAACAGCAGTGAAAATGCGTTAGCCGGCATGTCGGCGCGCTTGGCCGATTCGCCGAACAGCCAGGCAACCAGGATGACGAAGGCGGGCTTGAGGAATTCCGAGGGCTGGATATTGACGCCGAAGACGATCAGCCAGCGCCGCGCGCCTTTGATCTCGGCGCCGAAATAGGGCGTCGCCGCCACCATGATCAGGCTGACCGCGAAAACGATCACCGACAGCCGGCGGATCTGGCGCGGATTGAGGAACGACACGCCGAGCAGGATAGCGACGGTGGGGATCAGATAGAGGATGTGGCGGTCGACGAAATAGAACGGGTCGAGCCCGAGCCGGCCGGCGACCGGCGGCGAAGCCGCAAGCGAGAGCACGACGCCCGCCAGCATCAGCGCGCCGAAGGCGGCGAGCGTCAGCCGGTCGATCGTCCACCACCATTCGGCGAAAGGCGTGCGTTGCGTGCGCGAAACCATGTCCCGTTCCCGTCCGCGCCAAGCTGACGCGTCACGGTTTACGAAGCATTAATGCCCGGGATCGCCCGCACCAGATCGACGAAAGCCTTTCCGCGCACCTCGAAATTCGGGTACTGGTCGAACGAGGCGCAGGCCGGCGACAGCAGCACCACCGCCTCCTTCAGCCCGGACGCTGCGGCATCGCGCGCGGCGGCATCGACCGCCGCCGACAGCACGCCGGTTTTCTCGTAAGCCACCCGACCGTCCAGCGTCCTAGCGAATTCGTTGGCCGCCTCGCCGATCAGATAGGCCTTAGCGATACGCGGGAAATATTCGGCGAGGCTGTCGATGCCGCCGGTCTTTGCCCGCCCGCCGGCGATCCAAAAAATATCCGTAAAGCTCGCCAGCGCCTTGGCGGTGCTGTCGGCGTTGGTGGCTTTCGAATCGTTGACGAAGAGCACGTTGCCCTTGGACGCGACCGGCTGCATGCGGTGAGCAAGGCCGGGGAAGCTCACCAGCCCCTTTTGAATCTCCGGCAGGCCGAGGCCGAGCGCGACGCAGGCGGCAACGGCGGCGCTTGCGTTCTGCGCATTGTGCCGGCCGCGCAAACTGCCGATACCGGCAAGCTGCGCCACCGCGTGCGCCTTGCCGGCGGTCGCGCTTAAGATTCTGGTGCCTTCGGCGAAATATCCATCACGCAGCGGCGCTTCGACCGAGACGCGCACCAGATGCTTGCCGGCGCGCGCGATGCGGTTGGTCGCGTCACGCGTATAGCGGTCGTCGACGCCGACCACCGCGGTGCCGCCGGCTTCCACCGCCGCCGGCACCAGCGCCTTGAGCGCGGCGTAATTTTCCATGGTGCCGTGGCGGTCGAGATGGTCTTCCGTCACGTTGAGCAGGATGCCGACTGTTGCATGGAGGGAGGGCGCGAGATCGACCTGATAGGACGACACTTCCAGCACGTAGATGCGCCGCGGCGTAAACGGCGCCAGCGCCAGCACCGGCACGCCGATATTGCCGCCGACCTGCGCATCGCGGCCGGCGCTTGAGAGGATATGCGCGATCAGCGCGGTGGTGGTCGATTTGCCGTTGGTGCCGGTGATGGCGACGAGCGGGCATTCGCCGCCCGATTTCGCGCGTTCGCGGCAGAACAATTCGATGTCGCCGATGACCTCCACGTCGGCCGCGCGCGCGAGCTTGACCGACCAGTGCGGTTCGGGATGGGTGAGCGGCACGCCGGGCGCGAGCACCAACGCGGCAATCGTCGACCAATCGAGCGTGCGCAGATCCTGCACCTTGAGCCCGGCGGAGCGCGCATCGACCAGCGTCGTCTCCTTGTCGTCGAACACGACCACGTCGGCGCCGCCGGCAATCAGCGCGCCGGCGGCGAGCAGCCCCGACTTGCCGAGGCCGAAGACCGCGACTTTCCGACCGGCAAACGTGGTGATGGGGATCAAGGATTATCTCAACTTCAGCGTCGCCAGACCGGCGAGCGCCAGCACCACCGCGATGATCCAGAAGCGGATCACGATCTGCGGCTCGGTCCAGCCGAGCTGCTCGAAGTGATGATGGATCGGCGCCATCTTGAACACGCGCTTGCCGGTCAGCTTGAACGAGACCACCTGCACGATCACCGACACCGCTTCCAGCACGAACAGTCCGCCGACGATGGCGAGCACGATCTCATGCTTGACGGCAACCGCCACGGTGCCGAGGAGGCCGCCGAGCGCCAGCGAGCCGGTATCGCCCATGAAAATCGACGCCGGCGGTGCATTGAACCAGAGAAAGCCAAGCCCGGCGCCGATCACCGCCCCGCACACCACCAATAGCTCGCCGGTGCCGGCGACATAATGGATTTGCAGATAGTCGGCGAACACCAGGTTGCCGACGAGATAGGAGATCAACCCGAAGCTCGCCGCCGCGATCATCACCGGCACGATGGCAAGGCCGTCCAGCCCGTCGGTCAGGTTGACCGCGTTGCCGGCGCCGACGATGACGAAGCCGCCGAGCAGCACGAAGCCCCAGCCGAGATTGATCACCAGTTCCTTGATGAACGGGAACACCAGCGAGGTCGCGATCGGCCCCTTGCCGAGATGCGAGAGCGCGGTGACGGCGATGATCGCGATCAGCGCCTCGGCCAAGAGCCGCGTGCGGCCGGCAAAGCCGGCATGGCTCTGTTTGGTGACTTTCAGATAGTCGTCGTAAAAACCGATGATGCCGAAGGCGAGCGTCACCCCGAGTACGATCCACACATAGGGACTGGTCGGGTTCGCCCACAGCAAAGTGGACACCAACAGACCGGACAGGATCATCAGCCCGCCCATGGTGGGCGTGCCTTTCTTGCTGACCAGATGCGATTGCGGTCCGTCCGAGCGGATCGGCTGGCCCTTGCCCTGCTTCAGGCGCAACAGGTCGATCATCGGCCCGCCGAACAGAAATACGAACACCAACGCGGTGACGATCGCGCCGCCGGTGCGGAACGTGATGTAACGGAAGACGTTGAGGAAGGTGACCTTGTCGGAGAAATCGGCCAGCCAATAAAACATCGATGTCGAACCTAGGATTTTTTCGGTTGGCGCATGATCATAGCCGAAAACCGGTGCCCACACTTCGGGATCATGCGCTAGGTGCCTGCTCGAGCGCGGCGGAGCGCGCGAATTGCCGTTCCAGCGCCTTGACGATCGGCCCCATTTTCGAGCCCAGCGAGCCCT
Source organism: uncultured Alphaproteobacteria bacterium (assembly GCA_963721665.1). Lineage (GTDB taxonomy): Bacteria > Pseudomonadota > Alphaproteobacteria > Rhizobiales > Xanthobacteraceae > Pseudolabrys. The sequence continues at coordinate 112,358 of CAVRJZ010000005.1, forward strand.
TCACCATGACCGCGTCGCCGCCGCGCAGGACGCCGAGCACGACCGGCTCCAGCCCCGCCGCGGTCTCGGCATAGCCGCCCCGGCGGCCGGAGGGAAGGGCCTCCCAGAGCGCGCGCATCAGCGGCCCGCTGCAATAGACCAGGTCGATGCCGGCCGCCTGGATCGGCTCGGCGAGCGCGCGGTGCAACGCCCGCCCGCGTCCGCCCAGTTCCAGCATGTCGCCGAGCACGGCGATGCGGCGGCCGCATTCGCCAACCGGGGCCTGGCCGAGCAGCGCGATGGCCGCCTGCATGGAGGCCGGGTTGGCGTTGTAGCTCTCGTCGATCAGCAGCGCACTGCCACCGGGCACGCGCAGGGCTAAGCGGGTGCCGCGTCCGCTTGCCGGCTTCAACTCGTTGAGCGCAAGCGCGGCGAGCGCGAGATCGGCGCCGACCAGCGCGGCGGCCGCCAGAACGCTAAGCGAATTGAGCACCAGGTGCATGCCGGGAGCGCCGAGCTTGTAGGTGACACTCTCCCCAAGGATGCGCGCCTGCACGGTGGAACATTCAGCGTGTAGGGAATGCCGCAGCAGCCGCGCGTCGGCCTTGGCATTGGCGCCGAACGAGACGATGCGCGCAACGCCGGCCGCCGTGGCGGCGCCGGCGAGCTGCGCGTATTGACGGCTGTCGCGGTTGATCACGGCGGCGCCACCCGGCTCCAGGCCCAAGAAGATTTCCGCCTTGGCTTCGGCGATCTTTTTGAGCGAGCCGAAGAATTGCAGATGCACCGGCGCAATGGAGGTGACGATCGCCACATGCGGGCGCACCAGTTGGGTGAGCGGGGTGATTTCGCCGGCATGGTTCATGCCGATCTCGAACACGGCGTATTTGGCGCTGACCGGCAGGCGGGCGAGCGACAGCGGCACGCCCCAGTGATTGTTGTAAGAGGCGGCGGAAGCATGCGTCTCGCCGTCGGCGGCGAGCGCGAGCTTGAGCGCCTCCTTGGTCGAGGTCTTACCGACCGAGCCGGTGACGGCGACAATCTTGGCATGCGAGCGCGCACGCGCGGCGCGCGCCAAATCGCGCAAGGCTTCGAGCACGTCGGCAACGATCAACAGCGGCGCGCCGGCGGCAAATTGCCCGCGCTTGTCGCGCGCAACCACCGCAAGGGCGGCGCCGTTTTTCAGCGCGGCCTCGACGAAATCATGGCCATCGCGATTGTCGCCCTGGATGGCGAAGAAGGCGTCGCCTTTGCCGAGCGTGCGGCTATCGATGGACAGCCCCGGCACCTCGGCCGGCAGCGCACCGGATTTCTCCGCCCGCATGGCCGTCACCATGTCGCCGATGCTCCACAGCGTGGTCATGCCACTTTTTCTTTCAGCGCCGCGGCGACGGCATCGTGATCGGAAAATTGCAAGATGCGGTCGCCGACGATCTGGCCGGTCTCATGGCCCTTGCCGGCGATCAGCAGCACGTCGCCCGTCTGCAGCATGGCGATGCCGGCGCGGATCGCCTCGCCACGGTCGCCGATCTCGGTCGCGCCCGGCGCCGCGGCGAGAATGGCGGCGCGGATCGCGGCCGGCTGTTCGCTGCGCGGATTGTCGTCGGTGACGATGACGCGGTCGGCATTTTCCTTAGCGATCCGCCCCATGATCGGGCGTTTGCCCGCGTCGCGGTCGCCGCCGGCGCCGAACACCACGATCAGCTTGCCGCTCGCATAGGGGCGCAACGCTTCGAGCGCTTTCTTGAGCGCGTCCGGCTTGTGCGCGTAGTCGATGAAAATCGGCGCGCCATTTTTGTTGCCGGCCAATTCCAGCCGCCCCTTGGCGCCTTGCAGCGTCTCCAGCGCGGCAAACACGCGCGCCGGCTGCGAGCCGGTCGCGATGGCGAGCCCGGCGGCGACGGCGGCGTTCTGCACCTGGAAAGCGCCGACCAGCGGCAGCTTCACTTTATACGTCTTACCGGCATGCGCGATTGAGATGACCTGCGCGAAACCGTCGATCTTGCCGTCGGTGAGCTTGATGTCGTCGCCGCCGACGCCGACCGTCATCACCTTGAGGCCGCGTTTCTTCGCCGCCTCGATCACCTGGCCCGCGTAGCAATCGTCCACGTCGATCACCGCCGTGCCGTTGGGCGCGACCAGCTCGGTGAACAGGCGCAGCTTGGCGGCGAGATAGTCCTCGATAGTCTGATGATAATCGAGATGGTCGCGCGACAGATTGGTGAAGCCGCCGGCAGCGATACGCACGCCGTCGAGCCGGTGCTGGTCGAGGCCGTGCGAACTCGCTTCCAGCGCCAGATGCGTGACGCCGTCGCCGGCGAGCGCATCGAGCGTGCGATGCAGCTCGACCGGGTCGGGCGTGGTGAGCGAACCGTATTGTTCGCCGCGCGGCGACACCACGCCGATGGTGCCGATGCTGGCGGCTTCAAGGCCGAGCGCCGCCCAGATTTGCCGCGTGAAGGCGGCAACCGAAGTCTTGCCGCTGGTGCCGGTGACCGCGGCGATTGTTGCGGGCTGCCGCGCGAAGAACTTCGCCGCGGCCATTGCCAGCGCGCGGCGCGCATTGCCGACCGGCACGAAGACGACGTTGGCGGGCAGCCCGTCCGGCCGCTGTTCGGCGGCGACGGCGACCGCGCCATGCGCCGCCGCTTGCTTGGCGAAATGCGCGCCGTCGGCCTTCGCTCCGGCGATGGCAAAAAACAGAAAGCCTGGCTTGACCTTGCGGCTGTCGGCGGTAATGCCGGCAATGTCGATGCCGGCAAGTTGCGCGAGTTGGCGCGCATCGAGCCCGGCGTCTTGCAGGAGGTCGGCGAGTTTCATCGGTCGTATTTCTAGTCTCAAGCTCGCGCGAAAATAAGCGGAATTTGCGGCCGCACGCACGCGAAACGCAACTACTGGCTGGCGGTCGCCTTGGCCAGGATCAACTGGTCGGCCTTGGGCAGGTCGAAACGCGGCTCGAGATCGAGCAGCGGGCCGATCCGCGCGATCACCTTGGCCGCCGTCGGCGCGGCGTTCCAGCCGGCGGTGGCGAAGCCATGGGTTCCCTCCACCGGCTGCGGCTCGTCCAGCATGATCATCAACAGATATTTCGGCTTGTCCGCCGGCAGCACGGCCATGAAATCGGTCAGCAGCTTGTGCTTCGAATAACGGCCGTTGACGACCTTTTCCGCCGTGCCGGTCTTGCCGCCGATATAGTAGCCGGCGACGTTGGCCTTGGTGCCGGTGCCCTTCTCGGCGTTGAGCCGCATCAGATAGCGCATTTCGCGGCTGGTCTCGGGCTTGAGCACCTGTTTGGCGAGCGCTCTCGCCTCGGCCTCGCTGCGCTTGAGGAAGGTCGGCGGAATGAGCAGGCCGCCGTTGAGCGTCGCGGCGATGCCCATCACCGCCTGCAACGGCGCGACCGACAGGCCGTGGCCGAAGGCGATGGTCACGGTGTTGAGTTCGCCCCAGTGCTTGGGCACGATCGGCTCGGCGCTTTCCGGCAATTCGGTGCGCAGCCGATCGAGCTGGCCCATCTTTTTCAAAAACGCCTGGTGCCCGGCGACGCCGACGGCGAGCGCCATGCGCGCGGCGCCGATGTTCGAGGAATAGGTGAAAATTTCCGGCACCGACAGCGCGCGGTGCATCGGCTCGTAATCGTGGATGGCGAAGCGCCCATAATGCAGCGGATGGCTCGCGTCGAACATCGACGAGAGCGTCGCCTTGCCGGAATCGAGCGCCATCGCCACCGTGAGCACCTTGAAGGTCGAGCCCATCTCGTAGACGCCGGTGGTGAGCCGGTTGATGCGGGTCGGATCGTTGGCCTCGCGCGGATTGTTGGGATCGTAGTCGGGCTCCGACACCAGCGCGACGATCTCGCCGGTATTGACGTTGAGGATGACGCCGGACGAAGCCTTGGCCTTGAACTTCTCGCGCGCTTTGACCAGTTCGTCGCGCAGCGCGAACTGCACGCGCAGATCGAGTGCGAGCTGCACCGGCCGCTGCAGCCTATCGGTGGCGAGCCCCGCCATGTGCAGCGCGGCGAGCCCCTGCCCGTCCAGCCATTTCTCGATACCGGCGATGCCCTGGTTGTCGATATTGACGTGGCCGATCTCGTGGCTGACTACCGGCCCGTTCGGATAGACGCGCTTATTCTCGGTAAGGAAGCCGACGCCGGGAATGCCGAGCCGGTGGATCTCGCGCTGCTGCTGCGGCGTGATCTCGCGCTTGAGCCAGACGAAGCCCTTCTTCGACGACAGCCGCTCGCGCGTTTCCTTGGTGTCGAGATCGGGCATGACCGCGGTGAGCAATTCCTCCGCCTCGTCGACGTCGATCAGCTTGCGCGGCTCGGCGAACAGCGACGGCGTCTTCACGTCGGTGGCGAGGATCATGCCGTTGCGGTCGAGAATGTCGGGCCGCGCGGTGGCAACGGCGTCCTGGCCGACGCTGCGGCGGCCGCCTTGGCCGTCGCTGTGCTCGGCGAACATGACGAGGCGCAGGCCGATGACGCCGTAGATGAGGGCGAAAGCGACAATGGCGAGGCCGAGCCGCGCCTTGGCCTTCACGTTGCGGTCGACGTCGCGGCCATAGAGAAACGAGCGCGTGAAGCGCTGCCAGCGGGTCTCCGGCGGTTTAGCGGTCGCGCTCATCGTTGCACCGGGACGCTGCCGGTCGTGGCGGGCTCGGCCGGCGCCAGCATGGCGCCGATCGGGTCGTCCTCGGGCTTCACCTCGGGTGGGCGCGCGGGCAAATTGTCGAAATTGTCGAATTGGGTGGGCAGAATCGGGCGCAGCGCCAGATGCCGTTCGGCGAGGCCCTGGATGCGGCCGGGCGTGTCGAGCTTCGCCCATTCGGCGCGCAGCGTGGCGATGGCGTCGCGCTCGCGGCGCAACTGGCCGGACAGCTTGGCAACGCGCTCGGCCTGCAAGGTGGAATCGAATTTGATCTTGTAGACGACGGAGGCCGCGAGGATGAGCGCGGCGATGACGAATATGTTGATGAGGCGCATGGCTCAGCGCCCCTTCACGACGTCAGCGAGCGCCGGCAGACGCGGTACGAGATCGGCGGCATCGTCGTTGCGCGCGGGCGCTTGCGTGCGCTCGGCGGCGCGCAGCTTGGCCGAGCGGGCGCGCGGGTTGGCGGCGACCTCCGCGGCGTCGGCGGTGACCGGGCGCTTGGTAAGTGTGTGGAAGGTCGGCGCCGGTGGGTCCGCTTGCGGCATATGACGCGAGCCGGCGCGCGTTTCGCCGCGGCGAGCGAAGAACGACTTGACGATGCGGTCCTCGAGCGAATGGAACGACACCGCCACCAACCGCCCTTGCGGCTTGAGGATGCGCTCGGCGGCCTGCAAGGCTTCGACAAGTTCGCCGAGCTCGTCATTGACGAAAATGCGCAAGGCCTGGAACGTGCGCGTGGCCGGATGGATGTCGCCGGGGCGCGAGCGCACGACCGAGGCGACGATATCGGCGAGCGCGCGCGTGGTGGCAATTGGCGTGGCGCTACGCGCCTTGACGATGGCGCGGGCGACGGCACGCGAACGGCGCTCCTCGCCGAGAATGAAAACGATGTTGGCGAGATCGCGCTCGCCCGCCGCGTTGACCACATCGGCCGCGCTCGGCCCCTCGCCGCCCATGCGCATGTCGAGCGGCCCGTCGAGGCGGAAGGAGAAGCCGCGCGCGGCATTGTCGAGTTGCATCGACGAAACGCCGAGGTCGAGCACCACGCCGTCGACTTTATCGAACCCCGCTTCGCGTGCGGCGGCGTCGAGATTGGCAAAACGCTCCTCGATCAGCGTCAGCCGGCCGCCGGCGGCTTGCACGAGATCGGCGCCCAGCGCGATCGCGTTTTGGTCGCGGTCGATGCCGATCACCGTGCAATTGGCGGCGGCGAGGATGGCGCGCGTGTAACCGCCGGCGCCGAATGTGGCGTCGATATAAACGCCGCCGTCATGCACGTTGAGGAAATCGAGAGCGGGGCGACCGAGCACGGGAATGTGGAGGGCCGGTCCGCCAACGACAGCCGCAAAGCCGTCGCCGCCCGCCGTCATTCCCGTGCTCCGAGCGCGTTGCGCGCCGCCGACTGGGACCCAAGCTGGCTCTTGAGTTCGCGCACCTTTTGGGTGGCCTCCGCGAGCTCGTTCTGCAACCGGCTTGGCTCCCAGATCTGAAACTTGTGGCCGAGGCCCACGAACGTCACCGCCTCGGTAATTCCCGCATGCCGCTTCAAGCTCTCGCTCAAGCTCACGCGGCCTTCGCCGTCGATCTTCAGCGTCTCGCTGGTGCCGTAAAGCGCCAGCGCGAACTGTTCGCGCTGCTCGGAAAACGGGGAAAAGCGTCCGATCAACGCCTCGATCTCCGCCATCAGCGCATTCCCGCCGGCGTCGATCGCGGGGCGATCCAGCGCCGGATAGCAATAGAGCCCGTCGAAACCGTCGCGGGCGAGCACCGAGCGGAAGGAAGCGGGTATAGAGACGCGCCCCTTGGAGTCGAGCCGCAGCGTCGTGTTCGACACGAAGCGGTCCATATCCCGCACTCCACGCCGACCGGACGCCACCTGCGCCACGCGAACGGACTGGGACACCTGGGATTGTCATGCCGCCCCAGAGGGTTGAGCGGCTCGCCATCCTCGATGAGATTTCGTGGGATATCATGGGATAATATGGGCGTCAATGGAATGACCCTGCCCCGTCCCCCTCGTTGCGGAGGCCGGCGCACCGCACCGTCGATTGCTCATTAACGGCCCTTAAACTTAAGGATTTATTGCCGCGGAACGTCTTTTGCCGCCGGAACCGGCCGACGAGGACCGGTTTTCCCGGCGATGCAAAAACCGCAGGGCGCATCGGCGGCAAATTCGCGCAGTTCCCGGAACAAGAAAATTCGGCGGCGAGTTGGGCCGGCAGAGACGGCAAGGCCGTCCAAAGTCCAAGCGCAATGTTCCATCGCGCGAACAAGGAGGCATTCCATGATGAAAAAATTGATGATCGGCGCGGCCGTCAGCGCGCTGATGGTATCGGGAGCATTGGCGCAAGCGCCCAAACCCCCGTCGAATTCTACGCCTAGCCCGCCGGCAGCCGCGCAGCCGACCGGCGGCAAAGCGGATTTCGTTACGTCACAGCAGCCCGAACAATTCCTGGCGTCCAAATTCAAGGGCACCGACGTGATGGGCGCCGACAACAAGAAGATCGGCGATGTCAGCGACATTCTGTTCGATCAGAACGGCAAGATCGAAGCTTACGTCGTCAGCGTCGGCGGTTTCCTCGGCATGGGCGGCAAGGAGGTTGCCCTGGCGCCGAGTTCGTTCGAACTCATTGCCGGCAGGAACGGCAGCGCGCCCATTCTCAGGCTCTCGTTGAATCAGCAAGAGCTGAAGCAGGCACAAAACTTCAAGCGCTACGAACCGCCACGCCCGGAGACCACCGGGTCGGGCGCTCTCGGCGGCGGCGCGCGGCCACTGCCGAGCCCGATGGCGCCGAAAAGCAAATAACCGTCGGCATCGAACTGACCGACGCGGCCCGGACGGCCTCGGCTGTCCGGGTCGCGGCATGGCCGCGCCGTCCGTATTGCTTTTTCGCGTTCGCCCGGTGAATGATGGGGTCCCGCGCCTCAGCGCATTGAAATTTGGCTCCGGCTCATGGCGGCTTTTCAGCCGGATTCATTCGTCGTCAGCCGACGTCGTGCCTTCGCCCAATCATGACGAGCGCAAGGACGGCCGCGTCCCCGACCTCATTCTGTTGCACTACACCGGCATGCTCGACGGCGAAGCCGCGCTTTCCCGGCTGTGCTCGTCGGAGTCAAAAGTCTCGTGCCACTATGTGGTGTTCGAGAGCGGCCGCATCGTGCAGTGCGTGCCGGAGGACTTGCGCGCCTGGCACGCCGGCGTGTCGAGCTGGGCCGGCGAGAGCGACATCAATTCGTGCTCGATCGGCATCGAGGTGGTCAACCCGGGACATGAATACGGCTATCGCGATTTTCCACTGCGGCAGATCGCGGCGGTGATCACGCTGTGCAAATCGATCGTCACCCGGCGCGGCCCGATAAGCGCCGACCGCGTGCTGGCGCATTCCGACGTGGCGCCCGGGCGCAAACAGGATCCGGGCGAAAAATTCCCTTGGGAGTTGCTCAGCGAATCCGGCATCGGCCACTGGGTGCGCCCGGCCCCGCTCGATCTCGACGGCCCCAAGCTTAAAGCCGGCGATAGCGGCAACGCCGTGACCCAGTTGCAGCGCGCGCTGCGCAGATACGGCTACGGCATCGAGGAGACCGGCAGCTATGATGAGGCAACGCAAGCGGTGGTGACGGCGTTTCAGCGCCATTTCCGCCCGGCCCGCGTCGACGGCATGGCCGACGCCTCGACGCTGCTCACCTTGCGCGCGCTGATCGAGACGCGGCCGCCGCCGCTCGGCTAACGGACGCTTGCCGCAACTTCGGCGCTGCGCCAGGGCGCGTGGCCGAAACGTTCGACGAGGAATTCGATGAACACCGCAACGCGCGGCAGCCGCTGGCGCCCGGCCGGATAGAGCGCCGCCAGCGGAAACGGCTCGACGTGATGGCTGTCGGTGAGCAACGCAACCAGTTGCCCCTCGCGCAGCGGAGAGCCGACGATCACGTCGGACAGACGAACGATGCCGGCGCCTTCGATCGCCAGCCGCAGTGCCGCTTCCGCGTCGTCGGTGGACACGCGCGGCCGCACTTCGGTCACCTCGACGCCGCCGGCCGTGTTGAACGGCCAGCGGTCGAGGCCGACGCCGGCGACGATAATGCAATCGTGATTTTTCAGGTCAGCCGCCTTGCGCGGCGTGCCGCGCCGTTTGAGATAGGCGGGCGAGGCGCAGATCACGCGCTGCAGATCGGCGATCTTGCGCTGCACGAACGGCCCCTCCGGTAAATGGCCCGAGCGCACGGCGATGTCGGCTTGCTCCTCGATCAGGTCGACAAGGCGGTCGGTGATCGACAGTTCAACGTTGATTTCCGGATAGCGGGCAAGGAAATCGGCGAGCGCGGGCGTGAGCTGATGCAAGCCGAAGGCGGTGCCGGAATTGATGCGCAGCCGGCCGCGCGGCGCCCCGCGCACGCGCATGACTTCGGCTTCCGCCTCTTCGATCTCGGCGACGATGCGCCGCGCGCGGGTGAGAAACGTCTCGCCTTCCGGCGTCAGTGCGAGCCGGCGCGTGCTGCGCTCGAGCAGCCGCGCGCCCAGGCGGTCCTCCAGGCGCGAAATCAGCTTGGAAACGGCCGACGGGGTTAGCCCGAGGTCCTCGGCGGCGGCGGAAAAGCTGCCGCGATCCATGACACGGACGAAGACCCTGAGATCGGACGCGGTATCCAAGGAGGCTTATCCTATCTCATTGATTATATTTATCTAACTGATGATATTGGCGGCAAAGGCGGACCTATTCATTCCAATCAGGCACAAAAGAATACTTATAATAGCACATTATCGTTTCCAACAGAGATAATACCATGCAGTCAGCGCATGGGGAAAGCAATGACCCAACTCCCCATCGCTTGGAGTGTCCCATGAGCCTCAACCTGAACTCGTCCGTTTCCCTCACCCACGTCGACATTGAAGCCATCGTGCAGCATGCGCGCATGCAGCGCGCCGAAGCGATGCACTCAGCGCTCGTCCGGTTACCGGGGCTGGTCAAGCGGCTCGCCGCGCGGCTGCACTTTGGCCATGGGCCGCAGGCCGGCGCCTTGGTGCACTAACTTGGCGCACTAAGCAGCCTGATTAGTTATCTGCCTCCCCCCGAGGCCCGGGCCTGTCTTTCCTTCCCGGCAGGTCCGGGCAATTTTTTTCGCCAACCAAGTTTGGCCCTTTGCCTTGACGCGGGCGCCCCCTGCCCCCATGCCTATCCCGTCAGTCGGCCGGACGGCCGCTTCGCATCACAAGCCGAAAGGCGGTGCGGGGAGGAAAGTCCGGGCTCCATGGACGAACGGTGCCGGATAACGTCCGGCGGGGCCTCGCGGCCTCAGGGACAGTGCCACAGAGAACAGACCGCCACGGCTGCGTAGTGTTTTGGCCGCGGCAAGGGTGAAACGGTGCGGTAAGAGCGCACCGCGTCTTCGGCAACGAAGACGGCACGGCAAACCCCACCGGGAGCAAGACCGAATAGGAATGGCGTTGGGGCGCAAGCTCCGGGTCCGTCCGGACCAGCCATTCGGGTAGGTTGCTTGACGCGCCGGGTAACCGGCGTGCCAGAGGAATGGCCGTCACGTCTGCCGCGTCGTGCGGCGGGCCATACAGAACCCGGCTTACAGGTCGGCTGATACGTTCAAGGGGGCTCGGCGGCAAAACCGCCGGGCCCCCGCCAATTTTGCGAGCGCCCGACCGGCGCTAGTGCGAGGCGTCCAGCATGGTCGAGGGCAGCCATAGCGCGATACTGGGGAACATGGTCACCAGCGCCACCGCCACGCACATCAAAAAGAACAGCGGCAGCGTATAAGCGCCGATGGTGAAAATGTTGCGCCCGGTCATGCCCTGCAGGACGTAGAGGTTGAAGCCGACCGGCGGCGTGATCTGCGCCATCTCCACCACCAGCACCACGTAGATGCCGAACCAGATCAGGTCGAAGCCGGATTTCTCCACCAGCGGGATAATGATCGAGGTGGTGAGCACCACCATGGAAATGCCGTCGAGGAAACAGCCGAGCACGATGTAGAAGGCGGTGAGCGCGGTGAGCAGCGCCCAGGGCGCGAGCTTGAAGCCGCCGATCCATTCGGCGAGCGCGATCGGGATGCCGGTGAAGCCCATGGCGGTGGTGAGATAGGCGGCGCCGGCCAAGATGAAGGCGATCATGCATGAGGTGCGCGTGGCGCCGAGCAGCGCGTCGCGGAAACTGGCGACGGTGAGCGTCCCCGACCACCACGACAAGAACAGCGAAAGAAACACGCCGACCACCGCCGCTTCGGTGGCAGAGGCAAGCCCGCCATAGATCGAGCCGATGACGCCGAGGATCAGCAAGATAATCGGGATCAGCCGCCGCGCCGCCTTGACGCGGGCGACGAACGGCACGTGCGGCTCGGGCGCCGGCATACGCTCCGGATGCAGCAGCGCCCAGACCACGATGAAGCCCATGAACAAGCCGGCCAGCATGATGCCGGGCACGACGCCGGCGATGAACAGCCGCGCGATCGATTGTTCGGTGACGGTTGCGTAGATGATCAAAATGATCGAGGGCGGGATCAAGAGGCCGAGCGTGCCGGAGCCGGCCAGCGTGCCGATCGCCATCTTTTCGTCGTAGCCGCGCTTGAGCAATTCGGGCAGCGCGATGCGGCCTATTGTTGCGCAGGTGGCGGCCGAGGAGCCCGACACCGCGGCGAAGATGGCGCAGCCGACCACGTTCACGTGCAGCAAGCGGCCGGGTAATTTCTGCAGCCAGGGCGCCAGGCCCTCGAACATGTCCTCGGACAATTTGGTGCGGTAGAGGATCTCGCCCATCCAGATGAACATCGGCAGCGCGGTCAGATCCCAGGAATCGGAGGCCGCCCACATCGAGGTCGCCAGCACTTGTCCCGCCGGCGTCGACATTTTGGTGAGGATGGCGAAAAAGCCGCAGGCCGCCAGCGCCAGCGCGATCCACACGCCGGAGCCGAGGATTGCGAACAAGAGCAGCATCAACACGAGGGAGAGTTCGACCACCGACATCGAGTCAGCCCTCCTTGCCCAGCGTGATGGCGTCCTCGGCGGCGCGGAAACTCGGCCGGCCGCGGGTCAACACGATGATGAACTCGTCGATCAGCGCGACGGTGAGGATGGCGGCGCCGAGCGCCATCACGGCTTGCGGATAGGCGAGCGGCACGCGCACCACGCCGGTCGACACTTCGTTGAAGCGCAGCGACACATAGGCGAACCTGGCGAACTGCCAGGTCATGTAGCCGGCGCCGCCGGCGGCGGCGCCGAAGGCCCAGATTTCAATGAAATAGCGCGCACGCTCGCCGAGCATAGCGAGCACCATGGTGACGCGAATATGCGCGCCCGCTTTCAGCGTGCCGGCGAGCGCCAGAAAGCTCGCACCGGCGAGCAGATAGCCGCTGATCTCGGCAAGCGAGAGAATGACGAAATCGGTGCGCGGCAGATGCAACAGCGCCAGCGCGCCGTCGAGCAGACGGCCGCCAAGCTGGGCGCCGACCAAGAGTGCGATGGTGGCGAGGCAGAGCGCCGCCGCCCAAAGCGCCGCTAAATAAAGCGTGTCGAGGAAACGGCGCATCAAGCGCGCGGCACGAAATTCCGGGGTCGCGGCTTATCGGCCGCGCCCCGAAATGAATCGTGTCACTTACTTCCGATACGCCGCCAGCATGGCGGTGCCGTCGGCGCCGGCGGCCTTTTCCCATTCCGCGGCGATGGTGGCGCCGATCTTGGCGAGGCCCGCCTTGAGCTCGGGCGACGGCGGCAGCACTTTGATGCCGGCCGCCTTCAGCGCGGCGTTCTTGATGGTCATTTCCTCTTCCGACATTTTCCAGCCGCGTTCTTCGGCGGTCTTGGCGGCAGCCAGCACCGACTTCTGTTCGGCGGCCGGCAGTTTGTCGAAGGCCGCCTTGTTGACGAACACGATGTCACGCGGCAGCCAGGCCTGGGTGTCCATGTAGTGAGTGAGATAATCCTGCGCCTTGGTATCGACGCCGGTCGAAGCCGAGGTGATCATCACGTCGACGCGGCCGGTGGCAAAGGCGGTCGGCAGGTCGGGCACTTCGATCTGCGTCGGGATGGCGCCGGCGAGCGCGGCGATGCGGCCGATCATGGCGTTATAGGTGCGGAACTTCATGCCCTTGAGATCGGCGACCGACTTGATCTCCTTCTTGGCGTAGAGGCCTTGCGGCGGCCACGGCACCGAATAGAGCAGCATCAGGCCTTCGCTAGCGAGCTGCTTCTCAAGATACGGCTTCTGCGCCATGTAAAGCTTGTGCGAGGCCGCATAGCCGGTGGCGAGGAACGGCACCGAGTCGAGCCCGTAGACCGGCGCCTCGTTGGAGGCGAGCGACTCGAGGATTTCGCCGATCGGCGCGCTACCCTGTCGCACGGCGCGCTTGATTTCCGGATGCTTGAACAGCGAGCCGGCCGAATGCACCACGATGGTGAGCGCGCCATTGGTCGCTTTCGCCACATCGGCGGCGAACATCACGTCATTCTTGGTGTGAAAGTTGCCGTCCGGATAGGGGGTCGGCATGTCCCATTTTGTTTGCGCCGCGGCCGAGGTGGCGATGCCGCCGGCCAGCAGAATTCCAAACGCTATACGCGACATTGTTTTCATTTTGCATCTCCCGTGGCGGAATTCGTCGTATCCGCTTGTTGCCTGGTGGAACACTAACAGCCGTCTCGTTCAGTTCAAAACTCGCTTTCTTGGCCTATGGTCGAATACCGGCATTTGCTCAAAGGCTTGCCGCCGCGCGCGCGGCCTGGTCGTAATGCCCGGACAATGCGCGCATCAGTCCGGCGATCTCCGACAGGCGCCGCTCGTCGGCGCCGGCGCCCTTGACCGGCCCGACCAGCAGCGCCTCGCGGATTTTGCGGTATCGTTGCACGATTTCCTCGCCCTTGGGCGTCAGGCTGACGGTCTTTTCGCTGCCGCGCCGGCCGCTGGTCAAAAGCTTGTAGGCATCGAGCTTCTTGAGCGAATAGGTGACAAGATGGGTGTCCTCGATATTGAGGACGAGGCAAATGTCGGCGACGCGCTTGGGCCGCGACCGGTGGGCAATGGTATGCAGAACGAGCACGTCGAGCGCGGAGAGGTCGGGCACGCCGGCCGCTGCCATGCAGCGCACCATCCAGCGCTCGAAGGCGTGGCCGAGCAGAATCAGCCCGAATTCCAGTTCCGACAGCGCCGGCATCGCCCCCGCGGCCAGATGCGCCGAGGATACGATCGGTCCCAACGCTGCGTCGCGGCGCGGTTTGGCCATCATCCCCGCCCCCAGCGGTTTGCCGTCCAACCGTATCCGCTGTCGATAAATTGTCAACGATTTATTGACGTTTTTTTCAAGCTGGCTTAAGCCAACGCAAGGGATAAGGCGGATGACGGCGCGGCAGGGGCAAAGCTGGGACTTCTGGATCGACCGCGGCGGCACCTTCACCGACGTGGTGGGGCGGCGGCCGGACGGTACGCTCACCGCGCACAAGTTGCTCAGTGAGAACCCGGAAGCCTATGCCGACGCTGCCGTGCAGGGCATCCGCGATCTGTTGGGGTTGAAAGCGGGCGAGCCGATCCCGGCCGGCCGCGTCGGCGCGGTGAAGATGGGCACCACCGTCGCCACCAACGCGTTGCTCGAGCGCAAGGGCGACCGCACGCTGCTCTTGATCAGCAAAGGTTTCCGCGACGCGCTGAAGATCGGCTACCAGGCGCGGCCGAAGATTTTCGCGCGCGAGATCGTCAAGCCCGACATGCTGTACGAGCGCGTCGCCGAAGTCGACGAACGCGTGCGCGCCGACGGCACGGTCGAGCGCGCGCCCGATTTGGCCGCCGTGCGGCGCGATCTCGAAGCGGCCAAGGCGGACGGCATCAATGCCGTGGCCATCGTGTTCATGCACGCCTACCGCTACCCGGAGCACGAACGCCAAGCGGCGGCGCTCGCCCGCGACATGGGCTTCACGCAAGTGTCGGTCAGCCACGAAGTGTCGCCGCTGATCAAGCTGGTCGGCCGCGGCGACACCACGGTGGTGGACGCCTATCTGTCGCCGATTTTGCGCCGCTACGTCGCACAGGTGGACAAGGATCTCGATGCGCGGCGTTCGCAAGCGCGCCTGATGTTCATGATGTCGTCCGGCGGCCTGACCGCGGCGGAATTGTTTCAAGGCAAGGATGCCATTCTCTCCGGCCCCGCCGGCGGCGTGGTCGGCATGGCGGAGACCGGCAAACAGGCCGGCTTCGACCGTTTGATCGGCTTCGACATGGGCGGCACCTCGACCGATGTCTCCCACTTCGACGGCGAATACGAGCGCGCTTTTGAGACCGAAGTCGCCGGCGTGCGCATGCGCGCGCCGATGATGCTCATCCACACGGTCGCCGCCGGCGGCGGCTCCATCCTGCATTTCGATGGCGCCCGCTTTCGCGTCGGCCCCGACTCGGCGGGCGCCAATCCGGGGCCGGCCTGTTACCGCCGCAACGGCCCGCTGGCGGTGACCGACGCCAATGTGATGGTCGGCAAGCTGATCCCGGATTTCTTCCCAAAGATCTTTGGACCCGGACAGGACCAGCCGCTCGACGCAGACAAAGTGCGGCACGACTTCAACAATCTGGCGCAGAAAGTGAGCATGCGGCAGGCCGGCGAAAAATCGGTCGAAGAGATCGCCGACGGCTTCATCAAGATCGCGGTCGAGAACATGGCCAACGCGATCAAGAAGATTTCCGTGCAGCGCGGCTACGACGTGACGCGCTACGCGCTCAACTGTTTCGGCGGCGCCGGCGGGCAGCATGCGTGTCTGGTCGCCGACGCGCTCGGCATGACGCGGGTGCTGATCCATCCGTTTTCCTCGCTGCTCTCCGCCTACGGCATGGGGCTCGCCGATATCCGCTCGACGCGCCAGCAGGCGATCGAACTCGTCTACGGCGGCAGGGCGCTCTCGGCAATCAAGCGCGAAGGCGCGCGGCTCGGCAAAGAGGCGCGCAACGAAGTCGCCGGCCAGGGCGTGCCGGCGGCCAAGATCAAGATTTTCGTGCGCGCGCACATCCGCTACGCCGGCACCGACACCGCGCTGGTGGTCGCCGCCGGCGCCCTGCCCGCGATGAAACGTGCCTTCGAGAAGGCGCACAAGGCGCGCTTCGGCTTCATCGACCGCAGCAAGCAGATGGTGGTCGAAGCCGTATCGGTCGAGGCGGTCGGTGGCGGCGCCAAGTTCAGCGAGCGCGCCGGCAAGGCCTCGCGCGCGCCATTGCCGAAGCCGGCGCGGCAAACGCGTTTCTTCTCCGCCGGCGCCTGGCACAAGGCGAACGTCTACACGCGCGACCAGTTGAAGCCGGGCGCGCGCGTCAAAGGCGCCGCCATCATCATTGAACCGCACCAGACCATCGTGGTCGAGCCGGGCTGGAAGGCCGAACTCACGCGTAAAAATCACCTGGTGCTGACGCGGGCGAAGAAACTCAAGCGCACGCACGCCATCGGCACCCATGCCGACCCGATCATGCTCGAGGTGTTCAATAATCTTTTTATGTCGATCGCCGAGCAGATGGGCGTGTCGCTGCAGAACACCGCCTATTCGGTCAACATCAAGGAGCGGCTCGATTTCTCCTGCGCCTGCTTCGCGCATGATGGCACGCTGGTGGCCAACGCGCCGCACATGCCGGTGCATCTCGGCTCCATGGACCGTTCGGTCGAAACCGTCATCCGCGACAATGCCGGCCGCATCGCGCCCGGCGACGTCTATGCCATCAACGCACCCTATAACGGCGGCACGCATCTGCCCGACATAACCGTCTGCACGCCGGTGTTCGACGACAAGAAGAAAAAGATTTTGTTCTGGGTCGCCTCGCGCGGGCACCACGCCGATGTCGGCGGCATTTCGCCCGGCTCGATGTCGCCCAATGCGACCACCATCGAGCAGGAAGGCGTCTATATGGACAACTTCAAGCTCGTCGACCGCGGCCGTTTCCGCGAAATCGGCGCTGATGGCGGCGCTGACCGGCGCGAAATATCCGGCGCGCAATCCGGTGCAGAACATCAACGACATCAAGGCGCAAATAGCGGCCAACGAAAAGGGCGTCGCCGAGCTGCGCAAGATGGTGGCGCAGTTCACTTTGCCGGTTGTGCGCGCCTACATGCAGCACGTGCAGGACAACGCGGCGGAAAGCGTGCGCCGCGTCATCGACCGGCTGCACGACAGCGAATTTAGCTACGAGATGGACCAGGGCACCACGATCAAGGTGCGCATTTCGGTCGACAAGAAAAAACGCGAGGCGACGGTCGATTTCACCGGCACCTCGCCGCAGCAGCCGACCAATTTCAACGCGCCCGAGCCGGTGACGCGCGCCGCCGTGCTTTACGTGTTCCGCGTCATGGTCGACGACGACATCCCGATGAACGCCGGCTGCCTGCGGCCGATCAATATCGTCATCCCGGCAAAGTCGATGCTGTCGCCGGAATATCCCGCCGCGGTGGTGGCGGGAAATGTGGAGACCTCGCAAGCCGTGACCAATTGCCTGTTCGGCGCGCTCGGTGCGCTCGCCGCCGCACAAGGCACCATGAACAATCTCAATTTCGGCAACAAGAAATACCAATACTACGAGACGATCTGCTCCGGCTCGCCGGCGGGCCCCGGCTTCAACGGCACCGACGCCGTGCACACGCACATGACCAACACGCGGCTGACCGATCCGGAGGTTCTGGAATTCCGCTATCCGGTGGTGCTGGAGGATTTCCACATTCGCACCGGCTCGGGCGGCAAAGGAAAATGGCACGCCGGCGACGGCATCCGCCGCACCATCCGTTTCCTGGAAAAGATGGATTGCACGATTTTGTCCGGCCATCGCCGCGTGCGGCCGTTCGGTCTTGCCGGCGGCGAAGCGGGCCACATCGGCGAGAACTGGGCGCGACGCAAAGACGGCCGCATGGAGCGCCTACAGGGCTGCGACGAAACCACGATCGACGAAGGCGAAGCGGTCATCATCCAGACGCCGACGGCGGGGGGATACGGCAAACCCGAATAGCCGCGACCGCGCGCCGCAGACGCCACCCGCCGGGCAACTCGCCCCCGCCTTGACCTTGATCAAACCCGCAGCCCGGCGGCGGGGCTAGTTTGCTCCAATGTTAGCCCCTCCCCGCGCGGGCCGCCCGGCGTCCCCGCTCAAATCGCTTTTGGAACACGTCCCCAGCGTGCTGCTGGCGCCGGTGCCGCTGGCGCTGCTGCAGCCGATGTTCAGCCGCATTGCCGCGCATGTCGCATCCTCGCGCCCCGAACTGTTCAATCGGCTCGGGGCCCACGCGGGCAAGCGCTTCCTCATCGACCCGACCGATCTGCCCTTCGTGCTGGTGCTCACGCCGCTCAAGGACAAACCGCTGCTCACCGCCCACCGCCGCTACGAACGGCCAGTGCATGCCGCAGCCATCGCCGGCACCTTCTTCAACCTGCTCGACATGATCGACGGCTCGCTCGACGGCGACGCGCTGTTCTTCTCGCGCGATTTACAAGTGAGCGGCGACACCGAGGCGGTGGTGGCTTTGCGCAACGCGCTCGACGACTTCGAAGGCTCCGCACTCGACAGCGTGGTGGCGAGCTTCGGACCGCTGTCGGGACCGGCCGGCGTCGCGCTCTCCGCCGTCCGCTCGATACGGGGACGATAGCATGAGCGACGTGCAGGATTTGACGCGGCCCGAACTGGTCTGCCCGGCCGGCACGCCGGCCGGCCTGCGCACCGCGGTCGATGCCGGCGCCGACGCGGTCTATTGCGGCCTGCAGAACGAGACCAATGCGCGCAATTTTCCCGGCCTGAATTTCACGGTTCCAGAGGTCGAGCAATCGGTGGCCTACGCACATGCGCGCAACGCCAAGCTACTGCTCGCGGTCAACACCTTTCCGCCCGCCGGCAAGTTCCAAATGTGGAAAGATGCCATCGACGGCGCCGCCAAGCTCGGCGTCGACGCGGTGATCGTCGCCGACATGGGCGTCGCCGATTACGCCGCGCGCAGCTATCCTGAGCTGCGCCTGCATCTGTCGGTGCAGGCCGGAGCCTCCTCGCCGGAAGCGATCCGCTTTTATTGCGAACAGTTCGGCGTCAAGCGCGTGGTGCTGCCGCGCATGTTGACGGTCGCCGAAATCGCCGAACTGCACAGCCAGATCCCCTGCGAGATCGAGGCCTTCATCTTCGGCAATATCGGCATGATGGCGGAGGGCCGCTGTTATCTTTCCAATTACGTCACCGGCGCCTCGACCAACATGGACGGCGTCTGCTCACCGGCCGCCGACGTGCATTACGAGGAAGACGCCGCGCGCAACCTGACCACGCGGCTCGGCGACTACGTCATTGACCGTTTCGCCGGGGCTGAAAGCGCCGGCTATCCGACCATCTGCAAGGGCCGCTATCTGTGCGGCGCGCAAGACGCGCCCTATTACGCCTTCGAGGAGCCGGTCAGTCTCAATCTGTCGGCACTACTGCCCGACCTGATGCGCGCCGGCGTCACCGCGCTCAAGATCGAGGGCCGCCAGCGCAGCCGCGCTTACGTGAAATCCGTGGTCGGCGCCTTCCGCAAGGCGGTCGACGACATCATGGCCGGCCGCGAGGCCGCCTTCGCCAGCCTCTTGGCGCTCACCGAAGGCCGCCGCGAGACCGAAGGCGCCTTCCCCAGCAAGCGGTGGAGGTGAGCATGCAAGCGCAAGGGAGCGAACTCACCGTCGGCCCGCTGCTGTTCAACTGGCAGCCGGAAGCCTGGCGCGATTTCTATTTCCGCATCGCTGACGAGGCACCGGTTAAGACCGTCTATGTGGGCGAAGCGATCTGTTTCAAGCGCGCGCCTTTGTTCGACGACTATCGCGACGCGGTGATTGCGCGGCTCACCGCCGCCGGCAAGACCGTGGTGCTTTCGACGCTCGCCGAGGTGATGTCGAAGCAGGAACGCAAGATGATCGACGAGGCCTGCGCCGACCCCGCCGTCATGGTCGAGGCGAACGACGGCTCCGCGCTGCTGCGCCTGCGCGGGCGGCCGCATCACGCCGGCCCCTTCGTCAATGTCTATAACGAACGCACGGTCGCCGTGCTCGCCGCCGGCGGCGTCTGCAATGTCTGCCTGCCGCCGGAAATGCCGGCGAGCGCCATCCGCGCGCTGGCCCCGCACGCCGCCAAGCTCGGCGTTTCCATCGAGGTACAAGTGTTCGGCCGCGTCGGCCTCGCGTTGTCGGCCCGTTGCTATCACGCGCGCGCGCACGGCCGCACCAAGGACAGCTGCCAGTTCGTCTGCAACGAGGATGTGGACGGCATGACGTTGCGCACGCTGGAGGACAAGCCGTTCCTCACCGTCAACGGCATCCAGACCATGTCGCACGATTATCTCAATCTGGCCGGCGAACTTAAGGAATTGCAGGCCATGGGCGTTGCCCGTTTCCGCCTGTCGCCGCATAGCTGCGACATGGTCGAAGTGGCGAAGGTCTTCCGCGACGCCCTCGACCGCCGCCTCGGCGCCGCCGAAGCGACGGCCCGCCTCGAGGCGCTTAAGATCGGCGCGCCCTTCTCCAACGGCTTTTATTACGGCAAACCGGGCTATCGGCTGAGCCGGGCGGCGGCGGCCGCGGCAAATTGACATAAAAACCCGCGCCGTTCGTTAAGCATCCGCAGCGCTTGCGCTTGAATTTGGCCGGCGCGGTGCCACCTTTACGCTATGCGCAAGACGATTCTATCCGCCATGCTGCTCGGCGCGCTCGCCGCGCCGGCGTTTGCCGACAACTATCCGGTTTCCGGCGCTTGGGGCCAGAGCGCGAGCTCGGAGAAAGGCGCGATCGATTGCGCCGGCAAGCGCGTCATCGATTTCAAGGGCAACCAGCGCACCGACAGCAAGGGCGCCGTGCCGGCCTACCGCAACAAATCGGTGACGGCGTCGGGGACGTCGAGCTACCGCGTCGTCGACGTGTTCACCAACGGCCAGATCAACAACGCGCAGACGAGCTACACCCTGCGCCTCATCGACGCCGACCACATCGAAATGAGCGGCCAAAGCGGCGCGTTGAAACTGCGGCGGTGTGAGTAAACCCGGCTTGCCCGGTAGAAGCAGCGACGCTTCTTACCCTCTCCCCTTATGGGAGAGGGTGGCGAGTGCTGAGCGAATGCGAAGCACGAGCCGGGTGAGGGGGCTCGACTCACATTTAGCGCCGACGCCCTCACCCGCCTCGCTCACTGACGTTCGCTCGGCACCCTCTCCCACAAGGGGAGAGGGAAAGTAAGAATGTCTCTCGGTAACAACTAATTCCTGGCGATAATCTCGCGTTCGTCGCGATAGACCCGCGTCGCCTCGGTGAGCTTGCCGGTCGGGCGGCGCATGAGGATGGTCGGTCGGCGGCGCTTGAGCGCGCTGCGCCGCCAGCGGCGCGGACGCACCGTACCGACGCGCACGCCGCCCATGCGCGCGAAAGGTTCGCGCAACTCGCCGTCATCCTCGGCGACCAACAGCGGCAGGTTCAGCACATTGCCCCAGGCACGCCAGTCGGCGAAGGCCTCGTCGGTTTCGCCGCAGACGAGCAGCGGCAGCGCCAGCGCCGGATCCTTGTGTTCGAGCGTGACGGAAACGGAAGGCGCCTCGCCTTCACGCGCCAGCACGCGGATGGCGACGCCGGCAAAGGCGGAGACCGGCATGTTGAGCGCCATGCGCATGCCGCCGAGCGAGCGGCGCACCACCACGCGTTCGCGATAGAGCTCCACCAGCCGCACCCGCTCGTCGGCTACGGCATCGCTCGCCGCAAAACGCGCCGGCAAGGTGAACGGGTCGAGCCGCGCGCTGCGGCCCGACCCGGCGGGCATTCCGCCACTTCGCATTTGACGCCTCGAAACTCTCCCGCGCCGGGCTTATTGTTCCGGTCGCGCAGGGATCATGGCGGAAAGGCGTCGGAATCCGCTTAAGCTTCGCGGTTAACCGGAGGTCACCGCGCCCGCTTCGCGGCGCATGATTGACGGGACGTTGCCAACCATGATTGACGAGACCTTGCCGGCGCGCCGCAAAATGTTCGGATCGGCGGTTGCGCGGCGCCGAATCCAGGCCCAAATGAAGCGCACCATGCACGCTCCCGCCGCCTCCCTCTTCGATCAGACCGCCCTCACCGACCGCGCCGAGCGGCTGGTCAAGGCTGCCCGCGCTGTCGGCGCCGATGCCGCCGACGCGGTGGCGGTGCGCTCGATGTCGCTCGCGATCGAGGTGCGCGACGGTGCGGTGGAGGAGAGCGAGCGCGCCGAAAGCGACGATCTCGGCCTGCGCGTCTTGGTCGGCCGCCGCCAGGCGGTCGTTTCGACCAACGACATGGCGGCCGACGGCAGCGGGCGGCTTGCCGAACGCGCGGTAGCCATGGCGCGGGCGGCGCCCGAGGACAAGTTCGCCGGCCTCGCCGACGATAGCCTGCTGGCGCATGATTTTCCCGATCTCGATTTGATCGATCCCGACCTGCCGACGGTCGAGCGGCTGGAGCAGAACGCGCGCGAAGCCGAAGTCGCAGCGATGGCGATCAAGGGCGTCGCCAAGTCGGGCGGCGCCTCGGCCTCGGCCGGCATCGGCGGCATGGTGCTGGTGACCAGCCACGGTTTCCGCGGCGCCTATCTCGGCTCCAGCCACGGCATCTCGATGACGGCCATTGCCGGCAGCGGCACCGGCATGGAACGCGATTACGATTATTCGAGCGTGCGCCACGCGTCCGATTTGGAAAGCCCGGAAAAGATCGGCCGCACCGCCGGCGAGCGCGCGGTCGAGCGGCTCAATCCGCGCAAGGTAACGACCCGCAAGGTGCCGGTGGTGTTCGACCGCCGCGTCGCCGGCTCGCTGGTCTCGCACCTCGCCAGCGCCGTCAACGGCGCGTCGGTCGCGCGCAAAACGAGTTTCCTGCGCGACAAGATGGGGCAGAAGCTTTTCGCCGACGGCATCCGCATCATTGACGATCCCTTGCGCCGGCGCGGCCTGCGCTCGCATCCTTTCGACGGCGAAGGCGTCGCCGGCAAGAAGCTCGCCCTGATCGACGACGGCGTGTTGCGCTCCTGGATCCTCGATTGCGCCACCGCGCGCGAACTTGGGCTCGTCACCACCGGCCACGCCAATCGCGGCGTCTCCTCGGTGCCCTCGCCCGGCGCCAGCAACCTGCACCTCGAAGCCGGTAAAGCGAGCCCCGACGAACTGATCGCCGACATCAAAGACGGCTTCTACGTCACCGACCTGATCGGCATGGGCGTCAACATGGTGACCGGCGACTACAGCCGCGGCGCCTCCGGTTTCTGGATCGAGAACGGCAAGCGCACTTTTCCGGTGAGCGAGGTCACCATTGCCGGGCATTTGCTCGACATGTTCCGCGCGATAACTCCCGCCGACGATCTCGAATTCCGCCACGGCATCAATGCGCCGACGCTGCGGCTGGAAGGCCTGACCGTTGCCGGACAATGAAGCGCATGATCCCGAAAAGTGGGAACCGGTTTTCGGAAAAGATCATGCGCAATGACATAGTGCCGCTCCGCGAGCCGCTTGCGGCGATCATGCATGACGCCGGCGATTTGGCCCGCGCCACCGCGCGCGGTCCGTTCAAGCGCTGGACCAAGGGCGACGACAACTCGCCGGTCACCGAAGCCGACATCGCGGTCAACGATCTGCTGCGAACGCGGCTCACCGCGCTCATGCCCGCCGCGGCCTGGCTATCGGAGGAAACGGAGGAATTGCCCGACCGCGCGCTGCCGCTCGCCTGGGTGGTCGACCCGATCGACGGCACCCGCGCCTATATCGCCGGCCGCGCCGACTGGACCGTTTCGGTGGCGTTGGTGGAGGATGGGCGCCCGCAGCTCGCCGCGCTTTATGCGCCGGTGAGCGACGAAATGTTTCTGGCGCTGCACGGCCGCGGCGCCACGCTCAACGGCGCGGCAATCGAGGTGAGCCGCGGCGAAACGTTGAGCGGCGCCAAACTCGCCGGCCCGAAACGCTATCTCGACAAGCTCGCCGGGCTCGACCCCAGCATCTTGGCGCAGCCGCGGGTGCACTCGCTCGCCTTGCGGCTCGCCCGCGTCGCGCAAGGGGCCCTCGACGCCGCCTTCGTTTCGCCCGGCAGCCAGGACTGGGACCTCGCAGCGGCCGACCTCGTGCTGTACGAAGCAGGCGGCTCATTCACCGATTTTTCCGGCCAGCCGTTGAGCTACAAGGCCCCCTACGCAACGCATGGCGCGCTGATTGCGGCGGGTTCCGCCCGCCACGACACGCTAATCGACCTGGTGCGCAACCGCCGCGGCGAGTTTGCATAAATGACGCCCGTGTAGCTTAATCCGCGCCGCCGCAGGCTCGATTCCGCCCGCACGGCACGGGCGGTGCGCTTTGAGTAGGTGTTGATGTCTTTTCGCAAGCGAATCGTCGGGTCGCCCGTCTTCCAGGATACCGTCGCCACGGTAGGGGCCGCTTATCTTCGGCTGGTCAACAGCACCACGCGAAGCATCATCGAGCCGGCGAACATTTACGACATCGCCGACCTGCCGGCGGTCATCGGACTTTGGCACGGCCAACATTTCATGGCGCCGTTCATGAAACCGAAGGGCGAGCGTTTCCCCGCCAAGGTATTGATCTCGCGCCACCGCGACGGCGAGATCAACGCGCGCGCCGCCGAAAAGCTCGGCATCGCCACCATCCGCGGCTCCGGCGCGCACAATGGCGAGTTCCACCGCAAGGGCGGCGCCACCGCGTTCAACGAAATGCTCGAGGCGCTGGCGCGAGGCTTCAACGTCGCGCTCACCGCCGACGTGCCGAAGGTCGCGCGCGTGGCCGGGCTCGGCATCGTCAAGCTGGCGCAGTATTCGCGGCGGCCGATCTATGTGGCGGCGATAGCGACGCAGCGTCGGATTGAGCTCGACAATTGGGACCGCACGGCGATCAATCTGCCGTTCGGCCGCATGGCGGTGGCGGTGAAGGGGCCGATCTACGTGGCCGAAGACGCCGACAGTGCGGCGCTGGAAACCGCGCGGCGCGAGGTGGAGAATTCGCTCAACGCGGCGACGCAGCGCGCCTACGAGATCGCCGACGGCAAGGGGAGCGCCGATCCGTGAGCGGCAGACTGCCGGCAACGTTGCGCGGCTACCGGATGTTTTCGGTGGCGATGACGCCGATTACCCCGCTGCTGCTGGCGCGGCGGCTGCGCCGCGGCAAGGAGCACCGGCTGCGGCTCGCCGAACGGCGCGGCATCAGCACGATGGCGCGGCCGCCCGGCCCGCTGGTCTGGCTGCACGGCGCGAGCGTCGGCGAATTGGCCAGCGTCCTGCCGTTGATCGAGCGCATCCGCGCGCGCGAGATCGACGTGCTGGTGACCACCGGCACGGTCACCTCGGGCGGGCTCGCCGAGCAGCGGCTGCCGCGCGGCGTGATCCATCAATTCGTGCCGCTCGACGTGCCGATGTTCGTGCGCCGTTTTCTCGAACATTGGCAACCGGACCTCGCGCTGTTCGTGGAATCCGATCTGTGGCCCAACATCATGATCGAGACCTCGCAGCGCGGCGTGCCGATGATCCTGGTCAACGGCCGCGTGTCGGAAAACTCTTTCAAGCGCTGGCGCTATCTGCCGGCGACCATCGGCGACCTGCTGCGCCGGCTCGATCTGTGCCTGGCGCGCACGCCGGCCGACGCCGAGCGCTTAAGTGAATTGGGCGCCCCGCACGTCGTCACCACTGGCGATCTCAAGCTCGACGGGCCGGCGCCGCCCGCCGACCGCGTCAAGCTCGCCGACCTGCAAGCCGCCATCGCCGGCCGGCCGACCATCGCGGCGGCTTCCACCCACGCCGGCGAGGAAACCGCCATCATCGATGCGCACCGGCGGCTGCGCACGAATTTTGCCGGCCTGCTGACGCTGATCGCGCCGCGCCATCCCGAGCGCGGCCCCGGCGTCGCCGAGATCGCCCGCGCAGTCGGGCTGAAAGTGCGCTTGCGCTCGCGCGGCGAATTGCCGGAGGCTTCGACCGATATTTATGTCGCCGATACGGTTGGCGAACTCGGCCTGATCTATCGCCTCGCGCCGATCGTTTTTGTCGGCGGTTCGCTGGTAAAACATGGCGGGCAGAACCCGATCGAGCCCGCGCGTCTCGGCGCCGCCATCCTGCATGGTCCGCATGTCGGTAATTTCGCGGAAATCTACGCCGCGCTCGATGCGGCGCATGGCGCCGAGCCGGTCGCCGACGCCGGCAAGCTCGCCGCCGGGATCGGCGCCTTGATGGCGCAACCGGAAGTCCGCGCCCGCGTCGCCGATGCCGCGCGCGCAACCGTCGACAGCCTGAGCGGCGCGCTCGAGCGCACGCTGCACTCGCTCGACCCCTATCTGATGCAGCTTCGCCTGCGCCAGCGAGCCGACCATGCGTGAGCCCGCCTTCTGGTGGCGCAAACCGGGCCTAGCCTGCGGCCTGCTGGCGCCCATTGCCGCGGTTTACGGCAACATCACCGCGCAGCGAATGGCGCCGCAAGACAATCGCGCGGGCGTGCCGGTGCTGTGCGTCGGCAATTTCACGCTGGGCGGGGCCGGCAAGACGCCGGCCGCACTGCTATTGGCGAAATGGCTGAAAGAGACCGGCGAAAGGGTGTTTTGTTTGAGTCGCGGCTATGGCGGCAGCCTGGCCGGGCCGAAGCTTGTCGATGCGCATGGCGATGCGGCAGCGCTTGTGGGCGACGAGGCGCTGCTGCTTGCCCGCGTGGCGCCGACCATCGTCGCTCGCGACCGCGTGGCCGGCGCGCAGGCCGCGGTTGCCGGCGGCGCCACCGTCATCGTCATGGACGACGGCTTGCAGAATGGCTCGCTCGTCAAGGATTTTACGCTGGCCGTGACCGACGCCCGGCGCGGGCTCGGCAACGGACGCGTGTTTCCCGCCGGGCCCTTGCGCGCGCCGCTTGCCGCGCAGCTCAAGCGCACGGATGCGCTCTTGATGGTCGGCGACGGTGACGGCGCGCGCGACTTGGCGGCAACGGGCCTGCCGATGTTTCACGGATACTTGCGGCCAGATCCTGCCGCCGTCGCCGAATTGAAAGGGCGCAAGGTGCTGGCTTTCGCCGGCATCGGGGATCCGGACAAGTTTTTCACAACCGCCACGCAAGCCGGCATTGCCGTCGCGCAACGCCAGCCGTTTCCCGATCATCACCGCTTCAGCACCGAAGAGGCCGCCGAGTTGATCATGCGCGCCGAGCACGACGGGCTCGCGCTGCTCACCACCGAGAAGGACCGCGCGCGCATGGCCGGCGATGCGCTGCTGGCGGCGCTTGCCGCCGAGACACACGTGCTGCCGATCACGCTTGTCGTGACCGAGATGGACGAATTGCGAAAGCTGGTCTTGGCGAAGCTGCGCGGCTGACTACTTGCCGGTCTTCGGGCGCAGTTGCTGCAGCACCGCCTGCGGCGAGGCAAAGGCCTCCTGGCGATCGACGCTCCAGTATTTGAGCTCTTCGAGCGGGATCGGCACACCGGTCACTGCGCAGCGCACGAAAGCGCCGGGGCGCACCACGCGGAAATCGCCGTCGAGGTATTTCACCTCGGCCTCGCCATTTATCGGCGAGGAACGATCGTAGCGATTGAGCAAGGATAGCCTCCATCCAGCCTGACCGGCTAGGCCAAGATAGTCGCTTGCTGACCTAAGCGAAACCCCGCCGGCGCCCGCGTCATAGCAGGGTCCCCTGCCCAGAAGGGCCTTGCCCGCCGCGTTGGCGCGGTTTGGGCTTGCCGGCGGGCGCCCGGCCGCCCTCGCCGTCGGCGGTTGCCGCCACACGCCCGTCGGCAAACTCGATCGCCAGCCGCATGCCGCCGCCGACCGCGGCGGCCGAGCGTAAGGGATGGCCCTCGTCGTCGCGCACCAGCGCGAAGCCGCGCTCCAGCACGCCGTGATATGAAAAAGCGGCAAGCAACTGCCCGGCGGCGAGCACGCGATCGGCGCGGCGTTGCAGATAATTCCGCTGCGCGAGCCTGCCGCGCTTGGTGATCGCGACCACGATTTCGCTCGAGCGCGCCAGCCGCAACTTTAGCAGCCGCGGCGACAGTTTTGTCGCAACACGCGTGAACTGGGTGCGGTGCTGTTGCGCGTTGGCTTGCAAGGCGCGCGGCAGGCGCGCCGCCAGCGCGTCCAGCCGCTGGCGCGGCTCGGCGAGCAATTCATCGCGCGCCGGCAACGCGCGCGTCGCCGCGCGCAATTCGGTGCGCCGCACGTCCATGCCGCGCTGCCAGGCGCCGATCTGCCGCGCGGCAAACGCTGAGATGCGCGCCAGCAATTCGGCACGCACCGGCACGGCGATCTCGGCGGCGGCGGTCGGCGTCGGCGCGCGCCGATCGGACGCGAAGTCGATCAACGTGATGTCGGTCTCGTGGCCGACCGCGGAGATGAGCGGGATCATGCTTTCGGCCGCCGCGCGCACCACGATCTCCTCGCTGAACGACAACAAGTCTTCGAGCGAGCCGCCGCCACGCGCGACGATGATCAAATCCGGCCGCGGCAGCGCGCCGCGCGCGGGCAGCGCGTTGAAGCCCTTGATGGCGTTCGCCACCTCGGCGGCGGAGCTCTCGCCCTGCACGCGCACCGGCCACACCAGCACGCGGCGCGGAAAACGGTCGGCCAGGCGATGCAAAATGTCGCGGATCACCGCGCCGGTCGGCGAGGTGACGACGCCGATTACCTCAGGCAGAAACGGCAAGAGCTGCTTGCGCGCTTCATCGAACAGGCCTTCGGCGGCGAGCTTCTTCTTGCGCTCCTCCAGCAGCTTCATCAGCGCGCCGATGCCGGCGGGCTCCAGCGTGTCGATGACGATCTGATATTTCGACGAGCCGGCGAAGGTGGTGAGCTTGCCGGAGACAATCACATCAAGCCCCTCCTCCGGCTTCACCCGCATGCGGCCCCAGACGCCCTTCCAGATCACGCCTTCCAGCACCGCTTTGTCGTCCTTGAGGCGGAAATAGACGTGGCCGGAGGGCGACGGTCCCTTGAAGCCCGACACCTCGCCGCGCACCCGCACGTAGCCGTATGCGTCCTCGACGGTCTTCCTGAGCGCCGCCGACAGCTCGGAGACGGTCCATTCCACGACGTTGTTGAGGGCGGGTTCCGGCATTGCACTCAAACGATCTTGTCGTCGCCGCGCGGCGGCTCGCCGCCTTTGCGCTTCATGAGCCGGTCGAAGGCTTTGAAATCGGCGCGCGCGCGGCGGTCGGCGAAAAACTGCGCGGTATTCATGGCTGCGAGCTTCTCCGCTACCGCCGTCGCGACGAACTGATTGACGCTGGTGCCGTCCTCCTGGGCACGGCGCTCGACTTCCTGCTTGAGCGAGCGCGGCAGGCGCAGGGGATAAGTGGATTGATTCTTCATCGTTTGAGTCTCCGCAAGACTTCGCCCGGAATCAACACTTCGATTCCGAAGCTTGCCGGCGCGACGCCAAAGTCGCGCCGATTGAAAGTGACGATGGCCGCGGCTTGCCCGTTGACCGCGGCCTCCAGCACAAACTCGTCCGCCGCGTCACGCAACTGCGGCCGCCAGAGATAGTGCGTTTCCACGGGTTCGACCATTGCCAGAATGGCATCGATGAAGATGCCAACCTGCTCCTGGTCGAGCCCGCCCGCCAGCCGATGCTCGGCCAGCCGGCAGACGGCTTCGTATTCCAGCGCCAAACCGACATTGGCTACCATCGTGATCTCGCCACGCCGAGCCGCCATGAGAAGTGCCGCCGACGCCCCGCGCGGGCTGTGCATCGCCGCGACAACCACGTTGGTGTCGAGTACACATCTCATACTCCCAATGATATGATATCACGGGCGATATTACAATAGCTCCCTTGCGCTTATCTGGCCGTGGATAACTGGCGACCGGCGGTCCGGCGCCGTGCTTAGACGCCGGCATGCCATGGTACAGGCTCCCCCATGAACATCCTCATCCTCGGTTCCGGCGGCCGCGAGCATGCGCTGGCCTGGAAGATCGCGGCGAGCCCGCTGACCGACCAGCTCTATTGCGCGCCGGGCAACGCCGGCATCGCGCAGGAGGCAGAATGCGTCGCGCTCGATACGACCGACCATAAGGCGGTGATCGCGTTCTGCCGGGAGAGCAAGATCGACCTGGTGGTGGTCGGGCCGGAGGTGCCGCTCGTTGCCGGTATCGTCGACGACCTGAAAGCCGTCGGCATCAAGGCGTTCGGGCCGTCTAAATGGGCGGCGCGGCTGGAAGGCTCCAAGGGCTTCACCAAGGACCTGTGCAAGGCGAATAAAATCCCGACCGCGGCCTACGAGCGCTTCAAGGGCGCAGGCGCAGCCAAGGATTACGTGCGCAAAAAAGGCGCGCCCATCGTGGTCAAGGCCGACGGGCTCGCCGCCGGCAAGGGCGTGGTGGTGGCCGAGACGGTCGCGGAAGCGGAAGCCGCCATCGACATGATGTTCGGCGGTGGCAAAGACAATCCTTTGGGAGCGCCCGCCTGGGAAATAGTCATCGAGGATTGTCTCGTCGGCGAGGAGGCCTCGTTCTTCGCGCTGTGCGACGGCGAAACCGCTATCCCCTTGGCGTCGGCGCAGGACCACAAGCGCGTGTTCGACGGCGACAAGGGGCCGAACACAGGCGGCATGGGCGCCTATTCGCCGGCGCCGGTGATGACGCCTGAAATGAACGCGCGGGTGATGGACGAGATCGTGCTGCCGACCGTGCGCGCGATGAAAGCGCTGGGCGCGCCCTATAAGGGCGTGCTGTTTGCCGGGCTGATGATCACCAAACAGGGGCCGCAGCTCATCGAATACAACGTCCGCTTCGGCGATCCGGAATGCCAGGTGCTGATGCTGCGCCTGATGTCGGACCTCGTCCCGGCGCTCATCGCCGCGCGCGACGGGCAACTGAAAAATTTCGATCTGCGCTGGTATGACGAGGCCGCGCTCACCGTGGTGATGGCGGCGAAAGGCTATCCGGGCGCTTACAAAAAAGGCTCGCTGATCGAGGGGCTCGACGCGGCGGCGCAAGTCGAGGGCGTGGAAATTTTTCATGCCGGCACACGCAGCGACGGCGATCACATTTTCGCGAACGGCGGGCGCGTGTTGAATGTGTGTGCGCGCGGCAACAGCGTGGCGCAGGCGCAACAACGCGCTTATGCGGCGATCGATAAGATAAATTGGATTGATGGATTTTGCCGGCACGATATCGGTTGGCGCGCCATCGAGCGCGAACAAAAATAAATTCGACATTAAAAAAATTCAGTCTCGCAACAAGTGTGGCGGAAGCGAGATTGTTCGGTCTCTTTAGACAAATTGCTTAGCCAAGTTTGACATGGCGTCCATGCGCTTACACCACTCTAGCGCACCGGTGAGTCAGACCTATCTGCTGCGGCGGGGCTGTCACACTCGGAGACCCGAAATGAAGAAGTATCTGTTAGCTGCTACCCTTGCCGCTCTCGTGGCGTCGCCCGCTCTGGCCGCGGGATATCACCGCGCCATGCGCGACGATTCGGCGATGCAAGCCTACGCCTTCGTTCCGCGGAGCGACGCGGTCGTCGACAACGGCAATATTATCGGGGCCGATCCCGATGCCGTCATTCGCATGCAGCTGCTGCGCGAGGGCGATCACACGCAGCAAAATGGCGGCAACTAATACCATCCGCCGATACGTGATGGAGCAAAGCCCGGCCGCGCGCCGGGCTTTGTTTTTGCCGGAAGCGCCATTTCGCCGGCAAAGAAAATCCGCGCGCAACCGCGGCGACCTTGCTAGACTCGGTGACAGTGGGATAACGCGTGACCCGCGAAAAGCGGGCCCGATTATTCGCATAAGACCGCGCGTAAGAAAGGGGTTTGATGCATCCAGTTCTCCGCCTCTACGAAGATATTCTCTCGAGCGCCGAAAACGTGCAATTCGAACTGCCGCCGCTGCCGCGTTTCATCTTCGTGGTGCACGGCTCGGCGCAGATCGGCGGCGAGACCGTGCACGAAGGCGAGGCCTGGCAGGGCGAAGGCGCCGCGCTGGTGCGGCCCGGCCCCGGCGGCGTGACCTGCTGGCGCTGGGAGCTGGCGCGCGGCGAGCGCGGTTCGACGGTGGCGAGCGCCCCCGGCATGATCTCGCACGAGAAGCTCACCGCTTACCTCGAAACCCTGCCCAAGGGCGATCTGCTGATGCGCGGCGACAGCGTCGCCTTCCCGCCCGGCGGCGTCGCCTACCGGCATTGCCACCAGGGGCCCGGCATCCGCTGCCTGATCGAGGGCGGCATCCGCATCGACACCCACAACCGCTCGACCAGCTACGGGCCGGGCGGCGCCTGGTACGAGAGCGGGCCCGACCCGGTCTACGCGCAAGCCGCGCTCGACAAGGCGAGCCGCTTCATCCGCGTGATGATCTTGCCGCGCGCGTTGCTCGGCAAAAGCTCGATCCAGTATCTTGAAGAGGAAGACAAAGCGAAGCCGAAGACGCAAAGCTACAAGATCTATGCCGACGCGGCGATTTCGTTTGAGGCGAAGAAGTGATTATTTTCGTCATTCCGGGGCCGCCCGAAGGGAGGGACCCGGAATCCAGAGGCATCACCCGCCGAAATTATTTCTGGATTCCGGGTTCGCGCACTTCGTGCGCGCCCCGGAATGACTGGGATACGAAATGACCACCCTCGACCGGCAGCAGGCTTTTTCCGGCACCAAGGAGGCGGTGCCCGCGCTGCGGCTGGATGCTGCGCGTCTCGAGAAATTTTTGACGGCGCAGGTGAAGGGCTTTGCCGGTCCGCTCAGCGTGCAGCAATTCAAAGGCGGCCAGTCGAACCCGACTTATCTGCTGCAGACGCCGGGCCGCGCTTACGTGCTGCGCCGCAAGCCGCCGGGCAAGCTGTTGCCCTCGGCGCACGCGGTCGATCGCGAATTCCGCGTCATCAGCGCGCTGCATGCGCAAAATTTCCCGGTCGCCGCGCCGCTCGCCTTTTGCGCCGACGAGGGCGTCGCCGGCACGCCGTTCTACGTGATGAGCTATGCCGACGGCCGCGTGTTCTGGGAGCCGCAGATGCCGGCCTCCAATCCGGCCGAACGCGCCGCGGTCTACGACGCGATGAACTTAACCATCGCCCGGCTGCACACGTTCGATCCGGCGCAAATCGGCCTGGGCGATTTCGGCCGTGGCGAGAATTACGTGGCGCGCCAAGTCGAGCGCTGGTCGAAGCAGTATCGCGCTTCGGAAACGGAAAAGATCGACGCCATGGAACGGCTGATCGACTGGCTGCCCGGCCACGCGCCGCCGGCCGGCGCGCCGCGCGTGGTGCATGGCGACTACCGGCTCGACAATCTGATCGTGGCGGCGGAGGCGCCGAAGATTATCGCCGTGCTCGATTGGGAATTATCGACGCTGGGCGATCCGCTCGCCGATTTCACCTATCATCTGATGGCCTGGCATATGCCGCATTCGGACAGCGCCGCCGGCACCGCTTCGCTGGTCGGGCAAGATTTGCGCGCGCTCGGCATTCCGTCGATGGCCGACTACGTCGATCTCTACGTTAAGCGCACCGGGCTCGACCCGCGTCCGGCGCTGCCGGTCTATCTCGCCTATAATTTCTTCCGCATCGCCGCCATTTTGCAGGGCATCATCGGGCGCGTGCGCGACGGCACCGCGACGTCCGAATTCGCGCCGGCCAAGGCCGCGATGGTGCGCCCGCTCGCCGACAAGGCCTGGGAATTCGCGCGGGCCGCGTAGCGTGGCTGCGTTACGGTCAACAAATCGTTTCCGGGAGCGGCTGCTTTTCGCGCAATGGCGAAAGCCAAGATTGACGCCCGCCCGCTAATATCGGGGGATGATGAAAACCTCCGTCACCGGCGCAGGCGGCCTTGGCGTTCGCATTGTCACGGCGAAGATGGCGGCGTCGCCCAAGCGGCAGCCGCCGCGCTCGACCGATGAACGCGATGATGAGGCGCCGGACGAGCAATCCCCGCCGCCGCCCGACATGGGTAAGCTGGTGGACCGGCAGGTTTAGTCAACGCCTCGCCTGGAAAAAACCGCGCAACAATTCCGCACACTCAGTCTCATTGATGCCGCCATAGACGTCCGGCCGGTGATGGCAGGTGGGGCTGGCAAAAAACCGCACGCCGTTTTCCACCGCCCCGCCCTTCGGATCGGCGGCGCCGAAATAAAGCCGCCGGATGCGGGCAAACGCCATCGCCGCGGCGCACATGGCGCAGGGCTCGAGCGTCACATAGAGATCGCAATCGGCAAGCCGCTCGCTGCCGAGCGCGGCTGCGGCCTGGCGGATCGCCAGCAATTCGGCATGCGCGGTCGGGTCCTTGTCGGCGACGGTGCGGTTGCCCGCGCGGGCGATTACCTCGCCGCCGCGCACGATGACGCAACCGACCGGCACCTCGCCGCGGCTGCCGGCGGCGCGGGCTTCCTCCAAGGCGAATTGCATGAATGCGGGCAATGCCATAAAGCGTGCTCATGCCCGAAAAAACAACCCATGACAAACAGGGCGAGCGCATCGCCAAGGTGATGGCCCGCGCCGGCCTCGCCTCGCGCCGTCAGGCGGAGGCCTGGATCGCCGACGGCCGCGTTTCCGTCAACGGCGCGGTGATTTCTTCGCCGGCGCTCAACGTGACGGCGGCCGACCGCATCGCGGTCGACGGCGAGCCGCTGCGCGCGCGCGAACGCACGCGGCTGTTCCGCTATCACAAGCCGCGCGGGCTGGTGACCACGAACTCCGATCCGGAGGGCCGGCCGACCATTTTCGCGGCGCTGCCGAAGGATCTGCCGCGGCTCATTAGCATCGGCCGGCTCGACATCAACACCGAGGGGCTGCTGCTGCTCACCAATGACGGCGGCTTGGCGCGCGTGCTCGAATTGCCGGCGACCGGCTGGCTGCGCCGCTACCGCGTGCGCGCTTTGGGCCGCGTGCTGCAGCCGGCGCTCGATCGGCTACGCGCCGGCGTCACCGTCGAGGGCGTGCATTACGGGCCGATCGAGGCGACGCTCGACCGCGAACAGGGCGCCAATGTCTGGCTCACCATCGGCATCCGCGAAGGCAAAAACCGCGAGGTGCGTAAAGTTTTGGAGACGCTCGACCTCCAAGTGAACCGGCTGATCCGCGTCGCCTTCGGGCCGTTCGAACTGGGCGAACTCAAGGACGGCGCCGTGGTGGAAGTAAAGACCGAGGCGCTGAAGACGGCGCTCGGGCCGGAGATCGCCAAGCAAGCCGCGGCGGATTTCGAGGCGCCGTTGATCGAGCATGTGGCCCCTCTCCGTCATTCCGCGGCGCGACCGCAAGGTCGCGAACCCGGAACCCAGAAAGACGCATCGAGCAAGCATCTGGATTCCGGGACCCCGCTGCGCGCGTCCCGGAATGACAAGAAGAAAAAACAGCCGCGCCGCGACCGCACCGGCGGCCCGCGACCCAAGTATCCAAGGCAAAAATAATGCGCGTGGTCGGCGGCAGATTGCGCTCGCGCCCGATCGCCGGGCCGAAGTCGGACGGCCTGCGCCCGACCGCCGACCGCTTGCGCGAATCGCTGTTCAATATCCTCGCCCACGCTTACGGCGACCCGGTCGCTGGCGCGCGCGTGCTCGACCTCTTCGCCGGCACCGGCGCCCTCGGCATCGAGGCCATCTCGCGCGGCGCCGCGTTTGCGCTGTTCGTCGACGACGGCGTGCAGGCGCGCGCGCTGTTGCGCGACAATGTCGGCACGCTCGGCCTCGGCGGCGTCACCCGCATCTTTCGCCGCGACGCGACCAAGCTCGGGCCGGTGCATCCGCTGGAGCCGTTCACGCTAGCTTTTCTCGATCCGCCCTATCGCAAAGGCTTGGCCGAGAAGGCGCTCACCTCGGCGCGCAACGGCGGCTGGCTCGTCCCCGGCGCGCTGGCCGTGGTGGAAGAAGCGACGGATGCCGCCTTCAAAGCGCCGGAAGGTTACGAGGAATTGGAGCGGCGGGATTACGACGACACGGAGTTGATTTTCTTACGTAGCGTCTAACGCTGTCGTCCCCGCGAAGGCGGGGACCCATACGCCGTGTGCTCTCGATAGACTGCGGAGTATGGGTCCCGGGCCTCCTCGGTTCGCTCGTTCGCCCGGGACGACAGGATCACTTCCTCCCAAACAACCTCTCGATGTCGCTCAACTTCAACTCCACATACGTCGGCCTTCCGTGGTTGCACTGGCCGGAATTTGGCACCTCTTCCATCTCGCGCAACAGCGCGTTCATTTCCTCCGGCTTGAGCCGGCGCCCGGCGCGCACCGAGCCGTGGCAGGCCATGGTGGCGGAGACGTGCAGCAGGCGGCGCTCCAGCGGCAAACTGTCGTCCCATTCCGCCATGTGCTCGGCGAGGTCGCGCAGCAAGCCGCGCACATCGACCTCACCCAGCATCGACGGCGTCTCGCGCACGGCAATCGCGCCCGGGCCGAAGGCTTCGATGCTCAAGCCGAAACGCGCCAGTTCCCCGGCGCGCTCGGTGAGGCGCGCGGCGTCGGCCTCGTCCAACTCAACGATCTCCGGAATGAGCAGAATCTGCCGCGCCACGCCGGTCTTGTCGATCGCCGCCTTCATGCGCTCGTAGACGATGCGCTCGTGCGCGGCGTGCTGGTCGACGATGATCAGCCCGTCGCGCGTCTGCGACACGATATAAGTCTCGTGCACCTGCGCCCGCGCCGCGCCGAGCGGCCGCTCGATCAGTTCGGCCGCCGGCGCGAAGCTTTCGACGCGCGCATCGGCCGACGGCTCGCCCACCGCGAAGGCGGCTTGCGCTGCTTCGGCGAAACCGAGCGCGGCGACGCCGCCGCGCATCTGCGCGAAACTCGCCGGCGGATAGCCGCGCGCGTCGGGACGTGACGGCGAGCGCCGCCAATCCCACCCCGACCGGCGTGGCGCACCCAGCGGGCGGAACGCCGCGATGGTGGCGCTGCCGCCGGTCGAGGAAGCGCGCTGACCTTCGCGCGCCAGCGCATCTTTCAGCGCGCGCACGATCAGCCCGCGCACCAGCCCGCCGTCGCGGAAGCGCACTTCGGTTTTGGCCGGATGCACGTTGACGTCGACTTCGCGCGCTTGCAGCGTGACAAACAGCGCCAATAAAGGATGCCGGTCGCGCGGCAAATAGTCGGCATAGGCGCCGCGCACCGCGCCGACCAGGAGTTTGTCGCGCACCGGACGGCCGTTGACGAAGAGGTACTGCCCGAGCGTGTTGGCGCGACTGAGCGTCGGCAGCCCGGCGTAGCCTTCGACGCGCACGCCCTCGCGCTCGGCCTCGAAGGAAATCGCATTGGCGCGGAAATCTGGCCCGAGCACGTCGCCGAGGCGCGTCGAGCTCGTCGTCGGCCGCGCCCCAGGTCACCGGCGCGCGCTCCTCGCCGGCCAAGGTGAAGGAAACATCCGGCCGGCTCATGGCCAGCCGCCGCACCACTTCGCGCACCGCTTCCGCCTCGGTGCGGTCGGTCTTCAAGAATTTCAGCCGCGCCGGCGTCGCATAAAACAGATCGCGCACTTCGACGCTGGTGCCCGCCGAAAGCGCCGCCGGCTTCACCTCGGATTTCTTGCCGGCGTCGAGCGCAAGCGTCCAGGCATGCGGCTCCGATTTGTGCCGCGTGATGATGGTCAATCGCGCCACCGCGCCGATCGACGGCAGCGCCTCGCCGCGGAAACCGAGCGTATCGATCGCCATGAGATCGTCGCCGGCAAGCTTCGAGGTAGCGTGCCGCTCGACGGCGAGCGCCAAATCGGCGCGCGTCATGCCAGCGCCGTCGTCGGCGACGCGGATCAGCCGGCGGCCGCCGCCGTCGGTCAGCACGTCGATGCGCCGCGCCCCGGCGTCGAGCGCGTTTTCCACGAGTTCCTTGACCACGCTCGCCGGCCGCTCGACCACCTCGCCGGCGGCGATGCGGTTGACGATCGATTCGGACAATTGGCGGACGGGCATTTTTTTCCTTCACCTCTCCCCGCTTGCGGGGAAAGGGAAACAGGCGGCGATTCGGTTGCAAGAAGTCTAGCCCTGTAAAGCGGGCGCCCGCGAGGCAAAGGCGGCAGCTATGCCCGCTATTCAAAGCTCGGCTTGCCGCCGCGCAGCCGTTTTATGGTGGAACGGTGCTTTTTGCCCTCGATCCGTTTTTGTTTCTGCGCCCGCGGCACCTTGGTGGCGCGGCGCGGCACCGGCCGCACGGCCGCCTGGCGGATCAGATCGAACAGCCGCTCGCGCGCGTCGGCGCGGTTGCGCGTCTGGTCGCGGTGCGCCTGCGCCACGATGACGATGACGCCCTCCTTGGTCAGCCGTTTTCCCGCAAGCCGCATCAGCCGCACCGCGACGTCGTTGGGCAGCGACGGCGAATGGCGCACGTCGAAGCGCAGTTGCACCGCCGAGGACACCTTGTTGACGTTCTGCCCGCCCGGCCCCGACGAACGCACGAAGGATTCCGACAGTTCGGATTCGTCGATCGAAATGGCGTCCGTGATGTGGTGCATGATTCGCAATCATGCGTCATTCCGGGGCGCGGGCGAAGCCCGCGAACCCGGAATCCAGAGCGACATCAAAGTGCTCATGTTTTGGCTCTGGATTCCGGCTCCAGCGCGGAGCCTGTCATCGGGCCGCGCTTCGCGCGGACCCGTTGGCGCCGTGCCGGAATGACTAGGAAATAAGATACTTCTTCGCCAGCACCTTGCCCTCTTCCACCGCCGGCTGGTCGAAGGCGTCGACGCCGAGCAAATACGCGGCGATGATCGTCTCCAGCATGAAATGCATCGTGAGTTCGCCGAGGCTTTCCTCGTCGAGCCGCGGCAGATGCAGCGTGCGCACCGGGCAACCGTTCCGGACAAGCGTCTCGGCGGTAGCGCGGCCCTCCGCCGCCACCAGGTCGCCGATGCTCTTGCCGGCGAAGTCCGGCTCGCCGGCAAGCTTGACGAGTTCGCGGTCCATGCGCGGGCCGGCGCCGGCGGAGCCGACGGTCACGACCGTGAACAATTTGTCGCGCGGGCCGCCGATGAACAATTGCACCTGACTGTGCTGATCGACCGGCCCGAGAGCGGCAAGCGGCGTCGTGCCCTTGCCGTTCTTGCCCAGGCTCTCGGCCCAGAGCTGCACGTACCAATGCGTGAAGCGCTCCAGCCGGTCGGCATAGGCCATCAGCACGCTGATGCTCTTTCCCTTGCTCTCGGCCAGCGCAACGTTGAGCGCGGCACCGAGCGCGGCCGGCACCTGCGCCGCCGGCTTCTTTGCCAGCACCGGCGCCAGCGCCAGCGAGGCGCCCTCGCGCACCGCGGCGATATCGAGATCGAGCACGGCGGCCGGCAACAGGCCGACATTGCTGAGCACGGAAAAGCGCCCGCCCACGCCGGGGTGATGATCGAGCATCGGCACGCGACGCGCGGCCAAAAGCTCGCGCAAGCCGTTGCGCTTGCCGGGCTTGGCGGGCTCGGTGAGGCCGAGGAAAATATCAGGGATGCGGGTTTCCAGGCCCTCCGCCTTCACCTGGGAAAGCGCGGCGATGGTCTGCATCAATGTCTCGGCGGTGCCGCCGGATTTGGAAATGGCGACAAAGCGCGTCGTTTGATGCGGCAGCCGGGCGAGCAGCGTAGCGAAGGTATCGGCGTCGAGATTGTCCATGAAATGCAGGCGCGGCGGGGCGCGCAGCGCGCCGACACCGGGCACGCCATGACCGGCAAGCTGCGCCAGCGTCTGCCCGCCGAGGCTCGAGCCGCCGGTGCCGAGGAAAACGACATCGGTGGCGTTTTGCGCCAGCCGCTGGCCGGTGTCGCGGATGGCCGTCAGGTCGTCATGCGTTTCCGGCAGCCGCAGCAGCGGCAGGCCGCCGTCGGCATGGCGCGCGCGCAAGGTGTCGAGCGCGGCGCCGGCCCGCTCCAGCGCGGCGTCGAGCGCCTTGTCGGCGACGCCGTGCGGCCCGATGTTTTTTTCCAGCGCGCTGTCGATGGATTGAATCAACGGCATGGCGGCACCTTAATGACTGGCATCGCCGGCGCAAGCGGACGATCGCGGCCTATTGGATGCCGCTCGACGTCAGCCCCTTCGGCCGCCCCGCCACGGTGACCAGCATGCCGCCGCTATAGAGGCGCTTGGCCACCCGCTTGGCGTCCTCGATGCTGACCCCGTCGATCATGGCGCCGCGGCGCTGCATATAATCGATGCCGAGATTGTCGAGCTGGATCTGGGTGAGCTGGGCGGCGATCCTGTCCGAGGTATCGAGCGAGAGCACATAGGCACCCTTGAGGTACGACTTCGCCGCCGCCAGTTCCTCAGGCGTCGGGCCGTTCTCCGCCATGCGCTTGGTTTCGCTCTCGACGATGCTGAGCGCGTCCGCCGTGCGGTCGGCGCGGGTCGCGGTGCCGCCGATAATCACCGCGGCGCGGCGGAACCAGACCAGGCTGTCGGAGACGCCATAGGCAAGCCCGCGCTTTTCGCGCACTTCCCGGTAAAGCCGCGAGGAAAAGCTGCCGCCACCGAGGATGTGATTGACGATATAGCCGGCCATGAAATCGGGGTCGTTGCGCGCGAGCCCCAGGCCGCCGAAGGTAACCACCGCCTGCGGCACGTCGAGATTGATGACGATGCGGCGGCCGAGCCCGCTTGGGCTCGCGTCGGCCACCGGCTTGAGGTCGTTCTTGGCCGGCAGCCCGGCGAAGGCGCGGTCGATCAATTCGCCGGCGGTCTTGGCATCGACGTCGCCGACGATCGAGACGGTAAGCCCATTGAGCGCAAAGGTGCGCCGCGCATAGTCGCGCAGATCGGCGACGGCGATGCGCGGCACCGTCTCCAGCGTGCCCTTGCTCTCGCGGCCGTAAGGATGGTCGGGGAACGCGGTCTCCCACCAGCGGTTATTGGCCAGGCTGTTGGGATTGGTGGTGTCGCGCCGCAGCGACGACATGAGCTGCCCGCGCACCCGCTCGACCGCGTCGGCATCGAAGCGCGGCGCCGTCAACGCCAGATGCAGCAGATCGAAGGCCTCGGCGCGATGCTCGGTGAGCGTGCGCAGCGAGCCGCGGAAATAATCGCGGGTGACGTTGAACGACAGCTCGATGGCGTGGTTTTCCAGCCGCTGGTGATAGGTCTCGCCGTCGAGGTTGCCGGCGCCCTCGTCGAGCAAATCGGCGGCCAAATTCGCGGTGCCGGCCTTGTCCGCGTCATCCTGGGTGGAACCGCCGTGAAAGGCGTAATTGAGCACGACCAGCGGCGCGGAATGTTCGCGCACCAGCCAGGCCTCGATACCGGACGGGCTGACGAACTTTTCGATCGTCATCGCCGAGGCCGCGGGCGCGACGCCGACGAGCGCGAGCGCGCAAAGCGCGGCGGCCAATAGACCGGGCATGCGACGGGTCATGATTTCTTCTCCGCCTGCGGGCTCGTATCCTTGACCAGATAGCCGGTGACCGAGCGGCGCATGTCGAGCCACTGGCGGGCGGCGTCCTGCACCTCTTCGGCGGTGACCTTGCGGATGCGGTCGGGCCAGTGGCGCACATCGTCGACGGTCCAGCCGGTCATCAGCGAGGAGGCGTACCAGCGCGCGATACTGATCTGGCTGTCCTGCGCATAGACCGCGTCCGCGATCATGCGCGATTTGGCGCGATCGAGCTCCTCGGGCTTCACGCCCTTGCCGATCACCTCGGCAAGCACCGCGTCGGCCGCCGCCTCGAGTTGCGGCAGCGTCACGCCCTGGCGCGGCGCGGCATAGACGCCGAATTTCGTCATGTCGAGCGCGCCGCTGTCGTAGCCGGCGCCGGCCATCACCGCGAGGCGTTTGTCGACCACCAGCGTGCGGTAGAGCCGGCTGTTGTTGCCGCTGCCGACAATATGCGCGAGCACCTCGAGCGCTTCCGATTGGCCGGGCTTGGCGGTGCGGAACGACGGCACCAGATACATGCGCTCCATGAGCGGCAGCTCGACGCGCGCATCGGCGAGCGTCAAACGGCGCACGGCCACCGGCGGCGGCTCCTGCGGCCGCTGGCGCGGCAGAATGTTGGCGTGACGGGGAACCTTGCCGTAGGTCTCCTCGGCGAGCTTGCGCGCGGCGTCCGGCTCGACGTCGCCGGCGATCACCACCACGGCGTCGTTGGGCGCGTACCAGCGCCGATAGAAGCCGATGGCATCGTCGCGGGTGAGCCCTTCCATCTCGTGCCGCCAGCCGATCACCGGCCGGCCGTAAGGGTGGTTGAGGAACAGCGCGGCGTCGACCTGCTCGCTTAAGCGTGCGCGCGGATTGTTGCCGATGCGCTGGTTCTGCTCCTCCAGGATGACCTCGCGTTCCGGCAGCACCACCTGGTCGGTCAGCTGCAGGCCGGTCATGCGGTCGGCTTCGAATTCCATCACGGTTTTGAGCTGCTCGCTCGGCACGCGCTGATAAAAGCCGGTGTAGTCGCTGGAGGTGAAGGCGTTTTCCTGGCCGCCGACGCGGGCAACGGCTTGCGAAAACGTGCCGATCGGATGTTTCGCCGTGCCCTTGAACATCAAATGCTCGAGGAAATGCGCCAGCCCCGACTTGCCCGGCGTCTCGTCGGCGGCGCCGACTTTGTACCAGATCATATGGGTGACGACCGGCGCGCGG
Organism: uncultured Alphaproteobacteria bacterium; assembly: GCA_963721665.1. Classification (GTDB taxonomy): domain Bacteria; phylum Pseudomonadota; class Alphaproteobacteria; order Rhizobiales; family Xanthobacteraceae; genus Pseudolabrys. The sequence continues at coordinate 154,403 of CAVRJZ010000005.1, forward strand.
TGGTCGGGGATGACGACCAATTCGAGGCCGTTGGCAAGCGTGACGTCGGTGACCGTCGGCCCGCCCGATTGCGCGGAGGCCGCGGTCGCGATTGCGCAAGCCGCCACGAGGCCGGCAAACGCCGTTGCAAAACGGTGAAGGTCAGGCGCCATTGTTTGTTCGACCGCCACGGCGTCGCGTGCAGCTAAACCCTCGCACCGCGCGGCGCTCGCCGGGTAAGGTGGTCATCTATCTTTGTTCGGTGCCGTGCTCGAGCAAATAATTGGTCGGCTTGGGAAGCGCGCTTTCCTTGCCGCGACCATAGGGCTCGTTCGGCGACGGCGTCTGATAGCCGACCGGCGGATCGGTCAGGCTGACGCGCGGCGGCTCGCCGGTGAATTGCGCGGTCTCGTCCTTGTCCTTGCCGAATATGGTGCCAAACAGCCCGCCTTTGTAGCCGAGCGCGGACGGCATCAACGGGCGGGTTATTTCGGTGTCGTTTGGTGACGCCCTGCCGCTTGTAACACGAGCCGCCTGGCGCCGCCCGACATTTAGTTCGTTCGGCCGCAGCGGCCTGGTCATTTCCGCGTCGCTCTCCGACGTTATGCCGACTTTCTCGGCGGCTTTGAGTTCACGCGCCCGCTTGACGTCCGGGTCATCCGGCCAATTTGGATTCTTGACCGCTATGTCGGTTTCCGGCGGCGGCAAATCGCGGGTCGGCGGGATCACCAGCGGGGCGCGTTCCTGGTAGTCGATCGTATTGGCTTCGCGCTGCAAGCCGAGCCCTTCCAAGATGCCGCGCACGATCTTGGTATCGAGCGGCACGTCGCTTTCGCCGGCGCGCGCCGGAGCGGCGGCCGTCAGCAGCACGGCGCCGGTCAGACAGCCGAGCGCGGCGCGCAATACCGCCCGCGTGCCGATTTCGGCCATCCAGCCTGTCCGCGACGTGTCGGTCATCCGATCCCTTTTGCCCCTGCGATCGCTCGCGGAACCCGCGTGCCCAACTAGTATCATGGCCCTGGATCAGGGCGCTTTTTGGGCGCGTTCCCCGGCCACGGACTCATACAACAGGCCCACAACCCCGGCAACGATAGCTACATCGGCTAGGTTAAAAACATACCAGTTGAACCGCCAATTGGCCCCGGAAACGTGAAAAAACACGAAGTCGGCGACCCAACCGTAGGCCAGCCGGTCGATCGCGTTGCCCACCGCCCCGCCGATAATGAGGCCGAGCGAGGCCGCCGTCAGCCGGTCGCGCGCGCGCGAAAGCCAGAGCCAGAGCAGCGCCACCGCCACCGCCTTGAAGCCGAGCAACACCCATTGGCCGAGCGGTCCGTGCGTCTGGAACAGTCCGTAGCTGATGCCGCTGTTGCGGGTGAGCACGAAATCGAAAAACGGCCCGAGGCGGAGCGGGTGGTTGGCGAGATCGACCACCTTGAGCAAATAAAGCTTGCTGGCCTGATCGACGAGACAGGAGAGAAACGCGACGGCAAAGCCGAAGCGGGTGAGCGGGCCGTAAAAATTACCCGCGCGCATCTACTCCGCCGCCTTGCGCATGGTTTCCCATTCGCGCAGCGCCTTGGCGTCGCGCGGCGACACGTCCGGGTATTCGGGGTCGGCGCCGATATTGGTGAGGATCTTCCACGAGCGCGCGCACTTGCGCCCCTCGGCGAGATTGGACACCACGGCGACGCCGGCAACGTCCGGCAGACGGAAGGCGTCGGCCGGCCCCTCATCCTTCACCAGCGTCGCTGCCGAGGTGATGCAGACCTCGGCGAGATCGATGTCGGCGACGGCTTCGAACAATTCCTCGTTCGACACGTGCACGATCGGATGCGCCTCGAGCGAGGAGCCGATGCGCTTTTGCGCGCGTTCGATCTCCAGCGCGCCGGTAACCACGCGGCGCAGCTCGCGAACCTTGCGCCATTTGTCGGCCAACCTGTCGTTGCGCCAGGCGGCCGGCACCTCAGGGAAAGTTTCCAGATGCACCGAACGCGCCGCGGCGCCGTAGCGCGCGAGCCATGATTCCTCGGCGGTGAAGCAGAGCATGGGCGCGAGCCAGGTCACCGTGCAGCGGAAAAGATGGTCGAGTACGGTGAGACAGGCCTTGCGCGTCGGCGACGAATAAGGATCGCAATAAAGCGCGTCCTTGCGGATGTCGAAATAGAAGGCCGACAGGTCCGACGTCATGAACCCCGACAGCGCGGCAAAGATGCGCTTGTAGTCGTAATCGGCATAGGCCTTGCGCACCAGCGTATCGAGTTCCGCCAAGCGGTGCAGCATCAGCCGCTCGAGCTCCGGCATATGTTCGAGCTTGACGCGCTCATCTTCCTCGAAATGCGCGAGGTTGCCGAGCATCCAGCGCACGGTGTTGCGCAGCTTGCGATAGGTGTCGACGGTGGTCTTGAGGATTTCCGGCCCGATGCGCTGGTCGTCCCAGTAATCGGCCGAGGCCACCCACATGCGCAGGATGTCGGCGCCCGACTGTTTGATCACGTCCTGCGGCGCGATGGTGTTGCCGAGCGACTTCGACATCTTGCGTCCGTCCTCGGCGAGCGTGAAGCCGTGCGTGACGACGACATCGAAGGGCGCGCGGCCGCGCGTGCCGCAACTCTCAAGCAGCGACGATTGGAACCAGCCGCGGTGCTGGTCGGAGCCTTCGAGATAGAGGACCGTGTCGCGGCCGCCGTCGCGCTTGCGCTTGATGCCGGCAAGCTGCGGGAAATGGACGGGGTCTTCCAGCACGAAAGCGTGCGTCGAGCCCGAATCGAACCAGACGTCGAGAATGTCGTCGACCTTCTTCCAGTCCTCGTTGGCGCGCTTGCCCAGGAAGCGCTCGCGCGCGCCGGCTTTGTACCAGGCGTCGGCGCCCTCCTCCTCGAAGGCCTCGACGATGCGCACTTCCACCTCGGGGTCTTGCAGGATGTCGACCGAGCCGTCTGGCTTTTCCTTGACGAACACAGCGATCGGCACGCCCCAGGCGCGCTGGCGCGAGATCACCCAGTCGGGCTTGCTGTTGACCATGCCGTTGATGCGGTTCTCGCCCTGCGGCGGCACCCAATGGGTGTCGTGGATCGCCTGCATGGCGCGCGCGCGCAGAGTGTCGCCGGGCTTGTCGATGCCCTGATCCATGGCGATGAACCACTGCGGCGTATTGCGGAAGATGACGGGCTTCTTCGAGCGCCACGAATGCGGATATTGGTGCTTGAGGCGGCCGCGCGCGATCAGCATATGCGCGTCGATCAGCGCCTTGATCACTGCCTCGTTGGCGTCGCCCTTCTCGCCTTTGTCGTTGATGACGCGCATGCCGGTGAAACCGGGCGCAGCGTCGGTGAAGGCGCCGTTCTCGTCGACGGTGTAGGGGATCGTCGTGCTGATGCCCCGCGCCTCGAGTTCGCTGCGATGCTCCATCCAGATGTCGAAGTCCTCGCGCCCGTGCCCGGGCGCGGTATGCACGAAGCCGGTGCCGTCGGTATCGGTGACGTGTTCGCCGGGAAGAAGAGGAACGACAAAGTTATAACCGAGATTCTTGAGCGGATGGGAACAGCGGTTAATATCCTTTGGATCGACATCACGAATACGCCTGTAACCAGGTACTTCGATCTTGGCTGCTTTAAAAACTTCGGCAGCAAGTTTATCGGCTAGCACGTATTTCGATCCGACCGTTGCCCAATTCCCATCAGGCGCAGCCGCAACTTCGTATAATCCGTATTCTATTTTTGGAGAATACGAAATGGCGCGATTGCCCGGCAGAGTCCAAGGGGTTGTTGTCCAAATTACAACTGAAGCTGTGACAAGATCAGTTCCGGGATTGTCGGCGACAGAACTAGTCGAACCCGCTTGGGAAAATACAATCGGAAACTTCACCCACACCGTGTCGCTCGTATAATCCTCGTACTCGACCTCCGCTTCGGCGAGCGCCGTCTTCTCCACCACACTCCACATCACCGGCTTGCTTCCGCGGTACAGCGTGCCGTTGGCCGCGAACTTCATCAGCTCGCGCGCGATCTGCGCCTCGGCGAACGGCGCCATGGTCGTGTAAGGGTGCTCCCAGTCGCCGGTGACGCCGAGCCGCTTGAATTCGGAGCGCTGCACGCCGAGCCAGTGCTCGGCATAGGCGCGGCATTCCTGGCGGAAGGCGACCATCGCCGCCGGATCGGTGAGGTCCGGTTTCTTCTTGTTCTTGGAGCGGTAGTTCTCCTCCTCGATCTTCCATTCGATCGGCAGGCCGTGGCAATCCCAGCCCGGCACGTAATTGCTGTCGTAGCCGAGCATCTGCTGGCTGCGCGTCACCAGATCTTTCAAGATCTTGTTGAGCGCGGTGCCGATGTGGATCGGCCCGTTGGCGTAAGGCGGGCCGTCGTGCAGGATGAATTTGTCGCGGCCCTTGCCCGCCGCGCGCAGTTGCCCGTAGAGGTCGCCCTCCTCCCAGCGCTTGAGGATTTCCGGCTCGCGCTGCGGCAGCCCCGCGCGCATCGGGAAATCCGTCTGCGGCAGGAACAAAGTTTCGGAATAATCGCGCTTTTGCGCGTCTTTGGGGCTCGACATGGCGCGCTGTGTAGCAGGCGGATTCCGCGCCGCAAAGGGCGCTTTTTGGGCGGCAAAAAAACTTATCCCCGCCGGTCCAGGCAGCCTTATCTTGAGCGCGTCCGGTCTGCCGAGGGCGCTGCATGAGGCGTCTTGAAGTGGGACCGCCTTGACTGGGCCGATCTCGGGTAAACCCGACATCGGCGATGTGGCGCCCGCGGGCGCGAGGGTACGCTCCTCGCACTCCCGGGCGGCGCCGGGGCTCCGCCCGGGGGCACTACGACCCCCTGCGAGGAGCTCGCTGACACCGGGGCATAAGCCCCGGTAGAAAGCGCGGCCCGGCGCCGCAAAGACGCCGCGATGGCGCGCCGAGAGGCGCCACGCACCGGCAACGGTGCGTGTACTGATTGCATGACGCGCCCGTCGGCGCGCCATCCCCTCGGTTTTTCGAGGGAGACGAAAAGGGAAGACGGCGTGGCCCGCGCCGCAAAGAATAGGGCAGGCGCAGCGTTGGCTAATTGACTGAAAACCTAAATCTCGCCCAGCACGGGGAACGTCTTGCCGGAGCGCTTCAGCGTGTCGCGCGCCTGCGCGCTATCGGCCAAGATGTTGTTCTTCAGCGTCTCGACCGAATCGAATTTCTGCTCGTGGCGGATCCAGCCGATGAAGGCGACGTCGATCGTCTGCCCATAGAGGTCGCCGTCGAAATCGAACAGAAACACTTCGAGCAGCGGCGCGCCGTCCTCGAACATCGGGCGCACGCCGAAATTCGCCACGCCGTCGTGCCGCTTGCCGGCGATGCCGACGCGCACCGCGTAGACGCCGTGCTTGAGGCCGCAGGACGCATCGAGCTTGAGATTGGCTGTGGGAAAACCGAGCTCACGCCCGCGCTTGGCGCCGTGGATGACCTCGCCGGAAACGAACCAGGGCGCGCCGAGCAGCTCGGCGGCTTCCACCACCTTACCTTGGCTCAACGCCGTGCGCACCGCGCCGGAGGAAACCGGGCGGCCTTCGTCCTCCAGCGGCGGCACGATGTCGACTGCGAAGCCGAGCCGCGTCCCCTGCTCGGCCAGATATGTTGGCGAGCCGGCGCGCTTATGGCCGAAATGGAAATCGAAGCCGATCGCCGCCCCGCCGATGGCGAAGCGGCCGACCAGGATGCGTTCGATGAAATCCTCGGCGGAAGTGGCCGCGAGCCTGGCGTCGAAATTCATGACGATGGCGCCGTCGAGCCCGCTTGCCGCCAACAGGCGCAGCCTATTGCGCGGGCCGGACAGTTGGAACAGCGTATCCTGCGGCCGCAAGAAAAGCCGCGGATGCGGCGAGAAGGTCAAAGCCGCCGCCTGGCGGCCAAGCGCCTTGGCGCATTTGAGCGCAGCGCCGATTACCGCGCGGTGGCCGCGGTGCACGCCGTCGAAGTTGCCGATCGCCACCACGGCGCCTTTGAGCGGCCCGATGTCGAAGCCTTGATCGACGCCTTGCGCGCCGGTTTGCGCGCTTTCAAGGGCGATGTGAAAGCCGGCAGAATTGCTCATTTTCAGGTCAAGTTCGCATCAGGTTCGCATCTTGCCGCCCTTTCGGGCCCGATACGGTTAGCGCGCGGTTAATAAACTTTCAAATTAACCGGATATTCAATGCCGCCGGTTACCTTCCGCACCTTCCAGGGGGCCCATCGCGGGGCAGAACGCCATGGCGGTTGACGTTTCCACACCGGTTTTGATCGTCGACGATTACAACACGATGATCCGCATTATCCGCAACTTGTTGCGGCAGCTCGGCTTTGAGCATATCGACGAAGCCAATGATGGCTCGATGGCGCTAGCCAAGATGCGCACGCGGCAATACGGCCTGGTCATTTCCGATTGGAACATGGAGCCGATGACCGGCTTCGACCTGCTGCAGGAAGTGCGCAACGATCCCAATCTGGCGCAGACCCCCTTCATCATGGTTACCGCGGAATCCAAGACCGAGAACGTGATTGCCGCCAAACGGGCCGGCGTGTCGAACTACATCGTCAAGCCGTTCAACGCGCAGACGCTCAAGAGCAAGATCGACGCCGTGTTCGGCGCCAAGCCCGAGCCGACGATGCCCACGCCGCCCGCGGCCTGATCTCACCATACCAACTCGCGCATCACCGCCTTCGGCATGTCGCCGGCGGCGGCAAACGTCGCGCTCAGCGCCTGGCTGTCGGGCCGTTCGCGGCCGCCCAGTTCCTCGGCATGGATGCCTGAGGTCACGAACAGGAAATCGACGCCGGCGGCGCGCGCGCCCTTGAGATCGGTGCGCACCGAATCGCCGATCGCCAGCACGCGGCTCGCCGCCACCTTGCGGCCGGTCGCGGCCTGCGCCTTGGCCAGCGCCATGTCGTAGATCGGCTTGTAGGGCTTGCCGGCATAGAGCACCTCGCCGCCCATGGTGGCGTAGAGATCGGCGACGGCGCCGGCGCAATAAACGAGCCGCGGCCCGCGCTCCACCACCACGTCAGGGTTGCCGCAGACCATGAACAGCTTGCGTTCGATCATGATATCGAGCTGCGCGCGGTAGTCGTCCGGCGTTGCCACGTCGTCGTCGTCGAGGCCGGAACATATCACGTAGTCGGCGCGCTCCAGCGGCGCGAACCGCACATCGAGGCCGGTGAAGATCGAGCGGTCGCGCTCCGGCCCCATATGGAACAGGCTTTGCCCGGGGCGTTGCTCGATCACCGCCCGGGTGACGTCGCCGGAGGAGACGATGGCGTCGTAGGTCTCGCGCGGCACATGCAGCTTTTCCAACTGCCGCGCCACCACCGCGCTCGGCCGCGGCGCATTGGTGATCAGCACCACCGCGGCGCCACGGGCGCGCGCCCGCATCAGCGCGTCGCAGGCATGCGGAAAAGCGGCAAGGCCATTATGCACCACGCCCCAGACGTCGCTCAGCAGCACATCGTAATCGGGCGCGAGCGTCGCAAAATGCGGGAGCAAGGGCGGCAAGATGACGCTTCAGCCGTTGGCCGCGCGGGCGGCGACCAATTCCCCCGGCGCTCCGCTGGCGCCGTTCGCGCCGGCCTCTCCGCCGCCTTGTAAGGCCTCGGCGCGCACCGGCCGCGGCGGCGAAAACAGGAAGCCCTGGCCGAAGCGCACGTCGCAGTCGAGCAGGTCGACCACCATGCTCTCAGCTTCGACCCGCTCGGCAATCAGATCGATGCCGGAGCGCGCCAACAAGTCGGCGAGATCGGCCGGGTGGATGTCGCTCTGTGCGGCGGTCGACGGGTTGAGCAGGAGCCTCGCCGGAACCTTGAGGAAGCGGAACGAGCGATCGGCCAATTCCTTCGGCTCCATGCGCAAATCGGTAACGTGATCCATGGAGAAGCGGAAGCCGAATTCGGCCAGTGTCGAGAGGCCCTCGTGCTCGAGCGGGCCGAACGAGCGATAGCCGCTTTGCGTGAATTCGAACATCAGCGCATTGGCGAGCGCGCGGTTGGCATCCATGAAATCGAGGAATTGGCGGAAGTTAGTCGGGTCGGTCAGCGTCGAGGCGCTGACATTGCAGAACAGGCCGACGTCGCGGTTTTTCAATTGCAGGCGGCGCGTCACCTGCACGCAGCGGAACAGCGCCAGATTGTCGATCTTCGGCATCAGCCCGACGCTCTCGGCGTAGTCGATGAAGTCGCCGGCGGTGATGACGTCGCCTTCCTCGCTGCGCAGCCGGGACAGCGCCTCGTAATAGCGCACCTTGCGTTGCGGCAGCGTGACGATCGGCTGTAGATAAAGATCGATGCGGTTGGCGTCGACCGCCTTGCCGATCAGATCGACGATCGCCTCGCGCGTCATCGACTTGAATGCGTGGCCGCTCACCGCGTCGGTTTCGCTTAAGGTCAGTGCGCCGTCGGTATCGGGCGCCGCGGCCGGCGCCGGTATGGCGCCCTGTTGCTGCAGTACGGCGGCATGGCTTGCCACCGTTTCGGCGATCTGCCGCACCAGCCCACCCAGTTCGCCGATCTCGGCGGCGATCGGATCGACCACGCCGCGCGCCTTGTCCACGCTGGTGTCGACGCGGGCTTCCACGGCGGCGAGCCGGCGGCCGATCTCACCCACTTGGCGGGCGAGGTCGGCCGTGCCGCGCGACAGATCAGCGATTTGGCCGCCGAGATCGCCGCGATCGCGCAGGCGGTTACTGACCGTGTTGGCCAGCGCCATGACGATCAGCGCGGCCAGCGCCACGATGGCCGACGTGCGCGGGTCGAGCTTCACGGCCAGATAGAGCACGGCGCCGAGCGAGCCGGCGATAAGCACCATGCAGACCGCAATGAAGATGGCGCTGATGCCACGCATGAAGTCATTCCTGGGCCGCAAATCTAGGGCAATCCGCCGGTGGATGCGATTCGCGGCCTCAGACGCCAATGTCCATGACGCCACGGGTCCGCGCAACCTCCAACACCTGCTATGGTAACGGCAATTCGCCCGTTATTCGCAGGAACTTGAACCGCCTTGGATCGCATGGCCGCGCCCGAATCCCGCCTTGCCCTGTTTCTGGCCTCGATCGCCGCCCGCCCGGGGCGGGCCTTTGCCGGCTTTTTGGCGCTGCATGCGGCGCTATGGACCGCGCTGCCGACGCTGCTTTACCCCAATCTGCCGCTCGATCTGATCGAGGCGCTGATGTACGGCCGCGAATGGCAACTCGGCTACGACAAACTCCCGCCGCTGCCCTGGTGGCTGGTGCAGATCGCATACCTGACCATCGGTCATGACTTCGCCTATTACCTCTTGGCGCAGATCGCGGTGGTGGCCGGATTTGCCTTCGTTTTTCTCACCGCGCGGGCGCTGGTCGGTCCGCTTGGCGCGCTGGTTGCCGTCCTCATCGTCGACGGGCTGCACTACCTCAATTACACCTCCGCCAAATTCAACCACGACGTGATCCAATTGCCGTTCTGGGCGTTGGCGGGCTTTGCCTTTCACCGCGCGCTGCGCGGCCGGCAGATGACCGACTGGCTGCTGCTCGGCCTCGCGGTCGGGATGTCGTTGTGGGCGAAATATTTCGTGGCGGTGCTGGCGATACCCTTGATGCTGTTTGTTTTCATCGACCGCGACGCGCGCCAAACGCTGAAGACGCCGGGGCCCTATGTCGCCATCGCCGTCGCCTTGGTCACCATGGCGCCGCATCTTGTCTGGCTGGTGCAGAACGATTTCCTGCCCTTTACCTATGCCGAACACCGCGCGCTGCCCTCGCGCGGCCTGACCGACCATGTCTGGCACCCGCTGCAATTCGCGGTCAGCCAATTATTCTTTTTACTTCCCTCGCTGTTGATCGCGGTGCCGCTGTTCTATCCGCGCCGGCCGCCAAGCGAACCGCCGGTTGCGCCCGCCGCCGACGACTTCGACCGCCGCATTGTCACGCTCTTGGCCTTCGGACCCGTGGCGACGGTGCTGGCGCTTTCCGCCGTCACCGGCCGCGGCACCGTGGCCATGTGGGGCTATCCGCTCTGGCTGTTTCTCGGCCTGTGGCTCGTGCTCGCCGGGCGCCGCGTGCTGAAGGACGGACCGCTTGCGCGCGTGCTGACGACCTGGGCGATCGTGTTCACCAGCTTGGGTCTCGCCTTCGTCGCCAATTACGCCGTGCTGCCCAATTTCGATCACCGTTACCGCGCGGTGTTCTATCCCGGCGCCGATATCGCGCGTGAAATCTCCGACGGCTATCGAGCCGTGACCGGCAAGCCGCCGGTCTATGTCATCGGCACCATGTGGGACGGTGGCAATATCGAGCATTATGCGCCGAGCCATCCGCGCGTGCTGGTCGACGGCAAGCCGGCGCGCGCGCCCTGGATCGATCTCAACGACTTGCGTGCGCGCGGCGCCGTGGTGGTGTGGACCTTCGGCGACTCTCACATCATTCCGCCGCAATTCAGAACCCTCGCCGCCGACGCCGCGGTGCAGCCGCCGTTTGAGGTCAATGATTTGCGCGGCGGCAACAAGACCAATGTCGGCTGGGCGATCCTGCTGTCGCACCCGTCTTATGCGCAGAATTCTAGCGGGCGCCGCTGACCGCCTTGTCGCCGACGATGGCACCGTCCATCAGCTCGATCTGCCGGTGCATGCGCGCGGCGAGGCCGAGATCGTGGGTGACTGCCACCACGGTCTTGCCGTGTTTGTCGACCAGTTCCTGCAGCACCTCGAACACCTGCTCGCTGGCGTGCGAATCGAGCGAGCCGGTCGGCTCGTCGGCGAGAATGACCGGCGGCTCGTTGGCGAGCGCGCGCGCCACCGCCACGCGCTGGCGCTGGCCGCCGGAGAGCTGGTCCGGCCGCTTGTGCACGTGATCGGCGAGGCCGAGCGAGGCGAGCAGATCGCGCGCGCGCGTCTGCATGGCCTCAGCCGAAAGCCGTCCGAGCGCGCGCATCGGCAGCATGACGTTATCGAGAATGGTGAATTCCGGCAGCAGGAAATGGAACTGGAACACGAAGCCGAGCTGGGTGAGCCGCGTGTGGGCGCGCTCCTCCTCGTCCATATGTACGGTGGCGCGGCCGTGGATCAGCACCTCGCCCGTCGTCGGCAGGTCGAGCAGGCCGAGCAGATAGAGCAGCGAGGATTTGCCCGAGCCGGAAGGCCCGGTGATGGCCACGAATTCGTTCTCCGCGATCGCCAAATTGATGTCGTGCACCAGCGTGGTCGGCACGATGCCGGGCAAGATGCGGGTGACGTTGCGCGCTTCGATCAGCGCATTGGCCGCCGGCGCGGTTTGCGCCATCTGCGGGGCGGTCGCGGTCATGTAGCGCCCCGGATGATCTCGACCGGATTGCCGCGTGCGGCCTTGCGCGCCGGCTGATAGCCGGCGACGACCGACGACACCAGCGCCACCATGCCGGCCAGCAGATAGTGCACGTAGCTGTAGGCGAGCGGCAGGTAGTCGGAATCGATGAACGGATTGGTGATCCTGATCGAGCCGAGCCGCGACGCAGAGCAGATAGCCGAGCACGAAGCCGGTGAGCGCGCCGACAAGGCCGATGATCAGCGCCTCGACCACGAAAATCATGCGCACCGTGAACTCGCGCAAGCCGAGCGACTTCATGATGGCGATGTCGCGCGCCTTCTCGTGCGTGATGGTGGAGATGATGTTGTAGGTGCCGAAGCTCGCCACCAGCAGGATGGCGCCGACCACCGCGTACATGATGATGTTGCGGATGATGAAGGTCGAGAGCAGGTCCTCGTAGGCTTCCTGCCACGACACCGATTTGTAGCCGGTGTCGTTCTCGATGCGCGCGGCGATCTCGCGCGAACTCAGCGGGTCGCGCAGGCGCACGCGCAATTCGTTGATCAGCCCGGTCTGCTGGGCGAGGATCTGCCCGGTCTTGGTCAGCACGTAGGCGGTGCCCTCGTCCTGCTGGCGCACGCCGGTATGGAAGAAGCCGACCACCTGCCCGGTGATGCGCGCGCCCTGGCTGGTCTGCAGCGTGATATTGGCGCCGATGCGGGCGCCGATCTTCTCCGACAGCCGGTCGCCTATGACGATGGCGTTGGTGGCGCGGTAGAGCGCGTTCAGGGTGGCGCCGCGCATCTGCTTGGGCAGTTCCGACACCTTGCCTTCGCGCCGCGGATCGATGCCGGTCACCGTGGTGGCAACGTCGTGGTTGGCGTAGCGGATGATCGCCTGCACTTTCACCGACGGCGCGATGCCGCCCGGCAGCCAGGCTTCCAGCGAAGCCATGATGGCGAGCGGGTTCTTGATGCCAGGCCGGCGCGCTTCCGGCGTCAGCCCGTGGATTTCGGCGGCGGCAAACAGCTTTTCCGCCGGCTGCTTGGGCGGGGTGCGCAGTTCGTCGGAAACGGTGATGTGCGGCAGCGTGTTGATCAGCCGCTGGGTGAAATCGTCCTGCGAGCCTTGCATCAGCGAGGCCATCATGATCGAGAAGCCGACGCCGGTGGCAACGCCGGCGACGGCAAAACCGGTCTGCCGCACGCGGGCGCGCACGTGGGTGAAGGCGATGTCGAGGATGAGGTTCATGGGCGCGCGCGCGACGACGCGCACGCGCTCGCCGTCCTTGAGGTCGGTCGGCGCCGGCGCGGCGACCCGCTCGCCCGTCGGCAAGGCCGGAGAGCACCTCGACCTCGCGCGTGCCGCGGATGCCGATCTTAACTTCGCGCTTGCGCGCGGTCGAACCGTCGAGCACGAACACCGCATTGCCTTGCAGCGCGTCGGCCGGGATCAGCAGCGCGTTCGGCTTTTCGCGGGTGACGATATTGGCTTCCACGCTCATGCCCGGCTTGAGCGGCGTATCGTCCGGCAGCAGCATCTTGACGCGGAAGGTCTTGGCGGCGACGTCGCCCATGGGCGTGATCTCGCTCACTTTGCCTTCCAGCCGCCGGTCCGGAAAGGCGTCGGTGCGGAACAGCGCGGTCTGCCCGACCTTGACGCGCGGGATGTCCTCTTCGTTGACCTCGGCCACCACCTGCAGCGGCTTGGGCACGCCGACGCGGTAGAGGATCTGCCCGACTTCGGCGATTTCGCCCATCTCGCCGTCGCGGCGCAGCACCACGCCATCCATCGGCGCAACGATGGTGTAGTCGCTGATCTTCTGCTCCTGCACATTGATCTGCGCTTGCACTTGCGCCAGGTCCATTGACGCGCTTTTCGTAGGCTTGCGTGGTGGCGGCGCCGCGGGTGATCAGTTCGCTCACCCGCGACATTTCGCGCACGAGGAACGCCTCGCGGGCCTTGAGGTCCTGCAATTGCGCCTTCACCTCGCTGTCGTCGAGCCGCGCCAGCACGTCGCTCTTCTTCACCGCCTTGCCTTCGCAGTCGCAGATTTCGACGATGCGGTCGCGGATCAGGCTTGCCACCTTCGCCCAGCGCACCGGTTCGACGCCGCCGGTGGCGTAGACGATCTCGACCGCGGTGCCGCGCTTGGGCGCGACGGCGCTGACCTCGGGCCCGCGTCCGAAGCGCCACCAGCCGGCAGCGGCCAACAGCACGAGGATTGCGAGCGCAAGCAGCCATCGTTTCTGTGTCATAGAGTGAAGTCTAACCGCGCCAGATGGCCGCATATTGACGCAGCGCAAGGCATGGCGTCGTCCCCGCGAAGGCGGGGACCCATACGCCGAGACCTATCGGTAGACTTCGGAGTATGGGTCCCGGCCCTCGCGCTTCGCGCTCGGCCGGGACGACGACAGTCTACGCCACCTGCTTGATGACCTTGGCCAGTCTGTCGAACAGCTCGCCGATTTGCGCCTCGGTGATGATCAGCGGCGGGCTCACGGCGAGGGCGTCGCCGGAGATGCGGAACATTATGCTGTGGTCGTGGAAGCCGTTCACCAGCGCATCCATGCCGCGCCTGCCGACAGCGTCCGGACGGCTGGCGAGATCGATGCCGGCCATCAAACCGACGGCGCGGATGTCGAGCACGTTGGGCAGGCCTTTGAGGCCCATGGCCGCCTGCGCCCACACCGGCTCGAGTTTTTTGGCGCGCTCGAACAGGCCCTCGTCGCGGTAGATGTCGAGCGCGGCAAGGCCGGCCGCGCAGGCAAGCGGGTGCGCCGAATACGTGTAGCCGTGGAACAATTCGATGACCTGCTCGGGCCCCTTCATGAAGGCGTCGTAGATGCCCTTGCGCGCGACCACGCCGCCCATCGGAACGCTGCCGGAGGTGATGCCCTTGGCGAAGGTGATCAGGTCGGGGATGACGCCGTAGCGTTCGGCCGCAAATGCCGCTCCAAGGCGGCCATAGCCGGTGATCACCTCGTCGAAGATCAGCAGGATGCCATGCTTGTCGCAGATCGCGCGCAGGCGCTGCAGATAACCCTTGGGCGGCGGCAGCACAGCGGTGGAGCCGGCGACCGGCTCGACGATCACAGCGGCGATGGTCGAGGCATCGTGCAGCGCGACCAGCCGGTCGAGCTCGTCGGCCAGATGCGCGCCCCATTCCGGCTCGCCGACGGAAAACGCCTGCTCGGCGCGGTTATAGGTCGAGGATAGATGATCGACGCCGGCGAGCAGCGTGCCGAACTGTTTGCGGTTGGCGACCATGCCGCCGACCGACGTACCGCCGAAGCCGACGCCGTGATAGCCGCGCTCGCGGCCGATGAGGCGCGTGCGCGAGGCGTTGCCGCGGACGTTATGATAGGCGAGCGCGATCTTGAGCGCGGTATCGACCGCCTCCGACCCGGAATTGCAGAAGAACACGTGATCGAGATCGCCGGGCGCCAGCGCCGCGATACGGCCGGCGAGTTCGAAAGCCTTGGGATGGCCAAACTGGAAGGTCGGCGTGAAGTCGAGTTCGGCCGCCTGTTTTTGGATGGCCTTAACGATCGGGTCGCGGTTATGCCCGGCATTGGTGCACCAAAGCCCGGCCGAGCCGTCGAGGATCTTGCGCCCGTCCGGGGTGAAATAGTGCATGTCCTTGGCGCCGGAGACCAGGCGCGGGCGCGCCTTGAACGCCCGGTTGGCCGTGAACGGCATCCAGAAGGGTTCGAGGTCGTTGGGGACGGTGGCGCTTGCGATATTTGCTGAACTCGTGGCCATGGGGCCGCCTCGCTGTTATTCGCTTGGGTCGTTCCTATTGGATTATCCGTTTTCGGCGATAATGACAAAGGCGGAAACGGCTGCTACCACGCCGCGATTATCAATTTAAGCGACTCATCCGATGGCCAAGCCACAAAAGCTCAAAGCCCGCCTGCCGCGCGGCCTCGCCGACCGCGGCCCGGCCGAGATCGCCGCCACAAGGCAAATGGTGGAGGCGATCCGGGTCGTGTTCGAGCGCTACGGCTTCGAGCCGCTGGAGACGCCGGCGATCGAATATACCGACGCGCTGGGCAAGTTCCTGCCCGACCAGGACCGGCCGAACGAGGGCGTGTTCTCGTTCCAGGACGACGACGAGCAGTGGCTCTCCCTGCGCTACGATTTGACCGCGCCGCTCGCGCGCTACGTGGCGGAGAATTACCAGAACCTGGCGCTGCCGCATCGCAGCTACCGCTATGGTTATGTCTACCGCAACGAGAAGCCTGGCCCGGGACGCTTCCGCCAGTTCATGCAGTTCGATGCGGACACCGTCGGCGCGCCGACCATGGCGGCAGACGCCGAGATGTGCATGTTGGCGGCGGACACCATGGAAGCGCTCGGCATCCCGCGCGGCAGTTATGTGGTGAAGGTGAATAACCGGAAGGTGCTGGACGGTGTTTTAGATTCGATTGGGCTAAGTGGCGAAGAGAATGTAGGAAAGAGACTAATTATTCTTCGCGCGATGGACAAACTCGATCGGCTCGGCGTCGAAGGCGTGAGACAATTACTTGGTCCTGGCAGAAAAGATGAAAGCGGCGACTTCACTAAAGGCGCCGATTTAATTCCACAGCAGATTGATCGCATCGCTACATTCGTTAGTGCGAAATCTATTAGCGCAACGGGGCAAGGACTATACCAATGGTGGAATACGGTCGCACCAGAACAAGGTCTCGATAACGTTGGAACTGATGGAGTCCGGGAGATCGAAGCAATTTTTCGAGCTATTCCAGGCGAATATTTAAACCGCATTCAGTTAGACACATCAGTTGTCCGCGGTCTCGAATATTACACTGGCCCCGTCTTTGAAGTTGAACTGCTGATCGAAACCAAAGACGAAAAAGGCCGCCCCGTGCGCTTCGGCTCGGTGGGCGGCGGCGGGCGTTACGACGGGCTCGTGTCGCGCTTCATGGGCCAGCCGGTGCCGGCGACCGGCTTCTCCATCGGCGTCTCGCGTTTGCAGGCAGCGCTCAGCCTGCTGGGCAAAGTCGATTCGAAAGCCGCCGGCAGGACCGGTGCTGATTACGGTGTTCGGCGCCGACAGCATGCCGGCGAGCCAGAAGCTCGCCGCGACGCTGCGCAACGCCGGCATCTGCGCCGAACCCTATCTTGGCAATCCGAAACATGGCATCGGCCAGCAGCTCAAATATGCCGACAGACGCGGCGCGCCTTGCGCGGTCATCCAGGGCCCCGACGAAAAAGCCAAAGGCGAGGTTCTCATCCGCGACCTGATCGCCGGCTCGGCGCCAAGCGACATCACGGACCGCGACGAATATCTGAAAAAGCAGGCCGAGGCGCAGGTCGCGGTGAAGGAAGACCAACTTGTCGAGGACGTGGGCAAATTGCTGGCCCGTCATAAATTGGCCTGACAACTGGCGCGGCGCTTGCATCGCAAAGGCGGCCACCCGGTGACCTCATGAAACTCCTGACCGTCCGCCACGCCACCACCTACCGCTACGCGCGGCCGGTCGCCTTCGGCCAGCACCGGCTGATGCTGCGCCCGCGCGATTCGCACGACCTGCGCCTCGTCTCCGCCGAGCTGACGCTGTCACCGCCCGGCAATATCCGCTGGATGCACGACGTGTTCGGCAATTCGGTCGCGTTGGTCGATTTCCGGGCGCCGGGCGGCATGCTGAGCATCGTCAGCAACCTGAAGATCGAGCGCTACGGCCTGGAGGGCCCGGTGTTCCCGATCGCGCCGGAGGCCGAATTCTATCCCTTCATCTATTCGAGCAGCGACCGCGTCGATCTCGGCCGCCTGCTCGAACAACATTATCCCGATCCCGACGGCACGCTGGCGCGCTGGGCCGACAGCTTCGTCACCTCGCGGCCGATGCGCACGCTCGATCTGCTCAAGAACCTGAACGCCGCGCTGGCGCCGCACATCGTCTACGGCGAGCGCCACGAATTGGGCACGCAATCGCCGGCCGAGACACTGCGCAACAAGACCGGCGCCTGCCGCGACTTCGCCATGGTGCTGATCGAGGCGGCGCGCTATCTCGGCTTCGGCGCGCGCTTCGTCTCCGGCTATCTCTACGATCCCGCGCTCGACAAAGGCGAGGCGACGCCGGCAACCGCGGCTACGCACGCCTGGGCGGAAATCTACCTGCCCGGCGCCGGCTGGATCGAATACGACCCGACCGACGTCTTGATCGGCGGCGAGACGCTGATCCGCGTTGCCGTCACCCGCGATCCCTCGCAGGCGGTGCCGATTACCGGCAGCTATACCGGCGCGAGTGCGGATTTTCTCGGCATGAGCGTGGAAGTGACGGTCACCGCGCAGGGATAGTTCACCTCTCCCCGCGGGGGGAGGTCGGATCGCGCCAGCGATCCGGGTGAGGGGGCGTTACTGCAAGCTTGAGCATTATCGATAGGCCCCCTCACCCGGTTCGCATCTCGCTTATGCTCGATGCTCACCACCCTCTCCCCGTAAACGGGGAGAGGGTTCACCGCCGCGGCACACCGCCGGGGTGCATGCCGGCGCCCATCTTCTGCATGTCGAGAATGTTGATGGTCATGCCGTTGTTCATGACGATGTCGCCGGGCCGCTGGCCGCTCTCGCAGGGACCGAGCCATTTCGCGGTGATCTTCATGTGCGTCTGCCCGCCCGGCGCCAGGCCCGGCATCGGCCGGCCGCCTTCCCGCTTCGAGGTCACCTCGACGGTATAGGCGCTGTCGAAACTGCCGCTGATCACCGCATGCGAGGTGGAGGTCGCCTCGCCGAATTTGCACACCGAGTCGACGGTGATGATGCCGCCGCTGTTGCTCACGTCGTGCTTGGAGCAGGATTCTTGCGTCGAGCCGCCGAAATTTGCGGTCATCAGCTTGTCGGCGCTAACGTCGGTGCATTGTTTCATCTCGCGCCCCGGCAAATTGCTGCCGACGAATTCCATCTTCAGCTCCCACAGACCGGCCTTGCGGGTCGGCATATCGAAGGCGAAGGCGGGCGCGGCCGCGAGCAAGCCGGCGGCGATCAAGACGAGACGGCGCATGGGCGGTTCTCCGGTGGGGGATAGCGTGCCGCAATGTTAACACGGCCTTGCGACAGGAAAAGCGCGCGGGGCTGGGCGCGCGGCGAAGCCGCAAAAATAACCCTGTGATTCCAGCCACCGCAGAATTCGTTAACGACGCCAAGGATTTGGCCGCAAGTTTCGTTAAGCGCAACCATTAAACAACGTCGAAAGCTTAAGTCTATCGTGCTAAAGGCCGCCGCGAGCGATGCAGCGGAAAAACAATGAACGCGGACGTTACCATCGAGACAAAAGGGCCCGACGCGCGGGCGGAGGCGCTGGTCGCTTCCTACGAGCGCGCCGGCTACGCCCGCATTGCGCCCGCCATCCTGCAGCCGGCCGAGCCGTTCCTCGACCTTTCCGGCGAGGACATCCGCAAGCGCATGTATCTCACGACCGCCCCCGGCGGCGGCGAATTCTGCCTGCGCCCCGACCTCACTATTCCCGTGTCGCGCGACTACCTCGCCTCAGCCGTAGCGGGGAAACCCGCCGGCTACTGCTATCTCGGGCCGGTGTTCCGTCACCGCGCCGATCAGCCGAGTGAATTCCTGCAAGCCGGCATCGAGAGCTTCGGACGCGCGGATAAGGCGGCGGCCGACGCCGAGATGCTTGCGCTCGGGCTCGAAGCCACCGCGCATTACGGCTTGGCTTCGCCCGACATCCAGATCGGCGACGTCGCGTTGTTTGCCGGCCTGATCGCCGGGCTCGACCTGCCGCCGGCCTGGAAGCGGCGGCTGATCAAGGATTTCAACCGCAAGACAAACCTGGCGCAGGACCTCGACCGGCTGGTGCTCGGCGGCAACAATGCGCGCCCCGAATATCAGGGCGTGCTGGCGGCGCTTGCCGGCTCCGATCCGAAGGGTGCGCATGCGCTGGTGACCGACCTGTTGTCGATTGCCGGCATCAACGCGGTGGGCGGCCGTTCGGTCGCCGAGATCGCCGAGCGGTTCCTCGAGCAGTCGGCGCTTGGCGGCGCCGCCAAATTGCCGCGCGACGTGCGCGCGCTGATCGAAAGGTTTCTCGCCATCAAAGGCGACCCGGACGGTGCCACGGCCGAGTTGCGCGCCTTTGCCGGCGAAAGCAATATGGTCGAGGCGCTCTATCCCGCCATCGACCTGTTTGAAACCCGCGCCGGGTTCCTCGCTGCGCGCGCCATTGACTTGCGGCGCATGCGCTTTTCCACGGCGTTCGGGCGCGGCTTCGATTACTACACCGGCTTCGTCTTCGAACTGACCGATCCCACGCGCACCGGCGACCCGCTGGTCGCCGGCGGGCGCTATGACGGGCTGTTCACCCGGCTCGGTAGCCCCGAGCCGATCGCCGCGGTCGGCTTCGCGGCCTGGATCGAGCGGCTTAGCGTTTATGGGGGCGCGGCATGAGCGCCCTCGTGCTCGCCGTGCCGGCCAAAGGCCGGCTGCAGGAAAACGCGGAGGCGTTCTTCGCCCGCTCCGGCCTCGCGCTGATCAAGCCGCGCGGCGCGCGCGATTACCGCGGCGCCATTGCTGGGCTCGACGGCGTCGAAGTCGCTTATCTTTCGGCGTCCGAAATCACCCAGCAGCTCGCGGCCGGCGCCGTACATCTCGGCGTCACCGGCGAGGACCTGGTGCGCGAGGTGATACCGGATGCCGACAGAAAAGTGGTGTTGATCGAAGGGCTCGGCTTCGGTTTCGCCACCGTCGTGGTGGCGGTGCCGCAGGCCTGGATCGACGTGCGCACCATGGCGGACGTCGACGACGTCGGCACCTCGTTCCGCCAAACGCATGGCCGCCGCATGCGGGTGGCGACCAAATACGTCAATCTCACGCGCGACTTTTTTGCCGCGCACGGCATCGTCGATTACCGCATCGTGGAAAGTTCGGGCGCGACCGAGGGTGCGCCGGCCGCCGGCACCGCCGAATTGATCGTCGACATCACCACCACCGGCGCGACGCTCGCCGCCAACGGGCTGAAAGTCGTCGAAGACGGCATTATCCTTCGCTCGCAGGCCAACCTCGTCGCCGCGCGCGGCGCCCAATGGGACGCCACCACCCGCGAGACCGCGCGCGTTATTTTGGACCGCGTGGCGGCGCAGCAGCGGGCGCGCGCCTTTCGCGAGGTGCGCGCGCGCTTTGCCGCTTGCGATGCCAAACTCGTCGACGCGGCGAAAGAGAAATTCGGTGTGGTTACGCCGTTCGGCGGGCCGACCTCGTCCGGCATGCTGACGCTGCACTGCCCACCCGGTCAGGTCTACGCGCTCACCAGCTATTTGCGTGAAAACGGCGCTGAAGCCGTGGCGGTGGCCGATCTCGACTATGTGTTTTCGAAAGACAATCCGCTTTACGCCAAGCTGGAAGCCGCGCTCTAGCGCGGACGCGGCGGCTAATTTCACCGCTTCAAAATCGGCAAACGCCTTTTGGTTTACTTGGAAGCCGACAAACCCCTATCATCGTGGCAAGCAAAGCCGGGGAGTATTCGTGTACGTCACGACGGGTAAACGCCTGACCATGGACGGCGCCAAGAAGATGATGGCGACCGCCATCGACAAGGCCAAGCAAGCGGGCATCGCGGTCAGCGTCGCCATCGCCGACGCCGGCGGGCATCTTATCTTGCTCGAGCGCATGGAAGGCGGGCCCTTCCACACCGTCCATTCCTCGACCGCCAAAGCGGTCTGTTCGGCGTCGACCAAACGCATGACCTCGGCGCGCGGCGCGCAGGGACAGGAACTCGACACCGTGCACGCGCTCGGGCTGACGCTTGCCGCAGGCTGCGAGCGATGGACCGCGATGGAAGGCGGCTGCCCGATCATCGCCGACGGCGAATGCATCGGCGGCATCGGCGTCGCCGGCGGCGATTGGGCGACCGACCAGCGCATCGCGCAGGCCGCGGTCGAGGCGATCGGCGCGCGTTGGAAATGATGGCCATGGCCGAGCCGCTGCGCGTCGCCTGCATCGGCATGGGCTGGTGGTCGGACGTGCTGGCCGACGCGGTCAAGCGTTCCGGCAAGCTCAAGATCGTCGCCTGCTATACGCGCTCGCAGGAAAAGCGCGCGGCCTTCGCCGCCAAATACGGCTGCTGCGCCGCGCCAAGCTATGACGCGATCCTGGCCGACCCGGAGATCGAGGCGGTCATCAACACCACACCGAACGACGTGCACCTGGAGACGACGCGGCAGGCAGCTCAAGCCGGCAAGCACGTGTTCCTCGACAAGCCAATCGCCAATTCGGTCAGCGACGGCCGCAAGATCACCGAAATTTGCCGCAAGGCCGGTGTGGTGCTCGCGCTCGGCTATCAGCGGCGGCGGGAGAGCCATTTCCGCTGGATCAAGCAACAGATCGAGGCCGGCGTGTTCGGCCAATTGGTCAACGCGGAAGCCAATATCAGCCGCGACCGGCTCGGCCAGTTCGACCGCTCGTCCTGGCGCTACACCGCCGCCGGCATGCCAGGCGGCGTCATGCTGCAGATCGGCGTGCATTATGCCGATGTGCTCGATTACCTGATCGGCCCGGTCAAGGCGGTGAGCGGCCGCTTCGCGCAACTGGTGCTGCCGGGCGACAACCCGGACGTCGCCAGCATGGTGCTCGAACACGAGAACGGCGCGCTGTCGACGCTCAACGCGAGCTACGCCTCTGCCTCGGAATATTATCTGATGAACATCTACGGCAAGACCGCCACCGCCTATTACGACCTGCATCACGGCCTGAGCTGGCTCAAACAGGGCGAGAAGCAGCCGGTCGCGATCCCTTGCGCCAAGAACGATACCTTCGTCGAGGAGCTGGAGGAATTCGCAGGCGCGGCGCGCGGCGGCAAGCCGCCGGAAGTCGGCGGCGACTACGCCACCAGTTCGCTCGCCGTCATCCGCGCCGGCATCCTATCGGCGCGCGAGGGGCGGCGCGTGGAAGTGATGGAAATTCTGGCTAAGGATTGAGGTCTCGCGTGCAAATTTTTTCGATGCTTGGATGGCAGCCATGACCGATATGACGATCGACGCAATCCGTATCGCGCAGTTGCGCGTGCCGTGGCCGGACGACCCATGGCTGAAGGGCCACCCGTTCGGCGAGGCGCGCAATATCCTCGTCGTCGAGGTCGAAACTCGCGGCGGCATCGTCGGCACGGGATATTTGCAACTGTTCCGCCCGATCTTGGGCACGATCGAGACGTGCCTGCGCGAATGCATCGTCCCGCGCGTCATCGGCAAGCATGCGACGGCGGTCGAAGCGATCTGGGACGATCTGTGGACGTCGACGACGACGTTCGGACGCGGCGGCATTACGACGATGGCGATGTCGGCGCTCGATATCGCGCTGTGGGACGCCGTCGGCAAACGCGCCGATCTGCCGCTGCACCGGTTGTGGGGTCACGTGCGTAGCGAACTGCCAGTCTACGGCAGCGGCTGCTTCCGCGGCTCCGGCGGCGACGGCATGATCGCCAAGGCGCTGCATTTCAAAGCCAAAGGATTGAAGGCGATCAAGATGCAGGTCGCCCACACGCAGGATCTGCCGACCGATCTCGACAATGTGCGGCGCATGCGCGAGGCGGTCGGCCCCGGCATCGACATCATGATCGATGTCAATATGGGCTGGACCGCCGATGTCGCCATCCAAATGGGCCGCAAGTTCGAGGACTACGATGTGTACTGGCTGGAGGAGCCGGTGAGGCCGGACGACTTTGACGGCTATAAGCGGATCGCACGCGCCCTCGATCTTCGCATTGTCGGCGGCGAGACGCATTTCACCCATTTCGATCTCATGCCCTTTTTCGAAGAACCGCTGTTGCCGATCCTGCAGCCGGACCTCATGCGCGGCGGCTTCACCGACTTACGAAAAACCGCGGCGCTCGCCGATGCCAAAGGGATCAGAATCGCGCCGCATCTGTTCACCGAACTCAGCACGCAGCTGGTGGCGTCGATCCCGAACGGTTCCTGGATCGAGGACATGGGCCTTTCGCACGACCTCTGGGTTGAGCCCGTCCCCGTGGTGAACGGGGCGATCATCGCGCCGGAGCGGCCCGGGCACGGCCTCACCTTCAAGCCGGAAATCCTGCGCGACTGCGCGGTGCGCTAGGGCGGCGGCGCCGGCCGCCGCTTATCCTTTGATCTGCGTCAAACGCCCGCGCCCAGCAAGGGACGAGACTGGTCATGTCCCGACGCCGGAGCCACGGCCATGAAATACGAGGATCCTTCTTGCGCCTATTGCCCGGACACGCTGCGCGCCTGCCGGTCAAGCGAAGCGGCTGAACGCGGCCCCGGCTATTGCCCCAGCAAGGTGGACCCGGATGGCATCGACGCGGCAGTTGGCAAATACGACGACGCCGAGGTGCGCCGCATCGCGCAGGTTTCCGCCGCGGTCGAGGCGGCGGGCTATTGCAAGTGGACGCGGGTCGAGGAGATTTGCGAATTCGCCAAGCGCATGGGCTACAAGAAAATCGGCATCGCCACCTGCATCAGCTTTGTCGACCACGCCAAGATTCTGAGCCGCATCCTGGAGAGCCACGGCTTCGAGGTCGCCTCCGTCGCCTGCAAGCACGGCGGCATTCCGAAGGAAGAGCTTGGCATCAAGGACGCGGAGAAGATCCGGCCCGGCAGCTATGAAGTGATCTGCAACCCGGTGGGCCAGGCCGAATTGCTCAAACGCGCCGGCTGCGAGTTTAACGTCGTGCTCGGCCTTTGCGTCGGCCATGACAGCTTGTTCTTCCAACATTCCGCGGCGCCGACCACGGTGCTGGTGGCGAAAGACCGCGTGCTGGCGCACAATCCGATCGGCGCGCTTAATCTGGCCGACACGTATTATAGCCGCGTGTGGGGACCCGACCGGCCGGAGAAGACGCCGAAGATTCCAGTCGAAGGCCGCCGCCAGCTTGCGGACGTGTGACGGCGAAGCGGCTAGCGCGCCGGCATTCTGTCGGCGCGCGAAGGGCGGTGCGTGGAGGTGGCGGAAATCCTCGCCAGCGATTGAGCGCCGCTACTTCTTGGACGCGGCCATCGCCGCCTGCAGGATCGGGTGCCACTTGGCGATGTCGCTTTTAAGCACTGCGGCGAGATGCGCCGGGCCGCGCTCCGCCTTGGATGGAACGCTGCCGCCGAGATCGACGATCCGCTTGGCCACCGCCGGATCGTCGAGCGCCGTGTCGAGCGCGGCGGCAAGCTTGGCGACGATGTCCATCGGCGTGCCTTTCGGCGCGTACATCGCGCTCCAGATGCTGAGCTGAAATTCCCGGATGCCGGCTTGCTTGGCCGACGGCACGCCCGGGAGCGCCGGCGACGGCTCATTGCCCGACACGACGTAGGCCTTGATCGATTTGCCCTTCACCGCGGGCGCAACGCTGACCACCTGATCGCAGAAGAAGTCGACGTGATCGCCGATCAAGTCGCCGAGCGCGGGCCCGGTGCCGCGATAGGGAATTAATTTCGGCTTGAGACCAAGCTCGGTGGTGAGCAGCAGGCAGGCCATGTGCGAGGAGGAGCCGACGCCGCCATGCGCCTGCTTCACGTTGTCGCCGTGGGCCTTTACGTAGGCGATAAACTCCTTGAGGTCCTTGGCCGGAAAATCCTTGCGCGCCACCACCGCGACCGGCGCATTGGCGGTCAGCCCGATCGGTTCGAAATCCTTGATCGAATCGTAGCGGATGCTGGGCATGAGCACGGGCGCCGAGACTTGCGATCCCATACTGCCGGCGAGCAGCGTATAGCCGTCGGGCGTCGCCGAGGCGACGCGGGCGCCGCCGATGGTGCCGCCTGCCCCGCCGACGTTTTCGATGATGATCGTCTGGTTGAGCGCGCGGCTCATGCCTTCGGCGACGATGCGCGCAACCACATCGCTTGGCCCCCCCGGCGGGAACGGCACGACCATGGTGATCGTGCGCGACGGGTAATTATCGGCGCGCGCCGGCGCCGCGAACGGGCCGATGCCCGCGATGAGGCCGGCGGCAAGCGTCAGCGCAATTTTCCCGATTTTCATCTCCACCTTCCTGATTGCGCTCTTTTTATAAATCCGGCGCGCGGAGATGATATGGCCGACGGCCAAGGGCGTCGAGTAGGTTAGAGCGCCGCGTAATCGATCGGCTTGTGACGGTCGAGTTTGCGCTCGATTTTCGGCAGCGGATATTTGAGCCCGCTGGCACAGTTGAATAGCACCACTCGGTCGGTCTTTTTGACGCGGCCGGAGGCGAGGCTCTGTTTGTAGGCGGCATAGGTCGCCGCGCCCTCCGGGCACTGCAGGAAGCCCTCCTCGCGCGCCATTTCGTCGAGCGCGGATTGAATGGCGTCGTCCTCGACCGCGATGGCGAAGCCCTTGCTCTCGCGCACCGCGCGCAAAATGAGGAAATCGCCGATCGCCTGCGGCACGCGAATCCCTGAGGCGATGGTGTGCGCGTTCTCCCAGCGCGGCGCGTGCTCCTCGCCCGCCTCGTAGGCTTTCACCATGGGCGCGCAGCCGGCCGCCTGCACCGCCACCATGCGCGGACGCTTCCCGCCGATGAAGCCGATTGTCTCGAGTTCAGCGAAGGCCTTCCACATGCCGATCAGCCCGGTGCCGCCGCCGGTCGGGTAGAAGATCACGTCCGGCACCGTCCAATCGAGTTGCTCGGCGAGCTCCAGCCCCATGGTTTTCTTGCCCTCGATCCGGTACGGCTCCTTCAAGGTGGAGGTGTCGAACCAGCCGACTTTCGCCTTCCCCTCGCCGACGATCTTGCCGCAATCGTCGATCAGACCATTGACGCGGTAGACGGTCGCGCCTTGCAGCGCGATCTCGCTGACATTCACCTCGGGGGTATCTTCCGGACAGAAGATCGTGGTCTTGATGCCGGCATGCGTCGCATAGGCGGCGAGCGCAGCGCCCGCATTGCCGTTGGTCGGCATCGCCATGTGTTTGATGCCGAGCGCTTTGGCCATCGACACCGCCATCACCAGCCCGCGCGCCTTGAACGAGCCGGTGGGCAGACGGCCTTCGTCCTTGACCAGGATTTCGCCGCCGCCGAGCTTGGCCTCGAGCTTGCGCATGCGGATCAGCGGCGTGATCGCTTCGCCCAGGCTGACAATGCTGGCGGCCTCGCGTACCGGCAGCAATTCGCGATAGCGCCACAGGTCGGGCGCGCGCTTGGCCAGGGCTTCCTTGCTCAGCGCCTTGGCGACGCCGGTAAGATCGTAACGCACTAACAGCGGCTTGCCCGCGCGCGATAGATTATGGATTTGGTCCGCCTCGTGCCGCTCGCCGGTCATCGCACATTCGAGATGGGTGACGAAGCTCGGCCGTTTGGCCGTCAGATTGTCGTCGTACTGCATCGCTTTACTCCGACTCAAATTAGTTTGCGCATGATCTTATCCGAAAACCGGTTCCCATCCCCGATCGAGTCGAGGACAGGCTTTTCGGGATCATGCACGCGGTTTGCGCACTTTGAACACCACGAAATGCGAGAGCGAGAAGTTGACCGCGAAGCTGACCACGATCGCCGCCACTTTCGCGGCCCAGGCGGGCACGTGCGCCAAGGTGACCAGGCACCAGACCGTCGCGGTATTGGCGAGAAAGCCGGCAACCTGCGAGAAGGCGAAGGCAAAATAATACTTGAGCGCCAGCCGCCGTCCCGACTCGGCGGCGAAAGTGATGGTCGAATTGAGCACATAGGAGAAGGTGACCGCGACGATCCAGGCCAGACTATTGGCGACCAAGATCGGCTGCGCCAGGTAATAATAGGCGAAGGAAAATACGCCGAAGTCGACCGCCGAATTGACCACCCCCACCATGGCGAAGCTCACCGCCTTGAGCGCGACCGCGCGCTCGTGCCAAGCCACGGCGAGACGGTCGATGGGCTTCTGCAGGGGCGCCGGAATCATGGTCCGTTCATAGCATTTTGAAGCGGGCGCGACAGCGCGGCCCCGTTGCGCTATAGATCGCGCCTAAACCAAGCCACGGACTGACGAAATGCCGGCGAAATCGAGCAAATCAGCGACCCGCCCGACGCGCTCTCCGCCGACGCCGGGCCTGTCGATCGTGGTGCCGGTGTTCAACGAGGCCAAGGGCCTTGCCGCTCTGCACGAACGCATCGCCGAGATGGCGCGCTGGCTCAAGATCAAGCGCGATCTCGCCACCGAAGTCATCTATGTCGACGACGGCAGCAGCGACGGCACCTACCAGGTCGCCCAGTCGTTGATCGCCGATCCGCTCGACGTGCAGGTGGTCACGCTGTCGCGCAATTTCGGCAAGGAGGCCGCTTTGCTCGCCGGCCTCGATCACGCCCGGCTCGGCGCCGTGCTGTTCATGGACGGCGACGGCCAGCATCCGCCCGGGCTGATCGACACGCTGGTCGCGCGCTGGCTCGATGACGGTTACGATGTTGTCTATACCGCCAAAGCAAACCGCGAGAACGAGCCGTGGCTGCGCCGCGCCGCGGTGCATTGGTTCTACGCGCTGATCAACCTCGGCGCGCGGCAGAAAATCCCCGAGGACGCCGGCGATTTCCGCCTGCTCTCGCCGCGCGCGGCCGAGGCGCTGCGGCAGATGCCCGAGCGCAGCCGCTTCTTCAAGGGACTGTCGAGCTGGATCGGCTTCCGCCAGGTACGCGTCGATTACGAGCCGGCGCGGCGCGCGCACGGCGCGACCAGCTGGAACGTGTGGACGCTGATCGGCCTGTCGATCGAAGGGCTGACCTCGTTCACGATAGCGCCGCTGCGCATCGCCAGCCTGCTCGGCCTGCTGCTGGCGGCAAGCGCGCTGTTTTTCGGTGTCTGGATCTCTGTTGGAGACGCTGCTGTTCGGCCAGGATGTGCCGGGCTATCCCTCCCTCATCGTCGGCTTGATGGTGCTCGGCGGCGTGCAACTGATCATGATCGGCGTGCTCGGCGAATATGTCGGCAAGCTGTTGTCGGAGATCAAGGCGCGGCCGGTCTATTTCGTCGCCGAGCGCAGCCTCAAGCAAGCGGAAGCTCCCGCCAAGGACGCCGCAAAGCCGCGGCCGGCGGCTTCGCGCGCGGCGGAGTAGACGCAACGTGGCAAGCGGACGCCGCCGCATCTGGCTGTGCGCCGACGATTACGGCATTTCCCCGAGCGTCAACGCCGCCATCCGCGAGCTGATCGAACGCGGACGCCTCAACGCGACCTCGGTGATGACGGCGGCGCCGCATTTCGACGCGGACGAAGCCGACGGCGCTCGATCGGCTCAATGCAGGAAAAAAGCGCGCCGCGCTCGGCCTGCACGTCACCCTGACCGCGCCGTTCAAGCCGCTGAGCGCGGACTTCAAACCGTTGAGCCGCGATCATTTTCTCCCGCTGCAAAAGATGCTGCGCAACGCCGCCGCGCGCCGGCTCAAGCCGGAGCGGCTGACGATCGAGGTCGCGACGCAAGTGGAGGCCTTCGTCATGGCCTTCGGCCGCCCGCCTGACTTCATCGACGGACACCAGCACGTGCATTTGTTCCCGCAAGTGCGCGACGCGGTGCTTAAGGTGGCGGCGGAGACGGCGCCCGAGGCCTGGGTGCGGCAATGCGGCCGTCCGCGCGCGGCGCCGCGCCAGCATCTCGCCAAGGAATTGCTGCTCGACATGTTGAGCATGGCCTTGCGGCGCAAGGCGCGACGGCTCGGCGTCGCCACCAATCCGGCTTTCGCCGGCGCCTATGATTTCGACTCCAGCGCCGGACTTTGCCGCGATGTTTCCGCGCTTTCTCACCGGGCTGCCGGACGGCGGGCTGATCATGTGCCACCCCGGCATGGTCGATGCCGCATTGAAGCGGCTCGACTCGCTCACTTATCAGCGCGAGCGGGAATTCGCATATTTCAAGTCGGATGAATTCCCCAAAGCGCTGGCGGCGCTCGGCGCCGCGCTGGCTGTCCTCGGGGGTTAAAGCACGACGACCTTGGTGCCGACCTTCACGCGATTGTAGAGGTCGATCACGTCGGCATTGCGCAAGCGGATGCAGCCGGACGACACGTTATGGCCGATGGTCCAGGGCTCGTTCGAGCCGTGGATGCGGTAGAGCGTCGAGCCGAGATAGAGCGCGCGCGCGCCGAGCGGATTGTCCGGGCCGCCGGCCATGATGTGCGGCAGATAAGGCTGGCGCTTGAGCATTTCATCGGGCGGCACCCAATCCGGCCATTCCTTCTTGGCGGAAATCGTGTGCTCGCCCGACCAGGTGAAGCCGGGGCGGCCGACGCCGATGCCGTAGCGCATCGCCTTGCCGCCCGCCTCGACCAGATAGAGGAAGTGGTGCGGCGTATCGATGACGATGGTGCCGGGCGGCTCCTTGGTCTGGTAATCGACGCGCTGGCGCAGGAATTGCGGGTCCATCGCGAAGCCGGGCGGGTCCTGCTCCAGCATCGGATCGACCGCCGGCCCGCCGCTGGCATAGACCGGCTGCGCGCTTGGATAAAACACTGGCGGCGCCGCTTGCGCCGGCGCGCGTTCACCGCCGAACAGGAATTCGATGAAGCCACCGCCGAGATTGGCCTGCATCCGCGGCGGCTGCGCCACCACCACCATGGGCGGCGTCTGCGGCATCACATATCGCGCCGGAATCTGCTGCGCCCAAGCGGCACCGCCGGACGCGGCAATAAGGAACGCTGCAATCAACCAACGCTGCATTGAGGAACTCTGCGACTGCTGTGCGCGAACTCAAGCGTAGTACAGAGGCAAAGCACCACTGTTTGGTAAATCTCCGGGCGCCGCCTTGGTATTGCCGCACGCTCGCGCGCGCTTCATCGCCTTAGCGTTTATTTTGCGTAAAAGGCGATGCAACATGGTAAACGCCGGGTTTCCACTTTTGCTATCGTTTTACCTGCAACGCTGCGTTAATCGCCGCTCTGCTAGAAATCGCGCACCGGGAATGCGAGGGGGCGTAGCGTGAAGCGCAATGTTTTCCGCGTCGAGCGGATGTTCGGCAGCCGTCTCGCGGCGCGGCCTGCCCCTGCCCCGGCGCCGCATAAATCCGTCAAACCGGCGCAGGCCGACTTGCCCGACGCAAACGTGCAAACGCTCAAACGCGAGCTTGCCCGCCTGCACGACGCCATCGAACACAACAAGCGCGAACTCGGCGTGCTCATCGGCGAAGGCCGCGAGCGGCGCATGGCGCATGCCGCCGGCAAGCTCGGCGCCGCGGTCGAGGGCATGGAAAAGGCCACCGAGAAAATCCTCAAATCCGCCGAGGTTATCGACGAGAGCGCCCGCGCGCTCGCCGCCGCGCTGAAGACCGACTACGAGCGCGGCCTCGCCCAGGACATCCAGGATCACGTGGTGAAGATTTTCGAGGCTTGCAATTTCCAGGACCTCAGCGGCCAGCGCATCGGCCACGTCATCGAGACCTTGAACACGATCGAGGACCAGGTCGAGGCCATGCTCGGGCGCGACGCGCGCACGCCGGGCGAAGCGCCTGCCGCCAAGCCGCCGTTGGGACCGAGCCTGCTCAACGGGCCGCGGCTCGACGGCGACAGCGGCCACACCAGCCAGAGCGACATTGACGCGATGTTCGGCTAGGCCGGCCGCCGGATCACGACGAAGCAGACGAGCGCGACCGCCACGAAGCAGGCGGCAAGCGCAAGCGACGCCGCATCGGAGGCGCGGTCCACCACAAAAGCCATCACCAAGGGCGCCGCCGCCTGCACCAGCAGCGAGGGACCGGCGAGCCGGCCCATCAGACGGCCGTAACCGGAGGCGCCGAACAGTGCCAGCGGCACCGCGCCGCGCGTGATGGTGATGAGGCCGTTGGCGCCGCCGAACATCAGCGCGAAAACCGTCGCCACCGGCACCGACATGCCGAGTAGCGCCAACATGGCGAAGGCGCAGAGCAGCATCGCGAGCGCAAAGCGCGCCACCCACAAGCGGATGCAGGTTGCGGCCGAAAGCGAATTCGATGAGCGCGCGCGCCGACCTGCGCCGGCCCGAACAGCGCGCCGATCCACACCACCGTTCCGGCGTCGATGCCGGAGCGCGCGAAGATCGCCAGGAGATGCGCCGACAGTCCGGACGGCACGAAGGCGTAGGTCGCGAATGCCGACGCCACCAGAATGAACGGCAGGCCGTAGGGCGGCAGCACAGCGGGCACCGCCGCCGCATCGCCCACCGGCTTCACCGGCGCCGTGAAGCGCTGGCGCGGCAGCGCCAAAGCGTGCAGCGGCGCGGCAATAAAGGCGAGCAGCGCGGCATAGATGAGATAACTGCCGTGCCAGCCGACATGCGTCGAGCAGGATATGCGTCGTCGGCCAGCTCACGGTCGAGGCGAAGCCGGCAATGAGCGTCAGCGCGGTGATCGGGCGGCGCGCGCCGGCGCCGAAAATGCGGCCGAGCGTGGCGAAGGCGGCATCGTAGAGGTTCGCCGCCATGGCGATGCCGAGCACCATCCAGACCGCGAGATAGGCGAGCGGATGGGCGGCGCGCACGATGAGGAATAGGCCGAGCGCGCCGATCAGCGAGCCGACGGTCATCACCACGTGGCCGCCGAAACGGTCGATCGAGCGGCCGACGTAAGGCGCGCTCAGGCCGGCGGCCAACAGGCCGACCGAGAAGCCGCCCATGCCGAAGGAGATCGACCAGCCGCGTTCGGCCGCGATCAGCGGCACGATCAGCACCGGGGTGTAGAAGATCGAGCCCCAGGACAAGATCTGGGTGACGCCGAGCACCGGCACGGCGCGCCAGGGGCCGAAGAGGAAATCGCGGGGAGCGGGCATGCGGCCGCCAATGTCTACAGCATCATCGATGCGAGTCGAAATGCTCGCGCTTGCGGGCTACTGCTGCTGAACGGGCGGCTGGACTGGCTTAGGATTAGGCTCGGGACTAGGCTTGGGACTAGGCTTGGGTTTGGGCTTGGCGTTCGGCTTGGCGTTCGGCTTTGGCTTGACCTTGCCGCCGTCATGCCGCTTAACGCCTTCCGGCGCGCAGCGCACATAGACCATGGTGCCGTAGCGGCCCTGCACTTCCGGGTCCATCCAGCGCAGGATCAGCACGCGGCCGTCGAAGAGACTCGACTCGCGGTCCTGCATGCTGCCGGGCGGATCGCCCTCCGGCCCGATGTAGGTCTTGCCGCCGGGCGCACCTTTCAAGCGCAACTCCTCGGGCGTGGCCTGGTCGGCGAGATGCATCATCACTCCGCCGGTCGGCCCCAGCGTAATGACATAGGGCTGCTTGCATTGATTGGCGGCGGCCGCCTCGATGCGCTCGCGGTCTTCCGGCTTGTGGTAGGCGGCAAGCCCCCAGCGGCCGACGATATCCTGCGGCGGGAAGGCCGGCGGCAGCAGCGGCACCGGCTCGGCCTGCGGCGGCGCCGGCGGCTGCTGCGGACCGGTGGCGCAGCCGGCGAGCGCAAATGCGAGCAGCGCCAGCGCCAGGGCCGCCGGAAGGCTGGATCGGTTACGAAGGCTCATGAAGGCTCCTGCGCCGCTATCCGGGGGACTTTGCGGGGCAATGGCGGGCAGCGCAAGCAGGTTCCGGCGGCTGCGCCGTTAACGCTGGCGCGGCCGCGTCTGCGTCCGATACTACCACCTGCTTGACACCCCGGTACTTACGCAATATCTCCCTGGCAGCATTTGGCACTCTCCGTTAAGGAGTGCTAAGGGCTTACAAATTCGACACTATTTTGTCACCCGCATGCGCACTAGCGCCGACGAGGAAGCCATGGCCAAGACCAAGTTTCGTCCCCTGCACGACCGGATGGTCGTGCGCCGCATCACCGCCGAAGAGAAGACCAAAGGCGGCATCATCATCCCCGACACCGCCCAGGAAAAGCCGAGCCAGGGCGAGGTCATCGCCGTCGGCCCGGGCGGCCGCGACGAGGCCGGCAAGCTGATCCCCATCGACCTGAAGACCGGCGACAAGGTGCTGTTCGGCAAGTGGTCGGGCACCGAGGTCAAGCTCGACGGCGAGGAACTCCTGATCATGAAGGAGTCCGACATCATGGGCGTGATCGCCTGACCCCGCATTGAAAACCATTGGAGTGAAGTGAAATGTCTGCCAAGGAAGTCAAATTCGCGATCGACGCGCGCGACCGCATGCTGCGCGGCGTCGAAATCCTCGCCGACGCGGTGAAGGTCACCCTCGGCCCCAAGGGCCGCAACGTCGTTCTCGACAAGTCGTTTCGGCGCCCCGCGCATCACCAAGGACGGCGTCACCGTCGCCAAGGAGATCGAGCTCGAGGACAAGTTCGAGAACATGGGCGCGCAGATGGTGCGCGAAGTCGCGCAGAAGACCAACGATCTCGCCGGCGACGGCACCACCACCGCGACCGTGCTGGCCGCGGCGATCGTGCGCGAAGGCGCCAAGTCCGTTGCCGCCGGCATGAACCCGATGGACTTGAAGCGCGGCATCGACATCGCAGTCAGCCGCCGTGGTCAAGGACATCGAGAAGCGCGCCAAGCCGGTCGGCTCCTCGGCCGAAGTCGCCCAGGTCGGCACCATTTCCTCGAACGGCGACGCCACCATCGGCAAGATGATCGCGCAGGCGATGCAGAAGGTCGGCAACGAGGGCGTGATCACGGTCGAGGAAGCCAAGGCGATGGACACCGATGTCGAGATCGTCGAAGGCATGCAGTTCGACCGCGGCTACATCTCGCCCTACTTCATCACCAACGCCGAGAAGATGATCGCCGAGCTCGAGGACGCCTACATCCTCCTGCACGAGAAGAAGCTCTCCGGCCTGCAGGCCATGCTGCCGCTGCTCGAAGCGGTGGTGCAGACCGGCAAGCCGCTGCTGATCTTGTCCGAGGACGTGGAAGGCGAGGCCATCGCCACCCTCGTCGTCAACAAGCTGCGCGGCGGCCTGAAGGTGGCGGCCGTCAAGGCGCCGGGCTTCGGCGATCGCCGCAAGGCCATGCTGGAAGACATCGCCATCCTCACCGGCGGCCAGCTGATCTCGGAAGACCTCGGCATCAAGCTCGAAAACGTCACCACGGCCATGCTCGGCCGCGCCAAGAAGATCGTGATCGAGAAGGAAAAGACCACGATCGTGCACGGCGCCGGCAAGAAGGCCGACATCGAGGCGCGCGTCGCCCAGATCAAGGCGCAGATCGAGGAGACCACCTCGGACTACGACAAGGAGAAGCTGCAGGAGCGTCTGGCCAAGCTGGCCGGCGGCGTCGCGGTGATCCGCGTCGGCGGCGCCACCGAGATCGAGGTCAAGGAGAAGAAGGATCGCGTCGAGGACGCGCTCAACGCCACCCGCGCCGCGGTCGAGGAAGGCATCGTGCCGGGCGGCGGCGTTGCGCTGCTTGCGCGCCAAGAAGGCGGTCGGCCGCATTCACGACGACAATCCGGACGTGCAGGCCGGCATCAACATCGTGCTCAAGGCGCTGGAAGCACCGATCCGCCAGATCGCCGAGAACGCCGGCGTCGAAGGCTCGATCGTGGTCGGCAAGATCATGGACGAGAAGTCGGAGACCTACGGCTTCGACGCCCAGGACAGAAAAATACGTCGACATGATCGAGGCCGGCATCGTCGATCCGGCCAAGGTGGTGCGCACTGCACTGCAGGATGCCGGCTCGGTCGCCGGCCTCTTGGTGACCACCGAGGCCATGGTCGCCGAACTGCCGAAGGAACCGGCGGCGGGCATGCCGGGCGGCGGCGGCATGGGTGGAATGGGCGGCATGATGTGAGCCGCCCGCTCAGGGCACAAACAATAAAGGGCGCGGCTCAAGGCCGCGCCTTTTTTAATGGCTGGACAGGCGAAATCTTAGAGTCGTCGGCCCGTTCAACACCACCGTGTCGCCACTGCAGCGCCAGCCGGTCACCTGCGCCATTACGGCGAGCGTCGCCTGGTCGGCCTGCATGCGCTCCGGCGTGCATTGGCCGTCGCTCATGTATTGCGGCAGCGCGTCGGGCAACGGACCCGGCTCGACGCGGATCGCTGTGTCGGACACGTCCACGCGGCTTTGCACGGTCTTGCACCAGAGGTCGATGGTTGCGGCACCGTTCGCCGAAACCAGCAGCACCGGCACGCGCTTGACCGGGCGCATTGGGCGCACGTCGAGCAGCAGCTCCTGGTCGAATGGAAAGGGCTCGGCGGCGCGCCCCACATCGCCCGCGGTCATCAATCCCGCCGCCAAGAGGCAAACCGCAACGGCCCACCGGCCCGTGATCAGGCGAATGTCGGTCATCCTGTTCTCCGCTGAAGGCAATCGCGGCCGCGACGCCCATTTGCCTTGGAAATGCCGTCCGCATGCGGTTTCGTCAAGCCGATTTTACCGGGCCGGGGAATATCGACCGCGGCAGGCGTATCATCCTGTGGCGTTACAGCGCCGGGAGTGGTTGCATGGATCAGCGCATCATCGATCTTTACGACAGCTTTACGCATGGCGGCATCAACCGCCGCGCCTTTCTCGACCGGCTGGCGCAGATCGCCGGCTCGAGCGCGGCGGCGCTGGCGCTCTTGCCGCTGTTGCAGAACGACTACGCCCGCGCCGCGATCGTTGCGCCCGACGATGCGCGGCTCGCCATCGACACGGTCTCGTATGACGCCGGCGCCACGCGCATCAGCGGATATCTCGCGCGGCTCAAGGCGAAAGGAAAACGCCCGGCGGTCATCGTCGTGCACGAGAACCGCGGTCTCAATCCGCACATCCAGGACATCGCCCGGCGCCTCGCCTCGAAGGTTTCCTAGCGCTCGCCGTCGACCTGCTTGTCGCCGCTCGGCGGCACGCCTGCCGACGAGGACAAGGCGCGCGATATGTTCGGCTAGCCTCAATCTCGACCAGACGCGCGCGGAATGCTGCCGCGGCGGTGCCGTTTCTCGAGCATCACGCCGAGTCGACCGGGAAGGTCGGTGCCGTCGGCTTCTGTTGGGGCGGCGGCATCATCAACCGCATCGCCGTGCTGGCACCCGACCTGAAAGCGGGAGTCGTCTATTACGGGCTGCAGGTGCCGGCTGATCAGGTCGCGGCGATCCAAGCACCGCTGCTCCTGCATTATGCCGGGCTCGACCAGCGCGTCGACGCCGGCATCCCCGCCTATGAGGCCGCGCTCAAGGCCGGCGGGCAAGCGCTACACCATCTACGTCTATCCGAACGTCAATCACGCCTTCAACAACGACACCTCGAACCGCTACGACAAGCCGGCGGCCGACCTCGCCTGGAGCCGCACCATCGCGTTCTTCAAGGAAAACCTCGGCGCGCCGGGGTAAAAAGCGCTTGGTGCGCGCCGGCCCAGCGGGCTAGGATGGCTCAATAACCGGAGGACGACATGGCGGACGCAGTCACGGCTTTGATCGGCGCGATCATCATGATCGGCTACATGTGCCTGATCGCCGCCAAGCTCGACGCGCTGCCGCTGTGGATTTGTGTGCTCGTCGGCCTCGGCCTGATGATCTGGGGCTTCTGGTGGGACGACTGGAAGCCGGTTCTCAGGCCCGAAAAGAAATAACGGCGCCCGCCGGGCCCGCTTAGCCAAGCTTACCAATCAGCCAATTCGCCGTGCGCAGCAGGCGCGCGTCGTCGCCGGCTGGACCTACGAGCTGCACGCCGAGCGGCATGCCGGCCTCCCCGGTCAACAACGGCAGCGACACCGCCGGCAGGCCGGTGAGCGACCACAGCGAGCAGAATGCCGGGTTGCCGGTGGCGGTGCCCTTGGGGGCGACGCCGGGCGCCGACGGCGTCAGGATGGCGTCGTATTGCTTGAATATCTCGGTGATGCCGGCGGCGTAGCGCCGCGCGTTGTCGCGCGCAGCGAGATACCGGACCGCGGGCACCTCGCGTCCCTCAGTCAAAAAATCGCGCAGCTGCTTGCTGGACGCATCGCCGCCACGTTCGACCACCTCGCCCAGATTGTGCGCCATGTCGGCGGCCATGACGGTGCGCTGGTCGTCCCAGGCCGCGGCAAAGGCGTCGGGCAGATCGACCACCTCGGCGCTATCGCCCATCAGCTTGACGAAATCCTCGAACCCCGCGCGCGTCGGCGCATCGGCCTTGTCCCAGACCGGCGTGCGCACGAAGGCAAGCTGCGGCGGCATCGGCGGCTCTTCGATGAGCGTCTCGAGGAAATGCGGCGCCGCTAGCGCCCGCGTGTCCGCATCGTTCGCATCGTAGCCGACGAGGGCCTCGAGGATCAGCGCCGCGTCGGCGAGCGTGCGCGCGAACACGCCGACATGATCGAGCGCCCGCGACAAGATCAGCGCACCGTGGCGCGAGATCATGCCGTGCGTCGGCTTGACGCCATAGACGCCGCAAAACGCCGCCGGCCGGATCACCGAGCCGTTGGTCTGCGAGCCGATGGCGAGCGGCACCATGCCGGCGGCAACCGCCGCCGCCGAGCCGGAAGACGAGCCGCCCGGCGTGCGTTCGAGGTCGTGCGGGTTGCGGGTGGCGCCGGGATGAAAGTAAGCGAATTCCGTCGTCACCGTCTTGCCGATGATCACCGCACCCGCTTCGCGCAGCCGCGCCACCGTCGCGCAATCGCGCATCGGCTGGCGGCCCTTGAGCAATGGCGAGCCGCATTCGGTCTTGTAGTCGGCGGTGTCGAAGATGTCCTTGATGGCGACCGGAATGCCGTGCAGCGGCCCGAGCGTCTTGCCGTTGCGGCGGTGCTCGTCGAGCGTGCGCGCCTGCGCCAGCGCCTCTTCGCGGATCGAGGTGCACGAAGGCGTGCACCTTGTCGTCGATCGCTTCGATCCGCTGCAGACAGGCGCCGATATACTCTTCCGCGCTCATGTCGCCGTCGGCGATCCGCTCGGCGGCTTCGATGGCGGTCAGTCCTGCCGATTCGACGTCAAGCATCAGTGATAAATCTTGCTGGGCAGCCAGAGCGCGATGCCGGGGAAGATATAGACCAGGGTCATCGACAGGAAAACCATGAATACGAACGGCAGCGCGCCGGCGAAGATTTCGGTCAGTTTCACGTGCGGCGGCGCCACGCCCTTCAGGTAATAGGCTGCCATCGCCATCGGCGGGGTGTTGAACGAGGTCTGAATGTTGAGCGCCACCAGGATGCCGAAGATCAGCGGATCGATGTGGAAGGTCTTGAGCAGCGGCAGGAAGATCGGGACGAAGATGATGATGATCTCGGTCCATTCCAGCGGCCAGCCGAGCAGGAAGATGATGAACTGCGCGAGGATGAGGAAGCCGGTGGCGCTCAAATGCGCGGCCAGCACCCAGTGCTCGATCACCTCATGGCCGCCGAGATAGGAGAACACCGAGGAGAAGGTCCATGAGCCGATGAACAGATAGCAGACCATCGCCGAGGTGCGGGCGGTCAGGTACACCGCTTCCTTCAGCCGCTGGAAGGTGAGCGACTTGTAGGCCGCGGCCAAGATGATCGAACCGGCCGCGCCGACCGCGGCGGCTTCCGACGGCGTCGCCAGGCCCATCAGGATCGCGCCGAGCACCGAGAGGATCAGCACGGCGAGCGGGAAAAACGAGGTGACCAGCGCCCAAGACACCTCGCGGAACGGGATCGGACGATCCAGTTCCTTCGGTCTCGGCGCACAAGCTCGGATCGATGACCGCGCGCACGACCACGTAAACGACATACAGAGCCGGCCAGCATGAAGCCGGGGATGAATGCCGCGGCGTAAAGCTGCACCACCGACACCGACGTGGTGGCGCCGTATAGAATCAGCAGCACGCTGGGCGGGATCATGATGCCGAGGCAGCCGCCGGCGCAGACCACGCCGGCCGCCAGCTTGGTATCGTAGCCGGCGCGCAGCATGGCCGGAAACGCCAAGCAGACCCATCAGCGTCACCACGGCGCCGACGATGCCGGTGGCGGTGGCAAACAGCGCACAGGTGATCAGCGTCGCCACCGCAAGCGAACCCGGCACCCGGCGCGCCGCCATCTGGATCGAATAGAACAGCCGGTCGAGGATGTTCGAGCGCTCGACCACGTATCCCATGAACAGGAACAGCGGCACCGCGGTCAGCACGTCGTTCGACATTACGTCATAGGTATTGGTGACGAGCAGGTCGAATATACGCGGCCCCATCGCGTAGAAGCCGAAGAAAATTCCCATCGCGACCAGCGTGAAGGCGATCGGGAAGCCCAGCAAAATGATGATGATGAAAGCGCCGAGCTGGATCATCCCGATTTCGGGATTGGTAAGTATCATCGCTCGGCCCCCACATGCATCTCCTGTTCGATGCGCCGGCGATCCTCTGCCTCGGCGAGAATGGCAGATTCCATCTCTTCCACATCATGCAACCGTTGCGGCCACACCCCGTCACGCAAGCAGATGATGCAGCGGACGATTTCCGCGAAGCATTGGATCAGCATCAGCGCGGCTGCGATCGGGATCAGCGTCTTGTGCGGATAGACCGGCGCGCCGGTGGGGCTATAGATGCTCAGTTCGTGAATGTGCCAGGATTGCGCGGCATAGGGGATGCCGTAGACGAGCAGCGCGGTAAAACCCGGCGCCAGGAAAATCAGGTATAGCACCAGATCGATGGCCGCCTGCACCCGGTACGGCCAGAGACGGTAGACGACGTCGCCGCGCACATGGCCGTTGCGCGACAGCGTGTAGGCGCCGGCCATCATGAACAGCGCGCCGTACATGAAATAACTGACGTCGAAGGCCCAGTCGGTCGGCGCGCGCAACAGGTAGCGCATGAACACGTCGTAGCAGGTGCCGAGCGTCATGATGACGATGCACCAGCCGAACGCCTTGCCGACGCCCGCGCTGAGACGGTCGATAAACAGAAGGAAATTTTCCACGGAGCCCCGCCCGAATTAGCAGCCAATCAAGAGATTGCCGGAGCGGCGGAGCCGCCCCGGCAGGTCTTTGATTCCTCGTTCAGACCTTCATGGGACCGAAGTAGTGTTCGTAAGCGGACTTGTAATCGGCTTCGTTATTGATCGCGTAGAAGCCGACCCGCTTGCCCCATTCCTTCTGGCTTTCGAGCACTTTCTTGATGAACGGACCCTGGTTCGGGTCCGAACTGATTTGGTCGACCACCTTGTCCCAGGCCGCGAGCTGGGCCTTGAAGATCGCCTCGGACGTGCGCTTGACGTGCACCCCGTGCTTGGTGATCAGCGTCTGCAGATCGCGCGAGTAGATGTCCCACGCCTTCCAGATGTCGAAGGAGTTGGCGGCTTGGCCGGCGAGATGCAGGACCTGCTGCTGTTCCTTGGCGAGGCCATCCCACTTCGACTTGTTGAAGACGACCTCGATGGCTTCCGAGGCCTGGTGGTATGAGCCGAGATAGTAGTACTTGGCCACGTCCTGGCCGCCGAAACGCATGTCCGAGGTCGGGTTGTTGAACTCGAAAGCCTCGATCACGCCTTTTTCCATGGCCGGGAGAATTTCCGGGCCCGGCAGTTGCGCGACGCTGGCGCCCATCGCCTGCATGACGTTGGAGGCAAGACCGACGGTGCGGTACTTCATGCCCTTGAAGTCATCCGGGCCCTTGAGCTCTTTCTTGAACCAGCCGAGCGGTTGGGTCGGCATGGCGAAGACGTAAAAGCCCTGCACGTTGAGGCCGAGAATCTTCTGCGTCAGTTCGTTATAAAGATCCTGGCCGCCGCCGTTATAGAACCAGCCCATGAACTGGCTGGCGTTGGTGCCGTAGCAGGGGCCGGTGCCGAACAGCGAGGCGGCGCGATGCTTGCCGTACCAGTAGGCCGGCACGCTGTGGGTGCCGTCGAGCACGCCGGACGAGGTCGCGTCCATCACCGAGAACGCCTTCACTACGGCGCCGGCGTTGAGATAGTCGATCTTCAGCCGGCCGCCGCCCATCTCGTTGACGATACGGGCGTAGTCCTGTCCGTACTCGTTGAGAATATCGGTAGCGCCCCAGCCGCCTTGCATCTTCAGCGTGACGGTCTGTGCGCGTGAAACTTGTGGCATGGCGATCGTCGCCACACCGGCGACCGCGGCGCCGCCGAGGAACTTACGGCGGGTGGCGGACGTAGTGACTCTGTTTTTGGCCATTTCCCTTACCCTCCCTTGGATTGTTACGGCGTTCTTATTTTCATAAACTTCACGGCCGCTAAATAGGTTAGCCCCCGTGGCCTAGTCTTTAGTCTGTATTTTTTTTCGCTGGCCGACAAGCGGGATTCTCGCGCATTGGCTGTATCCACGGCCGGCAACTCATTGAACCGACAGGGAAACGCCCACCCGGCCCATTCGGCAGGCGGTTGTGCAAGATTACGTAATGTTTACAAGGCGAAGCTAGCCGGACGCGCCGCGCGGCTCCCATTCCTCGGCGCTGGCGCCGGCGAGCGCTCGCACGCGCTCCTCGTCCTTGGCGAATTCGGCGGCGGCGCCGGAATAAACCACCTTGCCGTCGTCCAACACATAGGCGCGGTCGGCGATTTCGACGGCCGCGCGAACGTTCTGCTCGACCAGCAGCACCGATATTCCCTGCTCGCGCGCCGAGGTGACGACCTTGAACACCTCCTGCACGATCAAGGGGGCCAAGCCCTGGCTTGGCTCGTCGAGCAGCAGCAGCTTCGGGTTCAATAGCAGCGCGCGGGCGATCGCCAGCATTTCCTGCTCGCCACCTGACAGCTGGCGGCCTTTATTGGTTTTGCGCTGCCCGAGGCGCGGGAAAAGCTCGTAGATGCGGGCGATCGTCCACGGCCCTGGCTTTTCGATCGGCACCTTGAGATTTTCTTCGACCGTCAGGTTGGCGAAGATGCGCCGGCCTTCCGGCACGTAGCCTACGCCGAGCGCGGCGATGCGATAAGGCTGCCAGTCGGTTGTGGCATGGCCGAAGATGCGCACCGCGCCTTCGCTTGCGTGGGTCAGGCCCATCAGACTGCGTAGCGTGGTGGTCTTGCCGGCACCGTTGCGGCCAAGGAGCGCGACGATTTCGCCCTCACGAACCTCGATCCCGACGCCGTGCAAGATATGGCTCTTGCCGTAAAAAGTGTGCAGCCCTTCAGCTTCGAGCGCGACGTTGCTCATGCCGCTGCCTTCCCCAGGTAGGCCGCCTGCACCACTTCGTTGGTGGCTATCTCTTGCGGCGTGCCCTCGGCCAGCATCTTGCCTTCGGCCAGCACCATTATGCGGTCGGCGAGGTGAAAAACGACGCGCATGTCGTGTTCGATCAGCACGATCGTGAGCTTCTGTTCCTGGTGCAATTTACGTATCAACTGCGTGATGTCGTAGGTCTCCTGATCGCCCATGCCGGCGGTCGGCTCATCGAGCAGCAACAGGCGCGGCTTGAGGGCGAGCGCCATCATGATCTCGGTCGCGCGCTGGTCGCCATGAGCGAGTTCGCCGACCAGCCGATCGGCCTTTTCTGCGAGTCCGCTCATGTCGAGCAGATCGGTGACGCGGGCGCGCACCTCGCCGTCGCCGTCATGCGACAGCCACGGACTGAGCCGGTAGCCGGCCGCGACTTCGACGGCGGTACGCAGGTTTTCGCGCACGCTGAGCTCGGGAAAGACTTCGGTGATCTGGAAGGTGCGCGCGATGCCGCGCCAGACGCGGCGCGCCGGCAGCAGGTTCGATATGTCTTCATCGGCGAAGATGATCCTGCCGCTGGTCTGCGTGAGAAACCCGCTGATCATGTTGAAAAAGGTGGTCTTGCCGGCGCCGTTCGGGCCGATGATGGCGCGCAGTTCGCCTGGCTCGACGGTCATCGACACGTCGTCAACCGCAATCAAGCTGCCGAAATGCTTGGCGACGTTTTCGACCCGCAGCAGGCTCACGACATCACCTTGCGTCGGATTATGCCGAGCACGCCACGTGGGAAGAACAGCACGACCAGGACGAAGAACAGTCCGATGAACGATTCCCAGTTCTCGGTCATGCTCGACAGGTAGTCGCGCAGCACCACGTAGATCGCCGCGCCGATCAGCGGACCCCAGAACGAGCGCATGCCGCCGAGCACGGCCATGATCACGAAGTCGCCCGACTGGGTCCAGTACAACGCACGCGGATCGACGAAATTGTTGAGCAGCGCATAGAGCGTTCCGGCGAGACTGACAAAGCAGCAGGATATGACCCACGAAATCCAGATGTGCTGGTCGACCGGAATGCCGAGGAAGCGCGCACGTCGCTCGTTTTCGCGGATGGCGATCAGCGTGCGCCCGAACGGCGAACGCAGAAGCCACGCCATTATGCCGGCGGCAATTCCGAACAATACCAACACGAAATAGTAGAACGCACCGGGATCGTTCTGAATGTCGATGGTCGCAAAGCCGAGGTGCAGCGGCAGCCGCGTCCATCCGGTAAGGCCGTCGTCGCCGCCGGTCACCGTATTCCAGCGGAATGCTATGAAGTAGAACACCTGGCCGAAGGCGATCGTGACCATGGCAAAATAGACGCCGCGCAGGCGAATGATCAGCGGGCCGATGAGCGCGGCCGCGATGGTGCCGACGAGAACCCCGATCAAGACGCCGAGGCCCGTGCTCGGCACCAGATAACGGATGGTCATGCCGACGCCGTAGGCGCCGAGACCGAAATAAGCCGCATGGCCGAAGGACAGCACGCCCGTGTAACCGAGCAAAAAATTGAGCGCCATGGCGGCAAGGCCGAGTACGACAACCTGCGTGCCGAGTTGGACATAACCGCCGACATACGGCACCCAGAACGGCATCGCCAGCAACAACAGCCAGACGATGATGTTCTGGGTTTGCTTGTTGAAATCGGACGCGTTCACTAGAAGCGGCCCTCCTCGCCGAGAAGCCCGCGCGGCCGCACCAGCAGGACCGCGGCCATCATGACGTAGATCACCGCCTCCGAGGCCGAAGGAAAGAACACGGTGGTGACGCCGGAGGCGACGCCGATCAGCAAGCCGCCGAGCAAGGTGCCGGGCAGGCTGCCGAGGCCGCCGACA
This sequence comes from uncultured Alphaproteobacteria bacterium, assembly GCA_963721665.1. GTDB lineage: Bacteria > Pseudomonadota > Alphaproteobacteria > Rhizobiales > Xanthobacteraceae > Pseudolabrys. Next base: position 198,312 of record CAVRJZ010000005.1, read on the forward strand.
ATAATGGCGACGAAGCTCGGCATGATCAGCGAGGCGCCGATGGTCGGCTGCAGCCCGAGTTGGCCGACCGCGAGAACGCCGGCAAGACCGGCAAGGTAGATGCCCAACCCGAAGTTCATGTTGCGCAGCACGCGCACATTAACACCGAGCACCGAAACCGTTTCGAGGTCGAGGGTGCCGGCACGGATGCGGATGCCGAGACGGGTCCAGTTGAGAATCGCAAACAGGCCGATGACGGCAATGGCGACGACGGCCACCATGAATAGTCGGTATCCGGTGAGGAAGAAATAGTCGTTCGACAGCGGCGTCACCAGCCAGCTGGGGACTTGAAACGGCAGGCTCTGGGCGCCCCAAATAAACCGCGTGCCATCTTCGATAATAAAGGCAAGCCCGAAGGTGAGCAGCAGGCTGTAGAGGGGATCGCGGCCATAGAGACGGCGGATCAGGACGCGCTCGACCGCAACGCCGATGACCGCTGTCAGGATCGGCGCCAGGACAAGCGCGCCCCAGAATCCGACATAGGGGATCAAGGCAAAGGCGAGATAGCCGCCGATCGCGAGAAACCCGCCATGGGCGAAATTAATAACGCCGGACAGATTGAGGATGAGTGAAAGCCCGAGCGCCATTAGCGCGTAAAACGCGCCGACGATGAGGCCGTTGAAGACGTTGAACAGGATTAGCTGGGTCATCATGGAGTTAACATCATAGTGGCCCGCCGATCGCGCCACCATCTTCACCGGCGCGAATGCGGTTACGTATCACGGGTATCGATAAAGTGTATACCTTTTCCCCCGCCGGAAATCCGGGCGCCGCGATCAGGCGGCGCCCGGTCTTCCCAAGCTTCAGGCGGGCCACGTCTGCTTGCAGCCAGTCTCTTCCAGCGATTCCGCGACGTCGGCGCCCTTGACGACCTCGTCGACCACGAAAAGATCCTCGGGATCGTCGGCGCCCTTCGATTGGGCATGCCCGACGTAGAGGTCGGGAATGAGCTGACCCTGACCTTTGCGGAAGTAAGCTCCGTCCGGCATCAGCGAGACTTCCGGCGGAAGTTTGAAGCCCTGCATCGCCTTGGCCATCTTCACCGCATCGAGCGATTTCGCTTGCGCGGCCGCAAGCGCGCAGGTGTGCATCGCCGCGAAGCCGAACCAGGTGCGCGCGGTGGGAACGTGACCGCCGCTCTTCTTGCGGATCTCGGCGACGAATTCCTTCACGTGCGGGACGTTCGGCTGTTTCCAGTACCATTCGAACACCCAGGTACCGATGCGGGCTTCCGGCGGGAGGCCGAGCAGCACTTCCAGTTCCTGCTGCGCGCCGGCCAGATGATACTTCTTGTTGAGGCCGAACTGCACCGCCTGCTTGAGCGCATTGACCGCGTCGTCGCCGGCTTGCAGGAAGATGATGACGTCCGGATTGGCCGCCTGCGCCTTGATCAGATAGGAGGAGTAGTCGGTGGTACCGAGCGGGGTCAGATCGCCGCCGAGCTTGGTGCCGCCGAGCTTGGCGGCGGCCTTTTCCAGGCCCGCCTGCAGCGTGTGGCCGAAGGCATAATCCGGCGTGAGGTAATACCACTTCTTGCCGGCGGTCTTGATCAGCGTGCTGGCAACCGCGCTCGCTTCCATCTGCGTGGTGTTGCAGATGCGGAACACGTCCCAATGGCAATTCGAACCGGTGACCGAATCGGTGTGGCCGCCGGGCACGACATGGAAGACTTTTTTCTCGAACGAAACGTTGGCGATCGCTTGCGCCAGCGCCGAGTTGATGTTGCCGACCAGGAAGTCGACCTTGTCGCGGTCGATCAGCTTGCGCGCCTTTTGCACCGCGGTGCCGGCGTCGCCGCTGGTAGAATCTTCGACCAGCAGTTCCACCTTGCGGCCGAGAATGCCGCCCTTGGCATTGATCTGTTCGATCGCGTATTGCGAGCCGATCAGTTCGTTTTTGCCGAGCGCGGCATAGGTGCCGGTCAACGGGTTGTCGAGGCCGATTTTGACTACGTCGGCCGCCCATGAGGTGACGACGAAGGGTGAAGCGATTTGCGCGACGCCAGCGAGCGCCGCCGTCTTGATCACCGTGCGGCGATCAATGCGGTTTGAAAATACGTCCGATGCCATTTGGTATCCTCCCACGGATTTTTCGATGCTAATTTTTTGGGAGGCTACCGCGTCGCCGGAGCGTCAAACGAACGCCCGCCGCGCGTTTACCTCCCCCGCACGCACAGTAGTGTGTGACAATGTTCGGATGCAAGACTTCACCGATTTTCCGGCGAATTTTTGATGCGGAACATTACATAAAATTTATATTCGGCAAGCGGGTGCGTTGGGCATCGCCCACAGGCACGAAGCTCGCAGGCTAACTTTCGTCTAAACAAATCCAGCTACCCTTTGGTATTATGGAATATTCTTGTCCTGCGATTCACATTGGAATGGTGCGCCGGTCGAATTCAGGCCCAATCACCGCATCTCCGCCATGAGAGCCTGTCAGTTACCTTCGGCAAGCTGTGCATTACCTGGCAGCCCGCCGTTATAGGAGCCCCCCGTGAGAGGTATTTTTTCGACGCTCGCCGTCGTCTGGCGTATTGCCAGCCCCTATTTCAGTTCCGAGGACCGCTGGGCAGGACGCGTGCTGCTGGCGGCGGTCATCGCCATCGAATTGTCGATCGTCGGCATATGGTGCTGTTCAACGAGTGGAACGCCCGCTTCTACAACGCGCTACAGGATCGCAACTGGCACGTCTTCGTCTACCAGCTCGGCTATTTCTGCGTACTGGCCACGGCCTATATCGTGGTCCCGGTCTACCAGCTCTATCTCAATCAGTGGCTGCAGATCCGCTGGCGGCGCTGGCTGACCGCAAGTTATCTCGATCATTGGCTCGTCGGCGCCAATCATTACCGCATGCAATTGCTGGGCGATGCCGCCGACAACCCGGATCAGCGCATCTCCGAGGACATCGCGCAGTTCATCGCGCTGACGCTGGCCATTGGCCTGCAGATTGCTCAATGCTGTGTCACCATCCTCTCGTTCATGGTCATTCTGTGGACCTTGTCGGCGGCGGCGCCGCTACATCTGTTCGGCATGAGTTTCAGCATTCCCGGCTACCTGTTGTGGGCGGCGTTGATCTACGCCTGCATCGGCACCACCCTCACCCATTTGATCGGCCGGCCGCTGATCGCGCTTAATTTCCAGCAACAGCGCTACGAAGCCGATTTCCGCTTCAACCTGGTGCGCGTGCGCGAGAATTCCGAGCAAATCGCTTTGCTCGACGGCGAAGCGCGCCGAGCGCGACCGGCTGCTCCTGCGCTTCGGCAATGTGATGGCCAACTGGTACGCGATCATGACCCGGCAGAAGAAGCTGATTTTCTTCACCGCCAGCTACGCGCCAAGCCGCTGTGGTGTTTCCCTTCATCATGGTGAGCCCGGCCTATTTCGCCAATCTGGTCCAACTCGGCGGCCTGATGCAGACGGCGAATGCCTTCGGGCGCGTGCAGGATGCGCTTTCGGTCTTTGTCGACATCTACCGCAATCTGGCCGAATGGCGGGCGGTGGTCGAACGGCTTGAAGGCTTCGACCGGTCGATCGCGAGCGCGCGCGCGGTCGCGGTGACGCCACCGGTGATCGAGAGAACCGCCGGCGCGGCGCCGCATCGTGTCGTTCAAGGATCTGGCGGTGCGGCTGCCCAACGGGGTGCCGCTGGTCAATGCCGCCGATATCGCGATTCGCGCCGGCGAGCGGGTGCTGGTGAGCGGCCCTTCCGGCGCCGGCAAGTCCACCTTGTTCCGCGCGCTCGCCGGCATCTGGCCGTTCGGCGTCGGCACCATCACGGTGCCGAAAGACGCCCGGCTGATGATGCTGCCGCAGCGGCCCTATTTTCCGATCGCGCCGTTAGCCGCCGCGGTCGCCTATCCGGCGGAGCCGGGGACTTTCGATTCGGCCAAAGTCGCCGAATTGGTGGCCGCGGTCGGCTTGCCGGCCCTTGCCGAACGGATCGAGGAGGAGGCGCATTGGAACCGCATGCTGTCGCTCGGCGAGCAGCAGCGGCTGGGCATCGCCCGCGCATTGCTGCACGCGCCGGACTTCTTGTTCCTCGATGAGGCCACGGCCTCGCTCGATGAGCCGTCCGAGGCCGCGCTCTACCATTTGTTGCAACAGCGGCTCGCGGCCGCGACTATCGTGTCGATCGGCCACCGGGCGACGCTCGCCGCGTTCCACCGCCGGCGCCTGGCGTTGGTCCGCGAAGGCGACCGCTATTGGGTGCGCGAAGGCAAGCTGGCGCCGGCGGCGTAGCGGCCACGCGAAAAAGGCGGCGGCTCGTTTAGAGCCGCCGCCGTTCAAGCCGAAGAGGCAGTCGATCGGCTTATTTGAGAGCCGACAGCGAGGTGTCGAACTTAAGCGTTGCGACGAACCTGGAGTCGCAAGCGTTCATGCCCGGGTGATTGACGACGCCGCAAATCGCATTGGTCGTTCCGTTCGCATTGGTATCCCAGTAACGCAGATCGAGCGTGACGGCCTTGTAGATGAAATCGAAACCGACATCCCAATACGTGTAGCTTTGGACACCCAAAGGGCCGCCCGTATTGAGCGTCACGCTGGAGCTGAACCACTGACGGCCGATCTCGGGATTGACCGAGAGCGTCACGTCCTTCATCGGTGACCACGGCAGAGTGATCACCGCGTTGGCCGAATAGTAGCCGGCGTCCGCATCGCCGACCCACGGGACCACGCAGCCCGACCCGAGGAACGCCGCGAGGCATTTGTTGTTCCAGTTGCTGCCGCCGTCGATGACGCCGCCGATGGTCAGCCAGTCGGCGACCTTGTAGGTCGGAATGGCATAGAATTCACCGTAGCTGCCGAAGCCGTTCGCGGTGCCGTCCGGATAATCGTAATAGACGTAGCCGAGATCGAGGCCGAAGTTGCCAACACTGAAGCGGGCGCCGCCGCTGATATCGAACTCAGCGTCGGCAAAACCGCTGTAAAGGCTATAGCCGTGAACGCCGGCATAGAACTTCAACCAATCGGTGGCGGTGTAGTCGAGCTCGAAATAGCCGTTGACCGACGGCTTGTGAGCCGACTGCGAAACGCCGCGCAGCTCATAGTCGGTGGTGAATGCGGTGCCGAAGGCGATGTCGAACGGCGACGGCGCCGCGGCCGGTGCCGGAACCTTGGCGGCTTTCGTCGGCATGTCCGCCGCGAACGCGGGCGCCGCTGAGAGCGCAAGCGCCGCGACGACCGACAGAACAACTTTTTTCATTGACCCTGCCCCTTTTCGTTTCGATCGACATGAAGCCGATACAATTCGCGCATCGCCTTTGCGTACAAACTCCGGCTGCGATCGACCCGTACGCAAACGGACGTGCATTAGCGGCAGATTTACATCTTTGGGGCCGTCAGACGGCAAGGCGAAAACAGCGGCAATTGCTGCCTTTTTAGGCGATTCAAGCTTGATTCGAGCTTCTTGTGAGACAATGGGCCGAACTGTTGCGGCAAAGTCACATTTCCTGGGGCTAAACTGGCGGCTTTGTACCGGAATCCGAGCCGCCGGCCGGGGTTTGGGCGGAATTATCGAGGGTTTTGTGAATAACTCCCCGCCGGCCGCTCAAGCCTCGGCAGATCATTGAGAATCAGACGCCCGCCGGCTTACCGGCGGGCGCCAAGCAAAATGAATACGCCGCGATTACACGCCGGCGATCAGGCCGCCGCTTTTTTGCGGTTGGCCTCGAGTCGCGCGTCGACCAGCGCAACGCCGGCATCGATGACCGGGTGGCTGAGGCCCTTTTGCCGGGCGATGAGTTGCACCAGTTTGTCGGCGCGCTCGATATTCTGTGCGCCGTTTTGTAGCGCGCGCGCGGCGGAAGCCGGCCGCGTCAAGCTCTCCGCGGCGGCGGCGTATTTCTCGAACGGCACCAGATCGTTCGGCGATGGCGCCGAGCTTCACGCACAGATCGTTGACGAAATTATAGACCGAGCGTGCTTCCTCGAGATTGGAATGCACGGCTTCCTGCGCGGTGCGCATGCCGTCGGCGGTGATGCAGCGGTAGTTGCCGGCGAGCAGCATCGCCCATTTGGCGAGCGGCACGAAGATCGAATCGTGCACACGCAGCTTCACCGGCAGTTCGATGCGCCCCTCCGGCGCATCGAAGCGCACCGCGTCGATCTCCTTTTCAAGCCGGCGCAGGATGGCCGTGCTCTTGTCGCTATCGAAACGCGCGACCTTGAAGTTGGTCGGCAGCGTGACCATCAGCACGTTGACCTTTTCCTCCGGCGGCCGGATCGCCTGCGGATCGGGGCTGCACAAGGTGATCGCGCCGGGATCGAAATTGTCCCACACGGTCGGATCGGTGTAGGCGGCGTTGAGCGCCTCGTAGTCGAGGCCGGGGATGCGCTTGATATACGGCAAAGGCGGCATGTTCATGATCGACATGCAGGGCACGCGCGATTGCGCCACCGCGTCGAGCAATTCGCGCACGCCGGGCGAGCGGTATTGCGGCTCCTGCATGGCAAGGCCGACCAGGTCGTAGTCGGCGGGATTGACGCCGGCAGCGCCGCCGGCGGTCACCTTGCCGGGCAGCTTGCGCGTATCGATTTCGATCGGCTCCGGGCGGCCGCGCACCGGCATGCGCACGCGGAAACCTTCGGCGTTAATGAGGTCGGCTTCCGCCGGCAGACAGACGAGGTGAATCGAGTGTCCGCCAAACAGAATCTTCGAGGCGAGCAGCGAGCCGTAGGAGGCGCCCATCATCAGGATCTTGTAAATCTTCGGGGCGGCCGGCGCGGCTTTGCGGGCAACGGATTTGCCCACCTTGCGGCTCGCCGTCCGTTTGGCGGCGCGTTTGGCTGGCCTGGATTTGCGGACTGCCTTCTTGACCGGGCGCTTGCCCTTCTTCGGCTTGGCTCTGCGCGCGGGGGCAGCGCGCCTGGTCTTCTTCATTTTGGTTTTCCGCTTTTTCGCCTTTGCCATGACATTCCTCCCAATTGTTTTACGCCGCGTCATTCTGCCGCTGGCGTCAGATGCTCCGGAGCAGCGCCTGCTCCGATCTCCTCCAAACCTTCCGGCGCCGGCCCGCCGGTCGCCCAGTCGAGCAGCTCGACCGTGTGCACGACCGGGATTGCGGTACCGGCGGAAATTTGTGCGATACAGCCGATATTGCCGGCCGCGATCACATCCGGCTCAAGCCGTTCGATATTGCCGATCTTGCGGTCGCGCAACCTCTCCGCCAGCGCCGGCTGTAGAATGTTGTAGGTGCCCGCCGAGCCGCAGCACAAATGCCCTTCCGGCACATCTTTGACCACGAATCCGAACTTGCAAAGCAAATCTTTTGGCGCCTGCGTGACCTTCTGCCCATGCTGCAACGAACAAGCGGCGTGATAGGCGACGCGTGAGCGGCCGCGGCGCGGCGCCTCCCGGCAGATCGAGGCTCGTTAGGTATTCGGTCACGTCCTTGGTCAGTCGGGAAACCCGCGCCGCCTTCTCGGCATAATTCGCGTCGCCACGCAGCATGAAACCGTAATCCTTCACCGCGGTTCCACAGCCCGACACCGTGATGAGGATGGCGTCGAGCCCCTCGCCGTCGATCTCGCGCGTCCAGGCGTCGATATTGTTGCGCGCCTGCGCCAGCGCCTGTTCCTCGCGGCCCATGTGGTGGGCGAGCGAACCGCAGCAGCCCTCGCCGGCGGCGACCACGACCTCGATGCCGTTGCGGTTGAGCAGGCGGATGGCGGCGTCGTTGGTCGAGGGCGCCAGCACCGGACCGATGCAGCCATTGAGCAGCGCCACCCGGCCGCGGCGTTCGCCCACCGCGGCATAGACCTTGCCGATGCGGTCGACCGGCGGCGCCAGCCGTCGGCTGGGCGTCAGCCGCAGCATGGCGGCCATTCGCTTGAGACCGAGCGCGCTCAAGACCGGCGCAAACGGCTTGGCGATCAGTCCCCCCACCACCGCCAGCCGGAACAGCCCGGGATTGGACAAGCACGCGCGCCAGGAGCCCGCGCATGGCGCGGTCGGCGAGCGGGCGCTTATAGGTATTCTCGATGTGCTCGCGGGCGTGATCGACCAGATGCATGTAATGCACGCCGGACGGACAGGTGGTCATGCAGGCAAGGCACGACAGGCAGCGGTCGATATGTTTGACGACTTCGCGCGTCGCCGGGCGCGACTGCTCGAGCATGTCCTTGATCAGATAGATGCGCCCGCGCGGGCTATCGAGTTCGTCGCCGAGCAGCACATAGGTCGGACAGGTCGCGGTGCAGAAGCCGCAATGCACGCAGGTGCGCAGGATTTTCTCCGCTCTCCGCGACTTGCGGATCGAGCAATTGCGCGAGAGTGAAGTTGGTCTGCATGGCGCTATACCCCCGCCCACATGCGGCCGGGATTGAGCACGCCCTTGGGATCGAAGCTCTCCTTCACGCGCTTGCTCAGAGCGGCGAGCGCGGCTTGCTGCGGCTCGAACACGTCGACCGCGGCGCGCACCGCTGCCGGCGCGCGCACCAGCGTGGCGTGGCCGCCGACGGCTTTGACCGCGGCGCGGATCGACCCGGCATCGGGCTCGTCGGCATAGGGCATCGCCACCCAGATGAGCCCGCCGGCCCAGTCGTAGAACATCTGCGCCGCCGGCGTGATGGCGGCGGCGATTTCATGGCCACGCGCGGGCGCCGTCGAGATGCGCCAGAGCGGCCGCGCGCGCGCCGCTTGCGCCGCGAACGGCTTGACCTGGCGCACGCTTTGCCAGAGCGCGCGCGATTGCGCCTCATCGAGCAGCGCAACCGGTCCGAACGGCTTCATCAGCGCGGCGAGCGCCTCCTTGCGGTGCTTGACCGAGGGCGCGAAGCCTTCGAGCCGCAGCACGGTGGCGGCTTCTGGACCGGGCAGGCCGTCAAAGTAAGATGCGACGTGATCGGGCAGATGCGCCGCGCCGGACACGTCGCACGATGAGCCCATGGCCGCCGCCATGGCGGCGCAGGCGCGCGCGTCGTCGAGCCCTTGCACGAGCACGCTCGCTTCGCTCTCGGCCTTGGGCAGCACTTTCAACGTGACGTCGGTCATCGCGGCGAGCGTGCCCCAGGAGCCGGCGATGAGCTTGCACAGGTCGTATCCGGTGACGTTCTTCACCACGCGGCCGCCCGACTTGATGGTCTCGGCGCGGCCGGTGACCGCCGTAAAGCCGAGGAAATGATCGCGCGCGGCGCCGGCCTTGATGCGGCGCGGGCCGGAAAGGTTGGCCGCAATCGCGCCGCCGAGCGTGCCTTGCCCAGCCTTGCCGCCAAATAGCGGACCGTAGTCCATCGGCTCGAAGGCGAGCTGCTGGTTGTTCTTCTCGAGCAGCGCCTCGATCTCCGACAACGGCGTGCCGGCCTTGGCCGAGAGCACCAGCTCCTCGGGCTCATAGAGCGTGACGCCGGCAAAGACCGGACAGATCGAGCGTGATGTCGGTCTGGCTCGGCCGGCCGATGAGACGCTTGGAGCCACTGCCAGCCACTTCCAACGCCTTGTCATCGCCGAGCGCCCAGCGCACGGCCTCCTCGACTTCCTTGGCGTCGCGGGGTTTGATTACGTCGGCCATTTAGAACCGCGGAATGTCCGGGAACGGCAACTTGCCGCCGGAAATATGCATGCGGCCGAGTTCGGCGCAGTTGTGCAGCACCGGGAACATCTTGCCGGGATTGAGCAGGCCCTTGGCGTCGAAGGCGCATTTGACGCGCTCCTGCGCGGCGAGATCGATCTCGGAGAACATGAACGGCATCAGGTCGCGCTTCTCCACGCCGACGCCGTGCTCGCCGGTCAACACGCCACCGACCTCGACGCAGAGTTTGAGGATCTCGGCGCCGAAATGTTCGGCGCGGTCGAGTTCGTCGGGAATGTTGGAATCGTAGAGAATCATCGGATGCAAGTTACCGTCGCCGGCGTGGAACACGTTGGCGCAGCGTAGTCCGTATTTTTCCGCCATCTCCTTGGTGCGCGCCAGCACCAGCGGCAATTTGGCGCGCGGAATGGTGCCGTCCATGCAGTAGTAGTCCGGCGAGATGCGCCCGATCGCCGGGAACGCCGCCTTGCGTCCGGCCCAGAACAACAGCCGCTGCGCTTCCGAGGTCGAGGCCTGGCACGACACCGCACGGCATTTGCTGGCGATGATCTCGATGCGCTCGATCAGATCGTCGGCCTCGGCCGGCGGCCCGTCGACCTCGACGATTAGCAGCGCCTCGACCTCGAGCGGATAGCCGGCATGGACGAATTCCTCGACCGCGTGGATCGCCGGTCTGTCCATCATCTCCATGCCGCCCGGGATGATGCCGGCGCCGATGATCGCCGAGACACAGGCGCCGGCGTCTTCCGATGACGGAAAGCCGACCAGCACCGCACGCGCGGTCTCCGGTCTCTTCAGGATGCGCACGGTCACTTCGGTGACGACGCCGAGCAGGCCTTCCGAGCCGGTGATCAGGCCGAGCAGGTCGTAGCCCTCGGCGTCGAGATGCTTGCCGCCGAGGCGGATCACCTCGCCGGTGATCAGCACGATTTCGCAACCAAGCACGTTGTTGGTGGTCATGCCGTATTTCAGGCAATGCACGCCGCCGGAATTCTCCGCCACGTTGCCGCCGATGGTGCAGGCGATCTGCGAGGACGGATCGGGCGCGTAGTAAAAACCAGCATGCGCCACCGCATTCGACACCGCGAGGTTGGTGACGCCGGGCTCGGCTATCACCAGGCGGTTGTTGAAGTCGATTTCCCTGATCTTGTTGAACTTGGCCATGCCGAGTAGCACGCCGTCGGCGAGCGGCAGCGCGCCGCCGGACAGCGACGTGCCGGCCCCGCGCGGCACCACTTTGATGCCCTGGTCGTGGCAATAGCGCAGCACCTGGGAGACCTGCTCGGTGGTCTCCGGCAGCACCACGACCATGGGAATCTGATGATAGGCGGTCAGCCCGTCGGTCTCGTAGGGCTTCATCTCCCGCTCGGTCGCGATCACGCCCTCGCCCGGCACCATGCTGCGCAAGGCGGCGACGATGCGCTCGCGCCGCGCCAGCACCGCGCTGTCCAATTCGGGCATTTTTACCGACATTCCGACCGCTCCCGGCTACCGCTTAGACACAACGATATCAGCCATTTGACCATTGACACATAGGGCTGGCAAAACTCCCTGGAACCGGGCATGCCGGGCGGCATTGAGCCCCGCGGACGGCGACGCAAGTCTCGAAGGGAGAAACCGATGAAAACAACACTGGCGCTAGCGGCCTTGGCCGTGGCGGCGATGGCGCAAGCGGCGCAGGCGCAGGACGTGGCCGCCGGCGAGCAGTCATTCCACAAATGCCTGCCCTGCCATTCGATCGGCGAAGGGGCGAAGAACAAGGTCGGCCCCGAACTCAACGGCATCGACGGCCGCCATTCCGGCAGCGCGCCCGACTACCACTATTCCGACGCCAACAAGAACTCCGGCATCGTCTGGAACGAGGCGACGTTCAAGGAATACATCATGGATCCGCGCGGCAAGATTAAAGGCACCAAGATGATCTTCCCCGGCATCAAGAACGAAAAGGAAATCGCCAATCTATGGGCCTATCTCAAGCAATTCGGCCCGGACGGCAAAAAGAAGTGACGCCTAACGCGCGAATTCGCGGGTCTGCCCTGCGCCGGCCGTTTGACCCTGGTCAAAGCCGCAGCGGGGGACAGTCCCCATAATTCAACCATCGAGGTAATTTGCTCACGCATGCAGCGATCCGAAAGCGGGATTTCACATTTCGGTAGCATGCGCCGGCTCGGTCAGGAGAAATCGTCATGATCAAGGATATCGTCGTCAATCTCGGCTTGGGCGAACGCGATCCCGCCGGGGAATACGCCATTGCGGTGGCCGACGCGTTCGGCGCGCATGTGTTGGGCATGGCCATTATTTACGACCCGGTCATCCCCGGCACGGTTATGGGCGGCATTCCACCGGCGTACATCGAGACGCAACGCGTCGAAGCCGAGAAGACGGTGAAAGCCGCGATCGCCCGCTTCGAGACGACCGCCAAACGCGTCGGCGTGTCCTTCGAGAGCCGCAGCGTCAATGCCAGCATCGCCGGCGCCGCCGAACGACTCGGCCGCCTGGGGCGGCGTTTCGATCTGGTCGTCGTCGGCCAGCCCGACCGCGACAAATCGGCGCCGGTGGAAGTGGTGGACGAAGGCGTGCTCTTCGAATCCGGCCGTCCGGTGATCTTCGTACCTTATATTCAGCGCGGCGGCCTCAAGCTCGATCACGTCATGGTCTGCTGGGACGGCAGCCGCGCCGCCGCGCGCGCCGTCGCCGACTCGCTGCCTTTCCTGCAAAAGGCCAAGCAGGTGGAAATCGTCATCGTCGCCAGCAAGTCCGGCAAGCAAGACGAAGTTCCCGGCGCCGATCTCGGCCAGCATCTCGCCCGCCATGGCTTGAAGGTCGACGTCAAGCGCATCACCTCGCCGGATATCGACGTGACCTCCACCATCCTGTCCTATGCGGCGGATTCGTCCGCCGACATGATCGTGATGGGCGGCTACGGCCACTCACGGTTCCGCGAATTCATCCTCGGCGGCGTCACTCGCGGCATCCTGGAGACGATGACGATCCCGGCGCTGATGTCGCATTGATCTTGTCGTCGTCCTGGGCGAGCGTCACGGCCGCTCGGAACCCATAAGTTGCTGGCCCGGCGGCGGGCCGCGGCGTATGGGTTCCGCCCGCTTAGGAAAGACAGGAGCGCGGCCTTGGACGTCGTACGCCACCTCAAATTGCTGGACGGAAGCGCGGTCATGCTGCGGCCGTTAAAACCCGAGGACGCCGCGCTTTACCCGGATTACATGCGCGAGGTGCAGCCCGACGATTTTCGGCTACGCCATTTCGCGGCGATGCGCGAAATCAGCCCCGAAATGATCGACAAGCTGGTCCACTACGATCCCAATCACGCGATGGCCTCGATTGCGATCGAGGAAGCGACCGGCCGCATGCTCGGCGTGGTGCGGCTGCACGACGATCCCGGCGACGAGATCGGCGAATTCGCCATCATTGTGCGCTCGCGGCTCAAGGGCCACGGGCTCGGCTGGCTGATGATGAAGCACATGATCGCCTACGCCAAGGACAAGGGACTCAAGGTGGTGCGCGGTCAGGTGCTGGCGGAAAACACCACCATGCTGAAGATGTGCGCGGAACTCGGCTTTCACGCCACCGACGACCCGGACGAGCACGGCGTCAAACTGGTGACGCTGCCGCTCGACGAAGTGAAGCGTGAAAGATTGCTCTGACCCGCCGGATTACGGCAGCGCGCATTGCGCCACCAGGCCGCGGGCGCGCGCATCGATGACGCCGAGCGCACGCAGGGCCAATAGCGTCGCGCTCTGTACCGCCGCGCGCGCCGAAGCATCGTCCGGCGGCGACGGCGCCAGCGGGCCGAGCAGGCCTTCCATCAGCGCGCCGACGATGGCCGGCGCGGCGACGCCGGCGTCCTGCTCGGGCAGATGGCCGCCGGCAATCGCAGTCCTGATGCGCGCCTCGATTTCGGCGGCGAGCGACTGGCGGAAATCGAGCCGCATGGCGTCGACCTGTGCGTCGACCGGCTCGCCGATCACCGCCCAGGCGAGCCGCCGCTCGGATAGGGCGCGGGCGGCGAAGGTGGCGATGCAGGCAGCCAGCGCCGACAGCGGCCCGGGCGCTGCGGCGGCCGCCGCCGCCATGGCAGAAAGCTCGCGGCCGGCAACCGCCGCCACCAGTTCGGCGATCAGATCGGTCTTGGTCGGGAAATAGCGGTAGATGGTGCCGGCGGCGATGCCGGCGCGGGCGGCGACCGCGGCGATCTGCACCGCCGCCATACCGCCGTCGGCGGCCAAGTCCGTCGCCGCGGCCAGGATCGCCTCCTCCCGCTCGGCCAGGCGGCGGACCACTTTTTCGGTGCGGCGATAGGGCATGGCCAATGAGTGAACGATGATTCACGACCAGGAAGCAAGCGTCCCTTCCCTCGCCCCGCTTCACGCGGTGGGAAGAGCAAGGATTAGCGATGCGTCCCTGACTTGCCGCCGCCGGCGAGCGCCTTGTTGCGGATGCCGGTCAGCGTCGCGCCCGGCGCGATGGCTTCCGGGTCGATCTTGAGATGGATGATCGACGGCTTGCCGGTCGCCACGGCTTGCGCGAAAGCGGCGGGGAAATCCGCGGTCTTCTCCACCAGCGCGCCGTAGCCGCCGAAGGCGAGCGCGTAGGCGGCGAAATCCGGATTGTGCAACTGTGTGGCGACGACGCGGCCGGGATAGTCGCGCTCCTGGTGCATGCGAATGGTGCCGTAAAGACCGTTGTCGGAGAGCACCACGATCACCGGCAATTTGTATTGCACGGCGGTGGCGAAATCCTGCCCCGTCATCAGGAAGTCGCCGTCACCGGCAACGCACACCACCGGACGCTCGGGATACAGCGTCTTCATCGCAACAGCGGCCGGAAAACCGTAGCCCATGGAGCCCGACGTCGGCCCCACGTGGGTGGCGTATTTGCGGAAGCGGTAGAAGCGGTGGATCCAGCCGGCGAAATTACCCGCGCCGTTGGTGATGATCGCGTCGCTCGGCAAATTCTCGCGCAGCCAAATCATGATCTCGCCGAGATTGACCGCGCCCGGCTGCGGCGTCGCCTTCTCCGTCCAGGCAAGATAGTCGGCGTGCGCGGTGGCCGCCTCGCCTTTCCAGAGGATCTCGATCGGCGGCTGCAAGCCTTCAAGCGCGGCGCAAAACGCGGTCGGCGCCGCCTCGATGGCGAGCGTCGGATGATAGACGCGCCCGAGTTCTTCCGCGCCCGGGTGCACGTGCACCAGCTTCATCTGCGGTTCTGGAATGTCGAACAACGTGTAGCTCTGCGACGACATCTCGCTCATGCGGCCGCCGATCAGCAACACCAGGTCGGCGCCCTTCACCCGCGCTAACAGTTTTGGATTGGGCCCGATGCCCATGTCGCCGGCGTAACAAGGGTGCAGCGCGTCGAACAGATGGCCGCGGCGGAAGGTGGTGGCGACCGGCAGCGCAAAGCGCTCGGCAAAGCGCATCAGCGCGGCGCAGGCGGCTTCCGACCAGCGGCTACCGCCGATCAACGCGACCGGACGTTTTGCCGCCCACAGCAGCTTTTGCAGCCGGCTCATGTCGGTCAGGCCGGGCCAGCTTTCCACCGGCTCGAAGGCGGTCGCATCCGGTACCATGGCGCGTTCGCTCAGCATGTCCTCGGGCACCGCGATCACTACCGGCCCGGGCCGGCCGTTGCAGGCGGTGTAAAAGGCGCGCGACACCAGTTCCGGGATGCGCGTGGGGTCGTCGATTTCGACCGCCCATTTGGCCATGGTGCCGAACACCGCGCGGTAGTCGAGTTCCTGGAACGCCTCGCGGTCGCGCATATGCCGCCCGACCTGGCCGACGAACACGATCATCGGCGAGGAATCCTGGCGCGCGATATGGATGCCGGCCGAAGCATTGGTGGCGCCCGGCCCGCGCGTGACGAAGCAGATACCGGGCCGGCCGGTTACCTTACCGACCGCTTCCGCCATCATGGAAGCGCCATTCTCATGCCGGCAAACGGTGAGCGTGATTTTGCTGTCGTGAAACGCGTCGAGCGCGGCCAGATAGCTCTCGCCCGGCACGCAGAACACGTGGTGCACGCCGTGGATCGCTAATTGGTCGACCAGGATTTCGCCGCCGGTCCGCGTCCCGTCATTCGATCGCATGCTGCAAGGCTCCGAAATTCAAGCGTGCCAGCTATAAACGATCATGTCGCTGTCCGCGAGCGGCATCGCAGCATGGCTTTCCTGCGTTCCGCGGCAGCCGCGCCAAATGCGGTCAGACCGGCGCATTCTTATCGGCGATGGCCTGCGCGCCTTGCCCGCCGGCCGCCACGTTTTTCTTGTGCATGAATTCCGCCGCCGGCGTGCGTAAAATCGTCACCAGTTGGCGCAGCGAAAAACCCATCATCAGCGCGCCGTTGAACGGCATCGCGCCGTACCACAGCTTGCGCGGCCAGGAAAAATAAGGCGACACGTCGGTGGCGCGTTGAAACAGGTCGAAGGACCGGTAGGTGAAAATCGCGATGAAGACGAGACAGCCGAACGAAATAAACGCGCGGAAGGCTTTCTCGAACCGCGTGCCTTCGATCAGCAGAGGCAAAAGATCGACCGCGAAATGCTGATTGAGCCGCCAAACCTCCGCGCTGCCGCAGAAGATCAGCCAAACCAGCATCAGCTCGATGACCTCGTCGTTCCAATCCAGTTTGGCAAAATTCACGAACCGGTTGCTGACATTGGCGACCATTAGGACGAGGATGCCGACCAGCAGGCAGACGGCGACTACGCGCAGCACGAAGCCGATATATCCTTCGAGCCGGGTCAATTGCCGCCTCCCAAAACCAAGGTCGGCAGCCAGGTGACCAGGCCGGGAATATAGGTGATCAGGATCAAAACGACGCCAAGGACGATCATGAAGGGGACGAGTTCGCGGGCGAGCCTGACCACCGGCACACCGGCGATGGTCGACACCGCGTAGAGCACCATGCCGACCGGCGGCGTGAGCAGCCCGATCATCAGATTGAGCGTCATCACCACGCCGAAATGCACCGGGTCGATACCGAACTTCGCCAGCACCGGCACGAAAATCGGCACGGTCAGCAGCATGATCGCGATGCCCTCCATGAAGCAGCCGAGCACCAGCAGGATGACGTTGAAGATCAGCAAGATCACCGCCGGGCTCGAGGTCAGCGCCGTCAAGCCTTCGACGATCTGCTGCGGCGCGCGGATATAGATCAACAGCCAGCCGAACATGCCGGCGGCCGAGATGATGAACATCACGCGCACGGTTTGATCGATGGTGTCCCACAGAATGCCGCCAAGGCGCTTGAGATCGAGCTCGCGATAGACGAGGCAGCCGACGATCAGCGCGTAAAGCACGGCCGCCACCGCAGCTTCGGTCGGCGTGAATACACCGCCGAGAATGCCGCCCATGATGATGCCGGGCGCGAGCAATCCCAAGATGCCGTCAATACCGGAACGAGCGACCTGGGCGAGAGTCGCGCGTTGCTCGGCGCGGTAGCCGCGCTTCACCGAGAGCATGTAAATAACGACCATGATCCCTATGCCCATCAGCACGCCCGGGATCACACCGCCGAGAAACAATTTGCCGACCGACACCTCGGCGAGCGCGCCATAGATCACCAGCGGGATAGATGGCGGGATCACCGGTCCGATGGTCGAGGATGAGGCCACCACGGCGCCGGCAAACGTCTTGTCGAAACCGCCGTCCTTCATGGCCTTGATCTCGATCAGGCCAAGACCCATCGCTTCCGCGAGTGCCGCGCCGGAAACGCCGGCAAAAAGCATGGAGGCGACGACACTGACGTGCGCGAGGCCGCCCCGCACGTGTCCTACCAATGTCCGCGCGAAATTGAAAATCCGGTCGGTCATGCCGCCGGTGTTCATCAAATTTCCGGCGAGAATGAAAAACGGAATGGCCAGCAGCGGGAACGAGGACACGGCGGAATACATCCGTTGCGCCATCGCCCCGATCATGCGCGGTTCACCCAAGCCAAGAAAAAATCCGACCGCGGTCAGCCCCATGGCGACCGCGATCGGAAAACCGAGCAGAATCATCAACACGAGGATGCCGAAGATCAGCAGAACCAGCATGACTCAAGCATTCCGCGTGGGTTTGACGTTCTCTAAGCCTTCGCCGCCTCCTCGGCAAATTTCTTGAATTTGGCGACGTTGTCGGCGCCGGCATATTTGCTGATTTCCGCGTCGGCCGGTCCCATCGCGTCCTTGAACGGCTTGAGATTGGGTTCCGTCACCTGCATGCCCTTACCCTTGAGCATGTTGATGAGACCGGTCTCCTGGCTCAGCAGCAGATCGCGCGTCACCTTGCCGGCGGCGGCGCCCTCTTCCTTCATGATCTTCTGCTGATCGGGCGTCAGCTTCTTCCAGGTGTCCAGATTGAAGACCTGGTAGATCGCCTGATAGACGTGCTTGGTCATCGCCAGGTGCTTTTGCACCTCGTAGAACTTGGCGCTGGCGATCGTCGCGATCGGATTTTCCTCGCCGTCGACCACGCCCTGCGACAGCGCAAGGTAGAGTTCCGGGAAACCGATTTTCTGCACGTTGGCGCCGAGCGCCGCCATCGCGGCCGACAGCTGAATTTCTGGCGGCGTGCGAATCTTCAACCCCTTGACGTCTGCCGGCGCATTGATCGGACGCTTGTTGTTGGTCAGGTGACGGAAGCCGTATTCCCACACGCCGACGATTTCGAAGCCCGACTTTTCGGCGACCGGACTGAGCCATCCCAACATTTGGCCGTCCATCGCGCGCCGGGCGTGCTGGATGTCGTTGAACACGAAGGGCAGCATCAGCGCAGCGAAAGCCTTGTCGTATTTGTCGAGCTGACCAGACGTCGGCACCGCGATATCGACGACTCCGTTGCGCGTTTGCTCGAGGATTTCCGGCGGCGAACCGAGCGTGTTGTTCGGGTAAATCTGGATCTCGACCGCGCCATTGGTGCGCTTTTCGACATTTGCCTTGTATTGCAGCGCGGCCTTGTGGATCGGATGGGATTCGGCGTTGTAGTGGCCGAATTTCAAAACGGTCGCCGCCTGCGCGCGGCGCACCTGCGGAATGGCGAGCGCGCCGGTCAAGCCGGCAAGCCCCGTGATGAATGTCCTGCGTTTCATGGCGTCACTCCCGTTTGCTGGCGCGTGATCGATTTCAAGGCGCCCCCGAGGACGCTCGCCCTCGATCGGCGTCGCGTGCGCGGCTTCACGCCGCTTGCGAAGGGTTATATACTAATATATTAAGCGCGCAAGCCGCCTCCAATTGACGCGGCGATCTTTGACGCGAAAAGCAGAAAACAGTCGCGCCCAAAACATCGGCGCTGGTAGAAATAGCGCCGAACATACCCCGGTAGGTGCATGGTTTCGTAGGGTCCGCAAAGAAGGAGATCCGCATTGCCGTCGCCCAAAGGAAACGCCGCGCTGATACCGCGCCCGCATCCGCGCATCGCACGCGCGCGTAGCCGCACTGCCGCCAATCTCATCTACACCGCGTTGCGCGATGACATCATATTCATGCGGCTTTCGCCCGGACATCCAATCGACGAAAAACAGTTGGCGCTCGATCATGGCGTGAGCCGGACGCCGGTGCGCGAAGCCTTGCTGCGGCTCGCGAGCGAGCATTTGGTGGATATTTTTCCGCAGTCGGGCACGTTTGTCGCGCGTATTCCGCTCGCGGTGCTGCCCGAAGCCGTCATGGTGCGCAAGGCGCTGGAAGATTTGACCGTCAGGCTCGCAGCCAAGATGGCGACCGAAGCTGATATCGCCAGGCTGCGTGAAAATCTTGACGAACAGAAAGCCTTTGTACGTCGCGGCGATCGCCTTGGCTTTCACCTGACCGACCGGGAATTCCACGCCATCATTGCCGACACCGCCGACCATCCGAATATTTGGCGGATGGTGCAACAGGTCAAAGTGCAGATTGACCGCTACTGCATGCTGACGCTGCCCGCGCCCGGCCGCATGAAAATTCTGATCGCCGAGCACGCGGCGATTTTGGCCGGGATTGCGACCCATGACGAAGCGCGCGCTGGCGTCGCTATGGCGACGCATCTCGATTGGATGAACAGCAGCATCTACGACATCCGCGGCCTCAATCGCGACTTTTTCGACGTCCCGCCGGAATGGCCCGGCCAATGAGTGGGAGTAGCGCCGGCATTGATGCGCGGATGCAAAGCTACCGCGCGAGCTTCGACCTCACCGGCAAGACCGCGGTGGTGCTGGGCGCCGCTTCCGGCATCGGCAAGGCTTCGGCGGAAGCAATCGCCGCGCTCGGCGCCAATGTGATCTGCGCCGACAAGAACCGCGAGGGCGCCGAGCGCACTGCGGCCGAAATCGGCACAAAGGTGAAGTCGGCGGCGCTGGCGGTCGACGCCGGCAAGGCGGAGGACATTGCCGCGCTTGCTGCTATGGCGACGAAATTCAGCCCCCGGCTCGATATCGCAGTTACCACCCCGGCGGTGCACATCCGCAAGCCGTTCCTCGATTACACCGACGAGGAATACGACCGCATCGCCGATCTCAATCTACGCGGGGTGTTCCTGTTTCTGCGCCGCTTCGGACGCATCATGCGCGACCAGGGCGGCGGCAGCCTGATCGCCACCTCCTCGATGCGCGCGATGACGCTCGAGCCGGGGCTGGCGATCTACGCCGCCACCAAAGCCGGCATCATCCAACTGGTGCGCGGGCTCGCCTCCGAGCTCGGACCCTCCGGTGTGCGCGTCAACGCCGTCGTACCGAGCATCGTCGACACCGCGCTGGTCGCGCCGCTCAAGGCGCGCCCCGACATTTTCAACAAGCTCGCCGCCCATACGGTGTTCAACCGGTGGAGCGAGCCGAGCGAGGTGGCGACCGCGGTCGCCTTCCTCGCCTCGGACGCTGCGAGTTACGTCACCGGCAGCGCGCTGATGGTGGACGGCGGCTGGACCGCGATCGACGGACCGCCCACCGGCCTCACCGAGACGGTGCGTTCCTAGCTGCCGATCTTCGGCATTACGATCTTCGGCGAGAACGCTGTGGGCACCATCAGCATCGTCTCCTGCGCGGCGATGTTGCCGGCTTTGGCATTCTCCGAAACGAAATGCTTCCAGTCCGGGTCCTGCGCCATCCGCGCGCGCTTTTGCTCGCGGTCGGCGGCGCTGTCATAGATCCAGCAATGCACCAGCGTGTTAAGCGCGCCGCTTTCCGACACCATGTAGCAGAGCGGTTCGCCGATGTAGCGAAGCTGCACGGGGTAGCCGAGCTTGCTGTAGAGATCGAGCTGCGCCGGAACGCGGCCTGGATGAACGTGATAGGTGCGGTGATCGATAATCACTGAGAGTCTCCCTGCATGAAGCCGCCATTCGCCGGCCGGAAGCGCGGACTCTTTCGACTCGAAACGCCGCGGTCAATAGGACCGCTTGAGGCCTACTTGGCGGACGCCGGCATCTTCGCCTTGTCATCGACACGCGCTTCCGAACGCTGCTCGACGGGTTTGCTGCGATGCGCGAGATTGCTGGCGGAATTGACCAACGCCAAATGCGAAAAGGCCTGCGGGAAATTGCCGACCAGGCGGCGCATGCTCGGCTCGTATTGTTCGCTCAACAACCCCAAGTCGTTGCGCAGCGATAACAGTCGCTCGAACAACCGCTCGGCGTCGGCGCGGCGGCCGATCATCAGATAGGCATCGACCAGCCAGAAACTGCAGGCCAGGAACATCCCCTCGCCGGCCGGCAGCCCGTCGTCGGATTTTTCGGTGTCGTAGCGGCGCACCAGCCCGTCGCTCATCAGCCCGCGCTCGATCGCCTCAACCGTGCCGATAATGCGCGGGTCCTCGGGGGGCAGAAATCCGATCGCCGGAAGCAGCAGCAAGCTGGCATCGAGCTCCTTCGACCCATAGGACTGCACGAAGCTGCACAACTCGGCATCGAAGCCGTGCGCGCAAACGTCGTTGTGGATGCGGTCGCGAATCTCGCGCCAGCGGTCGAGCGGTCCCGGCAGATCGTATTGCTCGGCGCTTTTGATGGCGCGGTCGAAGGCGACCCAAGCCATCGCCTTCGAATAAGTGAAATGCTGGCGCCCGCCGCGCACCTCCCAGATGCCCTCGTCACGGTCGGGCCAGATCTTTTCCAGATGCACGAGAAATTCGCGCTGCAGGTCCCAGCCGGTATCGTTGGTGCCGAGGCCGCCCCGACGCGCCTGATGCAGCGCGTCCATAACCTCGCCAAAAATGTCGAGCTGCAATTGGTTATGCGCGGCATTGCCGATACGCACCGGCTGCGAGCCTTCGTAGCCCGGCAGCCATGGCACCTCCCATTCGGTCAGCCGCCGCTCGCCGCGGATGCCATACATGATCTGGATCTGCTTCGGACTGCCGGCGGCCGCGCGCAACAGCCAGTCGCGCCACATGCGCGCCTCGTCGTAGTAGCCGGCATTCATCAGCGCCAGCAGCGTCAGCGTCGCATCGCGCAGCCAGCAGAAACGGTAATCCCAGTTGCGCTCGCCCCCGATGCATTCCGGCAGCGAGGTGGTGGGCGCGGCCACCATGCCCCCGGTCGGTGCAAAGGTGAGCGCCTTAAGCGTGATCAGCGAGCGCTCCACCGCTTCGTTCCACGGGCAATCGATCTGACTTTTACCGACCCAATCGGTCCAGAACCTCTCGGTCTTACGCAAGGCTTCCTGCACGTCGATCCGCCCGGGCAGCGGCCGGTGCGACAGCGCATAGGATAGGACAAACGAACTCGGTCTCACCGGCGCCGACCGTGAAATCGGCGACGGTTTTGAAGTTCTCCCCGCGCGACGAAACGGTCGAATGCAGCACCACCATGTCGGGACCAGCGATAGCCCGCCGCGTGTGCTCGTCGATCCGCGTCACCCAGGGCACGGTCGCGCCGTAGCCGAAGCGCAGGATCAATTCGGCGTGGAAGCGCATGCGCCCGCGCTCGCCCACCAGCAGACGCACGAGGCTCGAATGGTCCTCGCGCGGCGGCATGAAGTCGATCAAGGTCGCCGCGCCCTCGGCGTTTTCGAAACGCGTTTCCAGGATCAGCGTGTTGGGCCGGTAGCGCCGGGTGATTTTGGTGGCGCCGTCCACCGGCGCAACCCGCGAGCGGCCGTGCTCGGGGTTTCCCAATAATGCCGCAAAGCAGGCATCGGAATCGAAACGCGGCCAGCACAGCCAGTCGATCGAGCCGTCGCGCCCAACCAAGGCGGCGGTGCCGAGATCGCCGATCAGTGCATAGTCTTCGATACGCTGCGTCATGTGCCCGCACCGAAATCCAGCACGACCTTGATGTCGCCGTCGCGCTGCTCGAAGGCCTCGCGCCAGCGTTTAAGCGCGACGCGGCGGGTGATCAGTCGGGCGAGCCAATTTTTGTCCGCCTTGGCCAGCGCCTCTGCCGCGGCCTGATAGTGGCGGCGGTTGGCGTTGACCGAACCGAACACCACGTGGTTCTCCAAAACCATTTCACGGTTGAGATCGCCGATGTCGAGTTCAATCTTGCGGCCGCCCGAAGAGACGCCGGCAAGGCAGACGATGCCGTCCGGCGCCGTGCGACGGAGAACGTCGAGCACGACCGAGCCGGCTCCGGTGCATTCGATCACGACGTCGGGCTTGAGCGCGCCGAGATCGCCCGCGTGATAGGTGGCGCCGAGGGCGCGCGCCAAATCCGGCTTTGGGCCGTCACGCATGCGGTCGAGCACATGCACCTCCAGCCCGCCTTGCGCGCCCATCAGCGCCGCCAGCAGACCGACCGGGCCGGCGCCGGTGACCAGCGCCACGCGCGGCTTCCACGCCGCGGCGCGCTCGCCGATACGCATGACGTGCTCCCATGCCTTGGCGACGACGCTCGTCGGCTCGAGCAGCACACCGAGCGCATCGAGCGCCGGATCGATCTTGATCAGGAAATCCGGCTCGACGCGGAAAAGCTCCGAGCCATAGCCGTTGCGCCGCTTGATGCCGCGTTCGCTGTATTGGCCGTTGCGGCACATGTCCCACTCGCCGGCCGCACAGGCCGGGCACGGCACCGGGTCCGGGCGCCGCACGATGCCGACCACCAGATCGCCACGTTTGACGCTAGCGCCGGCCGGCGCCTCTTCGACGCGGCCGAGCGATTCATGGCCGATGACGAGGCGCTCTTGCCCAAGCGGCGCCCAGCCGTAATGGCCGGCAATAATTTCGCGGTCGGTGCCGCAAATGCCGAGCGCCAATGCGCGCACCAGCACGGCGCCGTCGCTCTCCGGCGCCGGCGCAACGTCATCGAGTTGAATGGAGTTCGGGGTGCCTGGCTTGACGGTGAGCGCGCGCATGCGGGACGTTCTCGCGAATCGCCACCCCACCGATCGTTACTACATAAGGTCTTCCGCAGCACGTTCAACCCGCCGCAACTCAGCTTGCCGGCTCGACCGAGACCACCTGGAAGGTATGCGTCTCGCCGTCCTCGTTGCGGATCGACACGTATTCGCCCGGCCGAAACGCGTGGATGCCGAAGCGGTAGCCGGCTTCGTCGTCGTCCTCCGCAGTTGCATCATAGTCGAACACCCAGCGCGCGTGCTCCGGCCCGCCCGGCTTGTGTACCAGGAAGCCGTGTTCGTCCTCCTCGCCTTCCCAGAACCGGCGCACCCCGCAGTGCTCGCGATTGGCGCGCCAGAGCGCCACGTCGATATGCCCCTTGTCATCGAGCGGGGCGACGAATTCGTAACCGTGCCGCTCCGAGCCTTGCGGGAACTCCTTGGAGCGGGCGAGATTGAGCCTGATGCGTTTGAATCGATGCGGCAGCGTGGTCACTGGCGACCTCCATTCCCAAACGGGTTCGTCTTTTCACGCCATAATGCCCGCATTCGGGCGGGCTGGGTATTGATTTGGATCAGCCCGGCGAAAGGGGCCGGACCGATAGTAGCGTCAACCCGAGGACAAGCATGCATCCGGCGGAAACCTCGCAGCAGGCGGTCATCGATTTTCTCGGCCGCCGCGCGACCCATGGCGGCGCGCCGGTCAAGCGCATCGATACCCATGCGGCCAGCGTATTCCTCGCCGGCCCGCGCGCCCTCAAGATTAAGCGCGCGTTACGCTTTCCGTTCCTCGATTATTCGACGCTTGCCAAACGCAAGGCCGCCTGCGCCGCCGAAATCGAGGTCAACCGCCCTTACGCGCCGTCGATTTACCGTGGCGTGGTGGCAATCACCCGCGAAGCGGACGGCGCTCTGGCCATTGGCGGCAAGGGCGAGCCTGTGGAATGGGCGGTGGAGATGGCCCGCTTCGACGAGACGCAGACGCTCGATCATCTCGCCGATGCCGGGCGGATCGACGGCGCACTCGCCGACGCGCTCGGCCGCGCGGTGGCGCGCGCGCATGCGGCGGCGCCGGTCGCCATGAACGCCGGTTTCGTCGAAGCGCTGGGCGAGATCATCGACCAGAACGATGCCGAGCTCGGCGCCTTGCCCGAACTTTTCCCGCCCGCGGCGGTGCGCGCCTTGAGCGAGGCGACGCGCGCTGCCTTCGCCCGCCTGCGGCCTCTTTTGGACGTGCGCGAGCGCGCCGGGCGGGTGGCGCGTTGTCATGGCGATCTGCATCTCGGCAACATCGTCTTGCTCGACGGCGCGCCGGTCTTATTCGACGCCATCGAATTCGACCCGCGCATTGCCACCGCCGACGTGTTCTACGATCTCGCTTTCCTGCTGATGGACCTGATCGAGCGCGGGCTCAACGCCGCCGCCAATATCGCGCTCAACCGTTATCTCATCGAGACGCAACGCACGGACGACCTCGACGCACTCGCCGCGCTGCCGTTGTTTTTGTCGGTGCGCGCGGCAATCCGCGCCAAGGTGACCGCGGCGCGGCGCACGCCCAGCGCAGAGCAAGCGAGGATCGAGCAAAGCGCGCGCGCCTATTTCGCATTGGCCGGCAAGCTGCTCGCGCCGCCGCCACCTATGTTGTTGGCGGTGGGCGGACTGTCTGGCACCGGCAAGTCGCTGCTCGCGCGGGCGCTGGCGCCCGCCATTCTCCCCGCTCCCGGCGCGGTGCTGCTGCGCAGCGACGTCGAGCGCAAAATTCTGTTCGGAGTGGGCGAAACCGAGCGGCTGCCGGAAACGGCCTATGCGCCCCCCGTCACCGCCAAGGTCTATGCCACGCTCGCCGACAAAGCGCGGCGCGTGCTTGCCGCCGGCCATTCGGCGATCGTCGATGCGGTGTGCGCGCAGGCGGACGAGCGGGCGCTGATCGCGCAAGCGGCGGCCGGCGCGACGTTCCACGGGCTGTTTCTCACCGCCGATCTCGATGTCCGGCTCGCCCGCGTCGGCACGCGCGCGGCCGATGCTTCCGATGCGGACGCCGCGGTCGCCCGCCGTCAGGAGCAATACGACCTCGGCACCATGCAATGGATCTCGGTCGACGCCTCGGGCTCACCGGAGGAAACATTGCGCCGCGCCAGGGCCGAGCTCGACCTTGCATAAGCCAAGCCATGCATCCGATGGCCCGCTGCCCCGCCGCACTCCCCCTTGGCCTGCGGTGCAAATTCTATAGCCTCATCGGGTCGACCCGCACCTCGCCCGGATTTCTCAATGAACGCCGCGCAACGCTCAAGATTCTCCGCGCGCCAGCTGGCGGTCGGCCTCGCCGGCTATTGCACCTTCATCAATCTCTACTCGCCGCAGGCGATCCTGCCGATGCTGTCCGGCGAGTTCGGCGCAGGCGCGGCGGAAATCTCCGCCATCATCACCGCGAGCACGCTGGCGGTGGCCATGACCGCGCCCTTTACCGGCGCGGTCGCCGACGTGCTCGGCCGCAAGCGCGTCATCGTCACCGCCCTGCTGGTACTGGCGGTGCCGACGGCCATGGTGGCGCTGGCGCCGACGTTGGCGCAGCTCATCTTCTGGCGGTTCGTGCAAGGCCTGGCGATGCCGCCGGTGTTCGCCGTCACCATCGCCTATATCGGCGACGAATGGCCGCCGCATGAGGCCGCGGCGGCGGCCGGCGTCTATACATCGGGCGCGAGCCTCGGCGGCTTCAGCGGGCGCCTCATCGCCGGCATCGTCGCCGATGCCGCCGGCTGGCGCACGGCCTTCCTGGTGCTGGCGGCGATGACGCTTATCGGCGGCATCGCTATCTCAATCTTGCTGCCGCGCGAGAAAAAATTCGTGCGCTCGGAAGGGCTCATCGCCTCCGGGCGCCAGATGTTGCGGCATTTCAAGAATTCGCAATTGCTGGCGACCTATGGGGTCGGCTTCGGCGTGCTGTTTAATTTCATCGTCACCTTCACCTATCTGAGCTTTCGCCTCGCGGCCGCGCCTTACAAATTGTCGGCGACTTGGCTCGGCGTCATTTTCGTCGTCTATCTGGTCGGCTCGGCGACGACGCCGCTCACCGGTTGGGCGCTCACCCGCTACGGACGGCGGCGCTTTACGCTGCGCGTGCTGGCGTTATGGGGCGTCGGTATTTTGCTCACCCTCGCCGGGCCGCTGTGGCTGATCGTTCTCGGCCTCACGCTGTGCGCCGGCTGCGGACTGATGTGCCAGTCGATCTCGACCGGCTATGTGACGATCACCGCCAAAGCCGGGCGCTCGTCGGCGGTCGGGCTTTATGTGACCAGTTTCTATCTCGGCGGCAGCGCCGGCGCGGCGCTGGGCGGCGTCGGCTGGACGCTCGGCGGCTGGATCACCTGCGTCGCCATGGTGACGGCGATGCTCGCGATCATGGCGGCGATCGTCTGGCTTGCCTGGACGCCGCGCATGCCGGTACCGCCGATTACGGCGCCGATCGAACCGCCGTGATACAAGAACGCCACAGGGGGAAACAAATGAAACTGACAAAATCCCAGACCGACTTTCTGCAGTCGATCGACACGCCGACCGTCTGCAACCTGATCGAAATGGTGGCGCCGGAGCGGCGCGGCCATGGCTATACGGTGCAGCACCTGCACTGCCCCTTCCCCAACCTGCCGCCGATGGTCGGCTTCGCTAAGACCGTCACCTGCCGCGCGCGCGACAAAGTCGACATGGGCGATTACATGCAGAAGCGGCTCGATTATCTCGACTATGTCGCCGCAGCCCCGAACCCGAGCTGGGTGATCGTGCAAGACCTCGATGAACCGCCCGGCCACGGCGCCTACTGGGGTGAGGTGATGGGCAACATCCACAAGTCGCTTGCTTGCGTCGGCACCATCACCAACGGCGCCATCCGCGACATTCCGCAAATTCCGCCGGGCTTTCAGATGCTCGCCGGCTCGATTGCGCCGTCGCACGCTTACGTGCACGTCGTCGACTACGGCATCGACGTCAGCGTGCACGGCATGAAAGTCAAAAGCGGCGACCTCATCCATGCCGACCAGCACGGCGCGGTGGTAGTGCCGCTCGACAAGATCGACGCGATGAAGCCGGCCTTCGACAAACTATCGCAGCGCGAGGCGAAGATCATCGCCGCCGCCAAGGAGAACAGAGGCGTCGAGGCGATCAAGGCGGCGTACAAGGGCTAACCGGCGCTTTTGTGCCAGCCCGGCACGTAGCCGCGCGCAAGAACGGCCATGATCGACGGCGGCGTGAGCACATCGACTTCAATGCCACGCGGGCGCGGCTTTACGTCTGCATAGCCTTGCGGCGTCCAGTGCAGTAGGCGATTTCCCTTTACGGCGAAAACCGCGCCGTCGAGCGCGATCATGGCGCCATCGGGAAGATCGCCGATCGCGCGCCGGTGCAGGCGCTTGGCTTTACCGTTGAGCCGCTCGGCGTGGAGGATTTTGTCCATGGCGGGCGCGCTGGCGCGTTTGCGATTGTTGGAAAATAGCAACGAAAAACGCCGCGCATCCCGGCACCGACATTCGAAACAGGGACGGTGACCGGCGGCAAACGCCGTCACCTCGTCGAGGAAGAACAATTCGCTGTAGCTGTCGCCCCAGACGTCGCGGTGTCGATTGTTGAACTCAAGCTTGCAGCAGATCCATTGCCGCGAGGCCCAGCGGCGCGCGCCGAGTTCGCGGCGTTCGTCATGCAGCCGCCCGCCGCGATTGCCCATCAGCGTTCCGCGCGCGGGCGTGGCAAACAGCTCCCCGAAGGGATCGACGCGGTTCTTAAGGGGCATGGGCGCGGGTCAAAAAAGAGGTGGCCGGGACACGTACAACCCGGCCACCATATTCGGTCCGGGAAGACCCGGTTACCCGGACGAATGGTGTGATAATGCCGACCGCACGGGCGCGCGCCTTGACCGAAATCAAAATCCGCAACCTGTGCACAAGCCACGGGCAACCTTAAAGAAAACGCCCGCCGGCGGGGCGGGCGTTTGTTCAGTCTGGTGAAAAGCCTCAGCCCTGCGGCTGCGGTGCGACCTCACCGGTCGGCGCGTCGGGCCGCGGGCGCGGCTTGCCGGCCGGCGGCACGGCGGAGGAGCGCGGCGTGGTCGGCTCGATCACCAATTCGCGCACTGGCCGCTTGCCCTCGAGCAGGTCCTTGATCTCGTCGCCGGACAGCGTCTCGAATTCGAGCAGCCCGCGCGCCAGCACTTCGAGGTCGGAGCGCTTTTCGGTGAGGATCTGCGTCGCCTCGGCATTGCCGGCTTCCACCAGCTTGCGCACTTCGGCGTCGATGGTCTGCGCGGTCGCTTCCGAAATATTCTGCTGGCGCGACACCTGGTAGCCGAGGAACACCTCGTCCTGGTTCTCGCCATAGGCCACCGTGCCGAGCTTGTCGGACAGGCCCCAGCGCGTGACCATCAAACGGGCAAGTTTGGTCGCCTGCTCGATGTCGCTAGCCGCGCCAGAGGTGACCTTCTCGCGGCCGAACACCATTTCCTCGGCGACGCGCCCGCCCATCATGATGGCGAGGCGCGAGGTCATCTGCTCGCGGCTCATCGACAGCTTGTCGCGTTCCGGCAATTGCATGACCATGCCGAGCGCGCGGCCGCGCGGGATGATCGTCGCCTTGTGCACCGGGTCGGTCGCCTTGACGTTGAGCGCGACGATGGCGTGGCCGCCTTCGTGGTAGGCGGTGAGCATCTTCTCTTCGTCGGTCATGACCAGCGACTTGCGCTCGGCGCCCATCATCACCTTGTCCTTGGCGTCCTCGAACTCCGCCTGCGTCACCATGCGCTTGTTGCGCCGCGCCGCCATCAGCGCCGCTTCGTTGACGAGGTTCGCCAAGTCCGCGCCGGAGAAGCCGGGCGTGCCGCGCGCGGTGGTCTTCAGGTTCACGTCGGGCGCCAGCGGAACCTTGCGCACATGCACCTTGAGAATGTTCTCGCGGCCGACCACGTCCGGGTTCGGCACCACGACCTGGCGGTCGAAACGGCCGGGGCGCAGCAGCGCCGGATCGAGCACGTCGGGCCTATTCGTCGCGGCGATCAGGATGATGCCCTCGTTCGCCTCGAAGCCGTCCATCTCGACCAGCAACTGGTTGAGCGTCTGCTCGCGCTCGTCATTGCCGCCGCCGAGGCCGGCGCCGCGATGACGGCCGACCGCGTCGATTTCGTCGATGAAGATGATGCAGGGCGCGTTTTTCTTCGCCTGCTCGAACATGTCGCGCACGCGGCTAGCGCCGACGCCGACGAACATCTCGACGAAGTCGGAACCCGAGATCGTGAAGAACGGCACATTGGCTTCGCCGGCGACCGCGCGCGCGATCAGCGTCTTGCCGGTGCCCGGCGGGCCGACCAGCAATACGCCGCGCGGAATGCGTCCACCTAGGCGCTGGAATTTGCCGGGGTCGCGCAGGAATTCGACGATCTCCTGCAAGTCCTGTTTGGCCTCGTCGACGCCGGCGACGTCCTCGAACGTCACGCGGCCATGCGCTTCCGCCAGTAACTTTGCACGCGACTTGCCGAAGCCAAGCGCCTTACCGCCCGCCCCTTGCATCTGCCGCGACAAGAAGATCCACACGCCGATCAGCGCGATGAACGGCAGCCAGGAAACCAGCAGCGACACAAACCACGGCACGTTGTCCTGCAGCGGTCGCGCGGTGATGGAGACGCCCTTGGCGTAGAGTTTCTGCACCAGCGTCGGATCGCTCGGCGCGTAAGTCTGGAAGCTGGTGCCGTTTTGGAAGGTGCCGTGGATTTCCGGACCCTGGATGACGACGTCGCGCACGTGGCCCTGATCGACCTCGTTGAGCAATTGCGAGAACGAGATGTCCTGCGCGGTGGTGTGCTGTCCGGGGTTCTGGAACAGCGTGAACAGCGCAAGCAGCAACAGGACGATAATCACCCAGAGGGCGAAATTGCGCAGATTGGCGTTCATCAGGCGTCCTTACCCGCCGCTTCGGGCGCTGCGGCCAAATTCATGACCGAATTTCATGTCAGCTTCACGTCCACGTCCGACCCAATGTAGGCAGCATAAGCCCGCATGGAAAGGGTTCGAATCTCACATATTCTAGCGCGATTTCGTTGCTTTGGCTTTACCGCGTCGGCGTGTGGTTAAAGCTTTGGCGCGACGCGGCGGCGCCCGCTCCACGGTGATTTCGCTGGCCGCGAGCGTCACAATTGCCCCGGCCAGGCTGCGTCGAAGCCGGCCATTGCCGCCGTTTTGGGCAGCCTCCAGCGCCGCCATCAGCGCCTCCAGCTTGCCCAGTTCGACCGGCCCTTCGTCGCCCTGGCCGGCGACCAGCCGGCCGATGAGGCGTAACGCGATCTCCGCCGGCAGTTCGGCGAAGCGGCTGGCCTCCATGAAAAGCCGCGCCGGCGTCGCCATTTCCACCACCAGGTCGCGGCTCGCCCGATCGACCGCGGCCTCGAGTGCCGCATCCGCCCGCTTGAGCCTACGTGCCAGCAGCGAAAGCCTGTGGGCGTCAAGGCCTTCGCGTGCGAGTTCGCCCATCAGGCCGCGCAGCCGCGCCCGGGTAAAGCGCGGATCGCGGTTGGACGGATCGTCGGCATAGGGAATTTTCGCCGCGCGCAGGGTGGCGATGAGGCGCGCCTTGGGGATATCGAGCAGCGGGCGCACCAGCGTGATCTCCGCCTCGCCCGGCACCGGCGAAATCCGCGCCATGGCGGCAAGTCCGCTGATGCCGCTACCGCGGCTCATGCGGATCAGCACGGTTTCCGCCTGGTCGTCGCGAGTATGCGCGGTGAGGATGTGCAAAGCGCCCGCCCGCCGCGCCGCGCCCGCAAGCAGACGGTAGCGCGCCATGCGTGCCGCCTCTTGCAGGCCGGCCGTGGGCTTCTTGCCGGCCCAGCGCAAGATGCGGTGCGCGATGCCAAGCTTTTTGGCGAGCCGGCCGACCGCCGCCGCTTCGCGTTTGGCTTCCTTGCGCAGCCCATGATCGACGGTGACGGCGATCAGCTTCGGTCCACGCTTGCCGACCTTTTGCCAGCGCGCCGCGAGCAGCATCAGAGCGGTCGAATCCGGACCGCCGGAAACCGCGAGGAGCAAGGCCGGAAAGGATGCGAGATCGGAAAAAAACGATTTGAGTTCCGCCGCCGAAATCGGCGCGTTCTCAACAATGCTCACGCTTTTGTTCCTGCACGACGCTGCGCTTCACGCTTCCCGAAGCGCGCGGGTATTTGCGGCCGACTTCGGCGAGCGTGGCGCAGGCTGCTTCCTTCTGATGCATTGCGGCAAGCGACTGGCCGAGCCGCAGCAGCGCATCCGGCGCCTTGCCGGTGTGCTCGAATTTGGTCGACACCGCCAGGAAGGATTCTGCCGCGTCGCGATATTGCTGACGTTGGAAGAGACTCTCGCCCAGCCAATATTGCGCGTCCGGCACCAGTCTCTCGTTCGGATATTTGCGCAGGAAATCGCGGAAGGCCTGTTCGGCCAGCGCGTAGTCCTTATGCAGCACATAGCCATAGGCCATGTCGTATTCGTCCTTCGGCGTCGCCGAGGGCGGCAGCGTGGCGAGCTGCGCGCCGGTGGCGCTGGGGTTGCGCGCCGGCGGCGGCGGCAATTGCGCGGGTGGCATCGGCGCCGCATTTGCCACCGGGGCCGCGGGCACCGGTGGGTTGCCGGCGAGTGTCGTCAGATCGAGCGGAGCGCCGGGTTCGCGGCCGCCGGGCGCGCCGACCGGCGGTCCGTTGTCGGCAGGCTGCATCGGCGCGACCGCGGCCTCGTTGCCGAGCACGCGCGGCGCCCCGGGCGCGTTGGGATGCTGCGAGGGATCGAACACGTCGGAGCGTTTGCCGGGGGCGGCGGCGACCGGCGCGTTGAGCGGGGCTGGCGGCGACATCGCGCGCGGTTGCGCTTCCGGCGGCAGCCCGCCTTTGGAGCCGAGCTGCTGCAAACGATACTCGGTATCGTCCTGCATGCGCTTTAGCTGCATCTGCAATTGCTGGTTATCATGCTGCAACTGCTCGATGGTGCCGGTGAGTTGGCGCAAAGCATTCTCGATCCGGTCGACGCGCATGTTGACGTCGGCGGGATTGTCGGACTGCGCGATGCGCGGCTGCTCGGCCTGCGGCTGCTCCGCCTGATGCTGCGGCGCGGGCGCCTCGCCGCGGTTGAACAAATTATCGAGGAAGTTGGGCGAGGAACGCTGATCCTGCGCGGCCGCCGGCGCCGCCATCAGCGACAGGGTCAGCGCGGCCAACGCCGCGCCGCAAATTCGGGGTCGTAAACGCGTCATGATGAACACACCGCCAGCGGTCGATGAAGGCCTACCATAGAGCGGGCTGCGTCGAAATTGTGACTGAGCCCGGCGGCGGCCGTTCACACCCTGTTTCCGGCCGCAAAAACGTCAATGCCCGGCGCTAAGACCGGGCATGACGGTAGCAAGAAAGGCGACTCGACGCCTTACGAATTGGCGCCGAGCACGGTGACCGCGCGCCGGTTCTGCGACCAGCAGGAAATATCGTCGCACAGCGCGACCGGCCGCTCCTTGCCGTAGGAGATGGTGTGCATGCGGTTGGCCGCCACCCCGCGCGAGATCAGATAGTCGCGCACGGTCTGCGCGCGGCGGGCGCCGAGCGCGATATTGTATTCGCGCGTGCCGCGCTCGTCGGCGTGGCCTTCGATGGTAAACTGGCTGTAGTTGGCGTAGGTGTTGAGCCACTGCGCTTGTTTGTCGAGCGTGGCGTGCGCTTGCGGCGAGAGATCGGACGAGTCGGTTTCGAAGAACACCCGGTCGCCGACATTGACCACGAAATCTTGCTGGCTGCCGGGCGTCGCCTGGCCTGCCGCATTCGCTTGCGCGTTGTCGCCGGGATTGTTGGCGCATGCCGAAATCGCCAGCGCCCCCGCCAATACGGCTGCAATCCGCGCCGCACGGAAAATCTGCATCACATTGGTCATTCCGGTGCCTCCATTCTCAAGCTCGCAACTGACCGGAGATAGCCCCCATCGTCTACCAGTAGGGTGGTTAAGCGAACCTTCCATCAACCTTGATGGAACCTTGCCCAGGCCCGCTAAGTTTGTCGGGACCGCGGAAACCTATTGTGATGGTTAAGAGCGGGTGAAAATAAGGCGGTGTCAGGACAAAAGCGGCGACCAGGCCGGGTCCGAGGCCATGCTCGGGGTCGGCTCCTTGAGCATGGTTACGGCCGGTAATGTCGATGGTGTAGAGCGAGGGACCTTGGCCGGGATCGCTGAAATACATGATCACCCGCCCATTGGGGGCGAAAGTCGGTCCCTCATTGTGGAAGCCTTCGGTGAGCACGCGCTCGCCCGAGCCGTCCGGCTTGAGGATACCGATGGAGAATTGCCCGCGCGCCTGGCCCGTGAAGGCGATGTAGTCGCCGCGCGGCGACCAGACCGGGGTCGAATGCAAGCCCTCGCCGAAACTGATGCGCTGCGCCGGCCCCCCGCTCGCCGCCATGACGTAGATCTGCTGGGTACCGCCACGGTCGCTTTCAAAGCAGATGTGCGTGCCGTCCGGTGAATAGCACGGCGAGGTATCGATAGCCGGCGTGTCCGTGAGGCGCGTCGTTTGTTTCGAGCGCAAATCCATCACGAACAGATTGGAGTTGGGACCCTGTTGCAGACTCATGATCACGCGCTGGCCGTCTGGTGAAAATCTCGGCGCGAACGTCATGCCGGGGAAATTGCCGACGATCTCGCGCTGGCCGGTTTCGATATTGAGCAGATAGACGCGCGGATCGCCCTGCCCGTAGGACATATAGGTGATCTCTTGCGTGGTCGGGTTGAAGCGCGGGGTGAGCACCAGGTCGTCGCCGCGGGTGAGATAGCGCACGCCGGCGCCGTCCTGATCCATGATGGCGAGCCGCTTGATGCGGCGGTCCTTCGGGCCGGTCTCGTCGACGAAGACGATGCGACTGTCAAAATAGCCCTTCTCGCCGGTCAGCCGTTCGTAGATCTGGTCGGAAATGATGTGCGCGATGCGGCGCCAATTGTCGGGCGTGGTGAAATATTGCTTGCCGTCGAGCTGCTGGCCGGCGAACACGTCCCACAGACGGAATTCGGCCTTCAGCCGGCCGTCACCCTGCTTGGTGATGCGGCCGGTGACCAGCGCCTGCGCATTGATCACGCGCCAGTCGGCGAAGCGCGGCACCGCGTCGGAATTGGTAATCCGCTCGGTAAAGGCTTGCGGATTGATCGGCGCGAACAGTCCGCTGCGTTGCAGATTGTTGGCGATCACCCCGGTGACGTTGTGCGCGGTTTCCGCGTCACCCGGCGTACCGGGGAGGAAGTCGGGCAGCGCGATCGGGATCGGCTGCACGTTGCCCTGGGTGATGTCGAGGCGCAGCACCGCGGCGGCCGGGCGCGCGGCAGCCGCCAGCAGCGCGCCGGCACCGGCGGCGGCGAGCAAGCCTCGGCGGGTGAAGGCGCGCGAACCGGCGGCGCGCGTGAGATCGAAATGAGTCATAAGAATAGCTCGCGCTGTCTCGGTTTCAGCCGCCGAACATGTCGTGCGGATCGAACGTGATTTGTATGTCTTTCCATTGCTCGTAGTGCTCGGGCTTGAGCATGGTGAATGGCTGGCACTGCAGCAGCGCGCGCAGGGCGCTCTCCGCCAGCGCCGGTCCGAATTGCGATGCCGGGCCTTGCACCAGGACCGGATTTTGCTGGATCGAGCCATCGCGGTTGAACAACACGCGATAGACGACCGACATATTCGCCGCGTCGACCGCGCCGACCGGCGGATTCCAGCATTGCCGCAAGCGCGCGCGCAGCGCGTCAATCTCGGATTGCGACAGATGGGCGGCGTTGCCATGCTCGAGACCCAGCGTCGGCGCGGAAATCTCTGTACCGGTGGCGAGGTTGCGCTCCGGCGCGCGCTTGTCGAGCAGGGCGGCGATCTTGTCGGGCTCGAATTTGGGCTGCGGTTTCGGCGGCGGCCTACGCGGCGGCAGCCGCGGCGGCTCGGCCATGGCCTGTTTCTGCTGATTGTCCGGCTTCTTCAGCTTTTCGGCAATCGGATCGGGCTTCGGAATCGGCTGCGGTTCCGGCGTATTTTCCTTCTGCGTCTTTACTTCTTTTTTCTCGGTCAGCTTGGGCGCCGGATCGTCCGCCGGTTTGGTCTCGCCGACCTTCTCCACCAGCGGCTTAGGCGTCGGCGCCTTGGGCGCGGTTTTGACGCCCTTGGTTATTTCGGAGAAGTCCTTCTCGCTGACCAGATCGACCGGCAACGATTCCGCCGGCGTCACCTCGAAGGTCTTGCCGGAAAAGGACACCAGCGCCCACAAGAGCACCGCCGCGTGCAGGCCGGTCGATATCGCTGACGCCGTCTTCATCACTGTGCTTTCGAGCCCTGCTCGAATTCCGTCACCAAGGCCACCCGGTGGAAACCGGCCGACGAAAGCCGCCCCATTACCCGCATCATGGTCCCGTAGTCCACCTTGCGGTCGCCGCGCACGTAAATTCGCGCGTCCGTGCCGCCGCGCGCCTGCGCCACCGCCTGCAGCTTCGGGACCAAATCTTCCAAGCTAATTTCGGCATTTTGCAGGAAAACCTGGCCCTTTTCGTTGACCGAGAGGGTGAGCGGCTCCTTGTCCTGGTCCAGGCTCTTGGCCTGGCTTTGCGGCAGGTCGATCGGCACCCCGACCGTCAAGAGCGGCGCCGACACCATGAAAATGATCAAGAGCACCAGCATCACGTCGACCATCGGCGTGACGTTGATCTCGCTCATCACCTTTTGGCGATGATGCTTCCTGCGTCCGATGACCGGCGTTCCGGCATTGGCTGCCATGACTATTTTCCCTGGCGCATGATCTTTTCCGAAAATCGGTACCCATCGCGGATCGGGGTCGAGGACATGCTTTTCGGGATCATGCGCTACCCCTGCCCGCGCTCATCGATCTGCCGCGACAAAATGGCGGCGAATTCGTCGGCAAAGCCTTCCAGGCGCTGCGCCTGATTGTTCACCTCGGAAGCGAACTTGTTATAGAAAATGGTCGCCGGTATGGCAGCGACAAGGCCGATTGCTGTGGCAAATAGCGCCTCCGCGATGCCCGGCGCCACCACCGCCAAGGAGGTATTCTTGGAAGCCGCGATCGATTGAAAGCTGGTCATAATGCCCCAGACCGTGCCGAAAAGGCCGATAAAGGGGCTAGCCGAGCCGACGGTGGCCAAAACCAAGAGCCGCCTCTCGAGCCGCTCGACCTCGCGCGCGATGGTCACTTCCATCACCTTCTCGATGCGCATTTGCAGGCCGGCAATGGAGCGGGCCTGACCCTCGAAGCTGCGCTTCCATTCGCGCATGGCGGCGACGAAGAGCGCGGCCATCGAATGGGTTGGCTTGGACGACAACGAGCGGTAAAGCTCTTCCAGCGACTGGCCGGACCAGAAGGCGTGCTCGAAGCGGTCCATGGCGCGCTTGGTGCGCGTGTAGAGCACGGTCTTATCGATGGCGATCGCCCATACCCAGATCGAGCAGACCAGGAGCCCGATCATCACCGTCTTGACGATCCAGTGGGCGTGCCAGAACAGCGTGAACAGCGAGAGGTCGGAAGAGGAGAGCGGGAGCACCGACTGTGCCACGTCGGTCGGATTCATCAGCCACGTCCTTTCCGCTTGATCCGGCTCTAAAGGCCCTTGCGCGTGATCCCGAAAACCGGTTCCCACTTTTCGCGATCGCGCGCTCGACGCCCAATTCGGCGCGGCGCACAATGCTCGGACCAGGATGAGCGCGCCGTGAGGTCCCGCACACGCGCTCAATGGAAAACCGAATGTCTCGCGAAAGCCGTCAGGTCCCGCCACCGGCAGACTGAACGAAATCCCCGCGAAACTTGGCCAAACTTGGGCGCAGAACGGGTCTTTAGCGCCTTAAACAGCGCTGATTGTGGTTAAGGATGGGTTACCGACGCCCGCGCCGCTACGCCCGGCGGCGCCGAAAAAGCAACGGCCGCCCGCCTCGGGGAAGGCGAACGGCCGCTGCGGGGGGCAGAACCGTGAAATTTAGTTTTGCGGCTGCGCCGATTCCGGGCGGTTGCGGCGCTCGGCCATGAAGGCGTCGAACTCGGTCTTGTCCTTGGCGAAGCGCAGCCGGTCGAGGAATTCACGGAACTCTTTCTGCTCTTCTTCCAGGCGGCGCAGCGTTTCGCTGCGGTATTCATCGAAGGCGTGATTGCCGCTCGACGGCGGGCCACCCCAAAAGCCGCCACTCGGACCGCCGCTGGCGCTGCCGCCGCTCATCTTGGCGCGCATCCAGTCCATCTTGCGCTGCATGCGCTCCATCTTGTGCTGCCAGCGGTCATGCCCGCCGTGATATCCGCATCCCATTCTTCCGCTCCATATTGTGAAGGCGAGGACGACCAGGCCCAGCGGCCACCAGGCCATGAAGCCGAGGACGATCAGCGCGATCCAAGCTGGTTTGCCGAATTCATCGAGCTTCGCGGTGATAGGCATGGCTGAGCCTCACGTGTGAATGTAAATAACATTTACATAGCTAAAGCGATGGGGGCGGCTTGTCAAGCGGCATTCAGATAGGGATCAACAGGCGCTCGGCCAGGGGGCTCGACCAGATCAAGCGCCGGCCGCCGCGCCCGACGGCAGGCCCAGGCCGCGCAGATAGATCAGGAACGCCGCCTCCAGCAGCTCCTCCGGCGGCATCGGCAAAGCGCGCCGGGCCGCGTCGCCGCGCGAAAACAGCGAGGCGATGCCGTGCGTCAGGCTCCAGATGTGCAACGCCACCATCAGCGCCGGCGGCCGCCCTTGTGCCGGCATCAGCGACACCAGCTTTTCGGCCGCGCTACGCAGCACCGCGAAGGCGCGCTCGCCTGCCTCACGCAATTGCGGATCGGTGTCGAGCGGAACGCCGGCTTCGAACATCGCCGAGTAATAGGCCGGCTCGCGCTTGGCAAAATTCAAATACGCCTTGCCGAGCCGGTCGAAGGCGGTGAACACGTCCGGCTTGCCGTCGTCCCAGGCTTTCACTTGCGCGGCGGTGAATTCCTCGAAACCGCGCCGCGCCACGTCCGACAACAATTCGTCGCGGTCGCGGAAATGCCGGTAGGGCGCCGCTGGCGAAACGCCCGCCCAGCGCGCCGCATCGGCGAAGGTAAAGCCGGCAGGCCCCTTCTCGGCGATCAATTCGAGCGCGGCGCGCACCAGGGCTTCCTTGAGGTTGCCATGGTGATAGCCGCGCGGACCGGTGTGCCTACCCCATTTCATGTAAATGGCGTTAACATGAGTCCGACGCTTGCGTCGATGGCGGACATTGACGACCTAGGGCACCTACTCTCTCATGCGCCATGGCGCCAATAGGTTTTCTCTCACCGTGTCATCGATCAGCGCAGCAAACGTTCAGCCGGCAGACCTAGCGCTCCCCGCCGCCGCCGAGACTGGCACGCTCGGCGTCTACCAGCTCAAGCGAATGTGGGCGCGCGCAATGGCGCGACGGCAAGGGCGGCCGATCACCGCCGACATGCGCGAGCGTCAACTCGACGTGATGGTGGTGCATGCTTGCGGGTTGGGGCTCGAACAGGCCGCCACCTATCTCGGCCGCCAAGCGCCGACATTCGACGAGTTCGAGCGCTGGATCGTCGAGACGACCGGCGGCCTCGCACCGGAGAGAATTGCGCGCATCAATGCAGCGGTCGCCGCCTGCGACCCGCCGCCGGAGACCAAACGCTGGTTATCCGAAATCGAAGCGAGCGAGCCTGTGTTCACCGCTACCGACCTCGCCTTCTGGAACGAGCACGGCTACGTCGTTCTGCACGATGCCGTGCCGGCGGAAAATCGTGCGGCGGCTGCCCAGGCGTCGTGGGATTATCGCGGCGCGCGCGCCGACAATCCGGATACCTGGTACAAGCCCAACGACCACGGCATTATGGTGCAGTATTTCCAGCACGCGGCCTTTGAGGCGAACCGTCGCAGTCGTCGCATTCACAAGGCGTTCGCTTAGTTGTGGGGCACGGCCGATTTGTGGGTGACGACCGACCGCGTCGGCTTCAACGCGCCGGAGCGGCCCGGCTTCAGGTTCCGCGGGCCGGATCTGCATTGGGACATCAGCGTGAAGACACCGATTCCCTTTGGCACCGGCGGCATCCTTTACCTCACCGACACACCGCCCGAGCAAGGCGCCTTCACCGTCGTGCCCGGCTTTCAGCGCTGGGGTGAGGAATGGCTGAAGAGCCTGCCGTCCGGCGCTAATCCGCGCGAACAAAATCTGCACGCGCTCGGCTCGCGGCCGATTGCCGGACGCGCCGGCGATCTCATCATCTGGCAGCTCGCACCGCCGCACGGCGCCAGCGCCAACCGCGGAAACAAACCGCGTATGGTGCAGTACATCAATATGTTTCCAACGCACTATGCCGAGCAGGAGGAGTGGCGCTGACGCCGTTAGCCGCTGCGGCGCGTTTCCAATGGCAGGCGTTCAAACAGCGTCGGGCCGCCGGGTTGCGCGCCCTCGATGGTGAGCAACCGCAGCTTCGTCGTTACACCGCCATTTGCCGAGAAGCCGCCGGTCTTACCGCCCGCCGCTAGCACGCGGTGGCAGGGCATGATGATCGGCGTCGGGTTCTCACCCATGGCCTGGCCGACCGCGCGGGCCAGAAGCTTGTCGCCCAACCGCTCGGCGATCTCGCCATAAGTCATGGTTGCGCCGGGCGGGATTGCACGCGCGATGGCATAGACCCGCCGGTTGAAGTCGGAAATCCGCTCCTCGTCGATGGCGATGCCGGTGAGATCGCGTCGCTCGCCGGCAAGCAGCGCGACGATCCCGTCGATGGCCTGCTGCACGTCGGCCGGCGGCGTCTCTTCTCGCGCGCCCGAAAAGCGGCGCAGCACGCGCGCAACGCGTCGCCGCCGCGCTGGTTTCCGGAAGCTGCACGCCGGCGATGCCGCGCGCGCTCCAGACGATGGCGCAGGTGCCGATTGCCGTCTCGAATACCGCAAAGCCGAGTTTCGTCATGACAGGGAAACTAGCACGCGGGCTCAGGCGCCGCCGCCCGATTCCTGGTCCGCCTTCATGGCGATGCGCAGCGGCTTGGGGATCGGCCGCGCCCGGCCCTGCGAGACGAAGGCGACCTGCACATGCGCTTCCACCAGCAGGTCCTCGCCGCGCATGACCTTCTGATTGAGCATGACGGAGGCGCCTTTCACCTCCTCCGGCGTGGTGACGATAGTGAGCACGTCGTCCATGAAGGCCGGCTTGTTGAAGTGAATGTCCATGTGGCGCACGACGAAGGAGAAGCCGGGCGCTTCCTTTTCCGCCGCCTCGAACATCGCGCGGTGGTCGGCGCCGATCAGCCGCAGGTAGTTGGTGCGGCCGCGCTCCATGAAGCGCAGATAGCTCGCGTGATAGACGATGCCGGAAAAATCCGTGTCCTCGTAATAGACGCGCACGGCCTGATAATGCTTGCCGTCGCGGATTTCGCCGTCGAGCGCGTTCATCGCCACGGCACCCGTTGGCCGATGGCCTCTTCCCAGTGCCGGCCGTCGAACGTGCTGATCGCCAGCGTTGAGAGGTCGATGTCATCGATGCAGCGCACGTTGACGTCGATCTTGTCGGGGTCTGATCGCGGCACATAGAAGGCTTGGATGCCGCAGACCTTGCAGAAGGTGTGCTTGGCGGTGCCGGTGTTGAATTGGTAGGTGGTCAGATCGTCCTTGCCGCTCAGCAACTCGAACTGCTCGGGCGGCACGATCAGATGCAAAAAGCCCTTCTTGCTGCAGACCGAGCAGTTGCAATAGCTGACCCGGTCGAGATCGGCGGTGACCTTGAACCGCACCCGGCCGCAGTGACATCCGCCGCGCATCGTCTTCATCACACGTCACTCGTCTTCGCTGTTGAATAGCCCGAACTGGCTCGGATCGCGTTGCGGCTCGGCGAGGCCGAGGTGCTTGAAGGCGTGCGAGGTGAGGAGCCTTCCGCGCGGGGTGCGCTGGATGAAGCCTTTCTGGATCAAAAACGGCTCGATGATGTCCTCGATGGCGTCGCGCGGCTCCGAAAGCGCCGCCGCCATGGTGTCGACGCCGACCGGCCCGCCGCCATAGCTCACCGCGATGGTGGTCAAATAACGCCGGTCCATGGCGTCGAGGCCGGCCGCATCCACTTCCAACTCGCCGAGCGCGCGGTCGGCGACCATGCGGTCGATGGCCTTGGCGCCGTCGACATGGGCGAAGTCGCGCACGCGCCGCAACAGCCTTCCTGCGATGCGCGGGGTGCCGCGCGCGCGCCGCGCGATCTCATTGGCGCCGTCCGGCGTGATCTTCAAGCCCATCACGCGGGCGCCGCGGTTGACGATCTGCTCCAGCTCCTCCACCGAATAAAAATTCAGCCGCACGGGAATGCCGAAGCGGTCGCGCAGCGGATTGGTCAAGAGCCCGGCGCGCGTGGTGGCGCCGACCAGCGTGAAGGGCGCGAGATCGATCTTCACCGAGCGCGCCGCCGGGCCTTCGCCGATAATCAAATCGAGCTGGAAGTCTTCCATCGCCGGATAAAGGATTTCCTCCACCGCCGGATTGAGCCGGTGGATCTCGTCGATGAACAGCACGTCGCGCGCTTCGAGATTAGTGAGCAGCGCGGCGAGATCGCCGGCTTTGGCGATCACCGGCCCGGAGGTGGCGCGGAAATTCACCCCCAGTTCGCGCGCCACGATCTGCGCCAGCGTGGTTTTGCCGAGACCGGGTGGCCCGACGAACAGCACGTGGTCGAGCGCCTCATTGCGCGCGGCCGCCGCCTCGATGAATACGCCTAAATTGGCACGCGCCTTTTCCTGGCCGATGAATTC
This sequence comes from uncultured Alphaproteobacteria bacterium, assembly GCA_963721665.1. Classification (GTDB taxonomy): domain Bacteria; phylum Pseudomonadota; class Alphaproteobacteria; order Rhizobiales; family Xanthobacteraceae; genus Pseudolabrys. Next base: position 240,863 of record CAVRJZ010000005.1, read on the forward strand.
GCTCAAGCGCTGCGGCCGCAAGGACGCATCCGCGTCGTCGTCGCGGCGTTCGGCGGTCACCAGGCGGCGCGGGGTGTTCACTTGGCCAGCTCCCGCAAGCCCTGCCTTATCAGCGTCGCGGTGTCAGCGGCTTCACCGGCGCTGCGCGATGCTGCGGCAATCGCCGCCGCCGCCTGCGGCTGGCCGTAGCCGAGATTGACCAGCGCGGACACCGCATCCATCACCGGCTTGGGCGCGCGCTTGTCGTCGAGCGCACCGGCCAGATGCACGACCGACGGGTCGACACTCATAAAGGCCGGCGCTTTGTCCTTGAGTTCCGTCACGATGCGCTCCGCCACCTTCGGCCCGACGCCGGGCGAACGTGCAATCGCTGCCTTGTCGCGCATGGCGACGGCGGAGGCGAGGTCGGCCACTTTCAGCGTGCCGAGCACCGACAGCGCCACCTTGGCCCCGACCCCCTGCACCGTCTGTAACAGGCGGAACCATTCGCGCTCGAGGTCGCTGGCAAAACCGAACAGCTTGATCTGGTCCTCGCGCACGTAAGTTTCGATCGACAGCGTGGCGGCCTCGCCCTGCGCCGGCAGCGCAGCAAGCGTGCGCTGCGAGCAATGCACCTGATAGCCGACGCCACCGACGTCGAGGATGATGTAATCCGCGCCGTAGCTCTCCACGATCCCCTTGAGCTTGCCGATCATGACGCCGCCGCCTTGAGCACCGCGCTGGTGCGATGATGCGCATGGCAGACCGCGATCGCCAGCGCGTCGGCGGCGTCCTCGCTCTGCGGGTCGGCCTTCGGCAGCAACACGCCGATCATCATGCGGATCTGCGCTTTCTCGCCGTGGCCGGCGCCGACCACCGTCTTCTTCACCACATTGGGCGCGTATTCCGCCACCACGAGCCCGGCCTTGGCCGGCACCAGCATGGCGATGCCGCGCGCCTGGCCGAGCTTGAGGGCGGCCGCCGCATTGACGTTGACGAAGGTCGCCTCCACCGCCGCCTCGTGCGGCCGGTATTGCGCAATCACCTGGGCGAGCCCGTCATGGATCGCCACCAGCCGGACGCCCAAGTCGGCCCGCTCGCTAGTCTCGACCGATCCGCAAGCCACGTAAATGAGCCGATTGCCGGCAGCCTCGACCAGCCCCCAGCCGGTGCGGCGGAGCCCGGGATCGATACCGAGGATGCGAATCGGTTGCCCGACCATGGCCCGTTGATAGCGCCGCCAAGGGTCTGCCGCCAGCCGTGGGCCAAGAGCCTTTAGGCGCTCATCTTTTGCATCAGCGCGTCGGAGACTTCGAAATTAGCATAGACGTTCTGCACGTCGTCGCTTTCGTCCAGCGACTCGATCAGCTTCAACAGCTTCTCGCCGGTCTCGTCGTCGACCGCGACCGTGTTCTGCGGTTTCCACAACAGCGTCGCTTTGCGCGGCTCGCCGAATTTGCCTTCCAGCGCCTTGGCCACCTCGTTCAAGGTTTCCGCCGTGGTGAAGACCTGGTGGCCGTCCGCGTTCGACGTCACGTCCTCGGCGCCGGCTTCGATCGCCGCGTCCAGCATGGCATCGGCGCTTGCCACTTTGGCGTCGTATTCGACCACGCCGACGTGGTCGAACATGAACGACACCGCGCCGGTGGTGGCGAGATTGCCGCCGTTCTTGGTGAAGGTGGCGCGCACCTCGCCGGCGGTACGGTTGTGATTGTCGGTCAAGGCCTCGACGATCACGGCGACGCCGCCCGGCCCGTAGCCCTCGTAGCGGATCTGGTCGTAGTTCTCGGATTCCGAGCCCTGCGATTTCTTGATCGCGCGCTCGATATTGTCCTTCGGCATGTTCTCGGCGCGGGCGGCGAGCACGGCGGCGCGCAGGCGCGGATTGAACGCCGGGTCGGGCATGCCGAGCTTGGCCGCTACCGTTATTTCGCGGGCGAGCTTGCCAAACAGCGCGGAGCGCGCCTTATCCGCGCGCCCCTTCTTGTGCATGATGTTCTTGAATTGGGAATGGCCGGCCATGACTCGAACTGCAATGGGGTTTCTGACGGCCGGGTTATAGGCTGGGCCGCTGGGAAAATAAATATCGCTGAAACAGGCTAATTCAGGCCGCCGCCGCGACCGCCACGTTGCGCAGGATGCTGTCGATCCGCTCGGCAACGGCGGCCACGTTGCGGTGGACGCGCGCTTTGTAGCGGCGGACCGCGTCACGATCGACCATGAAGGCCTGCTTTTCCGGATAGCTGCGGCCGAAAATATCCAAGAGCATGCTGCGGAAAGCGCCGGAGGCGACGCCTGGCATCTGCTCGGTGGGTACGTCGCTATAGGCCGCGAATTCGGCCGAGGTGAGCGCGCACAATAGCGGGGTCAGGCGCGAGGAATAGACGTGCCGGTGGCACTGGATGACCTGGATGGCGCGGTCGAGCGCGTGGTCTTGCCGGATCTCGTCGGCGATTTGCAGCGGCTCGTCCACGGTCGCCGTATTCATCGGGAACTGATCGATCAGCCAATCGCCGAGATGCACCACATTGCTGCGCCCGCGCCCGTACATGAGGACATCGTCCTGGTGGCGGGCGTACCAGGTGTCGAGCCGTTCGATCAACCGCTCGAGGCCGGCGCGCGGGATCAACTCGCGGTATTGCGTGCCGAAAATCCCAATCGCCGCCTTGCCGCGCGAGACGATATCGAGCACCTCGTCGCCGATGAGCGGCTGGAACAGGCCGCCGCCGGTGCCGAGCACCACCAGGTCGTATTTGTCGCGCGCCTCGCTGAGCGCATCGAAACTCAAATGCTGCACGTCGGCTTCGCCCGGCAGCAGCGAATTGATCTTCTGCCAGCCGAGCCGGCTGGCGAAGCTGCTGGCGACGCCGTCGGAGATCACTGCGACACTGCAGGCGGCAACCGGCTTGAGCCGGTCGATCGGGGTGAGCCGCATCAGCAGCTGGTCCGCGCCGGCCGGCGCGCTGCATTCGATGCGGAAGCCGTAGCGGTCGAACAGCAGCGCCAGGTCGTAGAAGCTCAGCGCGTTGGCGAAGCCTGAGCGCTCGCCGCCGAGATCGGTCGCGCTATAGCTGAGCACGATGTCCTGCTTGCAGAAGCGCAGGTGGGTGAACAGGTTCTCCACGTCGGTGACATGCTCGAGCACGCCGAGCATGACGACGATGTCGGAATGTGCGGCGGCCTGGGTGGGAAATTCGCCGGCGTTGAAATTGCTGACCGCGCTTTGGTAGCCGCAGCCGGTCGGCAGCAGCGCCTGTAGCCCACTTGCGCGCCCGAGATCGAGCACGCGCGAGCCGGCCGGGATGAATTGGGCGGCAAGCTCGGCGCGCGAATCGCTCGAAAGCGCCGCGCCCGGGGCCAAGTCGGGGGCTGTCTCCAGCGCGAGATTGAGGTTGACGTTCAGCGTCATGCCCACCGTGCCGAGTTGCGCTGCCGGACGCGATCACAAGGCCGGCGAATCACGTGCACCTAGCGAATCACCGCGGCGAGTCACGGTCAACCCGGTAGGTTCAAAAATTCACTCCCAGAACCTCGGCCGCGCTTCCTCCAGGACTCCGCCAAGCCGCACGGCGGCGATCTTGGCCGCAAGCCCCGTGGCGTCGTCGGTCTCCACCGCCAGGCCGCACAGCGTCGCCGGCCCGTTCGCCGGCTCGAATTTCGAGCCCGGCACCTTACGCAGGAAGCGGTTAAGCGGCTCGTCCTTTTGCATGCCGATCACCGAATCGAAATCCCCGGTCATGCCGGCGTCCGACACGAAAGCGGTGCCGCCGGGCAAAATGCGGTGATCGGAGGTCGGCGTGTGGGTATGCGTGCCGACCACCAGGCTGACCCTGCCATCGACAAAAAAGCCCATAGACTGCTTCTCGCTGGTCGCCTCGCAATGCATATCGAGCACAATGGCATCGGCGCCGCTCTTCAGCGCGCAGGCGGCGAGCTCCTGCTCGACCGCGGCGAAGGGATCGTCGAGCGGGTCCATGAAGATGCGGCCCATGGCGTTAATCACCAGCGCGCGCTTGCCGTTCTTGGTGCCGACCAGCGCCGCGCCGCGGCCGGGCGTGCCTTTCGGATAATTGAGCGGCCGGATCAGGCGCGGCGCGCGGGCGATGAACACCAGCGCCTCGCGCTGGTCCCAGGCGTGATTGCCGAGCGTGATGGCGTCGGCGCCGGCATCGATCAACTCGTTGTAGATGACCTCAGTGATGCCGAAACCGCCGGCCGCGTTCTCGCCGTTGATGACGACCAGATCGAGTTTCCAGTCGGCGACCAGGCCGGGCAGCCGTTCGGTCACGATTTTCCGCCCGGAGCGGCCGACCACATCGCCGATGAAGAGGATACGCATGCGTCAGATTCCGCGAAAATCGATCACCTCGCGCTCCGTTAGCACGAGATCGAGGCGCGCGTCGCGTGTCGTGGCGGGAACCCTGGCAATTTCCTGTGCGGCAAAAGCGACCCCGATGGCGACGACTTTCTTTTTGGCGCGCAAAGCTTTGATGGTCATGTCGTAATAGCCGGCGCCATAGCCGATGCGGTGGCCGGCGCGGTCGAAGGCGGCAAGCGGTACGATGAGAATGTCCGGCGCGACTTCGGCCGCCTCGGGCGTCGGCTCGCGGATGCCCCACTGCCCGGTCTGCAACGGATCGCCGATTTTCCAAGCCCGCATGATCAGCGGCTTGCCACGCCCGGCAATCGCCGGCAGTGCCATTTGCGCGCCGGCGTCCGCGAGCTTGCGCAAGAGCGGCAGCGGATTGATCTCGGTCTTCATCGGCATGAAGCCGGAAACGATCGTGCCCGCCACCTCAACCGGAAACGCGCGCGTGGCGATCGTCTCTGCCGCAGCCTGACGCTCCGCTGCCGGCAGCGCGTCGCGCTTGGCGAGCGCTTGTGCGCGAAGCGCGGCTTTGGTCGGTTCGGTTTCGGTCAAATCCGGCATAGATAAAAGTGCGGAGCCGCGAAGGCCGTCGGAGTATGATCCCGGGAACCTACATAAGTAGGTGGGCGCCATATGACCGAGCCCACGAGCCCGGCCAGGGACAGCTCCCGTTAGGATCGTAAGGCCCCGGGGAATGTGACCCCGTCGCGCCCCACAGCCCCGCGACTCGAATGTAGGGCTTATAGGTGACCGGCGCCAGCGGCGCCCATGGTTAATCGCGCAGGCCCGTGCCGGTATCGACGACCATCATGGTGGCGGTGATCAGCGCCACCTGTTTGCGCGCGCTCCCCTCCTCCGCGAACACTTCGCCGAGCGTGATCACCAGCTTCTTGCCGGCGCGCACGACGCGGCCGATGGCGCGCAGCCCCTCGCCTTTGGCCGGCGCCAGCAGATTGATCTTGAACTCGGTGGTGAGCACCGCCGCCTCGCGCGGCATCGTGGTGAGCGCGGCAAAGCCGCAGGCGGTGTCGCCGATGGCGGCGACCGCGCCGGCATGGATGAATGCGTGCTGCTGAAGGATATGGTCCGCGAACGGCAGCACGATTTCCACTTCGCCGGCGCGCACGGCGGCGATTTCCGCGCCCAGCGTCGTCATCATCGACTGACGCGCGAAGCTGGCACGAATGCGGGCGTCGATTTCGGCTAAATCCAGCGTCAAGGCGTCATCCGATCGCCACGCCGTTGCCGAGCGTCGCATTGAGCCTTTTGGTCAGGCCCTCGATACGCTCGGCCGCCGAATTGAAAGCATCCGCCACTGCACTCGAAGCGGCATGCGCGCGGTCGGCGGCGACCATGCGGGCGTCCTGCAGGGCGGTCGCCTCTTCCTCCAGGCGGCGCATCTTGCGGGTGGTTTCGCTCAGTTCGTCCGCCACCATCAGCGCCGCCATCACGGTGAGCCGCGTATCGCCGATCTCGCCGAATTTCTTGCGCAGGCCTTCGATGCGTTCATCGAGATTCCTGGCGAGCGATTGCAAGTGCTCCTCCTGCCCGTCCTCGCAGGCGAGGCGGAACTGGCGGCCGGCAATCGTCGCGTTCACTTGCGCCATTAGGTCACTCGTGACTGTCCAACACCGACTGGATGGTGGCGATGGCTTGGTCGAGCCGCTGCGCGATCGCGCGGTTGGTCGCCTCCAGCGAGCGCGAACGCGCCGCCTCGCCGTCGAGCGCGGCGGCAAGCTTGGTGCGGTCGACGCCCAGCGCGTGCAACTGGCTCGCCAGCCCCTCCTCGTTGCGGTCGGCGTCGCGCCGCCGCTCGACCGCGGCATCGAGCCCGTCGAGCGCGGCTGCCAGCCGCTTCACCGCTTGATCGATCGCGCTTTGCTCGGTCATCGCCGTCCTCCGCACGCAAAAAATCTTGCGGGGGCAAAGATTTAGGCGGAGAACTTTACGTGCTGCGCGATTGTCGCGTCAACGCTTCGAGCGCGATTTACCCCGATGTTTTCGTCAGCCCTGTGCATGGCGTCCCAGCCGCCACGCCGTCACATTGACTCGGGGGCCTTACATGCTATCCACCCCACGCAAACAGGCCTTTTCCATGAGCGCAAACGCTTCGACGACGGCCGCCGTGGCGCCCTCAGCCCGCCGCGAGCAAGCCGCCAGTTCCGCCGTCAGCCAAGCTGACGAACTTGCCGAGATGGCCAACGCCATCCGCGCGCTGGCGATGGACGCGGTCGAGCAGGCGAAATCCGGCCATCCCGGCCTGCCGATGGGCGCCGCCGACGTCGCCACCGTCCTGTTCACGCGCTTTTTGAAATTCGATCCGACGCGATCCCGCCTGGCCCGACCGCGACCGTTTCGTGCTCTCGGCCGGGCACGGCTCGATGTTGCTCTACGCGCTGCTCTATCTCACCGGTTATCCGGCGATGACGATCGATCAACTCAAGCGCTTCCGCCAGCTCGGCTCGATCACTCCCGGTCATCCTGAGTACGGCCATACGCCCGGCGTCGAGACCACCACCGGCCCGCTCGGCCAAGGTCTGGCAAACGCGGTCGGCATGGCGATCGCCGAGCGGCATCTGGCGGCGGAATTCGGCGACGTCGTCGATCATCAGCACTTACGTGCTCGCGTCCGACGGCGACCTGATGGAAGGCATCAGCCAGGAAGCCATCGCGCTCGCCGGTCACTTGAAGCTCAATCGGCTGATCGTGTTGTTCGACGACAACGGCATTTCCATCGACGGCGCGCTGTCGCTTTCGGACTCCGTCGATCAGGTGAAGCGCTTCGAGGCCGCCGGCTGGACTGCTTCGCGCGTCGACGGCCACGATCCCGCGGCGATCGCTTCGGCACTTGAGAAGGCGCAAGCCTCCGACAAACCGGTGATGATTGCCTGCAAGACGACGATTGGTTATGGCGCGCCGACCAAAGCCGGCAAGTCCTCGGCGCACGGCTCGCCCCTCGGCGCCGACGAAATAAAAGGCGCGCGCGAGAAACTCGGCTGGAGCCACGCGCCGTTCGACATTCCCGCCGACATTCTCTCGGCCTGGCGCAGGGCCGGCGAGCGTTCGAAGTCGGCGCATGCCGATTGGAAGACGCGCCTCGCCAAGCTCGACGCTGCAAAGCGCGCCGAATTCGAACGCCGCCTGAAGGGCGACGTTCCGGCGCTCGCCGGCGCCATCGCCGCGGTGAAGCAATCGCTCGCCGCGACGCCGAAGGACATCGCCACCCGCACGGCTTGCGAATTCGCGCTGGAGAGCCTGATCCCGGCGCTGCCGGAAATGGTCGGCGGCTCGGCCGACCTCACCGGCTCCAACAACACCCGCACCAAATCGATGACCGCGATGAGCGCCGCCGATTACGCCGGCCGCTTCATCCATTACGGCGTGCGCGAGCACGGCATGGCCGCGGCGATGAACGGCATGGCGCTGCACGGCGGCATCATTCCGTACAGCGGCACCTTCCTGGTGTTCTCGGATTACTGCCGGCCCGCGATCCGCCTCGCCGCGCTGATGGGCAAGCGCGTCATCCACGTCATGACGCACGACTCGATCGGGCTGGGCGAAGACGGGCCCGACCCATCAGCCGGTCGAGCAACTGGCCGCGTTGCGCGCGATCCCGAACTTGCTCGTCTTCCGCCCCTGCGACGCGGTGGAGACCGCCGAGTGCTGGCAGCTCGCGCTCGAAGCGAAGAACCGGCCGAGCGTGCTGGCGCTCACGCGGCAGAACCTGCCGCAGCTCAGCCAGAATTTCCTCAAGACCAACCGCTGCGCCGCCGGCGCCTATGAGATCGCTGCGGCCGAGGGCAAGGCACAAGTGTCACTCTTCGCCACCGGTTCGGAAGTGGCGATCGCGGTCGAAGCAAAGAAGCTCCTCGCCGCGCGCGGCATTTCGGCGCGGGTGCGTATCGGTGCCCTGCTTCGAACTGTTCCTGGAAGCGCCGGACGCAGCACGCCGCGCGGTGATCGGCGAGGCCCGGTCAAGATCGGCATCGAAGCCGCCGTGCGCCAAGGCTGGGACGCCATCATCGGCTCCGACGGCGGTTTCGTCGGCATGACCGGTTTCGGCGCCAGCGCGCCTTATAAGGACCTATATAAGCATTTCGGCGTTACCCCCGAGGCGGTCGCCGAAGCGGCCGTGCAACAAGCTCGGGAAGAGTTGATTTGCGTCAATACGCGTCGTGGCCCATTTCGGCCATGAGATAAGGATAAAGCCGGGAGCGACTTAAAATGACAATTCGCGTTGCCATCAATGGATTCGGCCGCATCGGCCGCAACGTCCTGCGCGCCATCGCCGAAGCGAACCGCAAGGACATCGAGGTCGTCGGCATCAACGATCTCGGGCCGGTGGAAACCAACGCACATCTCCTGCGCTTCGACTCGGTGCACGGCCGCTTTCCCGGCGAGGTCACGGTCAACGGCGACACCATCAGCGTCGGCAACGGCGCCATCAAAGTGACCGCCATCAAGGACCCGACCACACTGCCGTGGAAGGATCTCGGCGTCGACATCGCCATGGAATGCACCGGCATCTTCACCGCCAAGGACAAGGCGTCGATGCACCTGACCGCCGGCGCCAAGCGCGTGCTGGTCTCGGCGCCCGCCGACGGCGCCGACTTGACGGTGGTCTACGGCGTCAACCACGACAAGACTGACCAAGGAGCACAAGGTCGTCTCCAACGCCTCCTGCACCACCAATTGTCTCGCCCCGGTCGCCAAGGTGCTCAACGACGCCGTCGGCATCGACAAGGGCTTCATGACGACCATCCACGCCTATACCGGCGACCAGCCGACGCTCGATACGTTGCACAAGGACCTCTATCGCGGCCGCGCCGCTGCGCTGTCCATGATCCCGACCTCGACCGGCGCCGCCAAGGCGGTCGGCCTGGTGCTGCCGGAGCTTGCCGGCAAGCTCGACGGCGTGTCGATCCGCGTGCCGACGCCGAACGTCTCGGTGATCGATTTCAAATTCGTCGCCAAGAAGGCGACCAGCAAGGACGAGGTCAACGCGGCCATCAAGCGCGCCGCCGAGCAGCAGCTCAAGGGAATCCTCGGCTACACCACGCACCCGAACGTCTCCATCGACTTCAACCACGATCCGCATTCCGCGGTCTTCCACATGGACCAAACCAAGGTGGTCGACGGCACGCTGGTGCGCGTGATGGCGTGGTACGACAACGAGTGGGGCTTCTCCAACCGCATGGCGGACACTGCCGTGGCGATGGGCAAGCTAATCTGACCGCGCCCGCCGGGCTATCATGAGCGCCTTCCGCACCCTCGACCACGTCGACGTGAAGGGCAAACGCGTGTTGGTGCGCGTCGATCTCAACGTGCCGGTGGAAAACGGCGTGGTCACCGATGCCACCCGCATCGAACGCATGGCGCATTCGATCACCGAAATCGCCGACAAGGGCGCCAAGGTGATCCTGCTCTCGCATTTCGGCCGCCCGAAGGGGCGCGACCGCGAGAATTCTCTCAAGCCGGTCGCCGCCGAGGTCGCGCGTATCATCAAGCGGCCGGTGAAATTCGTCGACGATTGCATCGGCGACGGCGGCCGAACGCGCGGTGGCGGCGATGAAGAACGGCGAGATCGTCCTGTCTGGAGAACACCCGCTTTTATCCCGGCGAGGAAAAGAACGATCCCGCTTTCGTCGCCCAGCTCGCCAAGCTCGGCGATATTTTCGTCAACGACGCCTTCTCGGTGTCGCACCGCGCGCATGCCTCCACCGAAGGCCTAGCGCACGTACTGCCGGCTTACGCGGGACGCACGCTGCAGGCGGAGCTCGAAGCCTTCGAGAAAGTGCTCGACCAGCCGGCGCGCCCGCTTACGGCCATCGTCGGCGGCGCCAAGATTTCCACCAAGCTCGATTTGCTCGGCCATTTGCTGGACAAGGTCGACATTCTGATCATCGGCGGCGCCATGGCCAATACGTTCTTGCTGGCGCAAGGCAACAAGGTCGGCAAATCGCTGGTAGAAGCCGATCTCGTGCCCACCGCGCGCAAAATCATGGCCGAAGCGAAGGCCGCTAAGCGCGAGATCGTGCTGCCGGTCGATGCCGTGGTGGCGGAAAAGTTCGAGGCGAATGCGCCCTCGCGCGCCGTCGATATCGACCAAGTCGGCGAAAAGGATATGATCCTCGATATCGGCCCGCGCAGCGTCGAGCAGGCGGTCTCGGTGCTGGCCCGGTCGAAGACGCTGGTGTGGAATGGCCCTTTCGGCGCCTTTGAGATGGAACCGTTCGACAACGGCACGGTCGAGGTGGCCGAGGCCGCGGCGGAACTCACCGCCGCCGGCAAGCTTGTCACGGTGGCGGGCGGCGGCGACACGGTGGCCGCGCTCAACGTCGCTGGCGTGACCGACAGGTTGACCTATGTATCGACGGCCGGCGGCGCCTTCCTCGAATGGCTGGAAGGCAAGGCCTTGCCGGGGGTCGAGGTGCTGCGGCAGAAATGGATGCGATGGAGGGAACCCATGAATCTCGATGAACTGAACAAAGTGGCGCGCGCGATGGTCGCGCCCGGCAAGGGCATTCTCGCCGCCGACGAATCCTCCGGCACCATCAAGAAACGCTTCGACGCCATCGGCGTCGAGTCGACCGAGGACACCCGGCGCGACTATCGCGAGATGCTGTTCCGCTCGGCCGAGGGCATGAAGCACATTTCCGGCGTCATCCTCTACGACGAAACCATCTGGCAGAAAGCCAAAGACGGCACGCCGCTGGTCGACATCATCAAAAAAGCCGGCGTGCTGCCCGGCATCAAAGTCGACGAAGGCACCAAGCCGCTGCCGATGTGCCCGGGCGAACTGGTCACCGTCGGCCTCGACAGGCTCGCCGACCGGCTGCCGAAATATTTCGAGCAAGGCGCGCGCTTCGCCAAATGGCGGGCGGTGATCGACATCGGCACGCATATCCCGACGCACACCTGCATCTACGCCAATGCGCATGCGCTGGCGCGCTACGCCGCGCTCTGCCAGGCGGCGCAGATCGTGCCGATCGTCGAGCCGGAAGTGCTGATGGACGGCGACCACGACATCGACGCTTGCGTCAAGGTCACCGAATGGATGCTGAAGGAGACGTTCCAGCAGCTTTATTACCAGCGCGTCGCGCTCGAGGGCATCGTGCTCAAGCCCAACATGGCGGTCGCCGGCAAGAAGAGCGCGAAGAAGGCGTCGGCGGACGAAGTCGCCGAGAAGACCGTCAGGATGTTGAAAAATTGCGTGCCGGGCGCTGTGCCGGGCATCGCCTTCCTCTCCGGCGGACAATCGGACGAAGACGCCACCGCCCATCTCGACGCCATGAACAAGATCGGCGGGCTGCCTTGGTCGCTCACCTTCTCCTACGGCCGCGCGCTGCAACACGCACCGCAGACCACTTGGAAGGGCAAGCCTGAGAACGTCGCCGCCGCTCAGCGTGCCTTTTCACATCGCGCAAAGATGAACGGACTTGCCGCCATGGGCCAATGGAAGTCCGACATGGAGAAGAAGGCGGCCTAGCGGGCAAAGCGTCCCTCTGCCTTATTCACGACAGAGGCGCAGACTAGGACGATACGCATTGGGGCGGCATCACCGCGTCACCGGGCATAATAGACGTCCGGCCGCATATTTTCGTATGCGCGCTTGTCCCAGGCAGAACTCCATGCTCATGCGTTGACTGCGCCGCGTACCCCCGCAGCAGTCGACACAATCGTTTGCGCCGTCATTGCCGTCGTCGCCGTCGCGGCTTGGTGGCTCGCGCGCCATCACGCGGCGATGCTGCCGGTTTGGGCGCCGTGGGATTTTTCCTTCGTGGAATTTCTCGCTGGCTGGATTTCCGCCTGGTGGTACGTGCGCGGGCTTTTGCTGACGCCGCACGGGGAGCGGCCGGCACTGGCGCGAAGCATCGCATTCTTCGCCGGGCTCATCGCGCTTTACGCGGTGCTGGAAACCCAGTTCGAATATCTCGCCGAGCATCAGTTCTTCTTCAACCGCATTCAACACGTGGTCATGCACCACGCCGGGCCGTTTCTGCTCGCGCTGTCCTGGCCCGGCGCAACGCTCATGCGCGGGATGCCGCCTTGGGCGCGCCGCATGATCGAGCATCGCCTGATCGTGGGCATCGTCTATGTCTTGCAGCAGCCGGTGCTCGCCGCCCTATTGTTCGTCGGCTCATTCTTCTTCTGGCTGATCCCGGCCGTCCATTTCCGCGCCATGATCGATCCCGGCCTGTTCACCCTAATGAACTGGACAATGGTCGGCGATGGCATTCTGTTCTGGTGCCTGGTGCTCGACCCGCGGCCGTCGCCGCCGGCACGTGTGTCGTTCGGCGGCCGCGCGGCACTGACGATGGTGGTGATGTTCCCGCAGATTATCGGCGGGGCCATGATCGCGTTCAATCCGCACGATTTGTATTCGTTCTACGACTTGTGCGGCCGCATTTATCCCGACATGGGGGCGCTTTACGACCAGACGGTCGGCGGACTGATCGTGTGGATTCCACCGTCGATGATGAGCGTCGTCGCACTTCTGCTCGTGTTGAACGCGTTGCGGCTCACCGAAGAAAGGAAAGCGAGAGATGAAACTTACGATGAAGACGACCCGAGGCCGGTGCTCGATGCCCGTCAATGGACTGGCTAGAGGCCTGTTGCCATTGCTGGCCCTGCTCGTCGCAACAACTACGGCGTCTGCCGCCGGTGTTTCGATCGAAAAGCCGTGGATGCGTCTCATCATCAAGGCACGGCCGGCCGGCGGCTATTTCACCCTGCACAATGACACCGATAAGCCGGCAACGTTGGTCGGCGCCGCATCGAGCGCTTGCGGCATGGTGATGCTGCACCAGAGCAAGGAAGAGAACGGCGTGGAAAAAATGCTGCCGGTCAAAAGCGTGCCGGTCCCGGCACACGGCACGCTGAGCTTCGCGCCGGGCGGCTACCACCTGATGTGCATGCAGCCGCAGGCCAGCATGGTCATCGGCAAAAGCGTCCCGGTCACGCTGAAATTCGCCGACGGCTCAAGCGTTACCGCCCAGTTTCCGGTGCAGGGCCCGGGCGGGAAGTAAAATCACAGCCAGCTCAACATCCGCCGCCACCATTTGTCGCTGCCGCGGCCCGCGATCATAGCGCTAAGATCGGCGCGCGTGGCATCGAGCTTGGCGTTCGGCTGCGAGAGGCTGGTGAACACCAGCTTGATGTCGCCCTGGCGGTTGAACACGTAGACCGCCGAGCCGTGCGTTACCTCGTAAGGCTTGCCGGCGCTCGCCGGCGTCACCGAATAGGCGACGCGATAGCGCTTGGCGAGGTTCGCCAGTTGATCCGGCGTACCGCGCAAGCCCACGATCTGCGGCGCAAAGGCTTGCGTATATTGCTTGAGCACCGCCAGGCTGTCGCGATTGGGATCGACGGTGACGAAGAGCACGCGCACGGCGTCGGCCGTCTTGCCCATGCTCTTGAGCATGGTGGTGATGTTGAGCAACGTGGTCGGGCACACGTCCGGGCAGAAGGTGTAGCCGAAATACAAAAGCACTACTTTGCCTTTGAAGTTGGCGTCGGTGACCGTCTTGCCGTCGGCGGCCCGCGTCATGGTGAAGGCGAGCGGCGGCAGCGTGCCGGTCATGTCGGTTGAATTCCAGGCCCGCGCCGGCGACCCGGCCGAAACGAGCACGGCAAAAAGCGCTGCGGCGGACAATGCGACAATGCGCGTGGGCAAAATGCGCGTGACCATGGGCGTAACCCCCTGACATTCGGCCGTGCCCCCGGCCAATCAGCAATCCGACTATGGTGATAGTGAGACAGATGGGCGCCACCACGCGCGGGCAATTCGACGTGTCGGCGCGGCATTTTCACATTCTGCAAAGCGCTAAAGGCGCATCAAAACTCCGTGTCATGGCAGCCATCGCGCCGCGGGTAGTAGCCAACTGCGCCATTTGTGAGTAGTTGAGAGCCCGCTTTGCCGGACAATGACAGCCGGAAATTATTTCAGCAAAGGACTGACCCGTGATCGATCTCTACACCTGGACGACGCCGAACGGCCGCAAGGTCTCCATCGCGCTGGAAGAGCTCGGCCTGCCCTATACCGTGCACGCCATCGACATTTCCAAGGGCGAGCAGTTCGCGCCGGAATTTCTCAAAGTAGCGCCCAACAACCGCATCCCCGCGATCGTCGACCGCGACAACAATAATATGTCGCTGATGGAGTCGGGCGCGATCCTCATCTATCTCGCCGACAAAACGGGAAAGCTGCTGCCGAAGTCGGGCGAAGGCCGCTACCGCGTGATCGAATGGCTGATGTGGCAGATGGGCGGCCCCGGTCCGATGCTCGGCCAGGTCCACCACTTCGTGAAATATAATCCGGGCAAGGCGCCCTATGCCGAGGAGCGCTATCTCAAGGAGGGCCACCGGCTCTACAAGGTGCTCGACACGCGTCTCGAAGGTCGCGATTTCGTCGCCGACGACTATTCCATCGCCGACATCGCGATTTGGCCGTGGATCTCGCGCTTCGAGTGGCAGACCATCGACATGAAGCAATACCCCAATGTGCGGCGCTGGTACGAGACCATTGCCGCCCGTCCCGCCGTAATAAAGGGCTATGCGGTGCCGAAGGACATGGGGCCGATCCCGATGCCGAAGTGAGGCCGATCCATCGGCCGCTGCCCCGACATTCCCGCGGCGCCGATGTCAATCTTCCGCCCGATTGCGCTACCATGCGGGGGCCATGGTTTCCCGACCGCAACAAGCGGACCCTCGTCCGGCGCCGCGCCTTTATCTGGTGACGCCGCCTGTGGCAGACGCGCAGGCCTTCGCTGCGCCGCTCACGGCGGCGCTCGCCGCCGGCGATGTCGCCGCCGTGCTGTTGCGCCTTGCCGAAGCCGATGAGCGCACGCAGATCAATCGCGTCAAGGCGCTCGCCTCCATTGTGCAGGACAAAGGCGCCGCGCTGCTGATCGACGGCCACGCCGACCTGGTGGCGCGCGCTGGCGCCGACGGCGCGCATCTGACCGGGCTTGCGGCATTCACCGAGGCGCTGGCGCCTCTCAAGCCGGAACGCATCGCCGGCGCCGGCGGCCTTACCACCCGTCACGACGCCATGGCCGCGGCGGAAGCCGGCGCCGATTACGTCATGTTCGGCGAACCAGGCGCCGCCGGCGATCGGCCCGGCTTCGGCGCGGTCGAGGAGCGCGTCGCCTGGTGGGCTGAAGTGTTCGAGGCCCCGTGCGTCGGCTATGCCGCGTCTGAGGATGAAGTGGCGCCGCTGGTCAAGGCCGGCGCCGATTTTGTCGCGCTCGGCGATTGGCTGTGGCGCGACCCGCCGGCCATTGGCGACGTTATTCTCCGCGCCGCCGCGCAAATGCGCATTCCGGAGAAAGCGGTATGAACGTGCGCATCGGCACAACGATCGCGCTCATTGCACTCGCCGCATTCGCCGCGCCGGCCTGGGCGCAGCCGAAAACGCCGCCCCCCAAGACCGCTCCGGCCAAGACTGCGCCGCCCCCGCCGCCGGCCAAGACCGACAATGGCGATGTCGATCTCGCTTACGGCGCCTATCAGCGCGGCTATTTCCTCACCGCGCTGGCCGAGGCCACCAAGCGCGCGCAGCAAAACGACGCGACCGCCATGACGCTGCTTGGCGAACTCTATGCGCAAGGGCTCGGCGTCGGCCGCGACGACAGCAAGGCGGCGCAATGGTATAAACTCGCCGCCGCGCATGGCGACCGCAACGCCATGTTCGCGCTGGCGATGTTCAATTTGGAAGGCCGCGCCGGTCCGCGCAATCCGGACGAAGCCGCCCGCCTGCTCGCCGCCGCCGCCAAGCTCGGGCACCCCGCCGCCGAATACGATCTCGGCCTGCTCTATCTGCAGGGCCAGCAATTTCCGCAGGACTTCGCGCGCGCCGCCGAACTGTTCCGCGCCGCCGCCGACAGCGGCTATCCGGAAGCGCAATACGCGCTCGCCACCATGTTCAAGGAAGGCCGCGGCGTGCCCAAGGACCAGGCCGCGGCCATGCGGCTGATGGAGCGGGCGGCGGCCGCCGGCTATCTCGACGCCATGGTTGAATTCGGCATCGCCCAGTTCAACGGCAACGGCACCGCCAAGGACGAAACCGCCGCCGCAAAAATGCTGCTCAAGGCGGCGCGCCACGGCAGCCCGATCGCGCAGGACCGCATGGCGCGCATCCTGATGGCCGGGCGCGGCATGCCGGCCGATCCGACCGAGGCGGTGAAATGGCACATCATTGCCATGGCCGGCGGCGCCGGCGATCCTGAGCTCGACGTCTTCGCCGCCAAGCAGAAGCCACAGATGCGCGAGGCGGCCGAGAAGGCGGCCAAGAAGTGGCTGTCGACCGCACCCCCGCGCTCTTGACGGCGGACCCGCGCGCGGGCAGACCGCAACGCGCATGCATCATTCCGCTTTGCTCAACGTCATGATCGCCGCCGCGCGCAAGACCGCGCGCGCGCTCAAGCGCGACTTCGGCGAACTAGAAAAGCTGCAAGTCTCGCTGAAAGGTCCGGCCAATTTCGTCTCGTCGGCCGACCGCCGCGCCGAGGAAACGCTTTACCTGGAATTGAGTAAGGCGCGGCCCGGCTACGGCTTCCTCGGCGAGGAAGGAGGCGCGCGCGAGGGCGCCGACAAATCGCACCGCTGGATCGTCGATCCGCTCGACGGCACCACCAATTTCCTGCACGGCATTCCGCAATTCGCCATCTCGATCGCGCTAGAGCGTGAGGGCGGCATCATCGCCGGCCTCATCTACAATCCGGCCAATGACGAGATGTTCATCGCCGAAAAGGGCAAAGGCGCGTTCATGAACGACCAGCGCATCCGCGTCGCCGGCCGCAAGCGGCTTTCCGAGGCGGTCGTCGCCTGCGGACTGCCGCATATCGGCCGCGGCGATCTGGCGCTGGCGCGGGCGGAGACCGGCGCCATGCAGGAGCACGTCGCCGGCCTGCGCCGCTTCGGCGCCGCCGCGCTCGATCTTGCCTGGATTGCCGCCGGCCGGCTCGACGGCTACTGGGAGCGCGACCTCAAGCCCTGGGACATGGCGGCAGGGTTAATTCTGGTGCGCGAGGCCGGCGGCTTCGTGAGCGATTGCGACGGCGGCGACGACATATTCGGCAAGGGGCATATCGTCGCCGGCAACGAATCCATCCAGAAAGAGCTGCTGCGCGTCCTGAAAACCGCGGGCAAGGGTTAAAGCCGACCGCAATTTAAACTCAATCCGCCGATTTATGCTGTGGTTCCGGCGCAGCGGCTTTTTCCTTGTCACCGGTCTGTGCCATATTGAGTCGGCAGAACCCGGCCGGCGTTAACTTTTCGAAGTCATGGCAAAAGAACTCGATCCTCTCAAACTGTCGTCGCCCCGCATCTTCCTGCTGCGGATGCTGGTCTTCGTCGTGCTCGGCGGGCTCGTCGCCTTCGTGCTGTTCAAGCAGATCCAAGTCGCCTTCATGGCCAATCCGGGCCTCAACGCCCTGATCATCGGCGTCTTGGTGATCGGCATCGTGCTGGCGCTGCGCCAGGTGCTCCGGCTTTATCCGGAGATCGCCTGGGTCAACAATTTCCGCCTCGCCGATCCCGGCCTCGCCGTCGAGCGGCCGCCGGTGCTGCTGGCGCCGATGGCGGCGATCCTCGGCAGCCGCGTCGGCCGCATGGCGATGTCGGCGCAATTGATGCGCGGCATTCTCGACTCGATCGCCACCCGGCTCGACGAAGCACGCGACCTCTCGCGCTACTTGACCGGGCTCTTGGTCTTCCTCGGCCTGCTCGGCACCTTCTGGGGCCTGATCGAAACGGTCGGCTCGGTCGGCGGCGTGATTCAGGGCCTCAAAGCCGGCGGCGACGCCGGCTCGATGTTCGATTCGCTGCGCGAAGGTCTTGCCGCGCCGCTGTCCGGCATGGGCATTTCGTTTTCTTCCTCGCTGTTCGGTCTTGCCGGCTCGCTGGTGCTCGGCTTCCTCGATTTGCAATCGAGCCAGGCGCAGAACCGCTTCTATACCGAACTGGAAGATTGGCTCTCGACCACCGTCTACGACCAGGCCGCCGAGCCGATGGTCGCCGGCGGCGGCACCGGCGAAATGCGTTCGGCCATCGACCGGCTACGCGATGCCATCAACGAGTCCGGCACCAGCAAGGGCGCCTCCACCGCCATGTCCAATCTGGCAGAGGCGATCCAGGGCCTGGTGCACCACATGCGCACCGAACAGCAGATGATCCGCGACTGGGTCGACAGCCAGGCCGAGCAGCAGCGCGAGATCAAGCGGCTGCTGGAAATCATGGTGCGTGAAAAAGTCGATCGGTGAGTTCCGGTCCGTCACAAGTGAGTTGAGCGATGGCGCTTGCACGAACGCGCCGCAACGACAGCGGCATGAATTACTGGCCGGGCTTCGTCGACGCGCTGTCGACGTTGATCCTCTCGATCATCTTTATCCTGACCGTGTTCGTGGTGGTGCAGTTCTATCTGCAGCAGGAAGTCGCCGGCAAAGACACCGCGCTGACCCGCCTCAACGCGCAGATCGCCCAGCTTACCGAGCTGTTGTCGATGGCGACGACCGACAAGTCCAATCTCCAGGATCAACTCGCGCAATTGCAAGCCACCCTCGCCACCGCGCAGAGCGACCGCGACAAGTTCAAGAGCGCCGCCGAAGGCGCCGGTGCCGGCGCCGCCGTGGCGCAAGGCAAGGTTTCCGAACTCACCGGCCAACTCGAAGGCGAGAAGAAGATTTCCTCAAACGCGCTGGCGCAGGTCGAGATCCTCAACCAGCAGATTGCCGCCATGCGCCGCCAGCTCGCCGCGATCGAGACCGCGCTCGACGCCTCCGAGAAGAAGGACAAGGAAGCGCAGAACAAGATCGCCGACCTCGGCCAGCGGCTCAATGTGGCGCTGGCGCAGAAGGTGCAAGAGCTGACCAAATACCGCTCCGACTTCTTCGGCAAGCTGCGCGAAATTCTCGGCAATCGGCCTGACATGCGCATCGTCGGCGACCGCTTCGTGCTGCAATCCGAAGTATTCTTTGACAGCAGCAAGGCAGACCTAAAGCCGGAAGGCGACGCCGAGCTCGACAAGGTCGCCGCGGCGCTGATCGAACTGGAGAAGCAGATCCCCGCGGATATCCCGTGGGTGCTGCGCGTCGACGGCCATACCGACGTACGGCCGATCACCGGCGGGCAATTCAAGTCGAACTGGCAATTGTCGGCGGCGCGCGCCATCGCGGTGGTGCAATATCTGGTCGGCAAGGGCGTGGCGCCGCAGCGCCTGGTCGCCGCCGGCTTTGGCGAATTCCAGCCGATCGATACCGGCACCACCGAGGACGCCTACCGGCGCAACCGGCGCATCGAGTTCAAGCTGACCGAGCGGTGAGCGCAGGGTTTTTCATAACCGCGATTCGTGCTATTTTGCTGTGATGAACAAGATCCCCGAAAGCATTCTCGATCGCATCGCCGACTGGCCGGAAGCGGCGCAGGACGAGCTGATGCAGGCGATCGTCGACATTGAGGCCAAACATACTGGCGTCTATCGTCTCTCCGACGATGAGCGGGCGGCCGTGCGGGAAGGCCTCGCGCAAGCGGCTCGTGGCGAGTTCGTGCCCGATGACGTGGTCGCCGCCTATTTCAATAAATACCGGGCATGAAGGTCCGTTATACTCCGCGCGCGTTTTCCGATCTCGACGTCATTCGCACCTACATCGCTCAACTTAATCCGGCGGCCGCGGGACGGGTTGTCACGCTGATCGAGAAAATCGTCGCGCGGCTAGCCGATTTTCCGGAATCAGGGCAACGAGCGGACGAACTCGATGCCCATGTCGTCTTTTCAACGCGATATCCCTATCGCGTCTATTATCGGGTCACGTCCGATGAGGTCTTAATTCTCCACATCAGACACGCGGCCCGGCGGCCGCTTGAAAGGGGCGATGTGTAATCCTGTGTCGCAGCATAGCTTCACCCTGCGCCCTTACACGCCCGCCGACGAGGGTGCGGCGATCGAGCTGTGGCGGCGCACTTGGGCGCATCACTTCCCGCATATCGATTTCAACGCGCGCGTCCAATGGTGGCGCGAGCGCTGGCGCCAGGAACTGGTGCCGGTCGCGCATGTCGTGCTGGCGGAAATCGACGATGCGCTCGCCGGTTTTGTCACTGTCGATCCGAAGACGATGTATCTCGACCAGATCGTGGTCGCGCCCGAGCATTGGGGATCGCCCGTCGCGCTCGCGCTGCTCGAGGAAGCCAAACGGCTCTCACCCAAAGGCCTCGATCTCCTGGTCAACAAGGACAACGCGCGCGCCATCCGCTTCTACGAAAAGCACGGATTCAAATATGCCGGCGAGGACAAGAACCCCGTGTCGGGCAAGCCGGTGAATAGGATGAGCTGGCGGCCCGCCTCAGCCTGAGGAGCCGGCCAGCGCTGCCGCCATCGCCGCGTCGAAGCGTTTGGAATCAACCTTGAGGTAGGCGAGTTTCTCTTCGGCGATCACCACCGCCACGGCGACGCCCGGCACCTGACGCAAGCGCGCGGCAAGACCTTCGGCGTCGCTTGCATGGCCGTCGCCGATCGGTACCAATTTCGTGGTGAGATAACTCGGCTGCGCCATGGTCGCCGCCGCCAGCAGCCAAATCAGCGCAATGACCGTGGTCAACAGGAAAACGGCGGCCGTGCCGCCCTTCTGATTGGCCCAGCCGCCGACCACGCCGCCGACGAAAATGCCGAGGAACTGCAAGCTCGAATAGATGCCGGTGGCCGTACCCTTGGCGTCAGGCGGCGCCGTCTTGGTGATGAGCGAGGGCAGGCTCGCCTCCATGACGTTGAAGCCGGAAAAGAATATGGTCAGCGCAGCCAGCAGCGCATAGAGATTGCCGGCGCCGAAATAGAGCATCACCTGGCTCACCACGAGCGCGGCGACCGCGGCGACGAACACGCCCTTCATGTGACGATATTTCTCGGCCACGATGATCGCCGGCACCATCACGGCGACCGACACCACCAGCACCGGCAGATAGACGATCCAATCCTTTTGCGCCGACAGATCGAGCGTGCCGCGCAATAAGCCGGGCACCACCAGGAAGCTCGCCGTCAGCATCGCATGCAGCGCGAAGATGCCGATATCGAGCCGCAGCAGCTCCTTGTCGCGCAACACCAAGCCGATCAATCCGGGGACGGTTTCCGCGTCGCGGTGCACGCGAATCTGGCGCGGCGTCGGCACCACGAATTCGGTGATGGCGATGCCGACCAGCGCCAGCCCCACCATCAGCCAGAAGATGCCGTCGACGCCGATGAAGGTCGCCAGGATCGGACCGGTCACAAGCGCCACCATGAAGGAGCCGCCGATGGTGATGCCGACCATGGCCATCGCCTTGGTGCGGTTTTCTTCCGAGGTGAGATCCGCGACCAGCGCCAGGATCACCGAGCCGACGGCGCCGCCGCCCTGTAGCACGCGGCCGAAGATGACGCCGCCGATCGAGGTCGACATTGCCGCCACGGCGCTGCCAATGGCGAACAAAATGAGTCCGAGGACGATCATCGGCTTGCGCCCGAACCGGTCGGACAGAAGCCCGAAGGGTATCTGCAACAGCCCCTGGCTCAGTCCGTAAATGCCAAGCGCCTCGCCGACCAGATAGGGGGTCGCGCCCGAAAGCTTCTGGGCGTAGGCGGCAAACACCGGATAGATCATGAACAGGCCGAGCAGCCTGACCGAAAATACCGCCGCGAGCGATCCGGCGGCCCGGAATTCTTGTCGTCCCATCGTCTTTATTCCCAACCTACGAACGGGGCCGCCCCGCGCCGTTTTAAGACACTATTCAATGCCCTTTAGCCTTGATCCGGGTCAAATGCGCCGGCTTGCCGCCTGCCCCCGGCTCCTGTATAGACCCGCCAAATTCAGCCACTTTGAGGCGCCCGGCGCCCCCACGGAACCGCAGCGATGAAGCAAGATATCCATCCCGGCTACCACGCCATCAAGGTTGTGATGACCGACGGCAGTGAATTCACCACCCGCTCCACCTGGGGCAAGGAGGGCGATGTCATGCATCTCGACATCGACCCGAAGTCGCACCCGGCCTGGACCGGCGGCCAGCAGCATTTGGTCGACCGCGGCGGCCGCCTGTCGCGCTTCCAGAAAAAGTTCTCCGGCTTCCTGAAGGCCGAGGACAAGAAGGCCGACAAGAAATAGCGCGCAGGTTCGACCGCGCAAAGAAAAACCCCCGCATCACGCGGGGGTTTTTGTTTATTCGCGAGGCGTTTCGCTCAGACGCTTTCCGCGCCGAACGCCGCTTTGAGCAGGCCGAGCTGGCGCTCGACCGGGTTGACGCCGACGATCTGGTCGACCGGCGTGCGGGTGTGAATCGTCGCATCGAGCCGACGCACCTTGCCTTGCAGCTTGTGCGAGCGCTCGATCAACTCGCGCAAGGCAGCCGGCAGCAATTCCATGTTGTTTGGATCGTGGAAGTCGGCGGCGGAGAGCTTGACCTTGGCCTTTTCCTTATTGGCCTGGGCAAGCGACATCTCACCTTCCTTCACTGCGCGATGCAGCAGCAGCCAGGAGGCGAGCTGCATCAGCCGCGTGGTCAGCCGCATGCTTTCGGTCGCATAGGCGAGGGCTGCGGCGCGCTCGAGCTTTTTCGATTCTTGCCGGCCGGGGCCGTCGAGATAAGTCGCGGTCTCTTCCACCAGCGCCATGCCGTCACGGAAAAGATCGGCAAAGGCTTGCGAATTGGCCAACCGTTCGCCGAACGAAACCGGTTGCACGTCGTTCGCTGATTTTTCAGCCATACGCTACGCCTCACCACTATGCCGGGACTGTTACGCGCTCCCGCTGCGAGGAACAGCATCGCTCCCAGCGGCCCGCAATGTCCAGACCGCGGACGCGCAAACTTTGCGACATAGTTGCCGGGCAAGCTTAAGCGAGCGGCGACCATAACGGCCGCATCTGTCCCGAAATGGCACAAAAAAGAGCCGCCGTCGCCGGCGGCTCGAAGTTGATAACAGGGAGGCGTCAAACAGAGTGGACAGGAGCCACTCACGTCCATGAAGATGGACAATCACAGTAATGATCGAGAAAGCTTAACGACACGTTAAGAAATCGCCGCCAATGCCGGATTCTCGCCGGCAAGCGGATACCGGCGCGGCAGAATTAGCGCTTGAAAAACTGATCGGCGGCGGCGCGCTTGGCGCGCTTTTGCCCCATGTCGGCTTCCAAGCGACTGATCTCGTCATGCATCAGTTGCACACGCGCGGCCAGTTCTTCGACCGAGAGCAGGCTCAAGTCCTGTCCGATTTCGTGCGCAATTTTTTTCTTCGGCCTGTCGTCGTCGTCGATGGCTGCCATGGCGTTCCTCCAGGTAGAATTTACCCGCGCCTGCTTGGGTTGTCACATCGGCAAGGCCCGCCTAAACAGGCGCCCTGCTCCGGAAAAACGAGGATCCCATGAGCGCCATCCCGACCCGCATGACCGCCATCGGCATCAAGGCCCCCGGCGGACCGGACACGCTCGTCGCCGAACAGCGCGCGGTTCCCGTCCCTGGCGCCGGCGAAATCCTGGTCAAGGTCGCGGCCGCCGGCGTCAACCGGCCGGACGTGATGCAGCGCCAAGGCCTCTACCCGCCGCCGCCCGGCGCACCGGATATTCCGGGCCTGGAAATCGCCGGCGAGGTGGTCGCGCTCGGGCCGGAGGTCAAGCGCTGGACGATAGGCGACCGCGTCACGGCCTTGGTGGTCGGCGGCGGCTACGCCGAATATTGCCTCGCATATGGAAGCCACGCGATGCCGCTGAGCGGGCTGTCGATGGTCGAGGGCGCCGCCATCCCGGAGACGTTCTTCACCGTCTGGCACAACATGGTCGAGCGCGGCGGCCTCAAGAGCGGCGAAAGCTTCCTGGTGCATGGCGGCTCGTCCGGCATCGGCACCGTCGCGATCCAGCTCGCCAAGGCGCTGGGCGCAAAAGTCATCACCACCGCCGGCTCGGCCGAAAAATGCGCGGCCTGCCGCAAGCTCGGCGCCGACGTCGCCATTAACTATAAAACCGAGGACTTCGTCGCAGCTTGCAAGGCGGCCACCGGCGACAAGGGCGTCGACGTTATAATGGACATGGTCGGCGGCGATTACATCGCGCGCAATTACGAAGCCGCCGGCGTCGAGGGGCGCATCGTGCAGATCGCATTCCAAAGCTCGTCCAAGGCGACGGTGGATTTCCGCCGCATCATGCTCAAGCGGCTGCACCACACCGGCTCTACCTTGCGCTCGCGCTCGGTCGCCGACAAGGCTGCGATCCGCGCCGCGGTCGAGGCCGGCGCGCTGCCGCTCGTCATCGCCGGCAAGGTGAAGCCGGTGATCTTCAAGACTTTCCCGCTCGCTCAGGCGAGCGCCGCGCATGCTCTGATGGAATCGAGCAGTCACATCGGCAAGATCGTGCTAACCCTTTGACGGCGCGGCTGATATCATCGCCCGCCGGGCCGCGAAATCGGCGTATTGTGGCGGCAGAACGGCGCGGGGTGAAATTGAATCGAATGGCACGCGCGGCCGGGGGATTTGGATTGATCGCGAAACGTCTTGCGGCCGTCGCCCTGCTCGCGCTCGCCGGCGCACTGTTGACGCCGTCCGCGCGCGCCGTCGAAGCCGTCAACGTGCGGCTCGACACCCCGGCGATCGACCTTACCGCCGCCACCGAAGTACAGAAGGCCGAGAGCGACCGCATTCAGGTCTCGACCGCTCCCGGCCCGGACGGCATCGTGCGCCGCATCGAGGTGCGTGCGCGCGAGCACAGCGCCAATTGGGCGGTGTTCGCGCTCACCAATAATTCCGACGAACAGATCGACCGGCTGATCGTCGTGCCGCATTACCGCATGGTCGGCTCCGGCCTGTTCTGGCCGGACTTGGGGCTGTCGCGCGTCGTCGGCATCACGCCGTCATCGGGCGACCGTCCGGTGCGGCAGGAGTCGACGACCGCCGATATTTTTCGCGTCACGCTCGACCCCGGCACGGTCATCACTTTCGTCGCCGAATTGCGCACCAATAAGCTGTCGCAAATCTATTTGTGGGAGCCCGACGCCTACAAAGACAAGGTCAATTCCTTCACCCTGTATTACGGCATCGTCATCGGCATTGCCGGCCTCTTGGCGCTGTTCCTGACCATTCTGTTCGTGGTCAAGGGCTCGGTGATGTTCCCCGCCGCCGCCGCGCTCGGCTGGGCGGTGCTCATTTATATCGGCATCGATTTCGGATTCTGGGGCAAGGTGTTCGACATGTCGGCCGGCGCCGAGCGCGTCTGGCGTGCCTGCGGCGAGGCGATCCTGTCGGCGACGCTCTTGGTGTTTCTCTTCGCCTATTTGAATCTGTCGCGCTGGCACGTGCGCTACGCCCACATCACCGTCGCCTGGCTGGCGGCGCTCGCCGCGCTGATTGCGGTCGCCGTGTTCGATCCCTCCATTGCCTCCGGCATCGCGCGCATGTCGCTCGCCGGCATTGCGGTGTTTGGCCTCGCGCTGGTGATTTATCTGTCCACCCACGGCTACGACCGCGCGGTGCTACTGATCCCGACCTGGCTCTTGCTGGTGGTGTGGACCGGCGCGGCAGGTCTCGCCGTCACCGGCGTGGTCACCAACGATATTATCGGCCCGGCGCTGCTCGGCGGCTTGGTGCTGATCGTGATGCTCATCGGCTTCACCGTGATGCAGCACGCCTTCGCCGGCGGCATCACGCACGGCATCGTCTCCGATGTCGAGCGCCGTGCTCTCGCACTGACCGGCGCCGGCGACCTCATCTGGGACTGGGACGTGTCCGCCGACAAGGTCTACACCAGTCCGGAAACCGAACAGTTGCTCGGCTTGAAACGCGGCACGCTGGAAGGACCGGCGGCGACCTGGCTCGACGTGCTGCATCCGCTCGACCGCGACCGTTTCCGCGCTTCGCTCGACTCAGCGGTTGAGCAACGGCGCGGACGGCTGAACCAGGGCTTCCGCCTGCGCGCGGCCGATGGCCATTATCTGTCGTTCTCGCTCAAGGCGCGGCCCGTCGTCGGCTCCGACGGCGAAGTGGTGCGCCTGGTCGGCACGCTCACCGACGTCTCCGACTTCAAGAAGGCCGAGGAGCGGCTGTTGTTCGACGCCGTGCACGACAATCTTACCGGCCTGCCCAACCGCGAATTGTTCATCGACCGCATGGAAGCGGCCTTCGGTTTTGCCCGCTCCGATCCCAACATCCGGCCGTCGATCCTGGTCATCGATCTCGACCGCTTCAAGCAGGTCAACAATTCAGTCGGCATCGCGGTCGGCAATTCCATTTTGCTCACCATCGCCCGGCGCCTCGCCCGCCTGCTCAAGCCGCAGGACACGCTGGCAAGGCTTTCCGGCGACCAGTTCGCTTTGATCCTGCTGTCGGAGCGCGAGCCCGCGCGCATCGTCGCCTTCACCGAGACGCTGCGGCGAACCTTGCGCGCGCCGATCGGCTTCAACGACCGTGAAATCTTCCTCACCGCCTCGATCGGTCTGGCGCTCGCCGAAAGCCAGCCGCACCGCACCGAGGAAGTGCTGAAGGACGCCGAACTCGCGATGTACCACGCCAAGCGCATCGGCGGCGACCGCATCGAAATCTTCAAGCCGGCCATGCGCTCGCGCAAGACCGACCGGCTGACCATGGAATCGGAATTGCGCCGCGCCATCGAGCGCGATGAGATCAAGGTGCTCTACCAGCCGATCGTGCGGCTGGAGGATCGCGCCATTGCCGGCTTCGAGGCGCTGGCGCGCTGGGACCATCCCAAGCTCGGCCGCCTGTCGCCGGCCGAATTCATCAATATCGCCGAGGAAATAGGCCTCATCGTCGACCTCGGCCTGTTCATGCTCGACCGCACCGCGCGCCAGCTCACCATCTGGCAGGCGGCGAGCCGTTCGCGCGAACCAATCTTCGCCAGCGTCAACGTGTCGTCGCGCCAATTGCTGCGCCACGATTTGATCCAGGACTTGCGCAGCGTGCTCGGCCGCTCGGCGCTGGCGCGCGGCACCTTCAAGCTGGAGATCACCGAATCGCTGGTCATGGAAAATCCCGAGCACGCCGCGCAGATGCTCAGCCGCATCAAGGAACTCGGCGCCGGCTTATCGCTGGACGATTTCGGCACCGGCCATTCCTCGCTCGCTTATCTGCAGCGCTTCCCCTTCGACACCATCAAGATCGACCAATCTTTCGTGCGCACCACCGCGCGCGGCACGCGGCCGGTGATCCTGCGCTCGATCATCGCGCTGGCGCACGACCTCGGCATGGAAGTGGTGGCGGAAGGCGCCGAAACCGACGGCGACGCCGTCGAGCTCTACCAAATGGGCTGCGAATACGCGCAAGGGTTCGCCTTCGGCGAGCCGATGAGCGCGCAGGCCGCCGGCGGCCTGCTCACCAGCGAAAAGCTCGAAGTGGCGAAATAGCTGTGCAACTCATTACGCTCGTTCCCGCGCAAGCGGGAATCCAGGGCTACATTCGATTCCAGGAAATTTGACTCTGGGTCCCCGCTTTCCGCCTTCGCGCTCCGCGCTTCGGCGGACTTCAAACGCGCCGAAGCTCGCAATGCGAGCGTAGGCGGGTCGCGCGGACGAGCGGCTTTAAATCAGGCGTGTCCCGAGTCGCTCGACAACATGCCGGGATCGATGCCGATCTTGCGCAGCGCCTTTTCGTATTTACCGTCGGTGTCGGTGCCGAAGATCAGTTCCGCATCGGCGGCGCAATGCAGCCAGCCGTTCTGCTGGATCTCATTTTCCAATTGCCCGGGCGCCCAGCCGGCATAGCCGAGCGCAAGGATGGCGCTCTCCGGGCCGTTGCCGCGCGCGATCGCCTTGAGGATGTCGAGCGTGGCGGTGAGGCAGATGCCTTCGTCGATCGGCAGCGTCGAGTTCTCGATGAAGAAATCGGCCGAGTGCAGCACGAAACCGCGCCCGGTTTCCACCGGTCCGCCTTTGAGCACTTTGACGTCCTCGGCCTGCGTCGGCAGCTGGATGCGCTCGGCTGCCGGAATCACTTCGAGCTGCACCAGCAAGTCGGGGAATTTGATATTGCCGGCCGGCTGATTGACGACGATGCCCATGGCGCCTTCGCTCGAGTGCGCGCAAACGTAGATCACCGCGCGCGTGAAGCGTTCGTCGTTCATCGCCGGCATGGCGATCAGCATCTGCCCGTCGAGATAACCGCGGGCGGGCGGCGTGCCGCCGGATTTGCGTGGGGTCTTCATGCCGAAAGGTTATCCAATCGCTCCGCCTTTGCAAACGAGGCCGCCTGCCGAAAGCTCAATGATTCACCGTCAAATTCAACCGGGTAATTGTGGCGAAATCGCCGCCCCTTGCGCCGCCAAATTCGCCACCTTGCCCGCATCTTGTTCACCCTATGCTCACGATGAATTCAGTGGCGTGGCAGGCGATTACCGTTTAGATCGTGCGCCATGAATATGTTCGGCAAAAAACTCACGCTGACATTCGCCGCCGGCTGCGTCGCACTGCTGCTCGCCGGCCAGGCGTGCGCGGCCGACGCTTCGCCATGGGTCGAGGACAATTATTCCGGCATCCGCCTGATCGCCGGCGCCAACAAAGGCGGCGCCGAAAGTTTGCGCGCCGGCATCGAGATCAAGATGCTGCCGGGCTGGCACACCTATTGGCGCTATCCGGGCGATTCCGGCGTGCCGCCGCGTTTCAGCTTTGCCGGCTCCGACAATCTCGCCAGCGCGAAGGTGCTTTATCCGGCGCCGCATGCTTTTACCGACGAGACCGGCACCACCATCGGCTACAAAGGCGACGTGATCCTGCCGTTGGACGTGTTCCCGCGCCAGCCGGGCAAGCCGGTGACGCTGCGCGCCAAGGTCGACTATGCGGTGTGCGAAAAATTATGCGTGCCGGTCGAAGCCAAGATCGAGGTGACGATTCCGCCGACAGGCGGCGCCGACAATCCTGAGCTCGATTCGGCGGAAGCGCGCGTGCCCAAGCTGATCTCCGCGGCGCAAGCCGGACTGACCGCCAAGCGTGCCAGTGACGACAAGGTCAAGCCGCTGGTCTTCGTCGATCTCGCCGCGCCCAGTGGAGAGCCGGTCGAGCTGTTCGTCGAGGGGCCGAGCCCGGAATGGGCGCTGCCCATCCCCAAGCCGGCGCAAGGCGCGCCGCCCGGCCACCAGCATTTCGGTTTCGAACTCGATGGGCTGCCGCCCGGCGTCGATCCGAAGGGCCATTTCGAACTCACTTTCACGATCGTGCGCGGCGGCCACGCGACCGAGGTCAAGACTCATCTCGACTAATCCGCGGCTTGCGCTATTTTGCGCGTCATAAAACAGGGAGAGGACATCCATGCCCATCAAGGTCGGCGACAAATTGCCCAACGCAACGTTCCGCGTGATGACCGCGGAAGGCCCAAACAAGCCGAAAACCACGGACGATATCTTCAAAGGCAAGAAGGTCGCGCTGTTCGCGGTGCCCGGCGCTTTCACGCCGACCTGCAACAACCTGCATATCCCGAGCTTCTTGAATAACGTCGACGCCTTTAAGGCGAAGGGCGTCGCCACTGTTGCCGTGACCGGCGTCAACGACGCCTTCGTCATGGAAGCCTGGAAGAAGGCGACCGGTGCTACCGGCAAGATCGAGTTTCTCGCCGACGGCAACGGCGAATTCGCCAAGGCGATCGACATGGCCTTCGACGGTTCCGGCAACGGACTTGGTGTCCGCTCGAAGCGCTACTCAATGCTGGTCGACGACGGCGTGGTGAAGTCGCTCAACATCGAAGACGCGCCCGGCAAGTGCGACATTTCCGGCGGCGATGCGCTGCTCAAGCAGATTTAGTTTCTCGTCATTCCGGGACGGCGCACTAGCGCCGGACCCGGAATCCAGAAACGTATTCCGAATTTCTATCTGGATTCCGGGTTCGCGGCCTTAAGGCCGCGCCCCGGAATGACTATTTGCTCTTCATCGCCCCAATCGCACCCGCGCGTGCCGCAATGAGGCCGGCACGGGCGAGTTCGTCGGCGCGCTCGTTCATGGCGTGGCCGGCGTGACCCTTCACCCAGTGCCAGCGCACGTCGTGATGTTTCAGCGCCGCGTCGAGCCGCTGCCACAGGTCGACATTCTTCACCGGCTTCTTGTCGGCGGTGCGCCAGCCGTTCTGTTTCCACTTCTTGATCCAGCCGGTGATGCCGTTCTTCATGTATTCGCTATCGGTATGCAGGTCGACCGAACACGGCCGCTTCAGCGCCTCCAACGCGGAGATGGCCGCCATCAATTCCATGCGGTTGTTGGTGGTGTGCGCCTCGCCGCCGTTCAATTCTTTTTCGTGGTCGCCGAAGGTGAGGATCGCCGCCCAGCCGCCCGGACCCGGATTGCCCGAGCAGGCGCCATCGGTGTGGATGGTGACGCGCTGTTCGCTCAAGCCTCAACTCCGTAATCGCTTACGCTCTTCACCGACTGGTGGAAGCGCAGCTTGCGGAAATATTCGAGCGGGTCCTTCGGCCGCACCAGCGCGCCGTCCGGCACCGCCAGCCAATCGACCAGCCGCGTGAGCAAAAAGCGCGTCGCCGCGCCGCGCGCCAGCATCGGCAACGCCGCGCGTTCTTCCGCCGACAGCGCGCGCTTTTTGCCGTAGGACTTGAGCAGCGCGCGGCCTTTGGTGACGTTATAGGAATGGTCGGGCTCGAAGCACCAGGCGTTGAGGCAGACCGCGACGTCGTAGGCGAGCGTGTCGGTGCAGGCAAAATAGAAGTCGATCAGCCCGGACAACTTGTCGCCAAGGAAGAACACGTTGTCGGGAAAGAGATCGGCGTGGATCACGCCCTCGGGCAGATCGCGCGGCCAGGATTTCTCCAGCGCGTCGAGTTCCTTGGCGATCTCGTCGCACAGGCCGGGCCGCACGCTATCGCCGCGCGCCTTGGCATGGTCGTAAAGCCCGCGCCAGCTTTGCATGCCGAGCGCGTTCGCCCGCTGCATGGAAAAATCCTTGCCGGCAAGATGCAGGCCGGCGAGCGCCTCGCCCACC
The DNA here is from genome assembly GCA_963721665.1 of uncultured Alphaproteobacteria bacterium. Lineage (GTDB taxonomy): Bacteria > Pseudomonadota > Alphaproteobacteria > Rhizobiales > Xanthobacteraceae > Pseudolabrys. The sequence goes on from CAVRJZ010000005.1 coordinate 272,140, forward strand.
GCCGCGCAATGGCCGGGGTGGGGGCGGCGGAGCCATACGCCGTCGAGGAAAGTAACGATCGCCGCCGGCCGGCCGGCGATGCTGCCGAGCACGCCGCCTTGCTTGTTCTTTACCGGCTGCGGGCAGGTAATGCCGCGCGCGGCGAGATGCTCCATCAGGCCGAGGAAAAACGGCAGGTCGGCCGCCGCCACGCGCTTCTCATACAGCGTGAGGATGAAGCTGCCGGCCGAGGTGTGCAGCAGGAAATTCGAATTCTCCACGCCCTCGGCGATGCCCTTGTAGGAGCGCAACTCGCCGATCTCGTAGCGGCTCAAGAATTCGGTGAGATCGTCGGCGGTGACGTCGGTATAGACGGCCATTACGTCACTCCGCCGCCTGGTTCTCCCGCAGCGGGCGGGGCAGCGGGAAGAACACGCCCTCCTCGGCGGCGGAAACGGTTTCCACGCTCACCGCGTAGCGCTCGGCGAAAGCGCCGATGATCTCCTCGACCAGCACTTCCGGCGCCGAGGCGCCGGCGGTGATGCCGAGCCGCGCGATCGCGCCGAATTCGTTCCAGTCGATATCGGCGGCGCGCTGCACCAGCGCGGCATGCGGGCAGCCGGCCCGTTCGGCGACTTCCTTGAGCCGCTGCGAATTCGACGAGTTGGGCGCGCCGACCACGATCATGGCGTCGACGGTGGGCGCCACGCGCTTGACCGCTTCCTGCCGGTTGGTGGTGGCGTAGCAGATGTCTTCCTTGTGGGGACCTACGATATCGGGGAAGCGCGCCTTCAATCTGTCGACGATCGCCGCGGTGTCGTGCACCGACAATGTGGTCTGCGTCACGTAAGCGAGGTTATTGGCGTCGCGCGGCGCGAAATCCTCCGCATCCGCCAGCGTTTCGATCAGCGTGACGCTGCCGGGGGGCAACTGCCCCATGGTGCCGATCACCTCCGGGTGGCCGGCGTGGCCGATGAGCACGATCTGCCGCCCGCGCTTGTGATGAATCTCGGCCTCGCGGTGCACCTTGGTGACCAGCGGACAGGTGGCGTCGAGCGCGAACAATTTGCGGCGCTCCGCTTCCTCGGGAACGCTGCGCGGCACGCCGTGCGCGGAAAAAATCACCGGCGCCCCGGTTTCGGGAACCTCGTCAAGTTCCTCGACGAAAATGGCGCCCTTGGCGCGCAGGCTCTCGACCACGTAGCGGTTGTGCACAATTTCGTGGCGCACATAGACCGGCGGCCCGTAAACGGCGAGCGCCCGCTCCACCGATTCGATGGCGCGCACGACGCCGGCGCAAAAACCGCGCGGCGAGCAGAGCAGCACCTTGAGGGCCGGCTTTTCCGGGGCTTGCGCCATAATGTCCTCGAAATCGCGCCGATTTTTCACGAATTTCAAGCTCCGACATGGGGTGCACCGGCCCACCCTGTCAAGCCGGGAAGGTTGCATAGACCCGCCTAAGCCCCTATATTCCGGCCACTTTCCGATCATCACCGATGATCTGGTGCTTCGCCCGACGGGCGGGCGGAGCGTTGAGGAGATATTGTCATGGCCACAGCAGCCCCCCTGATGCCGAAGGCGACCGCCGTCTGGCTGTTGGACAACACCGCGCTGTCGTTCGACCAGATCGCCGACTTCTGCAAGCTGCATCCGCTCGAGATCAAGGCGATCGCCGACGGCGACGCCGCGCAAGGGATCAAAGGCCTCGACCCGATCCAGACCGGGCAGTTGACGCGCGAGGAGATCACCGCGGCGGAAGCAAACCCCGAGTTGAAGCTCAAGCTGAGCGAAGCCAAGGTCGCGGTGCCGCAGGTCGAGCGCGGCAGCAAGAAGGGCCCGCGCTACACGCCGGTGTCGCGCCGGCAGGACCGGCCGAACGCGATCCTCTGGCTGGTGCGCAATCATCCCGAGCTCAAGGACGCGGCGATCATGCGCCTCGTCGGCACCACCAAGTCGACGATCTCGGCGATCCGCGACCGCACGCATTGGAACGCCGCCGCGCTTGCGCCCATGGATCCGGTGACGCTCGGGCTTGCCACGCAGACCGATCTCGATTTCGAGGTCAACCGCGCCAACAAGGAAAAGCCGGCGCCCGTCGACACCGGCGCGACGCTGCTGCCCGCCGCGGAAACCACCGCCAAGAAGGAAGCGGAAGTCGCCGCTGCCGCGGCTGCGGAAGCCGAGAAGAAGCCGGGCGGCTCCGACCTCGACGTTTCCGCCGTGTTCGCCAAGCTCAAGCAGCTCGGCGGCAAGGCTGAGAAGGAAGACGGCGGGGATTAAGCGCGTCGCGTTTCTTTTTCCTTCTCCCCTTGTGGGAGAGGGTGCCGAGCGAACGAAGTGAGCGAGGCGGGTGAGGGGTTATTGCCTCTCGATAGTTCGCTACCCCTCACCCGGCTCGCGCTTCGCTCGCGCTTCGCTCTCGCTCCGCGCGATCCACCCTCTCCCATAAGGGGAGAGGGAAGCGAGTATGTCGTTCGCGCGTCCTTCACCGATACGAATTTCAAAAAGCCAAGCGCGGAGGCCGAATGGTTCCGCCGATTTGAAAAGATATAGCGGACGATAAGTTTTTAGCGACCTCGTGATCGCAAGCCCGCGCGCTTATCTGTGCAAAGCACCTAATTCGTATTTAGGTCTTTTTATAAAGGGATTCAAACTATGACCGATACTCCGATGAAGGCCACCGAGCCGCAGAAGCCCGTTTCCCCGGCCGTCGCTCCGGCGCCGACTCCCCAGCAGCAGCAGGGCAATCCGCAGCCGAGCACCGACAAGCCGGGCCAGCAACAGCAGAAGTAGGCTGTTCGACCGATCGCGATAGGAAAGCCCGGCCATGCGCCGGGCTTTTTTTGTTTGCTGGCGCGCGCGTCCATCATTGATTCGAATTCTAAATAGCCCGCCTTCGCTGCGCTTCGGCGCGGCAAGAAATTGTAATACATCATGTGCAGCGCGACGGCGTGCGCATGGTTTTCGATCTTCTTAGAGAATGCGTTTGTCAGCCGAGTAAAGCGGCGCATGTTCATGCGCATGGTAAGATTGCTGCGCTCGGCAAAAGACGTGCTGATATGCGCCGGATCAGGATTGCCATAAACGGGCGTCGGCTTCGCGCCAAGACATTCCGGCGGCGAGTAGCGGCGCATTCCACCTTCGTGCGGCTCCTTGCCGTAAATCTTCACACGCTGCGCATAATCAACGCTATCGCCAAACGACCCGGCCACGCCAACCAGATAAGCCTTGTGGCCGTCGCTGGTGAGTTGAATGCGATTGCTGAGGCGCTTGCGCAAGTCGGTGAGAAATTCCCAGGCCGATTGGCTGCTACGGTCGCCAATATACCACGAGGGGATTAACTTCGTGTCCGCATCGATGGCGGTCCATGTCCAAACATCACCAGCCTCGCCTTTGATCTTCTTTTCAATTGGGGCATTCAGAGCCTTGGCGTAAACGAACGAGCAAATTTCATCGACCTCAATGCGCTTGCAGGTCAGGTTTACGAACGTCCGGTTCTGGTAGTCGAGGCAAGCCTTACCGGCACCGACCACAAGCTTGGTCACGGTGTTTTTGCTCGCGCTAGGACCAAAATCTTATTTTAATTCAAACCGACCCACTACCCAAGCGCGATCTCGGGCGGGCCCCTTGGATGAAGCCCGCATTTGCCGCTGGCAAGGGCGCGCGAGCATCGCCATATAGGGGCATGAGCAAATCCCCGCGCGTCGAATTTCGCCCCAAGCGCATCGCCGAAGGCGACTGGCAAATCGAGGCCCACTGCCCCGGCGAGGACATGCGCACCATTTCCGGCCTGACCAGCAAGGCCGACATCGACGATTGGATGAATGGGGCCCGCAAGATCGCGTGGCTCCGATCGCAAGGGTATGCGAAGTAAGCGGCGGCGAGAGCTAGGCCGTCATGGACGGGCAAGTATCTTGAAGCAGGCTGCTCTGAAGGAGCAGCGCTAATGCGCTACGCAATCGTGATCGAGAAGGCGAACGGCAATTTTTCGGCCTATGTGGCGGACTTGCCCGGCTGCGTCGCCACCGGCGACAGCGTGAAAGCCGTCGAGGGTGAGATTGTCGAGGCCATTCGGTTTCACATCGATGGCTTGAAAACGGATGGCCTGCCAGTGCCCGAGCCGACCAGCATTGCGGATTATGTTGGGGCGTAAATCGGCCTCGTGGTGAGGCGCGTCGCGCAGTGACGCTTCTCGAACATCGCAAGTCGGGTTTACCCGACTTGCGCATTTAGAGTTCGATCTCGGGTAAACCCGAGATCGGTGGGCCGCCCGATCCTTCGAAACGGGCGCTACGCGCCGTCCTCAGGATGAAGCGCGCCGCCGTTGCTGCATTCGAACACAGTGGCATTGAGGATCTGCATCACGATGAAGGCCGCGACCGGGACCGCGACGACGCTGCCCAAAATAATCAGCAGCCGGAAACGCCCAGCGGCTTTCGGCGGCGGCGGCGTGGCAGGTTCAGTCACCCGGTCCCCACCCCATGCCCCTTCAACGCCCCCGTGATCTCATCCAAAATCGCCGGGTCGTCGATGGTCGCCGGCATGGTCCACTTGTCGCCGTCGGCGATCTTCTTGATGGTGCCGCGCAAAATTTTTCCTGAGCGCGTCTTCGGCAGCGCGCCACAGTGATGGCCAATTTAAAAGCCGCCACCGGGCCGATCTTCTCGCGCACCAGCGCCACGATCTCCTTCTCGATCTCCTCCGGCGGGCGGTTGACGCCGGCCTTGAGCACGATGAAGCCGCAGGGCACCTCGCCCTTGAGCTCGTCCTTGATGCCGAGCACGGCGCATTCGGCGACGTCCGGGTGCGCGGCCAGCACCTCCTCCATGCCGCCGGTCGACAGGCGGTGGCCGGCGACGTTGATGATGTCGTCGGTGCGGCTCATGACGAAGATGTAGCCGTCGTCGTCCTTGTAGCCGGCGTCCGCGGTCTTGTAGTAGCCGGGAAATTCGTCGAGGTAGCTTTCCTTGAAGCGGTCGTCCTGCTGCCACAGCGTCGGGAAGTTGGCCGGCGGCAGCGGCAGCTTGACCACGATCGATCCGATCTTGTCCGTTGGGCACCGGGTGGCAGGCTTCATCGACGATGTCGATGGCGTAGCCCGGCATCGGCACGCAGGCCGAGCCGTATTTCACCGGCAGCGCGCCGAGGCCGAGCGGATTGCCGGCGATGCACCAGCCGGTTTCCGTCTGCCACCAGTGATCGAGCACCGGCACTTTCAGATGCTGCTCGGCCCATTGGATGGTCGGCGGGTCGGCGCGCTCGCCGGCGAGGAACAGCGCGCGGAATTTGGACAGGTCGTATTGCTTGAGCAGCTTCGCCTCCGGGTCCTCCTTGCGGATGGCGCGGAAGGCGGTCGGCGCGGTGAACAGCGAGACCACGCCGTGGTCGGCGCAGACGCGCCAGAAGGCGCCGGCGTCGGGCGTGCCGACCGGCTTGCCCTCGTAGAGGATCGAGGTGCAGCCGTGGAACAGCGGCGCGTAGACGATGTAGCAATGGCCGACCACCCAGCCGACGTCGGAGCCCGACCACCACACTTCGCCGGGATTGACGCCGTAGAGATATTGCATCGACCATTTGAGCGCGACCATGTGGCCGCCATTGTCGCGCACCACGCCCTTGGGAATGCCGGTGGTGCCCGAGGTGTAGAGGATGTAGAGCGGGTCGGTGGCGAGCACCGGCACGCATTCCGAGGTCTTGGCGAAGTTGACGGCGTGTTCCCAGGTTTTGCGCCAGTCGTGGTCGCGGCCGGCTCTCAGCGTCGCCTCGCATTGCGGGCGTTGCAGGATCATGCAGGTCGGCGGCTTGTGCTTGGCGAGACTGATCGCTTCGTCGAGCAGCGGCTTGTAGGGGATGACGCGGGCGCCTTCGATGCCGCAGCTCGCCGAGAGGATGACTTTCGGCTTGGCATCGTCGATGCGGGTGGCGAGCTCTTTCGCCGCGAAACCGCCGAACACCACCGAATGGATGGCGCCAATGCGCGCGCAGGCCAGCATCGCAAACACCGCCTCCGGCACCATCGGCATGTAGATGATGACGACGTCGCCCTTGTTGACGCCGAAGTCGCGCAGCATGGCGCCGAGCAATTGCACCTCCGACAACATGCGGCCGTAGGTGAAGGTCTGCTTGCTGTTGCTGACGGGGGAATCGTAGATCAGCGCCGCCTGGTCGTTGCGGCCGGCGAGCACGTGGCGGTCGAGCGCGTTGTAGCAGGTGTTGCACAACGCCCCGGTGAACCAGCGGCCGTAAATGCCGGCGTCCTTGTCGAAGACTTTTTTCGGCTGCTCGAACCAGTCGATCTGCTTGCGCGGCCTCGCCCCAGAAACCCTCGCGGGTCGCGCTGCCAGCGCGCGTAGACGTCATGATAGCGGCTCGAGCGAGCGTCCATTGCTTGTTCCTCCCAAGCGATCGCCCTCATGCCACGGGATGGCGCGCCAGGCGCCGTCTCACGGTGAGGGTTGTCTGTTTGGCCGCGATTGTGGAACGGCCGGCAAACGCAAACAAGACATGCGCAAACGAGGCTGGCGCGGCCGGCCCCTAGGGGCTTTGATCTCGCGCAAATCCGACCCTTCGCCCTTCGGCTAGGTCCTCACCGGAGGCATCCCCCCTGTGCACATCATCACCGACCCCTATTTTTACGCGCTCGCCATCCCGGCGGTGATCGCGCTCGGCCTGTCCAAGGGCGGCTTTTCCGGCGTCGGGCAGATGGCGACTGCCGATCGTGGCGCTGGTGATGCCGCCGCTCGAGGCCGCCGCCGTTCTGCTGCCGATCCTCATTTTGCAGGACGCCAACGCCCTCTGGGTCTATCGCCACGGCTGGAACGGCCGCGTGCTGGCGATCGTCTGCCCGGGCGCGGCGATCGGGGTCGGCGTCGCCTGGCTGCTCGCCGCCTACATTTCCGAGTCGACGGTGCGCATCTTCATCGGCGTGATCACCATCGTTTTCGTGCTCTACCAATGGATCGGGCCGACGCGGTTGGCCGATGAGGCGCAGGCGGATTTCGGCAATCCGAGCGTGAGCGGCGGCTTGTTCTGGGGGGCGCTTTCGGGCTTCACCTCGACCATCGGGCAGGCCGGCAGCCCGCCCTACCAGATGTACGTGCTGCGCCTGCGCCTGTCGAAAATAGCCTATCGTGAGCACCACCACGATCTTCTTTGCCGTGCTCAATTGGATCAAGGTGGTGCCCTATTTCATGCTCGGCCAGTTCTCGACCAAGGGGCTCGCCACCTCGCTCATTTTGATGCCCTTCGCATTGCTCACCAACGCCTTCGGTTTCTGGGTGGTGCGCAAGACGCCGGAAAGATTGTTCTATCGCATTCTCTATGTGCTGATGTTCCTGGTGTCGCTCGAATTGCTGCGCAGCGGAATCACCGGGCTGCTGCGGCGATAACCGGCGATGACAAGTCCGAAATTGGCGGCTAGCTTTGCGATTGGGGAGAAAACACCCAATGGCGAAAACGCCCTACGACACCGATCTTGACCGCAACCCGGCCAATTTCCAGCCGCTGACGCCGCTCGGCTTTCTCGAGCGCGCGGCCGCCGTGTTTCCGGACCACACCGCGATTATCCATGGGCCGCTCAAGCGCACTTACGCGGAATTCTACGCGCGCGCGCGGCGGCTCGCCTCCGCTCTGTCCAAGCGCGGCATCAAGCGCGGCGACAGCGTCTCGGTGATGCTGGCCAATACGCCGGCGATGCTCGAATGCCATTACGGCGTGCCGATGACGCAGGGCGTGCTCAATACGCTCAACACGCGGCTCGATGCGCCGATCATCGCCTTCTCGCTCGACCACGCCGAGGCCAAGGTCGTCATCATCGACCGCGAATTCTCCAAGGTGATGAAGGAGGCGCTGGCGCTGTGCAAGGCAAAGCCGCTGGTGATCGACTACGACGATCCGGAGTATGGCGGGGCCGGCGAGCGCTGGGCGAAATCGAATACGAGGAATTCGTCGCGCAAGGCGACCCGGATTTCGTCTGGTCGATGCCGGACGACGAATGGGACGCGATCGCGCTCAATTACACCAGCGGCACCACCGGCGACCCGAAAGGCGTCGTCTATCACCACCGCGGCGCTTATCTGTTGGCCATCGGCAATATCGTCACCTGCAACATGGCCAAGCATCCGGTCTATCTGTGGACGCTGCCGATGTTCCACTGCAACGGCTGGTGCTTCCCCTGGTCGATTTCGGTGGTCGCCGGCACGCATGTCTGCCTGCGCGCGGTGCGCGCGGCGGCGATGTATGACGCGATTGCCCAACACAAGGTGACGCATCTGTGCGGCGCGCCGATCGTGATGGCGACGCTGCTCAACGCGCCGGCGGCGGAGAAGAAGCCGCTGCCACATGTGGTCGAATTCTTCACCGCCGCGGCGCCGCCGCCGGAGGCCGTGCTTGCCGCCATGAAGGAGGCGGGCTTCAACGTCACGCATCTCTACGGGCTGACCGAATGCTACGGCCCCGCGGTGGTCAACGACTGGCACGAGGAATGGGACGCGCTGCCGCTGCGCCGAGCAGGCGGCGAAGAAAGCGCGCCAGGGCGTGCGCTACGGCGCGCTGGAGGCGCTCGACGTGCGCGATCCCGACACGCTGGCGCCGGTTGCGCGCGACGGCGAGAGCCTGGGCGAAGTGATGATGCGCGGCAACGTGGTGATGAAGGGCTATCTTAAGAACAAGGGCTCGACCGAAAAGGCCTTCATGGGCGGCTGGTTTCACACCGGCGATCTCGGCGTGATGTATCCGGACGGCTATATCCAGCTCAAGGACCGCTCCAAGGACATCATCATTTCCGGCGGCGAGAATATTTCGTCGATCGAAGTCGAGGACGCGCTCTACAAGCACCCGGCAGTCGCCGCCGTCGCGGTGGTGGCCAAGCCCGACGAGAAATGGGGCGAGACGCCCTGCGCCTTCGTCGAGTTAAAGGCAGGCGCGAAGGCGAGCGCCGACGAACTTGATGCAATGGTGCAAGACGCACTTGGCCGGCTACAAATGCCCACGCTACATGGTGTTCGCGGAGATCCCGAAGACCTCAACGGGGAAGATTCAGAAGTTCAAATTGAGGGAGATGGCGAAGGGGGTGTGAGGCCCGTAGACGCCGCGCAATTCGCCCGTTTATAATTCTTATCGGGACGGGGGCATGGGGCCGCGGCAAGCGGCCCTTCGGTTCGGGGACAGGACCAACCGATGGAGAAGCCCGTATGTCTACCTCACGCGTTCTGTTCACCGCTCTGACCCTCACCGCCTGCGGCGCGCTCGCAGCGAGCGCCTCGCCGATCACGCTCAATCTGCGCCCGGGCCTGTGGCAGATGACCTCGCAAGGCCAGATGACCGGCGCTCCGCCGGTCCCGGCCGAGTTGCTTGCTCAATTGCCGCCCGAGCGGCGCGCCAAGCTACAGGCGGCGATGGCGGCGAGCCAGGCGCGCGCCAGCGCCCCGCGTGTGTTCAAGCAATGCATCACGCGCAAAAGCCTGCAGCGCGGCATCGAGGTCGATGACAAACACGATGCCAACCATTGCCGGCCGACGGTGGTGTCGAGCACCGCCACGGTCATGGAAATGAGCGTGCAATGCAAGGACCCGCGCGTGACCGTTTCCGGCCTATTTCACTTCGAAACCGCCAATCCGGAAACGGTCTCCGGCACCGTCAACATGACGATGAGCATGGGCGGCGCCAAATCCATGCACGTGAAGCGCACCATCGAGGGCAAATGGATGGGCGCCGATTGCGGCGACGTGAAAGCCGCGGGTGAGTGACGCCGCGCGGCGTTACGACTTGACCGGCACCAAGGCGGCGGTGCAGCTGCGCGACTCATGGCTATCGGACACGGTCCAGTCTTGCGTGCCGATGAACGTGCCGCCTTTGTCGGTGAGCGTGCCGCTGTAGCTGCCTTGGTAGCTGGCGACGCCGGACTTCCCGCTCGAGACCAGCTTGATCGAGCCGTCGTCGGCCAACGTGCCGGTGGCGATCTCGCTGCCGATCACCAGCGTGCCGCGCCCGTTGAAAATCGGACGCGCGGCGATCACGTTCTTGCCGGAGATCACGATATCGAGGGGAGCGCGCAGCATGAAGCGCGCGGCCTTCATTTTTTCGCATACGATCATGCCGCGATAGGTGCCGCCGATGCCGTCGGCTTTCGCCACGCCGGGTGCCGATATCAAAACTATCGTCGCCAAACCGATAGCCGCGAATTTAAACCGGGTCATTGTGCGCCTCCGTTGCGAAGCGGGCGAGCATAGTCGCGGCACGCGCCAGCTTCAATGCGCCACCGTAGCGGCACATAAATTTGGCATTAAATTTGGCGGGCGGAATTTACAGCCGACGTCAGCGACTACTGCCCGATTGATTGAGCGGGTCGAAATAGCGGTTGGCGTCATAGCGCTGGTCGAACGATCGCGGCTGGCCAAACTGTAAGGTCGTGTTGCCCTGCTGGATCGTGGTCTTGCCGTTGTTGAAGCCGGAGCCGGAGCCGGAGAGCCGCTCGTCAGGGTCGGCATAGCGGGCGGCGCCGTCGCTCTTGGAATTGGGCAGGTCTTCCATGGTGAAGGCGTGCGCCACCGGGACGGCCGCAAGCATCAGGGCAAAAGCGCCGGCCAAGACGGCCAGATGACGCGAAGGGAATTGCGGCAAATGCTTCATGACGGCCTCATGCATGATCGAAGCGGCAAGACAAGCAACACACTATGGCCGGACGGGGGCAGATGCAAATTCCCCCCGCCCTGGCGGGCGGGGGGAACGCGCAAGCGAGGCGAGCGGAAGGGGACGCGTTCGTCACTTGCCGGGGGCGGAACACATGAAGGGGCCGATGTGCTTGCTCCATTTCGGGTCGAGCGCCGGATAGGTGCCGGCGCCAAGCCGCATCATTTCGCCGCGGTAATCCTCGTCGGAATAGAAGTTCCAGGTTCCCGATTTGATTTCGACCGAGGCGATCTCGTTCTGCCAACCGCTTTCACCAAGCCCGGGCTGATCCTGGTCGGACGGAGCCGACATGCCCTTGAAGTTGGCTTCCGAGTAGATCAACAGCTCGCAGCCCGTTGCCGGCGCGGGTCCCGGCGCGGGTACAACCGCCGCTGGCTCGTTCGCCGGACCGACGCCGGTCGTTTCCGATGGCGTTACCGGAGTGGGAGCCGGCACTTCCGCGACCGGCGGCTCTTCCGGCACAACGATTTCGGTCACGCTGCGGTTACGTTACGTGCTGTAGGCGACGCACTGATATTCGCTGCCGCCGTCTTCGGTCGGCACCGCCATCCAGCGTAACCTTGTGCCGTCTTCGGTGACGCCGGTTGTTCTTGCCGGTCAACTTACCCGGGCCTTGGCCGAGCGTGTTCTTGCCGGTCAGCTTGCCGGGGCCTTGGCCGACAGTGTCTTGCCCGTCAGATTGCCCGGTCCTTGACCGACAGTGTTCTTGCCCATCAGCTTGCCGGGGCCTTGGCCGGCATTTGTCTTGGTGCCGCTGGTGGCGCCGATCGTCTTGCCGGTAACCGGCTTTGTCGGCTGCGCGACATTGCGCGTCGGCTTGGCCGGCTGCACGGCATTGCGCGTCGGCCTGGCCGGTTGAGCAACGTTACGCGTCGGCCGGCTCGGTTGCGCGACATGCCGCTGTGGCGTCGGACGCGAAACGTTGCGGGCCGGAGCGCTCGGACGTGAGACCGCGCGTGCCGGCGCCGATTGCGCCATCGCCGATGACGATGCCTGGGCGGCCACCGTGACCGCCAATGCCGCTATCAACACATTTAAGGATTGCCGCATATTCGCCCCCGTTTTTTTATTCGTTTTACGTCGTGCCCGTTCGACGAGCGCGAACGGAGAACGCGACAGATAAAGATTCTTGAATATGATTTGCGTCAAAATGTGCGCATTTAGCCGCACCCGCGAGCGGCAAATTGGCGCGGTTATTGCTTTCCCAGTGGCAAGAGCGATGCTGGCCAGCCGCGGACCGGTTGGCCCTGTGAGAATTCGTTAGTGGTTGCGGATCAAACTGATGGTGAACTTATCGCCGCCATCAGGGTTGCAGTTTGGAGTGCCGGGGGAAAACCGACGGAGATATGCCTTGCCGACTGTCTTGCCACGTCCACGGCGCGCCCCCCAAAAACGCTCGCCAACGCGGGTTATGTTCGACTTTCTGTTCAACGGGACTTTGATCGTGAGCGCGCTCGCTCTCACCTTCATCGTGCTGCAGCGTGAGGAGGAGAATGCCCTCGGGCGGCCGCCGCAGACGCTCGCGCAAGCCGTAAAACAGGACTTCGCGGGTGTGATCGGCAGAACCAAATACCTTCCGCCTTCAGACTAAGCCCGCGCGTCCGTGCCGGGCGCCGGCGGGACAGCTCCAAACGCAAAAGCGCCACCCCCGGCACATTTCAAGTGACCGAACCCGGGTAAACCCGAGGCCGGCGTGCCGGGGTGGCGCCTTAAGAAAACGTCGTGAGGACCGACCGGTTAGTGGACGCTGGCGTGTCCGTTGTGCCGCAACCGCTCGATCTCGTCCTTTACCTGTAACTTCTTACGCTTGAGTTCCACGATTTTTAGGTCATCGACCGCGGGATGGGTCAGGCAGTCGTTGATTTCTTGTTCGAGTGCCTGATGCTTTTTTTCAAGTTCCGCAAGGTGCGATTGCATCGACATCAATCATGTCTCCTCAATCAGTGGCTCTTATAACCAGATAAGTGTAGCGCAGACTCATCTCAAGAGCGACGGTACACCCTGCTTTGCGGCCCCGCAATCGGCCGCAAAGTCCTTGATCGGCCGGGCGTTTCTCGGCGCTTGAACGGTCTTGTGGAAAACGCGATACTTCGCGAGCTTTGCCGGCCCGGCCGGCGGCAGAGCAAACCAGCGGTGGCGATGACGCAAACCGACGAACGCGAGTTGCGCGAGCAGTTGGCGCGCCTGCAACAGGAACACCGCGACCTCGACGCGGCGATCTCCGCCTTGGCGATGTCGCCCGGCTCCGACGTGATCCAGGTGCAGCGGCTGAAAAAGCGCAAGCTGATCCTACGCGACAAGATCCGCCGCATCGAAGATCAGATCACGCCGGATATTATCGCCTGACGGCCGGCTGCGAGCGCCGCGTCAGATGCCGGATTCGCCCGGCCAGAAGCAGGTTTCGTGGCCCTGGTAGACGAAAAGCGTCGGCTGCTTGTCGGGGGCGGTTTCGCCCCAATGCACGATGTCGTCGGGGATGCGGCGCCAGGTCTTGCCGTCGAGCCAATACCACTCGTCGCCGGCGGTCGCCCGATTGACGCGAAATTGCGTCTTGACCACGTCGGAATGCGCGCAGCAGCTCTTGAACGGAAAGCGCATCTGCGCTTTCGGCGTCAACTGCGCCTGCTGGTACCAGTCGCGCACCGCCTGCGGCGCGTTGGCGTATTCCGGTTTCCACCGCGCGTCGGCCTGACCGATCAATACGCCGGCCGACAAAGCGGCAACGCATAGAGCGCGATTGACGAACGATGGCATGCGGTCCCCCTGGCTGGCGCCCGCGTGACCTGAAATTGAGAACCGATATGGTTAATAAGGGGTTAATTTCCGCGGCAAGGCGGTCGGCGCCTAGCGCGCGCGCCGCTCATTCTTGCGCGCGTACATGGCGCGGTCGGCGGCATCGATCGTCTCGTCCGGCGTCGTCCCGATCGTGAGCGGCGCCACGCCGGCGCTGGCACCGACGCAGAGCCGCGCCGCGCCGTGCGGCACGCTCACCGCCTCGATCAGCGCTTCCAGTTCGCGCGCCTTGGCCGCCGCCTGCGGCGGCCCAAGATTCCACAACAGCACGCCGAATTCGTCGCCGCCGAGCCGCGCCACCGTATCGGAGGCGCGCACGTGGCCGGTGAGCTCGCGCGCCACCGCCTTGAGCAGCGCGTCGCCGGCTGTGTGGCCGTGGCGGTCGTTGATCGCCTTGAAGCCGTCGAGATCGATGAACAGGAGCGCGGCCTCGCCGCCGTAGCGCGCCACAAAGGCAAGCGAGCGCTTGAGCTCGCGCTCGAAGCCGCGCCGGTTGAGGATGTCGAGCAGCGGATCGACGTCGGCGCGCGCCTCGAGTTCGTCGACGGTGCACTGCGCCGTCGTCAAGAGCGCCTTGAGCCGCTCGATCTCGGCCAAGAGCAGCGCCGCCGGTGTGAATGCCGGATCGCCGGGTTGCGGTGCATCGGGCTTGTTAGCGGCCACGTCCCGATCCCCGCCTGCTCCGGCGCCGGTTAAAGCGCGATAGTATTGACCGTCCGGCTTTCGATTTCGCCGCGCACCTTGGCGTAAATCATCGGGTTGCGCGCGGAGAGAATCTGCAAGGCGGCAAGCACCGCATTGGCCGGCTCGAGCACCGTCATCACCGGCACCGCGCTCGGCGCGCGCAGCGACGACCAGACGTCTTCCGGAAAATCCTTGGCGCTGGCCGGAACCGTGATGACCGGAATGGTGGACATCGCCGAGAGCACCGGCCCCGCCCCGTTCGAGCGGCCGATATAGGCGATCACCACCGTGTCGGGGACTTCTTGAATCATGCGGGCGAAGGTCGCGGCGCCGGCGACCGGCTCCTTGTGGATGGAGCAGGTGACGACCGTCATCAGATCCTTGAGTTCGCCGAGCGCTTCCACGAAGGCATCGGTCTTGTCCTTCTCCGAGCCGCGCCAGAGGATGATGCGCTGGCGCGGGAGACGGAAATGGCCGGTGATGTCGGCAACCCGCCGGTACTTGGCGACCACGTCGTCGAGCGCGCCGCCGTCGCGATAGACCTGCTTGTCGATGTAGCCGCCGCTCTCCACCACGCGCCAGGAATCGTTGTCGATCACATCGGCGAGCAGCAACCGGCCTTTGCTATCGAAGCCGAACTCGACCTTGAGGTCGACCAGCCTGCCGCCTTCCAACTGCCAGGCCTTCTCCAGAACGAGGAAAGCTTGCCGCACGATGCGCGTCATCTCGGGAAAGATGCGTTCCTCGTCTTTGCGGCTGAACACGTCCGATACCGGCAATACCAGGAACGGCTCTTGGCCCTGCAAAGGCTTCGCCGGGTTAAGCAGCTTGATCTGCTTTGCGGCGTCGTCGAATTGCATGAACGGATCGTCGGCGACGAGCGGCTTGCCCTTCCAGTTCTTGTCCTTGGTCTTGAGATAGAACTCGACGACCAACTGCGGGAACAACTGGCCCTTGGCGAGTTGCGGATTGCGCTTGAGATAAGAGCCGTGCGCCTCGCGCCGCGCCACCACCTCGTAGGGCAGCATGCTGCATTCGGGGGCGACGAACGAGGTCGGGCCGTCCTGCTCGACAAAGGCGACCGGCAGGCCGCAGGCCTTGAGCAGGCGGAAGACGTTGCAGGTGGTCAAGGTGGCGAGCCGCCCCTTGTCCGGAATGATGTCGTGCTTGGCGCCGTCGCCGGCGGTGATGTCGTCCTTGGCCAGCACCCGCACCAGCCCGGAACCGCCGTCGAGCAGATGGATCTTCTTGGTCTTGCCCTCGGTCACCAGGGCACCAAGGGTTTGCGTTGCGCTAAAAGGTTTTGACATCGGGGCGTCCACGGCCTGTTCCCGGCTTCAGTGTGATGGGGGAAAATAGGGTTCACCCACCATACTAGCTAGCTGCGGCAGGGCCAACGATTCGACGCCCTGCCCCCTATTTAGGCTGTGGAAATTTCTTGCGGCTGCCGGGCGGCGCCCGCCCTCGCCGCCCCCGAACGGGGCCCGGGAAGCCGCCGATAGACTCTTTGCCTTATTTCTGCTAGAGCCCGCGCGACTCGGAAGCCCGCGCCATTGCGGGGTTTGCGAGCAAAACCCGACCCGGAACAACGAAGGAGCCGCAGTGCAAGTTCTCGTTCGCGACAATAACGTCGACCAGGCCCTCAAGGCGCTCAAAAAGAAGATGCAGCGCGAGGGCATTTTCCGCGAAATGAAGCTTCGCGGCCATTACGAAAAACCCTCGGAAAAGAAGGCGCGGGAGAAGGCGGAAGCGATCCGCCGCGCCCGCAAGCTCGCGCGCAAGAAGATGCAGCGCGAAGGCCTGCTGCCGATGAAGCCCCGCGTCGTTCCCGGCGCCGGCGGCGCTGGCGGTCCCGGTGGCGGCCGTGGTGGCCGCGGCGGCGCGCCGCGCTTCGGCGGTGGCGGCGGCTCGGGCTTCTGAGCGGCCCGATTTCGATTGCGACGTGGCGCGGGCCTTCAAACGCCCGCGCTTTTGCTTTCTAATACCGCCGAACGTTTGCCGTATTCGGGCGTAACGAGACCGGTCCATGGCTGTTGAGCGAACCCATTGGTGTGCGGCCCTGGCGCTGTTGCTCGCACTCGGGCTACCTGCCTGCTCGACCACCAGCATGAACGGCGCGGCCGCCCCGGAGAGCGAGGACGCGCTCTACGCCATTTCGCCGGCCAATATCGCCTCGCTCACCGACGTGGTGCAGCGCAATCCGAACGATCCGCAGGCCTACAACATGCGCGGCGCGGTGCTCGGCAAGGCCAGCCGCTTCGACGAGGCGCTGGCCGACTTCAACAAGGCGATCGGCATCGATCCCAATTACGCGCAGGCCTATGCCAACCGTGGGCTGGTCTACCGCGAGACCGGCAAATACGACCTCGCGCTCGCCGACTACAACAAGGCGATCTCGATCGATCCGAGCTACGCCGTCGCCTATCTCGGCCGCGGCATGGTCTACCGCGCGCAGAAGAAGAACTTTCCGGCGCTGCAGGATTTCAACAAGGCGATCGCCATCCGGCCCGACAACGCGCAGGCCTATTACAACCGCGGCCTGCTCTATCAGAGCCAGCACCAGCACGGCTTCGCCATCGACGACTTCACCACCGCCATCGGCCTGTCGACGCAACAAGCCGAGCCCTATGTGGCGCGCGGCTTGAGCTATCTGGCGGTGAACAACGCCAAGAACGCGGCGAGCGATCTCGACGACGCAGTCACCATCGATCCGCAGAACGCGCAGGCCTGGGCGAGCCGCGGGCTCGCCTATGAACGGCTCGGCGACAAGGAAAAGGCCGCCGGCTCCTACGCGCGCGCCATGAATATCGACCAGAATTATCAGCCGGCGCGACAAGGTTTCGACCGCGTCGGCGGCAAGTTCGGCCAGGCCTATCAGGCGTTTTAATTCGCGCCGAACACAAAGCGCGTGCCGACCGCCGAATGCACCACCTTGTCGCCCAACGCTGCGCGCGCGAGATCATAGAAGCGGTCGCCGGTGCAATGGCCGACCATCAGGAAATCCGGATCGATGGCGCGGAATTCCGCGATGGTCTTTTCGATGTAGTCGTCGCCGAGCGGCGGCACCACGTGGAAACCGCCGATCACCGCATGCACTCTGTCGACGCCGGAGGCGGCCATCGCCTGGCGCACGGTGTTGATGACGCCGCGGTGGCTGCATGAGGTGAGCACCACCAGGCCTCTGTCCTTGACCAGATAGACTGTGGCGAGTTCGTGCTCGAAATCGTCGGGCATGTATTGGCCGGTGTTTTTCGCCGCCGGCATCTTCTCCGGGAAGCAGCCGAAGCCGTCGAAGATACCGACGATCTCGTCGGTTGCCCGCAGCGGCGTCTCGAACGAGGTTTGCCCGATGCGGCCGGTGGTGAAGGCGTGGTCGGCGACCAGCGCGGGCTCGGCGGCCAGCATCAGCGCGAGATCGGCATCGAGGATCGCCTTGCGGTCGAGCGCGCCGAAATTGCCGCCCGGGTTGCGGCGCAGGCAGAACGTGTCCTCGCCGCCGACATAGAACGGCATTTTGCTTTTGAGTTTGCCCTTGGTCGCGGCCAGAAAGCCGACCATGCCGCCGAAATGGTCGTAATGGCCGTGGCTCAAGACCAGCGCGTCGAACCGCGCCGGGTCGATCTTGAGGATCGCCAAATTATTGAGCAGGACTTCCGGCGTGTAGCCGAAATCGATGAGCACGTTGCGCTCCTGCGCCCCGGCGAAGGACTGCGCGTGCATGGCGAGGCCCCACTCGCCGTTGAGGATCGCGCGCGGCGGCTTGTCGGGGACGGTGTTGCCGCTCTTGCGTTCGATGGTCACGCCGTCGCGCGTTTCGCTCGCTATGAACTGGATGACGATATTGTCGGTGACCATGCGAACGCTGAGCCGGTCCACCATCGGCACCTCGTGCCCAAGCGTTTTCGCCGGCGCGGTCTTGGCGCCGGCGGCAAGCGTCGCGATCACCGCCGAGAGGAAGCCGGCGCCGCCTGAGCACAGCGCGCCGGCGCCGCTCAGAAACGGGGCGGCGGAATCCGGAACGCAAGGACCGAACAACATGCTTTTCCTCCTTCGGCGCGGCGTCGCGCGCCGCATTCTCTTTTGCGCCGATCCTAAGGCAATTCCGCGAGAAACGCCCGCACGACCGGGACCGCGCCATAGTCGTCCAAATTGACGTGGCCGCCTTGCGGGAAGCGGACGAAGCGCTTGGGCTCGCGCGCCAGCGCGAACAGCGCTTCGCCGAAGCGGATCGGCACAATGCGGTCGGCGTCGCCGTGCAACATCAAAAGCGGCGCAGCGACGCGGCCGATGCACTCGTCGGAGCGGAATTTGTCCTTCATCAGCCGGCGCACCGGCGCGAAGGGATAGGCGGCGGCGCCGACGTCGGCGGCGGAGGTGAAGGGTGCATCGAGGATCAGCGCGCCGATCTCGTGCCCGGCGGCGAGCGCGACCGCGACCGCCGTGCCGAGCGATTCGCCGAACAGCACGATACGCTTGGCCGGATAGCGCGCGCGGGCGAATTCATAAGCGGCCGTCGCGTCGCGGATCAGCCCATCCTCGGTCGGCTTGCCGCTTGAGCCGCCAAAGCCGCGGTAGTTCAGCGCCAGCAAGCCGTCGCCATCGGCTATCATCCAGGCAAAGCGCCCGGCGCGCGCCGGCAGGCCCTCGGCATTGCCCTGGAAATAGATGACCAGCGGCTTGTCGCCGCGCGCGCGCACGTACCAGGCGATGAGCTTTTCGCCGTCCGAACTTGTCAGCGTCACTTCGTCCGCCTGCGGCAGCCCGGCTTGCGCCGGCGCGATGCGCCGCGGATCGGGGAAATACATCATCGCGCGCTGGAAGACGTACATCAGCACCAGCACGCCGCCGTAGCCGGCGGCGGCGATCACGATGAGCCATGCGAGTGCACTCATTGCGTTTGTCATAACATGGATGTAACCGGGCTGCGGACGCGGCGCGTCCGCATAAATTTCGGCCGAGCGCAATGACCTCTTTTTCCCGTAACGCGAGCGCGATCGCGTCGACCGGCATTTCCGCGATTACTCGGCGGCTTGGCGATCCTCGGCGAAGGCCGCGGGCGGCTCACCCATCGCCTCGGCCATACGGGATGGCCGGAAGGAGCGGCCCAGCCAACGCGACAATCGTTCGAGGTAGAGATAAACGACCGGCGTTGTGTAGAGCGTCAGCCATTGCGACACCAAAATGCCGCCAATGAAAGCGATCCCCATCGGCTGCCGCAGCTCGGACCCGGCGCCCTGACCCAACGCGATTGGCAGTGAGCCGAACAGCGCCGAGAACGTCGTCATCATGATCGGCCGGAAACGCAACAGGCAGGCCTCGCGGATCGCTTGCTGCGGGCTCTTGCCGGCGCCGCGCTGCGCCGACAGCGCGAAGTCGATCATCATAATTGCGTTCTTCTTGACGATACCGATTAACAAAACGATGCCGATGATCGCAATCACCGAAAGATCGTAGTGGCAACCCCACAACATGATCAGTGCGCCAACCCCGGCCGCCGGCAGGGCCGAGAGGATCGTGATCGGATGGATGTAGCTCTCGTAGAGCATGCCGAGGACGATGTAGACAACGAGGATTGCCGCCGCCAGCAACAGCGGCATCGAGGCCAACGAAGTCTGGAACGCCTGCGCGGTGCCCTCGAAGGAACCGTTCAAAGTCGGTGGCGCGCCGAGCGTGACGGCAGCGTTCTTGATCGCATCGACGGCCTGGCCGAGCGCAACGCCAGGGGCCAGGTTGAAGGATAGCGTCACCGCCGGAAATACCCCCTGATGGCTGATCGTCAGCGGTTCGAGCCGCTTCACGTAATTGGCAACGCCGGATAGCGGCACCTCGGCGCCGCCGGGCGTGGTAACGAACAGCCGCTGCAGAACGGTCGGATCCTGGCTAAACCGAGGCGCCAGTTCGAGCACGACCTTGTTTTGGTCGGTCGCGCCATAGATGGTCGCGACTTGGCGTTGGCCGAACGCGTCGTAAAGCGTCTGGTCGATCAGCGCGGCGGACAAACCGAATTGCTCCGCCTTCTGGCGGTCGACGACGACCTCGATATGCGGCGCCGCGATCTGCTGGTCGGAAGCCACCTGCTGCAGCTGCGGCAGCTTCTTCATCGCCGCTTCCATGATCGGCGCCCAACGATCAAGTTCGTCTATGTTCGTATCTGTCAGCGTGTATTGATATTCGGTGCGCGCCAGCCGGCCGCCGACCCGAATAGCCTGCGGGATCTGCATGAACAGCTCGGCGCCGACGACCGATTTCACCTTATTCTCAATGCGCTGAAGGACGGTCTGCGCGCGGTCGCGCTCATCGTAAGGCTTAAGCTGGCCAAAGATATGACCCGTGTTTTCGCCGGGATTATATGAATAGGCACCGGCATGCAGGAATACACCGGCGACGTCCCGATCATGGTCGATGACGTTGAGGATCTGCCGGGCTGCATGCACTGTATGATTGAAGGACGAATCCTGTCTGGTCTCGACCAAGCCAAAGAACAGGCCAGTATCCTGCTCAGGCACGAAGCCCTTCGGGATTGCGGCGTAGAGATAGACGGTAGCAACCGCAAGCAACAGCGTGGAGACGAGCGTCGCCCGCTGATGGCGGAATACGAAGCCGAGGCCACGGTCATAGGCGCGCAGTACCGCCTCAAAGCCGCGCTCGGCGGCCCGGTTGAGCCGGCTCTTGTGCTGCTCGTGTGCCGATTTCAAAAACAGCGAGCACAGCACGGGCGTCAGGGTCAGCGAGAAAAAAGCCGAGGCCAACACGGCGATCGAAACCGTCGCGGCGAATTCGTGGAAGAGCCGGCCGACGATGCCGCCCATAAAGAAGATCGGGATAAACACCGCGATCAGCGAGAACGTGATCGATACAATCGTGAAGCCGATCTGTCCGGCGCCGTTGAGTGCCGCCTGCAGCGGCTTTTCGCCCGCCTCGATGTGGCGCACGATGTTCTCGATCATGACGATCGCGTCATCGATCAAGAATCCAACCGCTATGGTCAACCCCATCAGCGAGATATTGTCGAGTGTATAACCTGCAACGTACATGACGGCGAATGTCGCAAGCAGCGACAGCGGAACGACGAGGCTCGGGATCAGTGTCGCCGATAGCGCGCGCAGAAACACGAAGATGACGAAGATGACGAGAGCGATCGTCAGCAGCATCGTATACTGCACATCGGTGATCGCCGCGCGCGTCAATTCGGAGCGGTCGGACATCAGCTCGACCTTGATCGACGGCGGCAGGCTGCGCTGCAGCCGCGGCATCAAGGCCTTGACGGCGCGAATGACGGCGAGCGCGTTCGCCCCATCGGCCCGCTCGATCGCCAGACCTTCGGCCGGAATGTTGTCGTACCAGGCGCCGACCTGAGTGTTTTCCTCCGAATTGACGATCTTGGCGACATCGCTGAGATGGACCGGGGCACCGTTGCGGTAGGCGATGACGATGTTTCGGTAAGGAGCGGCCTCGATCAGCTGATCGTTGGCGTCGAGAGTGACCGCGCTTTGCGGCCCGATAATCTCACCTTTCGGCAGATTGATGGTGGCATTGGCGAGGGCCGCGCGAACTTGCTCCAGTCCGATATGGCGGGCCGCAAGCGCCATCGGATCAATTTCGACCCGCACGGCGTATTTTTTCTGTCCGAAGATGAATACGCCGCCGACCCCCGGCACCATAGATAACGGCTGCGCCAGCACGTTCGTGACATAGCGATCGACGACGTAGCCTGGCAGCAAGTCGGAATGGACCGCGTAGATCAGGACGGGGAAATTGTTCGGATTGACTTTGCGGTAGGTCGGCGGGCTCGGCAGATCCTTCGGCAACAGGCCGCTCGCCGCGTTGATCGCGGTCTGCACGTCTTGCGCGGCGCTGTTGATGTCGGTCGACAGGTCGAATTGCAACGTGATTGTCGTCGTGCCAACGCCGGATAGCGACGTCATCTCGGCGACACCCGGGACCGAGCTGAATTGCTGTTCGAGCGGGGTGGCGACGGCGGAGGCCATTGTCTCCGGGCTGGCGCCGGGGAAGTTGCCAGTGACGGTGATGGTCGGGAAATCGACGTTGGGCAGCGAGGATACCGGCAGGAAGCGATACGCGGTGACGCCGAACACCATGACGCCAAACATCAAGAGTGTCGTGGCGACGGGTCGGCGGATGCAGGGGGCGGAGATGTTCATCGCGGTGGCCGCACAGTCAGCCGGTCGAGCCGGCGCGGCGGACTAGCACTGGCCGTCAGCGCGGCGACCGCATGTATTCCGACCGCACGTCTCTCCATCGATGCGCCTCCTCGGTCGGGGTTGCTCACGCGCGCCCGTTCCGCAATCCGCTCGCGCCCCCGCACTCCATCTACATGCGTCGACGCCAAGTCGACATTCACCGGTTACCGGCGACTCCAGGGCGAGGATCGCCTCTTTGATCGCCTTGGGCAACGACAAATCGCGATGTCGCGAGAAAAGAGCGAGTAAGCCGATAAGAGCCGGCGCCTCAACGCAAAAATACGCGTTCCACTTGTATTAAGGGCCTCATCAAGCGAGGTCGCCTCTGCCCCCAACGCCGGTTTCTTTTTTAAGGCAATGCCCTAGCCGACTGGAAAGGCCATGGTGGACAACAGCGCCAGCTCCGCCTGCCGGCTGTCGAGGCGCGTGTGCTGCACCACGATGGGCACGTCGGATACGATGACGCTGGAAAAATCGGTGTTGACCGGCACCGGCTGCGGATCCTTGAAGTCGTTGAAGCGCAGATGGCGCGTGCGCCTGGCGCCGACGGTGAATTTGTACGGCCCCGCCGGATCGCGGTCGGCGAAATAGACCACGATCTCGACATGGGCGTCACGATCGGCGGCATTGAGGATGCACACCGTCTCGTGGCTGGTCAATTCGCGCGTCGTGCCGGTCGAGGCCGGTGGGATATAGCCCTCCGCAATCGCCCATGCGGTGCGTCCGATTGGCTTACTCATGACTGCGCACCCTGCCCGTTGCCGAAAAAGCCGCCGACGCGGCCGGTATGGCGTTCATGCGCGATGCCGGCATCGGCGCCGAACGGATGGCCGCCGAAGCCGTGCCGCATCATCGATATGGCGCGCGCCCAGTCATGCTTGCTGTCGCGCGAGGCGAGCAGTTGCACCACCGACTGGGTAATGACAGGGATCGGCACCTCCATGTGCAGCGCGTCGTCGACCAGCCAGTTCACTTCGCCGGTGTCCTCGACATATGACGGCACGCTGTCGAGGCCGCCTTTTTCCCGATACATCCGCTCCATCAATTCGACCAGCCAGGAGCGGATGACCGAGCCGTGCCGCCAGCATTTCAGGACGGCGTCGATCGGCAGCTTCTCGCGGTAATTGACCAAGAGATCGACGCCCTCGCCGATCGCCTCGAGCATGGCGAATTCGATGCCGTTGTGCACAAGCTTGACGTAGTGCCCGGCGCCGGGCCCGCCGGCGCGAACGTAGCCGCCCTCGACCGCGAGCTTGAGCAAAATGGGTTCGATCAAGGCGACGGCGGCGTCCTCGCCGCCGACCATGAAGCAGGCGCCGTCGAGCGCGCCGCCGGGGCCGCCCGAAGTGCCGGCGTCGACGAAATGAATGCCTTGTTTCTTCAGGCGCGCGTGCCGGCGAATGGAATCGCCCCAATAGGAATTGCCGCCATCGGCAATGATGTCGCCTTGCTGCATGTTGTCGGCGATTTCTTTGAGCACCGCGTCGACTGGCGGCCCCGCCGGCACGTAGACGATGACGAAGCGCGGCGGATCGAGCAGCGCCACGAGCTCTTTAGCGTCGGCCGCAACTTTTAGTCCCTTGCCGGTGAGGTCGCGCGAGACCGGGTGGGTGTCCAGTCCGGCGACGTCATAGCCGTGATGCAGCGCATTGAGGGCAAGGTCCGCGCCCATTTTACCGAGACCGACGATGCCGAACCTGCGAATGGGTGACATGTGGGAAATCCCTCGAAATCCAAATATGAGAATGCCCCCGGAGAACAACGCACGAACGCACGCAAGGTTGCACGGCGCGGCTGCAAAGTCGGGCTTCAAACGCAACGAGAAAAGGTGCTAGGCAACGGCAGCATGACCACGCCGCTTCATGTACGGCCGGCAACGCCCGCCGACGACGACGCCATCTGGGCGATCCTCGAGCCGACCTTCCGCGCCGGCGAGACCTATCCGATCCCGCGCGACATCTCGCGCGCCGAGGCGCTGGCCTATTGGCGCACGCCGGGGCATTGGGTGTTCGTCGCCGAGCGGGCCGACAAGATCGTCGGCACCTATTATCTGCGCGCCAACCAGAAAGGCGGCGGCGCTCACGTTTGCAATTGCGGCTACATGACCGCGCAGGACTCGTTCGGCCGCGGCGTGGCGCGAACGATGTGCGCGCATTCGCTTCGATTTGCGCGCGAGCGCGGCTTTACCGCCATGCAGTTTAATTTCGTCGTCGCCTCGAACGAGCGCGCGGTGAAGCTGTGGCAGAGCCTGGGATTTGCCATCGTCGGCACCCTGCCCGGTGTTTTCGCGCATCCCAAACTGGGCAAAGTCGACGCGCTGGTCATGGTCCGCACGCTGTGACCTCGGCGCATAAAACTTATGTAAAAAAAGCGCGCCAAATCGCGCGAGGGACTTATCGTTAACGGTTTGCAAATCCCCGCCGGTTACCTCCTAGCGCACGGGCGACGCGATTCCATACAAGGCCGTTCGGCCTTGCCGGAGACGTGCCATGGCAATCACTCCTGTTTCGTCGAGCAACTCCGCGGTTTCGCCACCGGCCGATCCGTTGCGTCAGGCCTTCGGGCAGCTGACCAGCGCCATCCAATCCGGCGACCTGGCGGCCGCGCAAAGCGCCTATGCGACGCTCAGCCAAGCCGGCGGTGGCGATCCGAACAGCCCCTTTGCGCAGGCGCTGTCGCAAATCGGCGATGCCCTGCAAGCGGGCGACGTCGGCAAAGCGCAGGCGGCGCTCGCCACGCTGCAGCAGCAGATGCAGGCGGCGAAGGGTGCGCATCATCATCACGGCCACCATCACCACGGAGGCGGCGCCGAGGCGTCGCAATCCACGGCGCCGGCCGGCTCGAGCAGCGATCCGACATCGACGTCGTCCACGAATCTGGTCGACCTGACCGCCTGATAGGCCGCGCATGCCGGCGGGCCCGTTCGACACCCTTATCCTGCTCACCGGACCGGTCGAGCAGACCGCGTTGACCGGCGTGTTGCGCGGGCATAACCCGCAACTCGCCATCCGGCCGGTCCAATCGCAGTCGGAGTTGGAAGCGATCGAGCCGGACACGCTCGCGCGCGCGCGACTCGTGGCCTTCGTCACCGACGTGGTGGTGCCGGCGCGCATTCTCGCAAGCCTCGGTTTCGGCGCCTATAATTTCCACCCCGGCCCGCCGCAATATCCGGGCTGGGTGCCCGCGCATTTCGCGATCTACGACAAGGCCGCGCATTTCGGCGCGACCGCGCATCACATGGCCGAGCGGGTCGATGCCGGCCCGATCGTCGCCTGCAAGATGTTTGTCATTCCGCCCGGCACCGGCGTGTTGCGCCTGCAGGAATTGGCCTTTGTCGAACTGGCACGGCTGTTCTGGGCGCTGGCGCCGAAGCTGGCGACGCAAGCCGAGCCGCTTCCCGAGCTGCCCATGCAATGGGAGGCACGCCGGAGCACGCGCCGCATGTACGCGGCGATGTGCGATATCCCTATCGATGTGTCGAAGGAAGAACTGGAGCGGCGGATCGAGGTCTTCGGCGCCGGCCATTACGGCCTCGACCTGACCGTCACGCTGCATGGCCACAAGTTTCGTTACGTCGCGCCGCCGGCCGAGAGCGAAGCCGATTCGCCCAGCTCTGTTGCATCGGAAGAAGTTGCCGCGGCCTGACCGGCGCGGCGCCTACATCGCCTTGACGATGCTTTCGGTCATTTTCTTGGCGTCGCCGAGGAGCATCATGGTGTTGTCGCGGTAGAACAGCGGGTTGTCGATGCCGGCGTAGCCCGAGGCCAGCGAGCGCTTGATGAACATCACGGTGCCGGCCTTCCACACCTGCAGCACGGGCATGCCGTAGATCGGCGAGGTCGGGTCGTCTTCCGCCGCCGGGTTGGTGACGTCGTTCGCCCCGATGACGAAGGCGATATCGGCTTGCGCGAACTCCGAGTTGATGTCTTCCAGCTCGAACACTTCGTCGTAGGGAACGTTGGCCTCGGCCAAGAGCACGTTCATATGGCCGGGCATGCGGCCGGCGACCGGGATGGATGGCGTATTTGACCTCGACGCCCTCTTTCTTGAGCTTCTCGGCCATCTCGCGCAGGGCATGTTGGGCCTGCGCCACCGCCATGCCGTAGCCCGGCACGATGATGACCTTCTGCGCGTTCTTCATGATGTAGGCGGCGTCGTCCGCAGATCCGAGCTTGACCGGGCGCTGTTCGGCGCCCGCGCCGGGGCCCGCCACCTCGCCGCCGAAGCCGCCCAGGATCACCGAGATGAACGAGCGGTTCATGGCGTGGCACATGATGTAGGACAGGATCGCGCCGGAGGAGCCGACCAGCGCGCCGGTGATGATCAGCGCCGAGTTGCCGAGCGTAAAGCCGATGCCGGCGGCAGCCCACCCCGAGTAGGAGTTGAGCATGGAGATGACGACCGGCATGTCGGCGCCGCCGATCGGGATGATGATCAGGATGCCAAGTAATAGCGAGAGCCCGGTAATGGCCCAGAACTGGTAGGGCGCCTGCTGCAGATAGAACAGCACGATGAAGGCGACCAGCGCCACGGCGAGCGCGATATTGACCACGTGCCGCCCGGGCAGCGTGATCGGCTTGCCGCTCATGCGGGCGCTAAGCTTCAGGAAGGCGATGACCGAGCCGGTGAAGGTAATGGCGCCGATGGCCACACCCAAGCGACATCTCGATCAGGCTCTGCTGGTGGATATGGCCTTCCGTGCCGATGTCGAAGGCCGCCGGGGCGTAATAGGCGCCCGCCGCCACCAGCACCGCCGCCATGCCGACCAGCGAGTGGAAGGCGGCGACCAGTTCCGGCATGGCCGTCATCGGCACCCGCCGCGCGATCACAGCACCGATGCCGCCGCCGATGGCGATGCCGCCGACCACCAGGCCCCAGGCGAGCGGGCTTTCCGGCGGGTGCGAGGCGAGCGTCGTCAGCACGGCGATGGTCATGCCGATCATGCCGAGATAGTTGCCGCGCCGGCTGGTGTCGGGCGAGGACAGCCCGCGCAGCGCCTGGATGAACAGGACGCCGGCGACCAGATAGAGCAGCGCGACGAGATTGGGACTCATGGCTTAGACCTTAGGATGCAGAGATAAAGGATGGCCGGGTCATCGGCGGATCGGGGTGTGCAAGGGCCCTCGTCACTTCTTTGGTTTCTTCTGGTACATCGCCAGCATGCGCTGGGTGACCAGGAAGCCGCCGAAGATGTTGATCGAGGCGAAGACGAGCGCGAAGAAGCCGAGCGCACGCGCCAGAATCGTGCCGCTGTCGTCGGCGATCAGCGCCACCCCCACCGCCAGAAGCGCGCCCACCACGATCACCGAGGAGATGGCGTTGGTCTCCGACATCAGCGGGGTATGCAAAGCCGGCGTCACCGACCACACCACGTAGTAGCCGACGAACACCGCCAAGACGAAGATGGACAGCCGGAAGACGAAGGGATCGACCATATTGGCGATGTGTTCCATGTCGCTTCTCCTTTAAGCCTTCGGCTGGAAGTTCGGGTGCACGACATGCCCATCGCGGGTCAAAAGCGTGCCCTTGACGATCTCGTCGTCCCAGTTGACCGCAAGCTTCTTTTCTTTCTTGTCGATCATGGTGTCGAAGAACGTCAGCAAGTTCTTGGCGTAGAGCGCAGACGCCGACGCCGCCAATCTCCCCGCCACGTTGAGATGGCCGACGATCTTGGCAGGTCCCACGCTCACAACCTCGCCCGCTTTGACGCCTTCCACATTGCCGCCGCGCTCGACCGCGAGATCCACGATCACCGAGCCGGGCCGCATCGAAGCCACCATGTCCTTACTGATCAGCCGCGGCGCCGGGCGCCCGGGGATCAAGGCCGTGGTGATGACGATGTCCTGCTTCTTGATGTGCTCGGCGGTGAGTGCGGCCTGTTTGGCCTGATACTCCGGCGACATGGGCTTGGCATAGCCGCCCGCCGTCTGCGCGTTCTTGAACTCCTCGTCCTCGACGGCGAGGAACTTGGCCCCCAAGCTTTCGACTTGTTCCTTGGTCGCCGGCCGCACGTCGGTCGCCGTCACAATGGCGCCGAGACGCTTGGCCGTGGCGATCGCCTGCAAGCCGGCAACGCCCACCCCCATGATGAACACCTTCGCCGCCGGCACCGTGCCGGCCGCCGTCATCATCATCGGCAGCGCGCGGCCGTACTCCTCCGCCGCATCGATCACCGCGCGGTAACCCGCCAAGTTCGCCTGGCTCGAGAGCACGTCCATCGACTGCGCCCGCGTGATGCGCGGCATCAGCTCCATGGCAAAGGCCAAAATCCCGGCATCCGCCATCTGCTTCAAGGCAGCGTCGTTGCCGTAAGGATCCATGATGGCGATGACCAGCGCGCCTTTCTTATAGCCCGCCAACTCGCTCGGCTCCGGCCGGCGCACCTTCAAGCACCACGTCGGCGTCCTTGGTCACGTTGTCGCCAACGCTCGCGCCTGCCGCCTCATAATCGGCGTCCATTATCCCCGACCCGACACCGGCGCCGCGCCCAACCGCGACCTCGGCGCCCAGCGCCTTGAACTTCTTCACCGTCTCCGGCGTCCCCGCGACCCGCGCTTCCGCCGGGTCGAGTTCTCGTGCAATAGCGATTTTCATCCGCGCCCTCCGCGCATCGCCCGATTCATTTCAGTGCGGCGTGACCCCGGCGTAAACGAAAATCAGGAAACAGATCACGAAAGCCACGTAGCTCGACGTTCTCTTGCCGCTGAATGCGGCGGGCACCGCGCCCAACAGACCAATGATGAAGACAGCCGCCGCCAGGAACCAATGACCCATCACGCCGCCGACGGTGAGGCCGAACAGGACGGTGATGACATAGAGGATTCCGACGGTGGTGAAATGCACGAAGCGCACGATAGCTGTTTTCGTGCGCGGGATAGTCGTTACCGGTTGCGGTGGCATATTCGACGGTGCCGTGGTCGGCCATGGGAAGGTCTCCAAGTTCAGATTTCCGGGCGGTAGTCAGGTAGACCAATTGAATGCCCAGGGCAACGGCGACGGCGCTCCGCGTATTCTGCGTAACGAACGCGGCCTCCCGATAGCATTCCGCAGCTCAGCGTTTTTGACACGGATCAAGTTCGCGGCCGGCTTTTCGCCGCCGCGGGTCAGCCGTTCGAACGGCTCAAGCCGACCTCGGCCATCGCCGCCGATTGCCGCGCGGCCACTTGTTTGATCGAGAAACGTTCGATCGCCTCATTGAACAATCGATGGAAATTGAGTTCCGCCGCCAAATGCAGAAATACCGCGCCGAGGCCGATGGCGGCGCGGTCCATGAAGACGAATTCGCGCGGGACGGTCACCGGCCCCCGCTTCTTCAAGGCCTGATGGACCTGGAATGCTTCCTTGCGGCCATAGGCCGAGGGGCTGACCCCGTCGGCCACGCTGCGCACCCGGTCGTCGAGCAAAGGGCCGTAGATGAAGCGGGCCCAGATATTGAGCGTGTCGATCAACTCGCGGTTGAGATGCTTGAAGCCCCAGACCTCATAGGCGTGCACCACCAGACTGTCGTCGCCCTCAAGCAGGCCGCGATAGAGATCGACCACGCCGCCGACGAACTTTTCCGGGAAGACGCGGATGCAGCCGTAGTCGAGCAAATTGATGCCGGCCGGCTTGCCCTTGGCGTCATCGAAGACGGAATAATTGCCGAGATGCGGGTCGCCGTGGATGACGCCGAAGCGGCTGAACGGATGCCACCAGGCTGGAACATGGCGGTGGCGAGCCGGTTGCGCACGGCGAGCGTATCGTTCTTGTGCTCGAGCAGCTTGCGGCCGTTCATCCAATCCATGGTCAGCAGCCGGCCGGTGGAAAGCTCGGGCCACACGTTGGGCACGCGAATGGCGCCGTTGCCTTTCAGCATCAATGCGGTAGAGCGCGACGTGCTTGGCCTCGCGGATATAATCGAGCTCCTCGCGCAGGCGGGCGGAAATTTCCTTGGCGATCTCGGTGGTGTCGAGCGCCGGATCGAAACGCTTGCGGATGGCGAACAGCAATTTCAACTGGCGCACGTCGGCTTCGACCGCCGACTGCATGTCGGGATATTGAAGTTTGCAGGCGAGCTCCGCGCCGTCGAGCGCGTGGGCGCGGTGCACCTGGCCGAGCGAAGCCGCCGCCGCCGGGTGATGTTCGAAGCTCTTGAATTTGCTTTC
Organism: uncultured Alphaproteobacteria bacterium; assembly: GCA_963721665.1. Classification (GTDB taxonomy): domain Bacteria; phylum Pseudomonadota; class Alphaproteobacteria; order Rhizobiales; family Xanthobacteraceae; genus Pseudolabrys. The sequence goes on from CAVRJZ010000005.1 coordinate 302,630, forward strand.
CCAGGCCACGCCGAGTTCGGCGCTCATGCGGCGCTTGACGAAGGCCCAGCCCATCGGCGGCGCCTGGCTCTGCAGCTTGGTCAGTTCGGCGGCGTATTCCGGCGGCAAGGCATCGGGAATGGTGGCGAGCAGTTGCGCCACCTTCATGATCGGACCCTTCAAGCCGCCGAGCGCGGCGGCGAGCCCGATGGCATTGGCGGCGCGGTGGCCTTGCGCGCCGACCAGGCGCTGGCCGACCATGCGCGCGGCGACGCCGCCGACCTTGCTGCCGACATTGGCGTAGCGCTTGGCGCGGGCGGTGAAGCGGTTTTTTTCGCGGTCGGTGGGGGGCATGGATGAACTCATCGGCACCATCTAATGCCGATTGGCCGCAAAAATAAGGCGGTTTGCTTCACGACTTCGGCCAATTGTCTTTGATCCAGCGCGCGAGGCTTTCCTCGCTCACCTCCCCGGCGGCTAACGCAAGAACGATTTTCGTGGCATGCGCCTGTTGCGGCGTAAATCGAATGCCATTTTTCCGTAGGAACGCAACCATGGTCATAAAGGCAATCCGTTTGTTGCCGTCGACGAAGGCGTGATTTTTGGCCAAGCCGAAAGCATAAGCGGCGGCGAGCACAGGCATTTCGGCCTGCTCGTATTGCCACTTGTTGATCGGCCGTTCGAGCGCGGACCGCAGCATGCCGTCGTCGCGCAATCCTGGCGCACCGCCGAAACGGCGAAGCTGACGACTGTGGATGGCGATGACCTGCTCGTAACTGACCCACTTCGGTTCGGTGGGATTGTTCATCGCGATTTACTTCGCGAGGGCCGCGAGCGTGTCGCGATATTCGTCCATGATCTCGTCGGCGATTTCCATCGTCTTCGCGAAATCGGGATCGTAGGGCAAAGCCTGAAAGCCACCGCCGGCAAGCTCGGTCACATGCAATTGCTGGCCGCGCTTGAGATCGAGCCGCTGCATCAGTTCGCGCGGCAGGATGACGCCGTCAGAATTGCCGATTTTCTTGATTTCGATTTTCATGGTCATTCAGCATCCAAGACATTGAATTATACGACCGTATAACATACGTAATACATTTGTACAACGCCACATAACTAATTGAGAAAGCTATATTTTATAGCTTGTTTCAGTCGAGCATTTCCAACTCGTCGATCAGCTTGGCAATCACGCTCAGGCCGCCGTCCCAGAACTTCGGATCGCGCGCGTCGAGCCCGAACGGCGCCAGCAGTTCGGTGTGGTGCTTGGTGCCGCCGGCCGCCAGCATGGCGAGATAACGCTCGGCGAAGCCGGACGCCGATTTCTCGTAGACCGCATAGAGCGAGTTCACCAGGCAATCGCCGAAGGCATAAGCGTAAACATAAAACGGTGCGTGAATGAAATGCGGGATATAGCTCCAGAACGTCTCGTAGCCGGGTTTGAGTTCGATCGCCGGACCGAGGCTTTCGCCCTGCACCGACATCCACAATTCGCAGATCTTGTCGGCGGTGAGCTCGCCGTTGCGGCGCTCCTCATGCACCTTGCGCTCGAAAATGTAGAACGCGATCTGCCGCACCACGGTGTTGATCATGTCCTCGACCTTGGCGGCGAGCATGGCCTTGCGCTGTTTCTTGTCGGTGGTCTGCGCCAGGAGTTTCTTGAAGGTGAGCATTTCGCCGAACACCGACGCGGTTTCCGCGAGCGTCAGCGGCGTCGGCGCCATCAGCGCGCCGTTCGGCGCCGCCAGCACCTGGTGCACGCCGTGGCCGAGCTCGTGCGCGAGCGTCATTACGTCGCGCGGCTTGCCCTGGTAGTTGAGCAGCACGTAAGGATGCACCGACGGCACGGTCGGATGCGCGAAGGCGCCCGGCTGCTTGCCGTCGCGCACGGCCGCGTCAATCCAGTGCTTCTCGAAAAAGCGGTCGGCGACCTCCGCCATCTTCGGCGAAAAGGCGCCGTAGGCGGTGAGCACGGTCGCGCGCGCGTCGGACCACGGGATGGTGCGCTGCGCCACCTTGGGCAGCGGCGCGTTGCGGTCCCAATAGGGCAGCGACTTCCGGCCGAACCATTTCGCCTTCAGCGCATAATAGCGGTGCGACAGCTTCGGGTAAGCGGCGCGCACGGCGGCGACCAGCGCCTCCACCACTTCCGGCTCGACCCGGTTTGCCAGATGACGGGAGCCGGCCACGTCCTTGAAGCCGCGCCAGCGGTCGGAGATCTCTTTGTCCTTGGCGAGCGTATTGGTGATCAGCGTGAACGGACGCAAGTTCGCCTTGAAGGTCTTGGCCAGTGCCTGCGCCGCGCTTTTTCGTTTCTTGCCGTCGGCGTCCTGCAGCATGTTGAGCGCGAGCTCGATGGAGAGCGGCTTACCGCCGATGCGGAAGCGCAAGGACGCGACGGTCTCATCGTAATTGCGGTTCCAGGCCGAATAGCCGGTCACCGATTTCTCGTGGAACAGTTCCTCGACCCGGTCTTCGAGCTGATAGGGCTTTTCCTTGCGCACGTCCTCGATCCACGGCCGGTAATGGCCGAGCGCGGGATCGGCCATGGCGGCCTCGAGCGCCGCGTCGTCGACGCGGTTGAGTTCGAGGGTGAAAAACAAAAGATGCAGCGAGGCGGCGGTGATGCGCTCCTGCATGTCGCCGTAGAACTTGGCGCGCGCCGGGTCGGTGGAGTTGCCGGCATAATTGAGCGAGGCGTAGGACATCACCCGGCCGAGCGTGTCGTCGAGCGCCTCGTAGCGCTTCACCGCGCCGGCGAGCGCCTCGCCGGCCGCAGGACCTGCCGCCAAGCCTGCGAGCTTGCCCTTGAAGTCGGCCTCGAAGGCGACGCAGCGGGCCTCGGCGTTTTCCAGGTCCCATTTGAGTTCGGGGCTGTCGAGGCCGGGGTAGAGGTCGCTCAGGTCCCATTCGGGCAGCGCGCCGAGCTTGGAAGCTTTTTTCGGTTTTCTGGTTGTTTTGGCCATGGGGCGAGGAATCTCGGGCGGGGACAATCGGATGGCGGACCGTCATCTAGGCCAGCGGACGTGGCGATGCGATGGCGGCAGGTGGTTTTTCAACATATGGCCCGCGGCGCCCGTATTTAACAGCCCATTAAGCCAGACCGGCGACATTGCACCAAATCGGCACAGCGCCGAGCGTTGCGAGGTCTAAATGTCCCAAACCGTGCTCATTGTCGACGACGACCCGGTGCAGCGCCGCCTGCTCGAAGCCATGGTCACCCGCTTCGGCTACCAGGCGGTCACCGCCGAAGGCGGCGAGGCGGGCCTGGCGCTGCTTTCCGGGCCGCGCCGCATCGACTGCATGGTGCTCGACCTGGTCATGCCCGACCTCGACGGGCTCGGCGTGCTGGCGCGCATGCGCGAGCAAGGCCACGACATTCCGGTCATCGTGCAGACCGCACATGGCGGGATCGATAACGTCGTGTCGGTGATGCGCGCGGGCGCCGCCGATTTCGTGGTCAAGCCGGCGAGCCCGGAACGGCTGCAAGTCTCGTTGAGCAACGCGCTGGCGACCCAAGCGCTGGCCGGCGAATTGCAGCGCATCAAACGCAGCCGCGCCGGCACGCTTTCCATCGCCGACGTGATCACCCGCTCCGAGGCCATGCGCCCGGTGCTGCGCGCGGCCGAGAAAGCGGCGGCCTCCGCCATCCCCGTGCTGATCGAAGGCGAGTCCGGCGTCGGCAAGGAACTGATCGCGCGCGCCATTCACGGCTCGGGCGCGCGCAAAGCCAAGCCCTTCGTCGCGGTCAACTGCGGCGCCATGCCGGAGAACCTGGTCGAGTCGATTTTGTTCGGCCACGAGAAAGGCGCCTTCACCGGCGCGACCGACAAGCACATGGGCAAATTCGTCGAGGCCGACGGCGGCACGCTGTTCCTCGACGAAGTGGGCGAACTGCCGCCGCCGGCCCAGGTGAAGCTGCTGCGCGCGCTGCAGGAGGGCGAGGTCGAGCCGGTCGGCTCCAGCAAGACCGTCAAAGTCGACGTGCGCATTATCTCGGCCACCAACCGCGACCTGATCGCCGACGTGAAGGCCGGCCGTTTCCGCGAAGATCTGTTCTACCGCCTGCACGTGTTCCCGATTTCGGTGCCGCCGCTGCGGCGGCGGAGCGAGGACATTCCCGAACTCGCCCGTCATTTCCTCGCCCGCCTCGCCGCCGAGGAAGGCAAGCGCCTGCGCGCGATCGAGCCGCAGGCGCTGGCGCTGCTGTCGGCCTATCGCTGGCCGGGCAATGTGCGCCAGTTGGAAAACGCGATCTTCCGCGCGGTGGTGCTCGCCGACGGCGAGCGCATCGGCGTCGATGAGTTTCCGCAGATTTCGGCTCAGCTCGGCCCCGACGCCGTACAGCCGGTGGTCGATCCCTCGCCGGCCATCGCCGCCGCCTGGCCGGATGCGCGCGAGGCTGCCGAGTTCTCCGCGCAAAACGCCATGCCGTTAACCACCGCCTCGCTGCGGCTGCTCGATGCGCAAGGCGAGGTGCGTCCGCTCGAGGACATCGAGCGCGACGCGATCCGCTTCGCCATCGCGCATTACCGCGCGCAGATGTCGGAGGTCGCGCGCCGCCTGAAGATCGGACGCTCGACGCTATACCGTAAACTCGAAGGCCTCGGCCTCGAGGAAACGCCGCACGAAGCCGCGGCGGAGGAAAAAGCGCCGGTGTAAACTGGTAAACGCGCGCGCGTCTTAACCATGCGTGTGGTCCGCGTTAGCCGTGATCGGAAGTAACCATACGTAAGCGGCGAAATTCATTCGTCGCGTCACGCATTCCAACGCACAATGACAAAGCGATCGCACGCGGCGCGCCGGTTAAAGCGCCGCGGATAATTCGATCGTTTGCATTGACGATCAGCGCGTTGGAGTGAAGCGTGATGCGTAAGAGTAAAATCGACCTGCTGCTCGCCGGCGCCGTGCTGACGCTTGCCGTCGCCGCGCCCGCATTTGCCGCCGCCGCGCAGGACCGGGCCGAATCGGTGGTGCCGCTGCCGCCTGCGCTCGACGTCCAGATGCAGCGTCACCCCGCCAACGCGCCGGCGCCCGCGCGGGACATCCGCCCGGCCGACGCCGCGCCGCAAGCTCCCGACGACCACGCGGCCGGCATCAGGGGCATGATCGATAAGATGTTCTCGGCGAGCGATGCGCAGATCGGCGGGCGGCTGCACGCGCTCGTGACCTCAAGGCAGATCGAGCACCGCTTCGATCACCCCGGCGAACGCCAGGCGGTCGTCAAGTTTTACGCGACGCGCAATTACGCGCCGCTGTGGATCGCGGACGGCCATCTCAACGGGCTCGCCAAAGCGGTCATCGCCCGCCTTAAAGATGCCGGCGCCGACGGGCTCGACCCGGCCGACTACCCGGTGCCCGAATTCTCCGGCGGCGCCGAGGCGCTCGCCCATGACGACCTCATGCTGACGCATTCGATGCTCACTTACGCGCGGCATCTCGCGACCGGCCGCATCGCGCCGACCCGCGTGCTGGCTGAAGTGGACTACGGCAATCACACGCCGGAACCGGCCGACATCTTGCGCAAGGTCGCCGGCGCCAGCGATGCCGGCGCGGCGCTGGAAAGCTTCAACCCGCCGCACGAGGGCTTCCGCGCGCTGAAGGCAAAGCTCGCCGAGCTGCGCAGCAACGCGCCGCGCGCCGAAGCCGCGCCCGACAACCGCATTGCCGACGGACGCCTGATCCGGCCGGGGGCTAAGGACGCGCGCGTGCCGGCATTGCGCGAACGTTTGCATGTGCGCGGCAAGCCGGGCGATCACACTTATGACAGGGCGCTCTACGACGCCGTCCGCCGCCTACAGTATCGGCACGGCATCAAACCGACCGGCGTCATCGACCGGCAGACGATCGCCGCCATCAACGGCCCGAGGCCGATCTCGCAGAGCCAGAAAATCGACCGCGTCGCCGCCAACATGGAGCGCTGGCGCTGGCTGCCGCGCGATCTGGGCAAGACCTATGTGATGGTCAATATCCCCGATTACACGCTCAAGGTGGTGCACGACCACGCCGTGGTCTGGCGCACCAAGATCGTGGTCGGCAAGCCGCAGACACCGACCCCGCTGTTGACCGCGACGATGGATAGCGTGCTGGTCAATCCATCGTGGTACGTGCCGCAGTCGATCATCCAGAACGAGTTGTTGCCGCGCTACGCCAGCGACCCGAATATTTTCGACCGCATGGGCCTCGAAGTGAAGAAAGGCCCCGACGGCAACATCAGTGTGGTACAGCCGCCGGGCGCCGCCAACGCGCTCGGCCGCATCAAGTTCAATTTCCCCAACAAGTTCCAGGTCTACCTGCACGACACGCCGGAAAAAAAGCTGTTCTCCTATGACCGGCGCGCGTTCAGCCACGGCTGCATGCGGGTGGAGGATCCGACCAAGTTCGGCGAGATCGTGCTGCATCTGGCGATGAACGGCCGCACGCCGGATTCGCGGCAGCTCTACGCCATGTTCGGCCAGGACGAACGCACCTTCAAACTGAGCAGCCGGCCGATGGTGCATCTGACCTATCAGACCGCCTTCGTCGACGATGCCGGCCGGCTGGTGCTGCGCGACGACATTTACGGCTTCGATACCCGCATCTCGGCCATCATGCATTCCGGCGAGCGCCGCATCGCCGACATCGCTCCGCCGCCGGACCCCAACCGCGACCTCGCCACGGCCAAGGCTAACCAGGAAATCCTCCGCCGGGTCGAGCGGCGCGAGGCCAATAATCCATTGATGTTCTTTGAGCGGTTGTTCCGTTAGAGCGAAAGCCCGCAAACCGCGAGTTCCAATGGCCGGGATTTATCGCGGCCATCGGCTTTTGGCGGTCTAAGGCTCTGTCGGAAATTCCCCCGCTATCCCCGGCACGGCCATATTTAGCCATTTTCGACCGGTAGCCATTGGTGTTTCGGGGGGCATTCAGGACGCGTTAACCCTTCCCGATAAGACTGCACGATTGTCGCAGCCGGAGCAGAACGCTCCGGGGGGAGCGGCTGTGGGACGACAGAATTCACGGAAGTCAGTGGTGCCAGTCGGCGTGTGGCGCGAGTTGCCTCTCGTTGTGTCCGTAGCGCGCGCCGGTGCGCGGCTTGGCGTCGCGGCATTGTTCCTGCTCGGCGCCAGCAACTCGCTGCAGAACGCCATCGCCGAGGGCGACACGCGCACGCTGTCTTTCCATCACGTCCACACCAACGAAGACCTCACCGTCACATTCAAGCGCGACGGCCGCTACGACGAGGCCGCGCTGAAGAAGATCGACTGGTTCATGCGCGATTGGCGCAAGAACGAAGAAGTCCACATGGACCCGCATCTGTTCGACCTCTTGTGGGAGGTCTATCGCGACGTCGGCGCGACGCAGCCGATCGACATCATCTGCGGCTACCGCTCGCCCGGCACCAACGCCATGCTGCGCGCGCGTTCGAGCGGCGTCGCCCAGTTCAGCCAGCATATCAACGGCGACGCTATCGACTTCTACATTCCCGGCGTGCCGCTTGCCGCGATCCGCGCCGAGGGCCTTAAGATGCAGCGCGGCGGCGTCGGCTTCTATCCGACCTCGGGCTCGCCTTTCGTGCATCTAGACACCGGCACCATCCGCCACTGGCCGCGCATCGCGCGCGAGGAACTGGTGAAGATCTTCCCCAACGGGCGCACGGTGCATATCCCCGCCGACGGCCAGCCGTTGCCGGGCTACGCGCTGGCGCTGGCCGACGTCGAACGCCACGGCGCGGTGCCGTCAGGCGCGTCGCTCGAAGCCGCGCGTGCCGCCGGGGTGATCACGGCGAGCCAGGAGCAGGCGGCCGAGCGGCCCACGCAACCCAAGCGCAGCCTGCTGGCGCGCATCTTCGGCACCGACAAGGACCTCGACGTACAGAGCGAATTGCCGGCACCCAAGGCGGCCAGCAAACGCGTGCACGCACCCATGGCGCTGGCAAGCTTGAGCTCGCCGAAGCAGGTTGCCGTCGAGTCTATCGTGCCGCTGCCGGCGGCGCGGCCGAAGCCGGTTGCGCTCGCCGCCGTGTTGCCGCGGCCGCGGCCGGCTACACCGATCGTGACGGCATCGGCCGGCGACGTCGACGGTCGTGGCATTTGGCAGCGCCCGGTCGAAGCGGCAACTGCGCTGCCGCCGCCGATCGCGGCCGGCACGCGGTTTGAGACCGCCGCGCTCGATCCGGCAGACGGCGGCAGCACGGCGGATCAGGCGCTGGCCTATGCGTCCGGCTCCGAAGCGCCGTTCGCTACGCGCGCGCGGCCGATGGGTTCGCATTTGCCGCGTCTGCCGGCGGAAGCGCGCGTGATCGCGGCTTCGTCCAATTCGAGCATTGCGATGAAACCGCCGCTCGCCGCGGCCGCGATGGGCGGGGCTGAGCGCACCGACAGCCCGTGGCTGCGCGCCGCCATGCTGACGCCGAGCGTGCGCGACTTCATGACGGCGACGCGCGTGGGCGCGATCGATGTGCGCTGGCAGGACGAACTGCTGCATAAACCGGCGCAATCGCTGGTGATGACGTTCTCGGCCGATCCGCATCTCGGCATGGTCGCCGCCCGCTTCAGCGGCGATGCGGTGGTGTTCCTGGCGACCGCGACATTCACGCCGCAGACCACCGCATCGCTGCGGTAGAACATCAACTTATAGATTGGGCCGACTTGACCGCGGGGCGACGCCGTCCGAGCCTTTCCGGTATCATCAGGCGTTGGGCTCGTCGTCAGCCTCAACGTGCTAGGAGGGGGTAATGGACCAAGAAACACTACAAACATTCAATGCGATCTTCTCGGAGCTGCGCCGAAATTCAGGATATCTGGCGCGAAAAGCCGTCGAAGAACTGCTGGCAAAAGTAAGTTCCGACGACAAACGGCTCGAGCCGTTCGGCTTCAAGGTCTACGGTCAGAACGATGAAGACGCAATAATCGAGGAAATCTTTAATCGGTTGGGAATCTAGCAAGGACGCTTCTGCGAGATTGGCGTCGAAAACGGATTGGAATGCAACTCACTTTATTTGATTCATAAGGGCTGGAAGGGTTGCTGGATCGAGGCCAAACCTTCCCACGCCGACCATATACGGACGAAGTTCGGTTCGCTTCTTGCCAATGGCCGTCTGCAACTGATTGCGGACTTCGTGAGCGCGGAAAATATAAATTCGCGTCTGGAGCGATCCCGGCATAATGGGGAGGATCTGGATTTTTTGTCGATCGATATTGATGGAAACGATATTTATCTGCTTGAAGCATTGAGCATCTATCCAAAAGTCATTTGCATTGAATACAACGCGAAATTTCGGCCGCCGGTCTCGAAAAAGCCGGTCTACAAGGCAAATTACCGGTGGACCGGCACCGACTATATGGGCGCGAGCCTTGTTGCCATTGCCGAGGCCGCCCGCAACAAGGGCTACGCACTCGTCGGTACGAACATCACCGGTTCGAATGCATTTCTCGTTCGCGACGACTTGGTTGGAGATTTGTTCTGCTCCAATCGAAACGTCGACTACGGTTGCGGCATTGGCAGGATGGCCAAAGAACTCATATCCCGGTACGACTGCCGGGTCGTCGGCGTTGATATTAGTCCGAGCATGCGGGCGCTGTCGGTAATCTACGTGCAGTCAGACCGGTTTTGCTGCTGCTCGCCGTTGATGCTTGACGCCATCACCGATCGCGGCTTCCGCTTCGATGCGGCAATTTCGATTTGGGTCCTGCAACATTGCCAACAGCCAAGCGACGACGTCGCGCGCATCCGTAACGCGCTGAAAGTCGACGGCCGGTTGTTCGTCCTCAACAGCATGTACCGTGCGGTGCCCGCGGTCGATTACGGCAAGTTCAAATGGCACAATGACGGAATTGATCTGCGAACGATGCTGACGCGCGAATTTGAACTGGAAATAGATGGCCACCTGCCGCCTAGTATACCTGGCGGGATGGCCGACACTACGTTTTGGGCGAGCCTGCGCAAGCGCGGTTCCGCGTAATGGCGCGTCGAGCGGGAATTCGATAGGCCTACTGCAACATCCCGAGCGCGTGCATGTAGGTCTCGAGCACGGCCTGCTCCTCGCGCCGTTCGTCGGTGTCCTGCTTGCGCAGGCGCACGATCGTGCGCAGCGCCTTGGGATCGAAGCCGTTGCCCTTGGCCTCGGCATAGACGTCGCGGATGTCGTCGGACGTCGCCTTCTTCTCCTCCTCGAGCCGCTCGATGCGCTCGACGATCGCCTTGAGCTGATCTTTGGCGAAACGGGTGTTGGGTTGGTCTTTTTCGGCCGCGGCGCTGGCAGGCATCGACGTCTCCTCAATGACAAAGGCGGGTTTTCCACCCTGTCATACGGAGTTTCCACGCCGGCGGTGACCGCTTGCAGGCGAAGCCCCCGACATTCACACCTGTGTATAAGAGCTAGTGGTTGGGGCTTGCCTTTTCGAAGGCCGCCTTTTGCTCGGGCGAGGCCTCTTTCTGGTACTTCTTGCGCCATTCGTCATAGGGCATGCCGTAGACGACCTGGCGGCTTTCGTCCTTGCTCATAGCCACGCCTTGGGCGTCGGCGGCGTCTTTCATCCAGTTCGACAGGCAATTGCGGCAGAAGCCGGCGAGATTCATCATGTCGATATTCTGCACGTCGGTGCGGCTGCGCAGATGCTCGACCAGGCGCCGGTAGACGGCGGCCTCCAGTTCGGTGCGGGTCTTGTCATCCATTGGCGATATGAACTCCATCGGTGTTCTTGTCGGAACATAATCGCCACCGACCTATCTTGCCATAGGACCAAAAAACCGGCCGTATCAGCGGCATGAGCACGCCGGCGGAGCGCAGCTTCTTGCAGTCGTTGTATGGCACCGCGGTAGCGGCGGCCCATCCGTCCACCTGCCTGGAGCCGCTGTTGCCGCCACCGCCAAAGGGCCGGCTCATCCTGCTCGCCGCCGGCAAGGCGGCGGGTTCCATGGCCGAGGTGGCGGAAGCCTATTACCTCGACCGGCTCAAACTTAGCGCCCGAGCGACTCTGTCGGAATTGCGGTGGCGCGCCACGGCTATGGCCGGCCGACCCGGGTCGTGACCATGATCGAAGCCGGCCATCCGGTGCCGGACGGGGCGGGCCTAGAAGCCGCCGTTGCGCGCCATCGAATACGCCGACGGCGCCGACAAGGACGACCTGGTGCTGGTGCTGATGTCGGGCGGCGCCTCGGCCAATTGGATGGCGCCGGCGAACGGCGTCACCTTCGCCGACAAGCAAGCGGTGACGCGCGCGCTGCTGCGTTCGGGCGCGAGCATCGGCGAGATCAATACCGTGCGCAAACATCTGTCGCGCATCAAAGGCGGGCGGCTGGCGCGCTATGCCTATCCGGCGGCGCTGGTCACCATCGCGATTTCCGACGTGCCGGGCGACGATCCGTTCGCCATCGGCTCGGGCCCGACGGTGCCCGATCCGACCACGCTCGCCGATGCGCGCGCAATCGTCGCCAAATACAGGCTCGAACTGCCGGCCGGCGTGACCGCCGCGCTCGCCGACGCGAACAACGAAACGCCCAAGCCGGGCGACGAAGAATTCGCCGGCACGCAAATTCCTGCTGGCGGCGCGGCCGGCCGATTCGCTTGCCGCGGCCGAGGCCGCGGTGCGCGCCGCCGGCTACGACTGCGTTATCGCTCGGCGACAGCCTCGAGGGCGAGGCGCGCGAGGTGGCGGCGGCGCATGCCAAGCTCGCACGCGACCTGCGCGCGCAGGGCAAACGCGCCGTGATCCTTTCCGGCGGCGAATTGACCGTCACCATCCGCGGCAAGGGCCGCGGCGGGCCCAATCAGGAATACGCTTTGGCGCTGGCGATGGGGCTTGCCGGCATGCCGGCAGTTTCAGCGCTTGCCGCCGATACCGATGGCACCGACGGCGGCGCCGGCGAGCCCAGCGACCCGGCCGGCGCCCTGATCGACGGCGAGACCGTGGCGCGGGCGAAGGCGCTTGGCCTCGATCCCGCCGCGTTTCTTGCCGACAATAATTCGACCGGCTTTTTTCGCCGCCCTGGGGGATTTGCTGATGCCCGGACCCACTTTTACCAATGTAAATGACTTTCGCGCCATCGTCGTTGACAGGCCGTGATGGATCACGCGACAACCGCGGCAAACCAATAGCGACGGCAGTTTGACCGATTTGCTCCGCCATCTCGCCAAGCACTGCATCATCGGCACGGTTGCGCTCGCGGCCGCGCTGATGGCCGCCTCGGCGCAGCCGGCGCGGGCCGATTTCCGGCTCTGCAACAACACCGGCAGCCGCGTCGGCGTCGCGCTCGGCTACAAGGACGCCGAGGGCTGGACCACCGAAGGCTGGTGGAACGTGTCGGCGCGATCATGCGAAACTCTGCTACGCGGCGCGCTGGTGGCGCGCTATTATTACATCTACGCGGTCGATTATGACCGCGGCGGCGAATGGTCAGGTCACGCTTTTATGTGCTCGCGCGAAAAGGAATTCACCATTCGCGGCACCGAGAATTGCCTGGCGCGCGGCTATGACCGCACCGGCTTTTTCGAGGTCGATACCAGCGAGCAGCGCTCCTGGACGGTGCAACTGACCGACAACGCCGAACAGACGCCCGTGCGCCCGCTGCCGTCGCGCTCGCCCGCCGCCACGCAGCGGCTGCCCTTGGCGTCGCCGTCGGCGCCGGCCGGGAGCGGCAAGCGATGAGACGGCTGCGCCGCGCCAAGATCGTCGCCACGCTGGGGCCCGCCTCGTCCGACGCCGCAATGATCGCCAAGCTGTTCAAGGCCGGCGCCGACGTGTTCCGCATCAATATGAGCCACACCAGCCAGGACCGCATGCGCGAACTGGTCGGCATGATCCGCGGCGTCGAAAAGGACACCGCGCGGCCGATCGGCATCCTGGTCGATCTGCAGGGGCCGAAGCTGCGGCTCGGCACCTTCGCCGGCGGCTCGGCGATGGTGGAGAAAGGCGCAAGCTTCGTGCTCGACGGCGACCCGGCGCCGGGCGATGCCACACGCGCATATCTCCCGCATCCGGAAATTTTCGCCGCGGTCGCGCCCGGGCGCACGCTGCTGATCGACGACGGCAAGGTGCGGCTCACCGTCACGCAGGCCGAGCCCAAGCGCATGGTGACGCGCGTCGAGGTCGGCCGGCAAATTGTCCGACCGCAAGGGCGTGAGCCTGCCGGATTCGACCATTCCGTTTTCCGCACTCGCCGAGAAGGACCGCTCCGATCTGGAAGCCGCGCTCAATGCCGGCATCGACTGGGTGGCGCTGTCCTTCATCCAGCGGCCGGAGGACATCGCCGAGGCGAAGAAAATCACGCGCGGCCGCGCCGCGGTGATGGCCAAGATCGAAAAGCCGCAAGCGGTGACCCGGCTCGCCGAGATCATGGAACTCGCCGACGCGCTGATGGTGGCGCGCGGCGATCTCGGCGTCGAAATGCCGCTGGAGAAGGTGCCCGGCGTGCAGAAGCAGATGACGCGCATGGGCCGCGTCACCGGCAAGCCGGTGGTGGTGGCGACGCAGATGCTGGAATCGATGATCAATTCGCCGGTGCCGACGCGCGCGGAAGTCTCCGACGTCGCCACCGCGATTTTCGAAGGCGCCGACGCGGTCATGCTGTCGGCGGAATCGGCGGCCGGCAAATATCCGATTGAAGCGGTCTCAACCATGAACCGCATCGCCGAGGAGATCGAAAGCGATCCGGTCTACCGCAGCATCATCGACGCGCAGCGCGCGGTGCCGGAGGCAACCGGCGCCGACGCCATCGCCGACGCCGCGCGGCAGATCGCCGACACGCTCGATCTCGCCGCCGTGGTGTGCTGGACCGCCTCCGGCTCGACCGCGCTGCGGGTGGCGCGCGAGCGGCCGCAGGCGCCGATCGTGGCGCTGTCGCCGAATGTCGCCACCGGCCGGCGGCTCGCGGTGGTGTGGGGCGTGCATTGCGTCGTCACCGAGGACGCGCACGACGTCGACGACATGGTCGAGCGCGCCTGCCGCATCGCCTTCAAGGAAGGCTTCGCCAAAGCGGGACAGCGCATCATCACGGTCGCCGGCGTGCCGTTCGGCACCCCGGGCGCGACCAATATGCTGCGCATTGCCTATGTGGGGAGCGAAGCGGCGGGCGATTAAATATCCCTGCCCTCGACCTTTTCCTGCAAGGTCTTGACCAGCTCGGGAATGCGCTGGATGCGCGGGTAGATCGCCAGCGTCCGGCGATAGACCTCCAGCGCCTGCTTGTCGTCGCCGATGTCCTGCATGATCAGGCCGAGGCCGGAAAGCGCACCGAAGTGGCGCGGCTCGCGGCGCAGCACCTCGTGGATATCGGCAAGCGCGCGACCGTAATCCTTTTTCATGTAGTAGATGGTGGCGCGCCGGTTCCAGGCTTCCACGTATTTCGGCTTGATCTTGATGACGGCGCTGAGCAGCTTGAGCGCGAGGTCGAGATCCTTGGCCTCGATCGCGTTCTGCACGCGCGCCATCAAGAGCATCGTGGTGTCGCTGCTCGAGTGGGACCACAGCGCCCAGATGCGCTGCTCGACCGCCTTAGCGGTGACGTCGTCGGGCGCAACTTTAAGCGCCCCGAACAGAAAATCGAGATTGCGCGTGGGGTTGCCGCGCGGCACATGCGGCAGTTTTTTCGGCGGCAGCACCTGGTCGCCCGGCGCCGCCAAGGCGGGCGCGGCAAGGCCAACGGCTAGGACCGCGGCAAATAGACTGGCGAGGAATCGCAAGCGCATGCGGCAAGTTTAGTGTCTTTGCCTGCCATGGCCAATATGTGGCGATGCCGGAGACGCCCCGGCCGAGCCGCTTTCACGCTGATTTGTTCGGGCTTGGTCGCCCCAGGCGCGGCCGCCTAACCCTGGCGCGCCTTAAAGCGGCGATTGGTCTTGTTGATGATATAGACCCGGCCCTTGCGCCGCACGATGCGGTTATTGCGGTGGCGCCCGCGCAGGGATTTGAGCGAATTACGGATTTTCATGACGGTCTCTGGGTTCTCTGGTTGCCGGGTTCATAGCAGCCTTCCCGCCCCTGTCAACGAAGCGGCGCAGGCTCTCCGAGGCGCCGGCGGCGGGCGCATCGACGCGGCAATTCGCCGTTGGGGCGCCCATTACTGGCCCCCCGGCACAAATCTGCACAAGGGGGAATCCGGCAAACCGCTCCCACCGCGTTGGTGCAGGACGATGAAGCGTGTTGGCGGCGAAGGGATGCGTTTGTTTTGTAAGATTACAACTGCTGTTTGGTGTCTCCTTATTTTATCGTGTTAGTTGTATTGGCGGCGGGCGGCGCAAGTGCCGGCGTATCCGCTGCCGGCAGCATTTGCATCGGCTCGAGCCCGTAAAATACTTTGTAGTCCTTGAGCCCGCCCGACCGCGCGATGATCTTGGCGATGCGGCTGTCGAATCTTGCCTCGATGCGCAGCTGCCGCTCCATGGCGGCCGGATCGTAAGCGCGCTCATCCACGCCCGGCTTGGGGGCGGACGACAATGCCTGCGGCGGCGATTGGCCGGTGACGCGCTTGCCGGTGCCGAGGCGCGACTTCACGTAGTCGAGCGCTTGGGTGGCGGTGGCGAGAAAGGTGCCCGAGGGCTCCTGCACCGCCTTCGCTCGATAGTCGGCCAGCCCGATAATCCCGCCTTTGGCGGCCATTCGCGTCAATATTGGACAATTTATCAACCACCGATCTCGCTGTGCGTGAATGGTTCGGACTTGCAATCTATTGGATCAGCGGCAGGACATCGCAGCTTTTCCCCAGTGCTCAATAGCAAACACGCAAGGTCTCGTTTGATGAAGCGGACCGCGCTGGCCGTTATATCTTTTTAATGATCGTTGCGAACAGCAATCCGATACTGGAGAGCCAGGTTTGGCGATATACGCCGGATCTATACAAATACCGCAGACGTGCTGGTAAAGATGGAGCCACCCTCGCCTTCATAAAATTTTCCAAGGCGATACGGGCCGCAGGCTGCATGACCTGTTCAGGCATTTTTTTGAGCGCCGTGATATTCGTTTCGTTCCATTCGCGAAAACGGCCGTACAGCATCATGCCAATGCGAATTGACCGCGCGCGCCAGCCGAGATTGGAGCCAATCTGGCTTTGCGAATGCTGACGGTATTTGACCAACGGCGTGGGGTCGTAGCGAATGGCGCCACCGGCGGCTGAGACCAGTTGGTATGTCCACCAGTCGTGCAGAACGACATCGATGGTTCCCATTTGTTCTATAAGTTTTTTTGTCGCGCGATTGAAAACGATCGTGTTGCCTCCGGCGAGACTTTGCACGAGCGCGTTTTCAAATGCGGGCGCACGCTTGAAAAGCGGCGATAGGCCGTAGACGCGCCCATCGGCCGTCATCAATTCGGTACGCCCACAGTAGAACGCAGGAATATCATCGCGAACCGTAGCGAGCCAGTTCAATGCGCGCTCAAGCTTTTCCGGATGCCAAATATCGTCTTGGTCGCTGAATGCAAAATAGTCGGCATCAATTGTTGGATCGGCGGCCAATGACAGGAAATTCGCACAGGTGCCCTTTCCCGGGCCGCCGCGAACGACGGTATTCTGCCTTTGGTTGCTGGCAAAGCGCTCAAGGATTTCTCGCGTTTCATCGTCCGAGCCATCGTCGGACGCGAATAAAGCCCAGTCCGCATGGGTTTGTTGCGCGATTGATTTCAGTTGATCGGCAAGAAATGGTGCACCGTTTTTTGTGCACATCAATATCGCGACATGCCTCGCGGCGCTTAAGGATGAATCCCGGGTCGTGGATTTGGCGCTGGTCAGCATCGACGTACCATTCACGAATTCAGCTAAACCCAGCTCCTTGTGCGAAACGCTAGGCGGCCGAACTAACCACTCGCGCACTTAATATGGGATCGCGTACCGGAGCTACTCCCGCGAAATTTTATCAGATTCTCTCGCTCTTACTTATGGGTGATTGAATTTATGAATACTCGGTATCACAGTTGTGTTCCAAAAGCGACATGCTAGATTGTCGGCGGTAACACGGTTGCGAATCTTTTCAATTCGGAAATTGCATGGCTTGGGACGAAAAGCCATCTTGCTTGCGCCTCAGCTTAATTCAAATTCAGCGATATCCAGTTTAGCGCACTTAGCGTGGCAAAGAAACCAGCCAAGCGGATACTCGTTACAGGCGCCACTGGTTTTATTGGGCAGGCATTGGTCGCTGCCGCGGTTCGCGCGGGTTATGTGGTTCGCGTAGCCATTCGTCGTGAAGTATCATTTGCGCCTTCTGTCGAAGTTAAATTAATATCGGATTTGCGAAATAAAATAGAATGGGATCCGATCCTGCAGGACGTCGATATTGTCGTGCACGCTGCAGGCCTTGCGCATGCCGACCAGACCGACGATGCATTCGGCCAATTCGATCAAATCAACTGGCTGGCGACAGCGCGTTTAACCGCAGCCGCGAAGGCCGCAAACATCAAACGCTTTGTTTATATTTCGTCTGTCCGCGCTCAGATCGGTCCAAACGCGTCGCACATAATCCGCGAAAGCGACTTCCCCATGCCGACCGATTACTACGGCCGCTCAAAACTGGCGGCCGAAACAGCGATTAAAGCCGCAAACATATCTTACACCATCTTGCGGCCGGTCGTCGTCTACGGACCGCATGCGAAAGGAAATATTCATACGTTAGTGCGCGTTGCGGCATTGCCATTTCCACTTCCATTCAAAGATTTCATCCACCGACGTTCGCTCGTTGCGCTCGACAATCTTGTCGCTGCGATTCTTTTTGTGCTCGAAAACGAAAAGGCCGCCAATGAAACGTTCTTAGTTGCAGGTCCTCGTTCGCTCACCCTGGCCGAAATCATCGCGATTTTGCGCAAATCCCAAGGGCGCAAACCGTGGCTCTTTTATTTCCCGAAGGCGGCGATTCGCTTTGCCATGAGGCTTGCAGCGCCCACCTGGTGGGAGCGGCTATCCGGGGAATTAGTCGTAAGCACGCATAAACTTGAATCAATCGGGTGGAAACCGCCTACCGATACCTACAGCGGATTAGCGCAATTGATGGATTCCTTTTCCTGAGTATTATGACAAACGAACATCTTTGTTGGATTCTTTTTTCCATCGACAACAAGCCGCGTATCCATGCTTGAGACATGCGGCTGATGTGCCGCAGATCTGGTTCTGTTCATAGGCCACATAAATCATGTTGTGCTTATGCTCCCGATCAGCGATAGACTTCTGAAAGGCTGCATCCGCTTGGCATTTTCGTTATAAAAAAGTGATATGATTCCATCCGACAGTATCTTATACGAGCGCAAACGTCACGACGCTGGTGAATTGGGGCTTGGCAGAAGGCGGAAAAATCGCAAGAAAACGAGGCGTATTGGCGCTCGTAACGCTCTTTGTCTTAATGGGCCTTGTCCACGATATGTTTTTTCAACGCACGTTTTGGTTCGCAATTGGACTGATGCTGGTCGATCCTTTGACCGAAAGATCGTGATTATTGGTTGACTGCGGCCGCGGGTGTCATTGCACTAACCTCAAACAAGTCCATCAAATATCTGCCGTAGTCAGAATTTTTGTAAGCCTGCGCCGATGCAAGCAATTGTTCGCGCGATATCCATTTTTCGTTGAAGGCAACTTCCTCTGGGCAGCAAATCCGTAATCCCTGGCGCTGTTCGACGGTTTGGACAAAGGTGCAGGCTTCCAAATAAGATTGATGCGTACCCATGTCGAGCCAGGCAAAGCCGCGGCCCATGACCTCAACACTGAGCTCGCGCCGCGTAAGGTAGGCTTGGTTGACGTCCGTTATTTCAATCTCGCCGCGCGCCGAAGGCTGCAATCGCGCTGCGATATCGATCACGCTATTATCGTAGAAATAAAGTCCGGTCACGGCGAGTTTCGACCTTGGCCGCTCCGGTTTCTCTTCGATAGAAAGCGCTTGACCGGACTTGTCGATCTCAACGACGCCATAACGTTCCGGGCTTGCGACACGATAAGCGAAAATTCGCGCGCCATGATCGTGCCGGACGGCATTGATCAGCAGGTCCGACAGGCCGTGCCCATAAAAGATATTATCTCCCAATATCAGCGCCACATTGTCTTTGCCGATGAAATCGCGGCCGACGATGAAGGCGTCGGCGAGCCCACGCGGCTTGTCTTGGACGGCATATGCGATGCGCACGCCGAACTGCGAACCATCTCGCAGCAATCTTTGAAACAGCGGCCGATCTTCGGGCGTGGTGATGACCAAAAACTCGCGGATGCCGCCGAGCATCAAAGTCGCGAGCGGATAGTAGATCATCGGCTTGTCATAGACTGGCAGCAGCTGCTTGGACACCACAAGTGTGGCGGGATGCAATCGCGTCCCCGAGCCGCCGGCCAGAATGATCCCTTTCATCATTGAGCTCCATGCAGTCTTGCGTAGACTTTCATGGCCGATTGTAAGGCCTCGGTCCAGTGACGCATCGAAATATCCTCGAATTGCGATATTTTGGACAGGTCCAATATCGAATACATGGGGCGCCGTGCCGCTGTCGGGAATTCCGCGGTGGCAATCCGGTTGACGCGTGCCGATGGACCGCCCTGGGCTTTCGATATCTTGAATATTTCGGTCGCGAAGTCGGCCCAGGTTGCTTCGCCTTTATTCGTCATGTGGAATACTCCGCGCAGCGAAGCATCGTGCGGGCTGTCGACAAGGCGGCGCGCGAGCACGGCGATTGCCGGCGCGATGTCGTGAGCCGACGTCGGGGCGCCGCGTTGATCGTCGACGACGGCAATTTCATCCCGTTGCTCTGCTAATCTCAGCATTGTGCGCACGAAATTCGTGCCTTCTGCCGCATAGATCCAGCTCGTGCGCAATATGACGTGGTTTGTCGTCGTCGAGCGCACCGCCTGTTCGCCTTCGAGCTTGGTGGCGCCGTAGACATTGATCGGCGACGTGGCGTCATCTTCGCGGTAGGGCCGCGTTGCAGTGCCGTCGAAAACATAATCGGTCGAAATCTGAATAATCGGGATATCGAGTTGGGCGGCCGCGCGGGCAACAAGTAAAGCACCGCGGGCATTGATTGTTCGCGCCAGTTCGGTTTCCGATTCCGCTTTATCAACCGCCGTGTAGGCCGCCGCGTTGACAATGACATCGGGAGAATATTTCCTGAACAGGGCTGTGGGATCCTCCTCCGAACTCAGATCGAGCTCGGGCCGCGCGACCGGCAAGACATTCAGCCCTACCCCCGCGCTAGATTGCAAAGCGCGCGCAATCTGGCCGCTGCGCCCGGTCACCGCCAAACGAAGCTGCGCATTAGCCGGCATGATTGACGGGCGTTAACAGGCCCAACCGTTCGCCGGCGTAGACTTTTTCCCGCAACGGCCGCCACCACCATTCATTCTCGAGATACCAGATCACCGTCTTTTCGATTCCTGATTCGAAGCTGTCTTCGGCGCGCCATTCCACTTCGCTCTCGACCTTGATCGGATCGATTGCATAGCGTCGGTCGTGACCCGGACGATCGGTCACAAAGGTGATCAGTCTATCGTAGGAAGACGCTTGCGGACGCAAACGATCCAAAATCGCGCAGATAAGACGAACCACATCGATATTCGTCCGCTCGCTCCGACAGCCGATGTTGTATTTCTCGCCGGCGCGGCCGCGCGTCAAGACGCTCCACAAAGCGCGCGCGTGATCGCGCACGAACAGCCAGTCGCGAGAATTCTGGCCGTCGCCGTAGACCGGAAGCGGCTTGCCGTGGATGGCGTTCAGGATGATGAGTGGAACAAGCTTTTCCGGAAAATGGAAAGGCCCGTAATTATTCGAGCAGTTGGTGATGACGACCGGCAGTCCGTAGGTCCGATGCCAAGCACTCACGAGGTGATCGGCCGCCGCTTTCGACGCCGCGTAAGGCGACGAGGGATCGTAAGCCGTTGTCTCGGAAAAAGTCCCAGTTGCGCCGAGCGAGCCATAGACCTCGTCCGTCGAAACATGCAGGAAACGGAAGGTCCTTTGTTTCTCGCCCGTCAAGTTCGACCAATAATGTCTCGCCACCTCGAGCAAGACGTATGTGCCAACGATGTTGGTTGAAATAAAATCGGCAGCGCTCGTAATCGAGCGGTCGACATGACTTTCGGCGGCGAGATGGATCACGCCATCCGGCCGGAACGTGGCGAATGCCTCGTCCATCGCTTGACGATCGCAGATATCCTTCTTGATAAAATGATAGTTCGTTGAGCCTTTGAGCTCGCGCAACGATTCGACGTTGCCTGCGTAAGTCAACTTATCGACGTTGAGAACCGTCGCGCCGACTTCCTGCACGAGATAGCGACATACGGCAGAACCGATGAATCCCGCGCCCCCTGTAACCAAAACCCGCATTTACGCTCTCAATCGAAATACGACTGGATTTCCGATAACCGAGGAAACTCTCTGTCCCGATCAGCCAATATGGCCTCGCCTGGATCGACGGGCCACTGGATTCCGAGGTCCGAATCGTTCCAGGCAATACCTCGTTCGTCGTTTCTGCTGTAATAAGTCGTCACCTTATAGATAACTTCGGTATTAGGCTCAATCGTACAAAATCCGTGCGCAAATCCCGTTGGGATCCACATCTGACGCCAATTCTGCGCGCACAATACCGCCGACACGTGGCGACCGAACGTCGGCGAATTGCGGCGAATGTCGACCGCCACATCGAAAACCGCCCCACGCGCAACCCGAACAAGCTTCCCTTGAGCGAGCGGGCGGGACTTGAAAATGCAGTCCGCGAATTGTACCCGATTGAACGGAAAGCGAATGATTGTCTTGTACAAACGCAATGTCGCCGATCAACTCTGCAAAGAGCTTCCGATTATAGACTTCGGAAAAAAAGCCGCGCGCATCGCTGAACTTTGGCGGCGTCAGCAAAAGCGGGCCGTCGATCGGAAAGGTCTCTATTTGCACTCGCTTGCCCCCCGGAGCTAACCTCAGACAGGTTCTGGCTGCTTTTAGTATTTGTTCTCAGCCGAAGACAACCGCGAAATCGCGATAAATCTCAGCCATAAAATTCGGCCTACATCGTTTGGTGGAACAGACCTGAGCTCGACACTCCGCGCTCATCTATCGACCGCCGGCGCCGCAGACGGTGTACACCGCGGTCTGACGAATGCAAACACGAACAGACTTAAGGGAGCAACCGCCAAAACGAGCCGTTCATCGAAGAGCAACGGCATTGCTGAACGACAACGTTACAATGCGGTCATGCGCCGAGCTACGCTTAAACTGAATGAACTATTATCGTCGTGGATGATCTTTCAGGCGCTTGCGCGCTGGCGGTTATTGGGATCAAGTGCTGGACGATTAACCGCTTCGGCAGCCCGACGCCGTTTTGGGATCAGTGGGATGCCGAAGGCGCCTTGCTGTATCCAAAATTCCTCGACCGCACGTTGCATATTGCCGATTTGATCGCCCCGCATAATGAGCATCGCATTTTCGTGACGCGCTTGTGGGCGCTATTGCTATTGGAATTGAACGGTTATTGGGATCCCACACTGCAAATGCGCCGCCGTCGCGCTGCTTATCGCTGCAGTCCGTCCATTATTGGACCACTGGTCTTGGCTCGCGTTCGCTCTGTTTTCGATAATATTTATGCTTCCCTTCGGCTGGGAAAACACGCTGGCCGGGTTGCAGCCGCAGTGGTACTTCCTATTACTGTTCAGCATCGGCGGCCTCGTCATCATCGTCGACGCTAAAGCGTTTACGCCACGCTGGTGGCTGGCGACACTGTTTCTCGTGCTGAGCTATTTCAGTATGGCCGGCGGCGCACTGACAATGGCGGCGGCATTCGCTATCAGCGCCGTTCAGTTCGCTGTCGGACGCCGGTCGGGCCGACGCGAACTGTTGGGCCTGGCATTTCTTCCGGCCGCGACGGTCGTCATGGTGCTGTATACTCCGATTGTCGCGTTTCACGCGCCGCTCAAAGCCCACTCTGTCCGACAATTTCTGCACGCCTTGATGGACATCGTCACTTGGCCGCGGCTGCCCGGCCGGCAACCAACCTCCGTTAACCTGCTGCGCGGCGTTTTTATGAATGCACCGGCATTGCTCGCAATGGAAGGCTGAAGCCGCACCTTGCCAACCGTCGCTGGCTTCTACCTGCACTCACGGGTTGGGCGGCATTGCAGGTGCTAGCCGTGGCTTATGCGCGCGCGGCCGGGCCGCTTGCGCCGCGTTACCTCGATATGTACGCGATTTTGTGGCTGCTCAACGCGGCAGGCGTGCTCTATTTCGTGGAAATATCCAAAAGCTCGTTGATGCGGTGGCCGATTGATCTTGCGCCGGCGTTGCTTTGGCTAGTTCTGGCCGTCATAGAAGCGATGACGCAAACCGTTCGATTTTCAATACCGGGCATGGGGTATTTTGGCAAAGCCTAGCACGCCGCGACGGAGAACGTGCGGACTTATCTCGATACGAAAGACATCCACGTTCTCGAGAACAAGCCCAAACTTTACGTTCCCTGCCCCGACCCGCAGCGTCTTGCGGACGTCCTGTCAATGCCCGCTGTCCGCGAGCTGTTGCCGCCTGCACTGGTCGGCGATGCGAGCGCCGCGCGCGCGCAGCATCGGGGCCTCGCACGATTTACCGGACGCGCAGCCGAAGCGATCAAGACCTTTGCACTCCGCTGGGGTATAAGTTTGATACCGGCCGGATTAATTCTGTTTGCTCTTGGGTTCTAGGTTCAATGGCGGAGATCGGTGGGCAATTTCGCGCCGAGCGACGTTGATCAAACGAAGGCTCACCCCAAATAAACGACACATTCGGCAGATCAAACGACAACGCCACTGCGACGACTAGGATATATGCCAATCGCATGCGTTGCCAGCATTGTCGGGAACATCCTCGTATAGTTGAGTACCATCTTTGAATCGGCTCCGCGCCAACGGGTGACGGCGCCGTCGACCTGTGCTAAACGCCCGCCGCCCGTACTGACAATCGCCAAATCCCGAGTTGACCACAGGCATGACCACGGCGGCCTTTCCTGAGCAAAAGATGCCCGTCATCCGCATTTCCGCGGAAGCGGTGCCGGCGCAGGCTTTCGCCGACCTCGTCAAAGGCGCCCGGCTCTACCGATTGTGGTCCCGCTTCGCCATCCACGATATTCGGCAGCGCTTTCGGCGCTCGGTGCTCGGCCCATTCTGGCTGACGATTTCGATGGGTACGATGGTCGGGACGCTGGGCTTCTTGTTCTCCGTCGTGTTCCGCCAGGATGTCGCCAAGACATTGCCCTTTATCGCGACCGGCATCATCTTCTGGGGCCTGCTCACGAGCTGCATCACCGAAGGCGCAATGGTTTTCATATCGGCGGAATCCGACATCCGCAATCTGCCCATACCGCTCAGTGTCTATTTTTATCGGATGATGGCGCGCTGCGTCATGATCTGGGGTTTCAACATGGCGATCTACATCGTCGTGGCGATCTGGTTTGAGTTGGTACCGGATTGGAACACTCTGCTGTTCATCCCCGGTTTTATCCTGTTCCTCATCAATGCCGCGTGGATCGCGCTATCGGTCGGCGTGCTCTCGACCCGCTATCGCGACATTCCGCAAGTGATCGCCACCGTTATCCAGGTCGTATTTTTTCTGACGCCAATCTTCTGGTCACCGGCAAACCTGCCTAACCGACCTGCCTTCGTGCTGCTCAACCCGTTCTATCATCTCATCGAGATCGTACGCGCGCCACTGCTCGGCGAGATGCCGACGCAAACCAGTTGGGTTTTTTGCATCGCCATGGCGCTGGCGGGATTTGGCTTCACCGCCTGGCTCTATCGCCGGGCGCACGCGCGCATCGCATATTGGGTCTAGCCCGAATGCCACACATTTCGATCCAGAATTTGACGGTTGAATTCGCGATTTTCGGCGCCAACTCGCGCTCGCTCAAGAACAAGATCCTGTCGCAAGCGACCGGCGGCCGCATTATGTCTGGCGCCCATGACATCGTCACCGTGCGCGCCATCGATCACATCAATCTCGAAATCAACGACGGCGACCGCATAGGCCTTGTCGGCCACAATGGCTCGGGCAAGACGACGCTGCTGCGCGTGCTTGCCGGTATCTATAAGCCGAATGGCGGCACGATCACCATCGAGGGGCGGGTCGGCGCGCTGCTCGAGTCGCATGCGGGGATGGACCCGGAATCGACGGGCATCGAGAATATTTATCTGCGCGGCTATATGTTGGGCATGACCAGGCGCGAAATCGCCGCCAAGCTCGACGAAATCGCCGCTTTCACCGAACTCGGCGAATTTCTGGAATTGCCGATGCGCACCTATTCGGCCGGCATGGCCGCGCGGCTCGCCTTTGCGGTCTCGACCGCCGCGCATCACGATATCCTGCTGATCGACGAAGGGCTCGGCGCTGGCGACGCCGAGTTCCAGAAGAAGGTGCGCCAACGTATCGAGGGGCTGTTCGACCGCACGCCGATCATTATCCTCGCTAGCCATTCGGACGCGATGATCGCGGAGTTCTGCAATCGCCGTGTGCAGATGGAGCGCGGCGTCATCAAGAGCGCGGAGCGGCGCCTGCCGCCGCATGCCGCGGCGGAAACGCGAGCCGATATCCGCGTTCCAGTGATAGATTGACGTTATAGAACGAGTCCACTTCGAGAGCGGGCCTCCAGCGCTCGCCCATCAAGGTGGCGTCCCGCACATATTGTGCGGCGCGCGCGCCGCACTGTGCCGTCCGAGCGAGGCCAACTCGCGATGCAGCAACTCGGCCACCGGCGTCCAGAGGATGCGCCAGCCTGCCGCCCTTAGCCGCAGGCAAAATCGACGTGGTTGTAGGCGAGCGGCAAGTCCTCGTCGAAACCGCCCACCGCGCGAATACTCGGCGCAACCGCCAGCAGGCAGCGGTCACGCAGGAGATATCCTGTTCGATGCAGGCACGGCCGAAATAGCCGCGACTACTGCGCGGCGCGCGGTCGCGGCATGTCCAGCGATGCCGCTGAGGCCGAGAATAACGCCGGCATGCTGAATGGTGCCGTCTGGGTAATAGAGCATGGGGCCCGCCGCCGCGACCTCGGCAAGGACACGCGCGCGACGAGCTGATCGAGCCAATCGGGCGATATCACTTCGGTGTCGTCGTTGAGGAAACAAAGGATATCGCCGGACGCCCTAGCGGCCCCAGGGGATGTGCCGCTAAACTGGAATTTTCAGCAATCATGTCCATCTGGGCCACTCAATGCAAGGCCGGTCAAACTATGGGTATCAAAAATTTTCCAACTAAACGCTACGAATCGCCTTGGGGACTTTCGGGGCGTGGGGAGTCAAAAATAGGCCCAACGCGGCTCTGGTCGTATTCGCAGGAGGGTCGGCTAGATCGAGGCGGCTCGCTTGCGGACCGCGTTCTTGTGCCGGAGGGCTTGGCCTGCACGAGGATGCGCCTATCGCTCTCGTGGTCGCCTGCCGAGCGTGGTGAGGCCGAATATCGGAGTCACGCCCAATGAAATTGGGCCGCCGTTGCATCTCTCAAAGTTACTCCTAATACGAGCGCAAAGTGATGGCGACGTCGGTCTGCGCAAAATCGCTGCCTTTGAACAACAGTGGTTCACCCATAGTTTTGGCAAGGGCATAGGCAAAACAGTCGCCGAAATTTAGCCTGGCTTTATGGCCGCTTCCCTTGCCAAAATCGCGATACGCTTCTCTTGCGATTTGCGCCTGAGCTTCCGTGACAGGCTCGATCGAGATGCCGGCTTCTCGAATAAACTCATCAAAACGTCGAGTAGCGATAGGATCGCGACTCGCATCGATGACAACCGCAGCCTCGACAAAGTTCACTGCGCTCACGCGTCGAACCGGCGCGTCGGCAATTGCCCCAGCATACGCGTGCGCATCCGATTCAGCCCGGAGAATGGCAATAAATGCAGATGAGTCGATGATCACTTTGGCAATCCTCGCTCATCATAAAGCATGTCGCCATGATCGACGGTGCGGAACGGCTTCTTGAGGTGCGCCGCGCAGTCCCGACCGATTATCAATAAGCGTTCCGCTAGATCAACGCCGGGCTCACGACGAACGCGGTCGAGGCGCTCGCGAACAGCTTCAGTGACAGCGGTCGTCAAGCTCTCGCCGGTAAGCTTGGCGAGTTGCTTGGTGAGACGATACGTCTCTTCATTTTTGATGTTCATTCCCATAGCGTCTACCTTCTACCATATAGTAGGAATAGTTATACCATCTGTCAACCGATGGGCTTCCACCGATGCCAAATTGACATTCGCTCAATATCGATCGCAGGGAGGCAAGGTGGACGGCCTCATTAATTTCACGTCGGATGCAATTTTATGCAGCAGAATACCCGATCTGAAATCCCGAAGATCGCCTCTGGAAACCGGCGACCGCACGCCTGGCGAGGTCAAGACCATCATAAGACAAAGCCACGGCGGTGTAGGAACATACACCGCCAATGAAGGAATTGAGTCAGTTCTCGCCGTCGGGCCGGACACGTTGCGCGCGATTGGTGACGGTGGGCGGCCGCCCGAGCTATGTCGAGCTGCCCACACGCTTAGAGCTGGCGACGCAGGCGAAAGAGCTTCCTGCGGCTGACCAATTGGACACCGGCAAACCCATAGGCACTGTGCGCGGTTTGTTCAGGCAGGGCGAGGCAGAGCGAAGTTTATGACGAAGGGTTGAATTGGGGGGAGGAAGGGAACTGATCTTCCCCCGCTTTAGTGGACGGGGTTAAGTCGCTTTTGTTCATCTCGACGGGCTGATATATCCGATTGCGAGTGGAGACGCATTCGATTGTAGAACTTCAATGAAGGCGAACAGGTCGCGCTGGGCGTCTGCCTGTCGCATATTTCTGATGATGGACAAGCTCGGTTTTGAGAGTGTGGAAGAAGCTCTCCATCGGGGCATTGTCGAGGCAATCGCCTTTACGGCTCATCGATGCGCGCATGCCAGCGAGTTGCAGAGCGCCACGGTATCCGTCTGAGGCATATTGAACGCCACGATCGGAATGATGGATCAGGCCCGCGTCAGGGCGCTGGCGCTGCAGCGCCATCATGAGAGCCGCGAGCGGCAATTCGGTTCGCAGATGATCGCGCATAGCCCAGCCGACGATCTTGCGACTGTAGAGGTCCATGACCGCGGCCAAGTACAACCAGCCCTCACCAGTTGGAATGTAAGTGATGTCGGCAAGCCAGATGCGGTTTGGCGCCGCAGCGACGAAGTTGCGATCGAGAAGGTTGGGAGCGATCGGCAGGTTGTGACGGCTGTCGGTCGTTCGCACCCGCCGCGGCTGCATCATGATTGCACGGATGCCATGGCGGCGCATCAGCCGCTCGATCCGGCCACGGCTGGCGCCGCGGCCCTGAGCACGCAAGACGGCATGGACACGGGGGCTGCCATAACGCTCGCTACTGTCGCGATGAATACGGACAATCTCGGACAGCAGGATGCGATTGGCTGCAGCTCGACGGCTTTCCGGCCGAGTACGCCAAGCATAATAGCCGGCCGGCGAGACGCCCAGGATCTGCACATCTGACGGACTGGATAATCGTCGCGGCGATCTTCGATGAAGCGGAATCTCATGTCCGTGTTCCAGCAAAGATCGCGATCGACTTTTTTAAAATATCGCGTTCCATGCGCAGGCGCTCGTTCTCACGCTTGAGCTGGGCAATCTCAGAGGCTTGGTCAGCCGACGGCAGCGCCGCCGGCGTTGTGGAGCGCCGCGCCGCTGCCGCCGGCTGCTCCAAAACGCCGAATTTGTTCACCCATTTACGCAGCACCGTCTCGGCCAGCCCGATCTCGGCCGCCACCGAGCCGATCGAGCGCCCACTCGATCGAACAAGTTCAACCGTTTGCCGTTTGTAATCTTCGGTAAAGAAACGCCGCTTTGCCTTCTCCATCTGACACCTCCTGGCTCTTCGAGCCTACTACGGGTGTCCACTGAAACGGAGGAGGTTCATAGACCGGAGCGATAAAGCAAAACTCGGCAAGGAGAGCGCGGATAGCAATAATCACCGCGGTCTGCTGGCGCATATACAGATGGCGCGTGCGATGAAGCACCAAGCCGCTCTGCTGCTCAGAGGTCTACGTCTAGAACGAAACGCATGTTCGCTCTGGTGACTGCTTCGCAGATAGCCTCGCGTCAGCGACATCGTTCTTCTGACGTTTGACGTAGGGCTACACGTAGGCCGGCGGCATCAACCGCACAGTGTGACCAAGCGCCTGGAGCTCGCGCGACCAATGGTGCGACGACGCGCAGGCCTCGATGCCGACCAGGCACGGCGCCAGCTTTTGGAAGAACGCCAGGACGTAGCGACGCTTCAACTGACGGCGGATGACCACTTGGCCACCAGCATCAACGCCGTGCACCTGAAAGACTGACTTGGCGATGTCGAGACCGATTGTCGTGATCGTTTGCATGTTGGCTCCTCTGAATCGTGGGAGCCTCAGCAGCCCCACATTCATGGCACTCACGTGCCGGTGGAGGAGCCGTCCACAGCATCAAAAGGCGACATTCAAGATTCGTCTCTCACCAAAAGAAAAGCCCGGGCAATGTCCGGGGCTTTTTGTCGTTAGGGATCGCGATGCTTATCGGAAAGCGTAGCTGAGGCCAACCCGAACGGTTTGGATGTTCAATCGGCCGAAGGTGTATTGCGCGTTACAGTTACCTGGGACACTAACGCAGCCCGGGAGCTCCACCGGTACCGAGGAACTGGCTAGATCCGCTATCCGAATTGTCGAATCCGTAGTAGAGATATACAAGCCGAGCTCGCCACTGACTAGCAAATTCCCACTCGGCGCCGCCGCCAACAACAAATCCAGTCCGCGTTTTGTTCAGACTAAGCGGCGCCCCTGACAGTAGAGTTGTAAATACGCACAGTCCCACACCCGTAGGGCACGTCGCAATCGCTGATTGGTCGATATTGGCCCACGCAACACCGCCAGTCGCGTAAACCAGCCAGTTGGGGTTGGCAATCCAACCAAGACGCCCCCTTAGCGAAGCCATCCATTTGACGTCAGTTTCGAAATCGAGACCGGCACTATTAACAATGGGAAATCCCGGGCTGCTCAAGGTACCAGTGACCGACTGATTAAGATGGGTCCACGAGAAGTCACCTTCCACACCGATGAGCCACGCTGGAGCGAAATGCCAATTATATCCGGCATGGATTCCGCCCAACAATCCGCTTTCCCTCCCGCCCGACAGTGCGGTTGGGTTATAGAAAGCACCGCACGGCCCGCAAGTATTAAATGCGACACCGCCGAGAGCAGCAAATGCGAATTCCTGTCCGCTCATCCAGCAGCCGCCGACATTGGCTCCAATAGAAACCGCCCCAGCTTGGTGCGAGCGGCGCGGGTACAGCCTTATAAGCCTGCGCTTTAACCGGCATGTCGGCTGCCGAAGCGATCGAAGCAAAGCCGATAGCAGCAACAGCGGCGAGCGCTGCAAGATGAAAGCTACGCATAATCAGCCCCCCACCTAACGACAACCAAAATCGCCAAAAGCATTCGGTTTTAGCATCTCAGGTGGTTGGAGCCACGCTTGGCATATCTGCACAGATGATCTTTAGGCGTGGTATCTATGTGACTCCAGCCAACAATTATTTTAGAAGCCAAAGCTCTGGACGGCTTGGGCTTTCAGCTTTCACCGGCGCTGCATAGGGACTACCGGCACCGCAGCGTCCGCTCTGCGTTGTCGCTCAGGGTCATGTGTGGACGGCGCCCACGGGTCAAGGGATTCTTTTGGCTTTCTGCTTGCGGTCGGGTGCAAGTCATGTGTCCGGCCTGTTTGCGCGGTGCTTAAGACCGCTGGCCCTGATGTGATCCGCAGATCGGGTCCCTATCATTTGCTCGCGCTCGAGAGTGCTTGACCCATTGCGGGTTCTCCCGATCCCCGGTCCAACCGGTTCGCATCAAACCATCATCACCCTCGACTTTCTTGTACGCTCTCGACCTAACCTTACATTTCCAGCGCCGACAGCTTCAGGCCGCCGCTGCGATGGCAGGCGTCGCTCAAGCGAGTTGGCGCCCGATAGGTCTCGCCTCTGGCCAACACTGCCCAGGCGATCCGCGCCATCTTGTTGGCCAGCGCCACCGCAACAACCTTGAACGGCCGACGGGCGAGAAGCTGTATCAGCCAAGGGTACTTCTCCGGCCGCGCGCGTGCGATCCTGACAATGGATATTGCACCGAGGACGAATAGTCGCCGCAGATAGCGATCGCCCTGTTTGGAAATCGAGCCGAGGCGCTCTTTGCCGCCGGTGGAGTTCTGCCGCGGCACCAATCCGATCCAGGCTGCGAACTCACGCCCGGTTCTGAACGCATTAGGATCGGTCATCGTTGCCACGACCGCCGTGGATAGGATCACGCCGAACCCTGGAATGGCTTCGAGCCGTTTGCTGTCCGCATTAGCGCGATGGGCTTGAGTGATGCGCTTGTCGAGCCCACTTATCTGGGTCTGCGCCGCGTGCAGTTGCGCAACAATCGACTGACAGGCAAAGCGTGCTTCGCTCGGCAGCCGCTCATCGCCGCTCTCTGTCACAGTCACGACCAATTGCTGCAGTCCCTCATGCCCCTTCGCTGCCACCAGCCCGAGTTCGGCCAGGTGGGCACGCAAGAGCATTGATCAGTTGAGTTCGCTGGCGGATCAGGAGATCCCGCGTCCGGTGCAGCATCAGCTCACTCTGCTGCTCGACGCTCTTGATCGGCACAAACCGCATCGATGGCCGCGTCACGGCCTCGCAGATCGCTGCCGCATCGGCCGCATCGTTCTTACCGCGCTTAACGTAGGCTTTGACATAGGTCGGCGGCATCAGTCGCGTGTCGTGCCCGAGCTTCTTGAGCTCGCGCGCCCACTGGTGCGCCGTGGCACACGCTTCCATGCCAACGATGCACGGCCGGCAATTTGGCAAAGAACTCAAGAACCTTCGCTCGACCAACCCGCCTGCGGATCACTACCGTGCCATCCGCATCGACGCCGTGAATCTGAAAAACTGACTTCGCAATATCGACCCCAATCGTGCTAACCTCACCCATGGACGGCTCCCCTCAATGTGGTTGCGTTTCGACCAACCACCCTATGGCACTTCGATGCCGCAGAGTGGGCGCCGTCCACCGCATCATTTTCAACATATTCAGCTTGGCCCCAAGGCTACCCGAATTCCGTTGTTGCCCTAATAGCCGACATGCCATCGCATGGCAGCGAAACGTCGCAACGTGCCACAAGCCGATTATCCAGACGGAAGATTGAGACCGTCGGGTAACGTAACCAACTTTCAATAGAAGTTTTTTTAGATTGATCGACTCGCGGGGATTACCTGGAAGGCTTTTCCGGTTCAGGATTAGTCCGTCTTGATTCGGAGGCGGCGATGACACAGGCCTATTCGTCTGATTTGCGAGCGGGTGATAGGTGCGGTCGCGGGCGGCCTGTCGGCACGCTCGGTTTCCAAGATATTCGCGGTGAGCGCCAGCAGCGCTATCAATGGGTCCGTCAGTGGCGGCTTGACGGACGAATGGCGCCGAGCCCGGTTCGCGGTCACCGCCGTGCGGTTCTCGAGCCCCATGCCACGTGGCTGCTCGATCTGATTGGGGTACATTCGGATATTACGCTTGAAGAAGTCCGGGCTCTGCTGCGCAAGCGCGGCATCATGGTCAGCGTCGCAACCGTGTGGAGCTTCTACGACCGCCACGGCATCAGCTTCAAAAAAAAGCGTTTACGCGGCCGAGCAGGATCGGCCCGACGTAGCCATGGCCCGCTCCGACTGGAAGGCGCGCCAAGGGCTGCTTGATCCGGCGCGCCTGGTCTTTATCGACGAGACCGGCACCTCAACCAACATGGCGCGGTTGCGTGGTCGCTGTCGTCGCGGCCAACGTCTGATCGGCAAAGTGCCGCACGGTCACTGGAAGATCACTACCTTCGTTGCTGCCCTGCGCCACGACGCCATCACCGCCCCCTTCGTCATCGACGAACCGATGACCGGCGAGATTTTCCGCGTCTATCTGCAGCGATGCCTGGTCCCAACTCTCAAACCGGGGGACATCGTGGTTATGGACAATCTGCCCGCCCACAAGAATGATGAAGTCCGCCGCATCATCGAGGCCGCCGGGGCGCAGTTGCGCTATCTGCCGCCGTACTCGCCCGATCTCAACCCCATCGAGATGGCCTTCGCAAAACTCAAAGCACACCTGCGAAAGGCCGCAGAACGCTCGATCCCAGCACTCTGGGACAGGATCGGCTCAATCCTCGATCTCTTCGCCCCAGGTGAATGCTTGAATTTCTTCAATCACGCAGGTTATGCGTAATCTCAATCCAAAATGGCTCTAGATTATTGATGGTTGGCGTGGGCGCCGACCATCGAATTGCGGCGAACGCGGACGCGATGACACTAGCATTGCAGACGAGGTTTCCGAAGTGGGCGTGGCAGTGATGACGATGGAGATTGCGGACGTCGGCGTCGGTGCCGAAGCTTCGGCCGTTGCGCTGGCCGCCGATACCTTCGGAGTAACGGGGGAGCAGCGGGGCTTGGCTTCGCCTGCCGACGCGCCAACGTCGCCGCGCATGCCGATGCGGGCGGCTGCGACGGGCTTGGTGGCGGCTGGATGTTCTGCACCGGTGCAGGCGCGACAAGACACGCCGACGGCATCGCCTGGATATCGTCGGATGGCGGCTTTGCGTGGAACGTGCGTGGAACTGACCGTTTCGGCGGTCCCCGGGCTTGTTGCTAGGCCTTGAAAAGAATGGTGGGTGCGACAGGGATCGAACCTGTGACCCCTACCATGTCAAGGTAGTGCTCTTCCGCTGAGCTACGCACCCATTTCGGATTTGGTCTTATCGGCTCCCCCCAGGGGAGGCAAGCGGGGTTAGGCCGCCAGCAACTTCTGCACTTCGTTGACCAGATCGCGCAGATGGATCGGCTTGGACAGCACTTTGGCGTGCTTGGGTGCCGTGGAATCGGCGTTAAGCGCGACCGCGGCAAAACCGGTGATGAACATGATCTTGATGTCGGGGTCGAGTTCCGCGGCGCGGCGGGCGAGCTCGATGCCGTCCATTTCCGGCATCACGATATCGGTGAGCAGAAGTTCGAACGGCTCCTCGCGCAGCCGCTGATAGGCCGACAGACCGTTGTCATAGGAGGTCACGTCGAATCCGGCGTTCTGCAGCGCCTTGACCAAAAAGCGCCGCATGTCGGTATCGTCTTCAGCCAGGAGGATTTTCGACATTTGACCTTGACGCCCCCGTCCTGGCCGCCCCTTCCGGGTGGCCCCAACCGCCCCATAAGACTTATGCCAGGTAAATATCGGGTGAACCGAAAGCATGGCTTGGCATAAGGCCCCGCTGCATAGACAATAGACCGTTATTATGGGCTGATTGGGCCCATCCTACCGGCAATACCACCGTGCTCGACCACCGTGCTCGAAATGGCCGTTACCATCCAT
This sequence comes from uncultured Alphaproteobacteria bacterium, assembly GCA_963721665.1. GTDB lineage: Bacteria > Pseudomonadota > Alphaproteobacteria > Rhizobiales > Xanthobacteraceae > Pseudolabrys. The sequence continues at coordinate 336,896 of CAVRJZ010000005.1, forward strand.
GAGTGAAATCCGCGACGAACTTGACCCGCCGTTCGAGGTCCTGGAACCGGCCGAGGCCCGGGGGCCGGTGCTGTTTAATTCGCCGCATTCGGGTTCGACCTATCCGCGCGAATTCCTCTCGGTTTCACGGCTCGACCTCGCCACCTTGCGCCGCTCGGAGGACAGCTTCGTCGACGAATTGATCGCCGGCGTCGTCAAGCACGGCTTCCCGCTGATGCGCGCGCATTTCCCGCGCTGCTTCGTCGACGTCAACCGCGAGCCCTATGAGCTCGATCCACGCATGTTCGAGGGGCGGCTCCCCTCCTTCGCCAATACCCGCTCCATGCGCGTGGCAGGGGGCTTGGGGACGGTGGCGCGGGTGGTGGGCGATGCCCAGGAAATCTACGATCAGCGCATTCCGGTCGACGACGCGCTGGCCCGCATCGAGAGCCTGTACAAGCCTTATCACCGCGCCCTGCGGCGGCTGTTTTCGCGGCTGCACCGCGACTTCGGCGCCGCCATGCTGATCGATTGCCATTCCATGCCCTCCACCGCCGGCCACAAGGACGAACGGCCGCGGCCGGAATTCGTGCTCGGCGACCGCTACGGTACGAGCTGCGTCGGCGTGGTGTCGGAGACGGTGGAAAAGACTTTGCGCGAGCTGGGTTACGGCGTCTCGCGCAACAAGCCCTATGCCGGCGGCTTCATTACCGAGCATTACGGCAATCCGGCCGCCGGCCTGCACGCCATCCAACTCGAAATCAACCGCGCGCTTTACATGGACGAGCGCCGATATGCGCGCGCCGGCACATTCGAGCGGCTGGCGGCGGACTTGGAGACGCTGGCGCGGCGACTGGGCGAGATTCCGCTGGAAGAACTGCGGCCCTATCGGGCGGCGGCCGAATAGAAAAAAAGGGCCGCTCTACATGAGAGCGGCCCAAGTCTAGGGAGGAAACGCCCAAGGAGGGCAACGATAGCTCTCGCTACCGCATTGCAACAATCTACACCGCGCCGCACAAAAATCAAGACTCGAAATCGAAAAATCCATGCCTAAATGCATAGCTGGATGCCATTTTTTGTGCACAAATTTTAGCATTTTCCCTCAGAGGCGATAAAAACATCACAATTACAATGGGCCAACAATACTTAGCCAGCGGGAAATGCATTGCTTGAGGCCAGGGAAGCCTGCTTAGCGGCGATCGGGCCGAAACGGCCGCATGATCGTTGGGGAAAACCGGCTGCCAGTTTTAAGCATCGTGCGATAAGCCATTGGCAATGACCGCCGTCGACTTCTCGAGTTTCGTCGATCAGCTCGCCGCCGCGTCGAGCGAAACCATCTTGCCGTTTTTTCGCACGGCGTTGGCCGTCGACAACAAAAAAGCCAGCGGTTTCGATCCGGTAACGGCCGCTGACCGCGCCGCCGAACAAGCGATGCGCGCGCTGATCCAGCAGAACTTCCCCGGCCATGGCGTCATCGGCGAGGAATACGGCGCCGCGCGCACCGACGCCGAATATGTCTGGGTGCTCGACCCAATCGACGGCACCAAGTCGTTCATCACCGGCATGGTCGCCTGGGGCACGCTGATCGGACTGATGCGTTTCGGCGAGCCGGTGTTCGGCATGATGAACCAGCCGTTCACGCGCGAGAAATTTTCCGGCGACGGCGGCGCCGCGCGCTACCGCGGTCCAGCAGGCGAACGCGCTCTGCACGTGCGCGGCTGCGCCTCGCTCGACGAGGCAATCCTGTCCAGCACTAGCCCGCGGTTAATGAACCAAGCCGACCGCGCCGCGTTCGGCCGGCTGGAAGATGGGGTCAAGCTCTCGCGCTACGGCGGCGACTGCTACGGCTATTGCATGTTGGCGGCGGGATTGATCGATCTCGTGGTCGAAACCGAGATCAAGCCGCACGACATCGTCGCGCTGATCCCGGTTGTTACTGGCGCCGGCGGCGTGATCACAACATGGGAAGGCGGCCCGGCACAGGCCGGCGGCCGCATCGTCGCTGCCGGCGACGCCCGCGTGCACGAGGCGGCGCTGACGATGCTGCGAGGCTAGCGCGTGTCGCGCGACCGAGAATTCCGTTTCACCCGTTTTCTCGTCTTGGGCTCTCTGGCGATCGCCGCGCCGGCTGCGGCAGAGACCGTGCATTCGCTCGATCAAGTGCCCGGACACCTGAAGACGCCGGAAGCCCGCGAGGTTTTCAAACAGGAGATCGAGGGCAAGCCGCCGCCTGACCTGCTGGGCCAGCATCTGCCCGCCGCGCTTTCCGCCGATGTGCTGGTGAAATTGCTGGTGCCCATGACCGAGACGGCCAAGCCGACTTTGATCGGCGCGCGGCCGTGGCCGGTCGAGCCCGATTTCTATGTGGCGATCGTCTGTACCGGCGGTGACGGTCCGCTCGGCGGCGAAGCGCAATGCGCGCAGACGACCGACACCAAAAACGCGCCGCTGCATGTTTATCTCGGTCTCATCGCGGCAAAGACCGGAGCCGCGCCCGCGCTCGTCGCCGCGAGCGCGCCGGTGGCCTGCGCCATGAATTGGCGAAAGACGACGCTTGCGCGCGCGCCCGCGGCAGCCGACGACTCGGCTTCCGGCGTCCTCGCGCCGGAGAAATTCGACGCCTTCGATCTTGCGCCCTACCGCATCGCGCCGGACCAGCCCGCGTTCGGGCTGCGCGGCTCATGGATGGAGGGTTACTCCGGTGGCGGCGCGGACTTCGGCGGCCTGTGCCTGTTTGCCCGCGACGGCAAGCGCCTGCGTCAGGTGTTGGCGTTGCCGATGTCCGCCTCTGTCAACATCGCCGGCGATTGGCACAAGGACGGCACGCGCGACCATGACGTCACCGATGCGGCGAATGTGATGATCGTGAGCAATCATCTGAGCGACGGACATTTCGACCTGATTGTGAAAGCGCGCGAAGGGCGCGGACGGCAGACTTTGCGCTGGTCGAAGGCCTCAGGTGCCTACACGCCGTGACCGGCCGCGCGCCTCAATATCGCGGCGTGCCCGGCACGAAGGCGTCGAAGGCCGCCCAAAACTGCCCGCGATAGTGATCCTGTTCCTGCAGGATCTCGTGCTTGCTGCCGGCCAGAATGAGATGCCGGCCGGCTAATAGGTTCATGCCGAAAGTCTCGATCGCCGGCGTCGACACCACCTCGTCGCGGCCGGCCGCCACCAGCAGGATCGGCTGGCGGATGTGACCGGCATAACCGGGCGCGGCGAAACGCTTCATCAGGCGCAACGCGGCATCGGCCCAGGCCACCGTCGGCGCGCCGATGCCGAGTTCGGGCGCGGCCTCCAACACCGCCATGTTGCGCGCGTAGCGCACCGGATCGGAGGTGAGCACATTGCCGATGAAATCCTCCGCGCCGATCGGCCGGCCGTCGCCGGTCGGCACATAACGGGAGCCGCGTCCGAGTAACCGCATGACGCGCGCCAGCGGCCCCGCCACGGCGGTCAGCTTGCCTGGCCGTAGCGCGATCATTGGCGCCGAAAACACCAGGCGGTCGAACCAGCGGCTGCCCTCATGGCAGGCGCGGATGCCGATGGCGGCGCCCATGGAATGGCCGAGCGCAAAGATCGGCGGCGGGCAATCGGGCAGCACCACCTGCTCCATGATGGCTTCGAGGTCGGTTGCGTATTCGGAAAAATTCCGAATATGACCCTTGAGACGATCGGTGAGCGCGCGGTCCGACATTCCCTGTCCGCGCCAATCGAACGTCGCCACCGCGAAGCCGCGCGCGCGCAGATCGCGCACGGTCTCGAAATATTTCTCGATGTACTCGGCGCGTCCCTGCAGCACGACCACCGTGCCCTTGCGCCCGACCGGCGGCGCCCAGCGGGCGAAACGCAAGGAAACCCCGTCCGGGGTCTTGATGATGCCGGTCACCACGTCGTCGGGCACCGGATTGGCGGGGATGGAGACGAGTTTCATGAAGGCCAAAGGTGCCGGCGCGCGATGACTTGCGCCTTATAGTGCATGATCCGGAAAAGTGGGAACCGGTTTTCGGGTAAGTTCATGCACCGATAGAAAGGGCGGAAGGCGTGTTCAATCGCAGTGTGGAGAAGAGATCTAAATATTATATATTTCAATAGCTTATGAGCAAACGCGCCGCCCTCTTGCGAGGCCCCGGATCGGCACCCATATCAATTTCGCGCAGGCCATGCAGGCTGCGCTCGGGCGTTTGGTCCGGCCATAAGGCGGACCGCCCGCATGTCGCTCAACTCATAAGAGGATATGCCATGCGTACATTCGATCTTGCCCCCCTCTATCGTTCCACCGTCGGCTTCGACCGGCTGTTCTCGATGCTGGACGGATTTGAATCCGCCCCGGGTTACCCGCCCTACAACATCGAGCGGACCGGCGAAAACGATTACCGCGTCACCGTCGCGGTTGCCGGCTTCGGCGAGAACGAGCTTTCGATCGAAGCGAAAGAGAACACGCTGACGATCAAGGGCACCAAGCAGGTTAAGGAAGAGAAGACTGGCGAGGTGCTCTATCAGGGCATCGCCGCGCGCGCTTTCGAGCGCGTCTTCCAGCTTGCCGACCACGTCCAGGTCAAGAGCGCGACCGTCGAGAACGGGTTGCTGCACGTCGATCTCGTGCGCGAAATCCCTGAGGCCAAGAAGCCGCGCCAGATCCCGATCGGCAATGCCAGCGCCAAGCCGCAGGTGGTCGAGACCAAAGCCGCGGCCTAACGTCAGCAGCGATCTCCAAACCGAAGCGCCCCGGATGCCCCGGGGCGCTTTCGTTTTCGGCAAAGACGTGGACTCATCATTAACGCGCGGCCACAGGCGGATTGATGCAAGCTGGATGAAGGCGAGCTAGTTCGCCGCGAGTTCGTCGTAGCGTGTAGCGACCCGGCGACGCTATTTGATTTTGTTGACGACCGCTCGACCAAATTCCCGGAACGATAGCGGTGCCGGCTGAAGCAGATTGGCTCGCTGCGGTTGCATCTTGGCGGGATGTTGGCACCGCGGGCGCCTCGGTTACGCCTGGAACAATGTGCTGCTGTATGGCACCGGCGGCTTCACTTACGGAAGGATCGCGACGAACCTCAACGGCGGTACCGGAACGAATTCGCGGACCGGCTGGGCCGCGGGCGCGGGCTTGGAATACGGGTTCACCCATAACCGGAGCGCCAAGCTCGAGTGGATCTACGTGAACTTCGGCAGTTACCAGTGGACCAATGCGACCAACGCCAATTTTGCCTGCACGGGGCTTAATTGCTCGACTGAAAAAATCTTCCGACGACAAAGCCCTGGGCCTCACGCCCGGGGTTTTCGTTTCTACGCCGCGTCGACGCCCGGAAACCGGAACGCATAAGCGAGCCGCCTCCGCCACCACGGCGCCAGCGCAACTTCAGCGGTAGCGGCGCCGTCATGCGCGCGCACCATCGTGTCGGCCAGCGACAACGGCTCGACCGCGGGGGCGGTCAGCAAAATCGAACTCATGTGTTATTCTCGCTCGCCATGCCCCGCGTCCTTTCCGCTCTCACAAGCTTGATGCTTTGTGCGCCCGCGCTTGCCCTCACCGGCAATGCGCCGCCGGCGGAAGGCTATGCCGCGCACGCCATCGTGATGGTGGTCGACGCACACGAGGACCTGTGCACCGGCACCGCGCTCGCGCGCGATTTGGTGCTCACCGCCGCCCATTGCGTGGCGGCCGGCCGCGCCTATCAGGTCAAGACTTTCCAGACCGGGCAGACGATTGCCGTGCGCGCCGTCGTGCTGCATCCGCATTTCGACCGCGCGAGCTACGTGGCGAGCCGCGCCACCGCCGACCTCGCGCTGCTCAAGCTGTCAGCGCCGCTCGCCGAGCTGGTAATTCCGGCAAAACTGGCAAAGCCCCGCCGCGTCGCCGTCGGCGAACAGCTCACCATCGCCGGTTTCGGCGTCACCGCAGCCGGCACCGCACGCGGCCTCGGCATCCCGCGCATGGCGACGCTCAGCGTCACCGGCAGGCCCGGCTCGCTGCAGATCCGTCTTTACGATCTCGCCACGCGCAACGCGCGCATCGGTCTCGGCGCCTGCACCGGCGATTCAGGCGCGCCCGTCTTTGAGCCGGCAAGCGAAGCGGGGATCGGCCAAATCATCGGAGTTGTGAGCTGGACGACTGCCCCCAATGACGAGGAAGGCTGCGGCGGGCTCACCGGCGTGACACCGCTTTTGCTTTATCGCGCCTGGATCGTCGACACGGCTGCCAAATTCAATTCGCCGCTGGCGCCGTAAAATCCCTGCTTTCCCCCAGCGTCCGTCGCCTTGTCCCCTCCGCCGCCCGCGGTTAGGCTTTGCCGCGTGGGATGAGGGGGACGACGCATGCCGCACCGGGGGGCGAGCAGGCTCATTCTATTAAAGGCTTATCCCGTTTACTCCGGCTCGCCTAAATCTGGTGTACTGAACGTCCGGGAACACCCCACGATACTATCCTTCATTTCGGCGTGATGGCCGTGAACCGGCTGCGGACCGCGTCTTTTTCCCCTCACCACGGTTAAACGGTTAATCCGGCTCGCCTTTTGCCGAAGCGTCGAACGCGCAACGGCATTGCGCCGGGCGCCGCCGCGTGGTCCTCTTCTTGCTTGTTAGGACGGCGTCGCCGCAACAAAGCGAAAGGTTCCGACAAATCCGGCGTGGACCAGCCTTGTGTGGCGGGGCAAAATTTGGCATGGTCTTTTAGGACAGTAATGCTGTCCTAATAGCTGGCGGCACGGTGCGGGCCTTTTGCGGGTGGGGCTGGCGGCGGTGGCGCCCAACGGGAGCAGCCACGGCGGCGATAAGCCGGGCAAGGCTGCCCTTCTCGAGATCGGTTGCGCGTTGGCCGCGGCGCCTATCGGGCCGGCGGACGCGGCGAGTACGCCGGAGATTTCGATGCCGGCGAGGCAGGATGCGATGAGCAAGGAGAAGCGCAGCGCAGGATCGGTCGAACGCAGGGGTGCAGCGCATTCCCACGCGGCCGCGCTGTTGCGCGCGGCGACCGCCGATCCCGGCACGCCGGAGCCGCAAGGCCTGTACGACCCCGCGCTCGACAAGGATGCCTGCGGCGTCGGCTTCATCGCCGACATCAAAGGCCGCAAGTCGCACCAGATCGTCGAGGACGGGCTGCAAATCCTCTGCAATCTCGAACACCGCGGCGCGGTGGGCGCCGATCCGCGCATGGGCGACGGCGCCGGCATATTGGTGCAGATCCCGCACAAGTTTTTTTTCCGCAAGGCAGCCGAGTCCAACCTCAAGCTGCCGGACCCGGGCGACTACGCCATCGGGCAATTGTTCATGCCGCGCGAGCCGAACTGGCGGCAGATCATCCGCGATACCTATGCCGAGGTGATCAAGCGCGAGGGGCTGAGACTTATCGGCTGGCGCGACGTGCCGCACGACAACGCTTCGCTCGGCGAATCGGTGAAGCCGACCGAGCCCGAGCACCAGCAGGTGTTCATCGGCCAGGGCAAGAAGAAGCTTTCCGAAAGCGAGTTCGAGCGCCGGCTCTACATGCTGCGCAAGTCGATCTCGAGCGCGGTCTACCACAAGCGCGAACGGCGCGTCAGTCACTATTACCCGGTGTCGATCTCCTGCCGCACGGTAATCTACAAGGGCATGTTCCTGGCCGATCAGCTCGGCCAATATTATCCCGACCTGCACGACCCGGATTTCGAGAGCGCGCTCGCATTGGTGCACCAGCGCTTCTCGACCAACACCTTCCCGACTTGGTCGCTGGCGCATCCCTACCGCTACATCGCGCATAACGGCGAGATCAACACGTTGCGCGGCAACAACAACTGGATGGCCGCGCGCCAAGCCTCGGTCTCTTCGCCGCTGTTCGGCAAGGACATCAACAAGCTGTGGCCGATTTCCTATGAGGGCCAATCCGACACCGCCTGCTTCGACAACGCGCTCGAATTCCTGACGCAAGGCGGCTACTCGCTCGCGCATGCCGTGATGATGATGATTCCGGAGGCGTGGGCGGGCAATCCGCTGATGAACGAGGAGCGACGCGCTTTCTACGAATACAACGCCGCGCTGATGGAGCCCTGGGATGGCCCCGCGGCCATCGCTTTCACCAACGGCCGCCAGATCGGCGCGACGCTCGACCGCAACGGCCTGCGGCCGGCGCGCTATCTGCTCACGCGCGACGACCGCATCGTGATGGCATCCGAGATGGGCGTGCTGCCGATTCCGGAAGCCGACATCGTCAAGAAATGGCGGCTGCAGCCGGGCAAGATGCTGCTGGTCGATCTCGACGAAGGCCGGCTCATCCCGGACGACGAATTGAAGGCGACGCTGGCGAAAAGTCATCCGTACAAGGAATGGCTCGAGCGCACGCAGATCGTGTTGGAAGAACTGCCCGACACGGCCAACGAGGCGCCGATTTCAAACCTGTCGCTGCTCGATCGCCAACAGGCTTTCGGCTACACCCAGGAAGACATCAAGTTCCTGATGACGCCGATGGCCACGACCGGCGAGGAAGCGGTCGGCTCCATGGGCAACGACACGCCGATTTCGGCGCTGTCCGACCGGCCGAAGCCGCTGTTCACTTATTTCAAGCAGAACTTCGCGCAGGTGACCAACCCGCCGATCGACCCGATCCGCGAAGAGCTGGTGATGAGCCTGGTGTCCATCATCGGACCGCGACCCAATCTGTTCGATCTGCAAGGCATGTCGAACACCAAGCGCCTGGAAGTGCGCCAGCCGATCCTGACCAACGCGGACTTGGAAAAAATCCGTTCGATCTCGGAGATGAGCGGCGATCATTTCAAGTCGCACACCTTCGACATCACTTTCCCGGCCGAGCATGGCGCCGACGGCATGGGCTGGGCGCTCGACGAATTGTGCGAGCGCGCCGAGGAAGAGGTGCGCACCGGCTGCAACATCATCATCCTGTCCGACCGCAAGGCCGGCGCCGACCGCATTGCGATCCCGGTGCTGCTGGCGACCGCGGCGGTGCACCACCACTTGATCCGCAACGGATTGCGCACCTCGGTCGGCATGGTGGTGGAAACCGGCGAGCCGCGCGAGGTGCATCATTTCGCGTGCCTCGCCGGCTACGGCGCGGAAGCGATCAATCCCTATCTCGCCTTCGAGACGCTGGTCGGCATGAAGGACGAGCTGCCGCAGAAGCTCGACGAGAAGGAGATCGTCAAGCGCTACATCAAATCGATCGACAAGGGCCTGCTCAAGGTGATGTCCAAGATGGGCATCTCGACCTATCAATCGTATTGCGGCGCGCAGATTTTCGACGCGGTCGGCCTGCGCCAGGACTTCGTCGACAAATATTTCACCGGCACGCACACCCGCATCGAGGGCGTCGGTCTTGCCGAAATCGCCGAAGAGACGGTGCGCCGCCACCGCGACGCCTTCGGCGATGCACCCATCTACGCCTCGATGCTCGACGTCGGCGGCGACTATGCCGTGCGCACGCGCGGCGAGGACCATGTGTGGACCGCCGAGACCGTGGCGCGCCTGCAGCACGCAGTGCGTGGCAATTCGTTAGAGCACTACCGCGCCTTCGCCAAAATCGTGAACGATCAGAACGAGCGGCTGTTGACCATTCGCGGCCTGTTCCGCATCGGGACGGCGCAGGAAGATGGCCGCAGCCCGGTTCCGCTCGACGAAGTCGAGCCGGCCAAGAACATCGTGCGGCGCTTTTCGACCGGCGCCATGTCGTTCGGCTCGATCTCGCGCGAAGCTCACACCACGCTCGCCATCGCCATGAACCGCATCGGCGGCAAATCGAACACCGGCGAAGGCGGCGAGGAATCGGACCGCTTCAAGCCGCTGCCGAACGGCGACTCGATGCGCTCGGCCATCAAGCAAGTGGCCTCGGGACGCTTCGGCGTCACCGCCGAGTACCTCGTCAACTCGGACATGATGCAGATCAAGATGGCGCAGGGCGCCAAGCCCGGCGAAGGCGGGCAACTGCCCGGCCACAAGGTCGACAAGACCATCGCCAAAGTGCGCCACTCGACGCCGGGCGTCGGATTGATCTCGCCGCCGCCGCATCACGATATTTATTCGATCGAAGACCTGGCGCAGCTCATCTTCGATTTGAAGAACGCCAACCCGACCGGCGACGTATCGGTGAAGCTCGTCTCCGAAGTCGGCGTCGGCACCGTCGCCGCCGGCGTGTCGAAGGCGCGCGCCGATCATGTCACCATCGCCGGCTTCGAGGGCGGCACCGGTGCTTCGCCGCTCACCTCGATCAAGCACGCCGGCAGCCCATGGGAAATCGGGCTTGCCGAAACCCATCAGACGCTGGTGATCAATCGCCTGCGCAGCCGCATCGCCGTGCAAGTCGACGGCGGCATCCGCACCGGGCGCGATGTGGTGGTGGGCGCGCTGCTCGGCGCCGACGAATTCGGCTTCGCCACCGCGCCCTTGATCGCGGCCGGCTGCATCATGATGCGCAAGTGCCACCTCAACACCTGCCCGGTCGGCGTCGCCACGCAAGACCCAGTGCTGCGCAAGCGCTTCAAGGGCCAGCCCGAGCACGTGATCAATTATTTCTTCTTCGTCGCCGAGGAAGTGCGCGAAATCATGGCCGCGCTCGGCTACCGCAGCTTCAACGAGATGGTCGGGCAAATGCAGATGCTCGATCAGCGCACACTGGTGGAACACTGGAAGGCCAAGGGTCTCGATTTCTCCAAACTGTTCAACAAGCCGAAGGCGGGCAAGAATACCCCGCTCTATAAATGCGAGGCGCAGGATCACAAGATCCACGACATCGTCGACCGCAGGCTGATCGTCGAATCGCAGGCCGCCCTCGACCGCGGCGCGCCGGTGCGGCTGCAAACCGCCATTCGCAACATCGACCGCACCGTTGGCGGCATGCTGTCCGGCGAAGTGGCCAAGCGCTACGGCCATGCCGGGCTGCCCGACGGCACCATTCATGTGCGCTTTAACGGCACCGCCGGGCAGAGCTTCGGCGCCTGGCTCGCGCGCGGCATCACCTTCGAGCTCGACGGCGACGCCAACGATTATGTCGGCAAGGGTCTCTCGGGCGGGCGCATCGTCATCCGGCCGCCGGCAGACTCAGGCATCGTGCCGGAGGAATCGATCATCGTCGGCAACACCGTGCTGTACGGCGCCACCGAAGGCGAATGTTATTTCCGCGGTGTCGCCGGCGAGCGTTTCGCCGTTCGCAATTCCGGCGCCATCGCGGTGATCGAGGGCGCCGGCGACCACTGCTGCGAATACATGACCGGCGGCGTCGTGGTGGTGCTCGGCTATACCGGGCGCAATTTCGCCGCCGGCATGTCGGGCGGCATCGCTTACGTGCTCGACGAGGACGGAACGTTCAAGACCCGTTGCAATATGGCGATGGTCGAGCTCGAACCGGTGCCGCAGGAAGAAGAAATCGCCGAGAAGGAATTCGGCATCTACAACGATCTCGAGTCGCATGGCCGCGTCGACGTGATGGCCGACCTGACCGCCAAGGATGCCGAACGGCTGCGCATGCTGATCGCAACCCACGCGCGCTACACCGGCTCCAAGCGCGCCGCGGAGATTTTGGCCGACTGGAGCCGCTACCGCCCGCTGTTCAAGAAAGTGATGCCGGTCGAATACCGCCGCGCCCTGGCCGAGATGGCGAAGGAGAAGGCCGCAACCATGCAGGCCGCCGAATAGCATGGGTAAGGTCACCGGGTTTCTCGAAATCGAGCGGCACGATCGCAAATACGCACCGGTCGAGGAGCGTATCAAGCACTGGCACGAATTCGTGCTGCCGCTGCCGGAAAAGGACGTCCGCGACCAGGCCGCGCGCTGCATGGATTGCGGCGTGCCCTATTGCCATGGCACGAGCCGCATCACCGGCGCGCCGACCGGCTGCCCGGTCAACAACCAGATTCCGGACTGGAACGACCTCGTCTATCGCGGGCATTGGGACGAGGCGGCGCGCAACCTGCATTCGACCAATAATTTCCCGGAATTCACCGGCCGCGTTTGCCCGGCGCCGTGCGAGGCATCCTGCACGCTGAACATCGACGACAACCCGGTCACCATCAAGACCATCGAATGCGAGGTTGCCGATCGCGCCATCGCGCAGGGGCTAAAGCCCGTGCTGCCGGCGCACAAGACCGGCAAGAAGGTCGCCGTCATCGGCTCCGGTCCGGCCGGCCTTGCTTGCGCGCAGCAGCTCGCCCGCGCCGGACACGCGGTGCACGTCTACGAGCGCTGGGCCAAGGCCGGCGGCTTGCTGCGCTACGGCATCCCCGACTTCAAGATGGAAAAGATCCACGTCGAGCGCCGCATCGAGCAGATGACGGCGGAAGGCGTCGAATTCCATTACGGTGCCGACGTCGGCGTCAATGTTCCGATCGAGAAACTGGTCAAGGAACACGACGCCGTCGTACTTGCCGGCGGCGCCGAGAAGCCGCGCGACTTGCCGGTGCCCGGCCGCGAACTCAAGGGCATCCATTTCGCCATGGATTTCCTGCCGCAGCAGAACCGGCGCGTGAGCAACGAGCCGCAAGGCAACGTCAAGCCGATACTCGCCAAGGGCAAAAAGGTCGTGGTGATCGGCGGCGGCGATACCGGCTCCGACTGCATCGGCACCTCGATCCGCCAGGGCGCCGTGTCGGTCGTCAATTTCGAGATCATGCCGCAGCCGCCCGAGCACGAGAACAAGATGCTGGTGTGGCCGGACTGGCCGCTCAAGCTGCGCATTTCGTCGAGCCACCAGGAGGGCGTCGAGCGCGATTTCGCCGTGCTGACGCAGAAATTCTCCGGCCAGGACGGCCACGTCAAGAAATTGCATTGCGTGCACGTCGACGCCAAGTTCCAGCCGGTCGCGGGAACCGAATTCGAGATCGAGGCCGATCTGGTGCTGCTCGCCATGGGCTTCGTGCATCCCGTGCACGAGGGCATGCTCAAGACGCTCGCCGTCGAACTCGATGCGCGCGGCAATGTGAAGGCCGATACCGACGCCTATGCCACCTCGATCAAGAAGATATTCGCCGCCGGCGACATGCGCCGCGGTCAGTCGCTGGTGGTATGGGCAATCCGCGAGGGGCGCCAATGCGCACACGCGGTCGACAAATTCCTGATGGGTTCGACAGCGCTGCCGCGCTGAGCCAGTATTTTTTGCGTATGATCTTGTCCGAAAACCGGTTCCCACTTTTCGGGATCACGCGCTAGCGCGCTTGCGGGATCGATGCGGGCGGGCGCGGCATGTCGCTTGGCGGCAGCGACCGCGGCTTGCTTTCCACCCGGTGTTCGACGCGCGGCTTGGCGCCCGTGGTCTGCGGCGGCCTGGCCGGCGCTACGCGCTTCGTCTCCTCCAGCAGCTTGACAACAGGCGGTTCGGTGCGCGCCACGGTTTTGGGCGGGGGCGCAACAGGTACCGCGGAAGCCGCGGGCGCACCTGCCGAAGGCGTTGCGGCCTTACCGTCGCTGCCCGGCGGCCAAGCGAAGTCGTCGGCGCGACCGGGTGGCGCCGGCACCGGCTCGCCCTTGACCAGCACGCGGTCGGCGGTGGCATCGACATGCATCGGCTGAACGCTTCCGCCGCCGAGGAGTTCATCGGAGTTTCCCGGCGTGACGGTCAGCGGCACCACCGGTCCGGCCACCGGCCGTACGGTCGATTTTGTCTGGGCCGGCGCCGGGCCGACCGGCCCAACGGGCAGCGCCACCGGCCCGCGGTTGCTCATGTAGCGGCGCAATTCGCGCTCGACATAATGCGCGAGTTTGCGCGCGCCGGCTTTGGTGAAGAAAACACCGTCGCCGGAGCGCAGCCGACGCATCTGGCCTTCATAGTCCGGACCGTAGGTTGCGTATTTGCCCGAACTCGTCGACGAAACCGTCCCACACGTCGATATAGTGGGCGCCGGCGCGCTCGGCGCGCGCGCGATAGAGATCGTTGAGGTAGCTCGCGTCGGCAGTGGAACGCGTGCCGCGGATCGACGGCAGGCCGACCCAGAACACCGGCACGCCCTTGCTCTTGAGCGCGGCAACCGTCTCGTCGATGCGCTTGGCATATACTTCCGCCCATTTGTCGCTGCGGAATTCGATCACGCCATTGGCCTGCCGGCCGGCCGGCGGCTCGGGTGCGATGATCGACTGCTCGTCGGGCTTGCTTTGCGCGCCTTGCTCGGCGTCTTTCTTTGCCTGCTCGTCCTTGGCCTGCTTTTCGGCTTCCTTGGCAAGATCCCGCTCGCGGATGTTCTGGCGGTCGCTGACCCGAGCATCATGACCACGTAGTTGGCTTTCTCCTGCGCGAGGATGTCGCGTGCAACGTGCCACCAATCGAGATCGCTTTTGTATTCGTAACGCAGCAGGCCGGAATGTGGCTTGTTCTTACGCACGATGGCCACCTCGGGGGAATCGGAAAACGCATCCTCCAGTCCATAGGCGAGCCAATCGGCCATGCCGTCGCCCATCACCACGACCGTGGCGGTGGGCACCACCGGCTCGGCATTGGCGTCCGGTTTGCGCGGGGCTGGCGCACGCGAATAGTCGGACGGCGCCGACGGCGCCTGTTCGCGCTCGAAGACCTGGCGGTTCGATGGCCCGAACAGATTTTCGAAAAACCCGCCCGAGCGCGCGGGGCGCTGGCGGCCCAGGAAGGGAAACCGTTCGTCGCGCGCCTGGGCTTGCGCCGGGACGGTCAGCGCCACTTCGAGTGCAACGAGGCCCGCGCACTCGGCCACGGCCAGAACAGCCGCCGCGATCAGCCAGCGCGAAATCCGAATCCTGCCAATCATGCCGGTCGCCCAACGCCTTGCATAACGCCGCCAATGGCCGCCTGCCGAACGGCCATCGCCGTCCCGCATGGGTCAATAACGCGCAAAAAATGTCAACTCGAAGGTAGCCTGGTGATTAACCCTTAACGGGCGCGGAGGCGGTCGAGCACAACGGCCGAGGCAAATCCGTCGGGAACCTGGCCGATCCGGGCCTGGAAATCGCGGATGGCGGCCCGGGTCCTGGCACCAAGATGCCCGTCCGGCTCGCCGACATCGTAGCCATGCTGCGCCAGCAATTGCTGCAGTTCGAGCCGCTCGCCGCGCGAGAGGACCCGTTCGTAACGCGGCCAGCCCTGGGCGAACGGCCCCGCCCCGCGCAGCCGGTCGGCCAGATGGCCGATAGCCAGCGCATAAGCCTCGGCCGGATTGTAGCGCATGATGACGCGGAAATTCGTCAGCATCAGGAAACCGGGCCCCTGCACGCCGGCCGGGATCAACAGGTAAGCGCGCTCGTCCGGCCGCGGAAACGGTTTGCCGCCGGGACGCGCGAGCCCATAGCGCTCCCAGTCGCGGATCGTCATCATGCGCTTACGATCGGCGAGCAGAAAGTTGAAATTCGCCGGCACTACCACCTCGTAGCCCCAGGTCTGCCCACTGACCCAGCCGTCCTTTTTCAGATTGTTGGCGGTCGAAGCGATGATGTCGGGCACCGAGTCGACCACGTCGCGGCGGCCGTCGCGGTCAAAGTCGACCGCGTAGCGCTTGAACGCCGTCGGCATGAATTGGGTCGGGCCGAAGGCGCCGGCCCAGGAGCCGACGAGCCGGTTGGGCTTGACGTCGCCGTGCTGGAGGATTTCCAGCGCCGCGAGAAACTCCTCGCGGAAATAATTCTGCCGGCGGCCGATGCAGGCGAGCGTCGCGGTGGAGCGGATCACCGGGCGGTCGCCGCCGAGCGCCCCGTAATTGGTCTCCACGCCCCAGATCGCTGTGATGACGTAGCGGTCGACGCCGTAGACGCGCTCCACGGCATCGAAGGTCGTGCGATATTTTTGCAAAATCGCGCGACCCTGCTCGATGCGCGCATCGTTCACCAGGAGGTCGAGATAGTCCCAGAACGACTTGGTGAATTCCGGCTGGCCGTCGAGCAAATCCATGATGCGCAAATCGGGAGTGAGGTGCGCGGTATAGGCGGTGTAGGTGGCGCGGGTGATGCCGCGCCGCGCCGCCGCCGGCCATAGGCGCTCGAGGCAGGCGTGGAAATTCGCCGCCGCCGCGCGGATCGCTTCGGCCGTCATGCGCGGATCGCCGGAGGCGCCCGACTGTCCGCTCCATTCCGGTGCACTCGCCGGCGGGGCAACCGCGACCGGCGGGATCGTTCCGGTCACGCCGGAAAAGCGCTCGTCGCGCGACTGCGCCGTAGCGGCGCTGCAGATCGCCGCCGTCAGGACCGCGGCCAGAAGATAGCGGTTGATCGCGCGCATTGCCGGTAGCGTCCCACGTTTTTCACCCATAACGGCCTCTATGGGTGCCCCGATATCGTTTCGACGACGTTAATGGTCTAGATTGGCGACCGCCATCTGGACCCAACGCCGTCGCCATGCTTTCTGCTGGCGGAGCCGAATCGCCGCCTCCGTCAAACCGCAAGCCTCGCATGACCCGTATCCGTAAAGCCATATTCCCGGTCGCCGGTCTCGGCACCCGCTTCCTGCCGGCTACCAAGGCCATGCCGAAGGAAATGCTGCCCGTGGTGGACCGCCCGCTGATCCAGCACGTGGTGGACGAGGCGCGGCAGGCCGGTATCGAGCATTTTATCTTCGTCACCGGCCGCCATAAGGCGGTGATCGAGGACCATTTCGACCGCCAGTTCGAACTCGAACTGACCCTGGTTGAGCGCGGCAAGAAGGCGGACCTGGCGCTTTTGTCGCAGGATTTGCCGGAGCCGGGCACCTTCAGCTTCACCCGCCAGCAGTCGCCGCTCGGCCTCGGCCATGCGATCTGGTGCGCGCGCGAACTGGTCGGCCACGAGCCTTTCGCGCTGCTCTTGCCCGACGTGCTGGTGCAGCATCAGCCCGGCTGCCTCGCCCAGATGATCGACGCCGCCAAGGACCTCGACGACAACGCCAATATCCTTGCAGTCGAGCAAATGCCGGCCGACCGCATCCACATGTATGGCGTGGTCGGCGTCGGCGCGCCCAAAGGCAAGGCTTTCGCCATCACCAAAATGGTCGAGAAGCCGAAACGGGCTGAGGCGCCGTCCAACCTGATCATCACCGGCCGCTACATCCTGCAGCCGGAGATCTTCGATCTTCTGGAAAAGCAGGCGGCCGGCACCGGCGGCGAAATCCAGCTCACCGACGCCATGGTGGCGCTCGCCCGCACGCAGCCGTTCTACGGTCTCGAATTCGAAGGCCGCAGCTTCGACTGCGGTTCCAAGATCGGCTTCCTCGCCGCCAACGCGGCCTACGCGCTGGAGCGCCCCGATATCGCCCCGGAATTCCGCAAGGAGCTGAAGCGGCTGCTCGGCGAGAAGTAGCGCACGATCCCGAAAAGTGGGAACCGGTTTTCGGATAAGATCCTGCGCAATGAAAAGACGCTTAACGCTGCACGCGCACGCCGAGCAGGAACACGCTCGCTTCATAATCGTTGCCGGTGACGTTCGAGCGCAGCCAGTCCTGGCGGAATTCTCCCTTGATCTGCAGCGTGCGGCTGAGCTTGTAGGTGAGGCCCAGGCCCGCCGAATAGCGCTTGTCCTCCCGGTCCATGCCGACATAGTCGTCGACCCCGAAGCCGAGCTTCAGGCTGCCGATCAGCCAGCGCCGGAATGAATGGTCGACCTGCAAGCCGGCGTCGCGATAGAGCACGCCGGAGACGCCGGGGATGGTCGATTCGCCGACCGACGACTTGCCGCTGAGCTTGACGGTGGTGAGCGCATTGGCGGTCCAGACCAGCGAGGCGTCGCCGACCAGGCCGGTGATCTTTTCCAGCCGCGGGTCTTCGTAAGTGCGTTGTGTATAGCCGATGCCGATTTCGCCGGTGAGCAGGTGGGTCAATTCGAACGTGCTGCCGACGGTGCCGGTGATACCCTTGGAATCGCGCTCATAGTCGTAAATGTCGGCGGCGAGGTCGTGCACGCGGGTGTCCACATCGGCTTCCACGAACGGTTTCACCCCCGGCGTCATCTCGTAGCTGCCGCGCAAGATGCCGCTGTATTGATTGTACTGGCGGTCTTTGTTGCTGGCCGTGGTGCCGTCGGTCAGCGTCGAGTCCTGATAGACGGTGCGCTCGAAGTCGCCTTTGAGTGACAGGTCGAGACGATTGAATTTCTGGCCGAGGCCGGCACTGCCGCCGAAGGTGGTGAAGATCGGCAGTTTGGCGAGACCGGCCTGCAAATTCGGGCTGCCCGGATTGTCGGTGGAAACCAGCACGCGGCTGCCGAGATCGACGCGCGTGTCATGGGTGACATCGACGCGGCCGTCGAGCTTGCCGTTGAAATTGGGGCGGCTCAGCGTTGGCGTCTCGTCGGGGTTGTAGCCGGTATAGCTGCCGCGCAGGTCGGCCTTGAGCTCGTGCCGCGACCAGTTCGACTGTACCTGTAGCTCCGGCGCGACCGTGTAGAGCGAGGCGCCTTGGCCACCGGGCACGCGCCCGGGATTGGTGTCGTAACCGCCGATCAATTCGATCGCCGGGAACAGCGTGAAAGCGCCAGCGCGCACGCCGAGCGGCGCGTAGGGATCGTCCGGCTCCGTGTGCGCCTTGCGCTTTTTCGGCGGCTGGCGGATCGGGCCGAGTTCGACCGGCGGCGTTCCCGGCGCTTGCGCATAGGCGGCGCCGGCGGCAAGCGGCTTCTGGTAGGGCGACACGGTCGCCGGCGCCGGCAGGCCGGGCGCGATCACCTGCGCGTCGGCCGGCGACTTGGCGTTCGGCGCATTAGCCGCATTGGGTGTTAAGTTAGGCGTCGTTTTCGCCTTCGCTTTGCCCCGCACTTTCTTGCGGCTGTTGCTGGAATCGAACCCGGTGGTACCGGCGCCGGATGCAGGCGGCACGAAATTGGTTGGCGGTCCCAGTTGCGCCTGCGCCGGCCGGCTGAACCTTTGGAAGCGCGGCGGATTGCGCGGATCGGTCTGCAGGCGCGGCGCTAACGGATCGGGATAAGGCGGAGGCTGAGTTTGCGCGCTCGCTTGCGCGCTGCACAGCGCCAAACAGGCGGCCAAGATGACGCACGCGCCGCGCGGCGGAAGCGAACCTAAGAGCGTGAAGCGCGGCACCGTCGTCATTGCCTTCCCGCCCACGGCTGAACGCCGGGCGGGCGCGCCTTTTCAAAAGGCGCGCTCGCCCGTCGGTCCACGGGCTTTGGTTAACGGAAGTTAAAACCGTATGGTTAACGGGGGGTTGATGCCCAAAAGCCGCTCAAATCCAGCCCTTTAGCTCGCGCATCACGACGTCGCGGATCACCGCCATGCCGGGGCCGGAATCGTTGAGGCAGGGGATGGCGGCGAAATTCTCGCCGCCGGCCGCCTTGAAGATCGCGGCATTCTCCATGGCGATCTCTTCCAGCGTCTCCAGGCAGTCGGCGGCAAAGCCCGGCATGATGACGGCGATGTTTTTCACGCCGCGCTCGCCCAGCGCCTGCATGGTGGCGTCGGTATAGGGCTTGAGCCACTCGGCCGGACCGAAGCGCGACTGGAAGGTCATAATCAGGCGCTCCGCATCGAGCTTGAGTTTCCGGCGCAGCAGCGCCGTGGTCTCGGCGCAATGGCGGTAATAGGGATCGCCCTTGGCGACGTAACTTTCCGGCATGCCGTGATAGGAGGCGACGATCAGTTCGGGCTTGAATTTGAGTTTGCCGAGTTCGGCGTTGAGCGAGCTGGCGAGCGCGTCGATATAGACGGGCTCGGCGTAATAGGGCGCGGCCACACGCAAAGTCGGCTGGTTGCGCATCTTGGCCAGCGCGCGGAAGGCTTCGTCGCAGACGGTCGCGGTGGTCGCCGCCGCGTATTGCGGATAGAGCGGCACCACCAGGATGCGATCGCAATCCTGCGCGGCGAGCGCCTCCAGCCGCGAGCGGATCGACGGATTGCCGTAGCGCATCCCCCAGTCGACGCGCAGGCGCTTGTCGACTTTCTCCAGCATCGCCTCAAGCTGGTCGGACTGCGAGCGCGTGATGGTCTTGAGCGGCGACTCGTTGCGCTTTTTGTTCCAGATCTTGTCGTAGTCGCGGCCCTTGCGGCCGGGCCGCACGGTGAGCACGATCAAATTGAGCACCAGCCACCACTTGATCGGGTTTTCCTCGATCACCCGGCGGTCGGAAAGGAATTCCTTCAGATAACGCCGCATCGACCAGTAGTCGGTGGCGTCGGGCGTGCCGAGATTGGTGAGCAGCACGCCGATGCGGCGCGGCGGGCCGGCGGCAGGGCTGGGCGGCGGATGCGAAGCGTCGGTCATGGACCGCTATCAGCGGGAAACCGCGGGCGGGGTCAAGGGCGCCTCACCCCAGCGGCCGCTCGTCGGCAATCACCTTGCCGTCGTTGGGCAGCGAACCCGGCGCGACCAGCTTGACGGCACCTTTTAGCTTGGTGACCGACTGCAGCGTGGCGGTAACCGCGGCTTCGAGCGCAGCGTCCGGCGCCACGCTCTCCGCCATCAACGTCATGGTGTCCTGCTCGGCCGCGCGGCCGACCACCAGGCGCAAGCGCTTCAGCTCGGGGTGGCGCGCGGCCACCTCGGCGACCTGCTTGGGATGCACGAACATGCCTTTGACCTTGGCGGTCTGGTCGGCGCGTCCCATCCAGCCTTTGATGCGCATGTTGGTGCGCCCGCAGGGCGACAGGCCCGGCAGGATCGCCGACAGATCCCCGGTGCCGAGCCGGATCATCGGATAATCGGCATTGAACGAGGTGACCACTACCTCGCCGACCTCGCCTTCGGCGACGGGATCGCCGGTGCCCGGCCGGACGATCTCGACGATGACCGTCTCGTTGACGATCATCCCCTCCCGCGCCGGCGAACTCATAAGCGATCACGCCCAATTCGGCGGTGGCGTAGCATTGCAGCACGGCGACGCCGCGCTTGCCCAGTTCCTCGCGCAGCGAGCCCGGCAATGCCGCGCCCGAGACCAGCGCGCGCTTGATGGAGGAAGCGTCCTTGCCGGTCTTTTCGGCGGCGTCGAGCAGGATTTTCAGGAAATCCGGCGTGCCGGTATAGCCGGACGGCTTGTAATGCGCGATCGCCCCGAGTTGCTGCTCGGTATTGCCGACGCCGCCGGGAATGACCGCGCAGCCGAGTGCCTGGCAGCCCGACTCGAGGATGAAGGCGCCGGCGGTGAGATGATAGGCGAAGGAATTGTGCACGATATCGCCCGGGCGGAAGCCGGCGGCGAACAACGCGCGGGCGGCACCGAACCAATCCGTGCCGTGGCCTTCCGGCTCGAAGATCGGCCCCGGCGACATCAGCAAGCGGCGCACCTTGCCGGGCGCGGTGACGGCAAGGCCGCCGAACGGCGGGGTTTCCTTCTGCAAGGCGGTAATGTCGGATTTGCGCAGCACCGGCAATTTGGCGAGGCCGCTGCGCGAGTTGACCGCATGCGCATTGACGCCGGCGAGATGCTTGGCCCAGCCCGGCGCGGTCATCGCATGGGCGACGACCTTGGGCAGCACCGCGCATTCCTCGCTGTCGCGCAAAACCGGGGGACGGGTTTCCAGGGAGTCGTAATGGTCGGGCATGGCCTATGCCAGCCAGCGCTTCCGCCGGCGGTAATGCTTGCCGTCGCGGAACGACTTGCGGCGGCCTTCGGAAATGCCGAGATAGAATTCCTTCACGTCCTCATTGGCGGCGAGCGAGGCGGCATCGCCGTCCATTACCACGCGGCCGTTCTCCAAAATATAGCCGTAGCGCGCGAAGCGCAGCGCCATATGGGTGTTCTGCTCGGCGAGAAGGAACGACACGCCTTCCCGCTCATTCAAGTCTTTGACGATACTCGAAAATCTCCTCGACGATCTGCGGCGCCAGCCCCATCGACGGCTCGTCGAGCAGGATCATCTTCGGCCGCGACATCAGCGCGCGGCCCACCGCGATCATCTGTTGCTCGCCGCCGGAGGTATAGCCGGCCATCGACTCGCGCCGCTCGGCGAGCTTGGGGAAATAGGAATAGACCAGATCGATATCCTTACGGATCGCCGCCCGGCCGTCGCGCCGCGTGAAAGCGCCGGTGAGCAGGTTTTCCTCGACGGTCAGATGGGCGAAACACTGGCGGCCTTCCATCACCTGGATGCAGCCGCGGCGCACCAGTTCGTTGGGCGACAGGTTATGCACCTCGTTGCCCTCGAACAGTATCGCGCCCTTGGTAACATCGCCGCGCTCGGCGTGCAGCAAATTGGAGATCGCCTTCAGCGTGGTGGTTTTGCCGGCGCCGTTGGCGCCGAGCAGCGCCACGATGCCGCCCTTGGGCACTTCGAGCGACACGCCCTTAAGCACCAAGATGACGTGATCGTAGATCACTTCGATATTGTTGACCGAAAGAATCTTCTCCGCCGCGGCGGGAGCCGTCGTTTCGGTATGCGCGGCCGTTGACATGGCTGCTCCAACGGAAACCTCTCCCCGCCAACGCGGCGGGGAGAGGGATCGTTCGTTCAGATTACGACGACTTGTCGCAAGCCTCGGTGCGCTTCGGCCAGCCAGCGTTCTTGCTGACGTAGTCGGCGGCCGCCTTATCGACCAGCGGAATGACCTTGTCCTTCATGGGCGAGATCCAATCGGAGACCTTGACCCACTTGGTGCCGTCCCACTGCTGCATGTAGGCGGAGTTGTGACCGTTGTGATCCTCGCAAGTCACCTGCAGCGGCGCCGCGAAACCGGGAAGCCCGAGTTCCTTCCAGCGCTCCGCCGTGATGTTCAGCGTCTCCAAGCCACGGCGCATGTCGTCACCGGTGATGTCCTTCTTGCCGGTGACCTTCTGCGCGTGACGGATGGCTTCCGCGATCACCGCGGCGTTCATCACGCCGCGATTGTAGAAGTTCTCGCCGACTTTATTCTTCGCCGTTTGGCTATTGCCCTTGTCGATCACGTCCTTGACGATGTCCTGGATCGCCGGGAAGTTCGGGCCCACCGCGTTGAAGTTCATCGACAGGTAACCCTTGCCGCCTGGTCCCGCCGGACGCGCGTCGTCCTCGCTGCCGGACCACCAGACGCCGATAAAGTGGTCTTCCGGATAGCCGGTCTTGGCCGCTTCCTGGACCGCCGTCGGATTCATGGCGCCCCAGCCCCACATGATCATGTAGTCGGGCTTGTCACGGCGAACGCTGAGCCAGAGGCTTGACTGGTTCTGCATCTGCGCGGCCGGGACCGGATATTCCTTCACCGAGAAGCCGTAGTCCTTGGCCAAGTCGTGCAAGAGCGGCAACGGCTCGCGGCCATAGCCACCGTCGAAGAAGATGAAGCCGATGGTCTTGCCCTTGAGCTTGTCGAGCCCGCCTTCCTTGCCCGCGATATAGCGGATGACGATGGACATGCCGTCCCAGTAGGTCGACGGCGGATTGAAGATCCACGGGAAGTCCTTGCCGACCGCCGAGGCGGACAGGCCATAGGCCATCGACAGGATCGGGATGTGGTCGACCGCCGCCTTCGGAATCAGCGCCAGCGTGATGCCGGTCGAATACGGCGTGATCACCGCCGGATGCTTGCTCTTCACCGATTCATAGCACTCGACGCCCTTCTCGTTCTTGTAGCCGGTCTCGCATTCCTCGACGACCAACTTGGAACCGCCAATGCCGCCGTCGCGCGCGTTGAGCATGTTAAAGTAGTCGTGCATGCCGTTGGCGATCGGGATGCCCGAATTCGCGAACGGACCGGTGCGGTAGGTGAACAGTGGTATGAAGGTTTCCGCGGAGGCTTGCGAAACCAGGACGGGGGTTCCGACCAGGGCTGCAACCGCCGCGCCGAGGATTAAATGCTTTAAGCGCATCGTGTTTCTCCCTTTGCTTTTGCCGGCGCTTGCCTGCTCCGGCCTTTACGTCCGCCCCCCACCGAGGGGCACCCCCTATCCGATCCTTGCGCCCGGATAGGGGCGTTGGCTCAAGTGTGCACCCTCAGTACGGGAAAGGCCACACCCTGAGTTTCTGCTTTCCGATCTGCCAAAGCCGGGCCAACCCGCTCGGCTCCAAGATCAGAAAGACAATGATGAGCGTACCCAGCGTGATGAAACTGATGTGCTCGACATTGGCGGAGGTGATCGGCAGACCTAAATTTTCCTTGGCCATGCGCAGCACGATGGGCAGCCCGTAGATCAAGGCCGCGCCGAAATACGACCCGAGCAGGCTGCCGAGGCCGCCGATGATCACCATGAAGAGAATGAGGAACGACTGGTTGATGTTGAAGCTCTCCGACTCGGCGTTGCCGAGCCAGAGAAAGACCAGCATGGCGCCGGCGACGCCGCAGTAGAACGACGACACCGCGAAGGCCATGAGCTTGGTCGGATAAAGCTCGATACCGATCAGCTCGGCGGCAATGTCCATGTCGCGCACCGCCATCCAGGTGCGGCCGATGCGGCCGCGGATGAGGTTTGAGGCGAGCAGCGTCATCACCGCGACGATGCTGAGCACGATCAGATAACGCGCGGTCGGCGTCGCGGTCGGTCCGGTGACCGGAATGCCGAACAGCGTTCGTTCCGGCACCTCGATCGATGCCGAGACGTTATAGTTGTAGAGCCAGGGAATGCGAATGAAGCACCAGGACAGGAAGAACTGCGCGGCCAGCGTCGCCACCGCGAGATAGAAACCCTTGATGCGCAGGCTGGGCAAGCCGAACACGATGCCCGCCGCCGCGGCGATAAAGCCGGAGCACACGATCAGCACGACGATGTTGATGCCGGGGAAGAACGTCGCCAGCTTGTAGCAGCCGAACGCACCCACGCCCATGAAGGCGCCGGTACCGAGCGACAACAGGCCGGTGTAGCCGGTCAGCAGATTGAGCCCGATGGCGGCGAGCGAAAAGATTAGGATGGGGATGAGAACCGAATCGATCACGAAGGTCGATGCGGTGAACGGTACCACGACAAAAGCCACCAGCAGGATCAGCACGATGCCGATTTGATCCTGGCGGATCGGGAACAGCGCCTGATCGGACTTGTAGCTGGTCTTGTATTGGCCCGCTTCGCGATAAAACATGGCCGCCTCAAATCCGCTCGATGATGCGCTCGCCGAACAGGCCCTGCGGCCGGAACAGCAGGAAGATCAACGCGATGACGTAGGCGAACCACTCCTCGATGCCGCTGCCGATCAGCGGCGCCCAATAGAATTCGCCGATCTTCTCGCCGAGGCCGATAATGACGCCGCCGACAATGGCGCCGGGGATCGAGGTGAAGCCGCCGAGAATGAGCACCGGCAGGGCTTTCAGCGAAATAATCTCAAGCGCGAAAGACACGTTCGAACGCGCGCCCCACATGATGCCGGTGGCGAGCGCCACGACGCCGGCGGCGAACCACACGATCACCCAGATATATTCGAGCGAAATCCCGACCGAGAGCGCGGCGCGGTGACTGTCGGCGACCGCTCGCAGCGCGCGCCCGATGCGCGTCTTCTGGAAGAAGACCGCCAGCGTCGCCACCATCAGCGAGGCAATGACCGCGGCGGCGATGTCGATCTTCTGCATCTGCACGAAGCCGCCGAGCGTCTTGATGCTGTAGGCGCCGCTCGGCAGCAACAATTGATTGGAGATCATCACCTTGGGATCGCCGCCGAAGATCAATTCGCCGGAGCCGATGAGTATATAGGTCAGTCCGAAGGTCGCCATGAACAAGATGATCTCCGGCTGGTTGACCAAGGGCCGCAGCATGAAGCGCTCGACCGCGAGCGCCAATAGGAACATCACGCCGATGGTGAGGGCGAGCGCGAGAAATGCCGGCACGCCATGCGCGTACAGCCCGACCAGCGTGAGCGCGGCGAACACCACCATGATGCCTTGCGCGAAATTAAACACACCGGAGGCCTTGAAAATCAGCACAAAGCCGAGCGCGATCAGCGCATAAAGCACGCCGGCGACGAGCCCCTCCCACAGCGTCTGCACGAGCAGATCGGGCGCCGCGGCCATCTGCACGAAGGGATCGATGAATACCAGGTAGAGGAGGTGCATCAGCGTCTCCTCAATGCGCCAAATTCTTCAATGGGCCACTCCCAGATAGGCGTCGATCACCGCCTGGTCGCGCTTGACCTGGTCGGGCGTGCCGTCGGCGATCTTGATGCCGTGGTCGAGCACCACCACGCGGTCGGACAGGTCCATGACCACGCCCATGTCGTGCTCGATCAGCGCGACGGTGGTGCCGAAATGATCGTTCACGTCGAGCACGAAGCGCGACATGTCCTCCTTCTCTTCGATGTTCATGCCGGCCATCGGCTCGTCGAGCAACAGCAGATCCGGCTCCATGGCAAGCGCGCGGCCGAGTTCGACGCGCTTCTGCAAGCCATAGGGCAGCCGGCCTACGGGCACGCGGCGGATTTCCTGGATCTTGAGGAATTCGATGATCTCCTCGACGCGGTGTCGATGCTCGACTTCCTCGGCCATCGCCGGTCCGATGCGCAGCAATTGCCAGAACATGTTGGCGTGCATCTTGAGCGTGCGGCCGGCCATGATGTTGTCGAGCGCGGTCATGCCGCGGAACAGCGCGACGTTCTGGAAGGTGCGCGCGATGCCGCCATGCGCGGCGTCGTGCGGGCGCATCTTGGCGCGCGTCTGCCCTTTGAAGGTGATGCGGCCCCCTTGCGGCGTGTAGAAGCCGTTGATGACGTTGAGCATCGAAGTCTTGCCGGCCCCGTTCGGCCCGATAATGGCGCGGATCTCTCCTTTACGGATGTCGAAGGAGACGTCGCTCACCGCCTTCACGCCGCCGAACGACAGCGAGACGTTCTCCACCGACAAGAGCACGTCGCCGACCGCCACTTCGGAGCCGCTCGGCGCCCTCATGCCGCCTTCCCCATCGCGGCCGGCACGGGTTCCGTCTTCATATCGCGGATCTTCACCCGCGCGCTGATGGTGCCCTTGCGGCCGTCCTCGAAGGTGACCTCGGTCGAGATGTCGGCCTCCGTCGAGCCGTCATAGAGCGCCTTGATCAGCGGGCCGTAACGATCGGCAATAAAGCTGCGGCGGACCTTCTGCGTGCGCGTCAATTCGCCGTCGTCGGCGTCGAGCTCCTTGTGCAGGATCAGGAACCGCTTGATCTGCGCCCCCGCCATCACCTTGTCAGCGGCGAGCGAGCGGTTCACTTCGGCCACGTGCTTCTCGATCATGTCGTAGACGAGCGGATGGCCGGCGAGTTCCTGGTAGGAGGCGTAGACCAGGTTGTTGCGCTCGGCCCAACTGCCGACCGCCGTGAGGTCGATATTGATCATCACCGCAACGAAATCTTGGCGGTCGCCATAGGCGACCACCTCGCGGATATTGGGATAGAACTTGAGCTTGTTCTCGATGTATTTCGGCGGGAACAGCGTGCCGTCTTTGAGCTTGCCGACGTCCTTGGCGCGGTCGATGATCTTCAGGTGGCCGGTCTTTTCGTCGAAGAAACCGGCATCGCCGCTTTTCACGTAGCCGTCCGGCGTCATCGTTTCGGCGGTTCTTTCGTTGTCCTTGAAATATCCGGCAAACATTCCAGGCGACTTGAACTGCACTTCCCCGTTCTCGGCGATGCGGATGACGACATTCGGACAAGCCGGCCCGACCGTGTCGGAATAGATCTCTCCGTCGGGCTGCGCTGAAATATAAATGCCGGCTTCGGTCTGGGCGTAGAGCTGCTTCAGATTGAGTCCGATCGAGCGGTAGAACGTGAACAGGTCGGGCCCGATCGCCTCGCCCGCTGTATATGCTACGCGCACGCGCGAAAAGCCGAGCACGTTCTTGAGCGGGCCGTAGACCAGGATATTGCCCAATCCATAGAGCAGCCGGCCGGCGAGCGGCACCGGCTGGCCGTTGAGGATGCGTTCGCCGTATTTTTGTGCGACGCCGAGAAAATAGTGGAACAGCTTGCGCATGAGGAAGCCGGCATCCTCCATGCGGATCATCACCCGCGTGAGCAGGAGTTCGAGCGTGCGCGGCGGCGCGAAATAGAAGGTCGGCCCGATTTCGCGCAGATCGGCCATCGCCGTGTCGGAATTTTCCGGACAGGCCATGCAGAAGCCGGCGACCAGACCCTGACAATAATTCAGATAATGGTCGCCGGCCCAAGCCGGCGGCAGGTAGGCGAGCACGACATCCTTTTCGGTCAGTTTGTCGAACTTGACCGTATCGAACGACGCATTGATCAAACCTTCGGCGGTGAGCACCACGCCCTTGGAGGCGCCGGTGGTACCGGACGTATAGAGAATGATGGAAGGATCGGCGCCTTTGCCGGCGGCGATCTCGCCGTCAAGCCATGCGGCGACCTTCGGATCTTCGAGCGCCTTGCGGCCATCCTCGATGATGTCATCGATAGGATGCAGGTGGCTATGGTCGTAGTCGCGCAAACCGCGCCGCTCGTCGTAGACCATCTGCTCCAGCTTGGGCAGGCGTTCCATGACCGACAATATCTTGTCGACCTGCTCCTGGTCCTCGACCGCGGCGAAACGCGTTTCAGCATGCGTCAGCACGAAGGCGAGTTCGTCTGCCACAGCGTCGGCATAGACCGGCACCGGCACCGCGCCGAGCATCTGCGCGGCCGTCATTGACCAATAGATCTTGGGCCGGTTGCCGCCGACGATGGCGATGGTCTCACCGCGCTTGAGGCCGAGCCGGTGCAGTCCGACCGCATAGGCCCGCGCCAGGTCAAGCGCCTGGGCCCAGGTCCAGGACTGCCAGATGCCGAGGTCCTTGTGCCGCATTGCCGGCCGGTTGCCGTACAAATTGGCGTTTCGAATCAATAGCTTAGGAAATGTATCCGCCGGAGCGGCGGCGTTCGTCGCCACAGCCTGGTCCTCCCTAACGGCAGCGCTTTCCACGAGCGCGGTTCTTGAACCCCTCGCCGCCTCAACCGGCGGTCTTGATGCCACGATATGAAAACACCGCCGCAGGCTGGTCAAGCCTTGGACGTATTCATATTTGGTCGCAAATAATGGCTTAAATTATTCCGCCGCCTTGAGAAACGGCGTGGTGCGCGCGTCGAATTGTTCGCGCAAAGCGGCTTCCTCGGCCTTGGCGGCAATCAGGTGCCGCTCTTTGACCGGACCGAAGCCGCGGATTTTTTCCGGAATGGAAGCAAGTTCGACCGCGACCGGATGATTGCCAGGCGTCAACCGATCGACGATTTCGCTGAGAAGTTTTTCGTAATCCGCCACCAAAGAACGTTCCGTCTTGCGCTCTGCGCTATAGCCGAACGGATTAAACGGGGTGCCGCGCAGAAATTTGAATTTCGCCAGCACACGCAAGACGCCGATGAGCCAAGGCCCGAACGACATCTTCTTCGGCTCGCCGGTTAGCGGATCGCGCCGCGCCAAAAGCGGCGGCGCCAGATGGAATTCGAGGCGCAAATTATCGCCGTCGAAGGTGGAGCGCACCCGCTCGACGAATGAAGTGTCGGTGTAGAGCCGCGCCACCTCGTATTCGTCCTTGTAGGCCATCAGCTTGAACAGATAGCGCGCAACCGATTCGGTGAGCGCGCATTGGCCCGGCGCCTTGTTGGCTTCCGCCACTCTCACCTTTTCGACCCAACCGCGATAACGCCGCGCATAGCGGGCGCTCTGGTAGGCGGTGAGGAAGGCGACACGGCGGTCTACCGTCTCGGCGAAGGATTGCGATAGCTTGAGCGAATCGTTGGCGAGTTCCGGCGCCGGCTTGACCAGCGCTTCGACCGCGGCCGGATCGACAGCGGCGCGGCGGCCGTAGCGGAAGGCGGCGACGTTCATCGCCACCGCTTCGCCGTTCATCTCGATCGCCTTCTCGATCGCTTCCGCCGACAGCGGCAGCGCGCCGGCCTGATAGGCGTAGCCGAGCATGAACATGTTGGAGCCGATGGAATTGCCGAGCAGCGCGGTGGCAAGCCGGCTGGCGTCGACGAAATGGCTCAGCCCCGGCCCGGCGGCCGCGGTGATGGCGCGCTTGAGCCGTTCGGTCGGCAGCGAATAGTCGGCGTTGCGGGTGAAATCGCCGGGCAGGAATTCTGCCGTATTGACCACGACCCGTGTGTGCCCCGGCTTGATGGCGCTCAGCACCTTCTTGTTGCCGACCACCACGCTGTCGCCGCCAAGCACCAGATCGGCGCCGGCCGCGGCGACGCGGATGGCGTGGATTTCCTCCGGCGTGTTGGCGATGCGGATGTGGCTGTAAACCGCGCCGCCTTTCTGCGCCAGGCCCGCCATGTCGATGACGCCGGCGCCCTTGCCTTCCAAATGCGCGGCCATGCCGACGATGGCGCCAATGGTGACGATGCCGGTGCCGCCGATGCCGGTGACGATGATGCCGTAGGGATGGTTGGTCAGCGGCAGGCTCGGCGCCGGCAGCGCCGGCCAGTCGGTGGGCTCGGCGACGCCCTCGCCGCGCTTGAGCTTGGCGCCATGCACGGTGACGAAGGACGGGCAGAAGCCCTTCAGACAGGAATAATCCTTGTTGCAGCTCGACTGGTCGATGGTGCGCTTGCGGCCCCATTCGGTCATCAGCGGCTGCACCGAAACGCAATTCGATTTCACGCCGCAGTCGCCGCAGCCTTCGCAGACGAGATCGTTGATCACCACGCGTTTGGGCGGGTCGGGGAAGGTACCGCGCTTGCGGCGACGGCGTTTCTCGGCGGCGCAGGTCTGGTCGTAGATCAAGACGCTGACACCGGGCACGTGGCTGAGTTCCCGCTGCACGGCGTCGAGTTCGTCGCGGTGATGCACCGTCAAACCGCGCGGCCAGTCGGTATCCTTTGGATATTTCCACGGCTCGTCGGTGACGACGACGACGCGCTTGGCGCCTTCGGCGGCGACCTGGCGGGCGATCTGCGGCACGTTGAGGCCGCCTTCATTGGCCTGTCCGCCGGTCATCGCCACCGCGTCATTGAACAAAATCTTGTACGTCATGGTCACGCCGGAGGCGATGGCCGCGCGGATAGCCATGTTGCCGGAGTGGTTGTAGGTGCCGTCGCCCAGGTTCTGGAACACGTGGTCACGTTTGGAGAACGGCGCCTCGCCGATCCAGTTGGCGCCCTCGCCGCCCATCTGCGTGTAACCGAGCGTCTTGCGTTCCATCCACTGCGCCATGTAATGGCAGCCGATGCCGGCATAGGCGCGGCTGCCTTCCGGCACGCGCGTCGAGGTATTGTGCGGGCAGCCTGAGCAGAAATAGGGAATGCGCAAAGCGACGTCGGCGGTTTCGCTGAGCGCGCGCTGCGCCGTCTTCAGCCGCGCCACATTGGCGGCCAATTCGTCGTTGGCGCCGTAACGCAACAGCCGTTCGCCGATGCAAACGGCGACGTCGTTGGGATCGAGCGCGCCCTTGACCGGGAACAGCCAATTGCCCTGCTCATCCTTCTTGCCGATACACACCGGCTGATTGGCGGTGCCGTAGAGTTCCTCGCGCACCTGCACTTCGATCAGCGAACGCTTCTCCTCGACCACGATGATGAGGTCGAGCCCTTGCGCGAATTCGACGAGTTCCTGGCGCGACAGCGGCCACGGGCAGCCGACCTTGTACAGGCGCAGACCGAGATCGTTGCATTTGACCTCGTCGATGGCGAGCTCGTCGAGCGCCTGGCGCACGTCGAGATAGGCCTTGCCGGTGGTGATGATGCCGATCTTCGGATTGCGCCCGCCGGAGGTGACGATCTTGTTGAGCTTGTTGGCGCGCACGAAGGCAAGCATGGCGTCGCGCTTGAAGTCGTGCAGGCGCGCTTCCTGGCCGAGAATGGTGTCGACCAGGCGGATGTTGAGCCCGCCTTCCGGCATGATGAAATCGGTGGGCGTGATGAGCTTGATGCGCTCAAGGCTGCCGTCGACGACGCCGGTCGACTCCACCGTCTCGTGCATGCATTTGAGCGCGGTCCAGGTGCCGGTGTAGCGCGACATGGCCCAGCCATAGAGCGCGTAGTCGATGATCTCCTGCACGCCGCCCGGGTTGAGGATCGGCATCATCACGTCGACGAAATGGAATTCGGACTGATGCGCGGTGGTGGAAGACTCGGCGGTGTGGTCGTCGCCCATCAGCGCGATCACGCCGCCGTTCTTGGCCGTGCCGGCGAGATTGGCGTGGCGGAAGACGTCGCCGGAACGGTCGACGCCGGGGCCCTTGCCGTACCACATGCCGAACACGCCATCGAACTTGCCCTCGCCGCGCAGTTCGGCCTGCTGAGTGCCCCAGAGCGCGGTGGCGGCGAGTTCCTCGTTGATGCCTGACTGGAACTTGATGTCCGCGGCGGCGATCTGCTGCGCCGCACGTATGAATTGCTGGTCGAGGCCGCCCAAGGGCGAGCCGCGATAGCCGGTGACGTAGCCCGCGGTATTGAGGCCGGCGGCGCGGTCGCGCGCCTTTTGCATCAGGCAGGCCCGAATCAGCGCCTGATACCCGGTCACCAGGACGCGATCCTGGGCCAGATCGTATTTATCGTCGAGATTGACGGGTTGCAGCGTCATCGGTCGCCTTGGCAATGCCGTGGGCCCGCAATGGTGCGGCCCCCGCTTGCCGCTCATATAGGGTCGCGCGGTTCTGACGCAAAACTGAAAAACCGTGCGAAAAGCTTACACCTCAAGCTCCTGAGGTCAATTTCGTTCTGGGTAGGCGGGCTGGAAGGAAATTTCGGCCGGACCGGATTTCGCGCATTTTGGCGCAAGGCAGCAAGCAGATCGCCCCGCCGCCCGCCGTTGACCCTGGTCAATGCGGCGCGCGGCGAATTGGCTAGCTTTTTCAATTATGGCGCTCGCAAAACGCAAGCCTGAGATAGACTTCGCCCACCTCCGCGATGAGATGGTTGAGCATCACATTGCCGCGCGCGGCGTGCGATCGACCCGCGTATTGCAGGCCATGCGCAAGGTCGCGCGCGAGGCCTTTCTGCCGGAGAACCTGCGGGAATTCGCCTACGAGGATTCGCCCCTGCCGATCGCCGAGGGGCAGACCATCTCGCAGCCTTATATCGTCGCGCTGATGGCCGAGGCGTTGCTGCTCGAAGGCGGGGAAAAAGTCCTCGAAATCGGCACCGGCTCCGGCTATGCGGCCGCCGTGCTCGCCGAAATCGCGGCCGAGGTCTACACGGTCGAACGCATCGGGCAACTGGCGGAAAAAGCCGCCACAGCCCTCGCCGGGCAAGGCTACGACAACGTGCACGTATTGCACGGCGACGGCACGCGCGGCTGGGCCGATCACGCGCCCTATGACGCCATCGTGGTCGCCGCAGGCGGGCCGAAGATTCCGGAATCCCTGCGCATGCAATTGAAGATCGGCGGCCGCCTGGTGATCCCGATCGGCAGCAATGCGCGCGCCCAAGAACTCGTGCGCGTCACCCGAGTCACCAAAGATGAGTACCGGCGCGAGGACCTGGCCGATGTGCGTTTCGTTCCGCTGCTCGGCCAGGAAGGCTGGGCGGCGCCGGCGCAAGAAGCGCGTCGCATCATCAAGACGCGCGAGCAGCCGCTGGAGCAAGCCATCGCGAACACGGCCGAAACATTCGACTCGATCGAAAGTGCCGATCTGTCGCCGCTGCTCGAGCGCATCGGCGAGGCGCGGGTCGTGCTGCTCGGCGAAGCCAGCCATGGCACTTCGGAATTCTACCGGATGCGGGAAGCGATCTCGCGCGCGCTGATCCTGCACAAGGGTTTCAACTTCATCGCCATCGAGGGCGATTGGCCCGACGCCGCCCGCATCGATCATTATGTGCGGCACAAGGAATATTCGCCGTCGGAATGGACGGCGTTCGCCCGCTTCCCGGTCTGGATGTGGCGCAACAACGAAGTGCGCTCCTTCGTCGATTGGCTGCGCGAGCATAATGCCGCGCGGAAGCCGGAAAAGCGGGTGGCCTTCCACGGTCTCGATCTCTACAGCCTCTACGCGTCGATCCGCTTCGTGCTTGAATATCTCGACGAAGTCGATCCGGCGGCGGCGAAAATTGCGCGCGAACGTTACGGCTGCCTCACCCCGTGGCAGGCGGACCCGGCGACCTATGGGCATGCTGCGCTCAACGGCAGCTATCCGATCTGCGAGAGCGACGTGGTGCGCGCGCTGAAGGATCTGATGGGCAAGCAGCAGGCCTATGCCGCCCACGACGGCGAGCGGTTCCTCGACGCGGTACAGAACGCCCGCCTGGTCGCCAATGCCGAACGCTATTACCGCATCATGTATTACGGCTCGCGCGCGTCGTGGAATTTGCGCGACGGACACATGTTCGAAACCTTGCAGACCCTGCTCGCGCATCATGGCGCGCGAGCCAAGGCCATCGTCTGGGCGCACAATTCGCACGTCGGCGACGCTTCCGCGACGGAAATGTCGGCGCGCGGCGAATTCAATATAGGCCAGCTCGCCCGCAAGAAATTCGGCGACAGCTGTTATTCAATCGGCTTCGGCACCGATCATGGGACGGTGGCGGCGGCCTCCGACTGGGGCGGCCCGATGGAAATCAAGCGTGTGCGCCCGGCGCTGGACAACTCCTACGAAAAATTGTGCCACCAGACCGGCGTGCCGCGCTTCATGCTGGGTTTACGCGACCGGGCGAGCGCGCCGGCGCGCGGCCTCATGCAGCCGCGGCTGGAACGCGCGATCGGCGTGATCTACCGCCCGGAGTCCGAGCTCGCCAGCCATTATTTCGAGGCGGTGCTGCCGCGGCAGTTCGACGAATACGTATGGTTCGACGAAACCAAAGCTGTGACGTCGTTCAAGACCGAAGAACTGGAAGGACTGCCGGACACCTATCCGTTCGGCGTCTGACGCGGTTCCCGCACATTTCGCAACGCAGCAGACAGGCCAGCCCTCGCGCCGGCGTGGGTGGTCAAATCATGCGCGGCCTGTAAAAGGGTCAGTCCGTCGGGTCCCTTTTCGATGCTGCGATCACCTTTTGCGTCCATTGAAAGCCGCGCCTCCTGGGTCGTCGCCTCGGTGGCGCTGCTCACCATGATGATGGCCTTCGGCGCCGCCTGGATCACCGCGGTGGCGCTCAAAGACATCGCCGCCGAGGTGGGCGGCGCGCGCTCGGTTCCCGCACTCGCCTCGGCGCTCGCCTGGCTGTGCTCCGGCGCCGGCGGCATCATGATGAGCCGCATCGCCGACCGCGTCGGCACGCGCTGGACCGTGATGTTCGGCGCGCTGATGATCGGGCTCGGCCTTGCCATCTCGACGCTCGGCCCGCCCTGGCCGCTATGGATCGGGCACGGGCTGTTCATTGGCCTGATCGGGCTCGGCGGCATCAACGCGCCGATGTACATCTATGTCAGCCGCTGGTTCGACCGAAGGCGCGGTTCGGCGCTGGCGCTGATTTCGAGCGGCAGCTATCTCGCCGGCGCGCTGTGGCCGCCGGTGTTCGAGCGCGTCATCGCCGGCTTCGGCTGGCGGCAGACGATGCTGTGGTACGCGCTGGCCGAGATCGTCGTCATCGTGCCACTGGCGGCGATTTTCTTTCGTCATCCGCCCGAGGTGATCCATCCGGCGGTCGCCGCAGAAGGCGGCGACGAGAGGCAGCGCGTGCTCGGCTGGCCGCCCAATCTGGTGTTCGGGCTGATGTGCTGCGCGGCGGTGCTGTGCTGCATCCCGATGGCGATGCCGCAAGGC
Organism: uncultured Alphaproteobacteria bacterium; assembly: GCA_963721665.1. Lineage (GTDB taxonomy): Bacteria > Pseudomonadota > Alphaproteobacteria > Rhizobiales > Xanthobacteraceae > Pseudolabrys. Next base: position 372,217 of record CAVRJZ010000005.1, read on the forward strand.
CATTTGGTCGCCTTCTGCAGCGATCTCGGCATCGCCCGCTCGACCGGCGCGCTGATGCTGTCGGTGCTGCTCGGCACCGCGTTCCTTTCAAGACAAATCTGGGGCGCAATCTCCGACCGCATCGGCGGGCTGTCGACCGTGCTGATCGGCTCGGCCTGGCAATGCGCGGCAATGACCGCGTTGCTGCTCACGCAAGACGAGGTCGGGCTGTTCACCGTGGCCGCCGCCTTCGGCCTCGGCTTTTCCGGGATCATCCCGGCTTACGTGCTGGCGCTGCGCGAATTGTTTCCGGCGCACGAGGCGTCGTGGCGGATTCCGACGTTGCTGTTGTGCAGCGGCACGGGCATGGCCGCCGGCGGCTGGCTCGCCGGGCTGCTCTATGATCATTTCGGCTATTACGCGCCGGCCTTCGCCGCCGGCATCGGCTCGAACATTCTCAATCTGCTGGTGGTCGGCTTGCTGGTCGCGCGGCAACGCTATCGCGCGGTTTACGCCTGAGGTTTCGGGCTGATCATCTTCACACCGGCGAGGATGCCGAGTGCGATCAGCGCCGGAAAAACCGCAAACCAGGTCGGCCCGACGGCCAATGCCGATGTCGCCGCCCAGGCAATGGACGAAAAGGCCTCGGCAAAAGTCGCAATGCGCGACGATGTCTGCCGGCGGCGGAACTGGCTGCGCTTGGCCTGCGTGCGGAAGCAGATCTGAATGGCCGTAGCGGCGGCCGACGCGGTCAGGATGCCGAGCGCGGTGACCAGCGCGGCAAACGGCGCCTCGAAAGCGAGCACGATAATGATCGGCGCGCAGACCAGCGCGATCATGCCGATCACCGCCTCGATTTTGGCGCGCAACACGCGGCCGGGCGCGATCGGCGCGCTGGCGATAAGGTCGGGCGCGTCTTCGCCGGATATGGAAAGCCAGGCCAGGCCGCCGGCGAGCTGGCCGGCCGCCATCACCACCACCGGGATCAGCACCACGTAGGAGCCGGCGGCATCGCGAAAGGTGACCCAGAGCAGCACGGCGGGCGGCAGCAGATAGAGGATCTGCATCAGCGTCTGCGACACCAGCCAGGGGTCGCGCACCAGCAGCGTCCATTCCTTCTGCCGCAGCACGCGCGCCGCCGAGCGGCGGCGGAAACCGAGCGACCAGCGGCGCTGGCGCACGACGATGCTGCCGACGCTGGCGGCAGCCATGGCGTGCTCGCCGAAGCGGCGCGAGAACATGGCGATGGTCGCGCCGAGCAGACCGAAGGCGGCCAGCATGACGGCGGCAAGCGCGGAGAAGTCGCCGAGCACGGCGTGGGCCGGCCACCAGAGGGCACTCGTCGTGTCGGGCGCGTGCGACAGCATCCAGTCCGATTGCAGCGCGGCGAAGCGCGACAGGCTGCCGGAGGAAAAGATCGCCGCGATCTGCAGACCGATGACGAAAGCGGCGCCGATCACCGCCGCCACGATCTGCGCGATCAGCCGCGTACGCTTGGCGCCGATGAGGCGAAACAGCGCGATGGTGAGCGCGAGCGCGGCCGCCGTCGCCACCGCTCCCATGGCGGCGACCACGCCATAGGCGGCAAGCCAGCGGGCCCCGCCGAGCGCGGCCAGCACGTCGATGAAGGGCGCCGCCAGCAGCACGGCGATCAACACCGCGGCAGCGGCGATGCGGCCCATGCGCACGGCGAATATTTTGCGCGCCGATATCGGCGAGGTCAGGATCAGGTCGAGATCGGAGCGCGCGTAGAAAGCGCGGGTCACCGACTCCATCGCCTGCGACAACAGCAGCGACCACGACAACACCAGCGTGCCGGTGATGCCGACCAGCGTCGCGGTGTTGGAGCCAAGCCCGGCGTCGGCATAGCCTCTGACCAGCCAATAGGCGAAGAGATGCATGAAGGCGCCGAACACGATCAGCGCCAGCGTCACGGTGCGCGCGCGGCCGCGGCGGCCCGCCGTCATCAGCGAGACCCAGTCGCGCCAGCCGAGCCGCAACTCGTGGCCGGCGAGCCAGGTCAATGTGCCGGGACGGCTCACTCGGCGGCGACCGGTTGGCCGGAAGGCTCCGCCACCAGCGTGAGGAAGGTGTCTTCCAGGCTGACAGCGGTCTTGCCCGTTTGCCGGTGCAGTTCCTCGAGCGTGCCCTCGGCGATCAGCCGCCCGCTGGCGATGACACCGATGCGGTCGGCCATACGCTCGGCAACCTCCAAGATGTGCGTGGTCATGATCACGGTGCCGCCGGCGGCAACGCGGTCGCGCAGCACGTTCTTGACCAGGCGCGCCGAGCCGGCGTCGAGCCCGGTAAGCGGCTCGTCGAGGATGATGAGCTTGGGGTCGTGCACCAGGGCCCCGGCGAGCGCCACTTTCTGCCGCATGCCGCGGGAAAACCCCTCACAGCGTTCATGCGCGTGCGGTTCCAAGCCCAACCAGCCGATCAGCTCGCGCGCGCGCACCTCCGCGGGCTTGGCCTCGATGCGCCAGAGCCCGGCGACGAATTCGAGATATTCGAACGGCGTGAGCTTGTCGTAGATCATCGGCTCATCGGAGAGCCAGGCGGTGATCTGCTTGGCGTCGACCGGACGGCTGAGCGCGTCGATGCCCTCGATCGTGATCGTACCAGCGTCTGGCTTGAGCAGCCCGGCCACCATGCGCAAGGTCGTCGTCTTGCCGGCGCCATTGGGGCCGACGAGCGCGTAGAATTCGCCGCCGTAAATGGTGAGATCGAGCGCGTCGACCGCGGGCCGGTCGAAGCGCTTGCTAAGCCCGCGAACCGCGAGCGCGACGGGACGTTGGGGGGCAAGCTGAGAATGCATGATCGCCCTCTTAGCAAGAGAGTGGTTTCGGTGGCGTAAATCCTACGATTGCGATGAGCGCATTATGCTTTCGGGCGCGTTAAGCATCTTTTGGCGGGCCCAATAAGTGGGCGTTAATTTATGTATTTCACAGTCCGCCAACTTGGATCACGCGCAATGACCGCCCAAAAGTCCTTCGGACGACGCACGATTTTTCAACCGCCGCCCATGCGCGCGCGGCCGAAACTCAATTCACCCACGCCCGCCGCAAAGTCCGTCATTGCGGACGTTTGCTCCGGCCAAGCAGCGCTTTTGCGCAAAGAAATTTTGTTCCCGCAGGTCGATGGCGAATGGCGAGAACGGGAACAACCAATCAAACCAAAGTTCAAAGTGCCATGGCGTCAAGTCGCACTCATGGCGTCGTTGTGTTTCGGCGTTGCCTCGTTCGTGCTGCCGGACTCAATTAACGACAATCTGGATTGGCTGCTCTACGGCCTCATGGCAATCAGCGCCTACGTCGGATTCAGCAAGCGATTTATCAAATCGTGACAGCGGCGCTCGCCTCGGTCTATCGAACCCGAGGATGGTTGCGATCGCGGCCTAGGCCTTCGGCACCATCTTAAACATCTCTTCGCCATACATCTTGCGTGCGTCGGCGGTGAGCGGCGCGACGGCGGCGACGAAGGCGGCATGTTCTTGCGGGTTGAGTTCCACGATCTCGCAGCCGGCCTCCTCGATGATCTTGCGGGCAGCGTCGTGCTCCTCGATCGCAAGCTTGCGTTGGTAGGCGACCGCGTCGGCGACAGCCACTTGCATCGCGCGCCGCAGATCATCCGGCCAGGCATCGTATGCGGCGCGATGCAGAAAGATCGGGCGTGAGACATAGAAGTGATAGGTGAGCGTGTGGAACTTGTGGAACTTGTGCACGCCATAGGTGACGGTATTGGCGAGCGGATTTTCTTGCGCGTCGAGCGTGCCGGCCTTGATCATGGCGATGGCTTCGGAGAGATCCATGCGCATGGGTATGGCGCCGAGCAATTCGAAGGTGCGTTTCTGGATTTCGCTCGGCAGCACGCGGATCTTCATGCCCTTGAGGTCGGCCGGCCGATGCACCGGACGCAGCCGGTTGGAGATGTGGCGGAAGCCGTTTTCGAACCAGCCGTGGATGCGGTAGCCGACGCGCTCCTCGGTCTTGCGGATCAGGAATGCCCCAAGTTCGCCGTCCATGGCCGCACGCGCCTGCGCGTTCGACGAGAACAGAAAGGGCAGATCGACGAAACCGAGTTCCGGCACGCGGTCGGTCAAGTAACTCGACGACTGATAGCCGAGCGTCATCTCGCCGTTTTCGACCAGCGTCAGAATGTCCTCGGCCTTGTAGCCGCGGTCCATGATATTCCAGACGTAGTCGATGGATACGCGGTCGGCGAACTCGCTTTGCAATTTGTCGCCGATGTATTTCAGCGCCTTGGAAAAGCTGGTGGTCGGCGGACCGTAGCCGGCCATACGGATCGCGATCGGCTTGCTCATTTTCACGTCCTGAAAGCGGGGAAAGGCGCGCAAAGGTCCGGGACCATAGCCGCGCTGCTGCCGCGATGAAATAGCGGCGCGACTGCGCTATGACGGCGATCCACAAACACTAGACTTAAGTAAGGCTTTGCTTATCGAACCGCGTCATGGATTGCCGGTCTAAGCCCGGCAATGACGGTGCTGAGACAATCGCTATCCCCACTTCCAGAAATCGCGGCCCTCTTCCCGCATGAAGCGTGCGAGCACCATCTTGTGCACCTCGGAGGCGCCGTCGACCAGGCGCGCCGCGCGCGCGTAGCGGTAGATCCATTCGAGGATCGTGTCCTTGGAATAGCCGCGCGCGCCGTTGAGTTGGATCGCAAGATCGGAAGCGTTGTGCAGCGTGTCGGCGACCTGAACCTTGGCCATCGACACTTCCTTGCGCGCGCGCGAGCCCTGATCGAGCTTCCAGGCCGCGTGCATGGTGAGCAGGCGGCCGATCTCGATCTGGTGCGCGACGTCGCCGAGCCTGATCTGGATGTTTTCGCGCTCGATGAGCTTGCTGCCGAAGGCTTCGCGCCTGCCGACGTATTCCTGCGCGATCTCCATGCAGCGTTTGGCAAAGCCGAGCCAGCGCATGCAATGCGTCAGCCGCGCCGGCCCCAGCCTGATCTGCGTGATGCGCAGGCCGTCGCCGACATTGAGCAGGATATTCTCCTCGGGGATTTCCAGCCCGTCATATTCGATCTCGCAATGGCCGCCATGCTCGTGCGGCCCCATGATCGGAATGCGCCGGGTGATGCGCCAGCCGGGCTGGTCCTTGTGATACATAAACCCGGTCAGGCCGCGGCGCGGGATCGTCCGAGGTGCGCGCGATCAGCACGAAATGTTCGGCGCCCTCGGCGCCGGTGATGAACCATTTGTGGCCCTTGACGATATAGCGGTCGCCTTTTTTCTCCGCGCGGGTGAGCATCATGCCGGGGTCGGAGCCGGAGCCGGGATGCGGTTCGGTCATGGCGAAGGCCGAACGCACCTTGCCCTCGGCGATGGGGCGCAGCCATTTCTCCTTCTGCGCCGGCGTGCCGGCCTTGGCGAGCAGGTTCATGTTGCCGTCGTCCGGCGCCATGCAGTGAATAGCGAGGGGTCCGAAGATCGAGCGCGCCGCCTCCTCGTAGATCGCGGCCCAGGCGACGATCGGCAGCCCCATGCCGCCGTATTCCTTCGGCACCTGCGGCGCCCACAGTCCCGCTTTCTTCGCCTTGGCGCGCACCGGATCGAGCCGCGCCTGCGGGATGTTCTCGTGATCGGCGAAATTCGCCGGGTCCGCTTCGAGCGGCAGCACTTCCTTCTCGACGAAATCGCGCACGCGCAGGCGGATGTCCTCGACCTCAGGATTGAGTGTGAAGTCCATGATGCGTTTCCTTACCCTGAAATCATCACCACCTGGCCGCCGTCGGCGACGATGGTGGCGCCGGTGATGTAGCTGCCGGCGTCCGACGCCAACAGCAGCAGCGCGCCGTCGAGATCGCCTTCCTTGCCGAAACGGCCCATCGGAATCTGGCGCTTTAGCGTCTCGCCGGTTTCGCCGCTGAGATATTTGTCGTTGATCTCGGTGACGAACCAGCCCGGCGCGATGGCGTTGACGCGCACGCCCTTGAAGGCGAGCTCGACGCCGAGCGCCTTGGTGATCTGCACCACGGCCGCCTTGGCGGTGGCGTAGGCGATGACGCCTTTGGAGACGCCAAAGCCCAGCACCGAGGCGATGTTGACGATCGATCCCGGTTTCTTGGCCGCCAGCATGCGGCGCGCCGCTTCCTGCGCGTTATAGAACAGCGCGTCGACGTCGACACCGAGCACCTTGCGCCATTCCTCTTCCGTCACCTCGACGGCGCGGCGGGACGACTGCGCGATGCCGGCATTGTTGACCAGGATGGTGACGGTGCCGAAGGCCTTTTCGGCTTGGTCGAAGGCGCGCACCATGGCGGCGCGGTCGGTGACGTCGGCCTCAAGCGCGATGGCCTTGCCGCCCTTGCCTTCGATATCGTCTTTGAGCGCCTTGAGCCGATCGGCGCGCCGCGCCACCAGCGCGACCGCAGCACCGTTATCGGCGAGCGCCTTGGCGAATTGCCTGCCCAGGCCGCTGGAAGCGCCAGTCACCAGCGCCACGCGGCCTTGCAGGCTGAACATCTCGGCAGCTTTCATGGGATGTCTCCCTTACCGCCCATAAAGCGCATGCGGCAGCAGGGTCGCAAGCCCCGGGGCGGACCACAGTACTACCAGCGCGAAAATCTGGATCAGTACGAAGGGAATAATGCCGACATAGATGTGCTTGGTGGTGATCTCCGGCGGCGCCACCCCGCGCAGATAGAACAGCGTCGGCCCCAGCGGCGGGTGCATGTACGAAGTCTGCAGGTTCACCGCCATCATGATGCCGAGCCAGACCGGGTCGACGCCGGGCATCTTCAACAGCGCCGGCGCCACGATCGGCACCACCACGAAGATGATCTCGAAGGCGTCCATCACAAAACCGAGCAGAAAGATCGCCAGCATCACCGCCAATAGCGCGCCGTCCGTGCCGCCGGGCAGATTGGTGAGCGTGGCGTTCACCATGTCGTCGCCGCCGAGCGCGCGGAACACCAGGCTGAACAGCGTGGCGCCGATCAAAATGAGGAAGATCATGGCGGTGATCTGCGTGGTCTTCTCCACCACCGGCATCAGCAGATCGCGTAGGCGCGCTTTACGCGCGGCGAGCAGCATGGCGCCGACCGCGCCGACGGAGGCCGCTTCCGTCGGCGTCGCCACGCCGTAGAGGATCGAGCCGAGCACCGCGGCAATCAGCAGGATGGGCGCAAGCAACGCCTCGATGAGGCCGGTCGACGCGGAAGCCGCAACCGCGCTGACTGCCGGACAGCTTGTCGGCCGCAAACACGCCATGCCGATCAGATAGGCAAGATAAAGCGCGACCAGCAGCAGGCCGGGCAGAATCGCGCCGGCAAACAGGTCGCTCACCGAGATCACGTTGGGCGCGAATTTCCCCTGCGCCAACTGCGCCGACTGGTAGGCGTTATTGAGCTGATCGCCGAGCACGACCAATACGGTCGAGGGCGGAATGATCTGCGCCAGCGTCGCCGATGCCGCCACTGTGCCGGCGGCAAGCCGCGGATCGTAGCCGTGCCGCACCATCGCCGGCAGCATGATGAGGCCCATGGTGACTGCGGTGGCGCCGACAATGCCGGTCGAGGCCGCGAGCAGCGCGCCGACGACAACCACGGAAAATCCCAAGCCGCCGCGCAAGCGGCCGAACAAACGACCCATGCGCTCAAGCAAGTCTTCCGCGATGCGCGAGCGTTCCAGCATCACGCCCATGAAGATGAACAGCGGGATGGCGAGCAACACGTCGTTGGTCATCACGCCGAAAATGCGCTGCGGCAGCGCGCCGAGGATTCCCAATCCCATGACGCCGAGCAGATGCCCCAACAGGCCGAAGAGCAGCGACACGCCGGCGAGCGTCAGCGCCACCGGATAGCCGGCCATCAGCGCGGCGATCACCGCGACGACCATCAGGATCGCGAGGATCTCGGCGAGCGGCATCAGCGCGGCCTCAGAACGGCAAGCGCGCGGATCGCCTGCGCCACGCCTTGCAAGGCCATCAGCGCCGCGAATAGCGGGATCATCGTCTTGAGCACGAACACCAGCGGCAGGCCGCTTGTTTCTTGCGAGCGCTCGAGGATCGCCCAGGAGCGCGCCGCGTAGGGCACGCCGAGCCAGATGAGCACCAAGGCGAACGGCAAGAGCCACACCAGCGCGCCGACGAGATCGACCATCGCCTTCGCGCGCGGGCCGGCCTCGGCGTAGAATATGTCGACCCGCACATGGCCGCCGGCGCGCAGCGTCCAGGCCGCCGCCAGCATGAACAGCGTGGCATGCAAATAGATCACCGTTTCGCTCAGCCAGATCGAGCCGAAGCTGAACACGTAGCGCGCCACCATCAGCGCGAATTCCAAGAGCACAATGGCGAGCGCCAGCCACGCCACCGTGCGCCCCACCGCCGTGGTGAGGCGGTCGATGCGGTCGGCCAAGGCGGTCAAGCCGGTCGGGCGTGCAAAAGTCATGGACGCAATGATGGCACAACGGGGCGACTTTTGCTTATAGTTGGGCCATGTCCGGCCACGACCACCATCACGACCACGACCATTCCGAGCTCTCGGAGACCCAGTTGCGTGTGCGTGCGCTGGAAACCGTGCTCACCGAAAAGGGCTATGTCGATCCCGCCGCGCTCGATCTCTTGATCGAGACCTATGAGACCAAGGTCGGTCCGCGCAACGGCGCCCGCGTGGTGGCCAAGGCCTGGGCCGATCCGGCCTACCGCGCGCGGCTGTTCAAGGACGCAACATCGGCAATCGCCGAACTCGGCTATGCCGGGCGCCAGGGCGAGCACATCGTCGCGCTGGAGAATACGCCGAAGCGCCACAACATGGTCGTGTGCACGCTGTGCTCCTGTTATCCCTGGCCGGTGCTTGGCCTACCGCCGGTCTGGTACAAATCGGCGCCCTACCGCTCGCGCGCAGTCAGCGACCCGCGCGGCGTGCTCGCCGATTTCAACGTCAGCCTGCCCAAGGACACCGAAATCCGCGTCTGGGATTCGACCGCGGAGATTCGCTATCTGGTGATCCCGATGCGGCCGGAGGGCGCCGAAGGCTGGAGCGAAGAAAAACTCGCCGAACTGGTCACGCGCGATTCCATGATCGGCACGGGATTGCCGAAGAGTCCAAAATGAACGGCGCGCAGGACATGGGCGGCGTGCACGGATTCGGGCCGGTCGAGCCGGAACCGAACGAGCCGGTGTTTCACGCCGGCTGGGAGAAGCGCGCTTTCGCGCTGACGCTGGCAATGGCGACGCCGGCCGGTTGGAACATCGACATGTCGCGCTTTGCGCGCGAAAACCGCGATCCGGCGGAATATCTGTCGATGAGCTATTACCAAATCTGGTTCGCGGCGTTGGAGACCATGTTGAAGGAGCGCGATCTGGTCGCCGACGACGAAATCGCCGCCGGCCATTCGCTGCATCAGGCGAAGCCGGTGCCACGCGTGCTTTCTCCCGATGACGTGCTGAAGGTGCTGCATCGCGGCGGTCCGACCGAGCGCGCGACAGAAACGAAGCCCGCGTTCAAACCAGGCAACCGTGTGCGCGCAAAGAACATCAATCCGCTCACCCACACGCGGCTGCCGCGCTACGTGCGCGGGCACGTCGGCGAAATCGAGCGCGTCATCGGCTGTCACGTTTTCCCCGACAGCAACGCGCAAGGCTTGGGTGAAAATCCGCAATGGCTCTACACGGTGCGTTTTGCCGGCCGCGAATTGTGGGGGCCCGACGGCGACCCGAACGTGTCGGTTTCGGTCGACGCCTGGGAGCCGTATTTGGAGCACGCATGATCGACCAGGCCGCAGCAGCCCGCGCCGCGCAGGAAGTGCCGAGCATCCCGCGCGACGGCGACGGACCGGTATTCCGCGAGCCGTGGGAGGCGCAGGCTTTCGCGCTAGCCGTAGCGCTGCATGAGCGCGGGTTGTTCACCTGGAAGGAATGGGCGGCGGCGCTTGCCGCCGAAATCAAACGCGCGCAGACCGCCGGCGATCCCGACACCGGCGAGACTTATTATTCGCACTGGCTCAACGCGCTGGAGAAACTGGTCGCCGAAAAGGGCGTCGCGACCCGTGAAACATTGCACCGCTACCGCGATGCCTGGGACCATGCCTGCGACCGCACCCCGCACGGCAAGCCGATCGAATTGAAGCAAGAGGATTTTGCCGATTAAGTCGGTGGTATGCGGCATATATTTTACGGCGATAGTTTTTGATAGAATTGCGCCAACGATTCACTCAAGGTGATTCCAATGGCTCTATCGACTTGCGCAAAATGCGGCGGTCACACTTTCGAAGTCCAGCTGATCGAACCGGTCGGTGCGCGCTACAAGCAAAACCTAATTCAGTGCACCGCTTGCGGCGTACCTATCGGCGCGCTCGATTCATTTAACACGGGCGCACAGCTTGAGGAGTTACATGCGCAACTCAAAGCCGCAATGGCCGGGATTGACGAACTCAAGCATCGTGTGATCAGGATCGAGCACGCCGTGTCGCGGCCGGTCTAAGCGATAGCCTCTCGGTCTTTGGCGGCGGCGTCAAACCCCCACCATCTGCTCGCTTACCATATAGCCGGTGAGCAGCGCGGCGCCGAACACGATGATCAGCAGCGCGGCCGCCGTTTCCACGCCGCGCAGAAACAGCATGCCGGCGCCCGGCTTGCCCTTGGCCAACCGACCGGCAAAGCCGCGCGCGGCGACCGCAAGCGTAGCGACGCTGGCGACGGTGATCGCGGTGCCGAGCCCCATGACGAAAGTCGAGGCGACGCCGATCCAGAACAGCCCCTGCGCCAGCGCGAAAACGAGCACGATGATGGCGCCCGAACAGGGCCGCAAACCCACCGCGAAGATGGCCGAAAGGCCGCGCCGCAGCCAATGCGGGCCCTTCAATTCGCTCGGCTCCGGCGCGTGGGCATGGCCCCAGGCATGCGCCTCGTCGCCGTGATCGTGGTCATGATCGTGCGCGTGATCATGTGAATGCTCATGCGCGTGGCCGTGCGCGTGCCCATGGTCATGGTCATGGTCATGATCGTGATGATGCGCGTGGTCGTGCGCATGGCCATGATGCTCATGCGCTTGCGGCCGCAGCAGGCGCAGGAAGGCGCGCCCCTTCACCCACAAGAGCCGCAGCCCGATGACTATGATCAGCGCGTAGCTCACCATCTCGACGATGCGCACGGTATTGCCCATGGCGTGCGCGGTGGCGTTGAGCAGCACCGCCGCGACACCGACGATGACGATGGCGGTGATCGCCTGCAAAACGGCCGAGGCGAAGGACAGCGCGATGCCGCGCCGCCAGGTCTCGTTATTGGCGACCAAATACGAGGAGATAACCGCCTTGCCGTGGCCGGGGCCGGCGGCGTGGAAGATGCCGTAGATGAACGAAATGCCCATCAGCGTGTAGGCGGCGCTGCCATCGGTCTTGGCGGCGCGGATGGTATGCGACAACATGAGATAAAATTGCGACTGCTCGGCCAAGATCCAAGCGGTGAACGGGCCGAACTGCGGCGCAGTATTGCGCGATATGCCGAACGGCCCGGCCGACGCAAGGTCGACTGCGCAAGCCAGGAAAATCATGCAAAGGACAAAAAGCGCGCAATGCGCCAAAGCGGAGCGCCGGCCGGACGTCATGTCAACAATTCTCCGTGCATGCACGCCGCCCCGCGATCCTACTCTTCACTTATCGTTTCCCGGCGCGCGCTCCGGTCCGAAAACCGGCGCCTGATTTCATGATTGCGCGCTTTAAGGGCAATTCACCAATATCTTGTTGGCGAAATTCGCGCCCCAACTCAACGTCGAGGCGAGCGCCTCGTTGCTCAGCTTGAGGCCTTCCGCATAGGTCATCTCGTGCGGCAGTACCACGTCGACCTTGCAGCCGTGCGGCAAACCGGCGACGCTCACCGGCTTTTCCTTGGCCCATTCGAAGTCAACGAAAATGGTCGGATCGTAGATTTCTATTTTCAGGTATTTCGCTTTCACCGGCGTCTTGAACGGCATGGTGAAGTGCAGCGTGAGAATGGAATCGTTGAAGTCGAGCCAATAGCCCGGTAGCGGTTCGCCCATCGGCACTTTCTTGCCGTCGGCGGTGGCGTAAGTGAAATAGCCGTACTCTTTGAGCGACTCGACATTGACCTTGGCGAGCGGGGCGAGTTCCTCGCGGGTGAACTTGCCCTTCTCCTTACTCGCCAGCCCTTGCGTGGCGAAGGCGGAGAACATGTCGTCGAAGGCCCAAGTATGGCGCACGCCGGTGATCGCGCCGTCCGGCGCGTAGACCAGTTCGGCGTGCATAATCACCCAGACATGTGGATGCGCGCGCGCGGGCGCGGCAAAGGCAAGGCCGGCGAGCACGATGAGGAGGAGGCGGAGCAAAGCAGCCATGGAACCGCACCATATCACGGAGTGCGGCAAAATGGGGGCGACAGGGACGGTCGGATTACCTCGTTGCGTTAATGTCTTAATCGATATCCATGACAGCAGGGATTCGTTGAATTAGACATGACGGCGGACCGAGGGGTGGCCGGACGGCAGGGATAGAAGCGACAATGCAATCCCCACAAGAGATCGGGCAAACCGCGCGAGCCGCAGTGGCCCTCCTTTCGGCCCTCACGCTGTGCCTGCTGCCGGCGGCCGCCTTTGCGCACATCATCCAAGGCGCGCAAGGTGGTTTCGGCAGCGGCTTCGAGCATCCACTGAGCGGGCCCGATCATTTCCTCGCCATGTTCGCGGTCGGCCTGTGGGGCGCGCAGATGGGCGGGCGGCAAGTGTGGACGCTACCGGTCACCTTCCCGCTGATCATGGTGATCGGCGGCGTTATCGGGATGCTCGGCGTGCCCTTGCCTGCCGTCGAAATCGGCATCGCGCTGTCCATCCTCGCGCTCGGCCTGGCGATTGCGCTCGCCTGGCGCCCGGCGGAATGGGTAGCGTTGGCGCTGATCGCTTATTTCGCGCTGTGTCACGGCTACGCGCATGGCGCCGAACTGCCGCTGTCGGCGGACCCGGCCGATTACGCCATCGGCTTTGTGCTGGCAACCGGCATGATCCATCTGTTCGGCATCGGCGTCGGCCTTACGCTCAACAAGCCGATGCACGGCCGGCTATCGCGCGGACTTGGCGCGCTGATCGGCATCGGCGGAATCTATTTCCTTGTCCCCGCACTCCTTGCCGTCTGACGCGCGCGCGCAGGGGTTCGCCGCCGCTCATAAATGGAGCGGCCCGGTGTTGATCGGGCTCGGCCTGCTCGCGCTTGCCGCCATCGCTCTCCTGCCGGTGGCGAAAGAAAGTCCGCTCGGCCGCTGGATCTTGGCCGAGACTCTGGCGCCGGCACGCGTGTTGCCCTTGATCGGGCTCGCCGGCGCCTTTGCCCTTATTGGCAAGCGCAGCCTCGCCGCGGCGGTCGTGCTGTTCGGCCTCGGCATCGCGGCCGGACTAGCCGCGGAGGACCGGCTGCTGCGCATTCTCGACGTAATGCCGCAGGCGGCGACGCATTTGTTCCTAGTCGGCCCGATCGCATATCTCGCCGCCGGTGCCGCGCTCATTGCCGGCGAAAACCTGCGCACCTATCTGGCGCCGCTCGCCGCCTTGATCGTCGGGGCTATGCTGGCGCTCGCGATCAAGCTGACCGATCCCAGCCTGCACGTGCCGGCCTATACATGGACGCCGATCTTGATCGCGTGCTGGATCGTAGCCGGTGCGGCGCTGACGCTGCGCGCACTCCGCCGCGGCTGGTTCTCGATCTTCGGCCGCATTCTCGGCAGCTGGCTGGTGACCATCGGCCTGTTGTACGGCGGCGCATCGCTGATGCCGCAACGTCAACCCCCGCCCATAGCGACGCAGCCGCCGCCCGAGACCGCGGCCCCGCCGAATTTCGATCGCAGTATTCCCGGCTTGCCCACCCCCGACCAGCCGGGGTCCTTTCCGGGCGGCGACAACCGGATACCGCAGCCTTAGCGAAAAGCCGTCATACCCCCGCCGCGCCGCCGTCGGCGCGCGGGTCGTGGCCGCCTTCAAGCGTGCCGTTGGGATGCAAGACGACGGCGCCAGCGTGGCCCATGGTGTCGGAATAGGGCTCGCTGAGGATTTCAATGTCGTGGCCGGCCGACATCAATCGGTCGATCAGATTGCCGTCGAAGCGCGGTTCCAGGCGCAAGTTTGTCTTGCGTCGAGCCCCAAGTGCGGCCGAGCAGCCAGCGCGGCGCGTCGAGTGCCGTGTCCAGCGGCTGGCTGAAATTGACGTGGCGAGTGAACAAAGCGGCTTGCGTCTGCGGTTGCCCGTCGCCGCCCATCGTCCCGTAGGCCATGACGCGGCCGTCTTTGAGTGCGGCGAGCGCCGGGTTGAGGGTGTGGAACGGCCGGCGGCCGGGTTCGAGCGCGTTGAGCGCCTTGGGGTCGAGCGAGAAGCTTGACCCTCGGTTTTGCATCAGCACACCGGTTGCCGGCAGCACGCAGCCGGAGCCGAATTCCCAATAGAGCGATTGGATGTAGGAAACGACGAGGCCGGTGCTGTCTGCCGCGCCCATCCAGACGGTGTCGCCTGCGCCGGAAGACGCCGGCCAGCGCGCGGCTTTGCGCATGTCGATCTTGGCGGCCTCGGCGTCGAGAAATTTCGGCTCCAGCAAATGCGTGAGATTGCCGTCGATTCGATGGGGATCGGTGACAAAGCGGTCGCGCGCGCGGAAGGCGCGCTTGGTGGCCTCGACCAGGCCGTGGATGTGCTCAAAGCTTTCGGCCTGGCTGACGCGTAGGCGGTCGAACAGCGCGAGGATCATCAGCGAGGCCAGCCCCTGCGTCGGCGGCGGCGTGTTGAAGAGCGTGCCGGTTCCGATCGGGACGCTGAGCGGTTCGGCGATCCTCGCCTCGTATTTCTCCAGATCGGCGCGCGTCACCGGACTGCCGATGCGCTCCAGGTCGGCGGCGATCTCGCGGCCGACGTCGCCGCGGTAGAAATCGTCTAATCCGGCTTGCGCGAGATGCTCGAGGGTTGCGGCGAAGGCGGTCTGCTTGAGCTGGGCGCCCGCCTCGGGCGCCTTGCCGTCGAGCAAGAAAGCATTCAGAAAACCCGGCGCGGTTTCCAGTTCGGCGTATTTCTCGGTGGTGAGCCGCGCCTGGCTGCGCGTGACCACGTAGCCCTCGCGCGCGCGCTTGATGGCGGCTTCAAACAGCACATGCAGCGGCAGCTTGGCGTGCGTGCCTTTGCCGGTTTGCGCCTTGGCGGCCGTGAGCGCGAGCAGCCATCCCGCCACCGCGCCCGGCACCGTAAGCGCGGCGAGCGGCCCGCGCGCCGGGATCTCGTGGTGGCCGGCGTCGCGGTAAAACTGCAACGTCGCTTTGGCGCCGGCGCGGCCCGCGCCCATGATGGCGCGCACGCGGCCGGACGGCTCGCGGATCAGCCAGAAGCCGTCGCCGCCGACGTGATTCATGTGCGGATAGACCGCCGCGATCGACGCCGCCATCGCCAGCATGGCCTCGATGGCGTTGCCGCCTTCGGCCAGAATGGCGCGGCCGTCCTCGACCGCGGCTGCATGCGGGGCGGCGACGACGCCACGGCGGTGGCCGGCGCTGTGTAAGGTCATGCTGGCACGGCGTCAGCGAGCCCGCGCTTCTTCAGTAGCGCATCGACCGTCGGCAGGCGGCCGCGGAAGGCTTTGTAGGCCTCCGCCGGATCGCGCAAGTTTCCGGCGCTGTAGATGAAATCTCGCAGGCGCTGGGCGGTTGCGGCATCGAAGGCGTCGCCGGTTTCCTCGAAGGCTTCGAAAGCGTCGGCGTCGAGCACCTCCGACCACATGTAGGAGTAGTAGCCCGCCGCATAGCCGCCGCCGGAGAACAGATGCTGGAAATGCGGCAGGCGATGACGCATGACGATTTCCGCCGGCATCTCGATGCGCTTCAAGTCGTCGCGCTCGAATGCACTCACGTCGAGATTGGCCGTGCCGCTCAGCGCGTGGATATCGAGATCAACCAGCGCGCAGGCGGTGTATTCTACCGTGGCGAAGCCCTGGTTGAAGGTGCGCGTCGCCAGCAAGCGGTCGAGCAGCGCCTTCGGCATCGGCTCGCCCGTGCGCGCGTGGCGGGCGTATTTCTGCAGGATCTCCGGCACCTCCAGCCAGTGCTCGTAGAGCTGCGACGGCAGTTCGACGAAATCGCTTGGCACCGACGTGCCGGCAAGCAGCGGATAGGTCACGTTCGACAGCAACCCGTGCAGGGCGTGACCGAATTCGTGGAACAGCGTGCGGGCGTCGTCGAACGACAGCAGCGCCGGCTCACCCGCCGCCGGCTTGGAGAAATTGCAGACGTTGAGGATGACCGGACGGACGTCGCCGCTGAGTTTTTCCTGGTCGCGCAGCGAGGTCATCCAGGCGCCGGAGTGCTTGGAGCCGCGCGCGAAATAATCGCCGACGAACAGGCCGACATGACCGCCGGTCATGTTTTTCACCTCGAAGGCGCGCGCGTCCGGGTGATAAAGCGGCACATCGACGGGCGTGAAGCTCAAGCCGAACAGACGCCGCGCGGTCTCGAAGGCGGCCTCCACCATCTTGTCGAGTTGGAAATAGGGCTTGATCTCGGCCTCATCCAAGTCGAATTCGGCTTTGCGCAGCTTTTCGGCGTAATAGCGCCAGTCCCAGGGTTGAAGCGCGAAATTGACGCCCTCTTGCGCGATCATTTTCTGCAGCGCGTCGCGCTCGGCCGCAGCCTTTACACGCGCACGGCCCCAAACCTCATCAAGCAGCGTTCGCGCGGCGGCCGGCGTTTTCGCCATCTGATCGTCGAGCCGGTAGTCGGCATAGGTCTTGTAGCCGAGCAACGTCGCCCGCTCGGCGCGCAATGCCACCATCTCGGCGATCAGTGCGCGGTTATCAGTCGGCCCGCCGTTTTCGCCGCGCTTGATCCAGGCCTGGAAGATTTTCTCGCGCAGATCACGGTGCGCGGAGAACTGCAGAAAGCCCTCGCAAGATGAGCGCGCCAGCGTGATGGCGTATTTGCCGCCCTCGCCGCGCTCTTGCGCCGCCGCGCGCGCCGCGGCGCGGGCGAAGTCGGGCAGCCCCGCGAGATCGCCCTCCTCCAGCATCAGCGCATAGGATTTCTCGTCCGCCAGCACGTTCTGTCCAAATTGGGTGCCGAGGCTCGCCAGTCGCTCATTGATTGCCGCCAGACGATCTTGGCTCCCCTGGCCGAGCGCGCCGCCCGCGCGCACGAAACGGGTGTGATAGCGGTCGAGAACGCGCGCCTGTTCGGGGTCGAGGCCGAGCGTATCGCGCCGGGCATAGAGATCGGCGATGCGGGCATAGAGCGCCCGGTCGAGATACATCGCGTTGCTGTGACGGGCGAGCAGTGGCGAGATATCGCGCTCGACCGCTTCAATCTCGTCACTGGTGTCGGCGCCGGCCAGCACGAAAAAGACGTTGGAGACCCGTTCAAGGTCGCGCCCGCTCTTCTCCAGCGCCTCAATGGTGTTGTCGAATGTGGGCGCCGCTTTGTCGGTGGCAATCGCAATCGATCTCGGCGCGGTGCGCCGCCAACGCCGCATCGAAGGCCGGGCGGAAATGCTCCGGTTTGATCGCCGGCAACGGCGGCAGGCCGAACGGGCCGGTCCAGTCGGTGAGCAGAGGGTTTTGGGCGGTGGTGGCCGATAGGACTTGGGTCATGCCGTTCATCTAGCCATGAACGTGGCTTCCGTCACCCCCGCAGCGCCCGCAGCGCGTTGAAGATCACCGCCACGTCGATCACCTCCTGCAACAGTGCGCCCTCGACCGGCGGAAGGTAGCCGAGCGCCGCCGCGATCATGGCGAGGAAGGACAGCCCCATGCCGGCGATCACGCTTTGCCGGGCGATAAAACGCGAGCGGCGCGCGATGCGGATGGCGGGCAGCACGCGGTCGAGTTGATCGACCAAGAGCACCACGTCGGCCGCTTCCGCCGAGGCCGCCGCCCCCTTGGCGCCCATGGCCAGCCCGATATCGGCCGCGGCCAGCGCCGGCGCGTCGTTGACGCCGTCGCCGATCATCATCACCGGGCCGTTCTTGCGCTCCGACAGCACCACCAGAATCTTCTGGTCGGGGGTGAGATCCGAGCGCACCAGGTCGATCGACAGGCCGGCGGCGACGGCTTCCGCGACCTCGTGGCGGTCGCCGGTCGCCAGCACGATGCGCTCGATGCCGAGTTCGCGCAGGTCATGCAGCAGCGCCTGGGTGCCGGTGCGCAGCGCGTCGGACAGGATCATCAGGCCGGCGAGCTTGCCGTCGACCGCGATGGCGACCGCGAGCGCGCCCGGCGGCCGGTCGCGCCCCAGCGTGTCGAGGCCGGAATCGGCGACTTTGCCGGCGATGAAGTGGGCGCCGCCGACCATGACCAGGCGGCCGTCGACCCGTCCGACGATGCCCTCGCCGGGCGTCTCCACCACCTCGGTCGGGACCGCCAGCGCCAGGCCCTGGCGGCGCGCCTGGGCGACGATGGTCTGCGCGATGATGTGCTTACTGGCCTGGTCGAGCGAGGCGACCAATCGCAAAAGCTCGTCGGGGGAGAAGCCGCCGGTCACCCGGGTGGAGACGATCTCGGCCTGGCCGTGGGTCAGTGTCCCGGTTTTGTCGATGACCAGCGCGCGCACCCGGGCGAGCGTCTCGATCGCCTTGCCGCCTTTGATCAGGATACCGAGCTTGGCGGCGCGCGAGAGACCGGCGACGATCGCCACCGGCACCGCCAGGATCAACGGACAGGGCGTCGCCACCACCAGGACGGCGACCGCCCGGACCGGATCGCCAGCGAGCCACCAGGCAGCGGCGGCGAGCGCCACGGTCACGGCCAGGAAGACGATCGCGTAGCGGTCGGCCATGCGCGACATCGGCGCGCGCGAGCGCTGGGCGGCCTCTACCAGGCGGACGACGCCGGCATAGGCGCTTTCCGCCGCCCGCCGCGTCGCGGTGAGGTCGAAGGCGTCGCCGACATTGGTGGTGCCGCTCAACACCTGCCCTCCGGTCATGAACGTGGCCGGCATGGGCTCGCCGGTCAGCGCCGACTGGTCGAGCACCGCCACCCCGTCGGCCACCGTGCCGTCGACCGGCACCACGTCGCCCTGGCGCACCAGCAGCCGGTCGCCGGGCACGACCAAGTCGAGCGCCACCTCTTCCAGCCGCCCGTCTTGGTGGCGCATGGCGGTGCGCGGCACCCGCGACAAAAGGGCGGTCATCTCGCGCCGGGCCGCCCGCTCGGCATAGCTCTCCAGGAACTGGCCGCCGGCATACATCAGGGCGACGATGGCCGCGGCGAGGCTCTCGCCGACCATGAGCGCCCCCGTCATCGACAGCGCGGCGACGATGTCGAGCCCGAGGTCGCCACGGCGCAGGCTGGTGACGATCTCCGCCAGGAGGGCAAGCAGGACCGGAATCGTGACCGCAGCCCAGATGGCGTTGGGCCAGGCGCTCAAGCCGGCGAGCTTGGCGGCGAAGCCTACGGCGAGGCCGAGCGCCACCACGCCGGCGAGGAACGGACGGATCGACTTGAGCGCGCTGGCAACCGACATGGGCCGCACCCTGGCCGCTCCGCGGCGCGCCGGCCATGACCGAAATCAATCCGGAGGTCAGCGCTATGGACTTGATTTGCCTTACGGATTCGTAGACATTGCCGGCGCTCAAGGGAGATTTCCATGGCTCAAGGCCGCCGCATCGTCTGGCTCAACGTCATCACCGTGCTCAGCGCCGCCATCCTGATCGGCGCCGAGGTGTTCGGCGCCGCCTTCGCCGGCTCCTGGGCGCTCGCCACGCTGTTCGACTTCGGTCACATCGGGCAACGCATCCTCGACGGCACCTTCGTGCTCTGCGGCGTCGCCATCATGGCGCAGTTCATCCGCAACGCGCACCGCATCGAGCCGTTCACCGCGCGCGGCTGAGCAAGCTGCGACTCGCTCCGAAATAAACCGTTAAGAAAGTTTTTGCGTGCGGAGAACTAATTCTCTTGCATCGCGCGAAATATTTGTTATTTCAGTGGTGCCCAAATTCGCACGTGCCTGTGGCCGTGTGTCGGTCGGTAGGTAGCGGGACAAGAGGCCCGCCAGCCGCCTGGAGAGAGAAGCCAAAACTCTCCAAGAAATCTGACCGGCAGCTGGAGGCGAAACCAGCAAACCCTGCTCTCAGCAGGGGACGCGGCTTAAAGCAACGACGATCGGGCTTCCTTGGTCTCTGCCGGTCTCCACCGCCGGCCCGGGTCACCGAAGAGGCTTGTTCATCTTTGCCGGCCGTGCGGACGGGGACATCCCCTTTCCAATCCAAGGCAGTATGAGCGGTTGAAGAGCGTTCGCGCCTGCGCGTCCCCATCGCGCGCGGCGGCATGCTTGGAAAGCCGCGACATCAGGGGCGTTAAACCGCCCCTTAGCCAAGTGGGGAGAGCGCCATGACTGAGCGCATCCGCGAGTTTCTACGCAAGCGCAACGACGAGGGGCCCTGCCTGGTCGTCGACCTCGACGTCGTGAAAGACAACTACAATGCCTTCGCCAAGGCGTTGCCCGACACCCGCGTGTTCTACGCGGTGAAGGCCAACCCGGCGCCGGAGGTGTTGGCGCTGTTGAGCCAAGCTCGGCTCCTGCTTCGACACCGCCTCGGTCGCCGAGATCGAGATGGTGCTGGCGGCCGGCGCCACGCCCGACCGCATCTCTTACGGCAACACGATCAAGAAGGAGCGCGATATCACGCGCGCCTTCGCGCTCGGCGTCCGCCTCTACGCGGTCGACTGCAAGGCCGAAGTGGAGAAGGTCGCCCGCGCGGCGCCCGGCTCCCGCGTATTCTGCCGCATCCTGTCCGACTGCGCCGGCGCCGAATGGCCGCTGTCGCGCAAGTTCGGCTGCGAGCCTGTCGATGGCCGTGGACGTGCTTGAGCACGCGCTTAAGCTCGGCCTCGAACCGCACGGCGTGTCCTTCCATGTCGGCTCCCAGCAGCGCAACCAGCACGCCTGGGACCGCGCGCTCGCGTCCGCTGCCGCCGTGTTCAAGGAATGCGGCGAGCGCGGCATGAACCTCGCGATGGTCAATTTGGGCGGCGGCTTCCCGACCAAGTACCTGAAGAACGTGCCGACGGTGAAGACCTACGGCAACGCCATCTTCAAGGCGCTGCGCAAGCATTTCGGCAACCGCATCCCGGAGACCATCATCGAGCCGGGCCGCGGCATGGTCGGCAATGCCGGCGTGATCGAAAGCGAAGTCGTCCTCGTCTCCAAGAAGAGCGAGGAAGACGACGTGCGCTGGGTCTATCTCGACATCGGCAAGTTCGGCGGCCTCGCCGAGACCATGGACGAGTCGATCCGCTACCCGATCCGCACCGCGCGCGACGGCGACCCGATGGCCCCTGCGTGCTCGCCGGCCCGACCTGCGATTCGGCCGACGTGCTGTACGAGAAGCAGCCCTACCCGCTGCCGGTCAGCCTGGAGATCGGCGACAAGGTGCTGATCGAGGGCACCGGCGCCTACACGGCGACCTACTCGTCGGTGGCCTTCAACGGCTTTTCGCCGCTGAAGACTTACCATATCTGATCGCTCCGCGATCGGGCCACATCCGACAACGACGGGAGGCGGGTGACCCCTGCCTCCCCTTCCCTCCATACCGAACTGACTGCGTCCTTACGCGCGCTTGCGCGCACGAGGCTGGGAAGGACCTTGCGATGATCACTTTGCGTCAAGAACGGCCGGCCGACATCGAAGCGCGCGAGGCGCTGCTCGACGAGGCCTTCGGCGACACCCGCGCCCGCAAGACCTCGCAGCGTCTGCGCGACGGCCGCCTGCCGGCCGAAGGCTTGAGCCTGATCGCCGCCGACGGACGACGCGTGGTCGGCACCGCGCGGCTGTGGAGCGTGACCTGCACCAGCGGCCAGCCGGCGCTGCTGCTCGGCCCGGTGGCAGTCGCGGCGGATTGCCGCAACCTCGGCATCGGCGCCGCCTTGGTGCGACGCGCTTTGCGCGATGCGCGCCGGCTCGGCCACGGCGCTGTGATCCTGGTGGGCGATGCAGCCTATTACGGGCGCTTCGGCTTCGCCGGCGAAGCCGCCGCAAAACTCAGGCTGCCCGGCCCATTCGAGCGCCATCGTCTGCTCGCAGTCGAGCTCGTGCCGCAAGCGCTCGCCGGCGCCAGCGGACTGCTGCGCGCGAGCGGCCGTCCGCTGCCAGCGCGCCAAGCCCGCGCCGCCTAACTAAACCGCCAAATTTTCGTGGACGCCGCGCTGGAATTCCCGGCGTCTGCTCTTCCGTTTGCGCGGCGCGGCGGCTATCACTCAGATACGGTTGGAGATTCTCCGAAATGACTAATTGGCCCGTGCACGCCCGGATTGCCGGCCCCATCGTGATGATCGGCTTCGGCTCGATCGGCAAAGGCACCCTGCCGTTGATCGAGCGCCATTTCGACTACGACAAGAGCCGCTTCGTGGTCATCGACCCGGAGGACAAGGACCGCAAGCTCTTGGACGAGCGCGGCATCCGCTTCATCCACCAGGCGGTGACCAAGGACAATTACCGGCATTTGCTCACCCCGTTGCTCACCGCCGGCGGCGGACAGGGCTTCTGCGTCAACGTGTCGGTCGACACCTCCTCGCTCGACATCATGGAGCTGTGCCGCGAGATCGGCGCGCTCTACATCGACACTGTGGTCGAGCCCTGGATCGGCTTCTATTTCGACGAGAAGCTCGGGCCGGAGACGCGCTCCAACTACGCCCTGCGCGAGACGGTGCTGGCCGCCCGCCGCAAGCGCCCGGGCGGGCCGACCGCGGTGAGCTGCTGCGGCGCCAATCCCGGCATGGTGTCGTGGTTCGTCAAGCAGGCGCTGCTCAACGTCGCCGGCGACATCGGCCTCAAGTTCAAGGAGCCGAAGACGCGCGAGGAATGGGGCCGGCTCGCCAAGAAGGCGGGCGTCAAGGGCATCCATATCGCCGAGCGCGACACCCAGCGCGCCAAGCAGCCCAAGAACATGGACACCTTCGTCAACACCTGGTCGGTCGAGGGCTTCCTGTCCGAGGGCATGCAGCCGTCCGAACTCGGCTGGGGCACGCACGAAAAGTGGATGCCGTTCAACGCCCGCAAGCATAAAGCCGGCAGCAAGGCCGCGATCTATATGCTGCAGCCGGGCGCCAATACCCGGGTGCGCTCGTGGACACCGACCGCGCAGGCGCAATACGGCTTCCTGGTCACCCACAACGAGTCGATCTCGATCGCCGACTATTTCACGCTGCGCAAGGGCCGCAAGGCGATCTACCGGCCGACCTGCCACTACGCCTATCACCCCTGCAACGACGCCGTGCTCTCGCTGCACGAGTTGTTCGGCCAAGCCGGCAAGCGGCAGAAATACGTGCACATCCTCGACGAAAACGAGATCGCCGACGGGATCGACGAACTTGGCGTGCTGCTCTACGGGCACAAGAAGAACGCCTACTGGTACGGCTCGCAGCTCTCCATCGACGAGACGCGCGACGTCGCGCCCTACCAGAACGCCACCGGCCTGCAGGTGACCTCCGCCGTGCTCGCCGGCATGGTGTGGGCGCTGGAAAACCCGAAAGCCGGCATCGTCGAGGCCGACGAGATGGACTTCCGCCGCTGCCTCGAAGTGCAGATGCCCTATCTCGGGCCCGTCGTCGGCGTTTACACCGACTGGACGCCGATCACCAACCGGCCCGGATTGTTTCCGGAAGAGATCGACAAGCGGGATCCCTGGCAGTTCAAGAACGTGCTGGTCTAGGCGGCACCGCGCGCGCCCTCACGCGAGAAAAGTTAACGCGGCGACGTTCACCAAACGGTGGATGCGTGCGCGCCCGCGTGCGATAAATTGTTGACTCTCATCGCCGTTGGATTATTTCGGTAATTGCCCTTTTTCGCACGTGCCTGTGGCCGTGTGTCGATCGGTGGGCATCCGGACAAGAGGCCGGACAGCCGCCTGGAGAGCAAGCGAGTCGACACGTCAAGTTGACACGTCAGCTCGACACGTCAGCTCGACACGTCAGCTCGACACGTCAATGAGACGCGCGAGGCTCTCCAAGACATCTGATCGGCAGCCGGAGGCGAAACCGGCAATCCCCGCGCTCAACGGGGTACGCGGCTTAAAGCAACGACGGATCGGGCTTTTTTGGGTTGGCCGGAAGCAATGCCGGCGTCTCGAAGAGGCTTGTCCATCTTGCCTAGGCGCGGAGCGGGCGCATCCCCCTCCAGACCATGGCAGCACACGGCTGCTTCAGCCGAACGACAGCGGCGTATTTCGCTGTCCCGGGAACCTGACAGCCATTGGCGCTTTGACTTGAGGGGATCCACAAACGATGACCGATCGCATCCGCGAGTTCCTCAAGAACCGCAAAGAGGAAGGGCCCTGCCTGGTGCTCGACCTCGACGTCGTGCGCGACAACTACGGCGCCTTCGCCCGCGCCTTGCCCGACACCAAGGTCTACTACGCGGTCAAGGCCAACCCGCATCCGGAGATCCTGAGCCTGCTCAACCGGCTCGGCTCGTCCTTCGACGTCGCCTCGGTGCAGGAAACGTTAGCCGTGCTCGCGACCGGCTGCACCCCCGACCGCATCTCCTACGGCAACACGATCAAGAAGGAGAGCGAGATCGCCTCAGCCTTTAAGCTCGGCGTCACTCTCTTTGCGGTCGACTGCGAGGCCGAGGTCGACAAGATCGCCCGCGCCGCCCCGGGCGCGCGCGTGATCTGCCGTATCCATTGCGACGGCACCGGCGCCGAATGGCCACTGTCGCGCAAATTCGGCTGCGAGCCGGAATTCGCCGCCGATATCCTCGAGCGCGCGCACCAGGCCGGCCTCATCGCGCACGGCCTCTCGTTCCATGTCGGCTCGCAGCAGCACAATGTGGAAGCCTGGGACCGCGCACTCGCCTCGACCGCAGCCGTATTCCGCGGCTGCGCCGAGCGCGGCATCGTGCTCTCGACGGTCAATCTGGGCGGCGGCTTCCCGGCCAAATACGTGCGCAAGACGCCGAAGCTGGAAAGCTACGGCAAGGCGATTTTCCGCGCGCTCCGCCGGCATTTCGGCAACCGCATCCCGGAGACCATTATCGAGCCCGGCCGCGGCATGGTCGGCAATGCCGGCGTGATCGAGGCCGAGGTGGTGCTGATCGCCAAGCGCAGCCCGGAGGACGACACCCGCTGGGTCTATCTCGACATCGGCAAGTTCCACGGGCTGGCGGAGACCATCGGCAAATCGATCCGCTACCCGATCCGCACCCGCCGCGACCGCGACGAGAGCGGGCCTTGCATCGTCGCCGGGCCGACCTGCAATTCGGTCGACGTGCTGTACGAGAAGACGCCCTACCCGCTGCCGGTGACGCTGGCCATCGGCGACAAGGTGCTGATCGAGGCGACCGGCGCGTATACCTCGACTTATTCCTCGGTCGGCTTCAACGGCTATCCGCCGCTCAAGTCCTATGTGATCGCGCCGAGCGAGCGCGCGCTCGCGGCTTAATTCGCGGTAATCCCTGAACGCGCAACGGGCGGCCCATGTGGCCGCCCGCTTCGTTTTGCCGCCGTCTATTTTTGCGGCTCAGGGTTCTTGTCGCCCGGCTTCGGCGGCGGCCGCTTTGCCTCCGGCGGCCTGGGCGGCGGGGCCTTGGGCGGAGGCGGAGGCGCGTGCACGACCGGCGGAGGCGGCGCGTGCACGACCGGCGGCGGCGGAGCGCGCGTGACTGGCGGTGACGGCGCACCCATGGCAGGCGGCGCATGCGGCGGCGGTGGGGTGACGCTCGGCTGCTTCGGCGGTGGGGGCGGAGGCGGCGGCGGCGGCGGAGGCGCCGGATGGACGGGCTGTGCTTGCGGCGGCGGATTGCCCTGATGGATAGCCGGCGGGTTGCCGATCTGCGGCGTCCCCGACGGCTTCGGCTGCACCGGCGTAACAGTCGGCATCGTGGGGCGCGGCGTTGTTGGCGTCGTGACCGCCGGCGTCTTCGGTGGCGGCGCGCCGGTGCCAGTACCTTGCGCGGCGCGTGGCGGATGACTGCCGAGCTGCCCGTGTTCGCCCTTGCCGAGCGGCTTGGGCGCGGGCATCGCGGCGCCCGGATTGATCACGGCGGTGGTGCGCTGGATGGTGATCGGCGCCGCGCGCTTGACCGCGCCCTTGATGCGCAGGTCCTGCTTGCGCACGGCCACCGCGCCTTGCACGCCGGTAGTGGCGCCGAAAACGCGCGGGCGCACGTTGTAGGCATGCAGCGCCACGTGCGTGCGGCCGGCGATGAAAGCCGGTGCCAGGCCCGGATTGACCCAAAGCCGCCGGCCTTCGACATGCACCGGCCGATTGATCACGTGTGTGTCGCGCAGCATGAACGCACGGCGATCGCGCGGCAGGAAGTGCGTGCGCAGCCGCGGCTCGCCGATATAGCGCAGCGGCACGAACAGCCAGTCGTCAGGCTGCGCGTCGTAAGCGTCGATCAGATCGTCCGGCGGCAGCGGCGCCCAGCCGATAGTATCGCCGCCATAGCGCCAATCGACCCAGGCGGGGGCCCATTCGTCGCCCGGCACCCAGAACCATGACCCTCGGTCATGAACCCAGCGGCCGTAGTGAAAGACCACCCAGCCCCAATCGTCTTCCGCGGGGTCGGAGACCCAATACCAGCCCCAATCGTCGGTATAGACCCAGTGTCCGTATTCGTAAGGCTGCCAGTCGCGCGGCACGCCGTCCGGCACCCAGACTTCGCCATAAGGCGCAAGGCGCACCCAATGACCGTAATTATCCAGCGCCTCCTGCATGTCGTCGGCGGTCTGCGCCATCGCCGGCGTGGTCGCGCCGAGGAAAATGGGGGCGGACAGGCCGGAAACAGCCAGCGCGCAGGCAAGCAACACG
This sequence comes from uncultured Alphaproteobacteria bacterium, assembly GCA_963721665.1. Lineage (GTDB taxonomy): Bacteria > Pseudomonadota > Alphaproteobacteria > Rhizobiales > Xanthobacteraceae > Pseudolabrys. Next base: position 398,931 of record CAVRJZ010000005.1, read on the forward strand.
CGGCGGACGATGGGCAATTTGAACATTTTTTCAATTCCTAGTCGCAGTTGAGTACCGGCCGATAACCGGCGTGGAACCGGATAGTTCCATAGTCTGGCGGAAGCAAGCTGAATGGCGGCAGAACCGTTTGGCGGAATAGCGCCGCAATTAAAACGACAAAGCGCCGGCTTCCCCCGCCTCGGTGCCGAAAGCGAGCGTTTGGCCGGCGGCGTCCCAGCCGAGCGCGCTGACCGGCGCGGGACCGGCGGCCTTCACCTCGATCAAGGCGCCGTCGTCGATGCGCACCAGCACCGCGCGGCCGTCGGCAAACCCGACCGCGACCACCGGCTGGCGCGGATGGCAGGCGACGAGCGAAACGCGCGCGGCTGAGCGGGCAAGGATCGTCGGCTGCTTGCCCATGGGTCCGTCCTTGCCGTCGAACGGCCAGAGGATGAGCTGTTCGGAGCCCGACGTGGCGAGGAATTTTCCGTCCGCCGTCCAGCCGAGCGAGCGCACGCGCGCCGAATAGCCGGACATGCGCATGTGCTGGCCTTCCGGAAGCCGCCAGCCGTGCAGCGTCGGCTCCTGCATCGCGGTGACCACGAACTTGCCGTCCGGGCTGAAGGCGACGCTCAGATGCGAACCCTTCCACTCCAGTTTTTCCGGCGTCGCCGAGGCGTTGGGAAACCAGAGCGTGACGCCGTTGTAATGCGCGATGGCAAGCCGAAAGCCTTTCGGCGCGAAAGCAAGTCCGGCGACAGTCGACGGCGCCTCGTGAGAGCGCGCCTCGCCCTTCTTGGTGAGCACATGCGCGACCTTGCCGGCCGACCAGGCGACGGCGCCGTCGGAGCCAAGCGCGATTTGGTCTATCCAGCGTTTCTTGTCGTCGGCGGCGAGTTCTGTGGGATCGCCGTTGGCGTCGGTGGCGATGAGTTTGCCGTCGTCGCCGCCGGTGACGATGCCCTTGCCGTCCGACGCGCTCGCCAGAATGCCGCCGGCATGGATGGCGACGCGGCGCGGCTCGCCGTCACGGGCTGCAAACAGCAGCGCCTCCTCGCCCAACACGAACACCGGCACGCTTGCCGAAGAAATGCACGCCGACCACCGGCGCCCCGGCGTCGATGCGGCGCACGCGGTCGGCGAGAGAGGGGATGGGGGTGGCGGTGTCGGACATTTCTATTTTCCGTCATTCCGGGGCGCGCCGAAGGCGCGAACCCGGAATCCAGGTGCATATTAGCAATCGTTAGCGATGTCCCTCTGGATTCCGGGTTCGCGGGCTAACGCCCGCGCCCTGGAATGACCGGGATTGCATTTCACGCCACACAACTCTCAAACCCCGCGCGGATTTTTTCTTCCGGCAAATTTCGCCCGATGAAGACGGCGCGGCTTTCGCGTTTCTCACCCTCTTTCCAGGCGCGCTGGTGGTCGCCGTCGAGGATCATGTGCACGCCCTGGAACACGAAGCGCTCCGGATCGTCCTTGAACGCGAGGATGCCCTTGCAGCGCAGGATGCTCGGCCCTTCGGTGGCGACCAGGTCCTGCACCCAGGGGAAAAACTTGTCCGGGTTGAGCGGTCTGTCGCTTCTGAGCGCGACCGACTGCATCTCCTCGTCGTGGTAGTGCTTGAGCCCGCCGTGCTCGTGATGATGATGGCCGTCGCCGTGGTCATGGTCGTGGTGATGATCGTGCTCGTGCTCTTCCTCGGCGTCGAGGAAGGCCGGCTCGATATCGAGAATGCGGTCGAGGTCGAAGGCGTTGCGGCCGAGCACCTCGGCGATGTCGATCTTGGCGCGCTCCGTCCTGTGCAAGCGCGCGTAAGGATTGATGCCGCGGATGCGCGCCTCGATTTCGGCGAGCTCTGGCGGCGTCACCAGGTCGGTCTTGTTGAGCAGGATCACGTCGGCGAAGGCGATCTGGTTCTTCGCCTCGGGCGCGTCCTTGAGCCGGTCCTTCAGCCATTTGGCGTCGGCGACCGTGACCACCGCATCCAATTTGGTCTTGGCGCCGACCTGCTCGTCCATGAAAAAGGTCTGCGCCACCGGCGCGGGGTCGGCGAGGCCCGTGGTCTCGACGATGATGGCGTCGAACTTGCCTTTGCGCCGCATCAGCCCGTCGATGATGCGCACCAGGTCGCCGCGCACGGTGCAGCAGATGCAGCCGTTGTTCATCTCGAACACTTCTTCGTCGGCGTTGACGATGAGCTCGTTGTCGATGCCGATCTCGCCGAATTCGTTGACGATGACGGCGTATTTCTTGCCGTGCGGCTCGGACAAAATGCGGTTGAGCAGCGTCGTCTTGCCGGCGCCGAGATAGCCGGTGAGCACGGTGACGGGGATTTTGGCGTCAGTATTGGGGATGGTCATGAATGGCGGCTCCAATGCCGCGGAGATATAGGGCTAATGAGCGCAAAGCACAAAAGGGATTGGATGAGGCACCGAAAGGGCCGCAATTGCGTTATTACCCGAGTGAATCGCGCGGTTTGCCCCTGTTCCAATAGGAGGTCCTTTCATGATCAAGACCATGACCGCTCCCTTACGCGGCATCGTGCGATTTCCGCTCGTTCAGCTTCTTGTCGTCATCTTCGTGATCGTGTGGCTACAGGCCGCCGAAGACGCGTCGGCGTCAGGCCGGCTGTTCAGCGCGCTCGATCAGCTCACGAGCGCGAGCGTGACCTTCGTGGCCGGTCTCGTCACGGTGAAGTCCTTCACCCGCGCGTGGCTGATCTCGGGCTTCATGATCGCCTATGTCTATCTCGCGCTCTTGCTGGTCATTGCGGTGGCGCGGGCGCTCATCGGCGCCTGCATCAACTTTATAGGACGGCATAATGTGTTCTGGCTGCGCAGCACGATCGCGCGCGAACGCGGCATTGAAGCTTATCGCGCCTGGGTACCGCTTGAGCGCATCCGGCCAGCGCAAATACCCCAAGCGCAATGGGAGGAGATTTATGCGTGGCCGCCCGGCAACAGGCCGCCCTACCGGCCGCTGGCGGAACGCCTCGCATTCGGTTTTCTGATTTATGCCGGCGCGATCTTGCTCGTCGCCATTCTATTGCAGCTCTTTACGCCGATTCCGGTGCTGAGCTGGGCCAGGCAACTCATCTAGGGCGTCGCAGCCTCCGCCCTCAATTCGCCGAGCGACCGTAGCCCGGATGAGCGAAGCGATATCCGGGATTGCGCTCCCCGCATGTCGCTTCGCTCATGCGGGCTACGGCGGACAAGCCAGCTAAGGCGCCCTGCTCTGCCCTATGCCGCCACGCGCAGATGCAGGCCAGCCTTCTTTTGCAGATAGCCGATGACGGCGAAGAGATTTTTCGCCTGCGGATTGCCGCGCGGGCCGAACATGCGGATCAGGCTCTTGGCCGGCGCGCCGGTCGCCTTGGCGAGCGCTTCGAAGCCGACGGTCGCCTTGATGGTGTCGCGCAGCAGCGACTTTCCGGTCTCGACGTCGCCGCTCAACATGGCGTCGATGCCTTCGCGCAAAAGCGCTTCGGCGAATTTCTTGTCGGCCTTGACTTGGCTCTGCACCAGGTCGTTGAACTTCTTCGATCGTGGCATGCTTCTCTCCGTTCAGCGGCGGCCGCGCTGGCGCCGCTTGTAGTCCTGCCAGCAGGCGTGCGCCGCCTCGATATCGCGCTGCTGCCGCTTCTTGCTGCCGCCGGTCAGCAGGATGACCAGCGTCTCGCCGTCGCGGGCAAAATAGACCCGGTAGCCCGGCCCGAAGTCGATCCGAACTTCGAGCACGCCACCGCCGACCGGCTTGACGTTAGACAGGTTGCCCTGCTCCATCCGGGCGATGGCGCGCGCGATCTTGGCGCGCGTCACCGGCTCCAAATCCGCAAACCATTCCGCGAACAGCTGGCGGCCGTCCGCCGCCACGTAATAGCGGATTTCGAGCATAACGGAGGGTAACATAAAAGTTACCCGCGATCAAGCCGAGTAGCCCGGATGAGCGAAGCGATATCCGGGATTGCGCTCCCCGCATATCGCTTCGCGCATGCGGGCTACGGCGTCACAGCGTCTTTTGCTTCGCCCCGCATTCCTTGCAGGTGAATTCGACGCGCGTCTGGCCCTTCGGCGCCTTGACGCGGTTGGGCGCGCCGCACTTGCCGCATTTGGTCTCGATGCGCGTGTCGCCCTGCGTCACCGTGACCGCTTTGCGCTCCAGCGCCTCCTTGATGAGACGTTCGGTTTCCTCGCGCATCGCCTGCTTCGACATGTCAGCCCTTCATGTTTCGCCGTGTCAGCCCTGCACCAACGTCACGTGGGTGCCGACCGGCACGCGGTCATATACATCAATGATATCCCGGTTGAACAGGCGGATGTAGCCGGGGAAGACGGCTTGGCCGATGGACTCAGGCTCAGGGGTGTTGCGCGGGTGGAATGAGGCGGGGGGTCGTCGCGGTTGCGAAAGAGCGCCCTTACTCGCTTGTCGCAAACCTATTTTGCCTATGGCCTAACGAACGCGGTCGCCGGGTTTACGCGCCAGGGAATAACCCAGCATGACCGCCTCGATAAGCATCACGATCTGCGTATTGCGCGGCGACGCCAGGGCGGCGGCGGTCTCGTCGGTGATCAGCGGCTTGGTTCGTGTCGCCCATAGCACGAACAGCGCCACCAGGGCGGCGGCGCTGTAGATCGCGGCCACGATCAGACGCGCATTCAACACGCTGACTTCCGCTTCCAGCGCCAGCGTGCCGGCAATGGTAAAATAATAGACCGCAATCAGCGCAAATAGCGCCAGCAACCCGGCGCCGATCGCGCGGCGCAACAGCCGGCCGAACAGAAGATTGATGGCGAATTCGGGAACGTCGTTCAATCGCATGGCGCGGCCCCGCTAGCGCCGAGACATGCCGAACAGAAAGCCAATTCCCGTGGCGATGGCCAGCATGGTAAGCGGGCGCTGCTCGACCTCGGCGGTGATTTTCTTAAACGCATCGCCGCTCAGGTGCGTCGCGCCATCGCTCACCGAATGAGCGCCGTCGCGCACGCGTTCCATGATCCCGGCGAGCGCGTCATTGACGAAATCGTTGATTTCACCGGACGCCCCGGAAAACTCGCGCTTGGTCGCGCCGCTCAGGCGGTGCAGGCGCTTTTCCAGATCGCTCATCAATTCCTTGATCGCCGCGATCTCTTCGGCGGTAGACGCAACTTTACTATGGGCCGTCATGGTCACCTCAATTGGCGCGAAAACGCTGCCACCGAAGCAACGCAAGGGTTCGGCAAAAGTTCCATTTATCCGGGAAGAACTAAGTCTTCCTCCGGAAACACGTGCTCTTTGGCGACCAGCGTCACGATCAGTAGCGGCACCGCCAGAAACGCCCCGATCGGGCCCCACAGCCAGGTCCAGAAAATCAACGACAGGAAAACCGTGAGCGGGTTGAGGGTCAGCCGCCGCCCCATGATGCTCGGCGTAATGAAATGCCCTTCGAGGGTCGTAAAGCCGAAATAGAGCAGCGGCGCCACGATCGCCTGGGCCAATGTGGGAAACGTCACCAGCCCGACCGCGAGCAGCACCGCCTCCATCATCAAGGCGCCGAGATAGGGCACGAAATTGAGGATGAACGCGAGGACGCCCCAGGCGATGGCGTTCGGCAACCCAACGAAATAGGCGATCAAACCGGCAATCAAACCGACGACAAGATTGATGACCGCCACCACACTGAGATAGTCGGTCAAGTTGTGCTCGATATCGTTGATGATCTTGAGCATGCGCAGCCGCGAATCATGATCCGCGAAAAAGACGACGAGCACGTGCCGCAACCGCGCCCGCCCGAGCAGGAAAAAAAACAGGGTTCCGAAAAAAATAAATATCTGTCCAATCGCGGGCGTGACGATTGTTAGCGCCGGCTGCACGAAGTTGGCGATATCAATTCCGAAACTGGAATTGCCGCCCTTCGGCAAAATGGCGTTGCGCAAGTCCTGCAATACCGACAACGGCCGATCGAGGATTTGAAGTTTTTCTTCGATGTTTTTGCCGATTTCGCTCGCCTTGCCGATCCAGTCCAAAGCCGGTCCGGCCAGCAGCGCTATAATGCCGTAGAACACACCAATCATCAGGAACCACAGCACAAGAGCCGTAACCAGCGGCGGGATTCCGTATGCCCTGGCGCGCGTCGCCAGCGGTCCCACCATGAAGCCGATCACGAATGCGGACGTCGCCGGCAGCAGTATAGTTCGCGCCAGATCGAGCGCCGTGATGAACAGAATGATGAATACGCCGATGACCGCGGCCTGCGAGGCGGCGCGCCAGGCGTTCGACACGTGCCTAATCGGATTGGGGTCATCGATCGGCAGAACAGAGCGGCGTTCTTTCGCGGCTTGGCGAGCGTCTACCTGCGCGTCTGTCAATGCAACCACCTAACCCGCTTGCCGCCGCCACTTGCTACAGTTGCTAACGGCGGAACGGGGGTTTGGTTGCCTGCCGGCGTGAATCTTTCGATTCATGCGAGGGGCAAGGGTGGCGGATTAACGCATTCGGTTAAACAGTCCTACGCTCAACCGCCCGCGGTCACCCCTGCACCACCGTCACGTGGGTGCCGACCGGCACGCGGTTATAGAGATCGATGATGTCCTGATTGAACAGGCGGATGCAGCCGCTCGAGACGGCCTGGCCGATGGTGTCCGGCTCGATGGTGCCGTGCAGGCGGAAAAACGTGTCGTGGCCGTCGCGGTAGAGATAGAGCGCGCGCGGGCCGAGCGGATTGCCGGGGCCGCCGTTCATGCCGCTCGCGTAATGCCGGTAGAGCGGGATCGCCGCCATCATGTTCTCGGTCGGCGTCCAGTGCGGCCATTTCTCCTTGCGGCCGATGATCGCCGACCCGTGGAAATTCGTGCCCTCGGTGCGGCCGACGCCGATGCCGTAGCGCAGCGCCTTGCCGCCGGCTTCGACCAGGTAAAGCCGGCGTTGCGGCACATTGACCACGATCCAGCCCGGTTTCTCCTTGCCGTGCCAGGGGACTTCCTGGCGCAACAGGCTGGGATCGATTTGGGTGATGTCGACCGGCGGGATGCCGAAGCCGCCGTCGCTGACATGGCCGTAGTCGGCGCCGGCGCAGCCGGCCAGAAACAGCGGCAGGCCGGCGATGAGCGCGCGGCGGCTCATCGCGGCGGCGAAAAGCCGGTCCTCGGCGGGACGATTTTGAAGGGGGCGCTTGGCCATGCTGCACACGGGTCGTTGATCCGCCCTGTCCGTACCTTAGCACCGCACCTTGATGCAACAGGGCATTGGCGAAACCCACACGCGCCGGGCTGTTTGGCGCCGTTTGAGCCGCCGCGACACTATATCTTTCTGGTAATCGCGAACTAATTGCCTAGATGACAGTTGTGCCTACGCGAGCCTTACGCTGCGTCCCGGGGTGAAATCGGCGAATGCCCAGGCGAAGCGACGTGGTGCCCCGGTAGTTGTAACCAAAGGCGGCGCAATCGTGGATCATCGTGCGCGATTCTCAACCTTGAACGCCAGTTACGACGACTTTCTGTTCGCGCCGGTGTGCGAGGAAAAAAACGGAATGCGCCTGAGTGTGCTTTCCGCTCTGGCGCGGATGAATGTCGATCCGCGCGAGGAGGCTACCCGTCTGGCGGCCATGCCCAAGGCGATCGCGGAGAAGACGCTGCTTTCGATCTTCGACGCGGTCTCGGGCAGAAGCTGGAAATCGCCGGAAGCGGCGGCCATTGCCGCGCGGCTGATCCGGTTGCTGCCGCAGCCAAGCGAGGCTGCGACCGTTGCGGCGACGACTACCGCGCAAGGCCCGCGCAAGAAGCTACAAAAGCTACTGGTGGGTATGGCTGGGCTTTGCGCTGGCGATGTCGTTCATGACACCGCACCATCCGGCAGCGTCGACGCCCCCGGGCGCCGTCATGTCGGACTCCGGCGCAACATCCCCGGCAAAGAGCAGCACGCCGGATCCGGTCGCTCTATCGCGCTAGTCGATTCATTTCGATAATTCTGTCGCGTCGATGATTCTGTCGGGTCGATAATTCTGATGGGCCGCAAAATTGCGCGTCGGGAACGGCCGAATTGGGGTCTTGCCTGACTGATACGACCCGCGACGGCCGCTCCCGGCGTGCCGTCCGCGAATTTGCCGCTATGCGATCGCCCGAACGTTTGCGAGCGCAATCGTCGCGGCCCTCTGACCCGGTGGTGCCATGCAAACCTCCGTGTCTCTCGTTTGAATTTGCAGTCTGACCCTGTTGCGCGCGCTGTCAAGGCCGACTGTGGACGCGGAGTTCCGTCTCGCCACGCGCGGGGCGCGTGCTAAACTTGCGGCCGCATGTTGCCGTCCGAGGAAAAACCGCTGCCCGCCGTCGGCGTCTTCTGGATCGAAGAGGCGGACTATCCGGCGCTGTTAAAGATATTCGACGACGCCGATACATTGCCGCCCGCGCATAAACAGTGGCTGAAGATGGCGGAGGAGATGGAGAAGGGCCTCAAGGCCTACGGCCACCCGGTGATGCGGGTGCGCATCGATCCGGTGACCTTCCCGATCTGGTGCGCCGCGCATGGCACGACGCCGGGCCGGCAGGGGCGCAAGATGTTTATCGCGGCGGCGGTCAGGGAACGCTACGGCGAGCAGAATTAATCCTTCCGCGGCTTGCGCCGCCGCTCGGGCAATTCCTGCACGGCGACCTCACGCTTGTTGTGCATGCCGCGGTCGCCGCATTTTGCGCAACGCACCGAGAATTCGTCGGGCAGCGTGTTGACCTTGTAGACATAGACCGGGCTTGCGCATTTGCGGCAGGTAACCACGCCGCGCAGAAACAGGGCTTTCTTCGGACGGTGGGCGAGCAGCGCAGACATCGATGTTGATCCAGGTTCGCCTTTTCGCGCACGTTTTGACAGAAAATGACTGTAGGAACGTTAATCGCACGCCTTGCATTGCGTGAATTTCAGTAAGCGATAGGCCCCCTATTCGCTTACCGCGGCGGCCGGGCGCCGGCCTTGTCAATTCGGCAATTGCCGGCGTGCCTGACAGGCCTGCCAATGCGCGAGCAAGCGCTCGGCCGACTCGGTCGACAGGCGCTCGTATTGCACTTCCATTTCGGCGAATTTTTCCTCGCGGTCCTCGCCCATGGTCGGCAGATTGTTAAGCACCGAATGCGCGATGTGCCAATCCAGCCCGATCGCCTTGCACATCACCATGGCGCCGAACGGTTCGCTGTCGCAGATCAGCCGCGAGACCAGCACGATCGGCACGCTGCTCAGAATCGACAGCGCAGCGACCAGTTCGGCGATGCGGTTGCCGTCGGCGAATTGCAGCACCTTGGAGCGGGTCTGCTCGGTGTCCTGGCTGAACGAATAAACCATGCGCTCAGCGGCGGCGAATTCCTTGGCCGACACGGTCATGCTGCCGGCCTGATTGGCGAGTTGCGTCAGCACCCGGTTGATGGCGTCGCGTTCGGCGGGACCTGCCTGTTCCAGCAGGCGCTGGCGCGCCTCCTCGGTGGCGTGGCTGAGCAGCCGCTTGAACAGCGTCGGCGATATGTCGGCGCGCCGGGTTATCGCTTGCGTCAGTTGGCTGTCGCCGCTCGCGCGCATCGCCAGCATCGACATGCCGGTCCTGGAGAAGCGCGCGCCGTTGTTGACCGCGACCTTGGTGACCACCTCGCGGTCGCCGCGGTCGACCAGCACGTCGGTCACCACCGGACTGAGTTGTTTGCGCTCGGCGATCTTGCTCAGATGCGACTGTCCTTTGCTTTCGGCGATCTCGACCAGGTGCTCGTCGGTCAGCCGCGGCGAAGCGGCCAGCACCGGGCCGGCGACGGTGATGTCGTTGTCGGAGGCCAGGCGCCGGATAAGGTTGCTGGGTGCGGTCGCGACCGGCGCGATGTTCCAGCTCAGCTCGACCCGCGCGCGGCTCTCGACGTGGTCGACCAGGCGGCCGATGACGTCGTCGAACAGCGCGGAAACGTCCTCGGTCATGCGGTCGCAGCCGACGAGGAACAGCTCGGTGACGTTTTTCAGGATGGCGTGGTGGCGCTCGGTCGAATGGTCCTTGAGCGCAACCTCGAGCTCGTCAATGACCTGGAGGGTTTGCGACATTTTCTTGTGCTTTCCGGCGGAAATTCTTCCCGCCGTCTTACCCACGCAATCGATTGACCACGCGACTAACCGGAATGCCAATAACTAGGGCGTAAGAATTAAAGTTGCTTTAATTCAATACACGCATTGCGCGTGGTAATTGCAGCCGCGGCGGCCCGGCAACGCCTTGCCTTTCGATATGTTATATTGTTACATATTGCCGGCGCCGCGCCCGGGGCTTGCGCCGGCCAAATCGAGGATTTGCAGCCATGAAACCCTTCGCTGTCCTGAACGCCTTCCTCACGGTCGCGGTTCTTGTTTTCGCCGCGCCGGCCGCGCCCGCCGCCGACGGCAAAATAGCCGTGGTGGCGGCGGAGAATTTCTACGGCGACATCGCCAAGCAGATCGGCGGCGACCGCGTCGCCGTCGCCAGCATCATGAGCAATCCCGACCAGGATCCGCATCTATTCGAGACGACGCCCGGCACGGTGCGGGAGATCACCGGCGCGCAAATCGTCGTCTTCAACGGCGCCGACTACGATCCCTGGATGCCCAAGATTCTCAACACGGCGCCGCAGCCGGGCCGCGTCGTCATCGATATCTCAACGCTCGTCGGCAAAAAGGCAGGCGACAATCCGCATCTGTGGTACGACCCGCCGACCATGCCGGCCGCCGCCCAAGCGCTCGCCGCCGCATTCACCGCCGCCGATCCCGCGCACAAGGCCGAATTCGAAGCGCGACTGAAGGCCTTCGACGCCTCCCTGAAGCCGATTAACGACAAGATCGCCACCATTCGCGCCAAATATGCCGGCGCGCCGGTGACGGCAAGCGAGCCGGTGTTCGGCTACATGGCGCAGGCGCTCGGTCTGAAAATGCGCAACGAAAGCTTCCAGCTTTCGATCATGAACAGCACCGAGCCGAGCGCGCATGACGTGGCGGCTTTCGAAGACGACCTCAAGCACCACAAAGTGAAGGTGATGTTTTTCAACAAGCAGGCCTCCGACAAGGCCGTGGAGCGGCTGGTCAATATTGCGCGCGCATCCAAGATTCCCGTTGTCGGCGTGACCGAAACCGAGCCCGCGGGCATGAACTACCAGGATTGGATGCTGAGCCAGCTTAATGATACAGAGAAGGCCTTGGCAGGCCCGTCTTCATGAAGATAACGCGTCATTTCGGGTTCGCTCGCTTTGCTTGCGGCCCGGAATGACGTAGAAATTCTCATGAATGTTATCGAGCTCGATCGCGCCACCATTGGAATCGGCGGGCGCAACGTTCTGGCTAACGTAAGCTTCGCGGTCCGCGCCGGCGAATTCATCGGCGTGCTGGGGCCCAACGGCGCCGGCAAGACCACGCTGATGCGCGCCATCCTCGGCCTGCAGCCGCCGAGCGCGGGAACCCTGCGCGTGTTCGGCCGCGAACCGCGCCGCGGCGATCCGCAGATCGGCTATCTGCCGCAAGTACGCACGGTACTGCCCGACCTGCGCGTGCGCGGGCTCGATTTCATCGGTAGTTCCATGCACGGCGAGCGCTGGGGCCTGCCCTCGCTCAACCGTCAAGACCGCGTGACGATCGAAGCGACGCTCGAATCGGTCGGCGCGCGCGATCTCGCCCGCCGCGCGCTATCCGACATGTCGGGCGGCGAGCGGCAGCGCCTATTGCTGGCGCAGGCGCTGATCGGCTCGCCGAAACTGCTGCTGCTCGACGAGCCGCTGATCAGCCTCGACCAACGCCACCAGGAAGTGGTCATCGACGTGGTGCGCAAGGTCTGCCGCGAGCGCGGGATCACGGTCTTGTTCAGCGCGCATGAGCTCAACCAATTGCTCGGCACGCTCGACCGCGTGCTCTATCTCGGCAATGGCCAGGCGGTGCTCGGCACGGTGGATGAAGTGATCACCGCGCCGGTGCTGTCGCGGCTTTACGGCACCGACATCGAGGTGGTGCGCGCCGGCGGCCACATCTTCGTCATGTCGCGCGGACGCGAGGTGGAGGCTTCCGCCCATCAACACGATCACGCCCATGAGGATGGCCATGGGCACCATCATTGACGCTGTCATTCCGGGACGGCGCGCGAGCGCCCCGGAATGACGAAAGGCCGACATGTTTCACTATGAATTCATGAACAATGCCTTCGCCGCCGCCGGCATCGTCGCGGTGGTGTCGGGCGTCGTCGGCTATTTCCTGGTGATGCGCGGGCAGGCTTTCGCCGGCCACGCGCTCTCCCATATCGGCTTTGCCGGCGCGACCGGCGCCGGCTTGATCGGCCTCGCGCCGCTCTGGGGCCTGCTCGGCTTCACGCTCGCCGCCGGCATCATCATGGGCGTGTTGAGCGAGCGCATCAGCAACCGCGACGTGGCGATCGGCGTGGTGCTGTCGCTGGCGCTCGGTTTCGGCCTGTTGTTCCTGCATTACTATACGTCGTTCGCCACGCAGGCGACCGCGCTTCTGTTCGGCAATGTGCTGGCGGTCGATCACGGGATGATCGCAACGCTGGCGGTGCTCGGCGTCATCACGCTGGTGGCGCTGGCGGCGATCATGCGGCCGCTGATCTTCGCCAGCTTGCAGCCGGAACTGGCCGAGGCCAAAGGCGTGCCGCTGCGCTTTGTGTCGACCGCGTTCCTCGCCATCGTGGCGCTGGCGGTATCGGAATGCGCGCAGATCGTCGGCGTGCTGCTGGTGTTCACGCTGATGGTCGGCCCGCCGGCCGCAGCGCAACGTCTCACCACCGGCCTGTGGAGCGGGCTCGCGCTCGCCGCGTCCCTCGCCTTGGGCGAAGCCTGGCTCGGCTTAACGATCGCCTATTACACCGACTGGCCGGTGAGCTTCTGCATCGCCGTCTTAAGCGCGCTCGGCTATTTCGCGGCGCTTTTCGCGCCGTCGCTGCGTGCGCGGGCGGCCGCCGCGCAAGACGCATAAAGCGGGGCATTCCCCGCCTTGCGCGCCCGTGCTATGCGCGCGCTCGGACGGTGCGGCGCATGGCCGCAATGCCATCGCGGCAGGGCTACGCCATCCGCCGGACCGCTAAAATCCGGGAACCGCCGGCCCAACCGGGACCGGCCCGATCACGTCACATAACGTGGAGGAAATCTTCTCATGACCACAAAATTCGCCCGCTACGGCCTCATCGCCGCGGCCGTGATGCTGGCGCCGATCGGCGCCAACGCCGAAGAGTTCATCAATATCCTCACCGGCGGCACCGGCGGCGTCTATTACCCGCTCGGCGTCGCGCTGTCGAAAATCTATGCCGAGAAGATTCCGGGCGCCAAGCCCTCGGTGCAATCGACCAAGGCCTCGGTCGAGAACCTCAATCTGTTGCAGCAGGGCAAGGGCGAGATCGCGTTTACGCTCGGCGATTCGCTCGCCGACGCCTGGAAGGGCAACGCCGAGGTCGGCTTCAAGGCCAAGCTCGACAAGCTGCGCACCGTTGCCGCGATCTATCCGAACTACATCCAGATCGCCGCGCTGAAGGACGCGCACATCAACACGCTGGCCGATCTCAAGGGCAAGCGGTTGTCGGTCGGCGCGCCGAAGTCGGGCACCGAGCTCAACGCGCGCGCGATCCTGGCCGCCGCCGGCATGTCGTACAAGGATCTCGGCCAGGTGCAGTATCTGCCGTTCAGCGAATCGGTCGAACTGATGAAGAACCGCCAGCTCGACGCCACGCTGATCTCGGCCGGCCTCGGCGTGTCGGCGATCCGCGACCTGTGCGCCTCGGTCGACTGCGTCATCGTCGAGACGCCGAAGGCGATCGTCGACAAGATGGGCTCGCCCTATCAGTCGGCGCTGATCCCGGGCGGCACCTACAAGGGCAACGACAAGGACGTGAACGCGGTGATCGTGCCGAACTACCTGGTCACACGCTCGACCTTACCGGACCAGGAAGTCTACGAGATGACCAAGACCATGTTCGACAACCTGTCCGCGCTGCAGGCCGCGCACGCCGCCGCCAAGGCCATGAGCCTCGACAAGGCGGGCAAGAACCCGCCGGTGCCGCTGCACCCCGGCGCCGCCAAATACTATAAAGAGAAGGGCGTGCTGTAGGAGAGCGCTAAGCCTGCGAGGGCGCCACGGCTGCGCCTTCGCTTGCCGGCGATTATTACGTTGTCATTCCGGGTCCGGCCCTTCGGGCCATCCCGGAATGACGAGCTTGGGGAATCGCTTAAATGACCGACCTTGATCTCGCCGCCGAGGCGCCGGCGACGCCCATCCCCGGCCAGACCAAGACCGAGGCACGGCTGGAGAAGGGCTGGGGCCACGACTTCGAGGGCCGCGCGCTGTTCTGGATCGCGGTGGCGTTCTCGGCGTTCCAGATCGTCACCGCCACGTTCAGCCCGCTGCCGAGCCAGATCGTGCGCTCGGTGCATGTCGGCTTCCTGATGATTGTGGTGTTCGGCGTCACCTCCACGCTGACCGACCAGCGGGCAGCTAAGCTCGCCTATTGGGCGCTCGGCATTATTGGTTTCGTGCTCGGTTTCTATCACTGGGTGTTCTACGAGCAGTTGATCTTGCGCGCCGGCGATCCCAACACCACCGATATCGTGGTGGGGATTATCGTCGTCGCTCTGGTGTTCGAAGCCGGCCGCCGCATGATGGGCCCGATCCTGCCGATCATCTGCGCGATCTTCCTCGCCTACGGATTGTTCGGGCAATTTCTGCCGAGCCCGCTCAACACGCGCGGTTACGATTTCAACCAGATCGTCGACCAGATGTACCTCGGCACCGAGGGCATCTACGGCATCCCGATCTACGTGTCCTCCACCTACATCTTCCTGTTCATTCTGTTCGGCGCCTTCCTCGAGCGCGCCGGCATGATCAGTTTGTTCACCGACGTCGCCATGGGCACGGTCGGGCACGCGCGCGGCGGACCGGCCAAGGTGGCGGTGATCGCCTCCGGCCTGATGGGAACGATCAACGGCTCCGGCATCGCCAATGTGGTCACCGTCGGGCAGTTCACCATTCCGCTGATGAAGCGCTACGGCTATCCGGCCTATTTCGCCGGCGCGGTGGAAGCCACCTCCTCGATGGGCGGGCAGATCATGCCGCCGGTGATGGGCGCGGTCGCCTTCATCATGGCGGAGACCATCAACGTCCCCTATTCCACCATTTGCATCGCGGCCATCGTGCCGGCTTTGCTCTACTATTATTCGGCGTTCTGGGCAGTGCATCTGGAAGCCGGCAAACGCGGCCTGGTGGGCCTGGCGAAGGACGACTGCCCGAACCCGATCGCGGCCTTGAAGAAAAATTGGTTCCTGCTGATGCCGCTGGCGGCGCTGGTGGTGCTGTTGTTTGCCGGCTACACGCCGCTGTTCGCCGGCACCGTCGGCCTGGGGCTGACGGTGATGGTGATCTTCAGCCACCCGATCGTGGCCGCGCTGCCAGCGCCGGCGCTGCGCATCGCTTTCTGGATTCTGCTCGGTCTCTCCGCCGCGCTGTTCTTCGAATACGGCGTGTGGCTGCTCATTTCCATGGTGGCGTTGCTGATGGCCGTCACCGTCTGGGTCAAAGGCGGGCGCGAGACGCTGAAGGTGGCGCTCAACAGCCTCGCCGACGGCGCGCGCCATGCGCTGCCGGTGGGCGTCGCCTGCGCATTGGTCGGCACCATTATCGGCACGCTGACGCTGACCGGCGCCGCTACCAATTTCGTGCGCGTGATCGTGTCGGTCGGCGAAACCTCGATCTTCGCCTCGCTCTGCCTCACCGCTTTGACCTCGCTGATCCTCGGCATGGGCATCCCGACTATCCCGAACTACATCATCACCTCCTCGATCGCGGCGCCGGCGCTGTTGCATCTCGGCGTGCCGCTGATCGTCTCGCATATGTTCGTGTTCTATTTCGGCATCATGGCCGACCTCACCCCGCCGGTCGCGCTTGCCGCCTTTGCCGCCGCCTCGATCGCCAAGGAATCGGGCTTCAAAATCGGCTGGACCGCGGTGAAGATCGCCCTGCCCGGCTGGATCGCGCCCTTCATGGCGGTCTATGCGCCCGCGCTCATGCTGCAACCGGTCGGAGCGCGCGTCGCCGCCTACGGCCTCGCCGCCGCGGCCGCCTATGTGATCTTCAAGGCGGTGCTGGCGGTGACGCTGTGGGGCGTGACCGCCACCGGCTATTTCCTCACCCATGTCGGCTGGCCGGAGCGCATCATCGCGTTTCTTTCGGCTGCGCTGCTGGTGGTGGAATATCCCTGGACGGATCCGGCCGGTTTCACCGCCTGCGGCTTGTTCCTCGCCTATCAGTTCTGGAAGGCGCGCCGCGCCCGCCGCGCGATCGCCGTAAAGCCGGCAGAATAGCGATGCAGCTCTGCCTGCTCGCCGCCGGCGCCACCATCCGCCTCGGCACCATTGCGCTCACCCTCGCCTGGACGCATTCGATCGAGAAGACGCGCTGGGAAGAGGACTGGAGGGCGACGCCGGCCGGGCTGGTGCTGGAGGAAGACCGCATCCAGTCGACCGGGGCCGGCATGGAGCCGCCGCCCGACGCCCATTTCGACGGCAAATGGTGGCATTACACGCCGCCGCTGGCGCCGATGAAGAGCGTGCAACTGCGCCGCTCCGGCGCGACCGTCGGCGACTGGCAGGTCTGCATTTCCGGACGCTGCAGGCCGATGGGCGATTACCTGCCGAAAGACGCCGACCCGGTGACGCTCGCCACCTGTCCGTGATAACTCCGGTGCGGGCGCGCCGGCGCGTCGGGAGCAAGCAATGTCAGGCAAGATTTTTATCGTGATTGTCGCCGTGCTTGCAGCGGGCCTGTTCGGCGCGCAAGTCGCACATTCCGGGCCGATGAAATGCAGCAGCCAGGAACAAGCCTGCATGGCGGCCTGCAAGAAGGGCCCGACCGGATTGATCCCGAATTGCGTGACCAATTGCCGTGCGCGCTTCAACTTTTGCCGGCAGACCGGCTGCTGGGACGACGGGAAAAGCCGCTACTGCCGGCTGTTGCGGCAGTAGCGCCGAGCATCAGGCGCTGGCCAGCGCGTCGCTGATCGGGACCACGTGGGCGACGGGCTTTTCCGGCGCGGCCTGCGCGTCCGACGGCGCCTCGACCGCCCGCTCGAGCCGGCGCGACACCCCTTCGAACGCCGCATGCTCCTCGATGGCCAGCGATTTGCTGAAGATCTCGCCCTCGACCACGGCGGTGCTTTGCAGCCCGTTCATCGGCATGCTTTTCAACGATAACAACAGCCACTGCGGCGGGGGTCAGCACAAGCGCCACTAACCCCGCGAAGGCGCGCGCGGCTTTGCGTGCGCGCCGATAGCGGGCGAAGCGCTACTCCGCCGGCACCGCCGCCCTGCCGGGCGCCTCGACAATCGCCGGCGCGCGCGCCAGCACGAACAGGAAACCGGCGACAATGAGATAGGCGAGCGCCACCGACGGCGTCACGCCCAACCCGTGCCCGACGCCGACCTCGCTACCGTGCATGAAGCCGAAATAAGTGAGCACGGCGCCGGCCAGCGCAAAGGCTGAGGCCTTGACGAATTCGCGTTCGATCACGAAGACGCCGATCGCCGCCAGCACCAGTCCGGTGAGGATCGAGCCGCCGCCCAGGATCTCCAGGCCGCGGTAGAGCACGCCTTGCGTCGCCATTTTGTCGAAACCGACCGCGGCCGCGTTGGTGCCGGCGGCGCCGAGCGCGCCGTCCATCAGCGTCTTGGCCCAAGCCGCCGCGTGCGGCGTCAACGCCAGCACGATAGCGGGCGCGTGCTTGGCGGGCGTGGTCTGGAAGGCCTGCGCGCCGATCAGCATGCCGATGTAGAGAAGGATCGGCGAGATGGCGACCACCGGAATGATCGCCAGCAGCAGCGAGATGACGCCGAACCAGGACAGTACGATCACCATGACCCCGGTCGCCGCCGAATAGCCGATGCGGCCGCCCATCGCCTTCCAGCCCGGATGGCCGATATAGACCGCGTTGATGAAGGGGTTGCCCATCAGGCAGCCGATCAGGCTGACCACGCCGTCGGCGGTCAAAACGCGCGTCGTCGGATAGGCGTCACCGGCCGCTTCCGCGCTTTCCACGTTGTCCATGGCTTCGACCAGATCGTAGATGCCGAACGGGATGGCGGTGACCAAGATGACGCCGAGGAACTGGAAGCCGGAGAACACGTGACCGACCGCCGGGATCGGCACCGAAAAGCCGAAGCTCGACAGCGCGGCGTGCAGATTGGCGACGCTCAAGCCGCCGAGACCGAGGCCAAATAGATTTGAGCCCCAGGCGATCAGCGTGCCGACCGCGATGGCGACGAGGCCGGCCGGGATATTCATGGGATATTTAAAGCCGCCGAACCAGCTCACCATGATGATGGCAAAGCAGGTCAAGCCGATCACCGGCGTCATGAACATTTCCAGCGCCGGACGCATCGAGATGAAGGTAATGGAGACGCCGGCCAGCGTGCCGAGCAAGGCGGCGCGCGGGGTGATCTTCCGGATAATGGGGGCGATGAAGCCGCCGATCATCAAGATGAAGCTCTGGAAGAACACCCAGACGAGGCCTGCTTCCCAGCCCTTGATCGGGTCCTTGGTCGCCAGCGTGATCGGCAGCATGATCACGAAGGTGACGATGAACATGTGCGGCACGGAAACGCCCGAGGGCATGGCGCAGACGTCCGAGCGGCCGGTTTTCAGCGCCAGCCGGTAGGCGAGCCAGGCGTAGTAGAAGGTGGAGAGGCACATCATCAGGCCGAGCGCCGGCAAGATGCGGCCGAACACGATGGCGTCCGGCATTTGCAGGACGAAGCGCAACAGGCCGGTGAGCACCAGCATGTTGACCAGAATGTTGGTGCCGAAGCCGAAGAAAGCGTTCCAGTCGCCCGGCGTCCATAGTGTCGGTTTGAATCCTGTCTTTGTGCTCATCATCCGCTCCCCTGTGCGAATTTCGGTGCCTTATCGGCGGCCGCGAAGGCGGCCAGCATCTGCTTGGAGCCGGTGACCCAGCCGAAGATGCCGCCCTGCGCCTTGATCATCTTCAGGCCCATGTCGTGGAATTCCGGGAAATACGACGCGCAGCAGTCGGCCAGCACGACGCAGCGGTAGCCGCGGTCGTTGGCCTCGCGCACGGTGGTGTTGACGCAGACTTCCGTCGTGACGCCGGTGACGATCAGGTTCTCGATGGCGCAATTCTTCAGCGTCAGTTCGAGATCGGTCTGGTAGAAGGCGCCTTTGCCGGGTTTGTCGATCACCGGCTCGCCATCGATCGGATAGAGCTCCGGAATGATGTCGTGGCCCGGCTCGCCGCGGATGAGAATGCGCCCCATCGGGCCGGGTGCGCCAATGCGCTTACTCGGCTCGCCACGTTCGACCTTGGCGGGGGCTGCGTCCGCCATGTCCGGACGGTGACCCTCGCGCGTGTGAATGATCAGCAAGCCAGCCGCGCGCGCCGCCTCAAGCACGCCTTGCAAGGGCGCAACCGCCGCCTTGAGCAGGCCGACGTCGTTGCCGAGCGATTCGCCGAAGCCGCCCGGCTCGAGGAAGTCGCGCTGCATGTCGATGATGATCAGCGCCGTGCGCTCAAGCGCGACAGCGAGCGGTTGCGGCTCGGCGGCGATCACGGTTTTCATGGCCCACCCCTTCCGGCGCCCGGACTTAAAGAGAGCAAAGGCCATGCCACCCCCCGAAAGCGCCTGTGGCACGGGGAATTTGGCTGGACTCGCAAA
The DNA here is from genome assembly GCA_963721665.1 of uncultured Alphaproteobacteria bacterium. Lineage (GTDB taxonomy): Bacteria > Pseudomonadota > Alphaproteobacteria > Rhizobiales > Xanthobacteraceae > Pseudolabrys. The sequence continues at coordinate 418,574 of CAVRJZ010000005.1, forward strand.
CGGTTGAGGCAACGGCGCGGGCGGAAGCCGGAATGCAGCACGCGATCGCGCCTGTTGGGAGGCTGCTTAATTACTGACCGGATTGCCTAACGACACGGCGAAAATCGGCATCGAATATACAATGCCCCGGCCGGTTGACATTGGCGGCGCTGACCGTCAAATTTCGACCGCGACGGGGATGGAGTCCCCCGATAACCGCCGCCGACAGTTCGAACGGCTAATGACCCCTACCGTGCAACCAAGGCGGTAGGATTTCATGCAGGGCGGTTTGTCACCGATTCAACGGCGCGCGGCGCTTGCGGCCTCACTTGGCCGCCGGGCTTCGGACTCGCACGTTCTGGTATCCTTGCCTCGATTCGGCCGCCACAGGCAGGACGCTTCTCATGATCGGCGAATATCTGTGGATCGCGCTCGGCAGCGCCTTGGGCGGCATGGCGCGTTATTTCTGTTCGGGCATCGCCGCGCGCACGATCGGCGAGACCTTTCCCTGGGGCACGCTGATGGTGAACGTCCTGGGCTCGTTCATCATCGGCTTTTTCGCCACCATCAGCGGCCCCGACGGCCGCGTGTTCGTCCCCACCGCCGCGCGGCAATTCGTGATGCTCGGGTTTTGCGGCGGCTACACCACGTTTTCCTCGTTCAGCCTGCAGACGCTGAATCTGATCGACGACGGCGAATGGCTGCGGGCCGGCGCCAATATCGGCGGCTCGGTGATTTTGTGCCTGCTCGCGGTATGGGCCGGCTATGCGCTTGCCGCCAGCTTGAACGGATTGAGGTGGGTCTAGCGATGGAACTTCCACGCGATGCCGTTCTGCTGCGGGTCTTCTTCGGCGAGGACGACAAGTTCGAGCGTCTGCCGCTGTACGAAGCGATCGTGCTGAAGGCGCGCGAGATGCACCTGGCCGGCGTCACCATGCTGCGCGGGCATATCGGCTTCGGCCACATGAGCCGCATTCACACCACCAAGATCCTGCGGCTGTCGCAGGATCTGCCGATCGTGTTGGAGATCGTCGACACGCAGGACAAGATCGACGGTTTTCTGCCGGTGCTCGACGGCATGATGTCGAGCGGCCTGGTCACGCTCGAAAAAGTCCAGGTCCTGCAATATGGAACGCCCGCCGCGGCGGCGAAAAAATAACCGGATTATTCCATCGGCCTTAAGCCGAGCTTGTCGAGCAGCGCCATGTCGCGGTCGCGCTCCGGATCGGGCGTCGTAAGCAGCCGCGGCCGGTAGAAGATCGAACTGGCGCCGGCATCCGCTTCGCCGGCTTTGCGCCACATTCTAACGCCATCACACAATAGTCCATCGCCGGCGCAACGGCCGATTGCGCAATGATTTCATCGCATTGAGAGCGGGCAGCCGGCATGATAGGCTGCCCGGCAGAAAACCGACGGGGCAACTCCATGGCAAGGATTATCGTCGCGATCGCGCTTATGGCTGTTTTGGCCGGCATGGCCGGGCCTGTGTTCGCGCAAAAGAAGCAAAGCGAGTCCCCGCTCGCCGTCGAAGCGCGGGAAAAGAAGAAAGAGGCGGAGGCCATCGACCAGCAATACCAGACCACGCTCAAGCGCACCCAAAAAGAAGACGCCCCTGTGCGCATCGATCCGTGGCAGAACATGCGCGGCACCGACGATTCCAAGACCAAGCAATAGCGCATGAACCGGCTGTTGGTCGTTCGTATCGCTTCGGTGCTGGTTGGCGCCGCGGTGTTGTTCGAACTCAATCACATGCTCGGCATGGCGATCTACTACGCCATTCCGATCGCGACGGTTGCCTATCTCGCCGTCAAGGTCGGCCTCGGCCTGTTATGGGGCGCCGACGAAAAGGCCGGATGACTTCCGGCGGTCACCACCGTCGCCGCCAGCCCCAATAGGGCCGATAGTAAGGCCGGTAGTAATAATAGTCCGGCGGCGGCGCGTCATAGACCGGGCCGTCCTCCACGATATATTCCTCGCGCGGCGCAAAGCCGGGCGGACGCGCGGCTGCCTGGCGCGGAACGCGGCCGCTCAAGTCGAGGGCGGTCTGGATGGCAAACCCGCTTTTGTCCTGCCAAGTGACCGCACACCAGTTCTCGCTGCAATCCTTGGCGTCGACCAGGCTGCCGCCGGGAATCTTGCCGACGATCTCACTCTTGGTGCCGGGCGCGGCGCGCAGGTTGACCGTCGAGACGACGTAAGCGGGCTTGGCCAGCGCGGGCGCCGCCGACAGCATCAGAATGCCAAGAAAAGATCCAAGGCAGGATAAAAGTCGCGCGTGTTTCATGGGCGTTGCTCCCCGTCGCTTTGGCGCCCCCAGATGCAGCCCGTCCTTAAGGCTGCCGCCGAGTTCAGCGGGCAAAAACGGCGGGATCGGGGCGGCGTTACGACGCCTTCAACGCGACCAGTGCCGGCGCGGCGGCGGCGCTTTGGGCAAGCCGCGCGAGATTGGGACGCACGAGTTTCATCAGCAAGTCCGGATGTTTAGAAAGTTCCGGCAGATAGCCGATGACGATGCCCTCGATCAGATCGCAGGCGGTGGTGTCGTCGGCGCAAAGCCGCCGCTCCGCCATGTCGATGGCGCCGCGCACGAATGGCGGCACGGGCACCACTCCATATTTGGCCAGCAATTCCCCCATCTCCAGCCGCGGATCTATTCCGCCGCTGCGCAGATGCTGATAGTTGGGGCCGCCGACCGGCCGCGTGTGACAGACGCTGACGGCGTCGATGATGGCGATGCGCGTCCAATCGGCGATCCGGCTCGGCCACAAAAAGTCCAAGCCCCAACCGGACAGGTTCTCGTTGAACGTCGGCAGCATTTCTTTGAGGAAATCGCGGCTGAAGCACGGCGCCATGATCTCGACGAAATTGGTGAAGCGCAGGCGGAACGAGCGGTTGCGCAGCGTGATCAGATGACCGAGATGGCTGTCGGGCGTCAGCGCCGGCTGCGCCAGCGCCAGGCGGTGCTTTCCAAAGATGTCGAACAGCGCGTTGATGCCGTCTTTGCTGGCGCGCAAATCGTCGTCCGGCAGCCACACCCGCTCGTAGCGGAACACTTCGTCGCCGAGTTGCCGGATGAGATCGTGCAACGCCGGCCATTTCGGGCCTTTGGAATCGATGCGCCGTACGTCGTCTTGCCGGTAGCGCTGTGCATTGTCGCCGAAATAATTGACGATCAGATCCCAATTGCGTTCGGTGCCGCCTTCCAGCCATTGCTCGTGCAGCGAGGTATCGCCGGCGCGCAGGATCACCAGATTCCGCCGACCCATCATCTAGCGCTCCATGAGCTCGTCTTCGCCAACGATCTTTGCCGGCACCAGCGGCGGACCGCTCAGCGCCGGCAGTTCGTCGGCATCCAGCGCGACCGGTCGGCCGGTCAGCCGCGGCGCGACTTTCTTTTCATAGAGATGCAAGGCCGCGCCGATCGCCTGATGCATGTCCAAATAGCGATAAGTGCCCAGGCGCCCGGCGAAGAATACATTTGCTTCGGCATCCGCCAGTTTTTTGTATTGGCCATAGCGGCGCTTGTCGTCCTGCCGGCCGATCGGGTAATAGGGCTCGTCGTCGCGTTTGGCGAAGCGCGAATATTCGCGCATGATGAGCGTCCGGTCGCCGTAACGGCGCTCCGGATGCAGATGGCGGAATTCGTGGATGCGGGTGAAGCGCGCGTCGGCATCGGGATAATTGACCACCGCGGCGCCCTGGAAATCCTCGATCGCTAGCCGCTCGGTTTCGAAATCGAGCGTGCGCCAGCCGAGCTCGCCGAATTTGTAATCGAAATAGCGGTCGACCGGCCCGGTATAGACGCACAAGGTGCGCGCATCGAGTTTCCCGCGCACGTCGAAATAATCGCAATCCTTGACGACCTCGATCAGCGGATGCGCCAGCATCTTGTCGAAAATCGCGGCATAGCCTTCCGTCGGCAGCCCTTCATAGAGGTCGGAAAAATAGAAATCGTTGAAGCTAAAGCGCACCGGCAGCCGCGCGATGATCTCCGCCGGGAGCGCTGCCGGATCGGTTTCCCATTGTTTTGCGGTGTAACCTTTGATGAAGGCCTCGTAGAGCGGACGGCCGATCTGCGAGACCGCCTTCTCTTCGAAATTGCGCGGCGTTTCGATTTTTTCGGCGGCGGCTTGCTCGGCGATGAAGGCGCGCGCGCCGGCCGGATCGAGATCCTCTCCGAAGTACCTGTTGATGGTCATCAGATTGATCGGGATCGTGTAGGTCCTGCCGAGGTGGCGCGCGAACACGCGATGCCGGTAGTTGTTGAACGAAGAAAACCGGTTGATGAATTTCCACACCGTTTCGTTCGAGGTGTGGAACAGGTGGGAACCGTATTGGTGATATTCGATGCCGGTTTCGCCATCGACTTTGGAAAAGGCATTGCCGCCGATATGGCTGCGCCGCTCGAGCACCAGCACCGGCAGGCCTAATTCGCCGGCGACCTTATAGGCGATGGTCGCGCCGCAGAATCCGGCGCCGACGATGACCAGCCGGTAGTCATTGTTGAGAAATGCCATCCCGCACCCCGCCGGCGGGCCGCGAGCCGGCGTTTTCCCAAGCATTTCCTAGGACATTTATGGTTTGCAAATGGTTAATGCGGGCGCCGGTCAATCCGGGCTACGGTCTGCCGCCGCGCGCGGGCGATGCCATTCTAGTGACGCGCGGCCGGTTGAGGGCCTATGGACGGCGACGAACTGCCCGGCGAAATCGCAGAGCTGGAAGCGCGCATCGAGGCTTTGAGCGAATCGATCGAGCGCTGCCGCAAGTTTTCGCTCGCCGCCAGGCTGGCGATCATGGCGGGCGGCGCCTGGCTGGTGCTGCTGGTTTTTGGGCTGGTCGGCTTCGAGCCCTACGAGCTGGTCGCCGCGCTCGCCGCCGCAATCGGCGGCGTTGTGCTGCTCGGCTCGAACGCGACCACCTGGACGCAAGTCGAAGGCGCGCTGCAGCAAGCCGAGGCGATGCGCGCGGATATGATCGGGCAAATCGATTTGCGCCTGGTCGGCGAGCAAAAACCCACGCTGCATTGAGCAAATCCGGAACAATAAACGCCCCGTAAAATTTTCAACGGGCGTGCGGCCGCCGCAATCGCGCCACAGATCGTGCCGCACTATCCCCGCCGCGGAATGAAACGCGCCCCGCGTAAGCCCTCTCCCCGGCCGCTCGATAACGACCGTCCGAGGACCCAAGCCGCCGGCGAACAGCCGGTCGCGAAATGAGCCGCAGACATCAACCGTTCGAACGCATCCTGAAAGGATTTGCGACCATGATGACGCGCGCGCTTCTCCTGGCCGGCGGCTTGCTTGCCGCGAGCATCGGCCCTTCTGCCGCCGACAGCGTTACCGCGTCCGTGCTCAAGTGGGACGCGGCCAGCCGCACCATCACGCTAGAGGATTTTTCGCAATTCGCGGAAATTCCGCCGACGATCACGGTGCCGGCCGACCTTGCTCCCGGCGACCAAGTGACGGTCGACTATGAGGCCTACGATAACGGCGTCGCCTCCTACAATTCGATCACCGTCATCAAGGACATCTCCAAGCGGCTCACCCCGAACGACAAGCGCGGCTGACCGAGCGCAAATCGCGCGCCGCTGCGCGAACCCGGTGACCCCGCGTCTGGCTGTGACTGCTACGTCCCCGCGAAAGCGGGGACGTTTCCTTGTCGGCCCTTGCTTTGAGACTTCCGAAGGCGCGGCTTGCTATAATGGCGCGACCGATACCGGGAGGCTCCGATGTTGCGAATTGCAGCATTACTCATTGTCGCGGCCGGTCTCGCCGCCTGCGATATGTTCAGCACGCTGTCGAACGGAATAAGCTACGCGCGCGCGGTCGAAAGCGACTTGCAAGCATCGATCGGCGTCAAGCCGCAAGTCGGGTTCAATTGGCATAATGGGCGGCTGGTCGAGGTCACCGTGAGGTTTCCCCGCCTTTATGAAGCCAAGCCCTTGCGCGAAGTCGCCGAAACGGTGCGCGTCGCAGTCGCCAAAGAATTCAAGCAGACACCGGAAAATATCGTGCTGGCATTCTCGCTGGGCAAATCCGGCGCGGGCACGGTGGCACAATTGCGCGGCGTGGGTGATTGAGCCACCCTACTCCGCCGCCACGCGCTGCCGCCCCACCGCCTCCACCCGCGCGGCGCAGAACTTGAATTCGGGGATCTTGCCGAACGGGTCGAGCGCCGGGTTGGTGAGCTTGTTGGCCGCCGCCTCGAAGAAGGCGAACGGGATGAACACCACGCCGTCGGGGATGGCGTCGTCCTGGCGCGCGGCGAGTTCCACCTCGCCGCGGCGCGTGGTGACGCGCAACATGTCGCCGGGCTGGATGCCGAGCTTGCACGAATCGTGCCGCGCGACACCGCCGCGGTCGGCGCCCGGCTCCAGCGCGTCGAGCACGCTGGCGCGCCGCGTCATGGCGCCGGTGTGCCAATGCTCGAGCTGGCGGCCGGTGGTGAGGATGAACGGATAATCGTGGTCCGGCGTCTCGTTCGGCGGCGTGAGCTTTGCCGCCACCAATTTGCCGAAGCCGCCGGGGCGCGGGAAGCCCTTGTCGAACACCACGTCGCGGCCGGGCTTGTCGGGTGAGTCGACCGGATAAGTGACGTGGTCCTCGCGCTCGACGCGGTCCCAGGTGATGTTGTCGAGCGCCGGCATCAACCGCGCCATTTCCTCGAACACTTCGCCGACGTGCTTGTAATTCCACGTCTCGCCCATGCGCTGGGCGAGATCCTGCACGATCCACAAATCCTGCCGCGTGTCGCCCGGCAGCGGCAGCGCCTTGCGGCCCATCTGCACCTGGCGGTTGGTGTTGGTGACGGTGCCGTCCTTCTCCGGCCAGGCGCTCGCGGGGAGGATCACGTCGGCGTAGGAGCAGGTCTCGGTGAGGAAGATGTCCTGCACGACGAGATGTTCGAGATGGGCGAGCGCGCCGCGCGCGTGGTTCAAGTCGGGGTCGGACATCGCGGGATTTTCGCCCATGATGTACATGCCCTTGATCTCGTCGGCATGCACGGCGTCCATGATCTCGACCACGGTCTTGCCCTTTTTCGGGTCGAGCTTCTTGCCCCAGGCTTTTTCGTATCTGGCGATCTGCTCCGGATTCTCCACCGACTTGTAATCGGGGAAGAACATCGGGATCAGGCCGGCGTCGGAGGCGCCCTGCACGTTGTTCTGCCCGCGCAGCGGATGCAGGCCGGTGCCGGGGCGGCCGACCTGGCCGCAGATCAGCGACAGCGCGATCAGACAGCGCGCATTGTCGGTGCCGTGCGTGTGCTGCGACACGCCCATGCCCCAGAAGATGATGGCGCTTTCGGCGCGCGCGTAGGAGCGCGCCACTTCGCGCAGCGTGTCGGCCGGAATGCCGCAGATCGGCGCCATTTCCTCGGGCGTGAAGTCCTTGATGCTCTCGGCGAAGGGGGCAAAGCCCTCGACGTAAGTCTGCACGTATTGCTGGTCGTAGAGCTTCTCGGTGACGATGACGTTGAGCATGGCGTTGAGCATGGCCACGTCGGTGCCGTTCTTGAACTGCATCATCTGCCAGGCGTGGCGCTTCAAGGCCTGCCCGCGCGGATCCATGACAACGAGCTTGGCGCCGCGTTTGGCCGCCTGCTTGAAGAAGGTGGCGGCGACCGGGTGGTTCTCGGTCGGGTTGGCGCCGATGACGATGATGAAGTCGGAATTCTTGCACTCGTTGAAGGTCGCGGTCACCGCCGCCGAGCCGACGCCTTCGAGCAGCGCCGCGACCGACGAGGCGTGGCATAGCCGCGTGCAGTGGTCGACATTGTTGGAGCCAAAGCCGGTGCGCACCAGCTTCTGGAACAGATAGGCCTCTTCGTTCGAGCCCTTGGCGGAGCCGAAGCCAGCAAGCGCGCGCGGGCCGTCGCGGTCGCGGATTTTCTTCAAGCCCGCCGCGGCGCGCTCCATCGCCTCGTCCCAGGTCGCTTCGCGGAAATGCGTGAACGGGTTCGCCGGATCGACCAGGTCGTCGGCGGCCTTGCCGACGCCGTCCTTGCGCACCAGCGGCTTCATCAGGCGCTGCGGATTGCTGACATAGTCGAAGCCGAAGCGGCCTTTGACGCAGAGCCGGTTTTCGTTGGCCGGGCCGTCGCGGCCGGTGACGTACAAGAGCTTGTCGTTCTTGATGTGATAGGTGAGCTGGCAGCCGACGCCGCAATAGGGGCACACGCTATGCACCTCGCGGTCGGGGAATTCGGTGCGCACGTTCTTGGCGTCGACCAAAGTCGCCGGCATCAGCGCGCCGGTCGGACAGGCCTGCACGCATTCGCCGCAGGCAACGCAGGTGGACGCGCCCATCGGGTCGTCGAAGTCGAAGACGATCTTTTCGCTATGGCCGCGGCCGGCCATGCCGATGACGTCGTTGACCTGCACTTCGCGGCAGGCGCGGACGCAGAGATTGCACTGGATGCAGGCGTCGAGATTGACCGCCATGGCCGGATGGCTGCGGTCGGATGTGGGCGCGGGACGCTGGCCGAAGCGGCTGGCAGCGACGCCCATGCGGTCGGCCCAGGCCCAGAATTTCGATTGCGGATCGTGCGCGGCCTTGCGCGCGGGCTGGTCGGAGATCAAGAGCTCGAACACCATCTGCCGCGCGGTCTTGGCGCGCTCGGACGCCGCCTTCACCTTCATGCCGGGCGACGGCGTGCGGATGCAGCTTGCGGCGAGCACGCGCTCGCCCTCGATCTCGACCATGCAGGCGCGGCAATTGCCGTCGGCGCGGTAGCCGGGCTCGGGCGAATAGCACAGATGCGGGATGTCGGTGCCGTGGCGCTTGGCCACCTGCCAGATGGTCTCGCCGTCGAGCGCCTCGACTTCCTTGCCGTCGAGGGTGAATTTCACGCTTTTGCCGGCGCCGTTGCCTGTGGTCATGGATCGATCCTCTGATCCGTCGTCCCGGCCAAGCAAGCGCAGCGGGCGCGAGCCGGGACCCATACCCACCGGCCGGGGTTATGGGTCCCCGCCTTCGCGGGGACGACAGTTTGATATGTTGTGCCGCCATTTCACCAACTCCCCAGCGGCGTTTTCAGTTCATCGGGGAAATATTTTAGCACGCAAAGCAGCGGATTCGGCGCCGCCTGGCCGAGGCCGCAGATCGAAGCGTCGCGCATGGCGGTGGAAAGTTCCGTCAGCAGGCTGGCGTCCCACGGGCCCTGCGCCATCAGCTTGACCGCCTTTTCGGTGCCGGCCCGGCAGGGCGTGCACTGGCCGCAAGCTTTCGTCCTCGAAGAACTTCATCAAGTTCAGCGCCACGGCCTTCATGTCGTCCTTGTCGGACAGGATGACGACCGCGTGCGAGCCGACGAAGCAGCCGTATTTTTCCAGCGTGCCGAAATCGAGCGGCTCGTCGGCCATCGACGCCGGCAAGATGCCGCCGGAAGCACCGCCCGGCAGATAACCCTTGAATATGTGGCCGTCCGCCATGCCGCCGCAGAATTCCTCGATCAGTTCGCGCGCGGTGACGCCGGCCGGCGCCACCACCACGCCCGGCTTCTTCACCCGGCCGGAAACGGAGAAGCTGACGGAAACCCTTGCGCTCGCGGCGGCCTTGGGCCGTCATCCAGGCGGCGCCCTTTTCGACGATGTCGCGCACCCAGATAGAGCGTCTCGACGTTCTGCTCCAGCGTCGGGCGGCCGAACAGGCCGACCTGCGCGACATAAGGCGGGCGGTGGCGCGGCAGGCCGCGCTTGCCCTCGATCGACTCGATCATCGCCGACTCTTCGCCGCAGATGTAGGCGCCGGCGCCGCGCCGCAGATGCAGCTTGGTGTGCGCCGACAAGCCTGCCGCCTCGACCTTGGCGATTTCGTCCGCCAGCATCAGCCGCAATTCGGGATATTCGTCGCGGATGTAGAGATAGGTTTCCTCCGCCTCCACCACCCAAGCCGCAATCAACATGCCCTCGATGAAGCGATGCGGATCGCGTTCGAAATAGAAACGGTCCTTGAAGGTGCCCGGCTCGCCTTCGTCGGCATTGACCGCGAACAGGCGCGGAGCCGGCTCGGCGCGCACCAATTGCCATTTGCGCCCCGTCGGGAAGCCGGCGCCGCCGAGACCGCGCAGGCCGGCGTCGCTGACGAGCTTGATCAGCTCGTCGATGCGCGCGCTTGCCGGCGAGACAATCCTTAAGCAGCGTATAGCCGCCGTCTTTCACGTAGGCGGCGAAATCGGCGCCCGGTTTGTAAGGCTTGCGGATGCTTGTCGGCCTTCACGTCGGCGGCGACCTTGTCGGACGTCGCCTGGAAAGTCTGCAGATGGCCGACGGCAACGACCGGCGCGCGGTCGCAGGCGCCCATGCAGGGCGCGCGCACCACGCGCACATCTTTGCCGAGAATGCCGGGAAGTTTTTTCAGCAGCGCCTCGGCGCCGGCCATGGCGCAGGACAGCGAATCGCAGACGCGCACCGTCACCGCCGGCGGCGCCGGTCCGTCCTTCACCACGTCGAAATGCGAATAGAAGGTGGCGACCTCGTAGACTTCGGTTTGCGCCAGCTTCATCTCGGCGGCGAGCGCGGCCAGATGCGCGGCGGAAAGATGCCCGTAATGGTCCTGGATCAGATGCAGATGCTCGATCAGCAGATCGCGCCGGCGCGGCCGGTCGGTGAGCAGCGCGCGCACCTCGTCGAGCGCCGCCGGATCGACCTGGCGGCCTTTGGGCGTGCGCGGCGGCCGGCGCCGGCCGCCGGTCTTCGGTTGCTGCTCGCCGGCCTTCATCAGGCCACCTTGACGTCCATGTGCTTGAACATGGCCTTGCGCGCTTCGTCGTCCATCTCGGTCTTGAACTTGTGCTTGCTCCCTGATCGCCACGGCGCGCACCGCCGCCGGCCGCGCCGAGATCTCGTCGACCAGCCGCTTCAGGTTGGGGAATTTCGGCCAATAGCCCTCGCCCAACGCGGTCGGAATCAGCCGCGCCCAGCCCCACAGCGCCATGTCGACGATGGTGTAGCTGTCGTCGACCACGTAGCGCTGCTTGGCCAGCCGCGCGTCGAGAATGGCGTAGTGGCGCTGCGCCTCGTACATGTAGCGGTTGATGGCGTATTCGATCTTCTCCGGCGCGTAGTTGCGGAAATGCACCGACTGGCCGGAGAAGGGGCCGACGCCGGAGGCGACGAACATCAGCCACGACAAGAGCTCGCCGCGGGCTTTGCGCGTGTTGGCGGGCAGGAACTTGCCGGTCTTTTCGGCGAGATAGAGCAGGATGGCGTTCGAATCGAACACGGTCGCGTCGCCGTCGACGATCGCCGGCACCTTGGCGTTGGGATTGATCGCCAGATATTCCGGCTTGTGCTGGTCGCCCTTGCGGGTGTCGACCGGGATCGCCTCGTAAGCGAGCCCGCATTCCTCGAGCATCAACGCGACCTTCATCGGATTGGGCGCGCCGCTGTAATAGAATTTGATCATGTGCCGTTCCTCGTTTGGGGAAAACTAGAATAACCCGATGATCCTGCCGTCCGGCCCGACGTCGATGGCGTCGGCGGCCGGCACGCGCGGCAGGCCGGGCATGGTCATGATCTCGCCGCAGATCGCCACCACGAACTCGGCGCCGGCCGAGAGCCGCACCTCGCGCAGCGGAATGATGAAGTCGTTCGGCGCGCCCTTGGCATCGGCATTGGTGGTGAAGCTATATTGCGTCTTGGCGATGCAGACCGGCAGCTTGCCGTAGCCCATGCTTGCGAAATTGGCGAGCTGGTCGCGCACCGCTTTCGGCGCGTCGATGTCCTTGGCGCGGTAGATCTTCTGCGCGATGGTGCGCACCTTGTCCAACAGCGGCATCTCGTCGGGATAGAGCAGCTTCAATTTGCTCTTGCCGCTCTCGACCACCTTGACCACCGCGCGGGCGACGTCGGCGGCGCCCTCGCCGCCCATGCGCCCAGTGGTCGGCCATCACCGCCTCGACGCCGAGCTTGGCACAGGCGTCCTTGACCAGCGCGATCTCGGCGTCGGTGTCGGCGGAGAAGCGGTTGATCGAGACCACCGGCACCAGGCCGAAATTCTGCATGTTCTCGACGTGGCGCTGCAGATTGGCCATGCCGGCGGCGAGCGCCTTGAGGTCTTCCTTCTTGAGATCGTCTTTCTTGACGCCGCCGTGCATCTTGAGCGCGCGAATGGTGGCGACCAGCACCACGCAATCGGGCGAGAGCCCGGTCTTGCGGCACTTGATGTCGAGGAATTTCTCGGCGCCCAGGTCGGCGCCGAAGCCGGCTTCGGTCACCACATAATCGGCGAGCTTGAGCGCGGTGGTGGTGGCGAGCACCGAATTGCAGCCGTGCGCGATGTTGGCGAAGGGACCGCCGTGGATGAAGGCGGGCGTGCCTTCCAGCGTCTGCACCAGATTGGGCGATCAGCGCGTCCTTCAACAGCGCGGTCATCGGGCCCTGGCCCTTGATGTCGCCGGCGCGCACCGGTTTGCGGTCGCGCGTATAGCCGACGATGATGTTGGACGAGGCGCTTCTTCAGGTCGTCGATGTTGCGTGGCGAGGCAGAAGATCGCCATCACCTCGGAGGCGACGGTGATGTCGAAGCCGTCCTCGCGCGGGAAGCCGTTGGCGACGCCGCCGAGCGAGGAGACGATCGAGCGCAGCGAGCGGTCGTTCATGTCCACGGCGCGGCGCCAGGCGACGCGGCGGCCGTCGATGCCGAGCGCATTGCCCCAATAGATGTGGTTGTCGATCAGCGCCGCTAGCAGATTGTTGGCGGTGCCGATGGCGTGGAAGTCGCCGGTGAAATGCAGGTTGATGTCTTCCATCGGCACGACTTGCGCGTAGCCGCCGCCGGCGGCGCCGCCTTTGACGCCGAAGCAGGGCCCGAGCGAGGGCTCGCGCAGGCACAGCATCGCCTTCTTGCCGATCTTGTTGAGCGCGTCGGTCAGGCCCACCGTGGTGGTGGTCTTGCCTTCGCCCGCCGGCGTCGGCGTGATCGCCGTCACCAGGATCAGCTTGCCGTCCGGCTTGCTCTGCAGCGACTTGATGTAGTCCATCGACACCTTGGCCTTGTAGTGGCCGTAGGGTTCGAGGTTCTCGGCCGCGATGCCGAGCTTCTCCTTGGCGAGTTCGCATGATCGGCCGCGGCTTGGCGGCCTGGGCGATTTCGATGTCGGATTTCGGCGATTGATGCTGCGAGGCGGGCATGGGCGGGGGTCCGTTGCTTGAAATGAAAGTCAGCTGAACCTCGCCCCGGCGGCGAGCTTGGCGGTGGCGGTAAATTCGGAGGCGTCGATCTTCTTGCCGCCTTCGGGTTGCACGCGGGTGACCTTGAAGCGGCCGTCGGCGCAGACGACGGTAAAACCGTCGGCCTCGACCGCGACGATCTCGCCCATCTTGCCGGCGATGCCCTTGGGGTCCTTCGCCGGCAGCGGCTTGGCGTCGAAGATTTTCAGTTGCTTGCCGTCGAGCGGGTCCAGGCGCCGGGCGCCGGATTGCAGCCGCGGATCAGCCGGTCGATCTGCTCCCAGGGCTTGCCCCAGTCGATCTTGGCATTGTCGGGGCCGCAGCGGCCTTCGTAAGTTGCCTTCGCTGTCGTCCTGCTTGATGCGCGGCGCCTTGCCGGCCTTCACCAGGTCGACGGATTCGAGCATGGCCTCGACGCCCATGGGGAACAGGCGGTCGAAATAGACCGTGCCGAGCGTGTCGGTTGGGCCAGATCGGCGTTTTCTTCTGCATGAGGACGTCGCCGGTATCGAGCCCGTTGTCGGGCCAGAAGATCGACAGGCCGGTTTCCTTTTCGCCCTTGATGATCGGCCAGTTGATGGCGGAGGCGCCGCGATAGGCCGGCAACAGCGAGGGGTGATACTGGATCGAGCCGTGCGTCGGGATATTGAGGAACTCCTCCGGCACGAACAATGTGACGAAGGCCATCACCTGCAAATCGGGCTTGAGCGCCTTGAACTCCGCCCACACTTCCGGCTTGCGGTAGGAGGCGGGCTGATAGACGGGGAGCTTGGCGGCAAGCGCCGCCTCCTTCAGCGGATCGGCCTTGGCGCCTTCTTTTTCCGGCGCGACATAGACGGCGACCACATCCTCGCCGCGTTTCAACAGCGCCTCCAGCACGGCCTTGCCGAAGGCCTGCTGGCCGTGGACCACGATTCGCATTGACTAACGCTCCCTGATTTTTCTTAACGGCCCCGGACGCGGTCGACCGCGTCCGGGACACGGTATTTGTTACGCCGCCTTCTCTTCCTTCTTCGGCGGCGTGATCGCGCCCGAGGCCTTGATCTCGTTGAGCTGCGCGGCGTTGTAGCCGAGCACCTTGGTGAGAATTTCCTCGGTGTGCTCGCCGAGCAGCGGCGAGCGCTCCACTTCGGCCGGCGAATCCGACAGCTTGATCGGATTGCCGACGGTCAGATATTTGCCGCGGGTCGGGTGGTCGACTTCGACCACCGTGCCGGTCTTGCGCAGCGACTCGTCCTCGGCAATCTCCTTCATCGACAGGATCGGCCCAACCGGAATATCGACCGCATTGCAGATGTCCATGACCTCGAACTTGGTCTTGGTCATGGTCCATTCCTCGATCCGCGCGAAAATCTTTTTCAGCCGCGGCAGGCGCGCCTTCGGCGTGGCGTAGTCCGGATCGGTCTTCCAGGTCGGCTCGCCGATCAGGTCGCAGATCGGGCCCCACACCGGCGCCTGGGTGATGAAATAAATGTAGGCGTCGGGATCGCTCTCCCAGCCCTTGCACTTGAGCAGCCAGGCCGGCTGACCGCCGCCGGAATCGTTGCCGGCGCGCGGCACCGCCTTGCCGAACGGCACGCCTTCGCTGAACTGGCTGTATTCGGTGAGCGGGCCGTGCGCGAGGCGCTGCTGATCGCGCAACTTGACGCGGGTGAGATTGAGCACGCCATCCTGCATCGCGCAGAGCACGCGCTGGCCGCGGCCGGTGCGGACGCGCTGATAGAGCGCCGAGACGATGCCGAGCGCGAGATGCAGGCCGGTGCCGCTGTCGCCGATCTGCGCGCCGGTGACCAGCGGCGGTCCTTCGCGGAAGCCGGTGGTGGAAGCGGCGCCGCCGGCGCATTGCGCGACGTTCTCATAGACCTTGCAGTCCTCGTAGGGCCCCGGGCCGAAGCCCTTGACCGAGGCGACGATCATGCGCGGGTTGAGCTTGTGCACGTATTCCCAGGTCAAGCCCATGCGGTCGAGCGCGCCGGGGGCGAAGTTCTCGACCAGCACGTCGCAGGTCTTGATCATCCGGTTGAGGATTTCCATGCCCTTGGGATGCTTGGAATCGATGGTGATCGACCGCTTGGTGCCGTTGAGCATGGTGAAATACAGGCTGTCGGCATTGGGCACGTCGCGCAATTGGCCGCGCGTGATGTCGCCGCCGCCGGGGCGCTCGACCTTGAGCACGTCGGCGCCCATGTAGGCAAGAAGCTGCGTGCAAGTCGGGCCCCGACTGCACGTGGGTGAAGTCGAGAATGCGCACGCCTTGCAGCGCCAGGCCGGCCTGCCCGTAGGGCTTGTTGCTCGGCTTCGGCAAGCCATTCGATTTGCCGTTGCCGTTCGCCTTCTTCGCGGCGGCGAGCTTGACGACCTTGCGGGCCGGCTTCTTCAGCGCCGCCCGGCTCTTGGCTTTCTTCTGCTGTCTGCGTTTGGCCATTTTCTCCTCCTCAGGTCCGGTCTTTTCTGTTGTAACCGCACCCCCGCCCCCGCAGGGCGCGCGGCCATGGTTAGGCTCGGCTATTTCTTCTTCAACTTGCTTTGCGGGTTGAGGTTGCCGATGCGGCCGCTTTCGCTGCCGGCCGCCGGATCGATCACCGCGTTGATGAGCGTCGGTTTGCCGGAATCCATCGCGGCGTTGACCGCGCGCTTGAGCTCATCGGGCGATGTCGCGTTGACGCCGACGCCGCCGAAGGCCTCCATCATCTTGTCGTAGCGCGCGCCTTTGACGAAGACGGTGGGCGCCGGATCCGAACCGCCGCCGCGATTGACGTCGGTGCCGCGATAGATGCCGTCGTTGTTGAAGATGACGACGCAGACCGGCAGCTTGTAGCGGCAGATCGTCTCGACCTCCATGCCGGAGAAACCGAAGGCCGAATCGCCTTCGATCGCGAGCACCGGCTTGCCGGTCTCGATGGCGGCGGCGATGGCGTAGCCCATGCCGACGCCCATGACGCCCCAGGTGCCGACGTCGAGCCGCTTGCGCGGCTGATACATGTCGATGACGCCGCGCGCGAGATCGAGCGTGTTGGCGCCTTCGTTGACCAGGATGGCGTCCGGCCGCTCCTTGATGACGGTGCGCAACACGCCGAGCGCGCCGTGATAGTCCATCGGCACATTGTTGTTCATCAGCCGCGGCGCCATCTTGGCGACGTTCTCCTCGCGCTTCTGGCTGACGGCGCCGGTCCAGTCGGCCGGCGGCGCCGGCCACTTGGCGCCCATGCCCTCGAGCAGCGCGTTGACGCAGGAGCCGATATCGCCGACCACCGGCGCGGCGATCTCGACGTTCGAGTCCATTTCCTTCGGCTCGATGTCGATCTGGATGAATTTCTTCGGCGCCTCGCCCCAGCTCTTGCCCTTGCCGTGCGACGAGCAGCCAGTTGAGCCGCGCGCCGATCAGCATGACGACGTCGGCGTCTTTGAGCACCGTCGAGCGCGCCGCGCCCGCGCATTGCGGATGCGTGTCGGGCAACAGGCCCTTGGCCATGCTCATCGGCAGGAAGGGAGCGCCGCTCTTTTCGACGAAGCTGCGGATTGCGTCGTCGGCCTGCGCATAGGCCGCGCCCTTGCCGAGAATGATCAGCGGCCGCTTGGCGCTTTTGAGCACGTCGAGCGCGCGCTTGACCGCGGCCGGCGCCGGGAATTTGCGCCGGCGCCGCGTCGATAACCTTGACCAGCGAATTCTTGCCCGCTTGCGCGTCCATCACCTGGCCGAAAAGCTTGGCCGGCAGATCGAGATAGACGCCGCCCGGACGGCCCGAGACGGCGGCGCGGATCGCGCGCGCGACGCCGATGCCGATGTCGGCCGCGTGCAGCACGCGAAAGGCCGCCTTGCACAGCGGCTTGGCGATGGCGAGTTGGTCCATCTCCTCGTAATCGCCCTGCTGCAGGTCGACGACCTCGCGCTCGGACGAGCCGGAGATCAGGATCATCGGGAAGCAGTTGGTCGTGGCATGCGCGAGCGCGGTGAGGCCGTTGAGGAAGCCGGGCGCCGACACGGTGAGGCAGACGCCGGGCTTCTTGGTGAGGAAGCCGGCGATGGCGGCGGCGTTGCCGGCGTTCTGCTCGTGGCGGAACGAAATGACGCGGATGCCGGCGGCCTGCGCCATGCGGCCGAAATCGGTGATCGGGATGCCGGGCACGCCGTAGATGGTATCGAGGCCGTTGAGCTTGAGCGCCTCGATGATGAGATTGAAAGCCGTCGGTCAGCTCGCGCTCGGGCTCCGCCGTCGCGGCTTCCGGTTTCGCTTGCAATGCTGTGTCGGCCATGGCCGGCCTCCCGCGGTTGTTCTGTTTGTCAGTCCAGATAGTCGGCGTATTTCGCCACGTGATCGGCGAGGCCGAGCGCGTGGTCGCGCACCAGTTCCTCCGCGCGATCGGTCGCGCGCGCTTCCAGAGCTTCGATGATGCTGATGTGGTCGCGGATCGAACGATCGGCGCGATCCTTTTCGCCGATGGTCTTGCGCCGGATCATGCGCATATGGGTGAACAGGTTTTCGGCGAGATCGATCAGCACGTCGTTGCGGCTGAGCTTGATGATGGTCTGGTGGAATTCGATGTTGACCTCGGAATATTCGTCGAGATGCGCGCGCACCTTGCCGTTGACGAAAGTGGCGAACATTTTGCGCAAGCCCGCGATTTCTTCAGCGCTCGCGGTTTGCGTGATCAGGCGCGCCGCCATGCTTTCGAGCGCGGCCCAGACGGTGATCATTTCGATCACCTCGCGCTTGGTCTTGCGCACGACGTAGATGCCGCGGCGCGGCACCGAGCGCACAAAGCCTTCGCTTTCGAGTTGCGCCATCGCCTCGCGCACCGGCGTACGGCTGATGCCGAAGTCCTGCGCCAGCTTGCGTTCGTCGAGGCGGATATCGTCGCGGCTGCGGTAGATGTCCATCGCCACGATGGCGTTCTTCAAGGCGGCATAGGCCTTGTTCTTGAAGCTCGGACTATGCGCGAAGGGCGCCAGGGCCGGCTGCGGCGCGGGGGCTACCGGCGATGGCCGGGTGCGGGGTCGCTTGCTGTCGCGACGGGTCGTATGGTCGGGGTTACTCATGACTGGTATACAATATGCCAGAAAAAAAGCCGCACAGGCAACCGTAATTTGAACGGCCATCCGCCCGCGGCCGGAGCCGCGGACGGATGTTGTATTATCTAGGCTTTTGCCATGTGGCGCTGGCGCAACGGCTTGAGCACGAACAGCGCCAGGCCCACCACCACAAAGTTCATGATGGCGGTCACCACGAACACCGCGTGCCAGCTGCCGGTGTGCGACTTGATGATGTTGGCGACCGGCACCAGAAATGCCGAGGTGCCCTTCGCCGTATAGAGCAGGCTCAGATTGACCGTCGCGAACTTCGGCCCGAACGTGTCCGTGCAAGTCGACGGGAACAGGCTGAAGATTTCGCCCCAAGTGAGGAAGATCATGGCGGCGAATAGCACGAAGGCCCACGGCGCCGTGCCGAGCGAGCCCAGCAGCCAATAGGCGATCGCACCGAGGCCGAACGCGATGGCCATGGTGAATTCGCGGCCGATATTATCCGACACCCAACCGAACAACGGACGCGCCCCGCCGTTGGCGAGGTTATCGACGATCAGCGCCACGGTGAGCGTCGACGCGGTGCCGAACAGGATGATGTTGCCGACGTTGAAGTCCTTGGCGATGGGCGCGATCTGCGCCGTCGCCATCAGGCCGCTCGCCGACACCATGACGAACATGATGTAGAGCAGCCAGAACACCGGCGTCATCAGAACTTCCTTGGGATTATAGCTGCGCATCGATTGGGTGACTTTCGGCGCCGGAGCACCCGCAAGTTCACCGGGCTCCGGCCCGCGCAAGAGCCACGCCAGAATAAAGACGACGCCGCCTTGGATGATGCCGAACCACAAGAATGCGGTTTGATATCCGTAGGTATCGATCACAGCGCGGATCGGAATCACCGTGAGAGCGGCGCCGGCGCCGTAACCTGCAGCGGTCAGACCGACCGCGAGGCCGCGCCGGTCCGGAAACCACTTCACCGCCATGCCGACGCTGGTCGCGTAAATCGCGCCGCCGCCGATACCGGAGATGACCGCTGCGAAATAAAGCAAGGACAGCGTGTTGGCATAGCTGTTGAGAACCCAGCCAATACCGACCATGATGCCGCCGAAGGCGACCATCATCTTAGGCCCGCGCTGTGGGCCAAGCATGTCGACGATCCAGCCTTCGATCGGCGTGAGCCAGGTTTCCAGCGCGATGAAGATCGCGAATGCGACCTGAATCGCCGCTCTCGACCAGCCATGCGCTTGATTGATCGGGTTGACGAAAAGCGTCCAGCCATACTGGAGGTTCGCGATCATCACCATGCAGATCACGCAAATCACCAGATACATCCAGCGCGTCGAAACAACCGCGCGTGAAGTAGCAGTGCTGCCCGCTGCCATTGTCATTTGAATCCTCCCCTAATGTCAGTTTGTAGATTTATTTTCTTGCGACACGATTTAGCCCACCAAGCGAAGCACAATTAATACGTAATTTATGGAAAGACAATGAGTGTGTGAACGACTGTCGCGAACGCTGTGTCTTCAAGTCGCTGTTGCAATGCAACAAAGCGGCAAATCAGCTATAATAGCGGATGTTCGCGACAACGGCGGCGATTGCAATCATCGGAGCGTGCCAAAATTTTGGGCCGCCGAAACTCGGTGATGAAAACGATAGCGTCAATTTGTCCTGCGTCTCAGCTGAATCGAATCGGGCATATTTCAAAGCGTGCGCGATTATCTCGCCGGCGCGCCGTATGCATGTGACGGACGATGCGGCGCCGATGCGTCGAAAACTTTTTTGAATTGCTGCGCGACCCGCGCAAGCGCAACGGATTCTTGCCGGTCGAAGAACCCCGGTTCAATCTGGAAATTCGCCTATATGCCAACCATCATCGGCCCGCTCTTGCGAGTCCTGCAACGGAATACGACGAAACGAACTGCTCGATGGCGAAATCTTCTACACATTGCGGGAGGCGCAGATCGTCATCGAGCAATGGTGCAGGCACTACAACGCTGCTTCATACTGCCCATCTCTCGATGTCATTGATGCAGATAGATCTGCATCTCGATTCAATCTTGTCGGCGTACAGGTCGGATATTTCGCCGGTCTATACGTAGCTTCGGATATTGTCGTCATCAAGCACTCGCTCACGAACCGCCGCTAGCGATTTTAATGTAAATTTAATTTATTCAACCTACGGTGCTACGATACCAACAGTGATTATATTTGGCGTGGTCGCGACGAGCGATGTCTCAAGCGTTACAGATCATCGACGAACTCGAGTCTGCGCTGAAAAACAATTCGGGCGCACAGCAAACAATATTGAAAAAGATAACCACGCTTTTTCTCGGCAGCCAGGGCAAAATCACCGATGATGCTTTGTCCGTATTCGACGAGGTTATCTGCCGATTAGTCGACCACGTCGAAAGGCGCGCCCGCGCCGAGCTGAGCTGGGACTTGGCGTCGATCGCGTATGCGCCAATCAACGTTGTTCGTCGCCTTGCCTCGGACGATGATATCAGTATCGCAGGGCCGGTGCTGGCGCAATCGCCGCGGCTGACCGATCAGAATCTTGTCGAGCTTGCTAGGACCAAAAACCAGTCGCACTTGAGCAAGCTCGCCGAACGCGTGCAGCTTAGCCAAACAGTGACCGACGTGTTGATCGATCGTGGCGACCAGAAGGTCGTTACCAAAGTGGCCTCCAATACCGGAGCACGTATTTCGAATACCGGCATGTCGATGTTGGTCATGCGCGCCAGCGGCGACGATGAGCTGACGTATGCCATGAGCTTGCGTCCCGATATTTCGCGGCGATTGTTCAAACGACTTATGACTTATGCCACTGAGAAAGCGCGGCAACGAATGTTGGCGTCGTCGCCGCCTGCCGACAGCGAGGCAATCAATCGGGTGCTCGCGCAAATTTCCGCTCAGGCCGGAAGCCAAACAATATCGCGGAAAGAATACGAAGCGGCGCAGCGTCTGGTGCATTCTTTCAGCCAAGACACCGAACAGACTCGCAGCAAGGTTTTGCAATTTGCCGATGGCTATCGCATCGCCGAATTGGTCGCCGCGCTGTCGATATTAAGCGGAATGCCAATTGCGCTCGTCTCGCGACTGATCTGTGACACCGAGCCGTTCGGCGCGATGGTAATGTGCAAGGCTATCGGACTGGTTTGGACAGTCGCGCACGCTGTTTTGAACAGCCTTCCCGGCATCAACGAGGATCGCGAGGAAAAGCTCGGCGAAATAGAAGAGCAATACGCCCATATGTCGAATGAATCGGCCCAGCGCCTTCTCAGCCATTGGCAAACGTGTCAGACATACTAGCAAGTGCGAAAAGGTCCTAAAAGCAACTGAAGTTCCCACTTCGCTCACTCGCGCTCGGGGCTTTCGTTGTGCAATACCGACGTCAATCTTCGCCCAAACGTAGACACCCTATAGATTTCGTCGGCGCCCTTTTATCTCGAAAGGAACCGAGGTTGCCGTCTATTGCTTGGCTCGAAATGCTAAAAAGCCTGCAGCCGTAATGCCTGTTATTTGAAGGCAACGCCGATTTGGCTTTTGCCGCGCCATATAATACGGCACGGCCATTGAATGTAATCAGCTTCAACTACAAGAATCAGATCGTCCGGGATCTCCAGTTGTTTGGTAAGATTGATGCAGGCCCCAAATGGGGACATGTTGACGACTTCGCACGAAACGTAGCTACCATTTTCCAATAGAATCTGTCCGGACTTTACGCCGTACAATCTTCGGGTTTTTCGTCTGTCTACCGTGACCATAGGCAAAGCCCCGGGCGCCATACCAGCCGACGTCGAGGCGCAAAATATGATCGACGCGGGATTAGGCTCGGCGAACCTACACAATCCACCAAAACGGTTAACAGCCGTTCAATTTCCCGTCAGTGCGGCATGGGTATTTCAACGAAACGCGGGACTTCGGTCGCTCTTAAATGGGGCCGTCAGAGCCCGCAAAACGCGGCTTAAGCCTACCCTAACCAGGTGCGCCTTAGCCTAGAAGCAGCACAATGCGCCTCCAGATTTCCGGGCTCTGCGGGCAATAACGGCATGCATCATGGTCACGCGCGTAACATATCACCGCTGGCTATTGCGCGACGTTCGGCCGACCTATGTGTTGCTTATGTTGGTCGCCGTCGCCGTGGTTGTTCTCGCATATTTGGTTGATTGGTCCACCGTTCGCCGAGAGCGCGTAGTTC
The DNA here is from genome assembly GCA_963721665.1 of uncultured Alphaproteobacteria bacterium. GTDB lineage: Bacteria > Pseudomonadota > Alphaproteobacteria > Rhizobiales > Xanthobacteraceae > Pseudolabrys. The sequence goes on from CAVRJZ010000005.1 coordinate 440,945, forward strand.
AGCCACAGACTGTCAATAATGAACAACGCTATGCTGGTTGGATTATTATTCCGACCGACGGCGGATATTGTTGGACTTTTGTTATCGACAACCGCACCGGGCAAATGCGTGGTGGAGGTTCCTCCAAATGCGACGAGGCTACGCGGCAGTTTGACGACCAGGGTCCGCCGCAGAATATGGATATGCTGCGCCTGCGTGAAGTCGGAAAGGCATTTCGTAATGATGGCCGTTGACCATAAAATGCGTGGACCGAGGGCTAAATCGTGGGAGATCTGCCTCTGCGATTAAACGATGACGAGTTTGTTTGCGTCATCGCAGCGTACCGGTAAAGAAGCTCACGTTTGATGCGATCAAATTGAGTTATTGTCTGTTGCGGCCGCACGTTTCGTTGAATCCATCGGCCAGGCAGATTGCCGCTTTATCTTTGAGGATGCCCCTGGCAAAGGATGCGAGCAGGCCCGCATCGGCGGTGGAGATCCACGGTCCGAGTTCGTCAACGATCTTCTGGCGGACCATGGCTTGGAACCTTTCGATGAGGGTAACGCGGTTTCCGAAACTCAAACGCTCGGGGATGGACGTCGCCAAGCGGCGAGGTTCAAAAAGGACGAAGGTCGACTGGTCGAATAATTGTTTGGGCCGCCCGAATTCTCGATGCAAATGACGTAAAATTTTAACAATTAAGATAAGCCCAAAACAATAGTCGATGTTGTACAGTCCTATCTTCGACATGCAGGAGCGGTCGGTCATGCGGCTTTTTTTCGACGTCTCAAAACAGCAAACTCCTACCTATGATTTCCACGGGAAAGACCTCAGCAGCCCGGAAGATGCGGCGCGGACCGCCGACCTGATTGCGGCGGGTCTTGGTAGCTCAGAAACCAACGACTGGACTGGTTCGCAAGTGCAGGTCAGGAACGCAGCAGGAGACGTGCTGTTCGCTGTACCGATCCTCGTTGCGGCTTAACGGCCAGTTATTCCGCGCCGAAGGATCTGCTGCCTATCGCGAAGCCTGAATCGGATTTTGGACCGGCACAAACGGATATTTGAGCCACCCGGCGGCAGCCGACCGAGCCCGCTAGATTCAGCAAATGTCCTAAACTTCCGAATCGTTTGCATCGGCGCGTGGACCCGTCTGCATTTTTCCGCGGCAGCCCAATTTAATGCTGCGCTACAGCGCGCCCCCTTCGGGTCGAGCCGAGAACCAAAACCAATTTTAGGAGAGAATTGCGCCCCATACGCGCCATGTCTTTATCAAGCCAAACAGGCAAAGAGATTTGATATGGATATGCTCACTAACTTTTTTGCGTTCCGGCCCAAGACCGCGCGATCCTTGGGCGCCAACTCGCTGTTCGCTGAATTTGCGAATGCACGATTTAACCGCGGCTGGTAAGCGACAGCTCGCTAATTTTCGCCTTAAGCCGCAGGCAGTAACGAGCGGCTTATCGAAGGATACGCCCGCCCTTTCATAGAGCTACCTTGCATTATTTCGTCCGGTAAGCGGCAAGGGTCTTTTGAGCGGTTTGCCGGTCTAACTGCTGAAAATCGATTAGGCCTTGCTCTACGTCTTTTGCGGAGCATCGATCCTTTCTACAGCCGAGCGTCAGGATGGCTGCCGCCGTCGGCCAGGACGAATCAATTGCCTTGGTCAACAGTATTATGAATGCAGCAAAGTCGTCATCTAATTTCTGTACGGCGACCTCGGTTGGTATGCCCGCCAAAGCCGCAAGTGCAACCACCGTTTCCTCATACCGCTCGGCCTTGGCAAAGGCTAACAATTTGACGGCGTTCAATTGCCCTGCCCGTTGTTGCAGATCGACAAGTACTTGGGCTGCCGCGTATGCTTGCGATTGGACCGTTGCCTGCGCACGGATCTGCGCGGTCACGTCAGTAACGGCGCGGTCGATTTCGCGCGCCGCGTGTGGGCTCTCCGCCAAAAGCTTGGAGCGAACGGTTTCTGATGCCGCTTCGAGCAATTGCTGGAACAGTTCCCGGTTAAGATCTGGCCGATTGCCAACACAAATGCCGAGCCGGTCGTCGCCGATCGAGCGCTTGATGAGAGTGGTGAAGCCCTTATCGGAAAATTTTGCGCCGGCATTTCGGGCCGTGCTCAGTGCAACGAGCTGATCTCCGCGCTCGACGAGCAAGTCCGCAACCGTCGCCGGCAGCGTTTTTCGCCGTGAGATTGCAAGCAGATGATCTTGACTCTTGGACTGTACGCATTCGATCAAAGTCAGGTCGTCAAGAGTTTCAGAGTACATGAGGACGGGAGACGCCACAAAGATTGCGTCGTCGCGTGCCAAGGCATGAATGATTTTTGGCGGTGCCTTCGACACTGGCCCTAGACGAGTGGCCAACAGCGCCCGTGAAGATTCCTCGATTGTCGCGACGAGCCGCACGAAAACATCGTCAATCAGAGCAATCTCTTCCTCGGAATATTTGTCTGAATTGACCAAAAACAGATCCGTGAGGTGTCGAGCCATCTGGGCGCGCCGGTCGTCGGAACTTTGCGCAATGGCATTATCGATCTCATGGATGATCGAAAGTTGAGAGTTCATGGCTGTTTAGACCACGTCCTGTGGTTGGCCAAGATTGGCCACGCGCTGGCAGCTCAGCCTATATGGTGAATGCCGATTTACGGTATAACTTGGTTTGGTTTAGCAATTGCTAAAGCATGCTAAATCGGGCTGCCCAGCACCTTGGCGTCACATCGAGCTACCGCCAGTCATATTCAGGGGCGCACTTGGGACGTCGCCTTTCGGCCGGCCCCGATGCTCGGCGCATTGCCGCGGGCCATTGCGCTGGCATCTGCCGGCACGGCGTCTATGACAACATCAAGACAGCGGTGGAGACAATTCTCGTTGGCGAGCATTGGCGGGGCTGCCCCGCTTGTTTGGGTTCGTTCGGCCAACATGCAATCTATAGTTGGTAATCTAACAGACGCCAAACTTTTTGGTGCCGACAGAAAGTAAGACCGCCTCGCGCGGGCCGTGTGAAAAGTAAGAGGCTTCATTTCCGGAGCCTTTTTTTCGTGGCTCAGGCGAAGCTTGCCCTGATCGACGTGCATGAGGTCATTTCGGCCATCATCCGGGCAGTGCTCGCCGATGCGCCGCGCAACCGGCATTGCGACAGCACTCTTCGATTGTGCAGCTACCAAACCTGGCAAGCCCGAGAACAGCAGTCCGCATCTGACGCTCGTTGGGGGCCCCAATCTCCGCGAGAAAAATCAAAGGGGCGTGAGGGCAGCGCTGCATTCTATTGATGACGCCACAAACGAGCGCGGTCTCAATACAAAAACGGACATTGGCGGGCGCTTCTCGCGCCTGGCCGACCTGCCGACCTTCGCCTTGGATCGCCTCAGCCGCTTCGAGCACCTCGTGTGGCGCCAGAGCCGCCAAATTGTGTTTGCGCTTGAACCGTTACGGCGGCGTAAGCAGCAGCCGAGCCGCTCAAGCTTTGCATTTTCGTTTCGGCGGCGCGAGCGGCATGCCTTGTCCGAAGAGTCCAGGCAACCCCGAAGCTAAATTATCTTGCGCGCACCCTCGGGATCGCGGGCAATTATATTGGAATGGGCACGCGTGGCCTCAAGCGCTTGGTCGGTCTCTTTTGCTGCTCGTTGCGCTTACCCCCCGGTGGGACCACAATATTGGCAATGTTTTGTAATTCCATATTCCCGAAGTCGCTAATTTCCAACCGGCCGCCGGTGGGCTAAGATCACCGCGACGGAGCTGAGGCCGCAGCAGTGTTTGTAGGCAGACCGAAGTCTAATGTGAGGACGGCGGGAAGAGGGAATTGCCCGGTCACCTCCGCGGGGTTGCGCACCTTTGCGCGGACGTCATTTGCCATCTCGTGGGTTTGTCTAGGCGTCGCCGTGATAAGTGCGGTTGCCGCGGCAGCGATTTGTCTGCCGCCTCTCCATGGTCGTTTCGTCTTCACGCCTGAGCTAAGATCACCGATGGCTCCGGCTCTGTCGTCGCGCGCGCTCGATGTTGCCCGGACTTGGCACGAAGAGTGGACGCAACTCGTCGGCCGCGTCGGCGTTGGAGTGCGAGGAGCGCGAGACGATGCCTGGATTCCGACAGGCGGTCTTTCGACTTTATTGGCGACGCACTTTCCTTCGGCCGCCAATGTGCGCTTGCCCAACATAAAGGTCGCGATGCCGTTGCCGTTGCCGCGGCCCGATGGCATCGCACGCCAAGGCATCGCCCGTACCCCGCCGGTGGTTATCGAACCGCAGCTCGCAGCGCTGCCGCCGCAGCCACGGTCTCAGCCTAAGTCGGGCGAATTCGGCATCCTCGATAAATTGTTCGCGGATCCCGATCGTGCTGCCAAAGCTGTGCTCGCCGCCAATCCAAACACGGCGCTGTATGACATCGCCAAGCGTGTCATTTATCTGCCGGATGGCGACAAGCTGGAGGCACATTCGGGTTACGGTCAGTGGATAGACGATCCGGATTCGGTCGATCGCAAGGATGTCGGTGTGACGCCGCCCAACGTCTATGCCGTCAGCTTTCGCGAAAAGCCGTTTCATGGCGTTCGCGCGCTACGCATGAAGCCGGTCGGCAGCGGCAACATGTATGGCCGCGGCGGCATCCTGGCCCATTCCTACTTGCTCGGCGATGGCGGCGCATCGAATGGCTGTATATCGGTGCGGGATTACGACAAATTCTTAAAGGCTTACGAGGACGGCAAGTTCAACCAGATCATCGTCCTGCGCAGCGCCGATGAACCGGTGCCGTCGCAAGTCGCCAGCGCTCAAGCCCACGGCACGTAAAGCGCCCAGCGTGCAGCCCAGCGAAGCGAAACTCGGGCCGCGCAATCAGCGTGCGCCGCATCCGCATTCCGCTTAACTCCACGTGGGCTACTTGTATGACGTGGCCGGGCTTGCTTGTCCGGGCCATCCACGTCCGCACATGGCAGATTTTGTTGAAAAGGGGCTGCGGTCAATTGAAGTTGATCGCGCCGCCGGATTGGAAACGCCCTAGATCGGCGGGGATCGGCTCTTACAAGCACCTGCTGCCCTTCAACTCTTGGCAACATCAGAAATCCGGTTTTTGAAATTGCCGCCGACCCTTTTGGCCAGGCGATTCTATCGCTAAAGTGGACCTCATTTCGATGTTGCGCGCACTCGGTGCGCCGTCTTGTAGAGTACTTACTAGATCAGACTGCATAAATCGAAATTAAGAATTTATTAGCATCCAAGGCAGACTATGCAATCGACAGCCCGGATCTTGCACGCAAGCCCGTTTACGGCAAACCTCGATGATGACAATACTCGCCATGACGGCGCTGCTCATCGGTGCCCTACTTGGCTTACGCTTCAAGGTATTTATCCTCGTCCCCGCCATCTTTATTGGTTCGGTTGCCACCTTTGGCGTCGCTGTGACGCACAACATTAGCTTCTGGCTCACTCTGCTTGCCCTCATCATGGAAATAGCAGCGCTGCAAGTAGGCTATATTGTGGGAACGGTCATTGCTCGCGTCCGTGTTCTCAAGGATTCGCCTAGGGCCGCCGTGGTCGCACAAAGACCCTCTGTTTAAAACCCATCCGGAATTTGCAACTATATTCTGTCCCGCATCAGGGGCGAAACCTCACGCTGACACCATGGATTAATTGCCCGGTCGAGAAGCGAGCGCTTGGCTTTATCGACTATTCCGAACCGACCAGTGCATTTTCTTTGCACATCAAAACCAAAAGTCGGATGATTTTGATAAGAACGCTTCATTAGCCGCCGCCGGCGGCCAACCTTGCGCGTAAGGCCTTTTAGCGTTTTGGTCGCGGACGACATCCGGCACGGCTGAATTTCGGCGATTGTTTTTCCTAAGCGCTTGCGAAGGACAGTTCGGCCCCGTTGCTATTCAAAGACACGGATTTTTCCCAGATGGACGTCGCAGCAATGCCCTACTAGACTAGTGAGTGGGTTCGGTGCCGGCAATGCGTGTGGGATCGGCAAGATAATCCATTCGTCCGAACGGCGTCTCGAGTAATGACCAATCGCACCGGTGCGTCAAAGTAACCGAGGCCGCCGCATTTGGCGGCCTCTTTTATTTTAAAACAAACGTGCGATGTCGCCTCTTGGCTTAACGGACAAACGCACTCATACGCCGCTATTGGGGGAGCGGACAAAGTGAGAGGTTGGCCTCGATCGGCTAGGTCGCAAATGACTCTCCTGAGCGGCTTACTTCAGCTGGGATCGCCAGCTTGCGGCGGTCAACGTGGCTAGCTTTTGATTGTATTTCGCGTTGACGTCACCGCCATGGTCTTGCTCATGAGCCGCGTCAAACACGATATCCATGAGAATATTGCCGATGGCATGAATGGCATCGTGGCGGTCGAGACCTTCATCCATCAACCGATTGAGAGTTTCAGGCACCGACGTCGCTTCCCCCAACGCCACCTGGTTTTCGACCACCACATGGGCGATGGCGTGATACTGGGGGTTTTCAAGTTGAACCCCAGTGCGGCGGTGGTAGTCAATTACCAAGTCGATCCGCTCCGATTCATCGAGTTCGAGCCAAGTATCCGGATGGGGGTGTTGATCGGCGTCGTATTGCATGGAAGCCGTATTCGAAGCGGCCAACGATATGCGCGCCCTCAAAGGCGGCCTCATTAGCCGAGTGACAATTCATTCCATCGGTCGCAGGTCAGCTTCCGCATGCTCCGCAACATCTGGAGCGAGACATCCTCTGGTCACAACGTCAACCTTACATCCCAATATTGCTTCAAGTTCGATCTCGATTTGTGCGAGGTCGTAAGAACTAATGCCGGTCGACCTCGATCAAGATGTCTAGGTCGCTTGGTTCGGTATCTTCGCCCCTAGAAACGGATCCAAATATTTTAGGATTGCGCGTATGGAAGCGCGACAAAACCTCGCGAACCTCCTTGCTATCGCGCTTTAGGGTATTGTGTACAGGACACCTGCCGAAGGTCGTACGGCGCGTGACCTACGTAACAAGCCGCAACTTTAACGCGTCGGTCTTCACAAGGGACCTGCCATATTTCACCGCGCCTGTTGCGGAAATAGCAGGCCTCCGGAGTGATAATGTAGCCGACCACACCGCCGGTCACCGCGCCGATGGCCGCGCCAGTTAATAGATTGCCAGACGTCGAGCCGATAGCTGCCCCTACACCTGCTCCAACTCCGGCGCCAATTAGCGCATTGCGGTCCCGATCAGGCATCGAACCGCAGCCGGCCAGCAATGCCAATACGGACGCGATGGCAATAAATCTAAACATGTTTCCTCTTGCCCCCGAAAGCTTAGCCAACCCCGCGGTGACTGTTTCGTCACAATCTTGCGCCCTGCTTAGGTTGCATCGGGTCGGCTTTCGACTTTAAAGCTTAAAACAAATCGAAGGCAAGCGGCCTGGAGTGAGGCATTCAATCCGCGATTGTGACGCGCAAACCTGCCGGATATGTGCCGAGTGCCCGCTATTTATTTGGAAAAAAGCCTCGAAGGGTCGAAGCCGGATCGCTTAGCGACCGATATCGGCCGGAGTTTTTAGCAAGTTTCTGCAGCCACTTTATGATGGCAGATCCTTTGTATATTCGATACGAACTTCGCTAGAATTGCATTGCAGCGCTATCAATATTGATAAGGCAGTCAATGCGCCTGGCCGCATGGTTCGGTTTCGTCACCATCGTGGCAACGTGTATAGCTGCGTCTTCGCATGCACAGAATCCCGACGGCTCTCTTGGTCCTGAAGATTCGCTGAGAATTTATGCCGTCAATGTAGTGCATAGTCGCCCCTTCGAAGAGCCCTTCATCGGTTACGGCATATATCTCGGACAAGGCGCGGTGCTCACAGCGGCTCACGTTTTGGGCCGTTGGCCAGCTTTCATTTCAAGGCCGCGAGTACTGATTGCCGGTCAAGCGCTTCCCGCCAAGGTCATCAAGGAAGGCTCAGTCGATACGATAGATCTCGCGCTTCTTAGCGTAGATGAAACGAGCCTGCCTATTAGCCTGCGGTTGCGACGGAATCCGCTCTGTAAAGAACCTCCGAAGGCAGGTGAAAATGTCATTGTCGTTCTTTCATATGGAACGGTGCGCTCTCGAATAATATCGCCTCGGTTACTTCCTCTCGAATATCGAACCAATTTCAACACCTTTATCAGAGATGCGCCGATTGCTGGGGGCTCTGGATCAGGTGTCTTTGATGCTGAGAGAAAGTGCCTGCTTGGAATTTTAACCAGCAAAATATGGCGGTATAATTATGCGATCGAAAACGGGCGGATCGTTAGAGATTTAGCCCAAAATACGATTGATATCGCGAGACACTTTGTACCGGCATCCGAGATTGCTGAGTTCATACCTCAGAAATTTCGTTTCTAATATTTTGGGCGCCGAGCAAGCTCCGACTAGAATTTATTATTCTAAGATTTGTAAGAAACGCGTCGAGCGAACAATGTCGTTGCCATTATGCCCGTTGATGCACCGACAAATGCGCCGGCAATGGTATCACTCAGAAAATGATAATTAGCTCCAACGAGGCCAACAAGCACGACCAACGTGACAAATAAATAAACGGGTTTCAAATGCGGGTAATAGATCCAGAGCACTGACACAAGCGCGCAGATAGATGTCATGTGTCCAGATGGAAACGATTGATAGGCTTCTCCACCATGCAACCAATTAAACCCGTAAATTCCATCATGAATGAAGGATGGATTGTTTTGATGCCAGGTTTCTGGCCAAGTTCGCCCGAAAAAGAATTTTAGTTGGCTTTTTATTGCTTCGGCTGCCAGCAGGCTAACACTGCAAATGAGAATTGCAGTTTGCATCTTCGATAGTGGCCAACCGACAAGTCCTCGTAATCCAAGGGCGACAAACGTGATGGCAGCGATCGAAATTAGTGGATTGGGATACTCGGTGACTGGCTCGAGCAGCATCCGGCTATTTCGAGGTAGATGGCTGTGAATGAACAATGCGATCGGACGGTCGAACCAATAATACGAAATCACAATTGCGAGGCCGGCCAATGCCAATGCTATAAGCCATGGTCGTAATACAATCATATTTCCATTCTGTATCATGGACGTCGTCCCATATCGTGCAGCAATTTAATCACCGGCATAACGACCAACTTCCTAGTTGGTGACCCGTCACCCTACGTTGTTAAAGGTCGCGCACCTTTGACGCAGGGGAATTACGATTGACAACGGCGGCCATTATTGCGGAATTGCGCGCCAAATGAGACGGGCATTTGTCCTATTGTTGGTATTTGGCTTGGGAGGCTGCCTGCCGGACCAAGCCAAAGATATGGCCGCTTGCCAGGCAGAAGCTGACCATTTCTACAGCGGCCATCGCGCGGTCGATATAGACAGCCCTCGCAGTCATTACATAATCGGATGTATGGCTGCCAAGGGTTATGATTTTACGATCGAACCTGAAAATTGCAGTAGCCAGCACCCGTTGCCGACCCAGCCAGCGTGTTACACACCTAGTAGCTGGATTGATTGGGTTATCGACAATTTCCGTTCCCACTAAAACAGATTAAGCGCTCTCAGGCCGGTTCTCGATCGTGCCCCTCAAGTGCGCTCCAAACCATCAACTGAAATTCATGGTGGCAAGTATCACATCTGAAAATACGTATTTCGGTATCTCCAGACGGTTTAACCCCAAACAGGCGCATTTCAGTCCCGCATCGACAATCGGGTAGTTCAGTCGATCCGGGGGCCAATAGATTTTCGAACGCTGCCATAAGCACTCCACAAGACGGCCCAACACTCCGGATGCTAGACGTAAACTGCGAAACCAAACAATGCCGAGAATAGATCAGGCTTAATTTCAAGACCGGCTAGCACTAAAATGGGGCATGGCCGATCGGCGCGACCTGGCAGTGGTGAGCGGCTTGCCGTCGTGGTCTTAACGTTACTTGCTCAGGTTACTTCACAGATCGGATCGCCACGGAGGCAGCGGTTCACTACTGATGGAGCGCCTTCGGGTTTAAGCCACAAAAAATCCGGATGGCCGGCGGAGTCACCGATCCGTTTGATGTTCGGTGGCTCCGTCTGATTTCGTTTCATGACCTAGAAATCTGGAGGCCACTGATTTCTCAAACGAAGTCAGTGGCCCCGTTTGTTCTTGAAGCAGAGAGACCGGTCATTCGTCGACAGCATTGCATTTGCGGATTATAAATGATCGAAGTCCGTTTAATTCCGGACCCCCGATTTCGAAGCGCTGGCTGGTAGCTACTTTTGAGTTGGCCAGTAAAGCGGGATCATGCCAGCAAAGACGAGTACCATTCCGATCTCAAATTCGATGTTTGGCAAGTAATCGGCAATCCACCACGGTGTTCTGGCATGCCAATCAATGAGGGCCGGATGGCCGGTTACAAAATATCCGTATAGCCATAAGACCATGCCCACTAACTCGATGATCCACCCAATGATGATTGTCTTGCTTATACTCATATAATCCTCGTAAGCAGCCGTATTTCTAAACTCGGAAAGTAGGCTCTGTTATCTTAGAATAGGATCGTTAGCATGGGATAGCATCAATAAAATCGGTACGAGCCAAAACATGGCCGGATCCGATTTCGGCGGTTCTTAAAGCAGCCGTATTGTTTCTCTCGGAAATCGAGCAGACAGGGAGAATTGACATGGAAGTCATAGCCAACTTTTTTGCACTCCGTCCTACTTTCACGGTATGGGGGCTTAAAGTCGTTTGGTACATTTATTTGCTGAACACATGTGTTCAAACCTACATTGCCGTGTCTGGAATTTCCCGCGTATTGGCGCAGAGGGGGATAAGCATGGAAGTGTGGTTGCCAAATTCTTTTCCGCTAATTCTCGGATTAGTCGCGCAACTCCTCATAGTTCGGCTTCTTATTGAAGTAGCCGCTATTATCATTTCTACCTCTCACACGTCGAACAAGTAGTTTGATTAACGGCTGCCTGAACTTTAATCGGATAAGCCAATCGAGCGTTTCGACTATCGGTCAAAGAAATATACATTGTTTCTATCGAATCTTCCATTTGATATTGAGTTTTATTGAGGTTTCTGACGAGCGCGATTTGCATCACTTGCCGACATTTCCCCGACGACCTCTGGAATAGGGCGGCTCCCCCACAAATTCTGAGGAAGCATCTCGGAATGTCACAATCTAAGTTTGCTAAGGCGCTGCGTATTCCAATATCGACGCTGCGGAATTGGGAACAGGGTCGTGTGCGACCTGATCCAGCCGCCCGCTCGCTGCTAACGATCGTTGCCAAAAATCCCAAGATCGCACTCAAGGCACTCGCGGCGTAGCAGTGACAAAATCTAAAAGTCCGGATCGGATTCGATACCGCCCGTCCAGGCGTCATTGTCAGCAGCTTCCTCGCTCAAACCTGGCGACCGTGTCGATTCACGTCTTGGCCGCTGCGGAGACCGTACGCGACGAACGCGCACTGGCAGTCATGCCTTTGCCAATTCGTTGGCGGCGATCATATCGTGCTCAGGCCTCTAACCTCTATACGCTCTGAGCCGTCCAAGGATCGATTATCGAAATCTCTAGATCATCAAAATGCCGTACATTTCTGGTGGCCAGCATGCCTCGCCGGGCGAGTGTAATACCCGCGATTTGAGTGTCGCGCATATCCAACGGTCGACCTTTTTTCCGGCGAGCTGCCGCCAGTGATGCGGCTTCGGTCGCTGCCGCTGTATCAAAATCTAAAACACGATTTTCTAGATCCTCGTTCAGCAGGCGGCTAAACGCCACCTCCAGTGCCTGCCGCCGCCGACCCGACGGCAACAGCGCCAAGCCGAGACGCGCCTCAAATAAGGTGATGCTGGTTATCCAGACGGATTCGGCGGGCTGGCGGTTCAACCACTCCACCACGGGTGCCTCAGGTACCTTACGCATCAACGCCGAAAGTACGTTGGTATCGAGGATAATCATTCACTGAACTCGGCCGAACTTGGGGTTTGACCATGTAATTCCGGCAAGTCCGTAGTCAGTCCTGATTTCGCAAACCGTGCGGCAATGCGTGATCCCAACTTGGCTACACGTTGATTTTGTTCTTTCACCGCGTCGCGCAAAATATGCCGGATTTCTTCTTCCATGCTGCGCTTGTGATGGGCAGCACGGCGTTTCAGGCGCGCTTTCACGTCGTTTTCCAAATTGCGCACGATAAACTGAGCCATTAAGGCAACTCCTCATCCTTTTGATATCATGATATCGCATTTCGTGATTGGCTGCAAGTTCAAGTGTGCGAGGGAAACTGCGAACCAGGACATAATCGACGGCATCGGGAAGGCGGTCGAGTTTTACGCAAGCGCGCCGGCGAGGACGCCGCTCGTGCCGCGCCGTACGTCCACCCGCGCGCCGCTATTTTCGTCAATTCATTCGATGCAGATCAATTGCAAGGCGTTTGGCCCCTTCAGGTTGCCACGTGAGCGCTGATCTGCCTCCGTTGCCAGCCCGGTTAGGTTTACGACAGGGACAGGAACACCTGCATCCCGCCATGCGCGCCGGCTATGCACCGACGGCCTGCCGCCGTACGATGCTAACCATATTATGAAAATATGCGGTACTTGCGAGGCGGCGCCTTGAGAGCGCCCAAATCGCCGCCTAGATTACGGCTGCCATCGCAGTTCTGCGAGGCGGCCGCCGCCCGGTGCTATCAACACCGAACGACGGCCTAACCACAGTCGAAAGGAACTCGACCATGGCTGACCGCCATCATCATGTGTTCGCCAATTCGGCGAAAGCCCCTCCCCGCAAAGACTTCCTGCCGCCGCTCGCGTGCCGGCTGGTCGCGTCCGCGTCGACGCGCCGCCGGCTGATCGCAGCCGGCTAACCGGGCAACGACCGGTCGTCTCGGGCGCGGCGAAAACCGCATAATCATTCTTGTTAGCACTCGCTTAGGCAGCCAGGCGTTCACCGCCTCGTGCCGGGCAGGGCAACTGCGCACCGGGCGCCGGTCCCCATCAACAAGGGATCTGCAACCATGACCAAAACCACCTCGACGTCCGAACGCATGCGCACGCTGCGCGTGCTGCTGGTCGACGGCGGCGCAGAAGGCCTGCGCCACGTCAATTCGCTTACCTCCATGCTGACGGTGACGGCCGGCCCGTTGCCGGCGATCGCCGCCTTCACAAAGAACGCCGACAGCAAAATCGTTTACATGGACTATGTCTGCGAGGGCCCGATCAGTTACATCGGCCACGGCGCCGCCGAGCGTAGGCTGGGCGACAAGCTCGGCCCGCAAGGCCGCGACCGCATCGAACAGGCGTATGTCGTCCACTCGCTGGATACGCGTTTCAATAAGGACGTCGCCGAGAAACTCGAAGACCGCCTTATCGAGATCGCCAGGGCCAATCTGGTGCCGCTCGCCAACGACCCCGCGGTCGGCGGGTTTGGCGGCGCGGCAGCGCGTTCGCCGGAGATCGAGGAGCTGTTGCGCGACGTCCGGCAGAAGCTCTGGATCGCGGGATGCCGGTTGTTCGAGCACCGGCATCCCGCCGGCCAGCCCAACACCATCGTCTGCCGCGGCATCGAGGTGGTCGAGCCTGAAGCGCTTGCAGCGATGGATATGACGCGGCCGGTGCAGCTGAATTGCGGCGGCCTGCAAGCCAGGGCCTGCTGGGTCGGCGCCAGGCTAGTGGTCATGCCCGGCGCCGACTTCAGCAAGGTCGAGCGCAAGGGGATGAGCAGACACAACCTCGAGCGCCGTGCCTTCGTGTGCAACGCAGGCGTGCTCGAAGACATTCCGGGCGTTGCCGATCGCTGCCGCCTGCGCGCGGCGCTCGCCTTCGACAGCGCCGCGATCGCCGCCAAGGTCGTCATGGGCATGCATGTGGGCAGCAAGGTCTGGGTGCAGGCCACGGCGCCGGCGCCGCGCCTGGTGGCGGGAGGCGGCCATGACTGAACGCGATCAAAGGATCCGGCTCGAAGCCCTGATCGCCGATCTCAAAAAACTGGCGTCCGGCTGGAGGCCGGACGCCACGATGCTCGCCGAGGCGCCGGTCATCGAGGATTGGTACGCCGATCATTACCCCGGCACCCGGAATGTCTGCCTGGTCGGCAAGGTGACCGGGCATCCTGTCCTCGGCGACCAAATCGTCACCACCAGCCCAGTTGTGGCGATCGACCCGCAATACAAATGGGCGCGCACCCACAACAGGTTCTACCAACTCGGCAAGCGCGCGCAATTCAGGGCCATCGATACCGACTCGCCCGGTTGGCAGATCATCGATGTCTGACCTCATCGCGCCAGGATTGGCGGAGCAAGCGGCGCGGTCGCTGACCGGCAATCAGTCGGCCGGTGGCGATCGCGCCGCGCGTCGAACAAGCAGGTGCAGGCACCGATGACGATATTTTCCGAGGACGATCTCGCCGAGGTTCCCGTTCTGCAGCGCTGGTCGATCTTCGTCGGCGAGCAGGGCCGTCCCTTCGTCACCGGCCAGCACGCGTTCCATGAAGGCGTGCGCACCGCCATCGACGAGGTGCTGGTGGTCGACCCGTTGCTGCGCTGGGTCGTCACCAATCACGGCGGCTATCGTCTCGCCGCGAGCCTGCGCGCTCCCGAACTCGCCGAATACGGCGTCAACAGAAAGCACCAATGATGCTGAGAATTATTGTCGAACTGGTGCCCGGCGGTTACGAGCCGGCAAAGCGCGAACTTGCACGTGCCAAACTTGGAAACATCTCCGATTTAGCGACGGTCAGTAACTACGTCATCCGCGCCGGCGAAGCCGCCAATCCGCTGACCGGAACGCCAGCCTGGCTACGCACCGGAAAAATCGAAGGCCACCGGCGCCAACAGAGCGTCTGGGCCCTTGTCGAGCGCGCCGCCGCTTGGTGCAATGACCAAGCGAGGAAAGCGTCAACTTCGGAATGAAAACTCAATCGCACGACGGGCGGCGCCCGTACAACGATAGCGGAGCGCGCGGACGGACGATCATGAGCTATATATTCTACGACACCGAGACCACGGGAAAGGTCACCGCGTTCGACCAGATCCTGCAGTTTGGCGCCATCAAGACCGACGCCGAACTCAATGTGCTCGACACATTTGATGTCCGCTGCCGGCTACTGCCGTACATCGTGCCGTCGCCGGGGGCGCTGCTGGTCACCGGCACCACGGTCGCCGACTTAATCGACTGCTCGCTGTCGCATTTCGAGATGATGCGGCAGATCCACGCCAAAATGCATCGATGGAGCAAGGGTGGCAGCATCTTCGTCGGCTGGAACAGCATGAAGTTCGATGAAACGCTGTTGCGGCAGGCGTACTACCAGACGCTGTTGCCCATCTATCAAACCAATACCAACGGCAATGGCCGGGCCGACATGATGCGGATGGCGCAGGTCGTCTCGGCTTGCGCGCCCAATTGTCTCGCCGTTCCAATCCAGCCTGATGGCAAGCGAGCATTCAAGCTCGGCCTGATGGCGGCGGCGAACAATATCGGCCTCGACAACGCGCACGACGCGCTGGCCGACGCGGCCGCTACGCTCGGCATCGCCGGATTGATCAGGCAAGGCGCGCCGGCGCTATGGGATGCGCTTATGGAAAACGCGCGCAAGAGCGGCGCCTTGCGGCTGTTGCGGAGCGAACCGTTTATGCTGCTCAGCGAAACCTTCGGCAATTCTTTCAACAGCATTGTCACGCCGATTGCGGCCAATGCCGGCAACGCCAACGAGGTCGCCCTTTTCGATCTCGCGTTCGACCCCGCGCCGTATCTCGACGCCGGCGATGCCGATCTGCGTGAGGCGATCGATGCAACGACCAGGGTCATCCGCCGCGTATCGGTCAATGCCCAGCCTGGGCTTTTGCCGGTCGACTACGCGCCGGATGATGTGCAAGGCGGGCGGCAATCGTATGAGACCTATCAGGCCCGAATGCAGGCCGTTCGCGCGCATCCTGAATTTTGCAGACGCATATCGCGACTGCTGGCGGCGCGCTACGCGGATCGGGTCGAGCCGGCATATGTCGAGCAGCGCATCTACAGCGGGTTTCCCTCAAACGCCGACCAGGCGCGCATGCATTCGTTCCACGACCAGGGTTGGGAAGATCGTATCGGTATCGTCCAGGAGATCGAGGACGAACGTTACCGCCAGATCGCACAAAGGATCGTCGCGATCGAACGCCCGGATCTGCTGACTGACGCGCAGCGCAAGCGTTGGGAGTCGTGGCGTCGGGAGCGCGTCCTCACAGACGAGAAAGTCTCGTGGATGACGGTCGCTTCCGCGCTCGAGGAGCTCTCCGACGTGAGCCAGGATGCGACGCCGGCCCAGCAGGCGCAACTCGCGGACCTGGAGCGCTTCCTGAGCGGCCTGGGTCGTTAGTTCAGGCCTGTCGATCGAGCAACGCAAATCAAGAACATTCTAGGAGTGAGCAACGAGGCTGCAGAGATTTTCAAAAAGGATGTCCGCATAAGCTCCGTTATGTAGTAACTCGGGTACCAAACCCAGGGAGCAGACTGTCAAGCCTCCGATAACCCATCTTCTCGGAGGCAATGCTCCTCCGCGATCACAATGGTAATCCATTCACCACCGACCCCTGAATTGGCGGATGAAATGCGATAGTCCTGATCCGTCGCCACGTGAGTGGAACCGATCGGTTCCAGGGCAGCAGGAGCAGCAAGCGCGCCATCGCGCAATATCCGGTCAACACCCGCGCCGTCGTCCCCGCTGACAGAATCCAGTACATAAGAAACAGCGGTGGCGCGAGGCTCACGGCCATCCATAGCGCATAAGCTATCCGCAGCTGGGTCGGGAAATGCCTCACGCTGCGGTGGACGAACAGGAAGCCGATCGCCTGCAAGATCGCAAGCGTCATCGCCGCTTCTCGCGCGAGCATCTGCCCCGTGAGACCCCACAACATCAGGCCGGCTAGTATCGCCCAAATCCACCACGCAAGCGATGCGATCTTCATGTGAGCTAACATTGCATCCTCTCGATTAGCCGCCATGCCTCGGACGGATACTGCGCGGCGCGTGTTCGAAATTCCCCGAGCTGCCACGTCACCGCGCGTGCAGCCATTTCGGCAGGAAGGAGTAGGCGTCGGCCTTGCCGCGTTCGGGAATGGCGATGCCGCTGGCACTCAGCATCCGCACGAGCCGGCCGTCGTTGAACGCATCGAACGTCTCGGTGCAGCCGCCGATGTGTTCGCCGCGCATGAAGACCTGCGGGATCGTCGGCGAGCGCGTCCTCGCCCTGATGGCGTTACGGATCTCGCCACCCCAGTTATTGCGCTGGTACTCCGCTAAATCGAGATCGATGGAACGATAGGGAATGTCGTAGGTCTTGAACAGTTTGCGAACCGACCAACAGAACTCGCACCATTCGAGCGCGAAGATGACGACCGGCTGCGTAGGATCGTACAGCGCATCTGCGACGAACCGCTCGGCATCCAGCGACACCAGAGTGGTTTCCGGTGCCGGCGCGGCGACGGTGTTGGCGTCGAAGCGAAAGCGTGGCGTAGACCGTGAAATCTCGATCTCCTCCGCCGTCATGTCGACCGGGATGTCCTCAAACAGCGGCGTCGAGAGATAGCGCTCGCCGGTGTCCGGCAGCATGCAGAGGATGTTTGCACCCGGCGCTGCCCGCGTCGCGATCTCCAGCGCACCCGCGAGCGTCGCTCCCGCCGAAATGCCGGCGAAAATGCCTTCCTTGCGGGCAAGCTCGCGCGAGAGCCGGATCGCTTCGCCGCCCTTAACAGGTAAGATCTCGTCGACCAGGTTGTCGTCGAGCGCGTCCTCCGCGAGCTTGGCGATGAAATCCGGCGTCCAGCCCTGCATCAAATGCGGCCGGAAATACGGATGGCTCTCGCCGGGCGCGCCGCTCGCGGTGCGCTTCTGGCGCGCGCCGCTGCCCAGAATTGGAGAATTGTCGGGCTCGGTCACTGCAATCCTAATGCCGGGCCATTGTTGCTTCAGCACCCGCGCGACGCCCTTTAGCGTGCCACCGGTGCCGACGCCGGTCACCCAGTAATCGAGCGGCACATCTGCAAAGTCGTCCAGGATTTCGCGCGCGGTTGTGCGCGAATGGATGTCGGCATTGGCTTCGTTTTCGAACTGGCGACAGAGAAACCAGCCGTGCCTGTCCGCGAGCTCTACCGCTTTGGCGAGCATCCCGCTGCCTTTTTCCGACGCCGGCGTCAGGACGACTTTGGCTCCCAGGAAGCGCATGAGCTTGCGCCGTTCGATGCTGAAGCTCTCCGCCATGGTGACGACCAGCGGATAGCCTTTCTCCGCGCAAACCATGGCGAGGCCGATCCCGGTATTCCCGCTCGTCGCTTCGACGACGGTCTGGCCGGGCTCGAGTGTCCCGCTGCGTTCGGCCGCCTCGATCACGCCGAGCGCGAGACGGTCCTTCACCGAGCCCATCGGGTTGAAGGCTTCGAGCTTGACGAAGACGTTCACGCCCTGCGGCGCGAGCTTCTTCACCCGCACCACGGGGGTGTGGCCGATGGTTCCCAGAATACTGTCGAAACGGCCGGTCATCAGCGGACTCCTTATTCGATAAAACGAGTGGCAAGCGCCGACACTTGCCGCGCCTGTACCGACTTGCGATTCCAGCGGTACCAGATCAGCGTGGCGACGATCAGCAGGTTGACGATGCCGGCGAGCGCCGCGTTGCCGTAAGAGAGCACGTAGCTCTTTTGCAAATCGTAGAAGAATCCGGCCTGGAAGCTGCCGATCCCCATGCCGATCCAAGCGGTGGTCGAGACGATTGCCATTGCCGTCCCAGACAGGCGCATCGGCGCGGCCTCCCGCGCGCAGATCAACAGACAAGTCATCACGCCGGCGTAGCCAAAGCCGAATAGGATCGAGAGTTCAAACAGCGTGACGACGCTGTTCGTCTGCGTGAACCAGAAGACGATCGCGGTCTGGGCGACACAGGAGAGCGCATAAGCGCCGAGGCCGCCGATGCGGTCGGCGAGCGAACCGAAGAACAGGCGCCCAAAGATGCCGGCGATCATCGCCGAGAGCAAAAGGCCTGCGGCGGTCTGCGCCGAGCAACCGATGCCGATGCCAAGCGGGACGAGATGCACTAGCGGCACGGCCATGCAGATGCAGCAGAACACACTGGCCAGGGCGAGCCAGGGGATCGTGATCCGGTGTGGGATGCCCCACAGGTTCTGGTCGGAGCTCTGTGCCGCCGCGCCGGCTTGCGCGTGAACCGGAGGCGCCCGCAGCAGCATGACGAGCGGGAGCAGAATAACGAGATAGCCGATCCCGAGCCACAGCGCGGCGTCGCGCCAGCCGACCTCGTCGAGGAGCAGGTTGGCGATATAGGGCACCAGCCCCTGCCCGAGCGCGCCGCCCGCGGTGACGGTGCCGATAGCGAGACCCTTGCGTTTGCTGAACCAGCGCCCGGCAAGCGCCACCGTGGGCGTGAACAGGCTGGCGAAACCGAACGCGCCAATCGCCAAGCACAAGAGGTATAGCGACCACAACTCGCTCTGCCAGCGCAGTGCGATCATGCCGAACGAGATCGCGATCGCGCCGAACAACCCAATTCGGCGCGTGCTGAACACATCGGACAGCCCGCCCCACAGGATGCCCCCGGTCGCGGCGCCGATGGCGTTCATCGTGTAGGCAAGCGAGGTGTCGGTGCGCAGCCAGCCGAATTCGTCCTCGAACGGCTTCATGAACACGGAGATGATCGTGTTGGCGCCGAAGCCCAGCGTTAGGAAGACCGTGGCAGCGCCGACGATCACCCAGCCGTAGGAGTGCTCCTGCTCAGGTCCGGCGGCTGTTGCGGTCGAGGTCGGCATTTCATGATCTCCAGGCTTGTCGAGACGATTCCATGGCCGCCGGCGGCGTCCGGCGCAGCTTGCGGCGCTTGAAGGAGGGTTTGATTTCCCGATGAGAGCGGATTGATTGTTCATTGAGAAATCTCCGGCGCGGCCGGGATTCCGCCGCGTTGGAATGCGCGTGGAGCCGTCCGGCCAGGCCGCGGGAGGGCCGGAGCAACCGCCGCCCGCGCGATGTGCGAAACGATGGAGGGGACCACCAGGCTCGCATGCGTCAGCGGGCCCATATGGCCGCAGCCCGGGACCATCTCCAGCCGCCCTTCCGGAAGAGTGTCCGCGAGCGCTTCCGCAATCACGCGCGTCGGGGCCGGCGCATGCTCTCCGCGCAGCAACAAAGCCGGGCAAGTCAACGCGGCATAGGCATCGAGCGGAGCCGTCGCCTGCATCAACGCGCGAAAGTCTAGCGGTATCTTTGGCGCCCAGCGGGTAAGAGCCGCCTGCACGCGCGGCGACATCGCATCGAAGGCGCCGGGGCCGTTCCAATAATCGATGAAGCCCGCGGCGGCGGCGCGGCAGTCGCCGGCAAGGATGCGGTCCGCCGTCTCCTGTGCCACCTGCGTGATCTCGGCGCGCGCTCTTCTGCCATCGATGCCGATCTCCGGCAGGAGGTGAAAGGCCGACGGCTCATATAATGAGAGACTAGCGATCCGCGACGGACGCTGAAGAGCGACGTGCAGCGCCACGCCGCCTCCATAGGAATGGCCAACGAGATGGACCTCGCCTTCCAAACCATCGATCAATGCAAGCGTGCGCTCCGCCTCGTCGTCGATGGTGAAGGCGCGCTCCCCCGGCCAGGGGCCGACCCGTTCGCAGCCAAAATGCTCGGGCGCAAACAGCACAAAACATTGTCCCAGCGCCTCCTCGAGCGCACGCCACTGGTTTGCATCGGCCCCCGAGCAATGCAGGGCAACGACCGCTTGTGGCGTGCTCTGGCAAGCGCCGTCGTAATGCAGAACGTGATTCACGATTGCGTCTCTCTGCTGATTCGCGATTGAGCTTTTCAAGCGACCCTTCGTGCTGCTTGATCGAGATACGATTGGACGTGGCCCGCGATCTCGTTGGCATCGATCCCGCAGCCATTGATAAAATGCGAGCGGCGCCGGCGCAGGAAGGTCAGGCCCAATACGAACAGCCCCGGCACGGTGGCGACGCCACCGCGGTGAACGATTTCCCCACGACTGTCGAGAACCGGCACGTTGAGCCAGGGATAACGGCGAACATAGCCGGTCGCCCACACCACCGAGCCAATGCGCGATTGCTGCAAATCGACCGTGCACGGCTCACCAGCGGCGAAGAACGGCTCGCGGGCAGCCCAATCGGCGTCCCGGGCTTCCAGGCCGCGGCTTTCGATACAGGCGTCGATGCGATCGAGGAGCCGGACCATTCGCGTATGCGAGACGCTCGTCGTGCGCTCGAGGTCGCCGCTGAAGCCGGCCTTGTCGCCGTCGATGGCGGCCAGCCGTCCGACGAGGCGGACGCCCCGGCGGCTCAACGTGCCTAAGTTGAGGTCGCGATGGTCGGGGCGGCCGACCAGCTGGAGCGATGGCTGCCGGCGTGCCGCGTTGAGATTGCCGCCCTCCTGCGGCGGCTCGTCGAGGATTCCCGCGGTTTCCATCCAGGCGTAGATATCGCGGCCGCGATAGCGGCGCGGCGCGCGCGTGTGATCGCCGACCGCGAGCGTCACGGGACGGCCAGAAGCGTGAAGCTCCTCGGCGAGCTGCACGCCGGTCGAGGAAGCGCCGACAACCAGCACACCACCGTTCGGGAGCTGATCGGGCTCCCGGTAGTCCGTGGGAGAAATCTGCACGATCGAGGGCGAAAGGGCCGCCGCCATCGACGGGCGATAGGGCGCATCGCAGGCTCCGGTCGCGATGATGACGCTGCGCGCCAGCCATTGCCCGGCATTCGTGGTAACGCGATAGCCGCGCGCCGACGGCTCGACTTTGGTGACCTCCACGCCGCAGATGACCGGCGCGTCGACCGTCTGCGCGTAGCCTTGAAGGTAGGCAGCGAATGTGCTGGCCGGCATGAACGCTTCGGGGTCGCCGCTTTGCGGCAGGCCTGGCAGCGCACTCATGGCGGCGGTCGTAAGCAGATGCAACGACTTCCAGCGTTCGGAGAACCAGCGTTCGCCGATGCGGCCCCGTTCCAACACGACATGCTCGATGCCGCGCGCGGTGAGGCAGCGGCTCATGACGAGGCCGGCTTGACCACCGCCGATGATGATGACGTCGGGATTTCGCATGGTGCCGCGCCTTTCGAGTAAGATGATGGGCAGCCGCCGGGCCGAGGCGCGGCGGCCGCGCAATATCAGGCCAAGGCCGGCGTCTTCACGCCGACCGAAACCGCAACGCCATTGGTGACGACGTCGAACACGGCGGAGCGTGCCTTCGACTGCATCACGATCTGCTCGAGCTGCTCGGGGCTGGCGTCGCCGTCGATCTCGAAGGAGACCTTGATGCCCTGGTAGCCGTTGCGCACCTCTTTGGAGAGGCCGAGCAGACCGCGCAGATCGATGTCGCCCTCGATCTTCGCTTCCACCTTGTTGAGCTTGATGCCGCGCGCCGCAGCGATGTTGCCGATCCCGGACATCAGACAACTCGCCAGCGCGTGCAGCAGCCACTCGACCGGCGTGGGGCCGCGGTCGGCGCCGCACAGCACGGCGGGATGATCGGCGATGGCGGTGCAAGCTTCGAGATGAACGTGCTCGCCCCCGGCGCCGAAAAAGCCGTGCATCGTGGTTTCGTTGCCGGTCCCTGAAATCCAGCGATTTTTGGCGCGGAATCGGAATTTTGCCAGTTCAGGCTGCGCGCCGACGGCCTTGATGGTGGCCAGCAGCTTCGGCGTGTCGACGCCGTTCATGGGGACGGGCGTACGCTTGGTCGTCTTGGAAACTGTCATTGCAGCAGTCATAGTTCGTTCCTTTCGTTGGATGGGCTGCTCAGGTAAAGCGGACATTGTTTGTTGGTTTTCGGAGTTTTGGTTGCGCGATATTGTCAAGGCCGTTTCCAGAGGCCCGCCCGGGAAAGGTTCTTCTGCAAAATTTCGCGGGCCCTTTCGTGCGCGATCTCCGGCATTTCCGGCGAGGGCGCTTCGTGGAGATAGTTCACCCGCCAAACGGCGGGCAGGTGATTGTTCGCGGTCGCGACGCCGCGGCGGTTTTTGTAAATCTGCACAGCAAGCTCAGGCTGCGCGCCCACGCCTTTGGTCGTGGCGAGGAGGCTCGGCGTATCGACACCGTTCATCGCGACGGGGGCGCGCTTGGGCTTGGAAGCTGTCGGCATGGTTCACCTCATTGGTTCGCTTGATCCCGGTGCAGGCGGCCAAGCCGCCGTCGGCCGTTGTCGGCCGCGCGCGGGGTTTGCCATCGCGCGCCGCAGGGCGCTTTGAGCCGGGCTTGAATTGTCTTGAGGAAATCTTGATTTCGCTTTAGACGAGCCTATCGGTCGTCTGCAGCCTGCGATCGAGGGGCGACAACATGCTGTATTTTTTCGAGAATTTTTCGCTCGACAGCGATCGCCTACAGTTGCGCGTGGATGGCGCGGTCGTTGCGGTCGAGCCGCAAGTCTTCGATCTGCTGCTCTATCTGATTGAAAATCGCCAGCGCGTCGTCAGCAAGGACGACCTTATCGCTTCCGTGTGGGGTGGCCGCGTCGTTTCGGATTCAACACTCGACAGCCGCGTAAGCGCCGCGCGCAAAGCACTCGGTGACAGCGGCAAGCAGCAGCGCTTCATTAGCACGATGCCCCGCAAGGGTTTGCGCTTTATCGGTGACGTGCGAACCGGGAACGAAACGGCCAATTCATCGAGAAATGCCACCGACCCGACTTTTACGGTCCCGGACAAACCATCAATTGCGGTGCTGCCCTTCACTAATATGAGCGGCGATCCAGAACAAGGATATTTTTCGGACGGCATCACGGAAGATATCATTGCGGCCCTGTCCAGACTGCGCTGGCTCCTGGTCGTCGCGCGCAATTCCTCATTCGTTTACAAGGACAAAGCTGTCCCCCTGAAGCAAGTAGCGTTCGATCTTGGCGTCAGTTATGTCCTCGAGGGCAGCGTGCGCAGGGCCAACGATCGTGTGCGCATAACTGCACAGCTCAACGATGTTTTGACCGGCAGCCACATCTGGGCCGAGCGCTACGATCGCAACGTCGACGACGTATTCGCGGTGCAGGATGATATCACCGAGGCAATCGTTGCCTCAATCGAACCGCAAATCTACGCCGCCGAGAATTTCCATGCCAAACGTAAGCCGCCGGAAAATATTGGTGCGTGGGAGCTGGTCATGCGGGCGCTGTCGCACTTTTGGCGGGTGACGCAAGAGGACAATATGCTCGCGCAGTCATTGCTGGAGAAGGCGATCGCGATCGATCCGCACTACGGCCAGGCGCTGGGTGTAATGGCAACAAGCCAAACGCTCGGTGCTTACATGGGCTGGGCAGACATGCTCACCGCCGTCCCGGCGGCCGAGCGCGCGGCACTGGCGGCCATCCGGGCCGACAGCGAAGACCCGTGGGCCCATCACGCGCTGGGCTGCGTGTATTTGCTGAATCGGCGCTTTGACGAGTCGCTCGCCGAATTCGGCCTGGCACTTCAGCTAAACCCGAACTTTCCGCTGGCCCAGGCGGTCTGTGGGCTCACTTTGGCCTTTTGCGGACAATGGCAAAAAGCCGACGAGGCCGCGCGCCGTGCGCTCCGGCTGAGCCCCCGCGATCCGCTTTCCGCGCTCTATTATGGCGTGGCGTCCTACGCACAGTTCATTGGACGCAACTATGAAGAGGCGATGCACCTCGCGCAGGCAGCCGTTCGGCTTCGAAGCGACTATGTTGGAGGACTGCGACTGCTGGCCGCTTCAGCTGCCATGGCGGGGCAATCCGATGTTGCCGCATCCGCGTTGCAGGAGCTGCGGCGGGCGCAACCCAATATTTCGCTCGCCTGGGTCGAAAACCAGATGCCTTTCCAGCGCGACGCCGAGCGCGAGCATTATTTGGACGCTTTCCGCCGCGCTGGACTGCAATAGCCTGCCCTTTAATTGCGCTGTCCACTTTGGGTCGTGGGTTCAACCGACCGACGCAACGCTTGCTAGGGCGCGTTCTCATAAATTCAACGTTGTAGGGGCGGCACGCTGGATGTCCGCTTCACTCCGTAAGCAACCGAATTGTTGCGTCGCCGCGAATTGACACGCGCCAATTGCTGCCATTCAGAGCGCGACATGGGTAACTTTGCCGTTCGACTGCTCGGGGGCTAAGATCGCTGACTAGCACGATCGCGCAGGGCTGGTGGTATGAGGACTAGGGTGCTGATCGTCGGCGGTGGGCCCGTGGGCCTGACACTTGCCATGGATCTGGCTTGGCGCGGCATCGGTGTCGTCATCGTTGAGCGTCGCCCTCCCAACGACCCGCCGAACGTGAAGTGCGGTCAGATCGGCGCTCGCTCCATGGAGATCTTCAGGCGGCTCGGCGTAGCCGACAAGCTGCGTGGCATCGGGCTGCCCGCAGACTATCCCAACGACATTGTCTCGGCGACGAGCGTCATCGGTATCGAGCTTTCCCGCGTACTCATTCCGGCGCGCGGCGTGCGTGGTACGCCTGCCGCAGCCGGGCCAGACACATCCTGGCCGACGCCCGAGCCCACGCATCGCTGCAATCAAAAGTTCTTTGAACCGGTGCTGATTGCGCATGCCGCGCAGCAGCCACGCATACGCATCCTGCACCGCACCGAGATCACGGACCTCACCCAGGATGAGCAGGGCGTGACCGCGAGCGCAGTCGACCTCGACGGCGGCACGCGCTCATCGATCGCATGCGACTATCTCGTCGGATGCGACGGGGCGAGTTCGTTTGTGCGCAAGTCGATCGGCTCCGAGTTTGTCGGAAGCCCTGTGCTGCAATACGCGCAATCGTCATACATCCGCGCACCGCGGCTCAGGAGCCTGCTGCCCGCCAAGCCTGCATGGCTCTACTTCTCGCTCAATCCACGCCGCTGCGGCGTGACAATGGCCGTCGACGGGCGGGAGACATGGAACCTACAGAATTTTTCCTATCCTGGAGAAATTGGGCTGGACCATCTCGATCGGGACTGGGTGATCCGCTCGATTCTCGGTGTCGGGCCTGACTTCGAGTACGAGCTCTTATCCAGCGAGGATTGGATCGCCCGCCGGCTGGTCGCGAGCAAGTTTCGCGACCGGCGCGTGTTCATCTGCGGCGATGCTGCGCACGTCTGGATGCCACTCGGGGGCTTTGGTATGAGTGCCGGCATCGCGGACGCGGCTAATCTGGCTTGGAAGCTCGCCGGCGTCCTCCACGGCTGGGCGATGCCCACAATTTTCGATGCCTACGAAGCAGAGCGACGACCGATCACGGATCAGGCCTCGCGCATCATCTCCGACATCGGATCCAAGGTGATGATGCAGCGTAACCAGTTGTCACCGGAAATCGAGCGGTTGGATGCGATCGGCGAGACCGCGCGTGCCGCCGCCGGACGACTCGCATACGCGCTCGACGTGGAGCAGCAATGCTGTGGTGGCCTCAACTTCGGCTACTTCTACGATCGGTCGCCGATAATCGCCTATGATGGGGAGCAGGCGCCCACTTATACGATGGGCACATTCACCTCGACCACTGTGCCCGGCTGCCGCGCGCCGCACCTGTGGATCGAAGGGCGGCGCTCGCTCTACGATGCAATGGGACCGGATTATACGTTACTGCGCCTCGACCCCACGGTTCGTGTCAACGGCATCGTGTCCGCGGCCGCGCAGCGGGGCCTTCCGCTTGCCATTCTCGACGTGAAATCGCATGAGGTATCGGAGTTCTATCGCCATAAGCTCGTGCTAGTTCGCCCGGACCAGCATGTCGCCTGGCGCGGCGACGCCGAGCCGGCGGACCCGCCGGATCTCGTCGATCTCGTGCGGGGCGCCGCGCGGACGTCGATGGCAAAATCGGCGTGAGCGAAGGAGCGTCATTGGCGGTGCAATGCAGCGAAACGACGCTCTGTGCCGATCGCGTCATTCGCTGCGGCGCAAAAGTCGCGAGCTATTTCACCGTCACCGACGCGCCACCCTAAGGCCCTCGCGTGCCGGGGAGGAGCGGTCCACAGCATCAGAAGCAACCGTATGCCAAAATCGAGCACTTCGCCTTCGGGTGTCTCAGGTCTTCGAATTGCGTCGGATTTTCTCTGCTCTATTAAGCGAATCGATCAATCGTTCAAAACGCGCGCCTTCATATCCATCAAGGTCGTCGAGCCGCGCAACATTATTGGCGTGCTGCAAAATCGACCCGAGCCCGCCTTTTAAATTCTCCCAAACGGTTTTGACCCTTGACTGCCCTGAAACAAAGGTTGCGTGGGTTGAGGGTCGAATAAACGTACTGGTCATGACCAATCCTCCTCCTCGACCGTCTAGCGGCAATTGACAATTTCCGACGCTACGGTGCCAGCGGCCGACAGCTCGCGCTTTGGGAACAGATTGGTTTTTCCTTAGGGCGAGCTTGTTTTTATTTCCGCCCAATCACTGTGGTAGGCTGTCTAATCAGTCGGTAATATGCGACCGTTGGGAACATGTAACTTGCTGTATTTATTTGAAGATTTCAGCCTCGATACGGGTCGCCGTGAACTGCGCCGCGGCGCGGAATTGGTCTCGGTTGAGCCGAAAATCTTTGATCTCATCGAACTTCTAATCCGTAACCGCGACCGTGTCGTGAGCCGGGACGATTTGATTAAGGCGGTCTGGAGCGGACGTATCGTTTCGGAATCGGCGTTAAGTAGCAGCATCAACGCCGCACGCTCCGCACTCGATGATAGCGGCGAAGGTCAGCGCTTGATCCGGACTCTGCAACGTAAGGGCGTTCGTTTCGTCGGGACCGTTCGCGAAAAAACTCATTCCGCGGACGGTGCTCATCCCGAACCGCCGCAGCCCGGCGTGTTCGCACTTCCCGACAAGCCGTCGATTGCGGTCCTACCTTTCAGCAATATTACCGGCGACACTGAACATGAATATTTCGTTGACGGCATGGCGGAGGAGATCATAACCGCGCTATCGCACTGCAGGTCGCTGTTCGTCATTTCGCGTAACTCGTCCTTCACCTACAAAGACAAGTCCATCGATGTTCGGGAGGTCGGACGTGATCTTGGCGTGCGGTATGTTCTTGAGGGCAGCGTCAGGCGCGCCGGTAAAGCAATACGAATAACCGGCCGGCTCGTCGACGCTATATCGGGCGCGCATATTTGGGCTGATCGCTTCGATGGCGAAATGAGCGATATATTTGATCTGCAAGACCAAATTACCGGAAAGGTCGTCGCCGCAATCGAACCGAACCTGCAATTGGCGGAGATCGAACGACTGAGACGGAAACCAGCCAAAAATTTCGATGCATACGACCTTCTGCTCCGCGCGCAGCAGTTCGAGTACGAATTCACGCCGGAAAGCCTTTCGGCGGCGCTTCGATGCCTGGAGAAAGCGCTCGCCATCGATCCAAATTACGCCGCCGCCATGGCGCTGACGGCCTATTGTTACGCAGAGCGACGAGTCCAAGGTTGGATGCAAGACGCCAGCGCGGAGTTGCAGGAAGGGGTTCGGCTTGCCCACCGGGCAATAGAATTTGGCAAAGATGATACAAACGTGTTGTGGATGGCGGCCTATGCCATTCGGCAACTGACCATGGATGCGCGACGCGCGAAAGATTTGGCAGACCGCGCACTATCGCTAAATCCAAATTCGGCCGTCGCATTGACGGTAGCAGGCTGGAGCGAACTGGCGCTGGCCAATTCGACCAAAGCACTGGACTTGTTTCAACGGGCCGAAAGGCTGAGCCCGCGCGATCCAAGAGGTTGGTTCATCGCCGCGGGACTTGGCCTTGCATTCTTTCTCGAAGGTGAATTTGATCGAGCCGTCTCGGCGGCCAAGAGGGCGCTGCTCGGCAATCCTCGATCGGCAGTCGCGTTACGAATCTTCGCTGCGACTTTGGCGACCTCGGGAAAGACGCAAGAGGCTGCGGCCGTTGTCAAAGAACTACGCAATATTGATCCGAATCTTACGATTTCTCTTTGGCGTGCGCGGACGATGTTTATTGAAAAGGCTGCACAGGAAAAAATCGCCGCTGGCCTTCGTCTTGCCGGCCTGCCTGAATAGTCGCGGTCGCCCTCGGTGCTCTTCCCGAGCCTTAAGCGATGAAAAACGTACACTTGGGTCAATCACGCGCTAAAAATTCAGCCCCAACGCTGCCATTTGTCGGCTCTTCGTCCAATAGATGGGGTAATCGGCCGGCAGCTTGTGGATAGCTGAAGATTTTGGGTGCTGCGCTTCAGGCTGATGGTGAAACGAGGTCACCGAGGTTACGGGCCTCAAGCATCAGAAGGAGAAGCGCAGCATGGACCATTTTGCTGGATTGGACGTATCGGTCAAGGAGACCAGCGTCTGCATTGTGGATGACACAGGCAGGATCGTGCGGGAAGTAAAGATAGCGAGCGAGCCTGAAGCTCTGCTGCAGGTACTGAGCAATCCCTCCTACCGCTTCAAGCGGATTGGATTGGAAGCCGGGCCGCTGTCGCAGTGGCTTTTCAGCACCCTCGCCGAAACGGGCTTGCCAGTGATCTGCGTCGAGACGCGGCACATGCGGGCGGTGTTGAAAGCACAGATCAACAAGACCGACCGCAACGATGCCCGCGGCATCGCGCAGATGATGCGGGTGGGTCTTTATCGCCCGGTACATGTGAAGACGTTACGCAGTCAGAAACTGCGGATGTTGCTGACACATCGTAAGCTGCTGCAGTCAAAGGCCATCGCTATAGACAATGACCTGCGAGGAACGTTACGTAACTTCGGCCTCAAGGTAGGCATGGTGGGGGCGGTGAAGTTTGAGGCCCGCATCAGGGAGTTGGTCGAGAACTTACCCGACTTGGCTGATTTGGTTGAACCGCTGCTTGTCGTCCGGCGGGTACTTCGCGAGCAGTTCGTCATCCAGCATCGCCGCTTGTTGGCTATCGTTCGGGACGATGAGGTGTGCCGGCGACTAATGACGGTCCCAGGTGTTGGCCCTGTGGTCGCGCTGACCTATCGCGCCACTGTCGATGTGCCGGCTCGCTTCCGAAACTCCAAGGCAGTCGGGGCCTCATTTGGACTGACGCCCTCTCAGCATCAATCGGGCGAGAGTAGTCGGATCGGCGCAATATCACGCTGCGGAGATGAGATGATGCGGGCGATGCTCTACGAAGCGGCCCATATCATGCTGACCCGCACGACTAAGTGGTCCTGGCTCAAGGCCTGGGCGATGAAGATCGCCAGGCACCGCGGGATGAAGAAGGCGATCGTGGCCCTGGCGCGCAGGCTGGCCGTGATCATGCACCGCATATGGGTTGATGGCACCGAGTTCCAGTGGACCCGGGAACAAGCCGCAGCAGCTTGAGAGCCATGCAGGATCAAATCAAATAGGAGAACACTCGAGCTCCACCAAGTGGTGGAGGTGTCCCTCGCGGGACGATGGATGAGGTGAGTTCGTAATGACGCTTGAACCTGCTGTCAGTCTGACGGCAAGGCCGCCCAATAGATTGTTCCACCTCGTCTTCGAATCCCATGATGGAAGGGCCTTGGTGCCGATTCCGAAGAGAAGCACGAGCCCGTGAGCGACATCGACGCTGCATTGGTGGATAGCCTGAAAGCGCTTGACCCCGAACGGCCGATTAGAGAAGCGTCATTGGAGCTGCGATGCAGCGAGTGTAGCCTTGTGCCTTTAGCCGACATTGCTGCTGACGACCTAAGTACTGCGTCACCTGCTTATACTATGGATTGCATAGAGGGCATCCAGCTCACCATTTTCGTCCAACGTGCGAACAAGCTGGTCATCGATGAGGTCCGCCACCGATACGCTCAGCACGCGAGGGTCATGGAGCGAGATCGCTCTCTGCATCTTTGCCAATGGCGCAAATGAAGGATAGGGCTTGCGTCGCAGCTCGGCTAAACTGCTTGCAGCGGTTTCTTCGTCGGTGATGCTAAGGGCTGCGTTGAATGCCTGCATGACCTTCGCCTTGTTCTGGCCGCCAAGGCAAAGCGCGAGGGCTTCTAGAAGTGCGTGCACGACCTTCGCAACCACATCGCGATCGTTCGACAGAAAACCGTTGGAGACAACAAGCCCCCCGCCAAAGCTGCTTATGTCTCGCGGATAATCCTTCAAGAGGACCGTAAACCCCTTGGCCTGCAGTTCGCGACTTTGCGCGGCTGACACAAGCGCACCATCGATTTCGCCCTGTTCCAAAGCGCGGAAGATTTGGACCGGATTGCCTACGGGCAGAATGGTGATTTCGTCTCGCTGTGGATCTAGCGCCAATTGTTCGAGGGCAAGGATCGTTGATATCCACAGTCCGGCGCCAATCACGCGCGCGCCCAGACGTTTGCCGCGCAAATCTCTCGGAGTCTTGATACCGGGTCGTGCAACGAGATGGCCCGAAAGCTTGATGTCGCTGAAAGACGCCACAAGGCGCAAATCTGCTCCTTCCGCGGCCTGCAGCAAAGCGGCTGGCTCGCCGATCATCCCCAACGGCATGCCAGCTGTCAGGCGGGGGACCGTGGCGCCCTTGACGGCCACAGAGCGAACGTCGACGCCGTACTTTCCGAAAAGCCCTTGCTGCTCGGCCATTGCAAGCAGGACAAGAAAGGACCCAGTCCCGTCCGCATAAGCAATGCTAACGCCTTTCTCGGCCATGACGGTTTCCTTGTTCGCGGCGAAGTACAAGGGCGCTGCCTTCGTCGAGATCATCAAATCATAAGGGGTAGTTTTCAGCCAGCCGTGGCAGCGGGGTTCCAATGAGAACACCAGCGGTCTGCTGCGACAGTACTTTCCGAAGAGAACTGAGCTATCGGTGCACTCGCAAGCGTATCTGAACAAAGTGGGCGCGTCAGCTCAATGAGCGACCGCGCGAGACCTTGCAATTTGAAACTCCAGCGGAGAGATTTAACGGTTGTGTTGCGTCGATCGGTTGAGCTGGCTCCCGACAGCGGACATCCTTCGCGACGGGCCACTTTCTGCCGTCAGCAGATGCAGAACACCCGCATACAAGAGCTAGACTTACCAATCACTAAAGTGCGACGAGCGCCTCAGGCCGGAGCGCCATTGGCGTAAGGCTTAAGCGCCGCGTACATCACGTCGTAGGTGGGCGTGGGCACGGCAAGCTCGCGGCCGAGCGCCACCACCTTGCCGGCGAGCCACGGCAGCTCCAGCTTGTTGCCGTGCAGCAGGTCGACCGCCATTGAGGGCATCATTTCCGCCGGGAACCCACGCATCACCTTGACCATCCTCTCCTCGAGATCGGGCGCGAGCTTCACCCCACGGGCGCGGCCGACCGCAGCCACCTCGGCGAAGCTTTTCTCGAACAGGGCGAACACCTCGGGATCGTCGCGCAGCTTGCCGAACGGCAGACGCGTGAGGGACGCGACCGCGCTGTTGGTCCCCATCAACACGAATTTCTCCCACAACGCGACTAGGATTTCGTTGGTGTAGACCGAGTCAAAACCCGCCGCTTGGCACGCCGCATGGAAGGCAGCGCCGCGCGCGCTCGGCCGCCCGTCGAGTTCGCCGAACACGAGCCGCATGAAGACGCCGGTCTGGCGGATCACGCCGGGCTCGGCGATGGTGGCGCTGATCTGCGCGACCCCGCCCATGACCGCGTCCTTACCGAGGATCGGGATGAGCCGTTCGCTTGCGTCGATGCCGTTCTGCAGCGGAATGACGGCGGTCGTCTTGCCGATTAGCGGCCGGACCGCGGCGCCGGCCGTCTCCACGTCCCACAGCTTGACACAGAACAGGACGACGTCGACTTCGCCGATCGCCGCCGGGTCGTCGGTCGCCTTCGTCGGTTGAAGGTGGATGTCGCCGCGCGGGCCGAGCACCTTGAGCCCGCACTCGCACATCGCCTTTAGATGCGCGCCGCGCGCGACGAAGGTCACGTCGCTGCCGCCCTTCGCCAGCGCTGCTCCGAACGCCCCGCCGACCCCGCCGGTGCCGACCACCGCAATCCGCATTGCATCATCTCCCCTTCGCAATTGCACCAACCTGGTCATATTGGGCCGCGAGCCGCAGGACCACTCCTCATACAAGGCTTAAAGCATAGCACTTTACGACCATGCGACGATGTAATCGGGCCTCAACTTTCGATCGGGCTGAAGCCCGGGTCTGGGTCATTCTCAACCGAGGCCGCAGAGTTTGTCTGCTAACTCATTTCCGGTTCGCTCCGTTAGCGACCGACGTCGCGGCAATGCAGCGAACGACGCTGGGTGCCAATCGCGTCGTTCGCTGCAGCAACATTCAGCACCCATATTCGTAGAACTCACTGCCGCTGGAGGCGTTGACACCATTACAAGCCGACCTTGACGCCAGGCATCTTCCTCTACCCCGGCAGTCCCGCCTTGCGCAGGCCGTCCTCGTACCGTGCGAGATCTTCTGGGCGACGCAGTGGGCGCAGCTTCTTCTTGAAGTCCGAAACGCAGAACTCGGGATCGATCTCGCGCAGGCGCGCGATCCATGTGCGTGCCGTGTCTACATGTCCCGCCAGCGCGGCACTTGCCGCTGCCACCTCGATCGGTGTCGGATAGCGAGGCTGCTGTAGTGATGCTATCTGCGCCAATTCCAGCGCCTCCTCATAGCGACTCAACAAGAATAGGGCGAAGGCCATGCCAGCCTGCATCCGGCATATCTCCGGGGCACACGGGCTGAGACGCATAGCATAGGCCAGATG
This sequence comes from uncultured Alphaproteobacteria bacterium, assembly GCA_963721665.1. Taxonomy (GTDB): domain Bacteria; phylum Pseudomonadota; class Alphaproteobacteria; order Rhizobiales; family Xanthobacteraceae; genus Pseudolabrys. Next base: position 474,409 of record CAVRJZ010000005.1, read on the forward strand.
TTCGATGGCGGTTTCCGGTTCACCAAGAAAATTTCGCAGCCAGCCGCTCGCGTACCAGGCGACTGCCAAATTTGGGTTGAGATTGCGTGCTCGATCGATCATCGCGGCGGCGCGGTCGAGATCGCCAACACCAACTGCGAGCGCGTGACCGGCGCGCGCGAGTGCCAGCGCATCGTCCCAACCTGTTTCCGCTGCCAGCCGCGCGAGCCGCTCCGTTTCGGCGCGCTCCTTTTCCGCGTCGGTCGTCCACAAAAAGACCTGGCGTAACATAAGGCAGTACGCCGCCATGGCATACGCCGCTCCGAAGCTAGTATCGAGCTCGATCGCCTCATAGAAAAGCTGCAACGCTTCGCTGATCGTCGTGTGGGTCTGCGTATGAGCCTTCGCAATCCCGCGCAGAAAGAAATCGTAGGCATCGAGATTTTCGGTCGGCTTGAGCCGCGCGCGTTCGATCTCAGCCTGTTCCATCATCGGTGCAATGGCGCCTACAACGTTTGCTGTCACCTGATCCTGGAGGTCGAAAATATTCTCCAGCGCGCCTTCGAATCGGTCTGCCCAAAGCTGTTTGACGGTCGATACTTCGATGAGCTGACCCGCAATTCGCAGCCGGTTTTGCGCCTTGCGGATGCTACCTTCGAGCACATAACGCACGCCGAGGGCGCGGCCCACCTCTTGTACGTCCACTGCCCGGCCCTTGTAGGTGAAGCTTGAGTTGCGCGCGATGACGAACAGGTATCGGAAGCGCGACAGAGCGGTGATGATCTCTTCAACGATACCGTCGGCGAAATATTCCTGCGCCGGATCACCGCTCAAGTTCTGGAACGGCAATACTGCAATGGATGGGATATCAGGGGGAGTCGGCGACGCCTTAATGGTCGCGATGGCCTCCGCACTCCTTACTCCGCCTGTGACCGCAGGTCCGGTGAAACGGTAGCCGCGTCGCGGCAAAGTCTCGATCCAGTTTCCACCACCCGGCGCTTCCGCCAGTACGCGGCGCAACGCCGCAATCTGGACTGTAAGATTACTGTCCTCGATCGCTAAACCCGGCCATGCCGTATGGATCAGCACATCCTTGGAGACAGGCTTTCCGGCCTGCTCCACCAGCACACGCAATAGTGCCACGGCCCGCTGTCCAAGTGCGACGGGTTCCGCTTCCCGGAACAGGATTTCGGCCTCGGTATCCAACCGGAAAGGACCAAATGCGTGGACCGTCGACATGAGGCGATACGAGCCATTACTTTGCAAACATTTTGCGATTTTTTCGGAACGATTTCACGACTCCAGGCGAACGTGGCCCGAGGATACCTCAGCCAAGCCCGATGGAGGATCATATGCCAACCTACACCTATGCAACCAGCTCCTCGTGGGTTCGCCCCAGCATCCGGCGGCACGCCAACATAACTCGACCTGGCCACCTCAGGGCGCTCTTGGGCGGCATCGTTAAGTGCTTCTCGCGAAACGAGGATATCATCGCCGATTGTTATTCCGGCTGCAGCTGGGGCGACGACACGGAACGGCGTCTGATTAATGACGTCTTCAACGGACAACGTGGCAGCTTCTCCAACTAATGGGGTGGTCCGGCCACACTCCTGCGTGGTCGGCATAAAAACGATAGACCGCCAGTGGCGGCTGTCATCCGAGCCGACAACTGTCTTGCCAAAACGCGTAAACACGCAAAAGCTCGAAATGACGGCAAATAGTCTAGGGAGGACTGTGACATGGCGAAGGGATATTGGATCGCGCACGTCGAGGTGAACAACGAGGAGGCCTACAAGTCTTACGCCGTAGCAAACCCCGCGATCTACAAGAAGTTCGGCGCCAAGTACGTGGTGCGCAGCGGCAAATACGAAAGCGTCGAAGGCGACAGCCGCCCGCGCAACGTGGTGATTGAGTTTCCCGACTACGCGACCGCGGTCGCCTGCTACAAATCTTCGGAATATCAATCCAACATGAAAATCCGCCAGGCCAGCGCGATCACCGACCTGATCATCGTCGAAGGCTATGACGGGCCACAGCCGTAAGCTTCTTTGCATTGCCGGGGGCGTCGTGCCGCCAATGTCGCAGATGGGTCAATCGCGATCGAGCAAACTCGCGCCGAAATCCTGCGACGTCCGCTGTACACCCAATAGCGAAAAAACTTTTTGCGGCCCAGCGAACGACGCTTAGTGCCGATTTTGTTGCAGAAGGCGGCAATTGTGATCGCGAAGCAATTGCGACGCTGCCTACGCCGATGGTAATCTGCCGCTCCACTATGAACTCGGCGCTCTCATCTAATGAGTACTGATTACGAAATATCTCTCGCCACGCCGGATGATATTCTCGGCATCCTCGCGGTTCAGGAACCCAACCTGCCCGACAGCGGCGGCAGTTTGTCGGTGCGGCAGACTGCGGACTGGTTCAAGCGCGCGGTACTCGAAAAGTCGGTTGTAGTCGGGCGTCGCGATGGCAAGGTTGTCGGCTACGTGTTGGGGACGTCACTGGCCGCGAAAGCACACATAGCAATCATCCAGGCTATGTTGCGTACCTTCCCGGCACCGCCGGGATGCTATCTATATGGCCCGGTTTGCGTTGCCGAGACCGAGCGTGGAAAAGGCCTCGCGGGCGCGCTGTTCAAAGAATTGCAGAGCCACATGCGGGGGCGCTCGGCCATGACATTCGTACGGACCGATAATGGTACGTCGCTCCGAGCGCACCATAAAATGGGCATGCGAGAACTCGGTACATTCGTCAACGGTGGGGTGACCTATATCGCCCTCTCGTATACAGCCTCAGCAGCAACACGGTCTTTCGCCGGCGCACGCAGATAACACTGAAAGGATTTCCTCTTTTGGAAACCATGTATCAGCCGAAAGACTGGCATGAAGCATATGCCATCCTTGCCAGCGGCGGCGCGGTGCTCGCTGGTCTCATAATCGTCGCAACAGCGGTTCGCGCAGATCAAATATTGTCTTCGCTACATTGGCGATTGCGCGCTCGAAACTCTACTTTGAGCATGATCACTATCATGATCGGTTCAAATTTCGTTCTTTTGCCACAGGACGTCACTTTACTTGGCCTCGAATTGATCGTCTTCAATCTGATATCCGCGTGTTTTCTACCCGGAGCGGTCATCGTTAACGAGCTTCGTAAGCACGAAGGTTTACCCATACGCGTACCCGTGCTGGCCGCGTCCTTCTATCTCCTTGCAGCGGCGGGAGGTGTAAGTTTGATTGTTCATTGGGGCGGTGGCCTGTATCTACCTTTTGCCGCTTACTCGGCGTATTTGCTATCAGCCGTTATCACCGCATTTGCACTATTAATGCCGCATAATAGGTCGTCGAAAAGTAAGAAAATCAGCTGATGGATTGTAGCGATTGGTCGACAACCGCTGTGGGTCATTGACGCCCTACCAATTCAGCCTCTGGTCGGGCATTTGTCGCTATGCCCCCGATAGCGACCGTCGTCGCTGCAATGCGGCGAACGCAGCAACGTGCCATGAACGGACAATGGCGCTCAGTGTGCCACTGCGAGCGTATTACGCCGCACCTCAGAGATGATCTCGGCCACGTCCGAGGCAATTTTTGGGCCATGCATTCTCATCTCCGAAAATTCGGCTTCGGATATGAGATCGCACAATCCGGTTTTGAAGCTCGGCCATTCGCGCGCTAAGGCCCACCAAGCCATTACGCGCGGCCTGTTTTTAATCCAAAGATCGAGGAGCCCAAGATAATCAAGTCGCGCGACGAACGGCATCAGGTTGATGTCGGCAAGACTGGGACTCCCGCCAACGATCCACCGCCCAGTTTCTGAAAGCGTATCCTCCAGCATCTTGAACGCTCGCTCATAAGCCGCAATTCCGTGTATGGCGAATGGCGAACGAACACCGAGTTCGTAGGTCGACATGAAACGGTCACGACGACGCGGGTCACCAATGTTTCTAAAGCGCCTTTCACGGATTTCTTCCGGCATATTGCGCATGCGCTCACGGAACATGGCGGAGAAGCTAATTTCAGTCACACCTTCAAACAGCCCCTCGTCAACCATCTTACTCCATAGTCGCATGTGCGTTCGCAGCCATGGATCGGCGGGTATGAGTCGCGGCTCAGGAAACATATCATCGAGATACTCGCAGATAAGCGTAGACTCGATGATTGCCTTTCCGTCATGAACGAGCGTCGGAACGATACCTTTGGGATTAAGCTTCAAATAATTCGAGTCGTACTGCTCGGCCTTAAACAAATCGACCTTGACGGACTCCCAATCGAGCCCCTTCTCGCGCAGCGTAATTCGCACCTTTTGGCAGCATACCGAATTGCCAAAATCATAGAGCGTAAGCATTATATTGCCCCAGGGTTGAATTTTCTCCGAATGATCTCAGTTTGGCCGAAACCCGAGGAAGGTCGCAATGGGTATTTCCAAATACGAGATTGGGCTCGCTACACGAGACGACGTTACGGGCATTGCCGATCTCCAGGAACGGAATTTACGCGCCGTTGGTGGAGCATTGTCAGTTCGCTTTTCTCGCGATTGGTTCGAGGACGCGATCTCCGATATGCCGATTGTCGTTGCTCGGTGCGATGAGCAAATCGCGGGCTACGTCGTCTCAACTCCACTGATAGCACAAGCCCACGATCCGATTATCCAGGCCATGCTGCAGGCCTATCCTGGCTCCCCCGGCGCTTACAATTATGGGCCGATCTGCGTCGCAGAAAAACACCGCGGCCGTGGATTGGCGGTCGCTATGTTTGAAGAATTGCGGGCGCGACTTCCGGGGCGGGAGGGCTTTACCTTTATCCGAGCGGATAACACCGCATCTAGAAACGTGCATTCGAAAATGGGTATGCGAGAAGTTGCCGAATTTACACTGAAGGACACCGCCTACGTTGTCGTAGCGTATCAGGGGTAAGTCGCTGCGCAGTGCATGCGAGACTTGCTCGCTCTCATAATCTGCTGCAGTGCACGGCAATTGTTGCTCATGGGTCATTCGCTACCGACCCGTCGAGCCCAAAGCGCTGCCAGATGTCGGCTGTAGCTCCAAGACCGGACATGACTTTGCATCGCAGCGAAACGTCGCAACGTGCCATTAACGGAAGTCACTTTGCTGGTAGTCTTCCTCCGGCCACGCCGCCTACCCGCGCTCTTCCTTGATTACGAGTAACGCATGCCGAGGTTTTCGAGTCCGTCGGCGACGCGATCAAGCAGCGTAGCGGTATGGGGTAGCCCGTTTCTGACCTCCGCGATGGTCAATTCGGGAAAATCGCGGCAGAGCATGCGGAAACTCTGTTTCCCCTCGTCGTGCTTGCCGGCGTGTACCAGAGCCGCGGCGAGGAAGCGATTGATCCATATCGCCTTTGGCTGTGCGGCAAGCGCGCGCCGATACCATTGAACCGCGGCGTGGTAGCTTCCGAGCTCAAAATTGGCCGCAGCAATGCCGATGGACCACACGAAATTGAGCGGGTCGGCAGGCGCCAGCACCCGCGCGATCTTGCAACACTCGATCGCTTTGGTTGTTTCTCCCCGATAGGCATGAACCCATGCGAGGCGGCCCCAGCCCCAGGGCGATCCACCGTCGATGGCGAGCGCCTGCCGTGCATGGGCCTCGGCGGCGGTGAGATCGTGTGCCAGCATGGAGGCGGCCGATAGCATCGCATGAGCGAGCGGGTCGCCGACAGCGAGCGCCGATGCGCTCGATGTAAGTTCAAGCGCTTTACGCCGCTCGGCCTCGCGATCGGCGGTGAAGTGATGGCCGGCTCGCAGCCCGTGACACCACGCCGCCATGGCGATCGGAATCGGATCGCGCGGCACTCGCGCGATCGCCTGGTCTAGCAATTCGAGCGCCGAGGCATGCATGGCAGGGTCGGCCGCAAGCACCATCGGAAGAGCCTGCATGCTGAGCTCCCAGGCGGTGAGGTGTGCTGGCTCCACGCCAGCGGCACGATCAATCTCCGCGTCACACACGACCGAACGAAGCGCGCCTGATACGATGTTGGAAAGCCAATCTGGCGAGCTGAACAGATCGCCCGCTGCACAATCCGTGCAATCCGCCCAGATGTAGCAGGACGTGGTTTGATCGAGCAGCGTTGCTCTGATCCGCAGCGCGCCGGCGCCGTCTTCCTTCACCCGGCCATGCAGGCAGTAGCGCGCTGCGCGGGCCGGCGCGATCCTGACCCAGCCGGTTCGGCCCAATGCCGCGGCGATCTCCTCACCGATGCTGATCGCGCAAGCCGCCTGCGGCCCAATAAGATCAAACGGCAGGATCGCAAGCGTCGCCCGCTCCGAACATGCAGCCAATCGGGAAGACGACGGATTTAGTTGCTGCGGAATACGTCGATATCGCAGCGTGTCGGAAGGACTTTCTCCGTAGCGCTCGCGATAGGTCACGGCAAAGCGCCCGAGATGTGTCAAGCCACATTGCGTGGCCACCCCGGTCACACTGGCGCCCGGCGCTGCCGCGATGAGCTTGCGCCGCGCCTGTTCGAGCCGCGCGGTGTGCAAAAATTCCAGCGGCGCGCAGCCGGCGAAACGCCGAAAGTGTTTCTCCATTGTGCGCCGCCGCACGTCACAGAGGCGCGCCAGATCCTTGACGGTCCAACGCCGCGCGAGGTCGCCTCGCACGAGATCGATCGCTTTCTTCACGTCATGCGGAAGTACCTGGCGCGGCATCGCAAGCCTCTCCGTCAGCGACAATACCAGCCCTGGCCTGCACGGTCATTCGGATCGGCGCCGGCACGGCGGCTTTTTAGGCGCAAATTGGATAGTCGCGCCGCAAATCGGATTGTCCGGTAGCGGCACGAGGCCGAAGCTGTTCGCGCAATGCGCGCCGAGCCCAGCGAAACCTCGATGAAAGGATCCATGCATGACCGTCCAAGCAATCGCTGACCTTGACGGCCTCAAGACCCGCATTAGGGCGACCTGGATGGCGGGAGACTATGGCAGCGTGGCCGCGCTGACTGAATCTGCGGCGAACGATTTCATCAACCGCCGCCAGATCAAGCCGAACATGCGAGTGCTCGACGTCGCCTGCGGCAATGGCAACCTTTCCATACCCGCGGCGAAGGCCGGCGCCGCCGTCACTGGAATCGACATCGCTCCCAATCTACTCGATCAGGCGCGCGCGCGGGCCACTCGGGAAAAGCTAAACATCAGGTTTGAGGAAGGCGATGCCGAGAATCTTCCCGTTGCCGCTGGCGCATTCGATCTCGTCGTCAGCATGTTCGGGGCGATGTTCGCCCCACGCCCCAACCTCGTAGCTGCCGAGCTGCGCCGCGTTTGCAGGTCCGGCGGGCAGATCGCGATGGCCAATTGGACGCCAAGCGGCTTCATCGGCGCGCTGTTTCGGGCCACCGCCAAGCACGTCGCACCGCCCGCAGGCGTGCCAAGTCCGCTGCAATGGGGCGATGAGGCGACCGTTCGTGAGCGGCTCGGCGGCGATGTGACGAGCCTGCAGGTGGCGCGTCACTTAGCGCAACTCAAATTTCCATTCTCAATTCCGGAAACGATTGAGTTCTATCGGGTTCATTACGGCCCGACTCTGAAAGCATTCGCCGGGCTTAGCGAAACGGCCCAAGCCGCGTTCCGCCGCGACCTGGAAGACCTCTACGCCCAGCACAACGACGCCCGTGACGGCACAACCTGTATCGCCGCCGAATACCTCGAAGTCGTCGGAACGCGAACCTAAGCGGGCTACCTCCGTCACTGAGTCAGAAAATCGCAGGAGAGGCGCGATTGAGGCACTATGTGGCCTGCTTTCGAGGGGTATACACCATTCTGCTTTTACATTGTAAAGCTAGGGCCTTCGTCATCGTCTTCCGGCGGCTCTTTGGGTGGTGCTTGCGGGGCGGGATACTCGATTTGGTTCGGGAATCGTCTCATCTGCGAGCCCTTTTGAGTGAAATGCAGCGAACTGCCGGGCGAGACGCGCGAAGGATGAAGAAGCTTGCGTGCGCTGTCGCCCTTGTTCGCACTTGCCGAAGCATTTTTTGGTAAGATCGCAGTTCTCAGGGTGGTTTCTGCTGGCTTGCGCGCCTTGATCTGTTGCGGCGCGTGGGCGTCGCCGGGCTTGCGGCTAGAGGCCAACTCTGCAACCCTAGCCGCATCCATCGAAATGGTAATATTGTGTGACGCCACCTGCGCCGGCCAGAAAACCCGTCTAATTTTGGGGCCCCAGCCGCTTCTGCCTTTTGAGTAGTGCCGCCGGGCAGTCACAGTAGTCTTATGGCCAGCGCTGACGGCGAGCTGCAGGGGTGTCATCCAGGTTTTTGCATTGGCTATCCCGACATGGCGGCTCGTGTAGAGCGAGATACGCTTGATACCGAGGCGCATACAGGCGCGTGCAATGCGCGATGCCAGGCGCGACCACAGGCGTTTGTAGCCACCCACCGAATTCGCCCGCCCTTTCAGTACAACGATAAATTTTTCGAGACTCACGACCTCTTCGGCGCGGCAATTTTGTAAATCACGTTTGCGGGTCTTGCCGCAGGCCCTGCCATTTGTGGCCTTAGCGTTTGTGATCGTCAGGAGTCCGCCTTTAATCTCTATCGTCTGCCATTCGACCGGACGAAGAAACAGGTAGGCGTTAAACCGTAAATACTGCGCAGCGATCTCGTCATCGGTTTTTTTCGTCGCAATCAATGCGTCGATAAGATTTTGATATTCGACATAGCGAACGGCCTTCCGTTTTCGCGCGGACGTTCTGGGAGGCTCGCTCTTTTCGCGCGGGTCCGGCCGTGCCTTCAATCGCTGCTGCAGCCATAAGCGCTCGGCCTTTAGCATGTCGGGGGTGTCGTCGATGGTCTGAAAAATGCACGCCTTGTACTGTTCGATAGTGCTCGCCGCCCAAGCGCCGTGCTGCGAGAGGAACCAATTTACGAGGTGGTGAGGCTGATCGCTGCCGGCCTTGCGCGCGAGCATTGGCCGGCGGGCGCGATATGCGGCGACCGTCCCGGGACTACGCGTAACCGTTCTGCCTGTGGCATCGGTGGTCGCCGCCGATTGCGTCCTTTTCAGGTTTTTGTTAGAGGACATTATTCCTATTTCCCACGAACGGTGTCGTTACTTGACGTTCATATCATCGCGGTCGGCAAAAAGCAAAATTAATGAGATGGCGGGGACGCACACCTCGATAGCATACGCAATGTATAAATATCCCAAATAATTGATTATTCATAACTATCTGGCATTATGTCTACAATCAAAGACATAATGTAGCCTAATATAGACATGACCTTTACAATCATCGAAAGCCAGGCCGCACTGGCACAGTTCGTGCGTCGCCGGCGGAGGGCTCTAGAGTGCACTCAAGTCAACTTGGCGATCAAAGCCGGCGTGAGCCGGCAATGGCTCGTGGGCGTCGAGCAAGGCAAGAGTGGCGTCCCTCTCCATCTGTTGCTCCAATTGCTACAGACGCTGGATTGCAAACTGGGGGTGTCGGTGGATTTGCGTCACCTTGGCGTGGCGCTTGCCGACGATGGCCGAGAGGACAAGCGCGAAGGTGAGCAAGCCGAGACCGGAAAGTCGGCACACGAGGCCGCCCTCGGCCGGCCGCCCGAAGCACCGACCCGCGGCGCTGAAACCTACCGTGTCGCCAATCTCAGGGCGGCCGGGTTTTCGCCCGATCATGAACGATTCTACGACAAAAGTTACCGTAGCCAATTGCGGTCCATGGTTGCGTACATCATTGAAATCGAGGGGCCGATTCTCGATGATCTTTTGGTGCGACGTGTCGTAGAAGCGCATTCGTTTCGCGCCACCCGTAAAATTCGGGTTACCGTACGGCGCGCCGTCGACCTCAAAATCAAGCGGACGACCGATGGCAAACGCACGGTTTATTGGCCTGAATCCGCCAATCCGGAGAAAATGCCACCGTTCCGCGAGGCCGCGATAGGACTTCGGAATCATGACGATATTCCGATTTTAGAACTGGCGGCACTTGCCAAGCGGTTCTTGGACAAGGGCATATCGGAGGACGAGACCTACAAACAGATGCGGCAGGTGCTTGGCTTGAGTCGTGTTGGAGCGAAGGGACAGAAGCGATTTCTGAAGGCGATCGCTCTGGCTGATGCTGGCCGCGCTTCTCGAACCGGATCATGGCCAGCAAGTTCGGTCCGGGAAAGGCACGCGGTGTGACATGGAATGGCGCTGGAGGCTGCGATGATATTCTTGCACTTCCGGCAGGAGAACTCCAAGTCGATGCCCATGCCGGGCACACAAAAGAAAGCCCGCCTCGCGGCGGTCTCTCGATATCCGACCAGGTATTTTGATTAGGCGGCTGCGAGTGCAGCGGTGACTTTCCGTTTCCTGCGCCGTGCAAGGAAACCCATCACGCCGAGGCCGCTGGCGAAGAGTGGGAGCGCAGCTGGAAGGGGGGATAATGACGGATCAGAATAAAATAGAAGGTTGGCGATCCCATCCGAGTTGAAAGTAACGATTTGATCGCTCACTGACCCATCGGCCTCAAGGATCAGCCATATGCCGATGGCGCCGCTACCCAGGCATCGGGAGAGACAAAGTGCCCGACCGGCTCGCATACCGGTTCGTTCTCCGCGCCGCAGGCGCCGAGAGCGGCCGGGAGCACCCGCGTCAAGTGCGGATTCCTGGTCGAGGCCGATGCCGCGCGCGACCTATTGCGCCATCCGCGACCGCATCCGCGCCCAAGAGCCCCAGATCGACGAGCAGACGCGTGCCGATACGGTTGAGGGGCTCGCGGATGTGCATGAGATCCTGGCCGCCGTTGTGCGGGCGGCGCTAGCCGACGAGGCCATGGCCATGGGCCTCAGGTGCCGGATCTCAGACATGCAGGACCGGCTCAACCGGCTGCAGGACCGGGCCGCCAAACGCCGGCAAATCACCAAGGACGTAATGGTTGAACTCGATCTGAAGAAAAGGCGACTGTAGCGTTCGTTGGACCAGTTTTGCACGGACAGTGCTGTTAACCATCGCTAAGCCGTGGTCTGCTTTAGGTTCGATATATGCCGCGTCTCCGCGGCTCAACGCGCAGTTAGACGTTTATGCCCCTTGTAGCGCGAGCGGATAGCCTCGGCGGTAATTTCGATACCATCGTCCAGCCATGCGACGGCATCGACCGGATCTGCAACGATCAAGTGACCGCCGCTTGGTCGCCGATGAATTTGCACGTGAAGTTCGCGGACACCTCCTTTGCCCTTTGTGGTCCGCGTCACGATTGCCTCGCACTTCGGGACGAGGAAGTGCCGCAGGTTGCTCGTGACCAGCAGATCGGCTCGGGCAGCCATCGCGACCGCCATGACATCGCGATCCTCCCTGTCCGCGATGGCGAACTGTTCACTGCCGGCCAGCACGAGATGAGGATCGAGCTTCTCCGGTCCGAGTTGTATAAGGCCTTCGATCGCCTCGATATAAAGTTCGGCATATTGCGGATCGACCTGACGCCGCTCGACCAAGACGTGACGGAGGTCGGCAAGCATCCGCACGGACATCACCAGTTGTAGCGGCATCCAACTCCATTCGTGCCGACGAACCGCGTCGACGATGCGGGAGGCGGCGCCGGGAACGCGGTCGTGACGCTGGACGAGCTCGTCTTGGATCCAGACGTTCAGGTCGACGCAGATCCGCATGTCACTGGTTGGTCGTCAGCGCAACGGCCATGTCCGCGACATCGGCGTCGGTCGCATTTTCCATTTCAGGAACACGCGCGGCCGATTCCGAGAGCATCCGCCTTGCGAGATCGAATTTGCGCCGGATGGCGACTACGGCCATTTCGTCGAGAACGTTTCTCAGGAGCGCTTCGTCCTCGGCCGCAAACAGATGCAGTGCGTCGCGCATTTCCTTCGGCATGAGCGTATAGAGCGAGAGCGCGTTGGCGATCATCCCCGACGAGGAGCGTGCCTCGCGTTTGGCAATGATCCTCAAGCGCGTGGCGATCCGGTCGTCCACCGAAGTCGATAACGTGGCATGTGGCATCGATATCTCCTAAACCTATAGGTATCATATATATCTCATGATATGGATAAAACCAATATGTAATTTGCGCTGTTGAATCAATCGGTTATCTGGTCTTGGCGCCGAATGCGACTGGCAAAATGGACCCGTCAAGGCCAAGGCCGGTCGGCTGTCTGGGCGGACGCTAGCACTACTTTGGCAAATTTTACGCGGGAATGAGGCCCTGGGGATTCCCGAATCACGTTTTCAATGATTTATGGGTGGTCGGCTTTTTGGAGGGCTGACCATGGTGGACACGACGTCGAGGTGGGAAGATGAGCTTGGACGCTGGCTCGAGCCATTCCTGGATCGTTTAGGTCACAAGGCTCGGCGGCGGATGTGTCCGCTTTATGTTTCGGGACTGATTGGGCCGGGCGATCGCAAGAGCGTCCAGCCAATGGCGGCGCGGCTGGCGCCGGGCAACTATGATCAATTGCATCATTTCATCGCTGATGGCGTCTGGGACGCGGCGCCGTTGGAAGCAGAATTGCTCGTTCAGGCCGACCGGCTCGTCGGCGGCAAAAATGCAGTGCTGGTCATCGACGACACATCGATGCCGAAGAAGGGCGATCGCTCGGTTGGTGTAGCTCCGCAATATGCATCAACTCTCGGCAAGACGGCCAATTGCCAAACGTTGGTGTCGCTGACGCTTGCGCGCGGTGAAGTGCCGGTAATGGTAGCGCTACGTCTCTTCATTCCCGAGAATTGGACGAGCGATCCGGCACGTCTGAAGCGTGCCGGCGTTCCAATCGAGCATCGCACGGCACGGTCCAAGCCAGAGATCGCGCTGGCTGAGATCGATCGCGTGATCGCAGCCAGTGTTCGCTTCGGTTGTGTGCTGGCGGACGCGGGATACGGATCGAGCGCGCCGTTCCGTCATGCTCTGAGCAAACGCGGCCTCTTGTGGGCAGTTGGTATGTCGCGGCGCCAGAAAGTCTATCCGACCGATGTCACCATGATCTTTCCGACGGAGAAAGCCCGTAAGCCGCGCAAACACCATATCCCGGATATGTCGCCAGTTTCTGCCGAGACGATGCTGGTCGGCGTAAAGTGGCAGAAGATCAGCTGGCGCTGGGGCACGAAAGGCCCGCTAACATGCCTCTTCGCGGCACGGCGCGTGCGCATCGCGGACGGCCCAAAGCACCGCGTGTTTGATAAAGGTGTCGAGCGTATGCCTGGCGATGAAGTGTGGATCCTGGGCGAACGACGATCGAGCGGAGAGCAGAAGTACTACATCTCGAATCTGCCCGCTGACGTTTCGCTTAAGACGCTGGCAGCTGCCGTCAAGGCGCGGTGGATCTGTGAACAGGCGCATCAGCAATTGAAGGAAGAGCTGGGGCTCGACCATTTTGAAGGCAGGTCGTGGGCCGGATTACACCGACATGCCTTGATGACGATGATCGCTTACGCCTTCCTTCAATCCCGCCGCCTCACCGCTGCGGGACGGAAAAAAAAGAGTCTCAGGTCCACCGCCACAACCGAGCATGCCGGCCGTCAGACAAGCAATCCTCGACCTCTTCGTGCGGCCTCCACCACTACGATGCACGCACTGTGAGAGGTTGCTCGCAGGCCGCCTTCAGCCAAATCTGCCAAAGTAGTGCTAGGGCGCGGACTCATAAGCGTGCAGCCATATCCGGATTGATGCCAGCTTGATGAAGGCGAGATAGTTGGCTGCAAGCTTGTCATATCGAGTTGCGATGCGCCGACACTGCTTGATCTTGTTGAAGAACCGCTCGACCAAATTACGCGCCCGGTAGAGATATGGGCTGAAGCAGATTGCCTCTTTGCGATTCCGTTTGGGCGGGATGTTTGCCCACGCGCCTTGGTCACTGGCAAACGCCCTGATCCAGTCGGCATCATAGCCGCGATCCGCCAACAACATTGTTTGTGGGCGCAATTCGCTCAGGAGCACAGAGCAAAGCTGATTGTCGTGCGTCTCGCCGGGCGTTAGGCCAATCTGTACCGGCAGGCCATTGGTATCCACGACGGCATGAATTTTGGTCGTCAGCCCGCCCCGCGAGCGGCCCATGTGTTGCTGATTATTGCCAGCGATGCAGGCTCCGTGCTGATGCACTCGCACGATGGACGTATCGATCATCTGCACCGCCGCATCATGCATTGCAGCCAATGCATCCATGATCTGGTCCCAGACCCCAGCCCGTCCCCAGCGAACGAAGCGATTGTAACAAGTCGTATAGGGACCAAACGTCTCCGGCAGATCGCGCCATGGCGCGCCTGACCTCAAGACCCAAAAGATGCCGTTGAGCACGCGCCGGTCATTCACGCGCGGAACGCCGCGCGGCTTGTTCGGCAGGAATGGCTTGATGGCCGTCCATTCATAGTCGGTGAGTTCGTAGCGCATGATTCGAGGCTCCGGTTTGGAAGCTTGAATCACGCGCCGGGTGGCATCATCAACCCATTACGGTCCATCGTGACGGATTGCCAATACCCTGATTTCACTTCCGCTTCCGGGGCATAGCCGACATGGCGGGATATGCTGGTGGCCGCGTCCCGGTCGAAAAATGCCTTGCGTGCCCACCTGGCCGAACTCGGGCTGGTGGCAGCGAAGGGGCATGAAAGGATTGCAGCAATTGGTATGTGACTGTGACAGAGAGCGGCGATGAGCGGCTGCCGAGCCAAGCACGCTTTGCCTGTCAGGTCGATTGTTGCACAACTGCACGCGGCGCAGGCCGAGATCAAGTGGGCTCGAACAAGAGATCACTCAAACCCATCGCGCTAATGCGGACAGCAAACGGCTGAAGCCATTCCAGGGTTAGGCGTGATCCTATCCACGGCGGTCGTGGCAACGATGACCGATCCTAAGGTGTTCAGAACCGGGCGTGAGTTCGCAGCCTGGATCGGATTGGTGCCGCGGCAGAACTCGACCGGTGGCAAAGAGCGCCTCGGCTCGATCTCCAAGCAGGGCGATCGCTACCTACGGCGACTGTTCGTCCTCGGTGCAATATCCATTGTTAGAACCGCACGCACGCGGCCGGAGCAAGTATCCCTGGGCTAACCGAACTGCTGGCGCGTCGGCCGGCCAAGGTGGTCGCGGTGGCACTGGCCAACAAGATGGCGCGGACCGCCTGGGCGGTGCTGGCCAAAGGCGAAGCCTATCGGGCGCCGACACGCTCAAGCAGCGTCGCCATCGCAGCGGCGGCCTGAAGCTGTCGGCACTGGGAATGTAAGGTTACGTCGAGGGCGTACAGGAACGTCGAGGGTGATGATGGTTTGATGCGAACCGGTTGGACCGGGGATCGGCAGAACCCGTGACGGGTCAAGCGCTCGTCGAGCGCGAGAAAATGATAGGGACCCGATACTGCGGATCACATCAGGGCCAGCGGTCTTGAACACCGCGCAAACAGGCCGGACACATGACTTGCACCCGACCGCAAGCAGAAAGCCAAAAGAATCCCTTGACCCGTGGGCGCCGTCCACAATGACCCGAAGCGGACGTCCGACTAGAGCGCGGCGGCCTGCATCGTCGGGTCTGGAAATGTTCGCGTTTCCCGATCTATTTCTCCCGGCGGTACTGGCATGTTTCGACCTCTAGTGGCCTATTTTGATTTTTGTAGGCCTCTAAATTCAATCCGCTCGCGAGGCCCGAATTTGTCTTGTCAGGTCAAGTGTTAGGGCCTCTAATCGCGCAAATAAACTGGTCGGGGGAGGTACATATGAACAAGCGAGTACTGATGAGGGTTGCTGCGGCCGTGGGCGTCTTGATGGTGTCCGCGACGGTTGGTCACACGGCTGAGCTTAAAGTGTTTACGTCGGTCGCGCTCAAGCAAGCGCTCAATGAGCTTTCGCCTATTTTCGAGCAGAAGACCGGTAATAAGCTTTCCATCAGTTATGATCTGGCGGCGGTCCAAAAGAAGCGCATCCTCGACGGCGAGCGCGCCGACGTGATCATCCTGACGCGGGCGATGATGGAGGACCTGATCAAGCAGAACAAGCTGGCGACCCCTAACATCGTGAATGTTGCCGGCACCCCGGTCGCGCTCGCGGCTCGTGCCGGGGTGGCGAAGCCGAATATCTCGACCGCCGATGCATTCAAGAAGACGCTGCTGTCAGCCAAATCAATCTCCTACGCCGATCCGGCCAAAGGCGGCCTGAGCGGCGTGGTTGCAGCCAAGGCCATCGAGCGCCTCGGGATCGCCGAGCAGATGAAGGCAAAGACCACGCTTGTGCCCGGTGCCGAAGCACCGGATTTGGTGGCGAAAGGTGAGGTGGAATTCGGCATCGCGCAGGCCTCCGAAATCGTGCCGGTTGCGGGAGCGCAACTGGTTGGTCCGCTACCGGGAGAGCTTGGCAGCATGTCGCTGTTCACGGGCGGCGTTGGTGCGGGAACGGCATCGGCGGATGCGGCGAAGGCGTTGCTCGAGTTTTTGTCAGGAAAAGACGCGGCACCGCACTTCAAGTCGAAGGGATTTGAGACGGGACTCTAGCTCGCGTGCGGCAGCTACAACATCAGTGCCGCCGACCTCGATGATCGTGGCATTGTCGTTGCCGATGAGCGGCTCAATTGGAGAACGGTGAAGGGGCTTTCGCTCCGGCGGAATATGTTGTGAACGAACGTACATGCAAAAGTGCGTTTTCTATTCGATCACTTCAAGCCTGCAATGTCGCCTGTTGGCACAAAACGTCGTTCACCGCGGCACACCATTTTTGGTCGCTCTTGAACTAGGAGCGGACAAACGACGGCTCGGATGCTGAATTGCTACGCAGCGTTTGACCCCGCAGTAGACATCCCGCCTTGCGGGAGCTGTGTTCGCCTTACCCCTTGAAAAACACACCTTTTGACAGCCATTCCGCTCACAGCTGTTATGCTATTCTTGTCGAACTAAGGCCATGTCTCAGTCGTGTGCGCTACATGAAGCAGCAAATACAATTCTGTCAGACGCATGATGGAATACGAATAGCACTCGCTAAAGCCGGTGAGGGCCCGCCGATTGTTCGAACCGCGAATTGGTTTACACATCTGGAATTGGACTGGGAGAGCGCAATTTGGCGACACTGGTTTGAAGCGCTTGCCGATGGCCGAACGCTGGTTCGATATGATCCGCGCGGTTCAGGCTTGTCTGATCGCAATGTCGATGATTTTTCTTTAGAAACCTGGGTCCGAGACCTCGAAGCGGTAGTAGATACGGTCGGCATTCAACGCTTCCCGCTTATAGGGCTGTGTCAGGGAGGCGCCGTAGCTGTTGCTTTTGCGGCTCGCCATCCCGAACGTGTCAGCCGCTTAATCCTTTATGACAGCTATTTGTCTGGTGCTTACACTGAGGGCGTCGATCAACGTATACAAAAGCAGGCGCAAACGTTGTCGGAAATGATTGAACTTGGCTGGGGTCAGGAGGCCGGAGCGTTTCGAGAAGTTTTTGCAAATCTGTTGATGCCGGATGCTAGCAAAGAGCAGCTCCGTTGGATTGGCGAACTGCAGCGACGTACTGCTTCTGCAAAAACCGCCAGGAGACTTTGGGATGCGTTCAATACGTTCGATATTCGTACTGAGGCCGCCAAGCTCAAAGTCCCCACCCTTGTCTTTCATGTAAGAGGCGATGCCATGGTGCCGTTCGAGGCGGGCCGCCGGCTTGCTGCGGCGATACCAAACGCTCGTTTTGTACCCCTTGAAGGCAAGAACCATATCCTTTTGGCCAATGAGAAAGCCTGGCAGACCTTCAAGACTGAACTTTGCAATTTTCTTGCAGCCGATGAACCGACCGAACTTTTGTCGCAAAGCAAAATGGGAGCGTTGAGCCCGCGCGAGAAGGAAATCCTCGATTACATTGCTCAAGGACTGGCGAACGTCGAAATTGCGCGAAAGACGGGTATTGCCGAAAAAACTGTGCGGAATCATATCACCACCATTTTTTCCAAGCTGGCAGTTGAACATCGCTCACAGGCCATCGTTATGGCCCGCAAGGCTGGCCTCGGGCGCGACTGACGCTGCGCTACCCATTGGGACTGACGCCCCAAGATTAGGCCGTTCCAAGACATAAAAGTCGATGTTGATGGGACGTACGTCTCAAGACGGTGCGCGGTCCGGACTGCATGGTTGCCGCATCAGGTCGGTAACTTGAAAGGTGAAGATCATGAGCGACGGCAAGCGCGGACTCGTAAAACAACGCCAAGACCCGCTGCGCGAACAATACCGCATAACACCAGAAGCAGCCCGAATCACCGATGGCGCGGGAACCGTTCAGAATGGTCGCAGCGACGCCTTCCACAGCACGGTCGCTCCCGGGCATGGATATGACATGCTGTGGCAAGTCGGCATTCATCGGGCTGTCGGCGGCTATCACGATTTGCCTAATCCGGGCGATATCTTGTGCGCGGCGCTGGCGTCTTGCCTCAACTCCACCCTGCGGATGATCGCCGATCGGCTCGAGATTCCCATTGCGTTCCTTGTGGTCACCGCACGGGCCGAAGTCGATGTCCGCGGTACCTTGCTCGTCGACCGCAGTGTTCCAGTCGGATTCCAACAGATGAAGTGCGAGGTTCACCTAGAAACAGCACCCCAAGTTCCCCAGGAAAAGGTGAAGATGTTGTTAGCTGCAGCCGAGCACAGCTGCGTCGTCCTTCAGACTTTGCGCAAAGGAGTTCCGGTGCAAACGCAATTCGACAAAGTCCAATCGATCGCTGATCTAGCTGCACAGTGACCGAAAAGCTAAACAAAGGAGGTAAGGCAATGCCACAGATTGATGTCCACCTGATCAAGGACGTGTTCAACGCTGAGCAGAAAAAGCAGATTATTCAAAAATTGACCGATGCCATGGTTTCGGTCGAAGGTGAAAACATGCGCGGCGTGACGTGGGTGAAGATTTTTGAGGTCAACAGCGGCGAATGGGGCATTGGTGGCAAGCCTCTGACGACCGAGGCCGTAAAGGAATTGGCCGCAGGTCGGCCGCCAGGATGAGCCGTGTTGCGCCAATGATCGTCAGCGGGGTATTCCTGCTGACGATTTTTATTCCGTGCAAGCTGATCTGCACGCCGGCGAAAACCTGGAGCACGATGTCGCCTTTTGGCACGTTGCGACGTTTTGCTGCGGTGCAAAGTCATGTCCGATCTAGGAGCAAAAACCGACATCGGGCGGCGCTGCGAGCTCGATGGGTCGGTAGCGATTGACCCGTCAGTGACATTGGCCGTGCATCACAGCACTGATTGCACCCTTGTCAATATTCTGGATGACTTGGTGGCGGGGCAGGAGCACGGCCGGACCATCCCATTCGCGACGTTTCGTGGCGATGCAGCAATCCTGTTGCTTTCGGAGCAAAGCGGACATCCAGCGTACCGTCCCTACAACGTTGAATTTATGAGAACGCGCCCTAGCATCGAAGGCTAGGAAACCGCGGTGCCGCGACGAACCGAAATGAAAGCCTAACCTGATTCTTCAAAGTCCGCTGCAACACAGACGAATGCCCAGACTGAGTTGGTCCAACGAACGCTATAGTCGCCGAAGAAAAAATAGCGGCACCTGATTTTACCGCGTCTATTAGGCCCGGAATGCCCGCCCTGTTGGTGCTCAACGAGGACGCGGTGCCCAAGACCTATTGGGAGCCCGGCGAGCCCCGGCTGCGGCGCCAGATCCTGGCTCATGATCTCAAAGGGGGCGCCGAGGTTGCCGGCGCCACTCTGTCCAATCCAGAACCGGTCCTGAGCGTGAGGGTAAAGTGATGGGCTTCTCAGCAAAACAAGTACAGGCGCTACGGCCCAATATTGATCACCGCCATGTCCGCACACGTGAGGCCCATGGCCGCGAACTATGCTATGTCGAAGGCTGGTACGCGATTTCGGAAGCTAACCGGATCTTTGGGTTCGATGGGTGGAACCGGGAGACGGTCGAATCCAAATGCGTTCTTGCCCGCGAAAATCGGGGAGCTTTCTTGGCGGTCTACACTGCCCGGGTGCGCGTTACCGTACATGCGGACGGCGCAATCATCATTCGGGAAGGCCATGGCACCGGTGAAGGCCATGGAACATCACCGGGCGAGGTGCACGACATCGCACTCAAAGTCGCGGAAACCGATGCCACCAAGCGGGCGCTGGCGACCTTCGGTAAACCTTTTGGTCTCGAGCTCTATCGGGGCGGCAAAAAGGGATCAAATCAAAAGCCCCTGCCCTTACCATCTGTCCCCGTGCCCGCCGACGGCCCCCGTGGTCCGTTTTATCAACATTTGCTTCGCGACGGCTCGGCATGGGGCATCAAGCTCAGTTACATCGTCCAAAAGAAGCCAATCGGCCTCGCTCATGCCTTCGTTCTGGGGCGGGAATTCGTTGGTAGCGATCATGTCGCGCTCATCCTTGGCGACAATATTTTCTACGGTCACGGCATGAGCGCTGAGCTAGCCGAGGCCACGGCGCGCAAAGATGGCGCTACTGTGTTTGCCTACTACGTCAGCGACCCGAACCAATACGGCGTGTTGAAATTCGACGCCGCTGACAAGCCCATTGATATAATCGAGAAACCCAAGGACTTCATTTCCAACTGGGCTGTCACCGGCCTCTATTTCTATGACAACGCCGTGCTCGACATCGCGGCGTCCCTGCGCCCGTCTGCCCGCGGCGAACTGGAAATCACAGACGTCAACCGGCGCTACCTGGAGCTTGGGAAACTTCATGTGGTCAAGCTCGGCCGCGGCTATGCGTGGCTCGACACCGGAACGCATGATGCGCTGATCGAAGCCGCGCAATTCGTCCGTTCAATTCAGCATCGGCAGGGGCTTCTGGTCGGCTGCCCCGAGGAGGTGGCATACATGAAGAAATTTATTACGGTCGAAGCACTGCGTGAATTGGCCCGTAAATACGACAAGACGAAATATGGGCGCTATTTGCAGCGGCTAGCGGATGAGTCGGGCGCCCGCTGAGCTTGGTTTGGTTCGTTTGCCAAAATGATGGATTGCAGACAGGTCACTTCTGTTTGTGCCGCTTTATTTGAGTAAGTATTCGGACCCGGCCTTGGCATTCCCACCGCGACAGCGCCTCATTCTTCGTTCTTTGCGTTATTCTTATCGTTACTTTTATCCTCGGCAGATCCTGTATCCGTTGCATCGTTTGGCGTTCTCTTTTTCATGTATTTTTCGCGCTGCTGCCAATCCTCGTTCGCGCGCTGTTGTCGCCATTGATTGTTCCGCCAATCTTGATCGAACTGCTGCTCGCGCCAGGTGTTGGTACGCCAGTCCTGACTGCCGCGCTGTTCGCGCCAATTGTAGCCGGGAGTGGAATCAGGCGTCGAATATTGAGCCATAGCGGGACTCGCAATCGTCAAGATGGTGAAGGCAAATGTGAAAAGGAACATTTTCATAGTGATCTCCTATTCAACACCTACAACGCTGCCCAAAGCCTTTCGTTTCCCGCGCCATCTAAACAGGCCTAACGCGCCGAGGCCAGTGGCAAAAAGAAGAAGTGCGGCAAGCACAGGCTGAGGCGTCAGTGGGCTAATGGCGAGAGAATACCTCAATTAAATTTTTCGACCTGGATGCATTATGTGACTTGCGAATGCGCGCGCAAAAACCGTCCTACTCGACGTCGGTGCTCGGTATCTTCCTTTGTGTATTCTCGCTCAGAAGCTTGCCAAAGCACGCCGATGCTAGCTGCCGACAAATGGATTTTGGATCTGCAGTTTTTCTATTATCTGTCCCTGCTGCAAGTCTTCCGTATAAAGAATGGCACATCCCGCACGCACGGCTGCAGCGACGATCAGAGCATCATGGATTGAGAACCTATGACGTTCCGCCATGTCGAGTCCAAGGTCGTGGGTCTCGCTGTCCAATGGCATGACGGCACAGGCCGCACGGATCGTTGTTAGAATTTCTCGAATTTCCGCAATCGTCATCGCCAATTTGCGGGAAGCAACCGACGCAAATTCATTGAGAACCTGCACGCTGACGACTCCCCCGGACGTGAGCAGCGCCTCTGCTCTATCGGCCTTCGCCGCGTCTTTTGACAGCAGATAAAGCAGAACGTTGGTATCGAAAAAACTGTCAGCCTCGTTCATTGGCTTCCAGCCGATCAAACTTGAACGTGGCGGGTAGCCGGCCGCGGTATTTTCGAAGCCGCTCTAGCAATTGCTTCGAGGTCGGCGCTTTTTCGATTGCGAAGACCCTTCGATCGGCAACGTGAATCTCGATGCTGTCACCTTCTTTGAGCTTAAGAACCTCAACCACCGACCGGGGCAGGCGAATAGCGAGGCTGTTTCCCCATTTTGCGACCTGCATGATGATCTCCAAGGATATACATATATTTAAGGTATATCCTAACTGCTATTGGTGGAATTATCAATGATTTCTGATAGCCGCCGGGCCGGAGTTTTTATCGCACAATGAATAGTTTTGGCTTCGTTTTGCAAAATCAAAGCCAGCCTTGCTAAGACTTCTTCGCTATCGGGCCGCGCCAGAGTGTTTGACCGCGACGCCGGCTGGCCTACATTCCGTGAGCTGCTCGTCTGAAACCGTAATTTTCCGCTTAAGCGGCAATCGGGTTCTGCCAGCGCAATGTCGGAAACCGTGCAAAATCCCCATCCGTGGAACACAACGTAAGCCCATGCCCCAACGCCAGCGCAGCCAAGTGCGCGTCAGGCACGAGATTGCCGTGCACACCGGGCAACGCAAGAAGCTCATTCAATAGACCGGCATGGCGCTCTGTCGGTTGCGGAATCCATACTGTTTCACAAGCGAGCCAAGCGCGCACTTGATGCCATGCATCGGCCATTGGCTCGGGTCGCTCGAACACACGGGGATTAGTGACCAAGCGCAGGAACGCCAGCATGCTAACCCAAGGTAGGCCAACGCGCGTCGAGCCGTTGAGTTGCTGATCGAGCCACTTGTGCGCAGCGTCATGCTGCGAGAATGACGCGACATGCGAATAGATGAGAATATTCGCGTCGAGCAAGATCACTTGAAGGTTTCACCTTCGGCTATGGCAAGACTTTCGCTGATGTTGTCGATGCTGGGCAGTCGCATCCGCCCCAGGTCAACGACTTGCGTTTGGGACGGCTCACGCTGTTTGGGGCGAGCGCTCAAATCGCTCAGTCCTTTGCGCAGCGCTTCATTGACGATGTCTTTTAAGTTTGCGTCGCGGGCCCGGCGCAATCGCTCGATCACGGCGGCGACATCATCGTCTAGGGTCAGGGTCGTTCTCATGCATCAATTCATAATATATTTGATGTCTTGATGTCAAGCTTTCAGGCCGCAATAATCTGCCGCGTTAAGATGGCCCCCCGCCGGTGTAAAGGACCCACCCGGATAGCCAGAGCCAATAGCGGTGGCTGTCTATTTTGGCTGTTTTGGCCGCTGGTGGTTGCGCAGCCGCACCCCCGGACCACCGCCGTTCTCGTCGATGAATTCGACGCCGGCGGCCACATGGCGCGGGCAGATTTTGAACATAGCCCGCGCCCAGCCACGTCCTCATCGCCTCGTGTCTAATGACCGCGTCACACTGGCCGCAGCCAATTCTCGCAGGCAAGCCCTTCGATGCGGGAAAACTCCCGCTCATTATCGGTAACGATCGTGTAGCCGAGCGCAGTCGCTTGCGCCGCAATCAGCATGTCATTGCCGCCGATCGGCTGACCATCCCGCTCAAGGCTGGCGCGCAGGCGGCCATAGACCGCATCTGCCGGCGCCTCGAACGGCAGAATCTCAAGCACAGCGAGGATCGCATCCAGTTGCGCCGTGAGCCGAGGCGAGCCTCGTTTGGTCGCGCCATAACGCAATTCGGCCGCCACGATGATGCTGGTGCACACTTGGGGCTCGCCAACCGCGCGGATGGCTTGCGTCACCTGGCCCTGCGGGTGACGGATAAGATCGCTGACCATATTGGTATCGAGTAGATAGCGCATCAGAACCTGACCGGATCGAGCGCCAGCTCCGCGATCGGCGGAAAATCATCCTCAAGCGGCGATAGTGTTGCCAATACTGCCAGCAGGGACTTGGGCGGGGTTGGTTCGATGGTCAGCCGCTCGCCGTCCTTGCGCATAATGGCGTCTTCGCCCGGAAGCTCAAATTCGCGAGGAATCCGGACAGCTTGGCTTCGGCCGTTCTTGAACAGCTTCACATGTCGTTCTGAACTCATTGCAAGCTCCTGGCATATGCTGCAGCATATGCCAATTTTTGGCTATTGTCCACGCCGTTATTTAAAGTCCTCTATAAACACCTAAACTGCAGCAGCTATTGAAGAATTCTAATGGCAAAAGAGCCAACAACTGTACTTAAGCCCGCGGGCCACTCCATTGGCATTAGATCGACAGCACAGTGTGTACATGGTTTGTTCTCAACAAGTCAGCGGCGAATTTCTTTGGTCACTTCCGCTGTTTTCCTTGTGGCGGCCTACGCAGCCGCACACCCGGTCCGCCGCCGTTCTCGTCGATGAATTCGACGCTCGCCGCCTCTATGGCGCGCCCGACCGCTAGGTCGTTAGCGGCCATCAAGCGTCACCGGGCAAACCGTCGCAATTTTCAGCGCGTTCCCGTTTTTTCGGCGAGCCAGGTCTTGATCAAGGACTGATAGGGCACATCGCGCTTGTTGGCGGCAACCTTGATGCGCTCAAGAAGTGTCACCGGCAAGCGCAAGGAAATTGATTCTGTTGATGGTTTAAGATTTGGCAAGCGCACCCGCTCAGCCTTGTTCCAATCGATATAATCGCTCGAGTCGTGCGTCTCCCAAAAGCGGCGCTCCGCCGCTTCATCACGAAATTTTGGAATGGATTTAATCTTTTTGTTCATAGCGTATCCGTTCCTTGCGATGCATTGCGCGCGCGGAAATAGCCCTGATTGGTTTTCACGACCGAGACGGCCAATAGATTGGAACCAGGCCAACGAACACGAGGACCATTCCGATTTCAGACTCGATGTTCGGCAGGTAGTCCGCAATCCACCATGGCGTACTAGCATGCCAATCAATGAGTGACGGATGGCCGGTTACAAAATATCCGTAGAGCCAGAGGGCCATGCCCGCTAACTCAATAATCCAACCAATGATAATTGGCTTGCTCACACTATCGCCCCTTATACATACTTTGTAACCCATAAAGAGGGTTATGATGCCAAAAATACACTTTTGCCGAAAGCGGTAAGCAGATCGGATCGAGCATGCAAGCCATAATCAACTTTCTAACGCTGCGCCCAACATTCACATCCATTGGGTTGCAGGTCGTTTGGTACCTTTATCTCACAAACACGGTCGTTCAAACTTACATTGCGGTGACAGGGATCTCGCGCGCATTGGTACAGAGAGGGATAAGTTTGGAAGTTTGGTTGCCAAATTCCATTCCGCTAATTCTGGGAATAGTCGCGCAACTTGCTCTCGTTCGGCTACTACTGAAGAGGCCGCCATCGTTATTTCCAATTCGTATACCTTGAAGAAATGACGGACGACAAATAGCTTTTGACCTTAGCACATAACAGAGACTGCCTACCGGCGGTTTCTCTGAACTCCGGTCAGGTACTCTTATCAAGCGGTGGTCGTAGTGAAGGCTTTATAAACCCACCGAGCCGGTCACGCAGTTCGAGAATTCTCTCGGCGATCGCATTTTCTTCTGGCCCCATACGTTTCGGCTTGGCAAGTACAGACATTGTTAGCCAGTTGCAGGACATGCAAAGTTCATCCCACATTTCAATCTCAATTGGGCAGCCAATATTCGTCCAGCTTTTTTGCTGCGCCCGATCGACGCTGCTCTCTATTGATTTAGCCGAATGTGCGCTCTTGGCGCTTAGTTCAAAGGGCAGCGTATCGAAAACGACAGGGGATGTTTCCATACTCAACTCCCCACTAACAGGATCAGCCACAGTATAAATGTAATCCTTATCACAAAATCGGTAAAGAGGCAGGGCAAGGCCGGACAAAATGAAATCGGGGGGCGTTCTCTCCGAGATTAGATCACACTCTTTGATCGGGCGGCGATAGCCGTCGCTTGCCTCTTCTTGCTCCAGCCGAGCAGGGCCACCGCCCAAAAGGGGCTCGCAAGGAGCGGCGCAAAATAGCCAAACGCGGTAGGCTAATGGAGCACGCGAAATAGGACGATTGCGATCTCTTTGCCGCCCCACGGTTCGTTGAGCAGCTGGGCGGCGACAAGGTCGACTCAAATCGATTGATTGTGTTTCCTTCACTGCATCAGTTGCCAAGGATTCGTAAAATCGTGCCAGCCTGATAAAATTCGCGGCAACATCCCGATCGGCACATCGCGCCGCGGTCTCCCGGCATCGTGCCTCACGACTACAAGCGTCACGGCACGACGAAACTGTTCGCGGCCCGCAATGTCCTCGACGGCACCGCCGGCCGCAATATGCAGCGCCACCGGCACCAAGAGTTCATCCGCTTCCTCAATGCCATCGAGGCGCAGGTGCCGGCGCGAAAGGAAATCCACGCCATCGTCGACAACTACGCAACCCACAAACACCCGAAGGTGCGCCAATGGTTGGCGCGGCATCCGCGCTGGACGTTCCACTTCACGCCCACGTCGGCGTCCTGGCTCAACGCCGTCGAGGGCTTCTTCGGCAAGCTCGCAAAGCGGCGATTGACGCGCGGCATATTCCTATCGGTCGTCGACATGCAAGCCACCATCAATCGCTTCGTCGCCGAACACAATGGCGAACCGAAACCTTTCACATGGACCGCTGATCCCAAAAAGTTTATCCAGGCTGTCAGACGCGGGCACCAAGTATTAGATTCGATCCACTAGGGTCACGGACTCACGATTTGATCCAATAGAGCACGGCGACGAGCGTGGTGGCAGCCAGCAAGTTGCGGGCGAGCTTCGCGGGCTTGCGCGAACATGATCGCCATGCCGTCGACGCAATAGTAGCCTACTTCGTCGAACTAAACGGCAAACGGGAGGTCCACCTGTTTGCAGGGCCGCGACAGACCCTGCGGCACAAGGGAAAACAGAGCGCCACGGGCGTCCCCGGCAAGGCCGCAACAAGACCACAACAGGCCGGAACAGGCCGCGAACATCAAGGGCTGCAGGCACAAGGCCAGCATGCGTCCCAAGTATTGGCAAGCAGCAAATACTGCAGGCGCCAAATATTCGCAAGCGGCAAGGACTGCGAAACGGCGGCCTTGCGCTCAGCGCCACGGGCCAGGGTCGCACAGCAACTCGACACGGTATCGCACCTCCGGCAACCGCTCCCGGCTTACCGCTTTGAGCAGCCTGACATAACGCTCGCTTGCGGCCCCCGCCTCCGGCGGAAGGATGAGCGCCGTCTTCTCGTGGTAGTAAGCAAGACCAAGCGCCCGCAAGACCCATTCTGCCGCCCTCGCCGTATAGTGACGAGGTTCGCTGTAAGGTCCGACGATGAGGATTGCGAGACTCGTGGCGCCGTCGCAAATCAGCAGCAGGTCGGCAACCCCGCTCGCGTCGGCGGCCGCTTCGTCGACGATCGGCGTCGACGCAAAGGCATAACGTTCCGGATCCGGCCACAGCCTTTCGAGCCCGCCGAGCCGCGTGAGCAGCGCCCGGCGGTAATCGCTCTTGCGGCGGCCGAGCGGCCGCAAGCCGGCGTCCTCGCTCGGCCGCGCGGCCTGCTCGGCTTTGATGAACTGGTGCACTTGGTAGCCGCCTTGCGCGTAGCCGCGCATGGCTTTGCCTGCCGCCTCCGGGTCGCGGGCGTACCAGCGCGCGGCGGCCTCGAGCGCGATCGGCGGAATATGACGTGTGACCTGGCGGAGTTCGTCGTCGAGCGTCGCCTCGAAACGCGCGGCCTTCAGGTAAGTTCGCAGCGTCTGCGGCTTGACGGCGGCCGTTTCTGCCGCCGCGGCGAGCGCCGCCTCGCGCTCGCCCTGGCGTGCTGCATCGATCCCCGGCATCGCCGCGGCCGCAAGGGCGCGCCAGTCCCGTTTCATTCGTATCGCCCTATTCCCCGGCCCTGACCCTGAGCCCTGGCCTTGAGCTTGGCCCTGACCTTGACCTTGACCCTGACCCCTGGCCTTGACCCCTCGCCCCGGCCGCTGCCGCGGCCGGCAAGCCTTGGCCCGCAAGCCTTGGCCCGCAAGCCTTGGCCCGCAAGCCTTGGCCCGCAAGCCTTGGCCCGCAAGCCTTGGCCACCAAGCCATGGCCTCGGGCCGCAAGCCGACTTCTAGTCTCCGATCCGACCGTTTTTCGGCATTTTCCCCCCTCAGAGCGCTCGATTTCGCGCGGTTTTGCCAGCCCAGACGGCCGGCAGCTTGCAAAGTCACAATTCCACCCTAGATTAAGAGGTATCAATTAAACAATGCTCGCCCCGCACGGAACACAAGCCCGTCCCGGGCGAACCACAAGGAGGCCATCATGCCGAAAAATCTGGCAAAAATCCTGCCGTTTCCGTCGCAAGAAAACCGCACCACCCTGGCTCCAGCCAATGCCGCGCCCGCCCGGGGTGCCGCCGACCCGCCGGATGCTGACCCGCCGGACGGCGCCCCGGCACACCCGGCCGGGGCGGCAACGGGGTTCAAAGGCGGCGACACCAGCGCCGCCCATTCCCGCAACATGACAGCCGTCAGGCGGCACATCAGCCGTTTGCGCCGGCACAAGTTGCCGCTGCCGGCGCGGCCGAGCCGGCCCGGCAAGGTGTGGGTCGCCGAATTCGCCCGTGAAGCCGGCATCAGCAAAGAGGTGCTGCTGCGGCACGGCTCGGCGCTGCGCCTCGAACTGGAGGCGGCCGTCGTCGAACTCGGCGTCGGCGTCCGTCTGCGGCTCACCAAAAGGACCGAGCCGCGGCTTAAGGACGCCATGGCTTTCGCCCTCGCCGGGCGCCGGCGCGACAATGTCCTGCAGGGGCTGCCGGCCGAGTTCGGCATCGCCGAGTTGCGTTCGGTCTATTACCAGGCGGTCAAGCTCGATCGGCTCGGCATGGAAGCGGAGGCGGCAGCGGCCTTTGCGCTCCTCGCCGCGCGCGCGGCGGCCGGTCGAGGGGTGCTCACCGGCGGGCAACGGCGCGCCTTCGCCTTCGCCGAGGACTGCCTCAAGCGCCAGCTCGAGCATGACGGACTGCCGGAGGATTTTGCCGGCGCGCTTTCGGTCGCCATCGTCCGCGCCGGGCTGACGCCGACGCTTCTGGCGCAACAAGTCGGCGCGGTGCCGCAGACGGTGATCAACTGGGCGCGCGGGCGAAAGGCCCCCGACAGGCGCTTCGAGCCGCTGGTGGCGCGCATCGAGACCGTGCTCGGTCTCGAACCCGGCCAGCTCATCTCACGCATCGTGCGCGCCAGGCTCGGCGCCGGAAGGCTTCCCATCGCGCTGTTTCCCGCGCGCCTGCACGGTCCGAAATATGCGCGGCTGCGCGCGCGCATCGCCAAGTATCTGCCCGACGACATCCGCTTCCGCGGCTTCGACGAGGCGCAACGCATCGTCAGTGACGCCTCCGAGCGCTGCGAACGCGAGGAGGAGCACGGCTCGGCGCACGGCAATCTCATTCGCGCGCGCTACGCGCTCAAGGACTGGCCGGCGAAGGCGGCGGCCGAGTTCGAAAGGCTGCGCCTCTTCAAGCAGCCCATCATCGCCGACGAGGACACCATAAATCTGAAACCGTGGAGCGACTATACCGTCAGTTTCCGCCGCGGCCAGGTCGGCGGCTATTACGGCTTCCGCCTGAGCGATGAGGCCGGAGACTGGCGCGTCGGCCCGGACGAGCTTTCGCTGGCGCTGTTTGCCGATGCGCGTTCCGTGCAGGCTTATATCGAATATAAGAGCGCGCGCGTGGCGAAGGCACACGGCATGGACAACAAGAGCGTCACCGGCGCCGACGCCGACCTCATGGGGCTCGGCGCGCAGTTTTTCCGCAAGGACGGCTTCGTCCGGCGCGACAAGGCGATGCGCGCGGCGCTCGGCTACGGCGCCAAACCCAACGCCGCCTGGATCGCCTATTGCGAGAAAAAAGTCGCCGACTACAAGGAACGCGCGCGCAAGCTGCGCGCCAACGCCACGCGCACGCGCGATCCGCACGCCCCGGTCAAGGCGATCCTGCGGCTCGACGAGCCGCTGTCGGCGATAAAGCTTTTGGTCGACGGTCTCGACCACGACTATCGCAAGACGCGCACCGGCAGCAAGACGGCGGCGGAGCTCCTGCAGGACCAGATCTATGTGCAGATGCAGGCGCAGGCTCCGTTCCGCCCCGGCACCACGGTCACGCTCGAATATCGGGCAGACAATACCGGCCATCTGCGTCGCGACGCGCTGGGCTGGTTCCTCATGGTGCCCAAGGAATTGTTCAAGAACGGCGACGGCCAGGCCCTGGAGCACGATTTTTATCGCCGCCTGGTCGACCAGTGGCGTTTCTACGCGCGGCTCGATCAATTCCTCGCCAACGAGCGCTTCGTGCTGCTCCAACGGTTGGCCAGCCCTTACCTGTTCGTCTACGCCGTCGAGCAGCTGCCGAAGATCCTCGCCGCCGCGCGCCGTCCGCGGCTGATCTACGCTCCACTGAAGGCCGCGCTCGCCGGACGCGTGCGCGCCTTTACCGCCCGCCATCTCGGCGGGAACAAGAAAGAGGGCAGCGGCATCGAGGGCATCAAGTCCTTCTCGCCGTCGGGCTTCCGCCACATCGTGGCGACCTCGGTGGTCAAGCGATCGGGCTCCTTCAAGGAGGCGGCCGACGTCATCGCCGACAGCGAACCCGTCACCAGGCTGCACTACGCGCAATACCGGCCGTCAGATCGCGCCGAAAGGCTCGGACGCACGCAGGCCGATTCCGCCCGCGCGGCCTGCGCCGGCGCCGATGCGCTCAGGATGGCCGCACGCCAGGCGGCGCGCGGTCTGCGCGCCCGGCATACCCCTCCGCCGCGCCGTCCCACGCGACCCGTTCGCCGTCGGGCCTGACCGCCCGGTCGCGGCAGTCGCGGCGCCGGCGCCCTTGCCGGGCCGCGCCCGGGCAAGCCGGCGGCCGGTCAAGCGCAAGTCGGGCGCTTATCTTACGTTGCGGGGGCGATCGGCTTCCTGTTGCGCCGATCGCGGAACGAAGATTCAATCTCTCCGGCCCCGCCGACTCTTAGTGCGCGGCACAAGGCAGGCAAGCGCAAGACCGGTAGGCACAAGACCGGAAGGCGCAAAGCGCGGGACGCAACCTTTGGCTGCGCTCATAGGCAGCCTGCGAGGCTCACAGCCGATGATCGGGCTCTGATTCCAGTGCTTAACCGGTACATGGACCTGCAAGATCCAGTTCCGCAAGTAGCGGGCCGAGCCAGTCAACGTATGCGCGCCAGCGGCCAATGGCGCTGCCATAGATCGGCTGCCGCACTTGCGTTGCGCTGGCGGTGCGAACCGGCCGATCCGTTTGATGAAACGCAAGGCAAAGCGGATCCCAGTCAAGCCCGCAATGGGCAACGATACGCCGTGCCTGGCCTTCCAGGTCACCTACCACGTCCTCATAGCGGACATCGAGAATGCGCCCCGGCGGCAATACGCGGTGCCAATGGCCCATCAATGATTGGTAATGCCGATAGTACCGTCCAAGCTCGCTTAAATCATAAGCATAGCTCTGTTCACCGCTAAACAACTTCGAGAAGCATGATAGGCAGGTGTCACGCGGGTCGCGAATAGTATGGATGATCGTTGCGTTTGGCAGCGCCAGGTGGATGAGACCAGCGAAAACAAAATTCCTCGGCATTTTGTCTGTGACATGCGTCGCGTCGGGTGCAAGCCTTTCGATTTCGGCAAGGTAGCGCGCTGCGACATCGCGAAAATTCTCACTTGCCATGCCCGATACTAACTCTGGAAAAGGCACCGAATCGCCAGGCGCGGTTCGGATTCCTCCGACGGCCCGGCGCAAATACTCGAGTTCGCCGCCACCAAACACTTGTGGATGACTAGCAAGAATCTGCTCGACCAGGGTCGTGCCCGAGCGCGGCATGCCGAGAATGAATATTGGAATCGAAGATTGATTGCCTACATTTTGCCACGTCCGAATGAATTCGGATGTGAATATCGTTTGGCAACGATCCAATTCTCGAAACGAAGCCGCTTCGTTATATGCAATCTGCCTGCGTTTCAGGGCGTTACCATCGAACCATTGACGGAACGCATCCGCGTGCCGGCCCACATCGTCATAGGCCTTGCCTAAAGCGAAATGTAACTCGATCTGATCGCCAACGGAAAGCGCGGCGTGCTCACCGGCTAACTGTTCTAGCGCTACCAGATTATTATCCCCCTCGACGAAAGGTATGATGTCACCCAGATTGCGCCGGTACGTAACATTGCGCGGTGCTAGCCGAATGGCCTGCTCAAAGGCCACGCGAGCTTCCGCAAGCCGTCCGAGTTGTACTAATCCGAAACCAACATTGTTGTGCGCATCGGCAAAATTTGGCTGCAAAGCGATAGCTTGACGAAACGCAGCGACCCCTTCGTCAAGCTTGCCTTGACCGAAGAGCGCTACGCCGAGGTTGGAAAAAGCAACGGCCCAGTCTGGTTTGATCCGGATCGCGTCGCGATACGCCGCAACTGCCTCGTCGAGCTTGCCCTGGCTCTGCAGTGCATTGCCGAGGTTGCAATGAGCCACCGCAAAATCTGGTTTAATCCGAATGGCTTTGCGATGCGCTGTAACCGCCTCCTCGAGCTTGCCTTGCCTCCTCAGCGCGTTACCGAGATTGGAATGAGCCTCGGCATAATCGCGCTTAATCCGCGTAGCGTTCCGATACGCGGCAACTGCCTCGTCGAGCTTGCCTCGATCGAAGTGCATCATGCCTAGGTGGCAATAAGCGACCGCATGATCAGGTTGAGCCGCCAACACCGCCCGATAATAAAACTCGGCCTCAGTCAGACGTCCGGCCTGCTGGTTCTTGAGGCCAATCTGAAAAAGCTCAGCCACAGACGGCTGGACGTTGGCGGTCCGTAATTTCGGTATCGCAGGAGAATTATTTTTCTGGCGATGCCTGGAATTAGCCCGCCGCTGAGAGCGATTCATCGTTGCTTTTGCAAAAGGGTTTGACGCTGTTTGGCATTATTATGGAGGCGGGACTGACTAGCGTCCAGGGCTGACCATTGCTCGTCGCTAGCGCCAGGCACAGGATCGGATAGCCCGTTGTGGTTCTAATTTTCATCCGCGCTGAATAAAGCAGAAAGACCGCCTCGCGCGGCGGTCTCTCCGGAACACACTATTCGGGGCTTTCGATCAGGCGGCTGAAGTAGCCGCAGCCTTACCCTTTTTACGCCGCCATCCCCCTACACCGGCTGCGCCGGTGAGCACAGTCCCAAACAACCAAACCGCGCCGGGAAGCGGGGTCGTTGATTGTTTGCTAATGCAACTGAATCCGCCGGTAGTATTGCATGCGATATAATCAAAGCTGATATCCGGCGTGATATCCCAGTCCGCAGCATTGTAGAAGGTTACCTTGATTTGGTCGCCATTCGCAAAGAGGACATCTTCTGTGACTTCGCCATAGGTAATGCTGGGATGTCTACCGCTTACGATCGTGTTAGCGACCGGGTTTCCGGTATTAGGATCGATCCAATTTACGCAGTCAGTCTGTGAGATGGTGCTAATAGTACAGCCGGTAAGCTTGCCTTTGTAGTCAGCTTGGTAGAATGCCAATTCGGTAAGGGACCCAGTTAGAGTGCCCCACCCCCCGGTCGTGTTCGCGTCCGTGAAGGTGATCGTGGTGCTTATGTCCCCACTTTGGATGTTTCCCGAACATTTCGTAC
This sequence comes from uncultured Alphaproteobacteria bacterium, assembly GCA_963721665.1. Lineage (GTDB taxonomy): Bacteria > Pseudomonadota > Alphaproteobacteria > Rhizobiales > Xanthobacteraceae > Pseudolabrys. The sequence continues at coordinate 507,937 of CAVRJZ010000005.1, forward strand.
CGCAGAGCGTGCTGGGGTCAATAGTGAAGAAAGGCGTCTTAGTCTTAGTGGTCAATACGTTAATGTTGGTACCAGCCGGACTACCGGTTCCGTGGAGTTGGTTGCTGAAAGTTGGCACATTCCCCCCGGTGGGGAAATCCCCTATAGCAGACCCAACCACATCGATAACAGTAAAACTGGCTGTGACTGTACCGGCTTGCGCCACTCCAGCGGTCGTCAGCAGCATCGCGGCGGCGACAAGCGTTTGTATTTTCATATGAGCGCACACGCCCGAAACTTTGTTTGAGCGCATAGTGTTATGCCCCTTCCTTACACGCCACGAGTTCAATTTGCCGATAGTATAAAGGCGAGTCAATGGTCAAGCTTAATGCATAAACCGTCACAATCCATGTGTACATAAATTTTGTTCTCACTGCATCGTCGCCGACGACTGCATCGGACAACCGCCGTCCTACCGTAAGTCATTGAATATACATGGTTTTTTAAAACAATGCGACCCAATTGCCGTGATTTCTGGCTAAATCAACCATCCTCAGACAGTCAAGGCTACCGGCCCCGCCTCGACGCAGCAGAATTCGGGCTGCCTTCTTCGATGGTACCCAAGGCGAAGTGCAATTTTATCCGTCGTCTACCGAAAGGGACGCGCTGTCACCGGCTAACTGCACGAGCGCTACTAAATTCTTGTCGCCCTCGACGAAACGAGCGAGTGATGTCGCCTAGATCGAAGCGGAACTTTATATTACGTGGCGCCGCCGACACGGCTTGTTCCATAGCCGCGCGCGATTCCGACAAGCGCCCTAGCTCCTTCAATGCTAAGGCAACGTCGTTATACGCTTCTGCAAAATTCGGTTTCAGGGCAACGGCTTCGCGATATGACGCGATTGCCTTATCAAGTTTGCGTTGATTATTGTCGTATCTGGCAATTACATTGGCAAGCCGCCCACCGCCCCGTTACAAGAACGTGCATAGAAGGCAAATCCATGGGGCAGCCGCCTAAAACTTCGCATATTTAGGACCATCCCTGAATGAGATCTGTCTATAATGCCGCTTCGAACTTTCACCTACCGACGGATTTTTATCGGGCTAGTGCGCAGTACCAACCGTTCATCGGTTGGGCTACTTTTTAGAAAACGCTTTCCGCCACGCGTCGTTTGCCAGTTCGGCTCTAGCTTCAGCCCAGCATTCGGCCATCGCCACCGATAGGCTTGCTGGACTTAAGACTGCTTTATTTTTCTCCACGGCCCGCGTCTTTCCCGACGTCAACGACTTTTCACTCAGGGCGGCGGCGTCTTTCCTATCAGAGTGGGGGCCACATTTTGCGCCGACCCAATCTTTAACTTCTGGAACGAACCCTTGGAAATCCGAGGTAAATTCCTTTTGAGTAATCCACCGCACCTGATTTGGTGGAACCGAATACATGAGGTCCACATACTTGTCGGGGACATCCATGTCCTTGAGATATTGTTTCACTGCCGTGCGAATTCGCCACGTTAAATCCAATTCTTGGTCGACGCTGAGTTCTTTTAAATTGCTTTCTAAGTGGGTCGGCCGATGAATACCGAGACGACCGACCCAATTCAAATGTCTGTAAATCCCGGAAACATACACGAGGAAACAAGCGCTCGCGCAAAGGTAATTGGACCTTGGGTCGACTAAATTATTCGGCGCTATGAGGGATTCCCCAAACATGGGAATGCCAGATAGCGGACCGGCCGGCGCATCGGTGCTTAAACGCAGTGCCCTTATAAGACGGCCAATCTTCATTGCTTCAGCAATGTAGCCTCCGGGAGAGGCAAGGAAGACACCGTTGCTAATTTTTTCGAAATTGGATTTTATGGCGAGGAAATTCCTTAGTTTGTCGTAATCTCCCCGACCAATTTTTCCCTCTAAGACGAGAACTCCCCTAAAAACCTTTATTGGTTCGAGGGCCTGAGAGGTTTCCACGCCAAAACCAAGCCCAAGAAACAAGGCAACAAGAATAATCCCTAAAATATGTTTCAAAGCGGCATTCACGCTCTTTGCGGTCCCTTATCGTACAAGCTCACCCCGTCCCTATTTTTAGTCTCGCATTGATCCAAGCCTAGACCCAGTTGTTAATCCAATACTGTGTGCCTGACCTTCAGGGCAAAAGTTTGTTTTGCGCCTTGGCATTTTCCAATTGATATTTTAGCGCTGATTAAAATCAGGTCGAGCAAATAGCATTGTTATCATCAATCCCGTCGATGCGCCCACAAATGCGCCGGCTATAGTATCGCTCAGGAAATGAAAATTGGCCCCTACCAGGCCTACAACTGCAGCCACTCCCACGATCAAATAAATCGATCGCAGGCGCGGGTAATAAATCCACAGCACTGAGGCAATCGCGCAGATCGCCGTCATGTGTCCCGATGGAAAAGATTGATAGGCGTCTCCGCCATGGAACCAATGAAATCCGTAAACCCCATCATGAATGAAGGACGGATTATTTTGATGCCACGTCTCAGGCCAAGTTCGACCAAACACGAATTTGAGATCGTTCTTTATCGTTTCAGCTATCATGAGACTGCCACTGCAAACAAGGATGGCAGTTTGCATCTTCGACAATGGCCGATCTGCCAGGCCTCGACTCCCAAGGGCAAGAAACGTAATGGCAGCGACCATGATTAGCGGATTTGGAAAATAGGTAACCAACTCGGTCAGCGCCCGACTATTTCGAGGAAGCTCACTGTGAACGAATAAGGCGATCGGACGGTCGAGCCAAAAATAACACACTACAACCGCAACCGCGACCAACACAAAAGCCAACAGCCATCCTTGTAATGCGGATGTCTTTTTATTTTTGGTCACGGCTGGTATTTCGTTTTTGACGGAAGTTAAACCGGTACCTTAATGTGTCCCCGATTTAAGATTCTCAGGTGTAATCATCTATCCCGAGAAGGCCAGTAGATCGGGATCATGCCAGCGAACGCGAGCACCATTCCTATTTCAGATTGGACGTTTGGCAAGAAATCGGCAATCCACCATGGAGTGATGGCGTGCCAGTTAATGAGAGACGGGCTGCCGGTGACATAATATCCATAGACCCATAACGCCGTTCCCGCAAACGAGATGACGTATCCAATTATAACGGCTTTGCTCAAGTTACGATTCTCGCTTACAGATTTCGGATCGTTTCGCTAAGATGACAATGTCATCCTTCTTAGCGTCCTTGAAGCTTTTTAGGCATTAATCAATAATAGCCGATAGGCAGGGATTTCGAGTGGCACCCGGCGGCGTATTGCAACTTTTTTGCATGCAGGCGTGAGGTCGATAAAGACGTCTATCATTCGAGAGCAGCCGATCAAATGCGACGAGAAGTAATTTTGCTGGTGGCATTAACCTTGGGAGGCTGTACACCCCACCAAGCCCAAGATGTAGCTGCCTGTCAGGCGGAAGCGGATCGCTTTTACCAGACGTATCACGCCGTCGACCCGGACGACCCAAGCAGTCAGTACATAATCGCCTGCATGGCCGCCAAGGGATACGATTTCACCATCACGCCCGCCGATTGTGATAGTCGGCATGCACTGCCTACACAACCGGCGTGTTACACACCGAACAATTGGTTCGGTTGGATCGTTGATCGTATCCGTCGCCAACTAAAATAATTTGAGTTGCGACGGCGCCCCGATGAACCTGAAAAACTGATAATCCGAAGGTCGAACCGCTGCTTTTTTTCGGAACTTTCAAGTACCCTCAAACCGCGATACCAATCCTACTTTTAGAAGCGATTGCAGATCCTTGCCTTTATTCCTGCTTCTGTGGTTGATCAGGCTGCGCCGTAAGCTCACCCGATTCCGTTTCCTATTCTAGTGACTGATAATGCTGACACGATTGCAAACCGCAGGGCCTTTTTTAGCGTTCCTTGTTCTGTGCGGAGTTTTTGTCTGGCAAGTTAAGGCCGCATCAGAGCGACTAATAGACCACGCGGATTATCAAAAGCAACTCAATATTACAGCAGCAAATGTCTTTAGTCCTGCAGACGCAAATAACTCTGACGATTCTCTGAAAATTTATGCTGTCAATGTCGTCCATACTCCGCCTTTTAAAAGCCCCTTCATTGCCTACGGCATCTACCTTGGCGAAGGAACAGTGGTCACGGCAGCTCACGTGGTTGGGCGCTACCCGTTTTTTTCAAATCCACGCGTGCTCGTTGCCGGTGAAGATCTTCTCGCTACGGTCATCAAGGAAGGTTCACCGGAGCAGACAGACCTCGCCCTACTGTCCGTGGATCAGGAGCGACTGCCAATTAGTTTGCGACTTCGGCGGATTCCGCTGTGTAAAAAGCCGTTGCAGGTTGGCGGCGACGTCATCGTCGTATATCCGGAGCGAACAGTTCGCTCTCGAGTGATTTCTCCGCTGCTCATCGACCCTCAGCTTCGAACGAGATACAATACCCTGATCAATGAGCCTGAAGGTTCAGGATCAGGCATTTTCGATGCCGAAACAAAATGTCTTCTTGGCATCACGAGCAAAGAATTCGAGAAATACTCCTATCGAGATAGCTATGGGCGCGTAATTATTCAGGCGAATGGCTTTGCAGGGTATTTTGAACCTGCTCTTAATTATGTGCCGCCGACATTTCGATTTTGACGCCCTTCCACGTTTTTATCCGTGGAGCGTTCGCTGGGCAAAATTCGTTTCTCCAACCGGCCGCATTTGGGCTACCAACCAATCCCATCCAGCCCATTGATCTGGATGTTCCAAAACAAATGGCTCCAATCGCTTCGCATAGGCTGCCGCAACATCTTCAACCGTTGGGGCCCCACTCTTTGGGTAGAGCGGTCCTTCTATCGATACTTCGAACCCGCCATTTGCCTGTGCGAAAGAAAACACCGGGAGCAACATTGCCTTTGTCGTCAGCGCAAGTCGGATTGGTCCTGTCGGCAATTGTAACCGGCGATGAAAAAACGGCACTTCTGCGAATTTGTGCGCCAAGGGAGCCACCGTAATAATTACGATCTGGTTTGCAGCTAATCTAACGCGCAGCGTCGTCAACGCATCAGCGGCCGTCTCACCAACAATTAGGACGCGTTCTGCAATGAAACGATTTTCGACGCTGGTCCAAATTGGATTCAGAAATCGGATACCGAACGAAGACTCGATGGAGAATCCATGGCCTGGCCGAGACAGTTGAATTGTCCGGTAGCCAGCGTTGTGGAGGGCCATTTTCACTAGGAGCGTGCTAAAGGAAGTTTCCGTAACCCACAAGATTACCCCATGGCCGCGCTCCAGCGCTGTTTGGAGATGCTCTTTGCCATTGAGGCGCATGTCTGGACGCCAAGGCCGCCAGGGTCCGTTCATCCCGAAAATCTGTAATTTCAATTCTCTCGTATAACCGTGACGCCTAGCGCTAATATTGGCGATTTCAGATTTTGAATATTTGTGGCCCAGAATATCATCGTAAATTGGCCCGCACTGGTCGGCCTGGCCCATCCAGGATGTTGCCATAGCGGCTCGTCTCCACAAGCGCGGAGGAAGTAGCCAAGCGATCAATGCAAGTGGTAAAAGCTTGCCTACGTATAAGATATCTTGAAGGGTCATTGGGCGGTCAACCGTTTGCGAACGGCAAAGTGCCAAAACGATAAGCGCGTTAACATTATTGGAGCCATTATCTGGATCGAATTGCGTTTAGGCAATAATCTGGTAGTGGCGCGCGTGCCAAAAGCGCATTAACTTACATTTTCACCCTGAACCGATTGCGTGCGTATTTGATATGCAAATTGCGGCCTATAGCGACTGCTCTAAATTGGATTTGATCGAGGAGGCGTGGAATCGCCTCGGTAAACAGGGGCTTTTTTTCGTCCCTAACTTCTCGAAATTGAGAGGCAATTTGGAGGCGAACGGAGCAGAATTCAGGATTGTGGTCGCCATCGACAATTCACAAATTATGGCCATCGCCTGTTTCATCTACGTCAATGGAAGGCAAGAATATCAAATTGGCCGAAGGAAACTTTTCGATCTCCCTGTGCGGGTCGTTCATCTTTTCGGCTCGTGCGTCGTTGGCGAGCCCGACGAAGATATCACTCGACAGTTTTTCGATCTCATAATTAAAGAAGGTAACTTCGACGTAATCAGCGTCGGTAATATCTTCGTTGATTCATCGCTATACAAGGCCATTACCAATCTGGACAGCGGCTTTGCCTGGAAAGGGACGCGAAAGGAAAAACTTTGGTGGCTAATTCGGCTACCAGGCTCGTTTGACGAATATATGGCGTCGCTGAACGAAAGAACGAGACTGCACCTAAATAGAGATTTCCTGAAGTGCGCTCGCGAAGGTATGGAGTTTCGAGTAATAACGCGTCCAGAAGAAATAGATGGATTTTTGCGCGATGCTGGGAAAATCAGTCAGCTAACATATCAATGGAACTTGAATTCTGGCCTGCGCGTAGACGAAACAGTGCGGCCAAAATTAAATCAACTAGCAAAACACGGCATCCTACGGGGCTATATTTCTTATGTTCACGGCAATCCATGTGCGTTCGGTTGGGGCGAACTGACTAATAGCAAGTTTCTATTTCAACAAACCGGGTACAATCCACAATACCGGAAACTATCTCCAGGCACGGCATTAATTATGACAATGATCCGTGACTTGATCGAGAACACAGATTGCGAAGTGTTTGATTTTAAATGGGGCGGAAACGACGGTTACAAGTCGCGACTTGGAACTGTCAGTATAAGCTGTGTTGGAATGCAGGTTGCGCAAAAGTACCGGCCATATCCCCTTTTAATTGCTGCAGTTGACCAAATGCTCCATCTAACAAAAAATCTAGTGGGCTTGGTTGTTGAAAGCGGGCCAGTTAAGACCCGATTGAGAAGTGTGTTACGCCGGTACGGGATAGGCACCTTTTGAATTAGTTGAAAGTGCAGGTTTGAGATTAGGCTAAGCCGCAGCGTAAATGCTTTTCCGGCGGCGCAGACGGAAAGAACTAGACACCCCTTGGTGCGTCGGGTCTGTTCGGCCGGCGCCGGAAGCGGAAGGCTGTAATAGCCTGAGCTCAGCAAGACTGGCCGGAATTTAAGGTTGATGGTTTAGCTTAATGAACTGATTTTCTTGTGGTGTTTACGCGAACGGATAGCGTTCACGTTAGGCAGCAGTTCCCTGCTGTCCGAACCTCCGCAGGCAACGCTTTCGGGCATTTCAAACACTGCTCGGCGGCTTCGTTGCTAGTCATAGCAGGCGGCTTAACACGGGCGGAATGCTTGGCCATGCGTCTTATCTGGTTGCCCATTTTGCTAGCGATACTGGTTCTCGCTCCGCAACCCCGAGCGAATGCGACGACGTTCACTCTGCCGCTCGCTGGCGAAGTGGAGATATTGGGCGATCTTCCGGCGCCAGTCTCGATCTCCGTTTCTATGGTCGCGACCTCACTCGGCGCGTCATATTGGGCTTTTGACACAGACATCACACAATCTGGCAATATTGATGGTCCGTTTTCCGAGCCGCAGGGATGCGTCGGCACTGCATGCGGGACGCTCGCCGGCTTCTTTGTTTGCGGCGGAACGATTGGCTGCGGGATAACTTTACTGCCGGGTACCGTTATTTCGCGCACCGGAGAGCCGGTGGCCTTCGACGTTTCTGATACGTCACGGTTTCTGACGATAGACACGTCTGTGATGGTCAACGGTCCTGTGGATTTGGAGCTAACGGTTGATCTGCCGGACGGCCTTCAGTTGCTGGTCATCAGTGACCCAATTCCGCAGGGTCTTGCCCAGACGCCGCTGCCCGCCACTCTCCCGCTCTTCGCCACCGGCCTTGGCGCATTAGGTCTGCTTGGCTGGCGCAGAAAGCGGAGGACTGCCGCTTAGCTTTTCTCACGAGCAACAAGTAAAAGGCCGCGCAAATTATTGCGCGGCCCAGCCCCATCCCCTTGGTAGTGGGAGGCAACGTGTGGCGTAGCTCCCAAAGGGGGGCTATCGCGCAGTGTGCATTGTTCATTATTAATATTTGGTATGCGGCGCAGGGCGCTGGGGGTTTTTCTGTTTGCCGCGGTAAGTCGGTCGCGAATGGCACTTGCGGACAATCGCGGCCCCGCAGCATTTTGTCGGCCATTGGGGGCATAGCGGCCATTGGGTCGGTGCCCGCGCTAAATGGTTTGTCGGCTTTTGACTCAACGGCGTCAAATCAATTCGGAATTGCTGCGCTGCCGGTAGGCCTATCCGGGGCTGATGAAAGCTACGAACGGCCGGAGGTTGCCGCTGTCATGGCCAATAAAAATTAAGACTCCCTATCTTGACCGCGAATTGGTGCGGCGCAATAATGCCATGGTGGCGCTAAAAATGGGGTATGGTCATGCATAGCATTGGCCGGCTTAGCGGTTTTGCTGTTGCCGCTGCGATAAGCTCTCTCCTCTTCATTGCTCATCCCGCGCTGGCCGGAACGGTCAATGTCACAGTCGACGCGACCGCAGGACCTTGGGTACAGTCCCTCAACTCCTCCTTCAATTACGGAATCGGTGACAATACTGCACCGACTATCGTTGGCGGCTTGACCAATGGGGAGTCGGTAACGGTCGCATATGTCTCGGGTTTGACGAGTATGTTTGGCGGGGTCCCACCGAGCGTGGATGCAAATGGTTACGTGGGCAGTATATTTGGCAGTGGCCCCGGTATTCCTCCAGGTTCCCCTCTCACCGGGATTGGTAGTAGTGGTCAGCCTTTTCCAAGCTATTTTATTGATCCTACCAACGTGGGGCCGAATAATATTTGGCTTGGCGAGTTGATCGGGGTATTTACGGATTCGACAGGGGTCATTGTTGGGAGTCCTTTCGCCATTGGCGATGGTCCGCTAACGCTTACTGACCCCCTAGGGGCAACACAGATTGAACTAGTCGTCCGTGAAGAACGCCGATTTCAGGCTGATCTGAGCTGAACGACGGGACTGAACGATTGAGAGCAGGATTTGGAGCAGCAAAAGCCTCAGCCAGGCGATGAGGCGGCGGAAGTTGTAGGCTGCGGCGGCGAGGACTGCGTTGATGGCATCGCCGCTCGAATGGGCGAGATAATTGCGGCCCATGCGATGGTCGTCCTTGAGATGGCCAATGACCGGCTCGATAGCGGCGCGTCGCTTGAAGTCGCGTTTGATCTGCTCGGTGACCCGGCGCTTTTGGCCTGCGGTATAGACCTTGAACTTGTAATCAGGCGGGGCGTTGTGGCCGCGATAGCCGGCATCGGCGACGATGCGGTCGAGCACATTGCCGACGAGCGCCTCGATCGCCGGGATGACCTTGGCCAGGGTGTGGCCGTCGTAAGGATTGCCGGGCAGCGCGGCAACGTGGGTGACAAATTGGCCGCCGGCGGAATGCTTGACCGGGGTGGCGACGCTGACCTTGACGCCGAACTCATAGGGGCGATGCGCCTTGCCCTTGCCGATGCATTCAACCTCGGGCGCATGCAGCGAATAGACCTTACGTCCGCGTTGTCTGCGGTCCTGCAACAGCACCCGCTCGGCCAGATATAGCGGCCGCAGGAAGGCGTCGTGCATCCGCTCATTGCCGACCGTGTTGCGGCGGATGTCACGGATGACACGGCCGAGATAGGTCTCGCAGCTTGCGTAAGGCTCGGTTAGCGCGCTTGAACTGCTTGGCGTGGGCGTAGCGCTGGTGCTTGATCAGCGCCAGCTTGCCGACCCGGCGATAGGACTGGCGCAGCCTCACGCCGCATTGTTGGGCCTGCCGCACCAGCCGCTCGCGCGCCCGGTTGATCAGCCGGGCGTCGGTCGGGAACATCACCGCCTTCTCCTGAACCGTGGTGTCGACCACCACGCGGGCAGAGGTCGGACGGCTTGATCGCGCCGGTCCGCGCCGCCGCTGCCAGGCTCTCCTGGATCAGCGCCACGAGCTTCTGTTCGCCCATGCGCTGGCGCCAGCGCGTCAGCGAGGAGCGGTCGAACACCAGCCGGTGCTGGAAGAACTCCTCGCCGCAAAAGTATTGGAAATACGGGTTCTCCACCCAGCGCTCACACAGCGCCTCGTCAGACAGATCGTAGCATGTGCTTGAGGATGGCGAGCCCCGCCATCAGCCGCGTCGGCAGCGGCGGGTGCCCTGGCTTGTCGCGTATAGGCCGCTCCGAACTTCTCTTCCAAGAAGCGCCAGTCGATCGCTCTGCGCGAGCTTCACCAGCGCATGCTCGCAGGTCGATGATCTGATCGAGCCGCGAGCGGAACAGGTCATGCTCGCCGGTCTCGCGTCTCTCCTTCGGCCGCATCGCAATCCCTCCGTCCGACTCGGCTCGAGAGCAGAGAATCATGGCTGCCGATTCGAGGGAATCCACAAACCGAATTTGCAAGCAAACTGCGCCCCAAGTCATACAATCCAGCAAAATCGAATACTGCAACGCGCCTCTTCAATCTTGCAGATCAATGGCTTGGCAATTCTTCACGGCCGACGAACTAGGTCTCAACGACGATATTTATGGCTTAGTCAATGACGTTCCAGATAACACCGGGGCCCTCGTTGTTAGCGTCAGTGCGGATTTGATATCATCGACAACGCCGCTTCCCGCAACCCTCCCGCTCTTCGCCTCAGGCCTTGGCGCGTTAGGCCTGCTTGGCTTGCGTCGGAAGCGGAAGGCCGCTGCTCTCGCAGCCTGATCAAAACATCTCATCGGATTTCGGAAGGACCGCCTCGGTTGGCGGTCTTTCTGTATGTGCTGCTTGCTGCAAGTGCGTTGGTCGCGATTGATGTGGTGGACGGCGCAATGTCCACGTTTGTCCGCTCCTATGGGTGGGGCCAAAATCCGTCGTCCGCTCTTCATAAAGCGAACATTCGTCCGTAAGTCGATTGTGCAGCCGCACACCCGGGCCGCCGCCGTTCTCGTCGATGAATTTCACGTCTGCCGTTCATTTTGGGCCATTGCATAATTTGGCTTCGTTCTGCCAAAGTGAACGCCCCTGGGGCCTTGCGGGGTTATTCGAGCAACGCGTTTCAGGAATCAACATCGCTTCGGGCTTGCGCGTGCCAGCGAGCACGGGATGTGCGCGAGCTTGATCGGGTTGGTGCTGTCCTTTGGCTCTTGATGTTGCCGGCGACGTGCGCGATCGATCAGCTTCCGCACATGGTGAATCATGCACAGCCAAACACTCATTTAATTGTGTGGGTTCAGGCCCTAGTGGATCGGTTTGCTCCCCAAGCCGGTCTTGAAGTGGATAGAACAGACGAGGGCCATGTGGTCGAACAGGTCCTTGAATGGTAGGTCCCGCTTCATGAACAGGAGTTTCTTGATCAGCATCAGGAAATCGAACAGCTCCATGAGGAAGAGGTTCCAGACGACCATTCCCCAGTGGTAGTTCTTGCGATAATAGATTGCCTCGCTTTCAATCTGCCACTTCTCGACCTGCGCGCTTTTCTTTGAAGTCTTGGTCAATTTCTTCACGGTCGCTCCACCAAGGTGGATGCAATCGACGGGGTAGTAGGTGACCTTGTACCCTAACTTCTTGATGCGAAGACATAGGTCATTATCGTCGTTGTACATGAAGAAATCCTCCCTCAAAAAGAACCCCATGGTGTCCACGAGGTCTTTTCGAGTCAGGAGGTAGCAACCGACAACCCAGTCGCAGTCACGGACGGACTTGTGGTCCCAGGTCAGGTCGTCCAGTGGGCCCACGAAAGGCACCTTGCCGAGCAGTCCAACCTGATTCAGGAAATTCTTAAGCGGGGTCGGAAAGTAGCGGGCCGAAGGCTGCAGCGCTCCGTCCCTACCCACGAGCCGAACGCCGACGACACCAGTCTCGGGGTGTTGCCGCATAAAATCGACGGTCTCCTGGAGCGTACTCTCAGACACAAACGCATCTGAGTTCAGCATCAGGATGTACTCGCCCTTGGCCTGCTTGTAGGCGACGTTGTTCGCGCGGATGAAGCCCAGATTGGTAGGACTACGAATCAGGGTAACTTCCGGAAAATGCTCCGCAACATAATCGGCCGTTCCGTCAATGGATCCATTGTCGACGAAGATTATTTCCTTGGTCAACGTATCCTTGGAGGCACGAATCGCCCGGAAGCATTCGTCGCACAGCTCCTTGACGTTCCAGGCGACCACTATAATGGATAGATCTATTTTCTTTCCGCTCAAGAGTTCCCCAGGTTCAATTGCTTAAATCGGCGAATGTTGTAGTACTTATCCTGGTTGAGGTCGCCGAGGCTCTCGCGATGGGAGTGGATCTCGGTCAGCATATCCATCACATTGTACTTGGGCTCAAACCCGAGGACGGTTCTCGCCTTCTGGCCGGTGACCTTGTAGTTCCGGAAGTCCTGGACGTTCTTGATCTCAATCGCGATCTTCTTGCCGGTCAGTTCCTCAACCCCTTCCTTGACCATATCGCCGACCGCGCCGACGGTATAGTTGTCAGAGATCACGTTGAAGACTCCGTTGATGCTTTGGTGGGTCTGGATGGCCCGGAGGTAACCCCGGATCGCGTCGCGGATGTCGAGGAGGGGCCGCCAGATCGAGGCGTTGTTGACGGTGACCTTTCCTTCGAGCATCGCGTTCTTATACATAGTATTGACGATCAAATCGAACCGCATCCGGGGGCTGTAGCCCGAAACCGTTCCCTGCCGAAGCGCGATGACCGAAAAGTTTTCGTCCTGGAGCTGAAGAACGCCGCGTTCGCCCTGTAACTTCGAAATGCCGTAGGGGTAGCCGCAGGTGACCGGACTTTCTTCATTGTAGAGTTCGTTCACAGTGTAGCCGTAGACCGAACACGAGGAACCGTAGATGAAACGCTTCACCCCGACTAGCTTCGCGACATAGGCAAGGTACGAGGGGAGAGCCCCGTTGGATCGGAAGTTGAGCGAGGGGCTGAACTCGGCCATCGGGTCGTTGGACAATCCAGCCAGGAAGATCATCTGATCATAGCCGGCAAGGTCTTCTTTCTGGCAATCGAACAGATCTTTCTGGATCACCTTTACAGTCTTAGGCAGGCTGTTCCCGAACCACAGCGAATCGATGACATCCACTTCGTACCCGTGTTCCAAAAGGTATGGAACCAGCAGTGAACCAATGTACCCTGCCCCGCCGGCAACCATAATCTTCATAATCCAACTCCTTATGAAAGGATTTTATTCGCCAATGTTTGAATCGTAGCGGGAGGTATCGAGCGAGGTATCCTTCGGAGCCGCGAACGCGACGTCCTTCAGGGACAGATTTCCGATTGCCTTGTCCGGGCTGACAGACCTGGCGTAGTCCATCACCGTCTGCCGTATTCCTCCGACATGGACCGTCCCCGTCAGATTGCTTTCCAGCAGCTTGACCAGCTTCTTCGCAAGAACATCGACCCGGAGCCGGGATGTCCATTGGTCCACGAACGCCTTCTCATAGGGGAAAACCGTGTCGCCAAAGGACGTTCGGATGATGAGCGAATTGTCGTACATCCGAACCGCGCATTCGCCGGCCAACTTCGACCAAGCATACTTGTTGGCGGGGAGGACCGGATCGTCTTCTTTGTACATCCTGCTATCACCCTTGAAGACGTAGTCGGTGCTGATGTACAGCAGTTTTATGTTTCGTTCCATGCAAACTCGAACCAAGTTCGCAGTGCCGATGATGTTGACTTCCAGCGCGAGCTTCGGGTTTTCGTTAATCTTCGGCGGGGACGTGAACGCCGCGGCGTGGAAGATCGTGGAGACGGTCTTTCCGTCGAGATAGGCGGCCATTTTGGAAGGATCGGTGATGTCGAACTCGGCGTGTGCGGGGAAGAGGGCCTCAGGAATCAGAGGCTTCATGTGACGGCCGAGGAGACCAGTTCCGCCGGTGAACAGGATCGTGGCAAAATCCATCACTTGTCCCCCAGCGTGTTGTACAGGAACTGATTCGACCGTTCATCGGCCGTCCAAGCGGCCAGCGAGAGACTGTTCTTGTCTTTGTCCGTGATGATCGGAGTGTTGGCGACGATTGAATCGAACTCGGCCTTCAGGGTCGGATCGCAGAGGGACCAGTCAATATCGGCCGAAAGCGGCGAAATTCCAGCTTCGCAACCCTGACTGTATTCGCCGGAACAGACGTATTCAATCGTCGACTCCTTCGTGAAATAATTGCCGTGGGCAAAGCCCGGCGGAACCCAGATCCATTCGGCGTAATCGTTGTCGGATGAGGATTGCATGTCGTAAGCCGCGGCCTTGCCATAACTCGGCGATCCCTTGCGAATGTCCAGGAATAGATCGACCATCCGCCCTTGGACGGTTCGGACCAGTTTTCCCATGAACGGGTTCCACTGGAAATGAAGCCCTCGCACGACGTTAGGTCGGGAAAAGCTTTCATTGAACTGGCAGAAATCTACATGCTTCATAAATTCTAGCTGCGCGGAAAAATCGCTTTTCCGGAACGACTCGGTGAAATACCCCCGAAGATCCGTAAATCGCGCAAAGCGGACAATTTTGATTGCCGAAATCACCAGCGATTTAATCTCTGTTATTTTCACTCTTCTTTCCTTTCCCTTCTTTTTCCTCTTTTCTTTCTTTCTCTTCCTTTTCTAAATCTACGTCGACCAAATTGGGTTCGGTTTGTAAATTTACCTTAATGACTATTTCGAGTGGCGCTGCTCGTTTTTGCGCCGCGAGCCGGCCCCGCGTTTTCCAGGGCTGATTGGATCCTCATCAGGCTCGAGACCTATCAAAAGCCGCCGACGGAGGCCCCTATTTAGGCGGTTTTTCACCATGCCAATTATGACATAGCAGTCTTCGCCATAGTCTTCACGGTCATCCAGCCACTCGCCGGCGAAAGGGTCTTTGAAAACATCCCTCGCCATTTCAAAAGTGACGCCGTGATCGGCTGCGTTGCGAGCCGCCTTTTTCCTTGGGGTTATATGAATGGCATCTGCTCCGCTATGGGTCGATCCGGAGCGCGGACTGCAAGCCGGGCATGGCAGTATTGAAGTTGTAGTTGGAGGAACATGCCATCAACAGTGCAACGCTGACGGCTGACCCATATTCACATATCGCATCTACTGCTCTCAAAGCCCGCTACGCCGCGGGTTGTTGACACGATCTGGTAATGCAATTCGAGATCAGGGCGACGTTTCTGAAGTCGAGACCTTCGCCACTGGATCTGGCATCCGCGAACTCGCTCGCCTGCGAAAGATCTATGGACGCGGGCGTTGGCGGAAGCGAAAGGGAATTGCTCGCGTTAGGTTACAGGATGGCTCTATCCATTTGGCTGAAGTACATTGGTATGAAGCATCTGGAATCGGAAGCAAGGGACTGAAGATCAAACGGCTCTGCAACAAAATCTGCCAATAGCGTCCTAGATCTTGCAGCGCAGCGAACGCAGCGATGGGCCAATCGGGACCGACGCACCGCAGCACAATCGGCACAAAAAGAAAGACCGCCTCGCGGCGGTCTCTCCAATTCCGTTCAGTTGAAATTCAGGCGGCTAAAGCTGCAGCCTTCTTTCGCTTTCTGCGCCAGCCAAGGAGACCCAGTCCGCCCAGGCCGCTCGCGAAGAGAGGCAAAGCGGCGGGAATCGGCGTTGCGTTGTTGATGCCCGTAACGCCAAGGATGTTACCCGGTAGCTCTAGCGCGAACACAGTAGAAGCTCCAGGCGCAAGGCCGCCATAAAAGAACAGCGTTCCGCTGTCGAACGCGGCGTCGATGTTGCCGAAGTAGCCGATTGGGCCGCCGTAGCCTGCGGTGTTATCGTGAGGACCTACCTGTGAGCATGGTGCCGCCGTAGTACAGTTATTACTACCACTCCACGGTCCAGCACCGATGCCATCACCACCGGAGGTAGAAGTCACCTTCAAACTCGAAGGCGCCAGTTCCCGTCAGCGAGATGTTGTTGATAGTCGAAGTGCTATTATTCACAATTCCGTAGTAAACATCATCGCTGTTTTCGTATGCTTGTTGGTCGCCGATGCCCAGAAAACTCGCGGCAAGCGATCCACCAGACCCACTATTATCCACGTTGATCACGTCATAAGGAGCTGTCGAATAGCCAATGGCCGGAAATGCGCTCGCCGGACTAGCAGCTATGGCAAGCGCTGCTGCCCCGACAGCAAGAGCTGCAAAATTGAGCGATTTCGACATGGGTACACCCTCCATTATCAAACGCCACATTACGCCACCTTACAAAACTACCGCTTTTTCGTCTTGATTTCAACCAAATAGCAAGAAAATATTTGCAAGAAGGCTTTGAGCTTAACGTACTGACTCTATTGACTTTTCGTTGCGAGGGCGCTTGGCGGAAAGCTATTTAAAGGTTCGTGATTTTTAGCTCTGCAATCAGCGGGGTGAGGAATTCTTCGTAATGCCGCCAGCGTTGAATGGCGTCTTTATAGATCGGCTGCCGCACCTGAATGGCGCTGGCAGTTCGTACGGCCCGTTCGGTTTTGTGAAAGGCGAGGCATCGCGGGTCCCAATCAAGCCCACAATGGGCAACAATGCGACGCGCTTGGCCCTCAAGGTCGCCGACTACATCCTCGTAGTGCACATCGAGAATCCGGCCCGGCGGCAACACGCGATGCCAATGTGCCATCAGGCTTTGATAGTGGCGATAATAGCGGCCGAGTTCGGCCAAGTCATAGGTGAAATTCTGCTCCCCAGTGAAAATTATGGAGAAGCAGGACAGGCAGGTGTCGATTGGTTCGCGAATGGAGTGAATGATGGCGGCGTTCGGCAAGGCCAGGTGTATGAGGCCGGCAAAGATGAAGTTCTTCGGCAATTTGTCGGTGATACGGACAGCCTCCGGGGCAAGACGGTCGACCGCGGCAACGTAGCGGGCACCGATATTCCTCATGTCTTGCTTTGTTGATCTTGTTGACCCATCGGAGCCCACCAAAGTGCTTGCGACGGCGCCGGCAAGATCGGTCAGTTCCCCTGCACCGAACACCTTCGGATGGCTGGCGAGGATCTGCTCTATCAGCGTACTGCCCGAGCGGGGCATCCCAATGATGAATATGGGCACCGAACTTGGATAACCGGTACCTTGCAAGCTCTGGATGAACTCAGACGTGTACACTGAGCGCACCTGGCCCAGTTCTGCGAACGTTGTCGCTTCGTCATAGGCAATCTGCTGTCGCTTTAGAGCATTACCGGCCAGCCAATGGTGGAATGCTTCCGCGTACCGCCCCGTACCGTCATAGGCGTTGCCCAAGGCAAAATGTAACGCGATTTGCTCGCTAATTGGATGCGAACCACTGTCTTTCGCCATTTTTTCCAGTTCTGCCAAATCCAGGTCGCCCGCGACAAATCGCTTGAGGCGACTTGCCGAAAGCCGGAAGTTAGCATTCGTCGGGGCCAGCCCGATGGCCCGCTCAAATGACGCTGAAGCTTCCGAAAACTGACCAAGTTGCGTTAACCCAACAGCGAGACTGTTATGCGCTTCGGCGAGATCTGGCTTTAACTCGATTGCTTTGCGAAAAGCGGCGATTGCCTCGTAGGATCGCCCCAGTCTAGCGAGCGCAGCACCGAGGTTGGTATAGGCCTCGGCGTAATTGGGATTGATTTGTAGCGCCTTCCGGCTCGCGGCGATTACCTCTTCAAATTTGTCCAGGTTGAAGAGCGCAATGCTGAGTGCGAAGTAGGTCTGGGCATCATTGCGCTTGAGCCTGAGCGACTGTTCAAAAGCGCCAACCGCCTCCTCGAACTTACCTTGCGTTTTCAGCGCAAGGCCAAGTCTGTTATAGGCTTGTGCATTTCGAGGGTTGATTTCAATCGCTTTGCGATACGCCGCGATCGCCTCGTCAATCTTTCCCTGATCATATAAAACGACGCCAAGGTTGATTTGTGCCACGACAAGGCTGGGCCGGTCAGCCAGTACACACCGGTAACATGCTTCGGCATCGGTCAGCTGCCCCTCCTGATGATGCTTGAGCCCAACCAGGAGCAATTCAGCCGAGGCGGGCGGGAGCCTGTCGGGTCCGGGCTCCTCACGCGCGCTTCTCGCTGTTCGGCCAAGCTTCGCCTGTGCGCGGCGCTCGTGACGGTTCATCGCGGCATTTCCGGCGTAGTTGAAGTCATATTACCATTTTGCTGCTGAATTTGCCCCTTGTCCATAAACGCCCCGAGGGATGCGCGCCCGGGAGCAAGAGTCTGCTAACAACATGGTGCGGG
>CAVRJZ010000006.1:0-639743 GCA_963721665.1 uncultured Alphaproteobacteria bacterium
CGAGGTGCCATAGGGTGGTTCGTTGAGACGAATCACATGAGAGGAGCCGTCCACATGCAGATTACCACGATCGGTTTGGATATCGCCAAGAACGTATTCCAGGTTCACGGCATTGACGCGACCGAGAAGGTCGTCGTCAGGAAGCAACTTCGCCGCGGCCAGGTGATAAAGTTCTTCGAAGCTCTGGCGCCGTGCCTTATCGGCATGGAAGCCTGCGCCACGGCGCATCATTGGGCGCGTGAGCTGACGAAGCTCGGCCACGAGGTTCGTCTGATGCCGGCGAAGGATGTGAAGGCCTACGTCAAGCGCAACAAGAACGATGCCGCCGACGCCGAGGCGATCTGCGAGGCGGTCAGGCGCCCAACCATGCGGTTTGTAATGGTCAAGTCGGCCGAGCAGCAGGGCCGGTTGATGCAGCATCGCGTACGCGATCTGCTGATGCGCCAACGCACCCAGTTGATCAATGCCTTGCGGGCACATTTGGCCGAACTCGGCATAGCGGCTGCACAGGGGCGCGAAGGGGTCAAAGAGTTGCTGGCGATCGTCGCGCAGGATGGGGATTCGCGCTTGCCGGTCGATGCTCACGCCAGCCTGATCGTGCTGGCGGCGCAGCTTCAGGCTGTGCAGACGATGATCGGATCGATCGAGAAACGGGTCGTTAGGCAGCATCGCTCGAACGAAGAGAGCAAGCGACTGGAGACCATCCCCGGGATCGGCGTTATCGGGGCCACCGCGATCGCAGCGACCGTCCCGGATCCGAAGGTTTTTCGATCGGGCCGTGACTTCGCGGCCTGGATCGGGCTCGTGCCGCGACAAGATTTCGACCGGCGGCAAGCAGAAGCTTGGGCCGATCTCGAAACAGGGCGATCGATACTTACGTCGCATCCTGGTCGTTGGAGCCTGTTCCGTCTTGCGGCGTGCGCGCCAGCAGCCGGAGAAGTATCCCTGGCTCACACAGCTTCTCGCCCGGCGACCGTTCAAGGTTGTTGCGGTCGCGCTTGCCAACAAGATGGCGCGGGTCGCCTGGGCGTTGCTGGCCAAGGGAGGGACCTACCGGGCGCCTCGACTAACGGCGGCATGACAAGGAACTCGGCAATGAGATGATGAGGTTGCGTTCGTGCGTTCAAGAACTGCAGGGGTGATGACGACATTGATGCGAAACGGTCGAGACCGTCGATCGGGAAAACCCGTTAAGTGCCACGCGAGGAAAGAGCGCGAGCTTTTGTTTGGGACCCGATCAGCGGATTACATCAGGGCCAGCAGCCACAACGGCTGCATTCAAAGGCCGAATACATGGCTGCACCCGAACGCTTCGCTGAAATGTCCGATTTTTCCCTTGCACCGCGGGCGTCGTCCATACATGGCACGTTGCTGCGTTCGCTGAATTGCAACGACGACGGTCACTATCGGGGGCATAGCCGACAAACGCCCGACCAGAGGCCGAATTGGTAGGGCGTGAATAACTCACAAGCGACATAAAGCCCACTGAATCCCTGCGGCGCTATAACTTCTGCTCTGCATCGCACAATGCTATTTTTGGTGGTTAGTTCTCAATGCAGGGCACGAACGTATGGCATTGCATACCCGATTGACTGAGATGCTCGGTATTGAGCATCCAATTATCTCGGCGCCTATGGCATTTGCTGCCGGGGGCAATCTCGCTGCTGCCGTGACCGGAGCTGGCGGTCTTGGACTTATCGGTGGCGGCTACGGTGACGCTGAATGGTTAGAGCGCGAATTTTCCGAGGCAAGAAACGCGCGCGTCGGATGCGGTTTCATTACGTGGTCATTGGCTAAACGTCCCGAACTCCTCAAATCAGTATTGGCGCATCAACCTGCGGCCATCATGCTGTCATTTGGATCACCCGCACCGTTTGCCACGCAAATCAAAACTGCGGGCGCCAAACTAATCTGCCAAGTGCAAACTATGGAACATGCCCGTGCAGCCGTTGACGTCGGCGCCGACATTGTTGTCGCGCAAGGGGCAGAAGCCGGGGGGCATGGTTTAACCCGTGCGACATTCACCCTAGTGCCTGAGATTGCCGATTATTTATCGAAGGCTGCGGTGGAGACCGTTCTAGTAGCTGCTGGCGGCGTTGCGGATGGGCGCGGGTTAGCTGCGGCCCTAATGCTCGGCGCGGACGGGGTGCTGATCGGTTCTCGGTTTTGGGCAAGCGCGGAGGCGCTAGTTAATCCTGCGTTTCAAGACGTGGCGCTATCCGCCGACGGGGATTGCACCATACGCACGACGGTAGTTGACGTTGCCCGCAAACTTGAATGGCCAAAACTGTTCACAGCCCGCGTAATTAAAACGCGATTTGTCGAAGAATGGCACGGCCGCGAAACTGACCTCGCTAAACCCGAAGTCGTCGATCGCGAAATGCATCGCTATGTGACCGCGATGCAGAGGGGAGACCCAGACAACACTGCGGTTTGGGTTGGCGAAGCGACTGGGCTAATCTGCGACGTGCGTCCTGCGGGCGAACTGGTGCAAGAAATTGCGCGGGACGCCGAGCACCTGCTTGGCGGCAAGGCGTCCAAATTTTTAAGAACGGTCTGACCCTATTTTCGTAATTGGCGCACTTCTACTGTTCGGACCTGCCTCGAATGGTCTATCGGGGGCATAGCAGACAAGCGGCCGTCTGGGGCCTGAATTGCTCGGTAGCTAATGACCCTGGCTGTGTAAAAACGCGTCGTTAGATTTGATTCTCGCGATAAGATTCTCGCGCGATTTGCGGGAGGATCGGATGAGGCGCTTCGTTGAAGGGGCGGATCGCGGGCAGAGCACGCTGTTTCCTGAATGCCTGGAAGACTGGATCGGCGAGGACAATCCGGTTCGTGTGATCGATGTCTTTGTTGATGAACTCGATCTGGCTGAGCTTGGGTTTGGCGGGGTCGAACCCGAGGTAACCGGCCGACCTTCGTATCATCCGTCGGCATTACTGAAGCTCTACATCTACGGCTATCTCAATCGGGTGCAGTCGAGCCGCCGGCTGGAGCGTGAGGCCGGGCGCAACGTTGAGGTGATGTGGCTGGTGGGCCGGCTTGCCCCCGACCACAAGACGATTGCCGACTTCCGCAAGGACAACGGCCGCGCCATCCGCCAGGTCTGCGCCCGGTTTGTTGCGCTCTGCCGCACGATGGGCCTGCTCACGCAAGCCAGCGTGGCGATCGACGGCAGCAAGTTCAAGGCGGTGAACAACCGCGACAGGAACTTCACGCGCGCCAAGATGGAGCGGCGCATGGCGCAGATCGAGGAGAGCGTCGCGCGCTATCTGCAGCAGCTCGACACCGCCGACCGGCAGGAGCCGTCCGAGGCCCTAAAAGCCAAGACGCAGCCGCCTGAAAGAGAAGATCGAGAAGCTGAAGGAGCAGATGCGGCGGCTTGAGAGTTCTCAAGGTGACCATGCTCGCCACGCCGGACCAGCAGATCTCGTTGACCGATCCCGATGCCCGCTCGATGGCGACCAGCGGCCGCGGCTCCGGCGTCGTTGGCTACAACGTCCAGGTTGCCGTCGACACCGAGCATCATCTGATTATCACGCATGAGGTAACCAACGTCGGGAGCGACCGGTCGCAGCTCTCGCCCGTGGCCAAGGAGGCGAAGGCGACGCTGGAAGTGGAGAAGCTCGATGCCGTCGCCGACCGCGGCTACTTCAGCAGTGAGGAGATCCTGGCGTGCGAGGAAGCTGGCATCACGGTCACGCTGCCTAAGCCGATGACCTCGAACTCAAAGGCGGAAGGGCGCTTCGGCAAGCAGGACTTTCGCTACGTTGCTGCGGAGGATGTTTACATCTGTCCTGCCGGCGAAAGGCTCGCCTACCACTACACGACCGAGGAAAATGGATTGGTCCTGCGCCGCTACTGGACCAACGCCTGCCAGAGCTGCGTCATCAAGCACAGTTGCACCACCGGCAAGGAACGACGGATCTCCCGATGGGAGCATGAGCACGTCCTCGAGGCGGTGCAGCGCCGGCTCGACGAGCATCCGGAGAAGATGCGCCAGCGGCGCGAGACGGTCGAGCATCCCTTCGGCACGATCAAGGCCAGGATGGGCGCAACGCACTTCCTGATGAAGACGCTGCCACGGGTCGCCACCGAGATGGCGCTGCACGTGCTGGCCTACAATCTCACGCGCGTCATGAACATCATCGGCGTCCAACCGCTCATGGCGGCGATGAGGGCATAGTCGTCGCCGACATGCGGCCGATCAGCCATTGCAGAACCGCCCAGGATGGCTGGAAGTCCGCATCAGCAGCAGCTGACAGTCGAAAAAGCCACCAAATACGGGAAAATGACCACGCATGGCCACCGAGCCGAGGTCGCGATCCGTCTATCTTTCCGACAGGGCGTTTTTACACGACCAAGACCCCAAGCGGACATTGGCCAAGCCATCTGCTGTCATCCGCGCCTTTCCAGAGTTCATCTGGGAACATGCTGGCAAATACTAACCGCCGAACAAAATCTGTGAACGGTCGTAATTTCGCGGGAATATCCGATTTTAGTGCCAAAATACAATTGGTTGGCTCGGAGTCTCATAAATATCACGCTCGACAATCAATGTGAGATTTTGCCCGGAATGTCCCCGCTTCTCCTAGACCTCACCTGCAGACATTTCTTATCCTCTGTCATTATTTCTGGTGACGTTTGTGGCATGCCTTACACCCGCAAATGTTGCTTGACTTTTGGTGGATGACCATGCGTCGCTTTTGTTGTGCAGCGCTCGCCACTGTCGCCGCTATCGGTATTGCTTCAATCGCTTCGGCGGCGGACATGCCGATGAAAGCCCGGCCAGCGCCGGTCGCTGCCATCTACAATTGGACAGGTTTCTACATC
This sequence comes from uncultured Alphaproteobacteria bacterium, assembly GCA_963721665.1. GTDB lineage: Bacteria > Pseudomonadota > Alphaproteobacteria > Rhizobiales > Xanthobacteraceae > Pseudolabrys. The sequence goes on from CAVRJZ010000006.1 coordinate 4,837, forward strand.
GGAGCGAATGTCGGCGGTGGTTGGGGCAACCGCAATGTCGATTACACGGCGAACGATCCTGCAACTGCGTCGGTGTTCACTAGCGGCGGCCAGCCACCGGCAACGTCGTTTAGGACATCAGGTTTGTTGGGCGGCTTGCAGCTCGGTTACAATTGGCAGATTGCCCCGACTTGGCTCGTCGGTCTCGAAACCGATTTCGACTGGTCGGGAATGAAAGGCAGCGGTTCGAGCAGCGGCTTGGTTGTGGGCCTAGCTCCCTATACGGCCACGGTCGATGAGCGCATCAAATGGTTCGGCACCGTGCGCGCCCGTCTGGGATATTTGCCGGCACCGAACATCCTGACCTATATTACGGGCGGCTTCGCCTATGGCCGGGTGGAGCATACCGGGAGCTACAATAACGGGACCATTGGCTTCATTAATATTATCGCCCCTACGTTGAACTGTAGCGCCACCAACACAGCGTGTCTTACCGGCTCGTCCAGCAGCGTCGCGTCTGGTTGGACCTTGGGCGGCGGACTTGAATACGCCATCGTGCAGAATTGGACACTCAAGGCCGAGTACCTTTATGTCAGCCTTGGTGCCAAATCGCTCACCGAAAACGCCGTAGTCCCGACGGGCGCCTCTATCAACGCGAACTTCAGCCGCACCAACTTCAACGTCGCGCGTGTTGGCCTGAATTATCGGTTTTAGATTTCTGCAAAGGTTATTATAAAAACCCCGGAACATTGCCCGGGTTTTTTATTTTGGCGCGAACACTATCAGGGCCGTCTCAGTTGGCAGCCTTTTTCATTTCACGGCGAGCGTCCGATGTTGCGATTGATGTGGTGGACGGCGACCACTCTGCGGCATCTGAGTGCCATTAAGTGGTTCCTCGGAGAGGGCGAAAAGCCTCTCTGCTTTTTTGCGTCGCGGCGAAGGACGCAAATGGCACGTTGCGACGTTTCGCTGCATTGCACGGCCAGTGACGCTATTGAGCAACAACGGACATCGGGCGGCCCCGGCGCTGAATTGCCCGGGCGCTAATGACCCGACTGCGACATGGGTCCGTTCACACAGCGTTCAGTTAGGAAAGAGCAGGATGTGGCAAGTCTAATATTTGGAGTAAAAATCTCATGCTACGTAAACTGTCGATTGCCGCGGCAATCGCAAGTGCTCTATTAGTCCCAGCGTTAGCTTCCGCTGAACCAGTTCACAAAAGTGCCCACGTCAACAAGAACGTCCATGTGAACAAGAACGTCAACGTGAACCGGAATGTTCACGTCAACAAGAACGTCAACGTGAACAGGAACGTTCACGTTAATGGAGCTGTACACGGGAACTACGTTGTCGGCAGAGCGTACAATGGCCATTATTGGTATGGTCAAAATCGTCATCGTTGGCACGGCGTTTGGTATGCATATGGTGTCGGGCCGTGCTGGATCAACGTTGATGGCCTGTGGTTCTGGAACGTTGCGGTTTGCCCTCCTTGAAAGCTTGGATTGCGGCTATCACAGTCGGATCGATTGCTTCTGAGACCAAACAAAAACCCCGGGCAAAATGTCCCGGGGTTTTTCGTTGACACGTATTGGGTGCGCATCGTGGTTCAACCGCGACAGCGGAAAAGCTTTCCGCTTTTTGCGCCGCAGCGAATGACGTTAATGGCAGATTTTGTTGCAGAAGTCGGCGATTGTGATCGCGAGGCGATTGCTTCGATTTGTTGAAGAGGCTCCCGATCAACGGCCTCTTTGAGTGCGGCAGCATCGACCTGGCTGATACCTCTTGTCCCCCAATGGTCACGCAAGACATGCATCGGCCTCTGGTGGTGGTCTGGCTATAAACTTTGCAAGCCGACGTAAGTTCTGGGCGATGGCCGCGAGGGTAAACTCGAACTGAGCGCCGCAGGGGCCGCGTAATCGCAGACGCCCAAGCCGCAGAATGCGCTTGAGATGGGCGAACAGCATCTCAATGCGTTTTCGATCACGACAAGATTGCTCAAAGGCACTTGTGCGGGCGATCGCACGAGCAACGTCACGAGCCTCCTCGTAGATGCTGCGGAGAAGCTTACGTGATATATCCTTCGGACAGCATTGCATCTTCAATGGGCAGATATCGCAATCGAGTTTGCTGGCTCTGTACGGACGCAAGTCATCTTCTCTGATCCGGCCAGTCGTGGTGAGAAGCTTGCCCGCTGGACAGGTGTAAACGTCGCGCACCTTGTCATAGGTGAAGTCCTCGCGCGAGAAGATGCCGACTTCGCGTTTAGCCATGTCGATGACCGGAATGTACGGCGCTATCTTCTTGTCATTGACGAGCCAATCAAGGGTCGGCGCCGAGCCATAGGCCGTATCGGCCGCAAGCCGTTCGGGCTTGATATTAAAGCGCTCTTCCGTTCGCTCGATCATCGTCTTCGCGGCACCGACCTCCGCTTGGCGAATGGCACGAGAAGCTTCGACATCCATGATGATGCCGCACTTCAAGTCGATCAGATAGTTGTCGGCATAGGCGAAGAAGGCCGGTCCCCGCATTGCGCCCGTCCATTGCGCGGCTGGATCAGATGGCGAGACGAACTTCGGCCTAACCTCGCTTGCTGCACCAAAGGCCGCGTTATCGAGGGTTGCAAGATACTCCTTCACGGCGCGGCTCGCCGTCTCGGGATCGCGTGTCTTTTGCCATTCCGAGCCTGGGATCGAGCGTTGCTTATTGGCGTCAGCCTGGATCAGGCTGGCATCCACGGCAAATCCCTCTCCGCCAACGAGATCGGCCGCAATACACGCCCCGACGACACGCTCAAATACCCGGCGAAAGATGTCGCTGTCGCGGAAACGCTCATTGCGTGCTCGCGAGAACGCTGAATGATCCGGGATCTTGTGTTCTATGCCGAGTTTGCAGAACCAGCGATAGGCAAGGTTCACCTGCAACTCGCGACACAGCAGCCGCTCGGAACGCAGGCCAAAGACATAGCCGATGATCAGCATCCGGATCATCAGTACCGGATCAACCGAAGGCCGGCCGAGGGTTGGATAGTGCGGCCCGAGTTCTGCGTAGACCCAAGATAGATCGAGAACGGCGTCGATCTTGCGTGCCAGATGATCATCAGGAACCGCCTCATCGAGACGGAACTCGTAGAACAGAGGTCCCTGATCGTTGTTCTGACGTCCCATCATCGCCCGTCTCCGACACAATATGTCGTCAGAAGACGGAATCACTGTTCGCAAAAGCCTTCAAATCACTTCTGCAACAAAATCGGCACAAAGCGACGTTTCGCTGCCGTGCGATGGCATGTCGGCTACTGGGGCAACAACGGACTTCGGGCAGATTTGAGGTCAAGATGAATTTGTCAAAATTGAACCAACTGCGACTTTGATTTGCTCAAGATTGTCGTCGGACGCACAGTCCAGTATTTGGCGTTGTCAAACACTACCATACCCCGGTATGGCGGCCAACGTTCGGAGCCTTAAGGGTATCCTGTGTTGACATAATGATGCGGCCTGAAGCTATAATTAAAACACTTTTGAAAGAGGGAGGACGCTCAATGAAACGTATCATGCTCGCAGCTTTGATTACTTCTTTCGCAGTCGGTTCCGCTATGGCCCAGTCTTGTGCGACCAAAGCTGTTAGCAAAGACGGCAAGCCGCTGGCAGGCGCGGCTAAAACAAGTTTCCTGAAAAAGTGCTGCGAGGACAGTGCAATTAGCAAAGACGGCAAACCGCTGGCCGGTGCGGCCAAGACCAGCTACGTGACAAAATGCGAGAAGGGTGGTTGAGCGCGTCAACGCGTTAAATTCTAGGAGTTTTAAATGCGTACTTTCGCTATCATTTGCTCGGCAGTGATCGGCGTCGCAGTCCTTTGCTCTCCGATTATCGCTCAAGCAAAAACGGCCAAAGAGTGCCGCAAAGAGTGGCAGGCCAATAAAGCTGAAAATCAGGCTAAGAAAATAACGGAAAGCGCCTACGTGAAGGAATGCACGGCCGGCGGCGCCACGACGCAGCCTGCTGTTGCCAAGCCTACGAAGAAAACGGAACCAAAGACGGCACCGGCTCCTGCCGCGCCAAAAACCGAAACTAAAATGGCTCCGGCGCCAGCCGCGCCGCCTGCAAAGGCATCATCTGCTGCGACAGGTGCCAATCAGTACACGACCGAAGCGCAGGCCAAGGCGCGATGTGGCTCGGGCACGGTAGTCTGGGCCAACCTACGCTCAAAAATCTATCACTTCTCAGGTCACAAAGACTACGGCAACACAAAGAATGGGGCGTATATGTGCGAGCGTGATGCCACGGGCGAAGGCATGCGTGCTGCAAAAAACGAGAAGCATCCCTGAGACCATACTGACAAAGAATTAGAGCGGCAGCTTGAGATTATACTCACTACCGCTCAGTGTCCGAATGTAATGGAGGTGAAGTATGGGCCTATTGGATCAACTCGGCGGGTCGCTTAAAGGCGCAATCAGTTCAGTGGCTGCTGCTGAGGCACCGGCCCTGATTTCGGCGGCACTGGCCAAGACAAACATGGGCAACATGCAGGGTCTTGTGGATCAACTCCAGCAAGGTGGCTTGGGCGATCAGGTTAAATCTTGGCTTGGCAATGGCGCAAACCTAAAGGTTACGCCCGAGCAAATTCAAAGTGCGTTAGGAAGCGACCAACTCAAACAGCTTGCCCAGCATTTCGGAGTTGATCCCGATGCGGTGGCAAAACTGCTTGCAGATCACCTTCCAGCCGCAGTTGACCAAGCGAGTCCTGACGGGTCGATCCAGGGTTCCTGACGTCTTCGCATTGGATCAAAGCACCTGAGTGCATCTCGGAAAAACCGCCGCGAGGCGGTCTTTCTGTATGTACGGTTTGCTGCATTGTGTTGGTCGCGAATGGCAGATTTTGTTGCAGAAGTGATTTGAAGGCTTTTGCGAACAGTGATTCCGTCTTCTGACGACATATTGTGTCGGAGACGGGCGATGATGGGACGTCAGAACAACGATCAGGGACCTCTGTTCTACGAGTTCCGTCTCGATGAGGCGGTTCCTGATGATCATCTGGCACGCAAGATCGACGCCGTTCTCGATCTATCTTGGGTCTACGCAGAACTCGGGCCGCACTATCCAACCCTCGGCCGGCCTTCGGTTGATCCGGTACTGATGATCCGGATGCTGATCATCGGCTATGTCTTTGGCCTGCGTTCCGAGCGGCTGCTGTGTCGCGAGTTGCAGGTGAACCTTGCCTATCGCTGGTTCTGCAAACTCGGCATAGAACACAAGATCCCGGATCATTCAGCGTTCTCGCGAGCACGCAATGAGCGTTTCCGCGACAGCGACATCTTTCGCCGGGTATTTGAGCGTGTCGTCGGGGCGTGTATTGCGGCCGATCTCGTTGGCGGAGAGGGATTTGCCGTGGATGCCAGCCTGATCCAGGCTGACGCCAATAAGCAACGCTCGATCCCAGGCTCGGAATGGCAAAAGACACGCGATCCCGAGACGGCGAGCCGCGCCGTGAAGGAGTATCTTGCAACCCTCGATAACGCGGCCTTTGGTGCAGCAAGCGAGGTTAGGCCGAAGTTCGTCTCGCCATCTGATCCAGCCGCGCAATGGACGGGCGCAATGCGGGGACCGGCCTTCTTCGCCTATGCCGACAACTATCTGATCGACTTGAAGTGCGGCATCATCATGGATGTCGAAGCTTCTCGTGCCATTCGCCAAGCGGAGGTCGGTGCCGCGAAGACGATGATCGAGCGAACGGAAGAGCGCTTTAATATCAAGCCCGAACGGCTTGCGGCCGATACGGCCTATGGCTCGGCGCCGACCCTTGATTGGCTCGTCAATGACAAGAAGATAGCGCCGTACATTCCGGTCATCGACATGGCTAAACGCGAAGTCGGCATCTTCTCGCGCGAGGACTTCACCTATGACAAGGTGCGCGACGTTTACACCTGTCCAGCGGGCAAGCTTCTCACCACGACTGGCCGGATCAGAGAAGATGACTTACGTCCGTACAGAGCCAGCAAACTCGATTGCGATATCTGCCCATTGAAGATGCAATGCTGTCCGAAGGATATATCGCGTAAGCTTCTCCGCAGCATCTACGAGGAGGCTCGTGACGTTGCTCGTGCGATCGCCCGCACAAGTGCCTTTGAGCAATCTTGTCGTGATCGAAAACGCATTGAGATGCTGTTCGCCCATCTCAAGCGCATTCTGCGGCTTGGGCGTCTGCGATTACGCGGCCCCTGCGGCGCTCAGTTCGAGTTTACCCTCGCGGCCATCGCCCAGAACTTACGTCGGCTTGCAAAGTTTATAGCCAGACCACCACCAGAGGCCGATGCATGTCTTGCGTGACCATTGGGGGACAAGAGGTATCAGACAGGTCGATGCTGCCGCACTCAAAGAGGCCGTTGATCGGGAGCCTCTTCAACAAATCGAAGCAATCGCCTCGCGATCACAATCGCCGACTTCTGCAACAAAATCTGCACGTCGCGACATGCAGCTCAGAGACGGTTGTCGGTCGCTTTTGGAGCGAAGCGGACATCGGGTGGTCGGCAAACCCGGCGGCCTCGGTTGAAATTGACCCGACAGCGACAATGCAGAGCGAAATTGCTGCACTGCCGGGCATGCCCATTGCGAGAAAAATATGTGCTTTCAGCGACAGAAACGCTGACCGGGGGCCGCAATTGGCGCTGACCTCTATCCACGAAACAGCGCTATGAATCTGCCTTAAATTTATGAGATTGATATTCGCCGCTGTGCTATTTTGTTGCGCCTATTGGAGAGGACGCATCCATGAAAAGACTCCTTGCTCTTGTTGCCATCACCTTTGCGCTCCTTGCTGGGACGGTAGCTGTGGTTACTATCAGCCCACAGCAGGCTTTCGCCTGTGACGGCGACCATCAGGGCTCCTAACTAGACCGGCCCAATAGCTAATCTGGAGGCCGCCTTAGTTTTGGCGGCCTCTTTCATTTCAGGGGAGGCTTCCGAAGGTCGCTTGGCATATGGAACATCGGGAGGCCTCCCTGAGTGGGATCGAGCGCTATTGACCCAGGGTGACAATGAGGGAATATGATCAGTTCAATGTTGGCGGAAAGAAATCGTAGTGAATGTCTCCAAGATAGGCGAGGCCAATTTGCGTATCGGAGCGCCAGACCATCCGACAATGGCGGCGCCTTGTCCTGTCACTGGTGAGGACGAGCCAAAATTCTTTTGGCAACTGATCTTGGAATGACACCATAATTCGGGCTCCGCCCTCGGAAACATCCAGGACCTCACAACGGCGCAGTCGCGAGCCGTCACCGATGTCAACCCAGGCTGGGAATTGAACGTGTTCCCGTATTGACTGGCGCAGTTCGACGAAGGGCCGTTTGAAACGCGCGATTGCCTGAAACAAAGACATAGTTGCCTCCCGGTGAAGCGCCAGCGGCATCAGACATGGCTAGCCCGGATGTTAGCTAGCATAGGCGTAGCCGCTAACCGGATTGTAAACAAAAACTTGCAGCTTTTAATTAAGTGAAACGTGGGCGGCGTTTGCGCTGTCGGTCGCGATTTGCACTTTTCTGCCATCCCGGAATGTCTGCTCTACGGTCGAAATCAGGGGGGATAGCCGACATCGGACGGACGTCGTCAAAGCGTCGGTCCTGACCCAATGTATGGTCCGGCCGTGCGTCGCAAGTAGATTTCGTCGAAGTGGCGGTTAACGGTCTTGCATCAATGTATCCGGCCTCACATGAGGGCGATTGTGTCAAGCTACTTCATTTTAACGCTCCTCGGATTTCGGCACGTGCGGCTCGGTTGAATCGATCGACCAAGGCGGAGCTCTCATCAATACAGGTCTTCCCTGCAAACCTCACATCCGGCGGGACTGAGTCCCGACCACGGTCCCTCATTCGGGACGGGAGAGCTCCAGGAGGGCGGCACCACTCTTTGAGACGATGCGAAGGCACCAGGCCGGACAACGGCGACGCCCCCTTGGATTCGTTTGCCCGAGCTCGCCTAGGGCTCGGGGATTTGGGATCGATTAAGATGCAGGCTTCATGACTGCGCCCTCCGGGACAACACCTTGGGTTGCGAACCGCCACAAGGCGATCAACAGCTTCCGTGCCAGCGCCACCACCATCACCTTCCGCATGCGGCTGCCTGTGCCGCTGACGCGATTACGGAACCAGCAGACCTGAGCAGAGTCCGGCTGATATCGCTGCCAGATCCATGCCAGTTCGACCATCAGGGTCCGCAGCCGCGCGTTTCCCGCCTTGCCGATACCCTGTTCGCGTTCGGTGCCGCCACTGCTGTAAGGAGTGGCAGTAAGGCCCGCATAGGATCCAAGCGCCTTGCCGTTGGCGAATTTGCGCACAAACCCCTCGCGCACCAGCACGGTGGCGCTCTGCACACCAATGCCACGTAACTTGGCAAGTTGCTGGATCATGCTTGCAGCCCTGTCGGGGTTCTCATCTTCGAGCACTGCATCGCGTAATTGTTCAAGTTCAGTGATCTGGATCAGCAGCAACTCCAGACGATCAAGCATGCGAACGATTTTCGCACGAGCATGCGTGGGCAATGGATCCCCGAGGGCCGTCCGTAATTCGTCGAGACGTTGGCGCCGATCCCGACGGAGTGGGTTGTATTCGCTAGCGCCCAGAGTCGCCAGGATGGCACCGATGCGATTGACGAGGCCGACCCGTTCTGCAACGAGTTCCGCTCGCTCCCGCAGACGACGGCGAGCGTCTTCATCGGCTTCGGCAGGGACCGGAACCATCGAGCACACACGTGGCTCACCGCGCAGCCATGCCAGCAGCGTGCGCAGCAAGAGTTCGGCATCGATTCCATCAGATTTTGCTCGCCGCGCTCGGCGATCGACCGGGACGCTGGAAGGCTGAATGACGTGCGTTTCGATGTCGTATTTTGCCAACCAACGGACCAGCCAAAACCCTGACCAACCTGCCTCGTAGACCGCTACTACCCGGTTGACACTTCGGCCTGCCTTCTCGGCCCGGACGCGATAGCCGTCGATAGCCGCCATCAGCGCTTCGGGGGTCGGCTCAATGGAACGCTTGGCTTTTACACCTGGCAGGCCTGGTATCTGGGCAGCCAGCACCCAACTCGTATTGCTCAGCTCGATCGCCAGGATGAGCGTGCGTTCGTAATCAAGCACAGAAGGAGTGGAAATTGCGCCAGGGGCCTGCGTCATCGTCAATATCCTCCAAGGTTGTTTTAGCGGCAGACACGCTACTCTCTCCGCCGCAAGCCCTCATAGGATCTTTGATTGGAGCGTTGTGCTCCTGGCCATCATGGGTATCAGCGCGCGTGCGAGCTCATTATGCGACAGACCTCGACTGGGCCAGTTGGGTCACCAGTGTTCGCATGCGCCGGGAAGACCGAACCTCCATCTCGTCTCATCCTCTCGCAGACCTCGGCGGGTAAGGTGTATCGACCTGGCTAAGTCATCGTGGGCTCCTCATTTTGTGTGTTCGCTGCGTTCCTAGGCTGCAACCAAGATCAAGCTGATTGGGCTGCGATCCCCTCAACCTTTTTAACCTCGAAGTCCCGGCCATGAGCCAGAACGCTCCAGGCGATGCGGGCGAGCTTGTTGGCGAGCGCGATCGCCAGCACGTTGTGGTGCAGTCGTTTTTTGGCCGCCTCGATCCAAGGCTTGAGCCCATGGCGCTCCCAGATCTTCGGTTTGATCAGTACAACCCATGCTGCCTGTACGAACAGGACGCGCAGGTAGCGATTACCGCGCTTGGATATCTTGCCGAGGATCGTGCGGTCCCCGGTCGATATCTGCTTACGGACGAGCCCTAGCCAGGCGGCGAAGTCGCGGCCTTTTGTGAACGCATCTCCACTGCCGATCGCGGCTACCATCGGCCCGATGCCGGGCACGCTCATCAGCCGCTCGCAGCCGGCATCCTGGCGCGCGATGGCTTCGATCTCGTCCGATAGTCCCTCGATCCGCTCATCGAGCCGGCGCCAGTCACCAGCCAGGCCCTCAATCACCCGCACCATGCGTGGCGACAGGACATCGGATGGCATAGTTAGGATGCGTGGCAGCTCGGCGCGCAAAAACCTTTGTCCCTGCCGCACGGCAATGCCGCGCTCCAGCAGGAAGGCACGGATCTGGTTGATGATGCCGGTGTGCTGGCTGACGAGCCGCTCCCGTACCCGGTGCAGGGCCTGCAGATCGAGTTGCTCGGCGGTCTTGGTCGCCACGAACTTCATCGTTGGCCGTTGCACTGCCTCGGCGATCGCCTCCGCATCACGGAAGTCGTTCTTCTGTCCCTTCGAGTAGGGCCGCACGTACTGCGCCGGCATCAGCCGAGCATCGTGGCCAAGGGCTTTAAGCTTGCCACTGAGGTGGTGCGCTCCGACGCAGGCCTCCATGCCGATAAGACATGGCGGCATGTTGGCCAAGCGCGCTTCAACCTGGCCACGCGACCACTTCTGCCGCAGCACAATCGCGCCACGCTGATCGTGCCCTACGACGTGGAACGAGTTCTTGCCGATATCGATACCAACCACGGCGATTGCAGCGTTGAGTATCTGAGACATGGCGTGCTCCTTGTCTTTGTCGCCCCATCCCAGCTTCTAACGCTGGCGAAGGGGCAGGAGCACGGCCGGACCATCCCATTATGCGAAATTGCAGACCGGAATAGCGACAGGCTGATCCATTGATTTAGGTCAACACAGTTTCCCTTTTTTGCCGGGTCATTAAAAAAAATTAATAAGTGGTGATCGCTTTTGGTGCCAGAATTTGACGTGGCTGAACTGCTGGGGTGCCGTATCAGCACAATGGTCCAGCGACATCAGGCTTTGCGAACTCTGAGCGCCGATCCAAGTGGCGGCGGTACAAGGAGGTTCGGAGGAGGCACCCAATTGCTTTGGTCGCCGCATTGATTTTTCCTGCAAACAAACGGAGGAGAAAAACAAAATGACTAAGAGCATTCTTCCTCATGTCACGAGGCGCCGGTTCTTACAGAATGCCAGCCTTGCCGTCGCCGCTGCGGGCACTGCACCGATGCTGTCCGCGCCCTTCGTGTCGCGCGCGATGGCCGATAATAAGTCGCTGTCGATCGTACAGTGGAGTCACTTCATCCCCGCATATGACAAATGGTTTGACCAATTCACAAAAACCTGGGGCGAGAAGAACAAGGTGGATGTCACGGTCGACCACATCCCCACGCAGAGTGTTCCCACACGAGCGGCCGCCGAGGCGTCGGGCGGATCGGGGCACGATCTTTTCGGGTTCGCCGGCGCCGGTGGTGCCCATCTCTACCGTAAGTATCTAACCGACGTCGCCGATCTCGTGAAGGAAACCGAGAAAAAGTACGGCACGGTCACCGCCATGGGCAAGCAGATCGGCTACAATGCCGACGACGGCAGTTGGTCCGCCTTCCCCAATTTCTACATCAACTACCCCGGCATGTATCAAAAGAGCCTGTGGGACGGAATCGGGATGCTGCCGGATACGTGGGAAAATGTACGGGTCGGCGGCGCCAAGTTGAAGGCGAAAGGGCACCCGGTCGGTATTCCACTTGGGCACAGCAACGACCCGAACACAAACTGGCGTGGCTTGATGTGGAGCTATGGCTCTTTTGTCCAGGATGAGCATGGCAAGCAAATCGTCCTCGACAGCAAAGAGACGGTTGAAGCTGTCAAGCTCGCTGCTGCGATTTATAAGGAGGCAATGACGACGAACGTGTTGTCATGGAACGACGCCAGCAACAACCAGTACATCGACTCAGGCGTCGGTTGTTACATAATCAACCCTATCTCGGCCTATCGGACGGCGCAGAAGCTCAACAAAAAACTGGCCGACGACATCTACGTAATCAAGCCGCCCAAAGGCCCGAAGGGCCAAATCATGGGCGTCGCATCCGATTCGTACGGCATTTGGAAATTCGCCAAGAACAAGGAAGCGGCGAAGGAGTTCCTCAAGCACTATTCGGCAAACTGGCGTGACGCGTTCGTTGCGAGCTCCGGCTACAACAATCCATACTTTGCCGGCCTTGTGCCAAAGCCGATGCCAATCCTATCGAACGATCCGACATCGACCCCGCACGACAAGTTGGCGATCTTGCAAGATTCGGACAGGTGGTCCGCCATAACGGGCTATCCGGGACCGGCTACACCCGCGACCGACGAAGTTTACAACGCCTTTATCATCCCCGACATGATGGCGAAGGCGGCGACAGGCGAGTTGAGCGCCGAAGAGTCGGTCAAGTGGGCCACTGGTCAATGCCAGACCATCTTCAAGAAGTGGGCCGGCAAGGCCTGATCCTAACGCCCGGACCGCGTACTTGTGCGCGGTCCGGGTTATGCCGACACCTTCACGACGTATGTGATGCTGTGGACCGCGTCTCGTGCGGTATCGAAGTGCGACCAGGGCGTGTTTGGCTTTGGTATCGGCATTGCGCACGAGTTTGCTGCCCTTGGCACGATTGGATTCGAGGGTCGTTATGATTATTACAATCGGAAAGGTGTCGAACGTTGCCTCTCGTTTTTGCGATGAGGCTAAACTTGGCTAAATCCTGATAAGCGCTCGCGTATTGATGGTGATCGACAACGACATAATGGTTGAGTTTGTGGATGAGTTTACGCTCAAGGGCATTCATCGTCCCATGGCTGCTTACAATGTACGTGCCAGAAATTCTAATTAAATCCGGGACAAACCATTGATGTCGGGTTGTGGCCCGTTTCTGCCGACCGGCACGTCAGCTTTCGCAGCCGCAAACGGGTGAATAGCGGACGCGGACCGGACATCGCCAAAGCGGCGATGTTGACCTACAGCGTCAATGGACCCACAGCGTCAATTCGCGACCGTCAAATTACGCATTGCAAAAGGGTCAGGTGGCACGCCGATCTTTGCGTGAACGTCGATCTGAGCCGGACCGACGTTCTCCGTGCAAGCGCTTTTGCTCTTTTGATCGAGTATCAACTCCTGATCTTCGATTGGACTGTGACCGTCGATCAAGATCGGAGCGCTTGCAAAAAGATTTTTGATCGCCAGTGCTCATGGGATTATCTCCATCAATGATCGCGATGCTATTTATATTCAGTAAACGAAATATAAACGGTAGACAGAGCGCCACCTAGGCACTAGGCAGTGCTATTTGTAATCGAGCTATTAAAACAATTACGAAAAGGTGTTGGATACCGCGACAATGACAGCAGGGTAATATCGCGAATCCAACCAATACCAATCCGCGAAGCGAAAGGCGGCATAGCCAATTGGCACCGCCATTAGGAAATACATGATTTGTCGCGGCGTTTTATGCATTTTGATCTCAGTCAATGGTCGCTGACTGAGGTCAAATCTACCCTTTCAATCTTTATAAGAAATAAACTAGCACGCCACTCGCAACCGCATAAGCAAAACGTCAGATCGGATTTTGGAAAACCGCCTTGCGGCGGTCTTTCTGTATGTGCTGTTTGCTAAGGTGCGTAGGTCCCGATTGGCACTTAGCGACGCTTCGCTGCGACGGAAAACCATGTCTGGTCTTGGAGCAACAGCCAACATCGGGCGGCGCTATGGGCTCGATCGGTTATTATTGATTGACCCACAGGTGCGGACATTCAGTGGGTCACCAGTACACCGGCGCGGATAGCCGCGTGCAGTTCGGCAAAGGTCGCTTCTTCCAGTTAAAGTACCCTGGCTTGCGGTTTGATCGGGCACGGTAGTTTCTACGCAAGTGGCGCGTTCGCAGCCTTCGATGCGATCTGCGCGAATTTTTCGTAGAGCGTCCAGTCTAGCGGATGCTCTTCCAGCGTTTCCGGATTCCAGATGCTGCGTGGAAGGGTGAAAATGTCACCGCCGTATACATGCAAACCGATTGCCGGCACATCGCTGCGGCATTCAACCACGTGAGTGATTTCTGCGGGCATGGGCAGTATCGCGCCGCGCGTCGTCGTCGTCTCCCCAACTTTGCGCAGCGTGCCATTGTCGCGGCGGTAAAGCGTATTCTTTTCTTCGCCGGATAACTGCAGGATCGTCGCCCATGTGCCGTGATTGTGCGGCGGCGTGCGACGGCCGGCGGGAAAACGCACTTTGAGCAGCGTGATTTGCGGCGAGCGGTAAAACACCTGCCCGGCGTTGCCGCCGGTGCCGGAAATATAGGCCAGCGTGTTTTCGATGTCCTGTACTTGTCCGCGCATGGATTCGAGGATGTCGCGCGCGGCAATCATCGGATTGGCGCTTTCGCCCGCCCGCCCGAAACTGGCGACAAGTTCATGCACTTGCATTTGACACCCTACGGCTCAAAGGCTTTCTAGGTCGTGCGTGATCCGCTATATTTGCGCTATATTTGAGCATAGCTCAATCGGGGGTAAAGCCGATTTTGGGCGGACATCTGCCACCTGTCATGCCGACGTGAGAACCCATAGATGGAGAGGTAGCAATAAACTCGTGAGCTAGGCCGCCTCAAACCTCACGCGTGACGTCTGTTCATGGCACTTCTCGACCGAACGGCGAATTCCGCTCAATGGTAGCTATTAGGGGGAAAGCCGACCTAACGCGGACATTGGGAAACCGACGCGCCCATCGCGGACATGGCTCTTATACTTAGAAGTCACGTTGCCCTCGGTCAGACAGACATAGGGTAAATGGTTTGTTTACGTCCGATTAACTGGAAAAAAATAATCCCATGGCATTTTGCGCTCCAATCAGAAGGCCGGTCGAAAGCCATTTTGCTTCGTCTGAAAAGCGGCAGCATCTTTTTCAGCCGTTCTTTTTGTGCCTTACGGCTGCGCCGAAGGAATTTTTCTGTAGTTAATCGTCGGTGGCGCGCGCTGCCGGAGACGGTGGGAGATGACGATGCGCTGTGCAAGCTGTGGCAAGGGGGTATTTTCAGCGGCGACCGCCTGTCCGTTTTGCCGCCAGCCATTTACTGCCACGCTTGGTGCCGCAAAAAGCCCGGGCCCCTCCACAAGTTCACTCAATATGCCCAAGCTGAAAATGAAGATAGGGCGATGGCAAATATTGCTCGTAGGTGCCATTGCTATCGCTGGTTTTGCATCTTTTTTTATTTTTTGGGCAACGTCTGGTCTTGTCGAACCGATCCAGCGACAACTTGACGCTTTCAAACGCGACGACCTGCGAGCGGCTTACGCCGAAATGTCGACCGGCTTCCACCACGATGTTTCATTCGAGAAATTTTCTGAACTCGCGAGAAGCGTTCCCTCGATGTCGCATAATGTCGCTCACAGCTTCACGTCACGACACTTGTCGACTTTTGGCGATGGCACTGGAATCGGTGAGGTAAAGGGCGACATCATCGATGATCACGGCGGAGTGGTGTCAGTGCACTATGATCTGATCAAGGAGAACGGCGCCTGGAAAATCAAGGGCATTCACTATAAGCGGAGAGTTGCTGGATGAGGCTAGACGACGAGACACATCTAATTCTTACACGCGTTGGACTCATGTTGATAAGCGTTGGCGTTATCGACATTGCAGTCATGATTTATTGCATCATTAATGCCATGCACTACTCATCCAGTTTCAACGTTTTTTCGGTCACGCTTGGCATCCTACTTGTCAGAGGCAATCTATGGGCTGCCTCGGTTGTTCGTTTCTTCGGAGCTCTCTTTCTCGCAAGCGGCATTGCCCTGATCACCTTTTTTCCCTTTGTGCAGCCGATCAGTCTGACTTTGGACGAGTTTCGCAATGCATCCTCCTTCGGGCTTTTGTTTCCTCTGATTCTTCTGGCTGTATGTTTTTGGACCACTCGCGAACTTAACGTCGATCTTGTTCTTGCTGCCTTCCGGACTTCCGGCAGGAACGTTAGTCCTTTGATTTACCCGGTTGCGCTAGGCATTGGATTAGTTGCTGCCGTGGGCGGTGTGTTCATTTTTGCCTAGGGTATTCGCTCTTGTTGCAGAGAGCCACTCCTCCACGGGTACATGAGTGCCATTGGGGTGGGGCGGGCTGGCTTATCGAATAGAGTTTTGCTGCGGTGCGTTGGTCGCGATGTGGCACGAAGCGACGTTTTGCTGCCATGCGATTGCGTGTCGGCTATTGGGGTGCAACAACAGACATCGGGCAGACTTGGGGCCTAGATGCGCTTGTCGAAAATGACCCATTAAGCGACATTGCAGAGCCGAATTGCTGCGCTGCCGGTAAGCCCTATGCAGCGCTGCGCGCGCACTTAAGAAACCTTTTACGATATTCGGTTCAATTACAACGACCATTCACGATAGCCGAAGTTGAGATAAGTGGGTTGTGCAACATGCTTGAACGATTATTCCTGATCGCTTTGTTCGCGATCGGCTCAGCTTTACCGTTTACCGGTAACGCATTGGCCGCGGACTGTGGTAATTGCGGTTACGCTGGCTACTACGTACCCTACGTGCCCTACGTGGTGCAGCCAGAAGTGGTCGTGATCCGCCCCATCGTTGTCCCGCAGCCATATTATATCAGCGAATATGTTCCCTGCGGCGACGGCGTTGTTGTCAACCAAGGCCAATATCACACCGATGCCGCGCTAATTGCTAAACCGCGCTGTTTCGACGGCTATGCACCGATACGCCGCTCGAAAATCTACTATAAATAACCGAAACTTTTACCGCGAGGCGGTCTTTCTGTTTGCGGTGCGTCCGGACGCGATTGCACTTAGCGGACAGTCGCGGCGCAGCAATAATTTGGTCGCTATCGGACCAAGAGCGGATATTGGTCCGGCGCTGGCGCGGCTTTGCAATGACGCGATTGATCCATGAGCGACATTGGGTCTACGCGTGTTCATGGCTCGGTATCTTTAATTTCAATTAATAAAAAAGCCGTTGGCCAAGAAAGGGTATTTTAGAGACCGGGGAGCATCGTTTATGCGGGAGCGACCCCCTGAAGAAAGGATTGAGTTATGAAGAAACTCAATGCGTTTCTGAAAGATGAAACTGGGGTTACTGCTATCGAATACGGCCTGATTGCCGCTGGCATTTCGGTTGCCATCATCGCCGTGGTCAATGGCCTTGGCACCCAGCTCAACAACACGTTCACCAGCATCTCCACTCAGCTCAAATAAGGCTTCGCGTATCTAAGCCCGCCTATAAGGCCGTCTCAGTTGACGGCCTTTTTTATTTCAACCCGAATGTGCGTTGTCACTTATTGGAAGCCAGCTCAACCGATCGACGCAACACAGGCATTGAATCTCTCCGCTGGCGTTTCAAATTGCAAGGTCTCTCGTGGCCGTTCGTTGAGCTGACGGGCCACTTTGTTGAGATGGGCTTGCGAGTGCACCGACAGGTCGGTTCCTTTCGGGAAGTACTGTCTCAGCAGACCGTTAGTGTTCTCGTTCGAGCCGCGCTGCCATGGGCTCTGCGGATCGCAGAAGTAAACGTCGATATTGGTCGCCAGCGTAAATCGTCGATGATCGGTCAGCTCCTTGCCGCGGTCCCAGGTCGGCGACTTATAGAGCTCGTTGGGTAGCTTCTTGGCCTGCTTGATGAGCGCGGAGATGACCGTCTGGGTGTCCTTGTTGGCCACCTTTGCCAACATCACGTAACGCGTATGAGGGACTGTCAGGAATCTTGTGTGTGAGGCCATGATGATGGGAACGGAAGGAGCATCATATGGCGATCGAGAAAGAGCTACTGGACCAGCTACTGGCCGGCCGCGATCCCAAGGACGTATTCAATAAAGATGGGTTGGTCGACGAGCTGAAGAAGGCGCTCTCCGAGCGGATTTTAAATACCGAGCTCGACGAGCATCTGGACGGCGACAGCGTTGAGGGCAAGGCCAATCACCGCAATGGCTACTCGAAGAAGTCGGTTCTGACCGGCACCTCGAAGATGACGCTGTCGGTGCCGCGGGATCGTGCGGGGACCTTCGACCCGAAGCTGATCGCCAAGTACCAGCGCAGGTTCCCGGATTTCGACGACAAGATCATCTCGATGTATGCGCGCGGGATGACGGTTCGCGAGATCCGCGGCCATCTCGAGGAGCTCTACGGCATCGATGTTTCGCCAGATTTGATCTCGGCGGTCACCGATGCGGTGCTCGACGAGGTGACGGAATGGCAAAACCGCCCGCTCGATATCTGCTACCCGCTGGTGTTCTTCGATGCCATCCGGGTCAAGGTCCGCGATGAAGGCTTCGTGCGCAACAAGGCGATCTACATCGCGCTCGGCGTCCTGCCGGACGGCACCAAGGAGATTCTCGGCATCTGGATCGAACAGACCGAGGGCGCCAAATTCTGGCTCCGTGTCGTCAACGAGCTCAAGACCCGCGGCGTCCAGGACATTCTCATCGCGGTCGTCGACGGCCTGAAGGGCTTTCCCGAGGCCATTACCGCCGTTTTCCCGCAGACCGTCGTTCAAACCTGCATCGTCCACCTGATCCGCCATTCGATGGATTTTGCCTCGTGGAAGGATCGCAAGAGCGTCGCGCAGGCGTTGCGCACGGTCTATCGCGCGGCCGATGCCGCCGCCGGCCAGGCTGCCCTCGACGCCTTCGCGCAAGGTCCGTGGGGCACAAAGTATCCGGCGATCGCGCAGAGTTGGCGCCGCAACTGGGAACTCGTGATTCCATTCTTCGCGTTCCCGGAGGGCGTGCGGCGGATCATCTACACCACGAATGCCATTGAAGCGCTGAACTCAAAACTGCGCCGCGCCGTCAGGACCAGGGGACATTTCCCCTCTGACGATGCCGCGATGAAGCTGTTATACTTGGTCTTGAACCACGCCGCTGCGGAATGGAAACGGCCGCCGCGCGAGTGGGCCGAGGCGAAGACGCAATTCGCCGTCATGTTCAAAGAGCGTTTCGTGCGTGCATGACGGATAACCGCCTCACACAGAAATTCTGATAGTCCCCGCGTATGACGCTCGACCAAGGTCGCGATATGGCTGTTCTTCGATCCGGACAAGAGATCGCCCTCCCAATGCCCAGGCACCGCCCGATCTTCAACCGCTGCTGGCCGCTGACGGATCGAGACGATATCCTTGATTTGCCCTCGTCCATCGCCAGCGAGACCGGCCTGTTTCGATCGACGGATCGTGCGCTTCGATCGAAGATGGCCGAGCAGTTCCTTCTTAAGTACCCCACGGGCTTGAACAAACAGGCTGCGATAGATCGTCTCGTGTGACACGTGATAACTCTCATCGTCAGGATGGGCTCGCTTGAGCCAGCCGGCGATCTGCTCGGGGGCCAATTTGATCTCAGCTTCTTGGCCACCGCTCGCCGCAACCAAGCATTGGTCGCCAACTTACAACGTTTAGGACGCCGGGCTCGAGCCCAGGCTGTCTCATCCGCCAGTGCTGCTCGATAGCCATCACATCCGCCATTGCGGCTGATTTCTCGGCTCACCGTCGAGGCCGAACGGCCCAGCAGCCGTGCCATCAATCGCGCCGATTGATGCGCCGCAATGCCTCTCGATATCTCCTCGCGTTCAAAGAGCGTCAGTGCCAACCGTGAGCGACGCCGAGCAGCCGGACGAATGCCGCCATGCGGCGCCAGCTGGTAATAAATAGACGACGACGGCTTACCAAAAGCCCGCCCAATTGCTTTGAGCGACTCCCCACGCTGCCAGCGATCCCATAACTGCGTCTTCTCGGCCGCAGTGAAACCGCGACGAAATCCCTGATCCATCGCTACACTCCATCTTTCCCTCAAAGATAAAGTGTTGCGTCGATCGGTTGAGACCACCGAGGACAACGGACATCGGGCGGTCCGGAGGCTGAAAAGCCACACAGCGTTTGACCCATAGCGAAATTGGCGGCGAAGTTATCGTAGGGCGAGTGTGCCGCGAAAAATTCGTCAGAAATAAAGACTATTGTTTTGCGAAGCCACACCGCTTTGCGGAGACTCTACTTTCCCAGCATCCGGTAGACAAACATACCGCGAGAAAGCTTTTACATGCGTTCGTGCATTTCGGCGCGTTCTTATAAGTCTTCTCACAATATGCGAAACAGACCTGTTGCCGTTCCGTGCAGGTTTGAGCAGCAAATGTCGGGGCTGTCACCGCGGAGAAATAGAAAAATCCCAGAAAAAAAATAGCGAAAATTAGGTACCGCATGATTGGTTCTCCATCGATCAATCCTGAGCCGTAATTGCACTATAACAAATCGTTTTCGGTCGTGGTCAATTAACGTGATGGCTCTAACACACAGTCGGTAGAAAAATGCTTCAAGCAACAATAGACCGAGTGCCGAATTGTGCCGAGTAGGCCCGAGGAATTTCGCCCCGGGCACCGGGTCACCGGAGGCGGTCGCCCGCCCCCGGTTCCCACAGAACGTGGCGTGCGGACTTCCCGCACCACGCTCTTCGGCAGTTGGTTTACAGCTTTCGCTGCTATTTGTTCAAGTTTCGTTTCCATGGTCAGCTGATCTTCTCTTTGAATAGAAGGCCGTGTCTCCCGTTGAATGGAGCCCATGTCGCCCAAGAACAATTCAACTACCGCTGACCGCTTCCCCATGTAGCCGGCTCTCCCGACCGCAGAGTAATATCAGTCAGTCTGACTTCCACCCGGTCATCAGACCCTTCTCACCTCTTCGGCTTGGCAGGCCCTACAAGCTTGCGCCTGAACTGGATGGATCTCCCTTGTTCGCGTTGCTTCCTTTGGTTGCATGCTGGCGGTACGAACCCCGGGAGCGCCTCAGACCGCTCGCGCTGTTGCGGCCTGCGGTTCCGCCTTCCCCTTTGAGAGACAGGGTCGGCTACTCCGATCACGTTCGATTTCGGGGCTATTTTCCCGTTCACTTCATTCCGGCCTACAACCTCCCTGTCTACGCTTCGCAACGGCCGTTACCGGACGCCACGCAAGACTCGGTTCGCGGCTGCTCGCTAGGCTTTACCGCGGCCGTCATCGCAGACGGCAGACTTCAACGCGCTTGCAAGGCGCAACTCTCACAGATCCGGACTTGATACTCTCGCATCATCCGGCTCGTATCATCGCACGAAGGCTGCCGCCTTCCGCTGCAACGTCAGGCTCCTCCCGGTTTGACCCGGTTAACCCAACTCAACAGCGATGACGCACCCCCTTCGCTCCACGGGCATTACCCCGCTTCATCACTACTACAGGGCAGTCCGCCCCTCTCCGGCGCATCGGTACTTTCGGCCTCGCGGTTGTAGCCGCTTGGGCCTTTTCCCTTGGCATCGCCGGCCAGGTTCTCACGTTCCGTACAAGAGCCTGATTGAACTTTGCGCCGCCTACATGCCGGATGCCGCTCGGGCAGGCTTCAGGGTTCCCCCGAGTTGATCCCGGAGGAAGTGCCGGCCCCCGGTTCTGACATCATCTAAACGCTTTCGACACTTCATCGACGGTTTGCTTGCGCTCGCCTCTTTCAATCTTGCCTGCCGGGATCACGTCCCGGCGTTTCCGCAACGCTCACCACCATCGCTTTTGACGACAGCAGCTTGCGGTGGCTTGAGACCAGAACCTGACTGCCGGTCTCGAAGGGCCCTCCTTCATCTCTCGTACAGTTGCGCACCGCCGTTTGGACCGGCGATGCTCGTGACACACGGCACGTTGCGACGTTTTGCTGCCAGGCGATTGCATGTCGGCTATTGGGACAACAACAGACATCGGGCAGACTTGGGGCCTAGATGCGCTTGTCGAAAATGACCCAAAGCGAGCGTGCGGGGCATCGTCGAAGCGCGATCACGCAATTCGGGCCGCGGCGGTGCGCGATTTCGAACACAAGCTCAGCGCGGCCTAAGCTCGGAGATTCTTGCCTCTATTCTTGAGGCCTCTAAATAATATTGCTCGGCCATAAGCTCGAGGGTTTTCGCAGTCTCGTAATCCATGCAGCTTCGGGAAAGCTGTTGATTACGGTCGGCTTGCAGACGTAGGCAAGCGGGCCAAGATTGGTTCAACGGTTCTGTTGCCATAGTTCGCATGACGGATCACCTGGTGGGCCAAAAACAACTTGATCGCACCAACAAGAAAACAGAGCTCCGGCTTAGGAAAGTGCGTGCCCGCTCACCGACCCATTTAGGATTTTGGCGACTTGCAATTGAGTAAAGTCCTAT
The DNA here is from genome assembly GCA_963721665.1 of uncultured Alphaproteobacteria bacterium. Lineage (GTDB taxonomy): Bacteria > Pseudomonadota > Alphaproteobacteria > Rhizobiales > Xanthobacteraceae > Pseudolabrys. The sequence continues at coordinate 26,737 of CAVRJZ010000006.1, forward strand.
CCAGCGTCTTCGTTCCATCACCTGGTCGGCATTCTGGTATTAAGTCAAATGGGTGGGCCGTAAGCGATAGGATACATTTTGCTGCGGTGCATGAGTCCGCTTTTGGCAGATTTTGTTGCAGAAGTCGGCGATTGTGATCGCGAGGCGATTGCTTCGATTTGTTGAAGAGGCTCCCGATCAACGGCCTCTTTGAGTGCGGCAGCATCGACCTGTCTGATACCTCTTGTCCCCCAATGGTCACGCAAGACATGCATCGGCCTCTGGTGGTGGTCTGGCTATAAACTTTGCAAGCCGACGTAAGTTCTGGGCGATGGCCGCGAGGGTAAACTCGAACTGAGCGCCGCAGGGGCCGCGTAATCGCAGACGCCCAAGCCGCAGAATGCGCTTGAGATGGGCGAACAGCATCTCAATGCGTTTTCGATCACGACAAGATTGCTCAAAGGCACTTGTGCGGGCGATCGCACGAGCAACGTCACGAGCCTCCTCGTAGATGCTGCGGAGAAGCTTACGCGATATATCCTTCGGACAGCATTGCATCTTCAATGGGCAGATATCGCAATCGAGTTTGCTGGCTCTGTACGGACGTAAGTCATCTTCTCTGATCCGGCCAGTCGTGGTGAGAAGCTTGCCCGCTGGACAGGTGTAAACGTCGCGCACCTTGTCATAGGTGAAGTCCTCGCGCGAGAAGATGCCGACTTCGCGTTTAGCCATGTCGATGACCGGAATGTACGGCGCTATCTTCTTGTCATTGACGAGCCAATCAAGGGTCGGCGCCGAGCCATAGGCCGTATCGGCCGCAAGCCGTTCGGGCTTGATATTAAAGCGCTCTTCCGTTCGCTCGATCATCGTCTTCGCGGCACCGACCTCCGCTTGGCGAATGGCACGAGAAGCTTCGACATCCATGATGATGCCGCACTTCAAGTCGATCAGATAGTTGTCGGCATAGGCGAAGAAGGCCGGTCCCCGCATTGCGCCCGTCCATTGCGCGGCTGGATCAGATGGCGAGACGAACTTCGGCCTAACCTCGCTTGCTGCACCAAAGGCCGCGTTATCGAGGGTTGCAAGATACTCCTTCACGGCGCGGCTCGCCGTCTCGGGATCGCGTGTCTTTTGCCATTCCGAGCCTGGGATCGAGCGTTGCTTATTGGCGTCAGCCTGGATCAGGCTGGCATCCACGGCAAATCCCTCTCCGCCAACGAGATCGGCCGCAATACACGCCCCGACGACACGCTCAAATACCCGGCGAAAGATGTCGCTGTCGCGGAAACGCTCATTGCGTGCTCGCGAGAACGCTGAATGATCCGGGATCTTGTGTTCTATGCCGAGTTTGCAGAACCAGCGATAGGCAAGGTTCACCTGCAACTCGCGACACAGCAGCCGCTCGGAACGCAGGCCAAAGACATAGCCGATGATCAGCATCCGGATCATCAGTACCGGATCAACCGAAGGCCGGCCGAGGGTTGGATAGTGCGGCCCGAGTTCTGCGTAGACCCAAGATAGATCGAGAACGGCGTCGATCTTGCGTGCCAGATGATCATCAGGAACCGCCTCATCGAGACGGAACTCGTAGAACAGAGGTCCCTGATCGTTGTTCTGACGTCCCATCATCGCCCGTCTCCGACACAATATGTCGTCAGAAGACGGAATCACTGTTCGCAAAAGCCTTCAAATCACTTCTGCAACAAAATCGGCACGTTGCGACGTTTTGCTGCGATGCAATTCCATGTCCGGTCTTGGAGCAACAGCCGACATCCGGTGGCGCTAGGGGCTCGATGGGTCGGTCGCCAATGACCGTGCAGCGAGGCTAGCTGCCATTCCAGCGGGTGAGAGTCCCGCCAACAGAGGAGTCCAGTCGCTGTTGTAGTTATATCCAGCAACGGGGAGGGAGACCGATCCGTTGAATGCCTGGAAGTAAAAGTCCCCGAAGGCTGGACGTTCCAGTCTGATCCGTACAGGGGGGCGAGCAACCTGGCAGGCCGTGGCGGAAGCGAACCAGTAAAGCCACGAAATCGACCGCCCGCGCGGAACGGATTGCGGGAGTGTCGGGAGTGCCGAGCCGGTGGTCATTCGGCGAAGGCCAATGTCGGCATCGAAGTTTCTGGATATCGATGTCGAACTCCCCGGGGTCGGAGAGGACGGCATGTCAGGAAGGAATGTGCAGCGAAAGCCCGGAACCACTCGCGGGTCGCTTCGGCGCTCCCGCACAGCGAAGGCATCGCGTATAAGCCGTCGTGCGGTGAAATCGCGGTGTGCCTGCGAGTGGGGCGGATGAGGCCGATTAAGTGATGACGGACCGGGACACTATAACCCGGACCCGAGCGAGGGCCTCTGGGGCGGTGGGGCAGTCACCCACCACGGCGGTGCATTATCGAATCCTGTCTCCCGACTCAGAGCGGGAACAATGCAGTGATCACGAGATGCACGAAGGGCGAAAACAAACCGGTCGTCGGTCAGCGCATGCCGGGAGCAGGCTTAAGCTGAGAGATGTGCCGGGAAGGTTTCGCCTGATACGCCAGCCTTCCAGCCGTACTGGGGAAAACCCGCCGTACGGAAGTGCGTCCAGTAAAAACTGGTGTGTTCAGCAGGAGACAAGCCTGCCGGGGCAAAAGTCAGGCGCCCTGTAGTTTGGATAGCAGGGTGGCGGGAAACCAAAATCCTGAAGCCTATCGACATGGTCTCCCTTGGGGAGACTACGAGTCACCGGGCCGTAACGACAGTGAACGCAAATGTGGCCTCGAAAGGTCAGATCCGAGGGCCGAGCCCGCTTCCGTAGGGCGAAGGCAGAATGAGGTGCCGAAATCTGACCGATGCGGCATCGCCACCTCGGCGGGGTGAAAGCGACAGCACGGTGACAAGGACATACCGAGTGACTGGCGAAGCCCTCCTCGTCCCGGCGAGAAATCACCGGAGCAAGGTAGATCGTATAACCGGCGCAACCGGGAAATCGATCGACGGCGAGAGGGTGGCGGATGGGTCCGTATGAGCAACGAAGCGGAGCAATGTCCGCGGAGCGAAGGGGCCCTGCTGTTTGTAACTTCTCCGGCAATCAGGGAGGCAAGGACGAGATGATAAAGGCGTCCAACGAGTTGCAGGACCTGAGACGGAGAATATACGTCAAGGCGAAGGCTGAGACGACCTGGCGTTTCTGGGGTTTGTACGTCCACGTATGCAAGATGGAAACGCTACGCGCTGCATATGCGCTGGCCGAAAAGAACGATGGGGCTCCGGGAGTAGATGGGGTGACCTTCGCGGCTATCGAAAAGCAAGGCGTAGACGCTTTCCTCGAACAGATTGCGGACGAACTCAATCGGCGCACATATGCACCGCTTCTGGCCCGGAGGCAGGAAATACCGAAGGACGGGGGCAAAGTCCGCGTGCTTTCGATTCCTGCGATCCGGGATCGCGTGGTGCAAGGTGCGCTCAAGCTCATATTGGAGCCGATCTTCGAAGCTGACTTCCAAGCGGGATCGTTTGGATACCGTCCCAAGAGGACAGCTCATGAAGCGGTCGCCCGGGTGGCCAAGGCAATCGTTCAGTACAAGACACGCGTGATAGACATCGACTTGCGCAGCTATTTTGACAACGTCCGGCACGACCGGCTGCTGGCCAAGGTGGCAAAACGAGTCGACGACGATGACGTGATGCACTTGCTGAAAATCATGCTGAAAGCCAATGGACGATGCGGCGTCCCGCAAGGCGGAGTGATCTCCCCACTGCTCAGTAATCTCTACCTCACTGAGGTGGATCGGATGCTCGAGCGGGCAAAGGAGGTGACACGCAGCGGCAAGTACACCTACATCGAGTACGCGCGTTTTGCAGACGATCTGGTGATCTTGATCGACGCTTACCCGCAACATGACTGGCTGCTGCCGGCGGTTGAGAAACGCCTTCGGGAGGAATTGGCCGCTCTACAAGTCGAGATTAATGAAGAGAAGAGTCGGATCGTAGACCTCGGCCGCGGCGAGAGCTTCGGCTTCCTAGGATTCGACATCCGGCGCATCCGTAGTCAACGGGGCGTATGGCGTGCCAACTACACGCCAAAGCTCAAAAAACGAACGGCGCTGCTACGGAAACTCAAGGACGTGTTCCGTCGCTACCAATCCCAACCAGTGGATCGGGTGATCGCCTTGATCAACCCAGTGCTACGCGGCTGGGTGAATTACTTCGCGGTCGGACACGCTGGCGAGTGCTTTCGCTACATTAAAAACTGGGTGGAGAAGAAGGTCCGGCGCCATATGCTGCGGGCTCGGAAACGAAAGGGCTTCGGCTGGAAACGGTGGAGTAGGCAGTGGCTCTACGAAGCCTTGAAGCTGTTCAACAGCTACAGGGTTCGGCGGCCGCCGACGAAAGTCGCTCCAGCAAGATAGGTCCCATAAGCCTTGGGGCGAAGCGAACAGGAAAGCGTAGTGCGGGAAATCCGCACGCTACGTTTGACGTGGCGGGGATTGGAAACGCGGCACGGTCGAGATGATGTGACACTCGCAGACGAAAGGGCGAGACAACAGTGAAAACGAACATCGACCTAAACTGGCGCGCCAGTCCTCGACCCTACTGATAGGGGGGATCGAGGAAACGTCGGCATCATTCGAAGCCCGGTCCGCGCCTCGATCCTACCCGACCAAGAGCGACAACGCAGAGCGGAACTGCTGCGGTGCCGGTAGTCCCTATGCAGCGCCTGTGAATGCCGAAAGCGTAGCCGCCTTATCTGACGGATCAGATGTTCAATGTCTTATTGAAGGGCGGTTGAGACGCTCGTAAACGTGGCATTCAACGTGGTACCGATACCATTGACGGCGGCGACAATTACAATTGAAATGCCCGCGGCTATCAATGCGTATTCAATAGCGGTAGCGCCGGACTCATTCTTCAGAAACGCAACACACTTAAGCATTGGTTGGCTCCGGCTGCTGGGTTGACACATAAGAATGTTATTATGTGGTCTTTAACAGCAGGTGTTCTGGATCAAATCAATTTGTTGGATCATTTTACGACCGCAGCCTATGTGATTCCGAAATGCTGGAGGATCGTAAGGGTCATCTGCTCGACGGCGCTGGTATACTTGCCGTCAAACAGCAACAAATCGATGCTGACCGCAAAGGCCAGCGTGGCCATAATGCGAAGCATAGAAGTAAATTGACACGTCAAAATTAATCGATCGTAATTCAGATCATTCTCATTTTTAAAAACCGGCCACTCTTAATTTCAAATTCGGTGGCTAACGGTCAATGCCAGCCTGTAAATGACGCCTCAATAATATGGGTCTGCGAATTTCAAATAAAAATTAACCCCATTATTTAATCCGGCAGATACATCTGCCGGGTATAAATTTACCCGTCAACCTGGGGATGTTTGAGGCAACACTGGAACAATGTCATGAACAAGCTTGTTCTGCGTTTTTTGAAAGACAATTCGGGAGCAACGGCCATCGAATACGGTCTGATTGCCGCCGGTATTTCGGTCGCGATCATCGCTGTGGTCAATGGCTTGGGCACTCAGCTCAACAACACCTTCACGAGCATCTCGACCCAGCTCAAGTAAGACTCCACACGTCTGTCTGAGCACAGAGGCCGCCTCCATTGGCGGCCTCTTTCATGTGCGCCCAGCATGGGCATCGACTTGGAGGTGGAAGTCCTCCCGCGAGCTGGTCATAGCGAGCGAAGCGAACCGCAGAGCGTCGTTCCGTGAGGCCGGCGTGAAGGAAGCGGGGAGCGAAGCTGCGGGCCGACGAACAGGAACCGGATAAGAGGCGGAGCCGAGCAGGGCAAGCGGGCATGAAGCCGCGAAGCTCTCGTGACCAAAGCAAGGCAACGTAGATCCGGCGGTCGTGCAGCGAAGGCCGATGTTCTTACCTGGGGAGATCTCGCCTTGCGCCCGAAAGGGTGACGATGGTCGAGGAGATCACCGGAGCGAGAAGTCAGCAGAGGCCGTAGTAGCCGTAGCAGCGGCGAAGGGCTGAATGATGGGGAGGGTGAGACGCCCATGCTCCTCGGGGACGCCATGCCACAGAAATCGGAGCCAAGTCCGAGCGCACAAACGGCCGGCGCGGTGAAGCCGCAAGGGTCGCGCTTGCGTGTGGAAGCGCCAACGGCTGGAAGTGGAGACGAGCGCCCAGGAACCGGCGACCTGATGGAAAGGGCGTGCGAACGCCAGAACCTTCGGGCCGCGCTGAAGCGTGTTCGACAGAATGCGGGTAAGCCCGGCATCGATGGGATGACGGTGGAAGAACTGCCCGAGCACCTGCGTGTGCACTGGCCGCGCCTGCGCGAGGAACTGCTCGCAGGGCGCTACCAGCCGCAGCCGGTGAGACGGGTGGCGATTCCGAAGGCCGGCGGGGGCGAGCGCGAGCTCGGCATCCCGACGGTGCTCGACCGGTTCATCCAGCAGGCCTTGTTGCAGGTCCTGCAGCCGCTGTTTGATCCAACCTTCTCGGATGCAAGCTACGGCTTCCGGCCCGGACGGCGGGCGCATGACGCGGTACGTCGCGCGCAGGCCTACGTGCAGGCGGGCCGCAGCGTTGTGGTGGATATCGACCTGGAGAAGTTCTTCGATCGGGTCAACCACGACATGCTGATGGGACGGTTGATCAAACGGATCGCGGACCGTCGGGTGCTGCGGCTGATCCGCCGCTACCTCAACGCGGGCGTGCTCGCAAACGGGGTGGTGATCGAGCGGCACGAGGGGACGCCGCAAGGCGGCCCCCTCTCGCCGCTGTTGGCCAATGTTCTCCTGGACGAGGTGGACAAGGAACTTGAACGACGCGGACACTCGTTCGTGCGCTACGCCGACGACCTCAACGTCTATGTGCGGTCGCAGCGGGCGGGTGAGCGGGTGATGGCGTCGCTGCGCAAGCTCTTTGGCAAGCTGAAGCTTCGCATCAACGAGAACAAGAGTAAGGTGACACGCGCGACCCAAGCCAAGTTCCTCGGCTTCTCATTTTGGCTAGCCAAGGGACGAGTGGTGCGGCGGCGCGTAGCACCCGAGGCCATCGAACGCCTGAAGGAGCGTGTGCGCGAACTCACCCGGCGCAGTGCCGGACGTAGCCTCGCGCAGATGTGCAAGCCGCTCGGAACCTACCTCTCGGGCTGGAAGGCTTACTTCCGGCTCACGGAGGCACCGGGCGCGCTTGCCGACATCGACGGTTGGGTCCGCCATCGGTTGCGGGCCGTGCAACTCAAGCACTGGAAGCGAGGTCGGGTCATCTACCGCGAGCTGATCGCCCGCGGAATGCCCGCCGACGCGGCCAGACAAGTTGCCGGTAACAGCCGCCGCTGGTGGCGCAACTCGTCGATGGCGCTCAACAGGGCGTTGCCGAACGCTCTCTTCACCCGGCTGGGAGTCGCAACGCTTGCCAGCTAACCTCAACCCATCAAACCGCCCGGTGCGGATCCGCATGCCGGGTGGTGTGGCAGGGGACGCGGAGGACTAACCTCCGCGCCCCTATGCCGATTTAAACCGAACGCGCAATGTCGGCTTCTGCCATTAGGCGACATTCGAACTCGCCGCAGATCACGACAGCCGGCGCTGCGATGCAGCCGGTTGGACCCTCAGGTCGATCTCGGTGCGCAGCGCCCCAAAGGCGATCGGCCTCGTTTACAAAGTTCGCTTTAAACTAGGTACGAGCACTGATGGCCCATCCTTGCATTGGAATGGCGAGACCTTCATCATCCAAATACTCGGAAAGCTTCGCCGTGACCTCGTCTATTACCTTCTGAAGGGTTTGAGCATCAGACTTATCCATTGCCGCACCGAGCGGCGTGCCCGCCATCATAATTCTGACCATAGCTTCAGCCGAAGGAAAACGTGTAATCCGAGGTGAAAGACAGATAACAATATCGGCAAACCCGGCGTTCGCAAACAGCTGCCTTATTTCTTCGCGCTGAGACAGCGTGAATGGCGCCCGCCGGGTAGCCCCAGCTTCATTATTCACATTGCGCTCGAGGACCTCGGCAACAATCCTGTGCCCGGGGTTGAATTCGATGCCACGCCACAAACTCGCAATTAGGCGTCCGCGACTTTTTAGAACGCGCCGCATTTCAGCAAGAGCGACATCTCGATTTGAAAAGTATTGAATGCCATGCTGACAGATAACCGCATCAAATTGCCCGTCCCGAAAAGGCATGTTGGCCGCATCACCTTCACGCCATTCGATGGGTACATCTTCTTCGCGAGCAACCTTATGAGCTACCTCAAGCATTTTTGAATTTACGTCCAGCCCAGTGACAGCGCCCGATGGGGCGACAGCGGCCCATGCCAATCGGCTGACAATTCCTGTGCCGCACGCAACATCCAATATGTGCTCACCTTCTTGCAACGCGACGCGTTCAAGTAAATCTTCGGCAAAAGGCAGAAAGATTGCGGGAACCATGTTCCGTTCATAACGTTCCGCAGCGCTGCCGGTTAGTGTGTAGTTGCTCGAATTGTTCATTCCTCCCTCCCGGGCCTGAATTTTCTCCCTTTAACTGAGGTTGTTTTTCCAGCTATCAGGCCAGCGTACTATCGTGCTGGCCATGCGAACGACGGATGTAGGAACAATATCTTTTTGTTGAGACTGTCTCAAATGGGTCATTGGCGGAGATTTCGCAACCTGATGCAGTGATTACCTAAGCAGCGGGTCTGATATTTTGGTTCACGCGGAATAGGTTCGCCGGATCGTATTTCTTCTTTACGGTTTTTAGTCGCGCATAATTATCGCCGTAACTCGCTTGAACGCGCTCGTCGCCCTCATCATCCATCATAAAGTTAACGTACGCCCCTCCGGGGTTGAACTTGTGTACGGCGTTCCAGTAGGCGCGCCCCCATTCCTTCAGTTCACCGGCCTGCTTTGGATCGGGGCTGATCGCTGCGATTACCATCGACCAGGTCACATCGCGTGCCGCCCACGGCGTTTGGTCCTTTCCGATGCGATGGACGGCGCCGTCGATCGGATAAAGGTGCACGAGGCACAATTCGGTCGGCGCTTTCGCCGAGTGAGCGATATAGATGTCGATGGCTTCATCAGACAGCTCGGACACGAAGTCGCCCTTCCAGTACCACTGCAGCCCCTTGGGGAAGAATGGATCGAACAGACTCTGGATTGCCGGAAACGGCATCATGCTCATCCAGTTGAAGAACGGCGCCGGAAGCTTATCGAGAAGCGGCGCAATGGCTTTTTTGCCCGCCTCCTCCGAGCCGTTGAAGCAGGAAATAATCGCGCAGGCGCGCTTACCCCGGGCTTCCGCAGGGAATGGATCCATCGACGGCACCGTCTTTAGCCCGACGAATATGCCAAGTTCCTCTGGCGCTTTCGGTAGGAAGTCCCGGTAGGCGGCCATGATCTGTTTTGCGTATTTGGCGTCCCAGAATATCGGCCCGGCAAAGACCATCTTCGCCGGATGCGCCTTGAACAAGAAGCTCGTGACCACGCCAAAATTGCCGCCGCCACCGCGGAGCGCCCAAAACAAATCCGGATTTTGCGTCGCGCTAGCGGTGACAAAGCTACCGTCCGCCAAAACAACGTCAGCCTCCAACAGGTTATCGATGGTGAGTCCGTGCTTGCGGGTCAGGTAGCCTGTCCCGCCACCGAGCGTGAGGCCAGCCACACCGGTCGACGCAACAATTCCAAAAGGAACAGCCAAGCCGAAGGCGTGAGTGGCGTGGTCGACATCGCCCGAGGAACAGCCGGGTCCTACTCGCACGGTACGATTGGAGGGATCGACGCGCACATCCTTCATCGTCGAGAGGTCGATGACCAGCCCGTCCTCGACACTTCCCAGACCTGGACCATTGTGGCCCCCACCGCGGATAGCAACAATAAGACTATTTTTTCGTCCGAAATTCACGGCGGCAATGACATCCGCAACGTCGACGCTCTGTGCGATTAGCAACGGTCGCTTATCGATCATGCCGTTATAGAGAGCGCGGGCATTATCGTAATCTGGATCGCTCCGGGTGATTAAGCGGCCGCGAAGCTGTTGTCGGAATTCGTTAATGGTTTCGTCGCGCATCGTGTCCTCCCTTGCGCTTTGTGCCATTAATGGAATTGCCAAATGGTTCCCTTGCATGTCGAAGCGGGCGTTCCACGGCGGGGCGCGCCGCATCAATTCAGAAAGAGTACTAATGGAAACAGAGCTGTAACTTTATGCAGCGTTGTCGATCACCTCTTTAGCAGAATTGTCGATCACTATGGGCGCTTCGAAATATTGAAACTCCGGCTTCGACCCAAAGAGAGATTGGATTCCTTCTTGAAAAGCCGAGCCGTGTGCTTTTTTGCGGCCTCAATGTTCTTCCACAAGTAGACACCGCCACCGCGCCGTGACGCATCATCGAACAAAAAGGCCTTATGGATGAGGTTAGGGTTCGCCTGCCACATAGGCACGCGCGCTCGGTACTTAGCCATGTCGTCTGCACGGCTCATTCCCTCGGGCAGGCGAAACAACACAATTTCCGAAATCATGTTTGCGTCCTCTTTATTGAGAACAGATCACCGTACCTAGGATGTGGTCACACAAGCATATCGGCGTTAGCCTTTTCGAAAAGTCGTGCTGTTCGATCGGCCTGCGCGTGCTGTTCGGAAAGTGTCTCCGCGTCCCACTCGCTGCGTGTCACGGCAAAGAAATCGCCGCCATAAACCTGAAGCGCGCCGGTCAATCGCGACAATGGGTTAGTGACGGAATGAATGATATCAGGCCCCAGCGGGTGGGCATCTTTTGCACAGAATGATTTGGCCCCCACTGCTTCAACGTTACGGTCCGCCCTTTCCGGCAAACGCCGCCAAAAGATGTTGTCTTCTCGTCCTGTATAGACCCCGATGACGGCCCACATTTGATGATTGTGCGGAGTGAGCGTGAAGGAGGCGGGCCAGATCACGTTGAGAATTGTGAGATCATGTGATCGGTACAGTGGCTGAAGTGCTGCACGTTTTGGCTCACCGAGGCCTTTAAGAACAGCAACAGGGTCGGAAACGGCGCGCGCAACTACCTCACGTATGAACTTGTGGGAGGGGTCCTGGGCTATTGCCGTACGGCAGTCGGCAATAAATTGGTCTAGATCAAACATTGGTTTGACCTCCAATCTGCCGCCCCGGAACTGGAATAGTAAAAAATTATACTGATTTGTGGCGGAATTTGGTCATAGGCAGGCGCGATAAAATGCCGCTGTCGGGTCATTCGCTACCGACCCATCGAGCCCACAGCGCCGCCCGATGTCCGTTGTTAGTCCGATAGCGACCTAGATTTTTGCGGCGCAGCGAACGCAGTCATGTGCCAAAAGGCGACAAATTCCGTGCGCTTAATTATCGCAATTTTTGCTACTTCATGATCGGCAAAACCTTTGATAAGGCAATCGAAATTAGGAACGAACGCAGAAGTCACTGAAAACTTAAGCGACTTATAGTATTGTGAGGTCGGAATAAGCACAAACCGCAACGGGAGGAATTTATGATAAGGTTGGTCACGCGCGGGCGGTTCACCCATGAATATGCCAAGGCGTTGGTCGCTGCACCGGAGGATCGAGAACCCGCGGTGCGGAAGCTAATCGAGGGGGCTGGGGGCAAGGTCGTAAGCTTTTACTTCACGACTGGCGACACTGATTTCCTGCTCATCACGGAGGCTAACGAAGCCGAATCCATCATCGCCGCGTTATTGGCTACGGCAGCGACGGGCATGATTTCCAACGTGACCACTGCAAGGGCATGGACCGGTGGAGAATTCAAAGTCGTCGCCGATAAGGCTTCCAAAACAGCGAGCTTGTACAGAGCCCCTGGCAAGAGATAATTGCGACTCGCTGTAAGCTGCGAGAATGTCGCGCTGGTATTGGGAAGCGGCGACTACCCCTGCCAGACAATCAACGCGATTTTTTTTGTCTTCACATTGGGAGGGCGACATGACGGCGTTTAATATCGTACGGTTCCGCGTCAAACCAGGCCATCAAGACCAGTTCATTGCGCGGCATCGCCGCATGAATCCCGGCTTCAAGGGTTTCCGTGGCGGGTCCCTCGTCAAGACCGGCGAGAATACGTTTTGCTTCATTGGCGAGTGGGCGAGTTTCGAGAAGATCGTCGGCGCACGGCCACTCATGATCAGCCTCCTCGATTCGTTCCGCGAACATCTTGAAGACCAAGGTGGTGGGCTCGGGCTCACCGACCCGGTATCCGGCGAAGTGGTAGTTAAGCTCCTCGCCACGAAGACGGCAGCGAAGAAAGGCCGCGCCAAAAGAACAACAAAACGCAAAAAGCGCCGCTAGCGGGAAATAATCGCCGATAAGTGCGATGTGGAGACGTATGTCCACATCTGGAGCATTCAGCGCCAGCGCGGTTGAATATCTGCTGTGGGTCAACGCTGCGGACCCATCGAGCCCCTAGCGCGGCCTCATTTCGGGTGTTGCTCCAAGACCGGACATGACTTTGCATCGCAGCGAATCTTCGAATTGTGCCAATAAGCGACATTAAGCCCTGTTAGCAAATTGAGCTTCCATGCCCTTCGCTGGCCTCGCGAAAAAGAAAAGGCCCGTGAAGATCGTGACGAAAATTCGTACTTGTGCGCGAAATGGACATTCAGAGTCGTCTTTGCTGCCGTGATCGTAGGGATCGTCTCCGTGACCATAAGTATCATCTGGTTCGGAGCTATCTTGGCTCGGGCTATTTGGAAATGAGCCGCACACTTCGGTGGTTAGGTCTAAAGGGTTTTTAACGTCCTACGAGTTTCCCCACAATCGAGTCTATTTGGTATCTAAATTGTTGGCCTTGATAGTCAGTTTCCTGCCACACGGCATGACTGTAGCGGCCACCAAGCCAAAGATTATCGACGACCACTGCGACAGCCAGAAAAAAAATAACCATAAGCAAAGTCCGCATTTTTGCTAGACGCGCCCTTTGATGCTGCCGGTCACTTTAGGCGCGCGCCTATCCATCCCCGAGCGGCGATCCGCATTAGTGCGGCGCTCTCCGATCGTGCGCTTTTCTTCCTCTAATCGAGTGTCGTTCCCAGATCGCCGGTCGCGACCAGTGCGGCGATCGGCGCCGGATCGTTTATCAACATTCGAATTCCAATTGTCAGAGGCCATAGCGGTGTCTCCTCAAATGATTGACGAAAACACTGCTCGCTATCCGTAAACAGATGTTGAACGGCCAACATCGCTGTAATGCGGAAAACAATGACTGATTGTCGCCATGCACGGTTTTTTAACTATGTCGCTGGAAACATGCCTTTCCTTAACTTTTTATAGACCATCTCGGCAACCGACGGAGAGCCCCATGGCGATGAGCCGCCCCAATTGGCTTCGAGAACACATGCGTGACTACATCGCCAACCAAGGCGAGCCGGACTCGGCAGAAAACGTTTTGAGTTTCAGACATCCGCCAAATTCCGCATCTAATCCTGGCGCGGCGGCTCTGGATGTTGTCTGTCAAGCAGCCGAGCTTATCCAGGACGTCGACAATTACGCTGCCGAAAGACAAGCTCGCGCGGAAACGCTTGCGACACAAGCAATCGAAAAATTGAAGATCGCGCACGATTGTGTTCGGTCTGCGGAATCAAGGGCGTTCGCAGCCGAAGCTAGGATGAAGGAATTTAGTGACAGGATAGAAAAGGAGTTCAGCGTTAGGGTGCAACAAATAGAGGCGGGAATGGAACGAGCGGCCTCACGCATGGCGGCTACTGAAGAACAACTATCCGCTGCTGAGCAGCGAGCAAGAAATGCGGAGATGCGAGCAGCCGAGGCCGAAAAAGCGCTCAAGCACATTGAAGAGACAATTCGCACTCGAATCTTAGAGAAAAGATTCGGCGGTTCCGGCAGAAGGACAACTTTAGCAGCTTGATCCTCACCCGATCACCTCTGTGAGGCGGCGCATTCGTCATCGGGATTGGCGGCACTTGATCGAGGCTCCGCTTCGGATGTCCGTTAAGGGTCGATGCTGTCGAAAAAGGCTTGAGAACATCGCCGAACAGTGATTCCGCTTATGGCGGGTCACGGTTTGGAGGCGGCGATGATGGGTCGGCGGAGTGGCGATCAAGCAAGTCTTTTCTATGAGTTTCGGCTCGATGACCGGGTGCCGAAGGACCACCTGCTGAGGCGCATCGACGTCTTTGTGATAGCGGTGCTTGCCGATATTTACGGGCAGCTTGAGCCCTACTACAGCGAGATCGGCCGGCCGTCGATTGATGCCGAGTTGATGATCCGGATGCTCATCATCGGGTACTGCTACGGACTGCGTTCGGAACGCAGGTTGGCTCAGGAAGTCGAGCTGCATTTGGCGTATCGCTGGTTCTGCCGGCTTGATCTCGACGACAAGGTTCCGCATCACTCGACCTTTTCGGAGAACCGGCTGCACCGGTTCCGGGAGAGTGATGTCTTTCGTCACATATTCGAGCGCGTCGTTGCCGCCTGTATGGCCGCCGGCCTGGTCAAAGGCGAGGGATTTGCCGTCGATGCAAGCGTGATGGAAGCCAACGCCAGCCGCTACCACGGCAAGGCGCCGGACGAGATTGAATGGGCGCTACCTGAGCGCCAGACGCGTGCGGTCAAAGAATATCTCGCCGCAATTGAAGCCGAGATTGAACCCAATCCCGATCGTCAGCCGCCGAAGGTGATATCGCCGAGCGATCCCTGCGCAGCCTGGACAGCGAAAGCCAATAAGCGGGTTCAGTTCGGCTATGGGCTCAATTATCTCATCGACATCGAGAACGCGGTCATTATCGACGTTGAACCAACGCCAGCGCGCACCTATGACGAGGTCGAAGCCACGAAGACGATGCTCGAGCGCACCGAGCGGCGCCTCCGCCTGAAGCCAAAGCGGCTCGCCGCAGATACGGCTTACGGGACGGGCCGTTTTCTGGGCTGGCTGGTCGGTCGCCGGATCGCACCGCATATCCCGGTCCGCGATGCCAGCGAGCGCGACGATGGTACTTTTGCTCGCAGTGACTTTCGCTGGGACCGGCGCCGAGGCGTTTACGTCTGCCCCAACAACAAGGTGCTGCATACCACCGGCACCGTGTACGATCGCACCTTGCTAGGCTATCGCGCTTCAAAGCTCGACTGTGATGTCTGCCCGCTTAAGATGAAGTGCTGTCCCAACACGTCCGCACGCCACGTTCCTCGTGATCTGCAAGAAGACGCTCGCGATGTGGCGCGTCGGCTCATGCGCACGAGGGTCTTCCTCAAGTCACGCGACGAACGCAAACGCGTCGAGATGCGCTTTGCTCATCTAAAGATTCATCACGGCTTCGAGCGCATGCGGTTGCGAGGTCTTTCCGGTGCGCGCGACGAATTCCACCTGGCAGCCGTCGTCCAGAACCTCAAGACCCTGGCGCTCCGAACCCTCGGGCCGCCTCCCAACCGCCAGCGGGCATCGATTGCGTGAGCGCCAGTGTTGAGTTTGCCAGTCGTGTCCGCGTCAAAGCCAACACTCATCCGGAGGTCTCAGCGGAAAAAGCCACTTGCTCTTAGCCTACTCAAATCGCTTCAGAGGCATTGCCCGACCGAAACAAAGACTTTTCCGACAGCATCGGTCATTGAACGAAACCGCTCACGCGGTAGGGCGCTGCGCGCCAGGCGGTGCCCGGGACTGATGGGAGCGCGGTAACGGCACGGGTCGTCCTGTCTGAAGATCGAGAGGTCAACAACCTCGGTTCACCAATAGGCGACAATAATCACGAAAAGATTGATGCCCTAAAGCGGACAAGGCAGTCGCGTCTTACTCGCCGGCCGTTCGAACCGAAAAGGGGGAACAGCGCTGGCTCGGACGCAAGCCAGCACTGCTACCGCGCTAGGAGAGTGTCAATGGGCTTGGATTTCCGAACGTGGCGCGAGCGTGCCGCCGAGCGCCGCTTCGTCGACCAAAGATCAGTTTCAGCCACGGCGCTGCGTGGAAGGCGCTCATCAGCAGATACATCACCGTCATTCCGCTCATCGGTGATGAGCCTTGCATCGCCATGCAGAGCATGTCCGGCTGGGCGCTGAAATAGGCAGACCACAGCGCCATGATGGCGAAGGTCGGCGTGGCAGCGAGGCCGAGCCATGAGGCCACGCCGGAAGCGGCAGTGTTGCCCCCGGTGCAGATGTCGGCGTCGTAACCTACGCCGCGGGAGATCGAGACATCGGTCATAACCATCATTTTCACGCCCTCGCGGAGCAGCACGAGCCCGCCGCCGGTATTGCTTTTGCTGGCCGCTGCAGCTCGTAGCGGTCGTGGTGACGCACCCACGCCATGTTGTGGCCCTGTTCGTCGCGGCCCCTGGGCGTGAGGTCGAGCATCCGGTACGTGCCCATCATCACCTCGACGCCACGGCCGTAGGTCGAGTAGGTATGGAA
This sequence comes from uncultured Alphaproteobacteria bacterium, assembly GCA_963721665.1. Taxonomy (GTDB): domain Bacteria; phylum Pseudomonadota; class Alphaproteobacteria; order Rhizobiales; family Xanthobacteraceae; genus Pseudolabrys. Next base: position 43,021 of record CAVRJZ010000006.1, read on the forward strand.
CACGCCGCCCGCTTCGTCCTTGGCGAATACACTAACGCCGGGCAACTCTTCAGCTGAAAGCGGCCGCTTGCCGTAGTTGTAGTTGATCGTGCCCTTGGCCACCTCTTTCGGCGCGAAGCTGACGCCGAAGTCGTAGTTGAAGTCGGTGCCATGCGAGGACACCCACTTGAACTGCCAGCCCATGCGCCGGCGAAAGCGTTCGATCTCAGCGAGCGGCGCACGTGAAATGGCCACCATCGTCGCGTCGCGATGGGCCAGGTGAATGGTCATGCCGTCGGTGCGGTCGGCCATGAAGGAGCAGCTCTTGCAGCCCTGCTCCCAGCCTGGGCCCAACATGAATTGCTGCACGATGAGTTGCGAGCGGCCGCCGAACAGGCCGGCGAACGTCTCGCGGCCTTCGGGTCCGTCGAAGACGTAGTTCTTCTCGACCCGAACCCAGGGCAACTGCCGACGCAGCCGCGCGACTTCGTCGGTGCGCTGCGTCAGGTCCTTCTCGGCGGCGAGCAGATCGAGCCGCGCTTCCAGCCAGGTATCGCGTGTCGCAATGGCATGTGTCGTCATTGTGCATCTCCTGTTTCTGTCCCGGTGCCGGGTATTGATCGTGAACTTGATTTACTGCCGGCCATCGGTGGGCCGGGAGTGACAAGTGTGTCGGGATTCGAGTAGCTTCCCTGGCTAGGCGCCACGTTTCCGGAAGGCGGCCTCACCGGCATCCGACACCGCAACCCACTTCGGGTCGGGCGCGGTGTTCGGAACGTAACTATCGTTCCAGTTCCACCACTTGTACGGCCGCTCCTTCGGGTAGCCCTCGGGGGAGTCCTCCCAAATCTCCTGACGCCCGAGCGCCGTCATATCGAGGTAGCTCCAGACGGTTCCCATCGCCTCGTCGCCGCGGCGGTTGATGAAGTAGGTCCGGAACACGCGCTCGCCGTCGCGGATGAATGCGTTGTGACCGTGCCATTGATCGACGCCGAAATCGGCGTCGAAGCTGTCGGTGATGGTGTACCAGGGCATGTCCCAGCCCATCCGCACTTTCAGGCGCGCGATGTCGGCCTGCGGCGCCCGTGAGGCGTAGGCGAGCGTCGTGTCGCGTGCGTTCAAATGTGAAAGGTCGCCAACCTGGTCGGCGCCGAGGGAACAGCCAATGCAGGCATGCTCCGGCCAACCGTGCACGCCCGGCTCGAAGAAGGCGCGGTAGATGACCAGCTGACGGCGCCCCCCGAACAGGTCGAGTAGGCTAACTTTGCCCATGGGCCCGCCGAACACATAGGCCTTTTCGACGGCCATCCACGGCATTCGCCGCCGGTCGGCGGCCAGCGCGTCGCGGGCACGCGTGAAGGCCTTTTCCTTCACGAGCGTCTGCTCGCGCGCGGCCTCCCATTCCTGCGGCGATACGATAATTGGTGTTTTCATGATATGCTGTCCTGCTTCTCGGTCGCTCCGGGGTGATGTATTCGTGTTTATCATTTCTCTCTTTCCTTCCGCTGTGGGCTTGCTGCTTGGTGTCAGCGCTTGTCTGTCGTGAGGAATAACTAGGGGCGCGCATCGGATTGGTGGGAGTGACAAGTGTGTCGGGATTTGAATGGACTCTCTGATTACGGCCGCGGCGCGCGCGCTCGCGGCGGGTGATGCCCTCGGCGCGCTGAACTATATTGCGCTACGCGACGATCCGCCGGCACTGGCGCTACGCGGCATCGCGATGGCGCAGCTCGGCGATCTTGCCCGCGCCAAGCTGTTGCTGCGGCTCGCGGCCCGCACCTTCGGCCCGCGCGAGGCGGTCGCCCGCGCGCGCTGCGCCGTCGCCGACGCCGAGATTGCGCTTGTCTCGCGCGACCTCAACTCGCCGGTGAGCGCGCTCGATGCGGCCTATAACGCGCTCGAGCGGCATGGCGACCATGCCAATGCCGCGCATGCGCGCTATCTTAAGGCGCGCTATCTCCTTCTGATCGGCCGCCTCGACGAGGCCGAGCGCCTCCTCGTGGGTTTCGATACTGCTCCGCTACCACCTGCATTATGGGCGGCCCACCATCTGGTTGTTGCCGGCGTTGCTATGCGACGCCTGCAGATCAAGGTGGCGCGCGCGGCGCTGGCGGCGGCTGCACGCGCCGCGCAGCGGGCCCGTATCCCGCCGCTGCTGGCCGAGGTCGAAAGCGCGGCGCTCGTCCTCGATACGCCCGCAGCGCGCCTGATCAAGTATGGCAGCGAGCGACTGCTGCGCCTCAATGAGATCGAAACTTTGCTGGCCTCGAAGACGCTCGTCGTCGATGCCTGCCGTCACGTTGTCTGCCACACCGGCAAGGTGATTCCGCTGGAGACACGCCCGGTCCTATTCGCTCTCGCCCGCGCGCTGGCCGAAGCTTGGCCCGGCGACGTGTCGCGGGCCGTGCTGCTCGCGCGCGGGTTCCACGCCAAGCACGCCGATGAATCGCATCGCGCCCGGCTGCGCGTCGAGATTGGCCGCCTGCGCAAGGCGCTAAGCGTGGTCGCCGGCATCGATGCGACCGAGGTCGGCTTTGCGCTCGAGCCGCGCCGTGCCCGCGAGGTCGCGGTGCTCGCGCCGCCAACGGATGAAGCGCACGCGACCGTCCTCGCGCTGCTCGCCGATGGCGAAGCATGGTCGACGTCGGCCCTCGCGTTGGCGCTCGGCGCAAGTCAGCGCACTGTGCAGCGCGCTCTCGAGGAACTTACGGTAGATGGCAAAGTGCAGGCGGTTGGCCGCGGCCGGGCACGCCGTTGGATGGCGTCCCCAGTGCCCGGTTTCCCGACAACCTTGTTACTCCCGGCTGCGTTGCCCGGTGGCTAAGGTGAACTCATCACGCCAACGGCAACCGAGGATGAGATTATGAAACGTTCAGCAGCAACGATCGTCCGCGAATACGGCCCCTTTCCGGATGTCACCAATGTGGCCGGCGTCAGCTATGACGGCGCCCATGTGTGGGTAGCGACCGGCGATAAGTTGAACGCGATGGACCCGGCGAGCGGGAAAATGGTACGCGCGCTCAATGTCCCTGCGCACGCGGGCACCGCCTTCGATGGCCGGCACCTTTTCCAGATTTCCGGAGATCGCATCCAAAAAGTCGATCCGAATAGCGGCCGCGTGGTCGCGACTATCCCGACACCGGAAGGTGGCGCCGCCGGCATGGCATGGGCCGAAGGCACGCTCTGGGTCGCGCAACATCGCAAGCGCAAGATCCATCAGGTCGATCCTGAGACCGGCAAGATCCTGCGAACCATCGAATCGAACCGTTTCGTGACCGGCGTCACCTGGGTCGACGGCGAGCTGTGGCACGGCACCTGGGAAGACGAGCAAAGCGAACTGCGCCACATCGACCCGCAGAGCGGCGAGATCCTCGAACAGCTGGAGATGCCGCCCGGGCTGATCGTGTCGGGGTTGGAATCGAACGGCAGCGACACGTTCTTCTGCGGCGGCGGGAACAGCGGGAAAGTAAGGGCCATCCGTCGGTCGCGCTAGGCTCCGCAGCCAAACCGCAGAAGTCGGTAGGGGCGCACTAACTCAAGCGCTCAAGAATGTCGGCTGCTGGCAATCCGAGGAAGGCAGCGATGGGTCAATCGCTGCTTGGGAAATCAGCCCCAGCGCCGCCCTTTGTCGGCTATTAGTCCAATAGATGGGGTAATCGGCCGGCAGCTTGTGGATAGCTGAAGATTTTGGGTGCTGCGCTTCAGGCTGATGGTGAAACGAGGTCACCGAGGTTACGGGCCTCAAGCATCAGAAGGAGAAGCGCAGCATGGACCATTTTGCTGGATTGGACGTATCGGTCAAGGAGACCAGCGTCTGCATTGTGGATGACACAGGCAGGATCGTGCGGGAAGTAAAGATAGCGAGCGAGCCTGAAGCTCTGCTGCAGGTACTGAGCAATCCCTCCTACCGCTTCAAGCGGATTGGATTGGAAGCCGGGCCGCTGTCGCAGTGGCTTTTCAGCACCCTCGCCGAAACGGGCTTGCCAGTGATCTGCGTCGAGACGCGGCACATGCGGGCGGTGTTGAAAGCACAGATCAACAAGACCGACCGCAACGATGCCCGCGGCATCGCGCAGATGATGCGGGTGGGTCTTTATCGCCCGGTACATGTGAAGACGTTACGCAGTCAGAAACTGCGGATGTTGCTGACACATCGTAAGCTGCTGCAGTCAAAGGCCATCGCTATAGACAATGACCTGCGAGGAACGTTACGTAACTTCGGCCTCAAGGTAGGCATGGTGGGGGCGGTGAAGTTTGAGGCCCGCATCAGGGAGTTGGTCGAGAACTTACCCGACTTGGCTGATTTGGTTGAACCGCTGCTTGTCGTCCGGCGGGTACTTCGCGAGCAGTTCGTCATCCAGCATCGCCGCTTGTTGGCTATCGTTCGGGACGATGAGGTGTGCCGGCGACTAATGACGGTCCCAGGTGTTGGCCCTGTGGTCGCGCTGACCTATCGCGCCACTGTCGATGTGCCGGCTCGCTTCCGAAACTCCAAGGCAGTCGGGGCCTCATTTGGACTGACGCCCTCTCAGCATCAATCGGGCGAGAGTAGTCGGATCGGCGCAATATCACGCTGCGGAGATGAGATGATGCGGGCGATGCTCTACGAAGCGGCCCATATCATGCTGACCCGCACGACTAAGTGGTCCTGGCTCAAGGCCTGGGCGATGAAGATCGCCAGGCACCGCGGGATGAAGAAGGCGATCGTGGCCCTGGCGCGCAGGCTGGCCGTGATCATGCACCGCATATGGGTTGATGGCACCGAGTTCCAGTGGACCCGGGAACAAGCCGCAGCAGCTTGAGAGCCATGCAGGATCAAATCAAATAGGAGAACACTCGAGCTCCACCAAGTGGTGGAGGTGTCCCTCGCGGGACGATGGATGAGGTGAGTTCGTAATGACGCTTGAACCTGCTGTCAGTCTGACGGCAAGGCCGCCCAATAGATTGTTCCACCTCGTCTTCGAATCCCATGATGGAAGGGCCTTGGTGCCGATTCCGAAGAGAAGCACGAGCCCGTGAGCGACATCGACGCTGCATTGGTGGATAGCCTGAAAGCGCTTGACCCCGAACGGCCGATTAGAGAAGCGTCATTGGCGCTGCGATGCAGCGAGCGCAGTCATGTGTCGATTTTGTTGCAGAAGTCGGCGATTGTGATCGCGAGGCGATTGCTTCGATTTGTTGAAGAGGCTCCCGATCAACGGCCTCTTTGAGTGCGGCAGCATCGACCTGGCTGATACCTCTTGTCCCCCAATGGTCACGCAAGACATGCATCGGCCTCTGGTGGTGGTCTGGCTATAAACTTTGCAAGCCGACGTAAGTTCTGGGCGATGGCCGCGAGGGTAAACTCGAACTGAGCGCCGCAGGGGCCGCGTAATCGCAGACGCCCAAGCCGCAGAATGCGCTTGAGATGGGCGAACAGCATCTCAATGCGTTTTCGATCACGACAAGATTGCTCAAAGGCACTTGTGCGGGCGATCGCACGAGCAACGTCACGAGCCTCCTCGTAGATGCTGCGGAGAAGCTTACGTGATATATCCTTCGGACAGCATTGCATCTTCAATGGGCAGATATCGCAATCGAGTTTGCTGGCTCTGTACGGACGCAAGTCATCTTCTCTGATCCGGCCAGTCGTGGTGAGAAGCTTGCCCGCTGGACAGGTGTAAACGTCGCGCACCTTGTCATAGGTGAAGTCCTCGCGCGAGAAGATGCCGACTTCGCGTTTAGCCATGTCGATGACCGGAATGTACGGCGCTATCTTCTTGTCATTGACGAGCCAATCAAGGGTCGGCGCCGAGCCATAGGCCGTATCGGCCGCAAGCCGTTCGGGCTTGATATTAAAGCGCTCTTCCGTTCGCTCGATCATCGTCTTCGCGGCACCGACCTCCGCTTGGCGAATGGCACGAGAAGCTTCGACATCCATGATGATGCCGCACTTCAAGTCGATCAGATAGTTGTCGGCATAGGCGAAGAAGGCCGGTCCCCGCATTGCGCCCGTCCATTGCGCGGCTGGATCAGATGGCGAGACGAACTTCGGCCTAACCTCGCTTGCTGCACCAAAGGCCGCGTTATCGAGGGTTGCAAGATACTCCTTCACGGCGCGGCTCGCCGTCTCGGGATCGCGTGTCTTTTGCCATTCCGAGCCTGGGATCGAGCGTTGCTTATTGGCGTCAGCCTGGATCAGGCTGGCATCCACGGCAAATCCCTCTCCGCCAACGAGATCGGCCGCAATACACGCCCCGACGACACGCTCAAATACCCGGCGAAAGATGTCGCTGTCGCGGAAACGCTCATTGCGTGCTCGCGAGAACGCTGAATGATCCGGGATCTTGTGTTCTATGCCGAGTTTGCAGAACCAGCGATAGGCAAGGTTCACCTGCAACTCGCGACACAGCAGCCGCTCGGAACGCAGGCCAAAGACATAGCCGATGATCAGCATCCGGATCATCAGTACCGGATCAACCGAAGGCCGGCCGAGGGTTGGATAGTGCGGCCCGAGTTCTGCGTAGACCCAAGATAGATCGAAAACGGCGTCGATCTTGCGTGCCAGATGATCATCAGGAACCGCCTCATCGAGACGGAACTCGTAGAACAGAGGTCCCTGATCGTTGTTCTGACGTCCCATCATCGCCCGTCTCCGACACAATATGTCGTCAGAAGACGGAATCACTGTTCGCAAAAGCCTTCAAATCACTTCTGCAACAAAATCTGTCAAAGACGGACATTCGTTGACGACGCCAAAGTAATGTGAAAGGGGCGTCCTTATTTGCCGTCGTTCCAGATATCAGCCGCAAGTTTCCAATGTTCTCCGACCTTCTCCCACACCACGAGATATTTCCCGGTAACTTTCTGCGGTGTCGGACCTTTGATCTTTAAGCTAAAGGTCCCTATCTCTCGCGCCGCGGAAGGCCCGAGCTGTTTAACATCGAGGGTTGTGATTTTCGGATCGCTCACTTGTTCGGCTAAGCCTTTCCACATCGATCCAATTGCAGCGTTGCCCTTCACCATTTCCGCACCCGGCGGGAATGCTGTCGCGTCATCGGTATAGAGCGATGCGATGCCGGCGAAATCGCCTTTATTGAACAATTCCACCCATTTGGCATTTACCGCCTCAATCTCCGCCTTCTGGGCGAGCGCCGGTGCTATCAGTCCGACCGCAAAAGCAATTACAAGGGCGATCCTGTGCATGAACAACTCCCCTCCATGTTTTATTGAGTTTATGGACGACGATGGCGTATCTCTATCGAGCCAGGGTTAGCGGCTGTGGGTCGATAGTGTTGAAAAAGTCTCCGTAAATGGGCTGTGGAATTAGATTTTGAAATAATCGAATCCCGGGGAATGGATTTTTGAATCAAGATTGCGTCTTGGTGCAGGATTTTGGATCAATCTTTCCCGAGGCTCCCCTCAAAATCGTTTTTCAACACTATCGGTCAATCGTGGACATCTCAACATCTAGGCCACAGCCACGATGACGTGTGCTTGAATTTTAGCGGCAACCTCGCCGCGGCCATGTTTGTCCGCAATCGCAGATTCGGCGTAGTCGATTGCAGCTTCCAGCTTTGCTGCATCTCTGTCCTCGATTTCGTTGCGAAGACGAGTTCCCTGGCAATAAGCAACGGCCGGAATACGCGGCGAGGATGCGCGGCTTTGTTCGGCCCGCGTCTCGATTACCACACGGGAGAAACCGGCCGCCTCCAGCTCTCGACGGATCAGCGCCGTGTCATGGTAGCCGTGCGGCGTGCGCGCCATAAAACGCGGCGGGTCGTTCGGAAATATCCTCGCGAGAGCGTTCGTCACATCGTCCGCAAATATATTCTCCTCGATACGGTCCCACACGTTGAACAAAAAACGCCCGCCGGGCTTGAGGACGCGCTTTGCTTCGCGGTAGCCCGATAGGCGGTCGGGAAAGAACATGGCGCCGAACTGGCAACAAACGAGATCGAAGGCCGCATTTTCAAACGGTAGCGCCAGAGCATCCGCTTGCCGCCATTTGATACGAGTGTCGGGGGGCTGCCGCGAGGCGGCGTAGTCGAGCATCGGCTGGTTGAGGTCGGTTACGACATAGCTTGCGCCTGCGGACAGTTTTGGCGCTAAGGCGCGGGTGACAACCCCGGTGCCTGCGGCGCTTTCCAAAACGGCGTTTGGCGACAAGGACGCTGCGCGTCGCGCAAGATCCGCGGCGTACGGCTCGAAAATCAACGGCACCATATAGCGGTCGTAGTTTTCCGGAATCGAGCCGGTGAACACCTTGTCCGTTTCCAACATTGCGATCACCGGCCGTCCGTTTTATGGCTCGCGAGACTAGCATATATCGTCTTGGCATTGTGCGCTTTGGATCATAAATTATGGTCGAACGGTCGTTGGTCAATGTTCGCTGTTACTCTACTAGCGCGCAAAATATTGCGGCGCCGCGAATGTTCACTGAGTGCCATAGTGGATTTTGGGTACCGCTCGGTCGACCTATTCCACGGTAATGTTTTTGAAGTCGTTTCTTTCAAGCGCCCAGGACACGGCAAGGCCTATGATCACCGCCCAGAATGGCGCCCCAATCGAAAAGATCGGGACATTAGCCACCGTCACCAAGAAAGTGACTACAGCGCCGAGTGTGAAGGCGCCATTGAACGAGACCACAAAGCCACGCTCCAAAACCCGCAAGAGGGCGAGACCCGCGAGCGTCGCGATGAAGACTTTGGGCGTCGCCAGCATGAACCGTGTGAAGACCGGCGAAAATATCCCAAACAATAATGCCAGTAGCGACACCATGACACCCGCTGCGTAATGCTTATCTTTATCACCCGCGCTGCAGATGATCGCGTTGACCGGACCGGTCAGGCAGGTCGATACCGCGCCGACCGAAGCGACGATCAGAGAGCCGAGGCCGCACGCAGCCGTGACCGCATTGACCGGCGGCTTGTGACCGGCGGCCTCGAGTATCACAAAGCCTTGCGCGTTTTGGGCTGCCAGCACCGTGATCGCCAGCGGCAACACCAGCTCCACCATGGCGGTCCATGAAAAGTCCGGTACATGAAAATTGGGTCTTGCCAAAGTGAATTCCGCGGGTCCGCTCAGGTCGAACTTGCCCAAGAGAGTGATCGCAACAATGCCGACGATTAGCGCGCCAATCAGCGGCGGCGATATACGAGCGAGCTTGGGGAACGCAGAGAACAGCAAGAACACCGCCGTCATTGGGGCGGCGATCATGACGCCGTCGCGGATCGCAAAGATCAAATTCAAGCCGAATTGTAGAAACACCCCTGCCACCATCGCCATGACGATTGGCATTGGCAATCGGCTCATGCATTTACGCATCCACCCGCTCAGTCCGAGGATAAACATCAACGCACCAGTCGCATAATAGGCGCCGATGACTTGCGCGAAGCTGAGATGGTCGAGCGCTTGGCCGACCAGAATCGTACCTGGAATGGTCCAAAAAAAAACCAAGGGTTGGCGATAGGCCAAACAGAAGCCAATTGAAATCAAGCCATTGACAAAAAAGCAGCCGAACAGCCACGAGGCTATATCCGACTCGGTCAATCCGCCTTTCTCACTTGCGGTCAAGATTATCGCAACCGGGGCCGACGCCGCGAAGAGAAAACCGACGATGGCGTTGACGAGATAAACTCCGCTGAATCCGCTGAGCAAATGGAGCAAATCGAATTTAAGGGGTCCAGGTCGCTCGAGTGTCATGGCTAGCGCTATGAAGGGGCAAAAAAGCGCGCAAGAATTCATATGAGCCGAGTATAAGCGCCCTCCTTGCGCGGCTGCAACGCGCTGTTCAGGGACAGCTACCCCGACCAATGTCGCTTCGGGTCACGTGTGGACGGCGCCATGGCAAGAGCTTTTTTGACGTTTCTGCAGCATTGGTCGGGTGCGGTCACGTGTCCGGCCTCACATGAGGGCGATTGTGTCAAGCTACTTCATTTTAACGCTCCTCGGATTTCGGCACGTGCGGCTCGGTTGAATCGATCGACCAAGGCGGAGCTCTCATCAATACAGGTCTTCCCTGCAAACCTCACATCCGGCGGGACTGAGTCCCGACCACGGTCCCTCATTCGGGACGGGAGAGCTCCAGGAGGGCGGCACCACTCTTTGAGACGATGCGAAGGCACCAGGCCGGACAACGGCGACGCCCCCTTGGATTCGTTTGCCCGAGCTCGCCTAGGGCTCGGGGATTTGGGATCGATTAAGATGCAGGCTTCATGACTGCGCCCTCCGGGACAACACCTTGGGTTGCGAACCGCCACAAGGCGATCAACAGCTTCCGTGCCAGCGCCACCACCATCACCTTCCGCATGCGGCTGCCTGTGCCGCTGACGCGATTACGGAACCAGCAGACCTGAGCAGAGTCCGGCTGATATCGCTGCCAGATCCATGCCAGTTCGACCATCAGGGTCCGCAGCCGCGCGTTTCCCGCCTTGCCGATACCCTGTTCGCGTTCGGTGCCGCCACTGCTGTAAGGAGTGGCAGTAAGGCCCGCATAGGATCCAAGCGCCTTGCCGTTGGCGAATTTGCGCACAAACCCCTCGCGCACCAGCACGGTGGCGCTCTGCACACCAATGCCACGTAACTTGGCAAGTTGCTGGATCATGCTTGCAGCCCTGTCGGGGTTCTCATCTTCGAGCACTGCATCGCGTAATTGTTCAAGTTCAGTGATCTGGATCAGCAGCAACTCCAGACGATCAAGCATGCGAACGATTTTCGCACGAGCATGCGTGGGCAATGGATCCCCGAGGGCCGTCCGTAATTCGTCGAGACGTTGGCGCCGATCCCGACGGAGTGGGTTGTATTCGCTAGCGCCCAGAGTCGCCAGGATGGCACCGATGCGATTGACGAGGCCGACCCGTTCTGCAACGAGTTCCGCTCGCTCCCGCAGACGACGGCGAGCGTCTTCATCGGCTTCGGCAGGGACCGGAACCATCGAGCACACACGTGGCTCACCGCGCAGCCATGCCAGCAGCGTGCGCAGCAAGAGTTCGGCATCGATTCCATCAGATTTTGCTCGCCGCGCTCGGCGATCGACCGGGACGCTGGAAGGCTGAATGACGTGCGTTTCGATGTCGTATTTTGCCAACCAACGGACCAGCCAAAACCCTGACCAACCTGCCTCGTAGACCGCTACTACCCGGTTGACACTTCGGCCTGCCTTCTCGGCCCGGACGCGATAGCCGTCGATAGCCGCCATCAGCGCTTCGGGGGTCGGCTCAATGGAACGCTTGGCTTTTACACCTGGCAGGCCTGGTATCTGGGCAGCCAGCACCCAACTCGTATTGCTCAGCTCGATCGCCAGGATGAGCGTGCGTTCGTAATCAAGCACAGAAGGAGTGGAAATTGCGCCAGGGGCCTGCGTCATCGTCAATATCCTCCAAGGTTGTTTTAGCGGCAGACACGCTACTCTCTCCGCCGCAAGCCCTCATAGGATCTGTTGACGCGGCGGGTGTGGCCGCTGGCCCTAATGCTCTGCGCGGATCGGGTCCCCAACAATCACGCGCACTTTAGAGAAGTGCGTTGACCCAAACGGGTTCTCCCGATCCCCGGAACGACCGTTTCTGCATTACGTCGTCATGCCCTCGCCAATTGGTGTTGCCGATTTATCTGCTGGCGTGCCTCATGCTGCCAGCAACAGCTTCGGCTCCTTGTATCTCTCGCCGCGGACCATGATGGCCCAGGCCATCCGAGCAACCTTGTTGGCCAGCGCGACTGCGGCCACCTTCAAGGGTCGGCGCTCCATCAACCGACCGAGCCACGGCCGCTTCTGGGTGCCGTGCTTGCGTGCGTAGCGGATGACGGCCATAGCGCCAACGACCAGCAACCATCGCAAGTATCGGTTGCCCTATTTGGTGATGCTGCCGAGCCTGTCCTTGCCGCCGGTCGTGTGCTGCTTCGGCACCAACCCGATCCAGGCGGCAAGGTTGCGTCCCGATGAGAATGTCTTCCAGTCGCCGATCTCGGCAACCAGGGCGGTGGCGACGACCGGGCCGATGCCTGGAATTTCCGCCAACCGCCGGCTTGCCTCGCACGACCGATGCAAGGCCATGATGTTCTTGTCGATGGACAAAATGATCCTCCTCCGTTTCAGTGGACACCCGTAGTAGGCTCGAAGAGCCAGGAGGTGTCGGATGGAGAAGGCAAAGCGGCGTTTCTTTACCGAAGATTACAAACGGCAAACGGTTGAACTTGTTCGATCGAGTGGGCGATCGATCGGCTCGGTGGCGGCCGAGATCGGGCTGGCCGAGACGGTGCTGCGTAAATGGGTGAACAAATTCGGCATCTCGGGGCAGCCGGCGGCAGCGACGCGGCGCCCCACAACGCAGGCGGCGCTGCCGACCGCTGACCAAGCCTCTGAGATTGCCCAGCTCAGGCGTGAGAACGAGCGCCTGCGGATGGAACGCGATATTTTAAAAAAGTCGATCGCGATCTTTGCTGGAACACGGACATGAGATTCCGCTTCATCGAAGATCGCCGCGACGATTATCCAGTCCGTCAGATGTGCGGGATCCTGGGCGTCTCGCCGGCCGGCTATTATGCTTGGCGTACTCGGCCGGAAAGCCGTCGGGCTGCAGCCAATCGCATCCTGCTGTCCGAGATCGTTCGTATCCATCGCGACAGTGGCGGGCGTTATGGCAGCCCTCGTGTCCATGCCGTCCTGCGGGCTCAGGGCCGCGGCGCCAGCCGTGGCCGGATCGAGCGGCTGATGCGCCGCTATGGCATCCGCGCCATCATGATGCAGCCGCGGCGGGTGCGAACGACCGACAGCCGTCACAACCTGCCGATCGCCCCCAACCTTCTCGACCGCAACTTCATGGCTGCGGCGCCAAACCGCATCTGGCTTGCCGACATCACTTACATTCCAACTGGTGAGGGCTGGTTGTACTTGGCCGCGGTCATGGACCTCTACAGCCGCAAGCTCGTCGGCTGGGCTATGCGCGATCATCTGCGAACCGAATTGCCGCTCGCGGCTCTCATGATGGCGCTGCAGCGCCAGCGCCCTGACGCGGGCCTGGTCCATCATTCCGATCGTGGCGTTCAATATGCCTCAGACGGATACCGTGGCGCTCTGCAACTCGCTGGCATGCGCGCATCGGTGAGCCGCAAAGGCGATTGCCTCGACAATGCCCCGATGGAGAGCTTCTTCCACACTCTCAAAACCGAGCTTGTCCATCATCAGAAATATGCGACGAGGGCAGACGCCCAGCGCGACCTGTTCGCATTCATTGAAGGATTCTACAATCGAATGCGTCTCCACTCGGCAATCGGATATATCAGCCCGGTCGAGATGGAACGAAAAGCGACTTAACCCCGTCCACTAAAGCGGGGGAAGATCATACCGTCGAGACTGTCGAGATAAGCGCAGATGAGCTGGCTGTCCTCCATGCCAACGCCCGAGCCATCGATGAGATAGGGCACGCGGCCAGAAGGGTTGATCTGATAATAAGGGCTGTTGCGGGTTCGAGTTTTCGCCTCGATAATCTCAACGCGATCCTCGAGTGCCTTCTCCACGACAAGGATGCGGGCTAGCCGCGCGTAGGGTGAGGTGTACGTGACGTACAGCTTCATCGAGGTCTCCACACCATAGAGAAGTCGAGCAAGCAAGGTAGCACAGATGGGCGCGTCGTGCTCGCGGGCACTGGGCCGCTCCTGTGGGCCGACGCCGCCGAAGAAATCCGCCTGCGGCGCACCGGGCTCTTGCGCATCGCGGCTTTGCCCGCACTTGCCAACGGATTTCTGCCGCGTTTCGCCGGCAAATTCGTGGCCGTTCGGCCGGAGCTCGACCTTGAATTGTCAGGCGTTATCTCGACGCTCGTCGTCGATTGGGCGGTCAATCGGCAATGCGATATCGGGTTTGCTTCGCCGCAGATCGAACATCCCGCACTTAAGAAAGTGGCGATGCCTTTGTTACCCCAGGTCGCCGTCATTCCCGACGGGCACCGGCTTGCGCGTAAGAACACGCTCGAACCCAAGGACTTTGACGGCGAGAATTTCATCTCACTTAACCATTCGTCTCAGAGTCGACGTCAGGTCGACGCGATTTTTGCGGAGCATGGTGTTTTACGGGTGATGCGGGTGGAAACGCCTCTTTCGGAAATCGTATGCGGTCTCGTCTCGTCCGGTCTCGGCGTCGGCATCTGCGATCCGTTTACCGCACGTGAATTTGCCGGACGGGGGGTAACAGCCCTGCCATTCCGGCCGCAGATCACGCTCGAAATCTTTGCGCTCTACTCGACGCATCAGACGCCGACAGCGATTGCCTTCGAGTTCATCGAAAGTTTTGCGGAACACATCCAGAAATTCGGTAAAGAGCACAAGTAAGTGGTCGCCAGCCTATCGGGTCGATCGCAGTTCGTATAACTATGCTCACCCACGATTTGTTACGGCTGAAGCAATTGCCCGGCCACGTATTGCCTCTCGATAAAATACATAGAGGGCACACATCACGATGATTGCTGCGCCCAACAAACTCCAAATGTCGGGAATGTTTCCGAACACAAAGTAGCCAGCTACGCCGCCCCAGACGAGTAGCGTGAATCGAAAGGCGGCGGCGATGTAGAGCGGCCCGATCCGGCAGGCGTGAATAAGAAGAACCGTTCCGGTGAGTGAGGCAGCTGCCGTGGCGACCAACAAATACATTTCGTGGGCGGCGATCAACTTCCAGGACTGACCTATGCCGAACAGAAATGCGACTCCAGCGATTGCAGCGGTAAAAACCGCGCCTATGAGAGTTACTTCAATAGTCGAGAGTGCTGGGTGAATTTTGACTGTGACGAAATCGCGCAGCGCGCCGGCTAGCGCGGCAAGGAACGCAACAGCCGCCCAATAATTGAAACCTTGCGAGCTTGGTTTGATGATCAGCAACGATCCAGCAAAGCCGCCGATAATGGCTAACCATCGCCGCCAGCCGACGGGCTCCTTGAGAAGAACGACTGCCAGGATGGTCATCAGGAAGGGCGTCGTTAAAAGGATCGCATAGATCTCGGCAAGCGCCATGTGAACGAGGGCGATGACAAAAGAAAAGGAGTTGATGCTATCGAACACGCAGCGCGCGAGCACCGCGGGCCTCAGGATATGCTTCGAGAGCAACTTGCGACTGATGGCGAGATATAGGCCAAAGCCGCAGGCGATCACGCAGCTTCGCCAGAAAATGACTTCCACCGGCGGATAGATCTGCCCCAAGTTCTTGACGAGCACGTCGCCGACCACATAGGCAGCCATGCTCATATTGATGCTGTAGATCTGTCTGAAATTCATTGACTCACAATTCGCTCTCAGCCACCAAACCAAGCTTGTTTGACCGAATAGAAAGTGCACCTAAATTGCAACAATAAGAAGAGGTGTCGACGGGTGCTCGGGGCGGTCAGCATGTCAGTGCCCGAAACCAAAATCAGTCTCGCCCAGGCGCGGAAGACGCTCGTGCCGGTGACGATCGAAGCGGCCCGCAAGATATCGGTGGCCATGGGTGCGTTCTGAGCGGCAACGGACTTCGCCAATCCTTCAGCTAACTGTCCCTATCGTAAATTTCATTCGGTTGGCGCGAGATGCAGAATCGGACGATCCAACGCGGGATGTTGGATCTCCGCAGACTGATTGTGGGAGATTGTGATGGGGCATGCGGGCGCTATCTCACGTAGCTTGCCGACCTAGTCGCGACCGCGCGCGAACACGGCATCCGCGTGATCGCCATCAAGCTACCGCTGCCGGCGTAGTTCCGCGACCGATTCCCCAATGAAACGGCGTTCGACGACGCGGTACGGCTCGTTCTCACCGAGCAGGCGGTGCCGCCGCAAGGTTTCTCCGCTGCTCTGGATAACCCGAATTTCTAACTCGACACCGACCATTTGAACCGTTCGGGGGTTACCGAGTTGTTCCGGCAGCTATTGAAGCCGCTGCTCACGACATCGGCGGCGGCTGAAGCCGCGCGTCTCTGGACACTGTAGGGACCGTGCGTACCAAGAATTCCTTGTTCATGCGGACAAATTTCCTGTTCTTCTGAAAATTCCCGGATCTAGAGAATTTGTTTTGCAGTTACACTCCCTCCGCCAACGCGATTACGTGCGAGTTGATACGATTAGGTACGCTTGGTGAGCATTAGGGAGCATCAGGCAAGCTGGGATACTAGGGTCTACTCTGGACCAAGAGGAGAGAATTTTGTTTGCAGTTCTTCTCCCTCCGCCAGCTCCGCTAAAGCGCAGCAGCCGTCGGCACCTGCAGCAATGATTGCCCCGGCCGGACGCGCGTGAATGTCACGGTTTCGGTGGCCACCACCGGCCGGCCGCCGATGAGCCGCACGTTGGTGTAGCGCGATGCGGCGAGATCGGAGACCTGCGGAAAATCCTCGCGGAAATGCGCACCGCGGCTGTCGCGGCGGAAATCGGCGGCGGTGCAGATGGCCCGGCTCACCAGCGTCAAATTTTCCAGATTGAGCCGGTCCATCCAGGTCAAATTGTAGCGACGGTCGGCGTCGCTCACGCCGCAATCCGCGATGTCGTTGGCGAGCGTATCGAGCGCCGCCATGCCGCGCGCAAGGCTCGTCGCGTCACGCAAGATGCCGACGTCGTTCCACATGATGCTGTAGAGGCGCTCGCGCAGTTCCGGCAGATGGCCGGCTTTGCGGCCGAGCGGGGCAAAGGCGCATGCGTAAGCCGCATCGATCGCATTTTTGTCCGGCTCGGGCAGGGCGCCGCCCGGCTTGGTGCGCGCGCCCATGACGTCGCCGGCAATGCCGCCGAACACCGTCGAATTGGCGACGCCGTTGCCGCCCAGCCGGTTGGCGCCGTGCACGCCGCCGGTGTCCTCACCCGCCGCGTAGAGGTGCGGCAGTTCCGTGCTGCAGTCGGCTTTGAATTCGACGCCGCCCATCATGTAATGCGCGGTGGGGATCACCTCGACGCGGCCAGCGGCGAGATCGAAGCCGCAATCGGCGCAGCGCTCGACCATGCCCTTGAACTCGCGCCGCACGCGCTCCGCGCCCAAATGCCCCATCTCGATATAGACGCCGCCATGCGGGGAGGCGTAACCCTTGCGGATGCGGTGCATGATCGCGCGGGAAACGATGTCGCGGGTGGCGCGTTCGCCGCGCGCGTCGTAGTCGAACATGAAGCGCTTGCCGGCGTTGTCGGTCAGATAGCCGCCGGAGCCGCGCAATCCCTCTTCCAGCACGGTGCCGGTCATGCGCGTGCCTTCGCCAGCCAAGAGACCGGTCGGATGGAACTGCACCATCTCGATGTCGCGCAGCGGCAGGCCGGCGCGCATAGCCATGGCGAGGCCGTCGCAGGATTTGTCGCCGGACGGCGTGTGATAGCGGTACATGGTCGGGCCGCCGCCGGTTGCCAGCAGCGTCGCGCGCGCGCGCACGAGCAGCGGCTCGCCCGTGCGCATGTCGAGCATCAGCACGCCGGCAAGTCCGAAGCCGTCGGCGGCGGGGATGAAATCAAGCGCGCGATGGTCCTCTAGGCGCTTCACGTCGCGCCGCCAGACCTGCTCGGCCAGTCGGTTGATGATCTCGATGCCGGTCAAATCGCCTTTATGCACGGTACGATCAAAAGTCTGCCCGGCGAAAGCCTTCTGATGCACGGTGCCGTCGGGATTGCGGTCGAAAAAGCAACCGAGTTCGGTTTCCAGTTCGCGGATGCGGCGCGGCGCGGTTTCCACCAGCAGCCAGGCTAGATCCTGATCGTTGAGCCAGCCACCGCCTTCGATCGTGTCCATGAAGTGCCGTTCAACGGAATCCTGCGGCGAGAGCGCGACATTGTAGCCGCCCTGCACCATGCGGGTGCAGCCGCATTTGCCGAGCAGGCCCTTGACCGCAATCGTGACGTCGAGTTCCGGATTGGCTTTCTTCGCATGCAGCGCGGCGAACAACCCGGCACCGCCGGCGCCGAGGATCAGAATGTCGGTCGCAAGCGTCTGCACGTTCACGCGCTGCCGATGCTGGCGAGCACCGTCGCGCGCCGTGCCGCGGCTTCGGCGTTGACGTTGGCATGCAGCGAAGCCCCATGCGAATCCATGGTCACCAGCAGGGGGCCGAAGCCCTTGATACGAAATTTCCACAAGGATTCCGGATGCAGGTCGTCCATATCAACTTCTTCGATCGCCTCGATCCAGGTGGTCTCCAGCGCGGCGGCGCCGCCGACCACGGCCAAATAAGCGCCGCCGAATTCCTTAAAGGCGTCGAGCGTCGCCGGTCCCATACCGCCTTTGCCGATGATCAGCTTGACGCCGTCGCGCTGCATCAAGGGTTTAGTGAAACGCTCCATGCGCATCGAGGTGGTGGTGCCGATGCAGAGCGGCTCGTAACCGGAGGAATTTTCCGGGCGCGGGTCGACCTTGCGCACATTCGGCGCGGTATGGATGACGGCGTGGCACTTAAGATTGAAACGCGTTAAGCGCCCGCGGTCGAACATCTCGATCAAGGTGGCGTCGCGGATGCCGAAAAGCGTCTTTTCCAGCGTGACCGTGTCGCCGACTTTCAGCGCGCGCACTTGCACCTCGCTGACCGGCATGTCGAGGACGTGATGGGTCATGAGTTTACTCGAATGCAATCCCGCCGGGCGTGATTGTTGCGCTCGCCCGCCGCGCCGAATGGCATTGAATGTTCACCGCCACAGGGTTCATGGTGATGTGGGTGGCGGCGACTTCCACATGCACGCGGAACGCGGTGGCGCGCCCGCCCAGGCCCTGCGGCCCGATTCCGAGCTCGTTCACCGCCTCGCTCAACTGCGCCTCGATCTTGGCGCCTTCCGTATCGGCGCAAACGGTGCCGAGCGGCCGCGTGGCGGCGATCTTGGCGAGATGCATGCACAGGTCCGAGGTGCCTCCGATGCCGACGCCGACAATGGTGGGCGGGCAGACGCGGCCGCCGCATTCGATCACTTTGTCGATGACGAAGCGCTTGACCGCGGCGACGCCGTCGGCCGGGATCAGCATTTGCAGGAACGAGCCGTTCTCCGAGCCGGAGCCCTTGGGGATCATCTCGATCTCAACCGTCTCCTCGCGTTCGTCGAAATCGACATGGATGACCGGAATGCCGACTCCGCACGAGGTCTGCTCGTTCTTGCGGGTGACCGGATGCACCACCGAGGAACGCAGCGGGTGCTCCTTGGTGGCGCGCTCGCAGCCGCGGCGGATCGCTTCCTTCATGCCGGCGCCGTCGAACTGCACGTTGCGCCCGATGACGACGTTATAAATCGGAATGCCGGTGTCCTGGCAGAGCAAATTCTTGGTGCGCTCGGCAACCTGGATGTTCTCGACCATGGTGCCCAAGATGGTCTTGCCGGTGGCGTCGGTCTCCTCCATCAGCAGCCGCGCGAAACCCTGCTTGATATCCTGCGGCAGCAACTTGAGCGCGCGGATATAGAGCGTCTTGCTCAGCTCCTCGACTTCCTTGAGATCGAGTTGCATGACAGTTTTCCCTTGGCGCATGATCTTATCCAAAAACCGGTTCCCAGCTTTCGGAATCACGCACTCCTAAACGACCAGCGTCAGGCCCGAGACGATCAGTAGCACCGCCAGCGCCTGGCGGAAGCGTAGGTCATTGAGCTTGCCGTAGAGTTGCCAGCCAATCCAGGTTCCGCCCAACAACGGCGGTAACACCGCGATCAGCATTATCGCGCCGGCGCGGTCAAAAGTCATCCAGACGATGCCCGCCAAAGCCAGCGCATGCATGACGATAATATAAGGCTGGTAGACGGCGCGGGCGACGGCCTTGGGCCAGCCGCGTATTTGCGTCCAGATCGTCGGTAACACGCCGGAATAGCCGCCGATTCCGCCGAGAATGCCGCCGAAGAAGCCGATGGCGGCGTCGGCGAGGCGGCCGCCGCCCGAAAAAGTGCGCAGGCGCGGGGCGAGCAGCGCATAGGCGCCGAACGCCAACAGGAAAATGCCGAGCGCGATCTTGAGCACGCCGGCGTCGGTGTAAACCAGTAAACGTACGCCGATCGGAATGCCGGCGAAGCCGCCGAGTAGGAACGGCCACAGCTTGCCGATCTCAATATGCCGGCGCTGCGGCCAGATCGTGGTGGAGTGCAAGAGTACGCCGCAGCCGGTGACCATCAGCGCGCAATGCACCGGATCGATGCGGTGCAGCCAGATCGACGTGGCAGCGATGCCAAAGGCGAAACCGCTGGCGCCGGCGGCGACGCCGCCCAGCAAGGCGCCGAGCCAGAGCACGGCGATCGTTTCATAAGGGAGGCCTGCCAGCATGCGGTCAGCCGGCGTTAAGGATGAAGATGAGGCCAACCGCGCCGACGGCGGCGAAGCAGATCGATAGCGGGACCAGCGTTTTTTCGCGGAGATCGAAAAACTCGATCGCCACTATGCGCAGACCCAGCGTCAGATGGACGGCGAGTGCGACGACAATGGCGAACTCGGCAGCCATGACGACAGGCTGGCGTGTGATCGCCAGGAACGCGTCGAGCGCCTTGGCGCCGTTGAGCGCCGTCGCCAGCGCGAGAAAGTGGATGGGCAGAAAAAACGCCAGCACGATGCCGGACAAGCGATGCAGCATGGCCGCGACAAAACCGCGTTGTCGGTGCAAGGCGCGGATCATGCGACGTAGACCGCGAACACGGCGCGCAGGCCGAGGATCAACAGCAGAATCGAAAACAGCATCAGCGCGAGATCGAGCGAGCGGCCTCGCCACGGAGTCCATTCGCGCAACACATTGCGCAAGCCGATCGGCGCGTGGATCGCGACCGCGACGACGAACAAGCCGTAGAACAGCGCGAAGGCAATATTGCCGTGCGTGCGCGCCAGAATGTCGGCCGCGGTCAGCCCGCCGCGCGAGGCATAGAGAATGGTGCCGAGGTGGACGGCGACCGCGAGCGCCAGCAGAAAAGCGGTCACGCGCTGCGCCAGGAACAGGATCGCGGTCATCGCGCGCCCCGCAAGCTGCGGCGCAAAACCGCGCGTTTGAGGCCGGCGATGGCATAAGTCGGCGCGATCTTCTTCGGGCAGAATTGGGTGCAGCTCATGTGCGTGTGGCAGGCCTGGCAGCCCTCGCTGCCGGACACCGCGTCGAGCCGGGCGCGTTGGTTTTGGTCGCGCACGTCGTTGACCAGCGTCCAGGCGCGGTTGAGTGCGGCGGGGCCGAGATAGTCTTTGTCCCAGGCCACCACATCACAGGCCGAATAGCAGACACCGCAGCCGATACATTCGATGCCGGCATCGGCTTCTTGCCGTTCGCGCGTTGCCGGCGGCACCACGGTGAAATCCTTTTCCGGCGCCGCACCCGGCTCGAAATAGCCGCGCGCGTCCTTCCATTTGTCGAAGAAAGTCGTCATCTCGACGGCGAGATCCTTGACCACCGTGAAATTGCGCAACGGCTCCAGCCGCAGCGGTTCACCGTTTACGACAACGTCGCGCACGCGCGTGCGGCAGGTCCAGCGCGGGCGGCCGTTCACCACCATGGCGCAGGAGCCACACATGCCGACGCGGCAGGCGAAGCGGTAGGACAATGTCGCATCGTGCTCGCGCTGGATTTCGCTGACTGCGTCAAGCACCGTCTGGTGCTCGCGGCGGGGAATCGTGAAGGACTGGAAGCGGCCATTTTCGGCGCCTCGCCAGACATCGACCCGCAGCGTGTCGCTCATCGCCGCATGCCCCACAAATTGACGGTGCGCGCCTCGATAGCGGGGACGATCGCCGATTCGACGATGCGGCCGATCGGGGTGGTGGCGAGCAGAACGGGGGTCATGGCCGGCGCATCATCTCCCAGCACCTGGCCGCGTGGCAACCGTTGGTTTGACACGACAATTCCTGTTGCGCGGGTTCGAGAATTTTCGCACAAGACGTAGTGCGCCTTTGCCGGGGCGGCGCCATTGGCTTTGCTTTGGGGGCTCGCTTTGGTTGACACCGTTGCCTCGATTGTGGCCGCGCACCGGACGGGGACGGCAACGCCGGAACAGACGGTTGCCCGCAGCTATGCGCGTATCCGCGCGCATGGAGATCCCGCCGTCTTCATCGCTCTGCGCCCTGAAGCCGAGGCGTTGGCGGAAGCGCGCGCACTGGCCGCGGCCGGCCCCGACGGGCGACCGCTCCACGGCGTCCCCGTCGCGGTGAAGGACAATATCGACGTCGCCCGACTGCCGACGACGGCGGCCTGTCCCGCTTTTGCCTATCAGCCGGCGCACGATGCGACCGCGGTGGCGCGGCTGCGCGCGGCCGGTGCGATCGTTATCGGCAAGACCAATCTCGACCAGTTCGCCACCGGCCTGGTCGGCGTGCGCTCGCCTTATGGAGTTCCGCGCAACACGTTCAACGCCGAGCTCGTTCCCGGCGGATCGAGCTCCGGCTCGGCGGTGGCGGTTGCCGCGGGCCTGGTACCGCTCGCGCTCGGCACCGACACGGCGGGCTCCGGTCGGGTGCCGGCGGGGTTCAACAATATCGTCGGGCTCAAACCGAGCCTCGGCCTGGTCTCAACCTATGGCGTGGTGCCGGCCTGCCGCACGCTCGACTGCGTCTCGCTGTTCGCGCTCACCGTCGACGACGCCTGGACCGCGCTCGAGACAATCGCTGGAGCCGATACCAAGGATCCCTATTCGCGCCAGCGTCCGCTGGCGAAACCGGGCGTCCTGCCGCAGGTCAAACTCGGCGTTCCGGCCGCCGGCCAGCGGCTATTCTTCGGCGACCGCCGATACGCCGCCGCCTACGAGGCGGCGCTGGAACGGCTGGCGCGCCTCGGCTGTGCCGTCGTCGAGATCGACATCGAGCCGTTCTACGAGACCGCACGCTTGCTCTATGAGGGTCCATGGGTGGCGGAACGCACGCTCGCAACACGTTCGCTGCTGGCCTCGGACGCGGACGCCATTCATCCAGTAACGCGCGAGATCGTCTTGAGCGGCCAGCGGCCCAGCGCGATGGATGCCTTCGCGGCGTTCTACAAGCTGGAGGAGCTGCGCCGCGTCGCCGATCACACCTTCCGCCGCATCGACGCGCTGGCGCTGCCGACCGCGCCTACCGTGTACACCGTCAAACAGGTGCAGGCCGATCCGATCCAGCTCAACAGCCGGCTCGGCACTTACACTAATTTCGTCAATTTGCTCGATCTTTGCGGCCTGGCGCTGCCGGCCTCGATCACCGAGGCTGGCGTGCCGTTCGGCATCACCCTGCTGGCGCCCGGCGGCGCCGACGCGCGATTGGCGGAAATTGGCCGCGTCTTCCATGCCGATACAGGCTTGCCGCTCGGCGCGCTTAAAGCGACGCAGCCGCCGCTTATGCCAATGCCGAAATGGCCGGCCGATGGCGAAGTCGCGGTGGCTGTGGTCGGCGCGCATCTTTCAGGCCTGCCGCTCAACGGCGAATTGCGCGCGCTCGGCGGCCGCCTGCTGGCGACGGCGGCGACCGCCCCGGACTACCGGCTCTACGCGCTATCCGACACGACGCCGCCGAAACCCGGACTGTTGCGCGTCGAGCGCGGCAAGGGCGCCGGCATTGAGGTCGAGATCTGGGGACTGCCGGTCGGCGCCTTCGGGTGTTTCGCCGATGCCGTGCCGCCGCCGCTGTCGATCGGCACCGTCGTGCTTGCCGACGGCCGCGCGGTGAAAGGCTTCCTGGTCGAGGCCGCGGCCACGGCGAGCGCGCGTGACATTTCCAGTTTCGGCGGCTGGCGCGTTTATCTCGCGCGCGAAAAACTGCCGGCCTGAACCTGCTCAAATCGTCTCGGTATAGTGCTCATATTCCTCGCGCACCGTAACGATATGCGCGTACATGGCGGAGCCGGCGATAGATTGCTCGCCGCGCAAAATCGCCTCCACCACGCGGTCATGCTCGATATGCGACTTGGCCAGCCGCCCGAGATTGCGGAATTGCGCGCGGCGGAACGGCTGCACCCGCGCGCGCGTCGCCAACGTAATCTCGGCGAGATAGGTATTGTGCGCGCCGGTATAGATGCAGTTGTGAAAGGCTTCGTTCATTTCGTGATAGCGCTGCGGATCGCCGCTTTGGATCAGCACGCGCAGTTGCTCATGCACATCCTCGAGCGCGCGCCGCTCGACGCTGGTCATGCGCTCGGCGGCAAAACCGGCGCAGAGCGCTTCCAGCTCCGCCATCACTTCGAACATGCCGGCGAGCTGGTCGGCGCTCGGCCGCGCGACCACGGCGGCGCGGTGGGCGCGAACCTCCACCAGCCCGCTCGCCACCAGTAGGCGGATCGCCTCGCGCACCGGGGTGCGCGAAACGTCGAAGCGGCGCGCCAGCGTGGTTTCGTCGAGCGCGGCACCCGGCGGCAGCGCGCCACGCACGATGTCGTCGGCAAGCTGCAGCCGCAACTCCTCGGCGCGCGTCTTGCGCGGCCAGCTTAAGTGCGGCGTCTCGTCGGCTGGCGCGATCAGGCTCATGCGAACCCCATTCAAACCGGCGGATGCGGAATTGCCGCCAGCAGGTCGCGGGTATAGCTCGCTGTCGGGGCGAGCATAACTTGTTCGGTCTCGCCCTGTTCGACGATCTTGCCCGCCTGCATGACGATGACTCGGTCGCACAAAAGCCGCACCACGTTGAGGTCGTGGGAGACGAAAAGGTAGCTCATTCCGAGCGAATCTTTGAGGTCCTGCAATAGGTTAAGTACGACCGCTTGGACCGAAACGTCAAGCGCGGCGGTCGGCTCATCGAGAATGACGAGGTCGGGTTTGAGCGCGATGGCGCGCGCGATGCCGACGCGCGCCTTTTGTCCGCCGGAAAGTTGATGCGGGAAACGGTCGAGCAGATTGAGCGGTAGGCCGACTTGGCCGGCCAGCTCCTCGCAGCGCGCGCGCACCTCGCCGTGCGATAACCCGCCCAGCCGCAGCAGCGGATCGGCAATCGCGCGCGCGGCGGTGAAGCGCGGGTTAAGGCTGTCGGTCGGATCCTGAAAGACCATCTGGATGCGCTTGCGCAACGGCAGCGTGGCGAAATTGCGCGCCGGAATTTCGCTGATATCGTCGCCGGCGAAGGTGATCAGCCCGGACGTCTTGTCGATCAGCCGCATCACCATCATCGAGGTGGTGGATTTGCCGCAGCCGGATTCGCCGACCAGGCCGACGCTTTCCCCGCGCGCGATGGAAAAACTGATGCCGTCCACGGCGCGGAAATTCTCTGTCTCCACCGGCGGCTTGCGGCCGAAAATCTTGGCCCACGAACTCGGCAGGCCCTTGCGCGGATATTCCTTCACCAGCTTCTCGACGGTCAGCAGTGCTTCCTTGGCGGAAGCCTGCTTGCTTGCCGGCGCCGCTGCAGTCTTCGCCTGTCCGGCGTCGTCTTCCGGCAGCAACCCGCGCAGCGAAATTCCGGGGCGCGGCGTCGCCCGCATCAGCTTGCGCGTATAAGCGTGCGCCGGCTTTTTGAAGATCACGTCGGATTTTGCGTTCTCGACGACGCGGCCCTTTTCCATCACCATCACGCGGTCGCAATAGGCGGCGGCGAGCCCGAGGTCGTGGGTGATCAGAATCGTGGACATTCCCCGTTCGCGCGTGAGTTCGACCACCAGATCCATTACCGCTTTCTGCGTTGTGACGTCGAGCCCGGTGGTCGGCTCGTCGGCGATCAGCAGTTGCGGCCGGCAGGCGAGCGCCAGCGCGATCACCACGCGCTGGCACATGCCGCCCGACAGTTCGAACGGATAGGCGTGATAGCGCTCGCGCGGCCGTGCGATGCGCACCTGCTCGAGCGTCTCGATCGCGCGCTCGCTCACCACAGCGCTGTCGACCTGGGCGTGCTGCAACAATACGTCTTCGATCTGGCGGCCGACCTTGCGGATCGGATTGAGCGCCAGCCGCGGCGACTGGAAGATCATCGACATTTCACGCCCGCGCAGGTCGCGCATCTCGCTTTCCGGCACGGCGCGCAGGTCGAGCCCGCTGAAGGTGACGGAGCCTTCGGCGATCTTGCCGGCGCGGTCGAGGATGCGCATCACCGCATAGGAGGTGACCGACTTGCCGGAGCCCGATTCACCGACAATGGCCAGCGTCTCGCCTTTGGCGACGGTGAGATTGACATGCTCGACCGCGCGCACGGTGCCGCGCCGCGTGGCGAACTCGACGGTGAGGTCATGCACCGCGAGCAACGGCAGCGAACTATCGTGTTCCTTGAGTTTGCTCGGCTTTGCCGCGGATTTTGATTTATTTGCCATTGTCACGTCCTGCGCTGCGGATCGACCAGGTCGCGCAAGCCGTCGCCCAACAGGTTGAAACAGAACACCGCCAGCATCAGCGCCGCGCCGGGAAACAGCGCGATCCACCATTCGCCGGAGATGATGTTGCCGGCGCCTTCTGCCACCATGATCCCCCATTCCGGCGTCGGCGGCCGTACGCCGAGGCCGATGAACGACAGGCCGGCGGCGTTGAGGATGGCGTAGCCCATGGTCAGCGAAATCTGCACCATCATGATCGGCATGATGTTGGGCAAAATGTGCATCAGCAGAATGCGGAAATCGCCGTTGCCGGAGAGCCGCGCCGCCTGCACGAAGCCGGCCTCGCGCCGAACATTGGCCTCGGCGCGGGCGACACGCACATAAAGCGGGAAATTGATGATGGCCGTGGCGATGACGATATTGGTCACCGTGTTGCCGAGCGCGGCGACGATGCCCATGGCCAAGACGAACAGCGGAAACGCCATGATTGTGTCGGAGATGCGGCCGACGATGCGGTCGGTCCAGCCGCCGAAAAAACCGGCGGCGATGCCGGCGAACCCGCCCATGGCGAACACCAGCTCCACCGAGGTGATGGCGATGACGAAATCGAGCCGCGTCGCCACCACCACGCGGCTGAAGATGTCGCGGCCGGTCTGGTCGGTGCCGAACCAGTGCGCCCAGGACGGCGGAGCAAGCGTCGCCGGGCCGCTGGCCAGCGGATTGTAGGGCACGACGTACGGCCCGATCAAAGCGCAGAGCGCAATCAGCAGGAACAGCGCGAAGGCAAAGCCCGTCACCGGGTTCTCGGAGACGACATAGCGGGCATGGCGCAGCATCGAATTGCTCGCCGGCTTTGCTTCCGCCGCCTGGCGGATGATGGACGAGCTTTCGTTCATCCTTCCAGCCTCACGCGCGGATCGATGACGCCGTAGAGAATGTCGATGATGAGATTGAGCGCGACATAGAGGATCGCCATCGCCAGCACGAAGCCCTGCACCGGCGCGAAGTCCGATTGCAGCAGCGCCTCGACCGCGTAGGAGCCGATGCCGGGCCAGGCGAACACCTTTTCCACCAGCACGTTGGCGCCGAGCAGGAAGGAGAACACCATGCCCAAGGTGGTTACGACCGGCAGCATGGCGTTGCGGAAGGCGTAGGTGAAAATAATGGTCCTGTTGTCGAGCCCGCTGGCGCGCGCGGTGCGCACGAAGTCGGAGGCGAGCACGGCGAGCATCGAGGCGCGCGTCATGCGCGCGATCGGCGCCAGCGAGAATATGCCGAGGGTAAAGGCCGGCAGGATGAGTTGACTGAAGGCGCCGGTGAATGCCTCGAAATTCCGCGTGAGCAGGCTGTCGATGGTGAAGAAGCCGGTGATCTGCGTCGGCACGGTGGTGAAGGCGTCAAGCCGCCCGATCGGCGCCGGCGCCCAGCCGAGCTGAAAATAGAAAATGTAGACCAGCAACAAGCCGGTGAAGAATACCGGCAGCGACACGCCGGCGGTTGCCACCACCCGGCAGGTGTGATCGATCCAGGAGCCCTGCTTGACCGCGGCGAGAATGCCGAGCGGCAGCGCGATGATGAGCGACAGGATGAGGCCGAACAGCGTCAGTTCGGCGGAGGCGGGCAGGCGGCTCTCGATCTCGGTCACCACCGGCCGCCCGGTGGACAGCGAATTGCCGAGATTGCCATGCGCGAGGTCGCTGACGTAGCGGGCGAACTGTTCCGGCAGCGGCCGGTCGAGGCCGAGCGACTTGCGGATATCGGCGATCGATTGCGGCGTTGCGGCGGGCCCAGCGAAATAGACCGCCGGATCCCCCGGCAGCACGCGCGTGAGCAGAAAGGTGACGATGACCACGCCGATCAGCGTCGGGATCACCGTCACCAGCCGCTTGGCAAGGGTCGCCAGCATCGTGTTACTCCGCGGCATTTCCCGGCAGCGGCGCTGAGCGGGGAGCCGCGCCGCCGCCGGGATACGCGCTTCGGCTCACGCTTTGACCAGCGAGCGGTAGTCCACCTGGCGGTGGAACCAGTAGCAGTAGCCGGAGATGTTCTTCTGCGCCGCCACGTTGAGGAACGGCTGGAACAGCGGCACGCGCGGCACTTCGTCATAGGCCTTGGAGATGAAGCCTTCCACGTTGGTGGCGTATTTTTCCTTGTCGCCGACCGCCGCGGCGGCATAGGCGCCGTCGATGAAAGCGTCCATGTCTTTGTTGACGTAGCTCGGCGTGTTGAAGATCGCGTTCTGCCCGGAATAGCACCAGAAGAAGAAGTATTCCGGATAGTCGAGCCAGCCGGAGAAGAAGTTGACCATCATCGGCATCGACTTCTTCGCCATCTCACTGCGCCAATTGGCGCCCGGCACCTTGTTGATGGCGAGTTTGATGCCGATCTCGGCGAGACTTTCCTGAATGAGTGTGGCGATCGGCTCAGAGTTGACGCCGTCGCCGAGGTCGAAGGAGATGGTGGTGTCGATCGGGCCCGTGCCCGAAGCCGCCATCAACGCCTTGGCCTTGGTCATGTCGGTCTTGTAGCCGGTCGGTTGCGGCCAATCGATCGTCGACACGTGGTTCGAGGGCCCGCCGAACAACGGCCGCGCATGACCGAACATCGCGGCATCCACGATCTTCTGGTACGGGATCGCGTAGGCGATCGCCTGGCGCACCTTCTCGTTGTTGAACGGCGGCTTCACCACGTTCAGCTCGAGGCTGTACATGCCGTTGCCGATCGGGTCGGAGATCATCTTCAGCTTGGCTTCCTTCTTCATCTCGGTGAAATCTTTCGCCGGAAGATCGAAGGAAATGTCGGCATCGCCGCGCTCCATCAACGCACGGCGGTTGCCGGACGACGGAATGGTGCGCCAGATGACCTTCTTGAGTTCGGGCAGCTTGCCGCCGACCCAGGCGTCGTTGCGCTCGTAGATGATCTCCACGCCGGGCTTCCAGCTTGTCACTTTGTAGGCGCCGGAGCCGGCGGTGTTGCTCTTGGTGTAGTCGAGCGCCCAAGGGTCTTTGGCGGTCGCTTTTTTCTTAAGCAGTTCGGAATTGTAGACGCCGGGCACGATCACCGCGAGATCGGGGACGGTCAGCCGGTTTTTCTTGATGAAGTCGACGCGGAACGTCGCGTCGTCAACGGCGACGAATTGCTCCGGCTTTAGCAGCGAGCCGGCCTTCATCTGCACCACCGGGAAGCCGCCGACGGAGACGGCGCGGTCGAACGACCATTTCACATCCTTGGCGGTGACTGGCGTGCCGTCCTGGAATTTGGCGTTCTTCTTCAGCTTGAAGGTGACCGACATGTCGCCGACCTTCATGTCCTCGGCGAGTTCCATTTCGTAACTGTCGCGGTCGTAGGAGGTCGTGCCGTCGGCCAGCGTCTTCTTGCCGTTGCGGATCAGCCGGTCGTAGCAATTCCACGAGGCCTCGTATCCGGGACGATTGGTGCCGAGTCCGTGGATGTCGAGATTGTTCGGCCCGTTCTCCGTGACGAGTAACAATGTCTCTTTGCGCGATTGCGCCTTGGCCGGCGACCAGACTGCAGGCGCGGTGATGGCGGTCGAGGCCGCGAGCGCGGTCATCGATTGCAGGAATTCACGACGTTTCATGGCAACCTCCCGAATGCTCCGGGAAGATCATCCGCAAACGGCGTGCCAAAACCGGCCGCGCTGCACAATTTCTGTAAGCCTTTGATTTGTTGACAGAAGTCGCTGAGGCGCCGCAAAGCGCGCACGAATCCCTTGCGGGCGAATTGCATACAATAGAGGAAATTAGCCTAAGATTTAAGCAAAATAGGCTTTAGGCCAGATTTCGAGCAGCGACTTCGATTTGGTGGCGGCGCACGCGGTTCTCATCCACATCGATGCCGAGCCCGGGGCGCTCGATGCTGTCGGCGTGACCTTGCTCGGTGCGGATCGGCTGCGCGGTCACGTCGGCGCCAAGCGCGCTGTGCGTCAGCGTCAGGCCCCAGGCGATATTGGGAATGACGCTAGCGACGTGCAGCGCGGCGGCGCAGGCGACGCTCGACTCGCCGGTCTTGCAGGAAATGTTGACGCTCATGCCGAGCCGTTCGCACAGCCGGCCGGCTTGCGTCACGGCGCGGATGCCGCCGAGCTTGATGGCCTTCAGGCTGACGCCGCGCGCGGCATGGTAATCGTGGTGGTGGGCGATATCGACGAGCGAATGGATGCCTTCGTCGGCGCCGATGGCGATGTTGCCCGCGGCCGCGGCGACCGCCGCCATGCCGGCGAGATCCCCGGCCTTCACCGGTTGTTCGAAAAAGTCGAGACCACTACCCTGCACGGCGCGCGCATAGCCGATGGCCTCCTCGGTGGTGAAGCCCTGGTTGGCGTCGGCGGAAATCAGCAGGCCGGAGCCCAGCACCTTGCAGATCGCGCGGGTGCGGGCGGCATCGTTCGCCGGCGTATCGATGCCGACTTTGATCTTGTAGGCGGCGATGCCGGCCGCCTTTTTCTTTTCGGCGTCGCGCAGGTCGCCGTCGAAATCGCCGCCGCCGATGACGCCGAGCAGCGTCAGGCGGCTGCGTTTTTTATCGCCCAGCAGTGCGTGCACCGGTTTTCCCGCGGCGCGGCCGGCGAGATCGTGCAGGGCGATTTCAATCGCCGCCTTGGCGCCGTGGTTGCCGTACATGCGGGTATCCATGGCGGCGAGGGCGCCGGCGATATCGGCGGCTTCGCGTCCCGACAGCGTCGACGCAAGGTAATGCACGGCGGCAACCAGGCTCTCCAGCGTATCGCCGGTCATCACCGGCGCGGAGGCCGCCTCGCCCCAGCCGACGAGGCCATTGTCGGCTTCGATGCGCACCAGCACGTTATCGGCGCGGCGCACCTCCTCGCCTGCCATGATGACGGGCTTGAGCATGGGCAGGCCGACCGCGATCGGCTCGATGGTCCGGATGCGCACGGCCGCCTCTAGAGTTTCTTCACGCCGGATTTCTCGATGATGTCCTTGAACATCTCGATTTCTTTGTTGACGCGCGCCCAGGCAGCATCCGCGCCTTTCGGACGCACTTGGAAGCCGGCCTTGTAGAGTTTTTCCTTCATCTGCGGTGTGGAGAGGACTTTGAGGGTTTCTTGCTCAAGCCATTTTACCGCCTCCAGCGGCGTCTTTGCCGGCGCCAGCAACACGGTGTCGGTGGCAAACACGAAATCCGGATAGCCGGCCTCTACCATGGTTGGAACGTCGGGCATGTCGGGCCAGCGGCTTTCGCCGGTGACGGCGAGGCAGCGCAGCGTTCCGTGCTTGATATGCGGGGCGGCCGGCGGCAGCGCGCCGGAACTCAACTGCGTGGTGCCGCTGAGCAGCGCCTGCAGCGCGTCGCCGCCGCCCTTGAACACGACGTCTTCCAGTTTGGGCAGCGTTTCACGAATCTTCAGCACCTCGAGCTCGATCTGCGGCGTGGTGCCGATCGGCGGTGTCGCGCAGTTGAACTTGTCCGGATTGGCGCGGGCGAGCGCGACGAATTCCTTGATCGTTTTCGCCGGCAGCTCGGCCTTGACCACGAATGTATTCGGCGACGTGGCCAGCTCGCTTACGCCGACGAAGTCTTTGTAAGGATCGTAGGGCGTGCTGTTATAGAGCGTGGCGTTGACCGAATACGCGTTGGTCGCCAGCAGGATGGTGTAGCCGTCCGGCGCCGAATGCGCCGCATAGCCCATGCCAATATTGCCACCGGCGCCGCCGCGGTTCTCGATAACGAAAGTCTTGCCGGTCGACTGCTCGAGCGCCGCCGCGGTGATGCGTCCGACAATGTCGGACGGCCCGCCCGGCGTATTGGCCACCACGATCTTGATCGGACGCTCCGGATAGGCGGCATAAGCTGAACGCACGCGCAGCAATGCCGGCGCGACGATGCCGGCCGCCAAAGCGCCTACGTTTCTGATCAAGCGCCTTCGCGACAGCGCTGAATTCCCATTTGATTTCTTCATTTTCCTGCCCCTAAGGTCCGGCGGTGTTTTCCGATTAGCGCCGGTTTGGGTAATACGGTAAGCTTTTGCGATTATGGCAGCAATGGCGTCAGCGGATCGGTCGAGGCAGTCTAACCGCATGATGAAAGTCTTAATTGCCGATAGGGACGCCTGCTGCGGTCGCCGGAACCATGAATGAAATGCAAACGCACACTGCCAGTTGGCACGAAGTCGTGCTGGCGACCCTCAAGAGCAGCAACGTCAAGCTGATCACCTACGTGCCCGACAAGGTGTTCACGCCGCTGATCAAGGCGCTGCATGCCGACGCGTTCTTCAAAACCTTCGCCTGCACGCGCGAAGAAGAGGCCATCGGCATCGTTACCGGCGCCTGGATGGGCGGCATGCGCGGCGCGGTGCTGATGCAAACGAGCGGTTTCGGCACCATTCCGAACGCGCTCGCCTCGCTAGTGGCGCCGGGCCAAATTCCGGCGCTCATCTTCGTTTCCGAGCGCGGCACGCTGGGTGAGTTCAATCTCGGGCAGGCCATGGTGTGCAAGACCATGCGCCCGGTGCTCGATTCGCTCGGCATCGAACACCACACGATCACGCGCCAGGACGAGCTCGCCTTCATCGTCGACCGCTCGATCAAACAGGCGGTAGCGACGCAAACGCCGGTCGTCTTCATCCTGTCGCCGCTGTTGACCGGCGGCAAAGTATTCGAGGCGTGAGCATGAGCACGACGCAAACCGGCGCCGTAGGCGCGCACAACGCCCCCGCGCCGGAGGCGCACACAATTCTAAAGTGATGAACCGCTTCGACTTGACCAAGCGGCTGGTCGGCCAGCTCAAGCGCGAGGAGGCGGTGATCGGCGGCATCGGCAACGCCAACTTCGATTTGTGGATGAGCGGCCAGCGGCCGCAGAATTACTACATGCTGGGCAGCATGGGTCTTGCCATCCCGATCGCCCTCGGCGTCGCCATCGCGCAGCCACAGCGCCACGTGATAGCGCTCGAGGGCGACGGCTCGCTGCTGATGCAGCTCGGCTGCCTCTCGACGGTCGCCGTGCAGGCGCCGAAAAACCTCACCATCGTTGTGTGGGACAACGGCCTCTATCAGATCACCGGCGGGCAGCCGACGGCGAGCGCGTCGGCGGCGGATTTGGTCGCCATCGCGCGCGGTTCGGGCATCGCCAACGCCGCCTGGGCCGCCGACGAGGACGACTTCGACCGTCTGTTCATGACCGCGCTTCAGGTTTCGGGGCCGAGCCTGATCGCCGCGCGCATCGACAACAAGCCGGGAACCGGCACGACCGACCGCGATCCGGTGCAAATCCGCCACCGTTTCATGGCCGGCCTCGGCGTCAAGCGATAGCGAAAGTCGCCGGTCAGCGCTCGCGTTTGGCGGAATTGTCCAACACGCCCGCCGTCATCGCCATGCGTACCAGGTCGGACAGGCTGTTGGCCGCCATCTTGGTCATCAGATTGGCGCGATAAATCTCGACCGTGCGCGGGCTGATGCCGAGATCGAAGGCGATGGTCTTGTTGGCTTTGCCGGCGACCAGCCCGTCGAGCACCTGGCGCTCGCGGTTCGACAGCGCCGCCAGCTTTTCGTTGATTCCGGAAACCTCGGCCTTGCGCTCGGCCAAATCGGCGCCCCGGCTGAGCGTGGATTTAAGCGCGGCGAGCAACTGGTCGTCGTCGAACGGCTTTTCCAGAAAATCGACGGCGCCGAGCTTCATGGCTTCGACCGCGAGTGAGATTTCGCCGTGGCCGGTGATCACGATCACCGGAATATCGGCGGCTTGTTCCTTGACGCGGCGCAGCAGGTCGATGCCGGAAATCTCCGGCATGCGCACGTCGGTGATAATGCAGCCGGAGCGCAGCTCGGGCAGAATTTCGAGGAAGGGTTTGGCGGAATCGAAACTACGCACGGTATGCCCGGCGGTGCGCAACAGAAATTCGAGCGACTGGCGAACCGCGTCATCGTCGTCGATCACGTAAATGATCGGCTCAGGCTGCATCGTCGACGTCCCCTTCGTTTACGACCGCAAGCGTGAAGTTGAAAATCGTTCCGCCGCCGGGATTGGGTTCCACCCAGATCCGTCCATTATGCGCTTCCACGATGGCGCGTGAAATCGACAAGCCGACCCCCATGCCGTGCCGCTTGGTCGTGACGAACGGTTGAAACAGTTGCTCGGCGACCTCGGGCGCAATTCCTGAACCGGTGTCGGCCACACTGATGCAGACCTGGTGGCGGTCGGCCGGCGCGATGGCGATGACGAGATCGCGCGTCGACGAGTTTTCCATCGCATCCATCGCGTTGCGGATCAGGTTGAGTACGACCTGTTGCACCTGCACGCGGTCGGCGAGCACCAGGTCGATCTCCGGTTTGAACTGGAATTGCACGCGGATGCCGCGGTCCTTGACGCCTACCAGCGCCAGGGCGCTGGCTTCCTCCACCAGCTTGGTGATGCTTTCCACGCGTTGCTCGCTTTCGCCGCGCGAGACGAAATCGCGCAGCCGGCGGATAATCTGCCCGGCGCGCATGGCCTGGTCGGCGGCCTTGTCCAAGGCGTCGCGCATGGCCGCGGATTTTTCGTCACTGGTGCCCTCCAAGAGCCGGCGTGAGCCGCGCAGGTAGTTGGCGATCGCCGACAGCGGCTGATTGAGCTCATGCGCCAGCGTCGAGGCCATTTCGCCCATCGCCGTCAGCCGGGAAATGTGGACCAGTTCGGACTGCAATTCCTGCAAGCGCGCTTCGGTCTGCTGCCGCTCCGTCAGGTCGCGGATGAAGCCGGTGAAATATCGCTGGTCGCCGGATTTCATTTCACCGACCGCGAGCTCCATCGGGAAGGTAGTCCCGTCCTTGCGCTTGCCCACCACCACCCGGCCGATGCCGATAATACGGCGCTCGCCCGTGTTCATGTAGCGTTGCAGGTAGCTGTCGTGGTTGTCTCGGTACGGCGAAGGCATCAAAATATCGACATTGCGCCCGATCGCCT
Organism: uncultured Alphaproteobacteria bacterium; assembly: GCA_963721665.1. Taxonomy (GTDB): domain Bacteria; phylum Pseudomonadota; class Alphaproteobacteria; order Rhizobiales; family Xanthobacteraceae; genus Pseudolabrys. Next base: position 78,007 of record CAVRJZ010000006.1, read on the forward strand.
CGCCGGCCTGGCATCCGAACAACCGCTCGGCGGCGCTTGAGAACGATTGCATCACACCGTGCTCGTCGATGACGATCATGGCCTCGGGTACGGTGTCGAGAATCGATTGCAGATGCGCCTCGCGCGCCAGCGCATCGCGCGCCATGAAGTTTGCCCGCCGGCGGCTCTGGCGCAAAAGCTCGCCGCCCCAGGACACGCCGGCGCCGATGACGGCGAAGGCGAGGCCGTTGACCATGGCGGTATTGGAAAACACCGATGCATTGGTGAGCACGAAGAACGCGGCCAGCAGGCTCAAGGCGGTCGCCAGCAGGCCGGGCCCCAGACCGCCGACGCCGGCCGAAATCAGCACCGACGGCACGAAATAAAGAAAGATCGTGTCGTCGTGGAAAATCGGCGCCAACAGGGCTCGCGCCGCTAGTGCGAGCGCAACGGCGGTCGGGGCGATGCCATAGCGCAAAATCCTGCCACGCTCGGCCGCCCGGGCAGTTTCAGATTTGGCAACGATCTCAGACATTTAGACCGGCTATCGCGATAAGGGCCTGGGCCTGACATTGGCCCCGGTCCCCTACGGTAAAACCCCTATGGAGATTATCTGAATTTCGGCCGTCCGGCTCCAGGGTTATCGAGGATCATCGAATTCATGGAGGACCCGGCGCCATGCTCACCCAGACGATGACTCACCGTGCTTCCCACCGTCATCCGGCAGACCATGATTCGCACGTGTTTCCCACGTTGAACGCGCACTCCTTCGGCACCTCGATTGAACTGATGGGCGCGCCGATGCCCTTCGCCCGCAACGCCGAAATCTACGGCGAAAACGAACCGGCCGAATATCTCTACAAAGTGGTAACCGGTAGCGTCCGCACGTATAAGGTGCTCAACGACGGCCGCCGGCAAATCGGCGCCTTCTATCTGCCCGGCGACGTGTTCGGCCTCGAAGTGGGCGACGCGCATACCTTCTCCGCCGAAGCGATCGTCAACTCGAAAGTTCTGGTCATCAAGCGTAGCGCCCTGGTCAACCTGGCGGCGCGCGACAACGAAACCGCCCGCAAGCTTTGGACCATGACGGCCAGCGAATTGCAGCGCGTGCAAGCGCACATCCTGCTGCTCATCAAGACGGCGCAGGAGCGCGTGGCGGGCTTTTTGCTGGAGATGGCGTCGCGCGCCCCGGCCGGCAACGAAATCGAACTGCCGATGTCGCGTCAGGATATCGCCGACTATCTCGGCCTCACCATCGAAACCGTGTCGCGTACGCTTACTCAGCTTGAAAACACCGCGGCGATCGCGGTGCCGAGCTCCCGCCGTATCGTGTTGCGTAATCGTGCGGCGCTTAACCGGTTGAATGCGTAGCAAGCGTTGCGTTCTGAGTGAATTGCCGAACGTCGTTCTCCCTGACTAATGTTCGGCTTTACTGCCCCGGCGCGTTTGCCGGGGCATTTTTTTGTGCGGCGTGCCCGCGCATTGCGCGATTGACCTGAATCAACGGCAACAGCGGCATTTCGTGCTGGTATTTCATCCAAACCAGCAGTGGAGGCTGCCATGAAAGCCGAAGACGTGATGACCCGGGACGTGATCTCGATCGATCCGGACGCGACGGTTTTGCAGGCGGCGCGGCTGATGCTCCAGCATCACATCAGCGGTCTGCCGGTGATCGACCGCAACAACAATCTAGTCGGTGTGTTGTCGGAAGGTGACTTCCTGCGCCGCCGCGAGACTAAGACGGAACGGCGGCGCTCGCGCTGGCTGGAATTTCTCATGGGGCCGGGCCGTATGGCGGCCGAATACAGCCATTCGCATGGCAGCAAGGTCTCCGAGGTAATGTCCACCAACGTGGCGAGCGTCGATGTCGCCACGCCGCTGGAAGATATCGTGGAGGTGATGGAGCGCCGCCGCATCAAACGCGTGCCGGTGCTCTGCGGCGGTCTGGTGGTCGGCGTCATCACACGCTCCAATCTCATGCATGCCATGGTCAGCCTGGCGCGCGTTGCGCAGCCGGCTGCGGCCGACGACGCGGCTATCCGCCAGCGGCTGTTGGCGGAGATTCAAAAGACGCAGTGGGCGCCGGTGGCGACGATCAACGTCGTCGTGCACGATGGCATCGTCGAATTGTGGGGCGCTATCATCGACGAACGGCAGCGGACGGCGCTGCAGGTCGCCGCCGAAAACATTCCCGGCGTCAAGGCGGTAAAGGATCACCTGGTGTGGGTCGAGCCGACCTCCGGGGTGGCCATCGAGCCGGCGGAACCCGCGCTAACGCGTTGATAGCCTGCATATATTTCGGCCAGCCCAGAGCAGTTTGGGCGATGCAATATTTTGACGGTTTTGATGTGACGCAAGGAACGCTTGCGGGACTTGTGTATTCGTATTGTTGACGTCACCCGAAGATGGCGCCGCATAATGCGGAGGTTTTCCATGAATCTCAGATCACTGATGCCGGTCGGCCGCGACCGGAGCGTTCCCCGCAGCGATAGTCCGTTCTTTTCGCTGCAACGCGAAATCGACCGGTTGTTCGACGACTTCAGCCGCGGGTTTCCCACGATCTCCAGCGGCGGCGGTGAATTGCTGCCGAGTGTGGACGTGACGGAAACCGACAAGCAAATCGAGATCACGGTCGAACTGCCGGGACTCGAGGAAAAGGATGTGCAGATCAACCTCGCCGATAACGTGCTGACGATCCGCGGCGAGAAGAAAGCCGAAAAGGAAGAAAAGGACAAGACGTACCGGCTGGTCGAGCGCAGCTACGGGTCCTTCGTTCGGTCGCTCGAATTGCCGCAGGGTGTTAGCGCCGACGCCATCAAGGCCAGTATCGATAAAGGCGTGCTCACGGTGACCGTGCCGAAGCCGGCTCCCGCTCAGGCCAAGAAGATCGAGGTCAAAGCTGCCGCCTGAGTTAAGCGGCGCCCGATCGAGGCGCGCCTCGCACTGCAACAAGTGCGGGGCGCGTCTTTTTGCTGTTTACTTCTCCGATAAAAGGCTGAAATCGCCGCGCGTCCAGGGCCTTATTTGACTTGCGTCAATGAGGCTAACGGCTCGGCAGCCGATATTTATCGCTGCGGCCCCTTCGGTTCCCCGGCAAGTCAGACAATGGGATTGCAGCATGGCGAACGCGCTTGCCCCTCAAAAGACCATGACCCTCGGAGAGGGAGGCTTGGCGCTTGTCTTTGCGGCGCTGGCGATCGGCTCGATCGTGATCGCGGCCAAGGCCTACACGCCCGAATTCGCATTCCACGCTTATCTGTTCACGGCCGCCAGCATCGCGGCGGTGTTTGCGATCATCAACCGTTATTACGACCGCCCGGCAGCGCCTGCGCCGCTCACCATCGACGGCAAGCCCAACTACAACATGGGCCCGGTCAAGTTCGCGACCGTCGCTGCCGTGCTTTGGGGCATCGCCGGTTTTGCCGTCGGGCTCTACATCGCGTGCGAGCTCGCCTGGCCGCTGCTCAATCTCGATCTGCCGTGGACCACCTTCGGACGCTTGCGTCCGTTGCACACATCCGCGGTGATTTTCGCTTTCGGCGGCAATGTCCTTATCGCCACCTCGTTTTACGTCGTGCAGCGCACCTCGCGCGCGCGGCTCGCCGGCGACTTGGCGCCGTGGTTCGTCGTGCTCGGCTACAACTTCTTCATCGTCATTGCCGGCACCGGCTATCTGCTCGGCATCACGCAAGGCGAAAGAATACGCCGAGCCGGAATGGTACGCCGACTTGTGGCTGACCGTCGTGTGGGTGACCTATTTCCTGGTCTTCCTCGGCACCATCATGCGGCGCACCGAGCCGCACATCTATGTCGCCAACTGGTTTTATCTCGCCTTCATCCTGACCATTGCGGTGCTGCACCTCGGCAACAACTCGGCGGTACCGATCTCGATCTTCTCGTCCAAGTCCTACATCGTCTGGTCGGGCGTGCAGGACGCCATGGTGCAGTGGTGGTACGGCCACAACGCCGTCGGCTTCTTCCTCACCGCCGGCTTCCTTGGCAATAATGTATTACTTCATCCCCAAGCGCGCCGAACGGCCGGTCTATTCGCTACCGGCTGTCGATCATCCACTTCTGGGCGCTGATCTTCCTCTACATCTGGGCCGGCCCGCATCACCTGCACTACACCGCGCTGCCCGACTGGGCGCAGACGCTGGGCATGACTTTCTCGATCATGCTGTGGATGCCGTCTTGGGGCGGCATGATCAACGGCATCATGACGCTGTCGGGCGCCTGGGACAAACTGCGCACCGATCCGGTGCTGCGCATGATGGTGGTATCGGTCGCCTTCTACGGCATGTCGACCTTCGAAGGGCCGATGATGTCGGTGAAGATCGTCAACTCGCTGTCGCACTATACCAACTGGACCATCGGCCACGTGCATTCCGGCGCGCTCGGCTGGGTCGCCTACATCTCCTTCGGCGCCATCTATTGCCTGGTGCCGTGGCTGTGGAACCGCAAGCTCTATTCACTCAAGCTGGTCAACTGGCACTTCTGGATCTCGACCATCGGCATCGTGCTTTACATCACCTCGATGTGGGTCGCGGGCATCCTGCAGGGCCTGATGTGGCGCGCCTACACCTCGCTCGGCTTCCTCGAATATTCCTTCGTCGAGACGGTGGAAGCGATGCATCCGTTCTACATCATCCGCGCGCTCGGCGGCGTCTTGTTCCTGGCCGGCGCGCTGATCATGGTCTGGAACCTCTGGAAAACCGTGAACTCGGCGGAAGTCGCCGAGCCGGCCGGCCTTGCGCTGGCGCCGGCGGAATAGGCGAGGACGAAAATGTCGCTCTGGCAAAAACACGCCATCTTCGAGAAGAACTCGATCGTTCTCGTCATCGGCATCCTGATCGTCATCGCGATCGGCGGCCTGGTCGAGATCGTTCCGCTGTTCTATCTGAAAAACACCATCGAGAAGGTCGACGGCGTGCGGCCCTATACGCCGCTCGAGCTCGCCGGACGCGACATCTATGTGCGCGAGGGCTGCTATCTCTGCCATTCGCAGATGATCCGTCCGCTGCGCGACGAGGTCGAACGTTACGGCCACTATTCGCTCGCGGCCGAGAGCATGTATGACCATCCGTTCCAGTGGGGCTCGGAACGGCAGGGACCGGATCTCGCGCGCGTCGGGCAGCAAATATTCCGACGATTGGCACCGCGATCACCTACGCAATCCGCGTTCGGTGGTGCCGGGTTCGATCATGCCGGACTACGCATTCCTCGAGCAGACCGACCTCGACTACAGCCACATCGCCGAGAACATGAAGGTCCAGGCCGATCTCGGCGTACCCTATACGGCCGATATGATTGCGCATGCCCAGCAGGACATCGCCACGCAGGACAGCAACGACAGTCCGAACGCGGCCGATCTTGCCAAGCGCTATCCGAACGCGCAGGCGCGCGATTTTGCCGGCGTCTCCGGTCGCGTCACCGAAGCCGATGCGCTGATCGCCTATCTGCAGATGCTCGGTACGCAGGTCAACTTCAAGCTTTACGACGACAAAGCCAACATCCGGTGAGCACGATGGACCCGACCTATCAAGCCGTAGCCGAGTTCGCCCAGACCTGGGGTCTCATCTACTTCGTCGTCATCTTTGCGCTGGTCCTCGCGTATGCGCTGTGGCCTTCGCGCAAAGCGCAATTCGATCACGACGCGCGCATTCCGCTGCGGGAGGACTGAGTCGTGGCCGAACGAACAAAAACAAATCGATAAACTGACTGGCACGGCCACCACGGGCCACGAGTGGGACGGCATCCACGAGCTCAATACGCCGCTGCCGCGCTGGTGGCTGTGGACGTTCTACGCCTGCATCCTCTGGGCGATCGGCTATTGGGTCGTCTATCCGGCCTGGCCGCTGCTCACGATCGCGACGCAAGGCACGTTCGGCTGGCATTCGCGCAGCGCCGTGGTCGGCTGACCTCGAAGCGCTCAAGCTGGTGCGCGGGCCGATGGTGGACAAGCTCGCCAGCACCCCGCTCGCCGACATTGAAAAAGATCCGCAACTGCTCGATTTCGCGCGCGCCTACGGCCGCGCCGTCTTTGCCGACAATTGCGCGCCCTGTCACGGCGCCGGCGGCGGCGGCGCCACGGGCTATCCCAACCTCAACGACGATGACTGGCTGTGGGGCGGCAAGCTCGCCGACATCGCGCAGACCATCACGCTACGGCGCCCGCTCCGGCAACGACAAAGGCCGCCAGGGCAACATGCCGCCGTTCGCCGGGGTCTTGAAGCCCAATGAGATTTCCGCTGTGGCGGATTATGTGCGCTCGCTGTCGGGTCTGCCCACCGAGAAAGGGCGCCGATCTCGCAATCGGCAAGAAGGTATTCGCCGACAACTGCGCGGTCTGCCACGGGCCGGACGGCAAGGGCAACCGCGAACTGGGCTCGGCCAACCTGACCGACAAGATCTGGCTCTACGGGCCGGACAAGGAAACCATCATGGAGGGCGTGACCAAAGGGCACGGCGGCGTGATGCCGGCTTGGGAGCGGCCGGCTGAGCGAGCCGACCATCAAGGCGCTTGCGGTCTATGTCCATACGCTTCGGCGGCGGAGAGAAGTGATTGTGCAGGACGTGCGCACCTTGTCGCTCGACCAGGCGCCCGCGGCGCCCGGCCTGGCGCGACTGGTAGCGTCGACTGAAGTCGGCGCCCCGCCGCCCGGCGACGACGCTCCGCTCTATGCGCCGCGGCGGCAAATCTATCCGCAAAGCGTGCACGGCACCTTCCGCCGCATCAAATGGGCGGTGCTGATCGTCACCCTCGGCGTCTATTATCTGCTGCCTTTCGTGCGTTGGGACCGCGGCCCGAACGCGCCGACGCAGGCGGTACTGATCGATCTGTCGAGCGGACGCTTCTATTTCTTCTTCATCGAGATCTGGCCGCAGGAAGTCTATTACATCACCGGCCTCTTGATCCTCGCATCGATGCTGCTGTTCCTGATGAACGCCGTCGCCGGCCGCATCTGGTGCGGCTATCTGTGCCCGCAGACCGTGTGGACCGATCTGTTCTTCGCCATCGAACGCCTGGTCGAAGGCGACCGCCGCGATCACATGCTGCGCGACGGCAAGAAATGGACCGCCGAGACTTACGCCCGCAAGGCGATGAAGCATTTCCTCTGGCTGATGCTGGCCTGGTGGACCGGCGGCGCCTGGGTGCTCTATTTCGCCGATGCGCCGACGCTGGTGAAGGACCTGGCCACCGGCCAGGCCGCGTTCATCGCCTACGCCTTCATCGGCATTCTCACCTTCACCACCTATACGCTTGCCGGCCACATGCGCGAGCAGGTCTGTCTTTATATGTGCCCGTGGCCGCGCATCCAGGCCGCGCTCACCGACGAATACGCGCTCAACGTCACCTACCGCTACGACCGCGGCGAGCCGCGCATGGCGGTCGCCAAGGCGCAGGAAATGCGGGCGCGCGGCGAGCCCGCCGGCGACTGCACCAATTGCAAGCAATGCGTGCAAGTCTGTCCGACCGGCGTCGACATCCGCAAAGGCGCCGATCTCGGCTGCATCCAATGCGGGCTGTGCATCGACGCTTGCAACGCGATGATGACCAAGCTCGGCCGCGCCACCGGCCTCATCGCCTTTGACACCGACGTCAACGTCAGGCGCCGCATGGAAGGCAAGGCGGGCTTCGTCAAACTCGTGCGCGGCCGCACGGCGCTCTATATGGCGATCATCGTCGCGAGCGGCGCTTTCATGGTTTATACGTTCGCCACGCGGCACGATCTGTCGCTCGCCGTCATCCACGACCGCAATCCGACTCGCGGTGCTGCTCAAGGACGGCTCGATCCGCAACGGCTACACCGTGCGTATCATCAACAAGCGGCTGCAGCAGCGCGAATTCGCGCTCGGCGTTGCCGGCCCGCCCGGCATCCGTCTCGAGGTCGTGGGCGCGACGCCGCGCGCCGACGGCCGCACCGTCATCACGGTCGGGCCTGACCAGACTCGGGAAGTGCGGGCGCTGATCACCCACAAGGGGCCAGACGCGGTGAACATGGCGCCGGTCACTTTCTACGCCACCGATACGGCATCGGGCGAGCGCACCGCAGCGGCCGACCATTTCCACGGATTGGAGGAGCACAGATGACCGAGCGCACCCATCGCCCGCGTGAATTCACCGGCCGCCACGCTCTGCTCTGGCTGGTCGGATTTTTCGCGCTCGTGTTCGCAGTCAATGCGGTTATGGTGCACGCCGCGATTTCGACGTTCGGCGGCGTCGAGACGACCAGTTCGTACAAGGCCGGCCTGCAATTCGAACACGAGGTCGCTGTGGCGGAGCGGCAAGATGCCTTGCATTGGCAGGTGTCCGGCAAGCTCACGCGCAACGTGGCCGGCGACGCCGTACTCGACGTGACCGCGCGCGACGCCACGGGCGCGCCGCTCAGCGGCTTGCGCGCCGAAGCTCGGCTGGCGCATCCGGCCGATGAAAGGCTCGACCACGTGGTTGCGCTGCATCCGCTCGGGGCCGGCGAATTTTACGGGCAGACGGCGGCGCAGCCCGGGCAATGGGATTTGATGGTCGATCTTTACCGCGGCGACAAACGGCTGTTCCATTCGCGCAGCCGAATCCCCTTGAGGTGATCCAATGGGAGAGGCACTCGACCTCTCGCTCTTCGCCACGCCCGCCGGCGACGGCATGCTCGGCATGGAGCTCGCGGTCGACGGCATAGCCTGCGGCGCCTGCATCGCGCGTATCGAAAGCGCGGTGAAGCGCCTGCCGGGCGTCACCGAAGCGCGGCTCAATTTCACCAATCGGCGGCTGCACGTCGCCTGGTCGGATGGGGCGATCGCGCCGGCGCAGATCCTGCAGGCGCTGGAGAGCATCGGCTACCACGGCCATCCGTTCGCGCCCCTTACGCGCCGAGCAGGAAGAAGCGGCCGAGATGCGCCTGCTCACGCGCTCGCTCGCCGTCGCCGCCTTCGCCGCCATGAACGTCATGCTGCTGTCGGTGGCGGTCTGGTCGGGCAACGCGACCGACATCACGCCGGAGACGCGCGATTTCTTCCACTGGGCCTCGGCGCTCATCGCGCTGCCGGCGGCGGCCTATGCCGGGCGGCCGTTCTTCAAGAACGCCTGGCGGGCTTTGCGTACCGCGTCGCTCAACATGGACGTGCCGATCTCGCTTGGCGTCATCCTGGCGCTCGGCATGTCGGTGGTGGAAACCGCGCATCACGCCAAGGACGCCTATTACGATTCCGCCATCATGCTGCTGCTTCTTCCTGCTGGTCGGGCGCACGCTCGACCACGCCATGCGGCGCAAGACGCGGGCGGTCGCCGGCAATCTGGCGGCGCTGAAGGCGGAAACCGCGCATCGCTTCATGGGCGACGAACTGGTTAGCGTGCCGGTCGAGGCGCTCAATGCCGGCGACCGCCTGCTGGTCAAGGCCGGCGAACGAGTGCCGGCCGACGGCCAAGTGCTCGGCGGCGTGTCCGAACTCGACGAGAGCCTGATCACCGGCGAAACGGCGCGCCGTAGGATCGCTGCCGGCGATATGATCTACGCAGGCAGCATGAACTATTCAGGCGCCTTGACCTTACGCGTGACCGCGGCCGACCGCGCCACGCTGCTGGACGAGATCGAGCGGCTGCTGGAAAAAGCGGCGAGCGCGAAGTCGCGCACCGTCCGGCTCGCCGACCGCGCCGCGCGCTTTTATGCGCCGATGGTGCACGCGACGGCGGCCTTGACGTTTCTCGGCTGGTGGCTTGCCGGCGCCTCGCTGCACGACGCAGTGGTCACCGCCATCGCCGTGCTCATCATTACGTGTCCCTGCGCGCTGGCGCTGGCGATCCCGGCCGTGCAGGTGGTCGCCTCCGGCGCCTTGTTCCGCTCGGGCATCATCTTGAACGCGGGCGACGCCATCGAGCGGCTGGGCGAGGCCGACACCGTCATTTTCGACAAGACTGGCACGCTCACGTTGCCCGAACCCCGTGTGGCCGATGTCACCGTCTATCGATCCCGAGCTGCTGCAATTGGCGGCGCGCCTGGCGCTGTCGAGCCGGCATCCGCTGGCGGTGGCGCTGGCGCGCGAAGGCGTCGCCCATGTGCCCTATGAGGTTGTGACCGAAGAGCCGGGGCGGGGCGTGCGCGCCATGCTCGGCGGCATCGAAGCGCGGCTCGGCAGCGCCGAATTTTGCGGCCTTGCCTCCACTTCGCTCTTTCCCGCGCAAGCCGGAATCCAGAGCCAAGACCACAGAGTCACAAATCAGTTGCGCTGGGTCCCCGCTTCCGCGGGGACGAGCGGAGAGTTGGATGAGCCGGGTGCCTCACACATCTATTTTGTCTATGGCAGCCGCGCGACCGCCATCGCGATCAGCCAGAAGCTCCGACCTGACGCCGTTGACGTGGTAAGCGCGTTGCGCCAACGCGGGCTCGATCTGCACATTTTGTCCGGCGACCGTGACGACGCGGTGCGGCCGGTGGCGGAGGCGCTCGACATCGCGCAATGGCAAGGCGCAATGAAGCCGGCTGACAAGATCGCGTTCGTCGAGTCGTTGAAAGCGCAAGGCCGCTGCGTGCTTATGGTCGGCGACGGACTCAACGACGCGCCGGCGCTTGCCGCCGCACATGTATCGCTGTCGCCGATCGCCGCCGCCGATGTGACGCAAGCGCATGCCGATGCGGTGTTCCTCGGCGAGCGGCTCGCGCCGGTGCTCGACGCTCTGACTGTCGCCCGCCGCGCGCGCGCGTTGATGAAGGAGAACCTCTGGTTCGCTGTGCTCTATAACGCAGTCGCGGTGCCTGTCGCCATTGTCGGCGCGGTCACGCCGCTGATCGCCGCCCTCGCCATGTCCGGCTCGTCGATGACGGTGACGCTCAATGCGTTGCGCGCGCGGGGAGGGCAGAAATGAACGTGCTGGTCTATCTGCTGCCCGCCGCTATCGGCCTCGGCCTGCTCGGCCTGTTCGCATTTTTGTGGGCCTTGCGCAGCGGGCAATACAGCGACGTCGAGGGCGCCGCGCTGCGCGTGCTGGCGGACGACGACATCGAACCGCCGCCGTGCGCGCCGCACTGAATTCTCATTCCGCCAGCATGACCGTGTCGAAATCGGCCGGCAATACGATCTCCAGCACTTCGCAATCGTCGGAATAGCCGAGCACGGTGTGCTTGATCTTGGGCGGCTGGATCCAGCACGAGCCGGCGTAAAACGTGTGTGCACCCTCGCCCTCAAATTCGCTCTTGATCCAGCCCTTGAGCACGTAGATCATCTGGAATTCGACGTCGTGATAATGCGGGATCGACACTTCCTCCGCCCGGAATGGCGGCACGAACTTGATGACGTGCGCCTGCACCATGCCGCCGGTCGCTGGCGCAATGCCGAGATCGCGGTATTTGGCATAAGTGCGCAGGCCAGCGTCGAAATCTTCCTCGCGGTGATGGCTGACGGTGAACTTGTGTTTCGGCCGCGCTTTGCTTCGTGCCTTGGCGCGCGCTTTGGCCTTCGCAGTCGGCTTGCGCCGTTCGACTTTCTCGCTTGCGTTCTTACTTGCCTTCTTCTTAGTCTTGGCCATTGATGCCTCCCTGATTTTATTCGATTGGATCACGCCAGCGCAGGTCATGGAAGAGCCGGAAACGTCCGCGATCCGCATATTCGTCGATGCCGACGCCTGTCCGGTGAAGGCGGAGGTCTATCGCGTCGCCGAGCGCTATGGGCTGAAGGTCTTTGTTGTCGCCAATTCGTTCATGAACGTGCCGCGCAGCGACATTGATCGAACGGGTAATCGTGTCAGCGGGACCCGATATCGCCGACGACTGGATCGTCGAACGCGCCGGCCCAAGCGACATCGTCATCACCGCCGACATTCCGCTCGCCGGCCGCTGCGTGAAAAAAGGCGCGACGGTGATCGGGCCGACCGGTAAGCCGTTCACCGACAATTCGATCGGCATGGCACTGGCGACGCGCGACCTGCTCACCGATTTGCGTAGCGCCGGCGCCACCACGCGCGGGCCGCCGCCGCTGACGCGTCAGGATATCTCGCGATTTCTGTCGGCGTTGGATCTGGCGGTAACGCGGCTCAAGCGGAAATAAACTTACTCCGCCGCCGTGGCCACCCCGCCATGCGCCTTCGACCAGCCGGCCGGATCGTTCATGAACTTTTCGACCTCGTCCAGCATCTTGGCGTCGAACTTGCCGCTCGCCTTGGCGACCGCGAGCACGTCCCACCAGGTGGTGAGCGCATGCAGCGTGACGCCGAGATCGGTAAGGATTTTCTTGCCCTCGGGATAGATGTCGTAAAAGAAAATCACGAAGCAGTGTTCGCAGACGCCGCCCGCCTCGCGGATCGCCTTGACGAAATTCACCTTGCTGCGGCCGTCGGTGGCCAGATCCTCCACCAGCAGCACGCGCTGGCCGGGCAGCAACTGGCCTTCGATCTGCGCGTTGCGGCCGAAACCCTTGGCTTTCTTGCGCACGTATTGCATCGGCAAATTAAGCCGCTCGGCCACCCAGGCGGCGAAGGCAATGCCGGCGGTCTCGCCGCCCGCCACCGTGTCGAACTTGTCGCGCCCGATATCGCGGTCGATTGTCGTGACGGCGAAATCCATCATGGCGCTGCGCACTTGCGGGAACGAGATCAGCCAGCGCGAGTCGTTGTAGACCGGGCTCGCCCAGCCCGAGGTGAAGATGAACGGCTTGTCCTGCATGAAGCGGACGGCGCCGACCTCGAGATACATTTTCGCCGTCTGTTCGGCGATGGTTTTCGGGTCGGTGATTTTGGTCGCCATGCCCTAACGAATAGTCCACCGCCTATCCGAAACCAAGGCCCGCCGCGCCGTTATTCACGGCTTCGGCCCGGCCTTTTTGTACCAATCCGCGATCTGGGCGCCGGTCCAGAACAGGACATCCGTCTTCTTCCTGATCTTCTCGAAAATCTTGCGGAAATATTTGACCCGGTGCGGCGCGCCCATAATGTAGGGGTGCACCGAAATCGCCATCACCCGGGCCGAGCCCTTGGCGTCCTTGTAGATTTGCTCGAACTGGTCCATCGCCCGCTCGTAGTACTCCGAGGCCTTGTGGTGCTGGATCAGCATCATGGCGACGTCGTTGATCTCCTGCGTGTAGGGAATGTTGAGGATCGGTTTGCCACGCGTCTTCAGCCAGACCGGCTGGTCGTCGAGCACCCAGTCGGCGACATAGTCGTAGCCTTCCTCGGCCAGTACGTCCGGCGTCTCCCAGGTCTCGGTGAGGCCTGGGCCGAGCCAACCGCGCGGACGTTTTCCCGTGGCGCGCTCCAGCACCTCGACACATTTCTTGATGTCGGCGCGCTCGTTCTCCACCTTTTGCAGATTGCGCTGGGTGTAGCCGTGGCCGACGAATTCCCAATCGCGCTCGACGCTGGCGCTGCACGATGTCGGCATAGGCCTCGACCGCGACGCCGTTGATGTTCATCACGCCGGGAATCTTGAACTCGTCATAGACCTGCAACAGCCGCCAGAAACCGACCCGGTTGCCGTATTCGTGCCAGCACCAATTGGGAATGTCCGGCATCGGCGAGCCGCCGGCCGGCGGCGTCAACACGGTGCGCGGCATGGTCTGCGTCGGGTCCCATTCCTCGACATTGGTGATTGTCCATACCGCCATGCGCGCGCCTTTCGGCAGCTTGAGCGGCTTGCGCGTGACGATCGGCGAATAGGCGAGGCGGTCGGTCGGCAGCATGCCGACCGGCGGCTTGGGGAAGTTCATGATGCGCCTCTTAGGTTGGCGACCGATCGATACCAGTCGAGGATCTGCTCGCCGTTCCAGTGCAGCACGCCTTCGTGCTTGTTCACGTAATCGTAGATCGCTTCCAGATATTTAATTCGGTGCGGCTGGCCGCTGATGTAGGGATGAATGGCCAGCGCGCAGAATTTCGCGCGTTGCTCGCTCTCGGCATAGAGCCTGTCGAACTGGTCCTTCACCAGTTGCAGCAGATAGTCGCTGTCGTGGTGCTGAATGATCATCACCGGAATGTCGTTGCATTCGATGGTGTAGGGCAGCGTCACCAGCGGGCCGCCGGTCGTCTTGATCACCGTCGGCTCGTCGTCATAGACCCAGTCGCCGATATATCTGACGCCCGCCGCGGCGAGCAGGTCTGGCGTCTCCAACGTCTGGGTCAGGCCGGGGCCGAGCCAGCCGACCGGCCGCTTGCCGGTAAATTTCTCCATGATGGAAAGCGTGCGGTCGATCATGCCGGCCTGGTCGGTCTCCTTGTGGATCGGCCCCTGCTCGTAGGCGTGGCCCATGAATTCCCAGCCGTCGTTAAGCGCTTGTCCCGCGACGCGCGGGTAGTCCTCGCAGATGCGCGCATTGGCGGCGAGTGTCGGCTTGATGCCGAGCCGCTTGAACAGCTCGAAGAACCGCCAGCAGCCGACCCGCATGCCGTATTCGTGGAAGCCCCAATGCACCACATCCGGCATCAGCGGCACGCCGGTCGGGGCGGGGAGCAGTTGCCGCGCCATCGGCTTGCCGATGTCCCACACCTCGTAATTGACGATGGTCCAGAAGACGATGCGGGCATTGCCCGGCAGCTTGAGCGGCGGCCGGTCAACAATGGCGGAGTAAGTGGCGCGGTCTTTGGGGATCATCGGGCCGGCCATGACGTATCCTCGATTTCGGCAGGCCAGAATGTCATGGTGCCGCGCCGCCGCGCAACCCGACCGGGCTTCGCTATTGTTGGAACCAGGCTTGCGAACTCCCGCATTGTGGAGCGCCGCACGCTCGCGCATGGTCCGGCCGCAGTCAGGGAGATTGCCGGTGGAATCATGGTCAATCCTTGCCGCCACGGCGGGCGCTTATTTGCTGGCGGGTTTCGTCAAGGGCGCGATCGGCCTCGGCCTGCCGACAGTGGCGATCGGCCTGCTCGGGTTGATGATGACGCCGGCGCAGGCGGCGGCAATCCTGGTAGTGCCGTCGCTGGTCACCAATGTCTGGCAGTTCACGGCCGGCGGCGGTTTGCTCGCGCTGCTGCGGCGTATGTGGCCATTGCTTATAGGCATCTGCATCGGCACCTTCATCGGTGCGGCGCTGTTGCCGCCCGGCATGGGCGGGCAGGCAACCATGTGGCTCGGCATGGCGCTTGCACTCTATGCCGGGCTCGGCCTGTTCAATGTGCAATTCTCGGTGCCGCCGCGCACGGAACGCTGGGTTGGCTTGCTGGCCGGGATCGCCACCGGCGTCGTTTCGGTTGCGACCGGCGTGTTCGCCATACCGGGTGTGCCCTACATCCAAGCCTTGCAGTTCGACCGCGCCCGGCTGGTGCAGGCGCTCGGCCTGTCGTTCACGGTGTCGACCGTTACGCTTGCGCTTGCGCTTTATCATGGCGGCGAAATGAACATGGCGCTGGCCGTGCCGTCGCTGCTGGCGCTTGCCATGGCCGCCGCCGGCATGCTGTTCGGGCAAGTGGTACGCGGCAAAGTGCGCGAGGCGACTTTCCGGCTCTGGTTCTTCATCGGTCTGCTCGGGCTCGGCCTGCGTCTGGCGTTGCGCGGGCTGATATGATCGACTTCACTTGCACCGGGAGCTGACGGCATGCCGCATATCACCGCACGCGACGGCACGCGGCTTTATTACGAAGAAGCCGGGAGCGGCTCGCCAGTCGTCTTCGTGCATGAATACGCCGGCGACTACCGCAGCTTCGAGGCGCAGATGCGCTATTTCTCGCGCGCGCACCGCTGTGTCACTTACAGCCAACGCGGCTACCCGCCCTCCGACGTGCCGGAACAGGCGGCCCGCTACGGCCAGGACATTGCGCGCGACGACGTCTTGGCGCTCATGGACGCGCTCCAGATCGACAAGGCACATGTGGTCGGCCACTCGATGGGCGCCTATACGGCGCTGCATGTCGGGATCAGCTATCCCGAGCGGTGCATCTCGGTCGTCGCCGCCGGCTGTGGCTGGGGTTCCACGCCCGACGCCAAGCAGCGCGAAGCGATGAAGGCGCTCGCCGCCGAAACCGGCAGAATGTTCGCCGAGGAGGGGATCGCGTCCGCTTCGGCGAAATATGCCGATGCGCCCATGCGGCACCCGCAGAAGCACAAGGATCCGCGCGGCCACGCCGAATTCGCCCGCCGGCTGGCCGAGCATTCCGCGCTGGGCCATGCGCAGACCATGTTCAATCTCCAGCTCAAGCGACCGACGCTGTGGGAGATGGAAGATAAGCTCAAACGCTTTTCCGTGCCGCTCTTGGTGATCGTCGGCGATGAGGACGATCCTTGCATCGACGGAAGTGTGTTCCTCAAGCGCACCGCGCCGACCGCCGGGCTGTTGGTGATCCCGCGCTCGGGCCACAATATTCCATCGGAGGAGCCGGCCATGTTCAACGCGGCGCTCGCCGACCTGTTCGCGTCGGCGCAAGCCGGCCGTTGGCTTGCGCACAAGCCAGCCGGGGTGAGGTCGTAGCCGATGGATGACGTACCGCATGACGCCGAACAGCGGAGACCGTTATTGCTGCACGAACATGCGCCGGTAAGCGCCGCTTAGCAGCGGCGCGTTCGCGTAGGGCCGGCGCGGTTGACAAGACGAAGGCCGCGGTCGATCAATTTGGCGATCTCAATCGGGAGCTAAGTCAATGAATACGCGGTTGCTCGCGCATCTTGCATTTGCCGGCAGCCTCGCCATCACGGCGCCGGCGGTAGCGCAGCAGACCATCAAGATCGGCGAGCTCAACAGCTATAAAGCGGTGCCCGCCTTCCTCGACCCATATAAGAACGGCATGCAGCTTGCGCTCGATGAGATCAACGGCAAAGGCGGCGTACTCGGCAAGAAGCTGGAGCTGATCTCGCGCGACGACGGCGCCAATCCGGGTGAGGCGGTACGCGTGGCCGAGGAACTGGTGACGCGCGAAGGCGTCGCCATGCTGGCCGGGACGTATCTTTCCAATGTCGGCCTGGCGGTGACCAATTTCGCCGGCCAGAAGAAGGTGTTCTTCCTCGCCGCCGAGCCGCTCACCGACAAGATCACCTGGGCCGACGGCAACAAATACACTTTCCGCCTGCGCCCTTCCACCTACATGCAAGTCGCCATGCTGATGCCGGCGACGGTCGGCGCGCATAAGAAGCGCTGGGCGCTGGTCTATCCGAATTTCGAATACGGCCAATCGGCGGCGGCAAACTTCAAGGTGCTGCTGAAGAAGGCGCAGCCCGACGTCGAATTCGTCACCGAACAGGCTCCGCCGCTCGGCAAGATCGACGCCAGCGCGGTGGCGCAGGCGATCGACGACGCCAAGCCGGACGGCATCTTCAACGTGCTGTTCGGCGCCGACCTCGCTAAATTCGTGCGTGAGGGCAACACGCGTGGCGTGTTCAAGAACCGCACGGTGATCAGCCTGCTCTCGGGCGAGCCGGAATTTCTCGATCCACTCAGGGACGAGGCGCCGGTCGGCTGGATCGTCACCGGCTATCCATGGGACAAGATCAAGACCCCCGAGCATTTCGCCTTCGTCAACGGCTACAAGACGAAATACAAAGACGATCCGCGGCTCGGCTCGGTCGTCGGCTACCTCACCATCAAGTCGCTGGCCGCCGGCATTACCAAGGCCCGGTCGACCGACACCGAAAAGCTGGTGGCGGCGTTCAAGGGACTGACGGTCAACTCACCGTTCGGCCCGTTCTATTACCGGGCAAGCGACCACCAGGCCACCCTGGGCGCATTCGTCGGCAAGATCGCGCTGGAAAACGGCAAGGGCACCATGGTCGACTTCAAATATGTCGATGGCGCCTCGGTGCTGCCCTCGGACGCCGAAGTTAAAAAACTGAGGCCGGCGGGCGCGGACTAGCTGCTGCGGCGAACGCGCCAGTTGGGAAAGCTCGGCTAAAACCCGTAAAGCTCCGCCGGATTATCGACCAGTGCCTTGTGGCGCGCCGCTTCGTCGGGAATCCAATCGAGCAACATATCGAGCATCAGCGTGTCGTTTTCCGGCTTCGTCTTGGCGCCGGCATAGGGCCAGTTGGTCGCCCAAACCATTCGCTCCGGCGCGGCCTTCGCCAGCGTTTTCGCCAGCACGCCGACGTCATCGTAGTAGGGCGGCCCCACATTCGAGGTTTCGTAGGGGCCGGCAAGCTTCACCCAGAAGTTGCCGCTGTCGACCAGCCGCATCAGCGTGCGGAAGCCCGGGTGATCGGGCTTGACCGGCTCAAGAAATTTGCCGGTGTGGTCGATGATCACCTTGGTCGGGAAGCGCCTGAGCATGGCCTCGCGCTCGGGAAGGTCGCGCCCGTCCATTTGGAAGATGACATGCCAGCCGAATGGCGCGACGCGCGCCGCCACGGTTTCGAGCGCGTCCCAGGGCAGCGGAGCGCCGCCGAGCATGAAGAAGCGTACGCCGCGTGCGCCCTCCTTGGTCAGCCGTTCCAACTCGGCATCGGTCACGCCCTGATCGACGATGCATACCGCCCGTGCGCTCGGTCCGATCGCCGCCACGGCGTCCATGGTGCAGCGATTGTCGGTGCCATAGGCCGAGGCTTGCACGACCACGGTGCGCTCGATGCCGAGCAGCCTGCGCACCTTCATGTAGTCCGGCACCAGTGCGTCGTCCGGCTTGACCACGGCGGTTTTCGCAGTCGGAAAGCGCTTGTCGTAGATATGAATGTGCGTGTCGGTCGTGCCGGGCGGCGTCTTAAGCTTCGGCCCGCTGTCGTTTGTCGTCGCCATGTCGTCGCTCCTGGCTCCTCAGCTTGACGCTACGCACTCCGGAATAGACTATCTGCTGCCGTTGCGCCAACGGGCTTTATGGCGATTGCCGAACGGAGATGCCGGTGTTCACTTTGGGACAAGCCACCATCACGCGCGTCGAGGAAACCAACGTCCCCAGCTATCCGTTGCGCGAAGTCTTCAAGGAGATGACGGATGCGCAATTTGACCAGCACAAGTCCTGGCTCGCGCCGCATCACTATGACGCCGCGAGCGGCGGTATCCGCCTCGCCGTGCATAGCTGGCTATTGAAGATCGGCGGCAAGACAATCCTGATCGACAGCTGCTGCGGCAACAACAAGCTCAAGCCGGGCCGGCCGTTTTGGAACATGCTCAACGAGCCCTATCTGGAGCGGCTCGCCGCCGCCGGCGCGCGGCCGGAAGATGTCGATCTGGTGATGTGCACGCATCTGCATCACGACCATGTCGGCTGGAACACGCGACAGCGCGACGGCAAATGGGTGCCGACCTTCCCCAATGCACGCTATGTCTTCTCCAAGCCCGACGTCGATTTTTTCGCCAAGCTCGACGCCGATCCGAAGGAAGGGCCGGCGGAACTCGGCACGTTCCGCGAATGCGTGATCCCGATCCTGGAATACGGCAAGGCGGACCTGGTCAGCGGCGGCCCCTACCGGCTCAACGACTTCATCGAGATCGACTCGGCGCCCGGCCATTCGCCCGGTCACGTGTTTTTCAAGCTCGAGAGCCAAGGGCAGCGCGCCGCCTTCATCGGCGACGTGTGGCACCATCTGCTGCAGGTCTATTATCCCGACTGGAATTTCCCGAAGAACTCCGATGCAGGCTTGGCACGCGTTTCGCGGCGCAAGGTGCTCGACTATTGCGCGGCAAGCGGCGCGCTGGTGTTTCCCGGTCATGTCGGCGCGCCCTTCGCCGGACGCGTCGAGAAGACGGCCGACGGCTATCGGCCGAATTTCTGATTCGTCCGCTAGAACCCGTAGAGCCGCGCAGGATTGTCGACCAGCGCCATCCGGCGCGCCGCCTCGTCGGGAATCCAATCGAGTAGCATGTCGAGCATCCAGGCATCGTCAGGCACTGGCGCGCCGGGCGTCGGGTGCGGCCAATTGGTCGCCCACAACATGCGCTCCGGCGCGGCCTTGGCCAGCAGCTTGGCGACCCGGCCCACGTCGTCGTAATTGGGCGGCCCGACTTTTGAGGTCTCGTAGGGCGCCGACAGCTTGACCCAGGCGCCCTTGTCGACCAGCCGCAACAGCGTGCGGAAGCCGGGATGATCGGGCGCGACCGGCTCGAGAAATTTGCCGACGTGGTCGATCACCAGCCCCGTCTTGAACCGATTGATCGTCGCTTCGCGCTCGGGCAGATCGCGGCCGTCGAGCTGAAGCTGCACATGCCAGCCGAACGGCGCCACACGCGCCGCCAGGGTTTCGAGAATCTCCCAAGGCAGGGCTCCGCCCGGCAGCATGAAAAACCGGATGCCGCGAATGCCGAGCCGGGTCAGCCGGCCGAGTTCGACGTCCGAAACCGTCTCGTCGACCACGGCGATGCCGCGCGCACTCGGTCCGATCGCGGCCATGGCTTCAAGCGTGCAACGGTTGTCCTTGCCGTAGGTCGAAGGCTGCACAACCACGGTGCGCTCGACGCCGAGACGCGCCCGCATTTTCAGGTAGTCGACGACCGAGGCGTCGGGCGCCCCGAATTTGGCGGTGAGCGCTTTCGGATAACGCCGGTCGTAAATATGCATATGCGTGTCGCAAGTGCCCGGCGGCGCCTTGAGCTTCGGCTGAAATTCGGTTTGCGCAGGAGGCATGTCGGCTCTAATCGCGCGGTCGGGGGACAGCCGCAGTCACGGCGGGCAAATATAGTGCATTGTGGACGGGCTCTTGAAGCAACCGACGGACTCCGGGAGCAGGAGCTTAGGCAAATAGAGTACGGCGTCCGGAAACAATACCGTAAAACCGATCGTGATAAAGAAAACAACATAGATCGGCAGCGAGGCATACATCGCGCGGCTGAACGGGACGCCGATGAATTTCGACGCCACCAGCAATGTCAGACCGTAAGGCGGCGTGATCAGGCCATAGGCCAGCGTCGTTATCAGCACCACGCCCATGTGCAGCGGTTTGATCTCGCCGAGCTCGTTCAGTTTGATGATGATCGGCATGAATATGATGATGGCCGGCACGGCGTCCATGAAATCGCCGATCACGATGAACAGCAGCACCAGCAGGAACATGATCATGCGGCCGTCGGTGCCGGCATAGGCCTGGATCCAGCCGGCGACGATATCGGGCCCACGCAGATATGCGAGCATCCAGCCGAAGGCCGACGCGGCGGCGACCAGCGCGAGCGGGATCGAATAGAGCAAGCCGGTATAGACGAAATCGCGCGGTAAATTCACGATGTGGCGGGGATTAAGCAGCGGCACCACCACCAGCAGAATGTAGACCGAAGCGATCATTCCGGCTTCGGTCGGCGTGAACCAGCCGGTGAGGATACCGCCCATGATAATGATCGGGATCATTGACGGCAGGATGGAGGCGCGCGCGGCGGCGATGAATTCGCTCAGCGGCGCGCGCGGCTTCTTGATCCCGACCGGGCCGAAGAAGTGCGAATAGATCATCAAGCCTATGCCGATCATCACGCCCGGTACGATGCCGGCAAGGAAAAGTCCGCCGATCGAGACGTTGCCGGTGGCGCCATAAACGACCGCCATGATGCTCGGCGGGATCAGGTTCGCGATGGTCGAGGCGCAGGCGATCAACGCCGCGGTGAATGCGCGGTCATAGCCCTCTTTGCTCATCTCCGGCGCCACGGTACGGCTCAACACCGCGACGTCGGCGGTCGACGAACCGGAAATGCCGGCAAAGAACATGCTGAACACGGTGACGACCTGCGCCAGCCCGCCGCGCAAATGGCCGACCATGGCCTGCGCCAGCCGAATCATCCGGCTGGTGACATCCGCCGAGGTCATCAACTCGCCGACCAGGAGGAAAAACGGTACCGCCAGCAGGATTTCGGTGTCGATGCCGTGGAACATCTGTCCGATCATCGACTGCATGCTGATCGGCGTGAGCATGCATGCGGTGAGCACGCCGGCCATCAGCGCGAAGGCGACGGGCACGCCCATATACCCAAAAATCAGGAACAGGGCGCCCATGAGCATGAGGATGTGCCCATGCGTCATTTGATGACCCCCGCAAAATCATCGGCGTCTTCCGGCCCCTCGAAGCCGTGACGCAAGCCACAGACCAATTGCTCGATCGTAAACAAGACGATCAGGGCGCCGGCAACCGGAACGCTCGCCGTGTAAGTGCCAAGCGGAATGAGCGATGGCGCGCGATAGCTGCCCAGGTCGTTGAAAAAATTTTGAATGCCGAATACCAGCATGGCGAGGCCAACCGCTAGCACGACGAGGCGGTTGAACACTTCCATGAAGGTCCGCTTCGGTCCGCTCATCCGTTTGGTGATTTCGACCAGATTGAGATGATCCATGCGCCGCGTTGCCGTGGCCATGCCGATGAAAACGCCCCAGCCGAAAAACCCCGTGGTCACCAATTGCAGCCAGAGAAAGGGATATCTGATCTCGCGCGTCAGCACGTCGAGAAAGACGGATGTTGTGAATCCGACAATCGAAATCCCACAGAGCACCATCAGAACGTGTTCGAGCGGATCCAACGCATGCCATTTCAAATGGCGATGTCGCGCAATCACCAACGGGTTAGGCAAGAAAATCTCCCTCGGATACCCGCGATAGGGACGGGCGGCGGCGTTTGCACGCCACCGCCCGCCTTTCAGACGGCGAAATGGATTACTTCACTTCCCGTACGAGCTCGAGCAGCTTGACCGCATGCGGGCCGAGCTTCTTGGCGATCTCGTCTTGGATCGGCTTGGCGTCTTTCATGAAGCCGGACTTGTCGACGTTCTCATTGATGGTGACGCCCATCTTCTCGAGCTTGGCAGCCGAATCCGCCTCGAGCTTGAGCGCCATCGCCGGCTCGCGCTTGGAAACTTCCGCGGCCGCCGCATTCACCCAGCCCTTTTGCTCGTCGTTGAGGCTGTTCCAGACCTTATCGGAGACCCAGATGCAGTTGTTGTTGGCTTCGTGCTCGGTCATGTTGAGAATCGGCGCCACTTCGAAGTGCTTGTTGGCCATATAGACGTTGACGCCGTTCTCGGCGATCTGCACGACGCCGGTCTGCAAGGATGTGTAGACCTCGCCGAACGGCATATGCACGGGTTGCGTGCCGTAAGCCGGCATGAATGCGTCCTCGGTCATCGTCGCCTGCACGCGGATCTTCTTGCCTTTCACGTCGGCAACCGAATGGATCGGGAACTTGGTGTACATATTGCGCATGCCCATGGTCATCAGGCCAATCACGTGCGCGCCCTTGACCGAATCCTTGATCATCGCCTCGAATTCCTTGGTCACCGCTGGATCGGCCAGCACGTGCATCAGGTGGGTTTTGTCGCGGAAGATAAAGTGCTCGGAGAATACGCCGGCTTGCGGGGCGACCGAGGCAGCATTGGCCGTCGCGGTAATGATGAAGTCGATGTCGCCGGTGCGGATCTTCTGCAGCATCACCGGCTCCTGGCCGAGCTGCGCGTTGGGGAACTGATCGATGCCCATCGTGCCCTTGCTCAATTCCATGAGCTTGGCATTGAACATATCGGCGGCGATTCCGTAGGCCGTCGAATGCGGCTGGTCGTAGCCGAAGGTGTATTTCTTGAGTTCGGCGTTGGCGCTGGTGGACATGGCAAGCGCCACGACACCGGCGGCAAGAGCCGTGCGTGTGAAAATTCTGATAGCGTTTCGCATTGATTTTCCTCCCCGATTGTTGTTGCCGGATGCTTTTGTCGTAGCCGGCGTTTCGCGCTTCGGCACGTTTTTATTGTGCGAAAGGGTTGTACGATGATCGTATGTTGTCAATGAAAAAATGCTTGTTGCAGCGCAATTTCAATGGGCCGACGGGGCGTGCCACCCGCCACAATTCAGATTAACACCGTCTGCGCGCCTATTTCGCTGCCGGCAGCAACGTGCCTTCGATGACGCGGGCATTGCCGCGGAATTCCGCGATCGTCGTGCCGTCCGCGCGCGTCACTGCCACGTCGTAGATGCCAGTGCGGCCCTCGCGCCGTCGCTCAACCGCGTGCGCGGTAAGCCGGTCGCCGCGTTGCGCGGGGTTGAGGTAACTGATGTTGCAATGCTGTGCCACCATGCGCTGATTGCGCGTGTTGCAGGCGTAACCGAAGGCGGTGTCG
Organism: uncultured Alphaproteobacteria bacterium; assembly: GCA_963721665.1. Classification (GTDB taxonomy): domain Bacteria; phylum Pseudomonadota; class Alphaproteobacteria; order Rhizobiales; family Xanthobacteraceae; genus Pseudolabrys. Next base: position 101,893 of record CAVRJZ010000006.1, read on the forward strand.
GCAAGGAGATAAATGAAGCCACCGTGGCAGGTGCCGTGCCAGTTGGTCATGCGTTCGGTCACAACCATCGCGAAGGTCGCGCCGCCCGGCTCGACCGCGACGAGTTCCATGCCATGTGCGCGGCTGGTGGCGTCGCCTGCCCACATGGCCTCGGCGCAGGCGGAAGCAACAGCGACAGCGTCCATCAGCCGTTTCCTTTGCGCCCGGTGAATCTGGGTTTGCGCTTTTCCATGAAGGCGCGCACGCCTTCTGCGTAATCCGGCATTTCGCGCGCCAGGTTTTGCAGGTCGCGCTCGAGATCGAGTTGCGTGTCGAGCGAATTGACGATTGACGCATTGAGCGCGCGCTTGATCAGCGCAAGCCCTTGCGTCGGCGCCGCGGCGAAATACTCGCCCAACCGCGCGGCCTCGCCCATGAGCGCCGCGTCGTCAACACATTTCCAAATCAGTCCCCATTGTTCGGCTTTTTCCGCCGACAGCGGTTCGGCCAGGAGCGCGAGGCCGCGCGCCCGCGCGTCACCTACGAGCCGCGGCAAAACCCAAGTGCCGCCGGAATCGGGGATCAGACCGATGCGCGCGAAGGATTGCACGAAACTCGCCGAACGGCCGGCCAGCACGATATCGCAGGCGAGCGCCACGTTGCAGCCGGCGCCGGCGGCGACCCCGTTTACCGCGGCGACGACGGGAAAGGGCAGGGTGCGCAGCTTACGCACCAGCGGATTGTAGTATTGCTCGAGCGACGTGCCCGGCGGAAGCTTTTCACCCGGCTTCACCAGCCGGTCGTTGAGGTCTTGCCCCGAGCAGAAAGCGCGTCCGGCTCCGGTAACAAGCAGCGCGCGGCAGTCGGGATCTGCTTCCGCGTCCTTCAGCGCCGCCTGCAGAGCCCGATGCAGCGCGTCATTAAAAGCATTGAGCCGATCGGGCCGGTTGAGGGTGAGGATGCGATAGCCGGCTCGCTGCTCGACCAAAATAAGTTGTTCGCTCATGATTTTAGAAACTTGTTCAACACGCCGGTTTCCTTTTTCTCGCCTTCGACGTCCGCGGCGATGCGCTCATAGAGCCGCGCGGCCGCTTCGAGCATTGCGTGTTCGGGGCGATCCTCGCCGACGAAGGCGGAAATCTCCTCCAGCTCCGCCACCCAGCGATAGGCCTTGGAATACATGGCCGGCACTTGTCGGCTCAGATAGTCGAGCAAATCGGGCCGGCTTTCGGCGAGCTCGGCCTTGAGCGCTTCGGCGGAGCCTGCGCGGGTGGCGGCGAGCACCATGGCGGCGCCCAGCGCGGTGAAGCCCTTGGTGATGCCGGCATAGGACATTTTCAGCGCGGCGGCTGCGGTAAGCGGACCGTCGAGCACGCGCACGATCAGGCCAAAGTCGTTCAGCCTGGCGAAATCCGCTGCCTGCGGACCGGCGGCGTAGAATTTTGTGTTCGTCGTCCCCGCTTTGGGCGGCGGGCCGATGATGCCGGCGCCGACGAAGGGGCAGCCGGTCGCGCTCACCACGTCGGCGATTTCGAGCATCGTGCGCGGTGAGACCGCGTTGCAATCGACATAAACGGGCTTCTTATTGGCGGCGGCAAGCACGCCGGAAAGCCGCTTGGCGAGACCGATTGCGTCACCCGGCGGCACGATGGAGAGCAGGAAATTGCATTCGGTCAATTGCGCGTCGGCCACCGCGCTCATGCCGGCGGCCCGCGCGCGGGCCGCGCTCGCTTCGCTGCGCCCGGCGAGCGAAGTGAGCACTTTGATACTATGTTCGGTCAACCGCCGGCCGACGCCGCTGCCCATGCTGCCGGGCGCGATTATGGCGACGGTCGGTGTCATGGTAGGTCTCCCGCGATTTCATTCCTACGATAGCCGCAGCCGGCGCCGTTTTGTCCGCTGGCGAACATAGAAAAACCTCGTTATTCTCCTAGCCTGTATTTCTCATCAATCAAGCAAGTGCGTGCGCGCGGCGGCCCCGCAGCAGGCCAATCTATATCGCTAGCATAGCCATAAAGGACATTAGTTTGAGCCACGAACAAGCCCCGTCCGACAATACCGGGACAATCAACGCGCGCGCCTTGACCCAGATTCTCATGCGCTACCGCGAACCTAGCGGTGCGCGTAGCCTTGTCGAACTTGCCATCACGTTCGGGCCCCTCGTGCTGCTCTGGGTGCTGATGTGGGCGGCCTATTACCTGGGCTTCTGGTGGCTCACTTTGTTGCTCGCCGTTCCGGCCGCCGGATTCCTGGTGCGGCTGTTCATGATCCAGCACGATTGCGGGCATGGCGCATTCTTCTGCCATCGTCTCACCAACGATTGGATCGGCCGCGCGCTAGGTGTGCTTACGCTTACGCCATACGACTTCTGGCGCCGAACGCATGCCATTCATCATGCGACCTCGGGCAATCTTGAGCAGCGAGGCATCGGCGACGTCGATACTTTGACGGTGCGCGAATATCTGGCGCTGCCGCGCTGGCGCCGCCTGATGTACCGGTTTTATCGCCATCCGGCAGTGATGTTCGGTCTAGGACCGGCCTATCTTTTTGTCCTGCGGCATCGGCTTCCGTTCGGCTTGATGCGCAGCGGCTGGCAGCCTTGGGCCAGCACCATGGGCACCAACCTTGCCATCGCAATCATCGTCGCCACGCTGATCTGGCTGATCGGCATCGGACCGTTCCTACTCGTGCACGGGCCGATCATGCTGTTGGCGGCCGCGATGGGCGTGTGGCTGTTCTACGTGCAGCACCAGTTCGAGCACACCGTGTGGGCGCACGACGAGACCTGGAATCTGCATGAAGCCGCGTTGCACGGCAGCTCGTATTATGCCTTGCCCGGAATTTTGCGCTGGTTCACCGCCAATATCGGCGTGCACCATGTGCATCATCTGTGCAGCCGGATTCCCTATTACCGGTTGCCGCGGGTGCTGCGGGAACACCCAGAATTGGGCGACATCGGCCGGCTCACGCTGTGGCAAAGCATCAAATGCGTCCGCTTGGTGTTGTGGGACGAAAGCCGCAAGAAGCTGATCTCGTTCCGCGACATGCGCCGCATGCAGGTGTCTGCGCAGGCGGCGTGAGGGTCACAATCGTGGTGCGCTGGCGTTGACCTGAATTATATCCCGCACCCCAATCGGTTTGCGGCCGCGGGTTCGGTTGCTGAAGCGGGCGGCAAACACGGCAAGCAGCTTGTTCGTATGGCCAATAAGCCCGAATTACTGGCCATTTCACGAATTCCTGCATTCGCCTACTACGACGCCGGTGGACCTTCTGGCGCCGATGCCGGTACATTAGTGTCTCGCTATGAACGGGCCAAAAAAGGACCCGGGGGAGGAAACATATGCGTAAAACACTATTGGTCGCGAGCGCCGCTCTGTTGCTCGCTATGGGCCCGGCCATGGCCCAGAAAAAATCGATCAAGATCGGCTTCGTCTCGACCTTCAGCGGCCCGGCGGCCGTGATCGGTAACAACATGCGCGACAGCTTCGAGCTCGCGCTCGACCATTTGGGTCATAAGATGGGCGGCCTGCCGGTTGAGGTGATCTACGAAGACGACGGCTTCAAGCCGGAAGTCGGCAAACAGAAGACCGAGAAGCTGATCGAATCCGATCACGTCGATTTCATCACCGGCTATATCTGGTCGAACGTGCTGCTGGCCTCGCTCAAGCCGGCGGTCGATTCAAAGACCTTCATCATCAGCGCCAACGCCGGCCCCTCGCAGATCGCCGGCGAATTGTGCTCGCCTTATTTCTTCTCGACCTCTTGGCAGAACGACCAGACGCCGGCCGCGATGGGCCTCTACATGAACCAGAAGGGCGTGAAGTCGGTGTTCCTGATCGGCCCGAACTACGCCGCCGGCAAGGACATGCTGGCGGGCGTGGCCTCCACCTTCAAGGGCAAGGTGGTCGGACAGGAACTTACCACTTGGCCGTCGCAGCTCGACTTCTCGGCCGAGCTCGCCAAGGCCAAGGCCGCCAATCCGGACGCCATCTTCGTGTTCTATCCGGGCAAGGCGGGCGTGCAGTTCCTCGCGCAATACGCGCAAGCCGGCTTGAAGGGCAAGATCCCGCTCTACACGGCCTTCACCATCGACGAGCTGTCGCTGCCGTTGCAGAAAGACCTCGCGCTCGGCGTGCCCGGCGCGCAGGAATGGGTGAACGACCTGCCCAACGCGGCCAACAAGAAGTTCGTCGCCGACTTCGAGAAGAAGTATCCAGGCAAGAAGCCGTCGTTCTACGGCGCGCAATCCTACGATGCCGCCAATCTCATCAACTCGGCGGTGGTGGCCACCAAGGGCAACGTGCGCGACAAGGCCGCGGTGCAGAAGGCGCTGGAAAAAGCCGACTTCAAGTCGGTGCGCGGCGCCTTCAAGTACGGCAACAACCACTTCCCGATCGAGAACTTCTACCTGCAGGACGTGGTCAAGAACGCCAAGGGCGAATACGTGCTCAAGACCGTGGCCACCATCGTCAAGAACGACCAGGATAAGTTCCACAATAAGTGCTCGATGAAGTGATAAGCGGCTATAACACGGTGGCGGCGCATCCGCGCCGCCGCCGTTCGTTTGCCGGAAGACCGCGAATTTCCACGGTCGACGCGCCATGACGCTGTTCATCGAGCAATGCCTGAACGGCTTGCAATTCGGCCTGCTGCTGTTTCTGCTGGCGGCCGGATTGACGCTGGTGTTCGGCATCATGGACCTGGTCAACCTGGCGCACGGCTCGCTCTACATGATCGGCGCCTATTTCGCCGCCACTTTCGCGGCCTGGACCGGCAGTTTCGTGCTCGGCTCGCTGCTGGCCCTCGGCGCGACATTGCTGGTGGGCATGGCGGTCGAGGTGATCGCCATGCGCCGGCTCTACGGCCGCGACCATCTCGATCACGTGCTCGCCACTTTCGGCCTGATCCTGTTTTTCGACGAGCTGGTGCGGCTGATCTGGGGGCCGGAAGGCCTTTCGCTGCCGTTGCCGTCCTGGCTCAACACTTCAGTGACGATCGTGCCGGGCTTCCAATATTCCGCTTATCGGCTCGCGATTATCGTCGTCACTTTGGCGGTCGCGGGCTTTCTTTATGTGCTGGTGATGCGCACGCGCATCGGCATGCTGATCCGCGCCGGCGCCTAGTAACCGCGAAATGGTCGGCGCGCTCGGCGTCAATATCAAGCTGCTCTACACTTTGGTGTTCGGGCTGGGCGCCGCGCTTGCCGGGCTCGCCGGCCTGATGCAGGCGCCGATCCTCACCGTGCAGATCGGCATGGGCGAGAACATTCTCATTCTCGCCTTCGTCATCACCGTGATCGGCGGCATCGGCTCGATCCGCGGCGCCTTCATCGCCGCATTATTGGTCGGCTTCATCGATACGCTCGGCCGCTCCTATCTTCCCGACATGTTGCGCCTGGTGCTGAGCCAGAATGCCGCGGCGACCGCGGCGCCGGCGCTCTCCTCGATGCTGATCTATCTGCTGATGGCGGTCGTGCTGGTGGTGCGTCCCGAGGGCCTTTTTCCGGCGAGCGGAAAATGAGCCCCACGCTTAATCTCCGGAATATGCTGGTGGTGGCGCTGCTCGTCGCGCTGGTGCTGCTGCCGGTCTATGCCGGCCTGACCGGCGACCGTTTCCTGCTCACTCTGTTCACGCGCATTTTGATCCTGGCGCTGGCCGCGGTTAGCCTCAATCTCATCCTCGGCTTCGGCGGCATGATGAGCTTCGGCCACGCCGCCTATCTCGGCATCGGCGGTTACGCCGTCGGCATGCTGGCGCATGAAGGGGTTTATTCCGGCTTCGTGCAGTGGCCGGTGGCGCTGTTGGCCTCGGCGCTGTTCGCAGCTGTCATCGGCGCGCTGTCTTTGCGCACGCGCGGCGTCTATTTCATCATGATTACGCTCGCCTTCGCGCAGATGGCCTATTACCTGGTCGCCGGGATCGCGCGCTACGGCGGCGACGACGGGCTGACCATCTACAAGCGCAGCGAATTCTTCGCTCCCATCGACCTTACCAATAAGGTCCAGTTCTATTACGTTTGTCTGGCGCTGCTCTATGGCGCGATTTACTTGGTGTGGCGGCTGGTGAATTCGCGCTTCGGACTGGTGATCCAGGGCGCTCGCTCCAACGAGCTGCGCATGCGGGCGATCGGCTTCCCCACATATCGTTATCGGCTTGTCTGTTTCGTCATTGCCGGAATGCTGTGCGGGCTCGCCGGCGCCTTGCTCGCCAATAACACCGATTTCGTCAGCCCGGCCATGATGTATTGGACGCGCTCCGGCGACCTCATCATCATGGTGGTGCTCGGCGGCATGGGTTCGGTCATCGGCCCGGTCATCGGCGCGGTGGCGCTCTTGGTGCTGGAGGAAACGCTGCCGTCCTTCATCACCGCCGTGTTACACCCGTTCATGGGCGCCAATGCCTCGACCTATGGCGAATACTGGCAGATCGTGCTCGGCCCGCTGCTGCTGCTGGTGGTGCTGTTCGCGCGCGGTGGCATCGACGGCCTGCTGTCGACGATCGGCGCAAAGGTCGGCCTAAGGACAAGTCCCAAGGTGCGCGCATGAGCGGGCCGCTGCTGCACGTGGAGAATCTGGCCAAGCGCTTCGAAGGCATCGTCGCCACCGATAATGTCGTGCTCAGCGTTGAGGCCGGCGAGTTGCACGCGATCATCGGGCCGAACGGGGCCGGCAAAACCACGCTGATCGCCCAGCTCGGCGGTCAATTGGTGCCCGATACCGGCCGCATTAGTTTTGCCGGCAACGACATCACCGCGCTGCCGACGTACCGGCGCAGCCGGCTCGGGCTGGCGCGCTCGTTCCAGATCACCTCTTTGTTCCTCGATCTCAGCGTGCTCGACAACGTGGCGCTGGCGGTGCAGGCGCATGCCGGGCATTCGTTCCATTTTTGGCGCGACGTACGTTTGGAGGCGGGACTGCGCCAGCCGGCGCGCACGGCGTTGCATCGCGTGGGCTTGGGCGACCGCGCGGATTGGCCTTGCTCCGCGCTCAGTCACGGCGAGCATCGCCAGGTCGAGCTCGCTATGGCGCTCGTCGGCAACCCCCGCATGCTGCTGCTCGACGAGCCGATGGCGGGCTTGGGACCCGAGGAATCCGCCCGCATGGTGGAGATGCTGCGCGCCTTGAAGAAAGAGCTCACGATCCTGTTGGTCGAGCACGACATGGAGGCGGTGTTCGCGCTCGCCGACCGCATCACCGTGCTGGTCTATGGCCGGGTGATCGCCACCGGCAGCCCCGCCGATATTCGCGCCAACGCGGCGGTGCGCGAGGCCTATCTGGGCGAGGCCGAGGTGGAGGGCGCCGGTCATGGCTGACAACGTCCTCGACGTCGCCGGCATCGAGACCAGCTACGGCCAGAGCCAGGTGCTGTTCGGCGTATCGCTGTCGATCGCGCCGGGCGAAATGGTGACGCTGATGGGGCGCAACGGCATGGGCAAGACCACCACCGTGCGCTCGATCCTCGGGCTGACGCGGGCGCGCGCCGGCGACATCCGCTTCGACGGCCAAGAAATCCGCGGGCTGCCGTCCTACAAAGTGGCCAAGCTCGGCATCGGTCTGGTGCCGGAGGGCCGGCAGATCTTCCCTAACTTGAGCGTGCGCGAGAATCTGGTGGCGACGGCGGTCGCGCGCGGCGCCGACGGCTGGACGCTTGATCGGGTCTACGCGCTGTTCCCCAAACTGGAGGCGCGCGCCGCCAATATGGGCAACCAGCTTTCCGGCGGCGAGCAGCAGATGCTGGCGATCGGCCGCGCGCTGATGACCAATCCACGGCTGTTGATCCTCGACGAGGCGACCGAGGGCCTGGCGCCGCTGATCCGCGCCGAAATCTGGCGCTGCCTGGCGCAGCTCAAGCAATTGGGTCTGGCCATTTTGGTGATCGACAAGAACGTCGGCACGCTTGGTCCGCGTCGCCGACCGCCATTTCCTCATCGAACGCGGGCGCGTGGTGTGGTCGGGCGCTTCCGCCGAACTTGCCGCCGCGCCGGACGTGCAGCACCGTTATCTGGGCGTTTGACGTCTGTCGTCCCCGCGAAGGCGGGGGCCCATACGCTGTGCCTTATCGAGAGGTTGCGGAGTATAGGTCCCGGCCCTCGCGCGTCGCGCTCGGCCGGGTCGACAAAAGAAATCACTCCGCCGGCTGGATGCTCGGCGGCGGCTCGCGGCGCTTGATAAAAGTGAAGCTTCTGCCGCCGAGCCGGCGATGCAGTTTGTCGAGCAGCAGATAGATCGCCGGCGTGGTGTAGAGCGTCAGCGCCTGCGACACCAACAGCCCGCCGATGATGGTGATGCCGAGCGGCCGGCGCAATTCGGAGCCGGGGCCGGTCGCGATCACCAGCGGCAGCGCGCCGAGCGCCGCGGCAAGCGTGGTCATCAAGATCGGCCGGAAACGCGCAAGGCAGGCTTCGTGAATGGCGGCCTTGCGGTGAAAGCCCGCGCCGCCGTTCGCCGTCGAGCGCGAAGTCCACCATCATGATGCCGTTCTTCTTGACGATGCCGATCAATAGAATAATGCCGATGAAAGCGATCACCGTGAGCTCGGTGTTGAACAGCTGCAAAGCGAGCAGCGCGCCCAAGCCCGCCGACGGCAGCGTCGAGATGATGGTGAGCGGGTGCGCCAAGCTTTCGTACAAAACGCCGAGCACGATATAGACCGCGACCAGCGCCGCCAGCAGCAACAGCGGCTGCGCGCCCGCCGAGGTGCTTGAACGCCTTGATGTCACCGGCGAAGTCGGTGTGGATCGTGTCGGGGATGTGCATCTCCGCCACGGCCTGTTCGATGCCGGCGGTGACGTCCTCGATCGCGGCGCCGGCCACGATGTTGTAGGTGATGGTCACGGCGGGGAACTGGCCCTGATGGTTCACCACCAGCGGCGCGATGGAACGCTCCACATGCGCCACCTCCGATAGTGGCACTTGGGTATTGCCGCCGCCGGCGACGTAGACATGGGTGAGGTCGCTCGGGTCGCGTTTGGTATTTGCGGCTGACTTCCAGGATCACGCGATATTGGTTGCGCTGGGTGTAGATGGTGGAAATCTGCCGCTGCGAGAAGGCGTCGTTGAGCGCGTTGTCGATGTCCTGGATTTTCACGCCAAGGCGCGCCGCCGCGGTGCGGTCGATGGTGACGTTGGCCTGCAGGCCGCCTTGCTCGCGGTCGGTGGTGACGTCGACAATGCCCGGCACGTCCTTCACACGGTCGAGCACCTTGCGGCACCCAAGTCTGCAATCCGTCGATATCGGGGCTCCACAGCGTGAACTGATACTGCGAATCGCTCTGCCGGCCGCCGACGCGCAGATCCTGCGCCGGCACCATGAACACGCGGATGCCGGGAATGCGGTTGAGCTTGCGCGCGCAGCCGCGCCACCACGCGCTGCGTGCTGACGTTGCCGCGCTCGGCGAGCGGCTTCAGGCTGATGAACATGCGGCCGCGGTTGACCGAGGCGTTGAAGCCGGAGGCGCCGACCGAGGAACCTAAACCCGCCACCGCCGGGTCGGCCAGCACGACATCCATCGCCTTCAGCTGCAACTGCTCCATGGCGTCGAACGACACGTCGGTCGAGGCCTGCGTGCCGCCGAAGATCAGCCCGGTGTCGTCCTGCGGGAAATAGCCCTTCGGCGTCTTGATGTAGAGACCGACGGTGAGCGCGATGGTAGCGACGAAGACGATCAGCGCCAGCGCATTGTGCTCGAGCACGAAGGAGAGCGTGCGGTCGTAGAAGCGGACGGTGCGCGACAGCACGCCTTCGACCAGGCGGTCGAGCCAAGTGGCGTCGTGGCTCGGCGCTGCGTGCACGAAATAGGCGCAGATCATCGGCGTCACCGACAGCGACACCACGGTCGATACGGCGATGGCGAAGGCAAGCGTCACCGAAAACTCGCGGAACAGCCGCCCGACGATGCCGCCCATGAACAAGAGCGGAATGAAGGCGGCGATCAGCGATACCGAGATCGACACCACAGTGAAGCCGATCTGCTTGGCGCCCTTGAGCGTCGCGCGCAGCGGCGAATCGCCCTTTTCCAGATAGCGGAACATGTTCTCGATCATCACGATGGCGTCGTCCACCACGAAGCCGATGCAGACGGCGAGCGCCATCAGCGACAGGTTGTCGATGGAAAATCCGGCCGCCCACATCGCCGCGCAGGTGCCGGCAAGCGACAGCGGCACGGTGACGCCGGCGGCAATCGTCGGCGCCGAACGGCGCAGGAACAGCGCCACCACCAGCATCACCAGGATGACGGTGGCGCCGAGGGTGAGCTGCATGTCGTGCACGCTGGCGCGGATGGTCTGTGTGCGGTCGGCCAGGATCGAAATGTCGAGCCCCGCCGGCACCCATTGGCGCAGCTCGGGCAGCAGCTCGTAAGATGCGGTCCACCGTGTCGATGACGTTGGCGTTGGCTTGCTTGGTGACGATCAGCAGCACCGACGGGGCGTGGTTGAACCAGCCGGCGGAAAGCGTGTTGCGCACGCTGGGCGTGATCGAGGCGATGTCGGACAGGCGGATCACAGTGCCGTTGACTGGTCTTCACCACCAGCGGGTCGTACTCGGTAGCGGCGCGCAGCTGGTCGTTGATGCCGATGGTGACGGCACGCTTGCCGCCGTCGAATGTGCCGAGCGGTCCGACCGCGTTTGAATTGGCGATTGCGGTGCGCACGTCTTCCATGCTCACGCCCATGGCGGCAATGCGGGCCGGATCGACGCGCACGCGCACGGCCGGCTGTTCGGAGCCGGCCACGGTGACTTCGCCGACGCCGTCGACCTGCGACAGCCGCTGTGCGATCACGCTATCGGCGGCGTCATAGACCTCGCTCGGCAGCATGGTCTTGGAGGTCAGCGCCAGGATCAGGATCGGCGCCGCCGCCGGATTGGCCTTGCGGAAGGTCGGCAGCGTCGGCAGGTCGCCCGGCAGGTCGCTGAGCGCGGCGTTAAGCGCTGCCTGCACGTCGCGCGCGGCGCCTTCGATGCTGCGCGAGAGATCGAACTGCACGGTGATGCGCGAATTGCCGAGCGACGTCACCGAGGTCAGTTCGGTGACGCCGGAAATTTCGCCCAGCCGGCGCTCCAGCGGGGCGGCGACCGTCGCCGCCATGATGTTGGGATCGGCGCCCGGACGGTTGGCGCTCACCGAAATGGTCGGGAAATCGACGCTCGGCAGGCTGGCGACGGGGAGAAAGCTGTAGGCCACGGCGCCGATGAGAAACAGCCCGATCGCCAACAGCGTGGTGCCGATCGGCCGCCGGATGAAGGGGTAGGAGAAATTCATGACACGCGTCCGCTCGTCCCCGCGAAAACGGCGACCCAGGGCCGCGAACCGCGGGGCCTGAGTTCGCTTCCCTTGGTTCCCGCTCGCGCGGGAATGAGCGGAGGTTGGTCCATCGTTTTCACTCCGCCGGTTGCGGGCGCGGTGCCCTGGAGCCGGTGAGCCGCGCGCGCAACCGTTCCATGTAGAGATAGATCACCGGCGTGGTGTAAAGCGTGAGCAACTGGCGACAGCAGCAGGCCGCCGACGATGGTGATGCCGAGCGGATTGCGCAGCTCCGAGCCGGTGCCCGATTCAAGCGCCAGCGGTAGCGCGCCAAACAGCGCGGCGAGCGTCGTCATCATGATCGGACGGAAGCGCAGCAGCGCCGCCTTGCACGATCGAGTCTTCCGGCGACAGGCCCTCGTGGCGCTCGGCCTCGAGGGCGAAATCGATCATCAGAATGGCGTTCTTCTTCACGATGCCCATCAGCAGCACGATGCCGATTAGCGCGATCACCGACAGGTCGTAGCCGAACAGCATCAGCGCCAGCAGCGCGCCGACGCCGGCCGAGGGCAGCGTGGAGAGAATAGTGAGCGGATGGATGAAGCTCTCGTACAGTACGCCGAGCACGATGTAGATGACGATGGCCGCGGCTAGGATCAGCCATGGCTCGCCGGTCAGCGATTTGGCGAATTCGGCGGCGTCGCCGGAATAGCTGCCGGTCACCGAGGACGGCATGCCGATCGCCTGCTGCGTGGCGCTGATTGCGGCGACCGCGTCGGACAGCGCGTAGCCGCCGTTGAGGTCGAAGCTGATGGTGACGGAAGGGAACTGCTCCTGGTGCGCGATGGCGAGCGGCGCCGAGCCGTTGACGAAGCGGGCGAAGGCGGCGAGCGGCACCTGGTTGGAACTGGTGACCGTATTCGGCGTAGCTGTAGTGTTGGTATTGGTGCTGCCCTGTGCGGTATTGGCGACGGTCGCCGCTGTGCCGGTCGAGGTGCTGGCGCCGGTGACGTAGAGCTTGGACAGCGAGCTGGGGTCTTGTTGGTAGCGCGGCTGCGCTTCCAGGATCACGCGATATTGGTTGGCCTGGCCGTAAATGGTGGAAATCTGCCGCTGGCCGAAGGCGTCGTTGAGCGTGTCGGTGACGCTCTGCATGGAAACGCCGAGGCGGCCGGCCTGCTCGCGGTCGACATCGACGTTGACGCGCGGGCCGCCCTCCTGCGCTTCGGAGGCGACCTCGCGAAACGCCGGATTGCCGCGTAAGCGCAGCACCAGCTTGCTCGCCCAATCCAACACCTCGTCGGAATCGGTGCCGACCAGAGTGTATTGATACTGCGCGCGGCTCACTTGCGTGGAAATCTGGATGTCTTGGGTGGCCTGGAAATAGACTTTCATGCCAGGAATGGACGGCGACCGCGTCGCGCAGCTGCGCGATGATCGCGTCCACGTGATTGCTGCGCTGATGCTGCGGCTTCAAGGTGATGGCCAGGTGGCCGGCATTGGGCGTGGCGTTGATCGGGCTGACGCCGATCACCGAAACGACGCTGGTGACGTCGGGATTCGGCGCGGATGATGGCTTCGATCTCGCTCTGGCGGCGTTGCATTTCATCGAACGAGACGTCGGTGCAGGCTTCGGTTACTGCGGTGATCAGGCCGGTGTCCTGCAACGGCAGGAAGCCTTTCGGGATAACGATGTAGAGGAAAATGGTGGCGGCCAGCGTCGCCAGCGTCACCAGCAGCGTCGCGCGCTGGCGGCGCAACACCCACAGCAGGCTGCGGTGATAGAATTCGACCGTGCGCTCGATCAGACCGGAAAAGCGCCGCGACAGCGCGTTGTCGCCGCCGCCGGCAATGGTTCCGCCACTTTGCCGCAACAGCCGGCTGCACATCATCGGCGTCAAGCGTCAGCGAGACGATGGCCGAGGCCGTCACCGCGATGGTCAGCGTCAACGCGAATTCGCGGAACATGCGGCCGACCAGGCCGGTCATGAACAAGAGCGGAATGAACACCGCAATCAGCGACAGCGTCAGCGAGATCACCGTGAAGCCGATTTCGCTTGGCGCCGCGCAAGGCCGCGTCGAGCGGCTTTTCGCCGTTCTCCATGTGGCGCACGATGTTCTCGATCATCACGATGGCATCGTCGACCACGAAGCCGGTGCCGATGGTCAGCGCCATCAGCGACAGGTTGTCGAGCGAGAAGCCGGCAAACCACATCACGCCGAAGGTGGCGATCAGCGACAGCGGCAGCGCCACGCCGGCGATGATGGTGGCGCGCACCGTGCGCAGGAAGATCAGCACCACCAGCACGACCAGCACCACCGACAGCATCAGCGTGAACTGCACGTCATGGATCGAGGCGCGGATGGTGGTGGTGCGGTCGTTGACGATGGTGAGCTTGGCGCCGGCCGGCATGGCGCGGCGTAGCCGCGGCAATTCCGCTTGCACGCGCTGCACCGTCTCGATCACGTTGGCGCCAGGCTGGCGCTGCACGTCGACCACGATCGCCGGCTGGCCGCGATAGGTGGCGCCGACCTTGGTGTTTTCCAGCCCGTCGATCACGTCGGCGACGTCGCTGATCTTGACTGGCGCGCCGTTGCGGAAGGCCACCACCACGTTCTTGTAGGTTTCCGCGGCGGTGATCTGGTCGTTGGCCGCGATGGTGTAGGACTGGTGCGCGCCGTCGAGCGAGCCCTTGGCGCCGGCGACGTTGGCGCCGACGATAGCCGTGCGCAAATCCTCGAGCGCGATGCCGTATGACGCAAGCCGCGACAGATCGGCCTGGATGCGGATCGCCGGGCGGATGCCGCCTTGCACCGAGACGTGGCCGACGCCGGTTACTTCGGAAAGGCGCGGCGCCATGATGGTGTCGGCCATGTCGCTCAACGCGCGCTGGTCGATGGTCTGCGAGGTGAGCGCGAGCGTGATGATCGGCGCGTCGGCCGGGTTCACCTTCGAATAGAGCGGCGGGTAGGGCAGGTTGCGTGGCAGCGTCGAGCCGGCGGCGTTGATCGCCGACTGGACGTCCTGCGAGGCGGCGTCGATGTCGCGGTTCAGGTCGAACTGCAGCGTCACCTGGCTGATGCCGAACGAACTCGCCGAGGTCATGGTCTGCAGCGCTGGGATCTGGCCGAACTGCCGCTCGAGCGGCGCCGTCACCAGCGAGGCGATGGTGTCGGGGCTCGCGCCCGGCAACTGGGTGGTCACCTGGATGGTCGGGAAATCCACCTGCGGCAGCGCTGACACCGGCAACCACCAATAGCCGAGCGCGCCGCCCAGCATCACCGCGATGCCAAGCAAAGAGGTGGCGATCGGCCGGTGGATGAAGGGAGAGGAGACGCTCATTGGGCCGGGGCCTGCCTCCGCCGTTGGCCATTGGGTTGACCCTTGCCCTGGTCGCGTTGCGGCCGCGCGGCCGCGGCTGGCGTGCCGCTGGCGCTGCCGATCGTCACCTTGCTGCCGTCGGTGAGGCGGACGAAGCCGGTGGTGACCACGCGTTCGGGCGGGGTGACGCCGCTTTTGACCACGGTCTGCGTCTCATCCTGCTTCTGCACCACGATGGGGCGCATCGCCGCGGTGTTGTCGTCCTTGACCACGTAGACGAAGGTGCCGTTCGGCCCGCGCTGCACCGCGCCGGTCGGGATCACCACCACTTCCTTCAGCGTGTCGACCAACAGCCGCACATTGACGAACTGGCCGGGCCACAGCACGAGGCCGGGATTGGGAAACTCAGCCTTGAGCTTGACCGTGCCGGTAGTCTGGTCGACCTGGTTGTCGATCACGCGCAAGGCGCCGCGGTCGATCACCGCATTGTTGTCTGGACGCAACGCGTCCACGGGGAGCGGGCCCTTGGCGAAGGCGGCGACGACGCGGCCTAGGTCCTGTTGCGGCAAGTTGAAAATCACGGAAATCGGCTTGAGCTGGGTAATCACCACGATGGCCGGCGAACTCGATGCATGCACGATGTTGCCTTCATCCACTTGCCGGATGCCGGTGCGACCGTCGATCGGGGCGACGATGGTGGTGTAGCCGAGCGTCGCCTGCGCACTCTCGACCGCCGCCTGGTCGGATTGCACCAGCGCGGTGTCCTGCGCGACCAGGGCTTTCTGGGTGTCGGCCTGCTGGCGGTTGATGGCGTTGGTCGCCGCCAGTTTCTCGTAGCGATCGAGATCGACTTTGGCATTGGCGAGCTGGGCTTCGTCCTGCGCCTTCTTGGCCAGCGCCTGGTCGAGGTGCGGCCTGATAGGTGGTCGGATCGATGCGCGCCAGCACGTCGCCTTTCTTGACGTCGTCGCCTTCCTTGAAATTGACGCTGAGCAGCTTGCCGTCCACCTGCGGGCTCACGGTCACGGTATTGAGCGCTTTGACGGTGCCGACCGCGTCGAGATAGACCGGCACGTCGGCCTTCGCCGCAGGAGTCACCAGTACCGGGACGGGTCCGCCTTCGGCGCCGAAGGGGCTGCGGCGCTGCTGCGGCACAGATTTAGTGAAGACATAGGCCAGCGCCGCGGCTGCCGCGACAAGAACCAGCAGGATCGCCACGTTACGGCGCGTGTGCCCTTTTGCCTTCACCGAGATTTGCTTCGGCAGTTCACCGTGCATCGGTCGTTTCCATCGGTTTCGGCAGCCAGCCGCCGCCCAGCGCTTGATAGAGACCTACGATCGCCTGCAGCCGCGCCAGCCGTGCTTGCGCCCGCGCATCCTCGGCCTGGAACAATGTCTGCTCGACCTGCAAGAGCGTAACCAGGTTGACCGTGCCGGCGTGCAATTGCTGATCGGAGAGGTTGAAAGCCCGGCGTGAACTGTTGACCACGTCCTGCTGTAGACGTTCCGTGATCGCGGTCTGGCGCACGGCGATCAGCGCCTTGTCGACGTCGGCGAAGGCCGAGATCACCGCCTTGCGGTAATTCTGCAAGAGCTGATCCTGCAAGCCCTTCTGCAAATCGAGATTGCCGAGCAGCTTTCCGCCCTCGAAGATCGGCTGCGTCAAGCCCGCCGTCGCCGTATAGAACGCCGACTCCGGCCGCAGCAAGGTCTTGAGCACGGCGCTTTGATAGCCGCCTTCGCCGGTGAGCGTAATGCTCGGCAAAAGCTGCGCCCGCGCGTTGTAGACATTGGCATTGGCGGCGGCGAGCTGCGCTTCGGCCTGGCGGACGTCCGGCCGCTGCGCGATCAATTCCGACGGCAGGCCTGGCGTCACGCGTGGGATCGCGATGTGCCCCATGCTGCCGCCGCGGATGACGACGCGCTCGGGCGGTCGTGCGATCAAGAGCGCAAGCGCTGCCTTGTTCTGCAGCAGCGTCTGCTCCAGCGGCGGGACGGCAGCGCGCTGGGTATTCACGAGGCTTTCCTGCTGCGCGACGTTGAGGTCCGACGCTGTGCCGGCAGAGAATTGCTGCTTAATCAGATTGAGGATGCGGGTCGCGCTCGCCACGTTTTCGCGCGCGATGCGCAGGCGATCCTGCGCTGCCAGCACCTGGAAATACGTGTTGGCGACGCTCACGACCGTCGCCAGGCCAACCACCTCGCGGTTATAGCGGCTGGCCACCGCGCTCTCTTCGGCGGCGCGTAGCGCCGCGCGGTTCTTGCCCCAGAAATCGATCTCGTAGCTGGCGCTGAGCGAGGCATTCAGGTTGTTAAATTCGGAGCCGCCGGAGCCGCCGCCGCCGCTGGTAGTTTGCGAGGGACGCGAGCGCGTCGCGCTGCCGGTTAGTGCGACTCCGGGCAAAAGCGGCGCGCCGGCAATGCGCGCCTGGGCGTCGGCCTGCTCGATCGGGCGACGGCGACGGCAATATCGAGATTGGCCGCGCGTGCCTCCTCGATCACTTCGGTCAATTCTTTGGAGCGGAACGACCGCCACCAGTCGAGCGGTGGCACGGCAACTTCGGCCACCGCTGGCTTTTTCGGGCCGTATTCGTAGGCCTGCGGAACATCGAGCCCGGGATCGAGCTTGTCGGTTGCGAGCAGGCAGCCGCCGAGCGGCAGCATCAGGCAGAGTCCTTGCAGCATGGCCATAAACGGGCGCGCGCGTCGCTTTGTTCCTAACCGCACGACTTGGCTAACGCGACGCATACGACAACTTTCGAAATCCAATCAAAACGATGGCGAAGTGCGAAATTGGCCGGTTCTATTTTTCGTTGTCCGCGGACCTGTGCCGACCCGGCGGCCAATCGGCCAAGGCGATGCGGCCGGCCGGCGACATCTGCGAGGCGGCAAACGCGAACACGCCTTGGATGACCTGATCGAAGGCTTGGCGCGCGCTCCGCGTCTTCGCCATCGCCGCGCGCATGGCATCGAGGTCGAACGGCTCGTGCCGCAGCGTGGCGCGGATTTGGTCGCGCGCGGCGCGGTATTGCGTCTGCGTCTCGTCGATCAGCTGGCGGTTGGCATTGATCTGGCCGCGCAGCAAGTCGGCATCGGCCGGCGGCAGCGTGTCGGCGATGTGCTCCACGCGCACGAACACGTTGCGGTCCCAGGCCGGCGCCGCCGGCGCGCGGATGACAAGCGCAAGTGCGACGCCGACGAAGAACAAATTGAGCGCCAGCGAGCCGAGCAGCAGCCAGCGCGAGGAGCCGCGCGTCATCGTGGTTGCGTATTGGGCGACGGTCATGGGCGGGCTCCGGTCAGCGCTTCAGGCTCGAACACGATGGAGCCGAGGTCGGTGCGGCTGGCGACCGCGAAAGGCGCACCGCCGCCGAAGTGGCGGTCGACGCCGGCAATGCCGATGACAAAGCCGAGCGCGGCGCAGCAGGCCAGCGCGGCAACGCGCGGCCAGGCCGGCGCGAATTGCCAATCGAGCAGCACCAAGGGCCAGCGCCACAGCGCCGTCGTCTGCCGCGGCAACGGCCCGGCGAGGCGCTTGAGCACGCGCTCCGCCGCCGCGCCGTCGGGCGGCGGCGCCTTGGTCACGCGCTTGAGCGCGGTTTCGAGAAATTCCGGCAACTCGTTCTTGTTCATTTTACGCGTCCTCATCGATTACGTTGTCCAGCGCGCGGCGCAGGTTCTGCTTGCCGCGCACCAGGAAAGTCTCCACCGCCGACACCGAGGTGCCGAGGATTTCCGCCACTTGCGCATTGCTCATGCCGTCACCGTAAGTGAGCACGATGGCCGCGCGCTGGCGCGCGGGCAGTTCGGCGATTGCACCCGCGACCAGACGGTCGCGCTCGTCGCGTTCGGTCTGTTCGCCGGCATCCAGCGCCGGGTCGACAATCTCGCCGGCCGCATCCAGCGCGACCCAGGGCGCGCGCCGCTTGCGGTCGAGACAGAGATTGACCACCACGCGGGTGAGCCAGGTGCGCAACTGCGCCACCGGCTGCCAGCGCGAGGCATGCGTCCACACCCGTAGCATGGCTTCCTGCGCCACGTCCTCGGCGTCGGTGGGGTTGCCGAGAATGCGGCGGGCGAGCCCGAGCATGGCCGGCAGGTGGCGGCCGGCAAGCGTGCGGAATGCCCGTTCGTCGCCGCACGCGATCCGGGCCATGAGCGCTTCGTCAGTCTCATCCATCGTGCGTTAGTGACCGCCATCGGAACTGCCCGTCCATTGTAGTCCTTGACCTGTTGATTCAACGCGCCGGAGCGCGGAATCCTGTGGGGAACCTGCAGCGGGCAAAGCCGCGAAAGCCGCGCCCGCACGCTCGCTTAACCTATTGAAATATCGTCATTTAGCAAGCCGGCCGGGCAGCGGCCGCGCGGCCCTTTCATGGCTCGACCGAGCGTGCCAGTTTGCCCGTGACCGGCGCCATGCGCCGCGCAAAACGGGAGGCTTACACTATGGATAAGGCACTCTACGACAAAGGCCTGGCGATGCGGCGAAAGGTGCTGGGCGACGAATATGTCGACCGGGCGGTCGCCAATACCGACGATTTCAATCGCAAGTTCCAGGATCTGCTCAACGAATTCTGCTGGGGCGCGGTGTGGACCGACGAGGACTTGAAGCCGCGCGACCGCAGCCTGCTCAATCTCGGCATGATCGCCTGCCTCGGCCGCATGCACGAATTCGAGGCGCATTTCCGCGGCGCGTTGCGCAATGGGCTCTCGCATAAGGAACTGTCGGCGGTTCTGCGCCAGATTGCCATTTATTGCGGCTTTCCGGCCGCGGTCGATGCACACCGTGTCGCCAAGTCGGTTTTAGCCGCGGAATCCAAGAAAACATGAAGGAAACCGAAGGGTTCGTGGCAGAATCACGTTATTGAGACAGTCGCGTTCTTGTCTTGAATGTGCCTTCATCCCGGGGCAATGCATGCCGCGGCTGGGCAGTCGTCCTGCCGCGGGCGCGCGCAAATTACGCCCGCTCCGAGCCTATTTCAGGTGAACAATGATCCGACGCTACGGACTTTTCCTGCCGGCACTGTCGGCGCTGGCGGTGTTTTCGGCCGCGCCAGCATTCGCGCAGTATTATTCGTCGGCGCCGCCCCCGGGTTACGTCCGCAGCGCGCCGCCGGCCGGCCATTACGACGATCGGTCGTCGCCCGAGTTCTGGTACGAGGATGACGAGGATCAGCCGGTGCGCCGGCACTACCGCTCGCCGCGCATGAGCCAGGCGCCGGCGCAGCCGGGTCAGTCGGGCGAACCCAGCCGCATTCTGCCCTATCCGGACGAGGCTGGCGCGGCGCCGCCGCCGCCAGCGCCCGGCTTTGTGCCACCGGTGGGACGGGCACCGCTTTCAGGCCATCAGCTCGACCAACAGGCTCCCGCGCGCGCCGACACCTCCAACGATCCCGATGCGATCCGCCCGCCGGGCTTGATCGGTGCGGCGCCTAGTTCCGGTCCCGCCGCGGCTCCGGGCGCGGTGCCACAACCGGCCCCGGCCAATACCGCCGCGCTGCCGCCGGAGGATCAGCCCGAGCAGGGCCAGCCCAAGGAATTGCCGCCGAACCTGAAGCGCCAATTGGTCGACTTTGCCACCAAGGAGCCGGCCGGCACCATTATTGTCGATACCGCGCACACCTATCTCTATCTCGTGCTCGGCCACGGCAAGGCGATCCGCTACGGCGTGCGCGTCGGCCGCGAGGGCTTCACTTGGACCGGCACCGAGCGCATCTCCAAGATGAAGGAATGGCCGGATTGGTTCCCGCCGCCGGAAATGATCGAGCGCCAGCCTTATCTGCCGCGGCAGATGGCGGGCGGGCCGGGCAATCCGCTCGGCGCGCGCGCCATGTATCTCGGCCACACGCTCTACCGCATCCACGGCACCAACCAGCCCTCGACCATCGGCCATTATGTTTCGTCCGGCTGCGTCGGCATGCTCAACGAGGACGTCGAGGATCTCTACAGCCGCGTGCAGGTCGGCACCCGCGTCGTCGTGCTGCCCGGCAATCCGCCGGAGACGGTCGCCAATACCGGCGCGCCGGCAAACGCGGAACCGGCCAATCCAATGGCGCCGCCGCCCAACAAGGGCACGGCGATTTCCGGGGCGCCGCTGCCGCCGCCGGTACGCTGAGTATCACCGAGGCTTATTTCCATGCCGCACTATACCGCGCTGGTCACGCTTGCCGCCGTGCTGTTGTATTTCTACACCGGCCTGCTGGTCGCCAAGGCGCGCATGAAGTTTGGGGTAAAGGCGCCGGCGACGACCGGCAATCCCGATTTCGAACGGGTGTTCCGCGTGCAGATGAACACGCTGGAATGGATGCCGATCTTCCTGCCGGCGCTTTGGCTGTTCGCATTTTACGTCAGCGATTGGGCAGCCGCCGTGCTCGGCGTGGTGTGGATCGCGGGCCGCGCGCTTTATATTCGCGGCTATAGCGAGGCGGCCGATAAACGCCACCACGGTTTCTCCATCCAAGCCGTCGCCGCGGGCGTCTTGTTGCTCGGCGCGCTGGTTGGGATAGCCTTGCGCATCGCGCACGGCTGAATTTATTCGGCCGCGGTCTTCGCCGGTTTTCCGATCGCCGCATTGACCCGCGGCATCACTTCTTCCGCCATCAATTGCATCGAGCGCCTGGCAAGCTGCGGGTCCACCCAGTCCATGCCGGCATAGACCAATTCGCCGAAATCGCCGGTCTCCTCGCGCAACGCCAAAATCCGGTCGACAACCTTGTTGACCGTGCCATGCAACACGCAGTGATCCATGACCCAGTCGTGGGTGATCTCCTCGTCCGGCTGCTCCTTTTGGCTTTTGAACACATAGAGCCGGTTGCCGCGCTTCATCTTGGCGCGCATCTGCTCGAAATAAAATCGATAGGGGCTGTTCGAATCTTCGCGCCCATAGCGCGCCGCCGTCTTGTCGTCGTCGGCGACGAAGATAGTGCGCGCCACCCGCCAGTCGGCGATCTCGGCCTTCTGGCCGGCCTCGGCCTTGCCCTTGGCGTAATTGCTCCAGTGCGACTTGAGATGCTTGGCCAGAAGGAAGTTCGCCGACAGCGGATGGAAGTCGCGCTTGCCCATCAGCACCACGCCGGGTGAGAACGGCGCCACCACCGTGCCGACGATTTCCGGCCGCGGCTTCTGCAACGGTTTGCCCATGAAGCCGACGCCTAGATGATGCGCGGCGGCACGCTCGACCGTCACCTTGAAGCGGTTGTCGGGGAAATCGATTTTGTAGGGCGGCTCGCGCTCCCAGATCGCCAGGATCACGTCGATTGCCTCGGCGAAGATCTTGTTGCGGTCCTCGTCGAGAATGCCCAGCGCCTCCGCGTCCGAAGTGAGCGCGCCGGCGGAGACGCCCAAGATGAAGCGCCCCTGCGCCAGGTGGTCGAACATCGCCGCATGCACGGCGATCAGCACCGGGTGCATGTGCGAGAGGTTCGTGGTGCCGGTGGCAAGCTTGATCTGCTTGGTCTCATGGATCAGCGTGGCGTGGAACATCATGCTGTTGGTGATGTTCTCGCAGGCGTCGGTCAAATGCTCGCCGACGAAGGCGTCGTAGAAGCCGAGCCGGTCGGCCAGGATCACCGCCTCGCGGTCCTCGCGCAGCGTCTGCGACCAGTCGCGGCCTATTCGGGTGCACCGGCATGGTGAAGTAACCCAGCCGCATTATTGTCTCCGGTTCGAACGCGCTGTCCCGGCGGCAAACTAGCCGAGCCGGCGCGCCGATGCATCAAGTGTGACGAAATCCAGTTTTGAGGGGGCGAAAACCGCGCGGTCAGGCCGCCACCCGGGTAAGGAAACCCTCGATCGCCTGGCGCAGTTCGGCGGCGGCCGATTCCACCGCCTGCGAGGCGCCGAGCACGCTTTCGGCCGCCGCGCGGGTTTCGGCGGCGGCGCCGGTGACATTCGTCGAGCACGGACACCACGAGCCTCGCGCCGTCGGCGGCACTGGCGACGTTGTGCGAAATTTCCGTCGTCGCCGCGCTCTGTTCCTGCACGGCGGTCGAGACAGCGCCGGTGCATCCATCGATCTCCTGCATGCGGCCGGCGATGCGGCCGATGGCGGCGACCGCGCCGCCGGTCGAGGCCTGCACCGCGCCGATCAGTTTGGAAATATCCTCGGTCGCCTTGGCGGTCTGCACCGCCAGCGATTTGACCTCCGAGGCGACCACGGCGAAGCCCTTGCCGGCGTCGCCCGCGCGCGCGGCCTCGATGGTGGCGTTGAGCGCTAGCAGATTGGTTTGTCCGGCGATGGTGCGGATCAGTTTGACAACGTCGCCGATCTTCTCGCGCGGCTTGCGACAGCGCGGCGATCCGGCGGTTGGTGCCCTGCGCCTCGTCGACCGCCGCGCGCACGATAGTCGGTGGTGGTGCCGAGCTGGCGGCCGATCTCGCCGATCGAACTCGATAATTCGTCGGCGGCCACGGCGGCGGTTTCCACATTGGTGCTGGCTTCGTTGGAAGCCGCCACCGCGCCGTCGGCGCGCTGTGCGGTCTCGCCGGAGCTGGCAAACAGACCGGCGGCGGCGGAGCGCATGGTCATCGCGCCGTCGCTGACGATGCGCAGATGCTCCTCGACGCGCTGGCGGAACGCGGCGATCGCGCGCTCGACGAAGGACCGGCGCAACTGCTGTTCCTGCAGCGCGGAGCGTTCGCGCTCGGCGTCGCGCCGCAGGGTATTATCCTCGTGCGTCGCCACCCAGCCGCCGTCCGCCATCGGCCGGTTGACGATGGAGATGACGCGGCCACTTTCCGATTTGACTTCCGCGCTGGAGGTCTTGCCCTGCGCCATGGTGGCGGTGAGCTCCCGCCGGTATTTGTCGCGGTCGAGCGTGAAGCTGCCGTTGGCGATGCGGAATTCGAGCAGGCTGGTCAGCGTGCTACCCGGCTTCGCCACGTCGTCGGGAAGCTGGTAGAGCTCGCGATAGCGGCGGTTGCAGATGACCAGCCGCTCGTTACCGTCGAACATGCACAAGCCTTGCGACATGTTGTTGACGGCGACGCGCATGTGCGCGTTGTCGATTTGCAGCCGCCGGGTGACGGCAATGGCTGCAACCAACATCGCCAGCAATGCGGTGAGGCCGGCGCAGGACGCCGACGCCGCGAATTCGTCCGCCCCGGCCCAGGTGTCGAGCGGCACGGCGTAGTGGAACAGCGCCAAGCTTGCCGGAAAACAGACGGCGCCGATCAGCGCGGCCAAGCGCCAATCGCGTAGCGATATCGGTGAGGAAACTGCAGCCATCAGCGTGCCCGGGTTGCGGTCACGCTATGCTCCGCCGGTTGTTTTGCAGTTAATTGCCGGCGGTTGAATGGTTAAGCGATTGTTAACGCCGGCCGCCACGTTACGGCGTCGCGCCGAGCTGCACCTGCTCGGTGATCGTCTTCCAGTGATTGATTTCGTCGTCGAGCCAGGTCTGCGCGTCGGCGACGCTCTTGCGGGGCGCGATATTCATCTTCTGCTTTTTGAATTTCTCCTGCACCTCCGTCGACGCCAGCGCCTCCAGGACGATCTTATGCAGCGCCTCGAGCACCGGCTTGGGCGTCGCCGCCGGCGCGAACAGGCCGTTCCACGCCACGGTGCCGACGTCGGGCATGCCGACCTCGCGCATGGTCGGCACATTCGGGTAGTCGGGCAGGCGGGTGTCGTTGACCACCGCGATCGGACGCAGCTTGCCGGCCTGCACCAAGCCGGCGGTCGAGGCGACGTTGAGGAAGGCGGCTTGCGCGTCGCCGCGCAGCATGTCCTGGATCACGCCTGCCGCGCCGTTCTTGTTGGGCAGCGCGACCATGTCGAGATCGCCGCCGCGCTTGGCGAAATAGGCCATGTCGTAATGCGGATAGGAGCCGACGCCGACCGTGCCGTAGCGCACCTTGCCGGGGTTTGCGCGCGCGTAGCCGATCAGGTCGGGCACGCTCTTGACCGGGAAATCGTTTGCCGTCGTCACCAGCATGAAAGCCGGCACGTCGATCAGATTGGTCACCGCGGTCACGCTCTTGGCGTAGTCGAAATTCATCTTCTTGCCGTACAGCGTCGGCGTGATGGCGTTGGTGGTGACGTTGCCGATCATCAGCGTATAGCCGTCCGGCTCAGCCTTCACCATTTCGTCGATCGCCAAAAGGCCGAAGGCGCCCGGCTTGTTGATAATGACGAAAGGCTGGCCGGTGATTTTCTGCATCTGGTCGCCGACGATGCGCGCGGCGATGTCGGTAGCGCCGCCCGGCGCGTAGGGCACCAGAATCTTGACCGTGCGGCTCGGATAATTGTCCTGCACCGATGCTCCCGCCGTGCCGAGCGCAAGAAAGCTAAAAAGACCGGCAGCGGACAGCAGGATCGTTGTGAGGCGCGGCATGGTGCTTCCCTCGGAACTCAGCGTTTAACCGATTATTGTTGCACCGAATGGTAGTGAACCACCGGGACCGGCGCTAGGCGTCACCATGGTTCGGCCAAGGTCGGCGGTCAGGGTCCGCCGCCGTCAATCCGGAGTTCGCTGTCGATGAATTGGGGTCGATCGTTCTTGGCCGTGCTGGCGCTGGCGATGCTTGCCGGCTGCGCCGGCGATTACGTGCCGCAGGCGGAGCCGAGCTTCTACCGAAATCTGGCGCAGCCGGGCGCGCAACTCGACGCCGCCGCCGCCGCCTCGATGATTTCCGGCTACCGCACCAATCATGGGCTGCCGGCGGTGACGCTTGATCCCACGCTCACCCGGCTCGCCGAGGCACAGGCCGCCGTCATGGCCAAGCGCGACAAACTCGACCACAATGCCGGCAAGCCGTTCGTCGTACGGCTGAAGGCGTCGGGCTATGACGCCAAGACCGCGGCGGAAAATATCGGCGCCGGCTACCATACGCTGGCCGAAGCTTTTTCCGGCTGGCGCGATTCGCGGCCGCACAACGCCAACATGTTGCTCAAAGGCGCCACCCGCATCGGCATCGCCGCGATTTACACGCCGATGTCGAAATACAAGGTCTATTGGGCTTTGATCCTGGCCGAGCCGGACGACAAGAAGAGCTAGCAACCCGTGCGCGCCATGGCATAGTCCCGCCCCGGCAAGGCGGGGGATGCACGTTGGGCGAACTGATCGGCGTTGCGATCGCGATCGTTTCGAGTTGCCTCGGCGGAACAGCCGCCGCCGTCACACGCTTTTTGGTCGGCAATGCGGATCCGCTGACGCTGGCCATTCTTCGCTGGGGCATCGGATTTCTATTCGTGCTGCCGATCGCGCTGGTGCTGCGCGTGAAATGGCCGCCGCGCGCCGACTGGCCCGGCATCGCCGCCTTGGGGTTTTGTTTCTTTGGGCTGTTTTTCATCCTCTACAATATCGCGCTCGGCTACACGACGGCCGCGCGCGGCGCCCTCGCGCTGTCGACGCTGCCGCTGCAAACCATGCTGGTCGGCGGCCTGCTCGGCATCGAACGGCTGACCATGCGCAAGTCGGTCGGTGTCTGCATTGCCATGCTGGGCGTCTTTGTCGCGCTCGCCACGGGTCTTGCCTCGGCGCCCCCCGGCGCCTGGCGTGGCGAATTGATCATGGTCACGGCCGGATTTTGCATGGCCTTCTACAATGTCTGGTCGCGCGGCTTCATGCAGCGATCGAGCGCGCTTGGCTTTCTCGCGGTCGGCATGGGTTCCGGCGCGGCGGCGCTGGTCCTGGTCGGCCTGTTGACCGGGCGGGCGGCGGTGCTCATGGCATTCGGCCCGTCGCAATGGATCGCCGGCATCTATCTTGGCGTCGGCGGCGGCGCGGCCGCGTTCATACTCTGGGTTCTGGCCTTGCAACGCGCCTCGCCGACGCGCGTTGCCAATACCATGACGATCAACCCGATCGCGGCGGCTTTGCTAGCGCATCAAATCGTCGGCGAGCCGATCACGCTTAATCTGGTCATCGGCTTGCTGGCAGTGTTTTCCGGCATCTGGATTGCAACGACCGACGCCGCGAAGGCCTAGCGGATAGCGGGCTAGACCTTGCCCGCGCGCCTGACTAGCCTGCCGCGCCATGCCGATGCTACCTCGCCTCGACAACTACGAAGACATCTATCGCCAATTCCGCTGGAACGTTCCGGCGCGCTACAATATCGGCGTCGACGTCTGCGACCGCTGGGCGGCGCAGGACCCCGGCCGCCTCGCCATCCTGCATGTGCATGGCGATGGGCGCGAAGACGCCATCAGTTACGGCGCCTTGCGCGAGATGTCGAACCGGCTGGCCAATGTGATGCGGGCGCAGGGTGTTGAGCGCGGCGACCGGGTGGCGATCCTTTTGCCGCAGGCGCCGGAAGTCGCCGCCGCTCACATCGCCATCTACAAGCTCGGCGCGGTGGCGCTGCCGATCGCGGTGCTGTTCGGGCCGGACGCGCTCTCCTATCGCCTGCAGAATTCCGGCGCCAAGGCGCTGCTGACCAACGCGCAAGGCCTCGCCAAACTGGACGGCGTTCGCTGCGAGGTGCCGCAGCTTACTTGCGTGCTGTCGCTCGACGGCGAAGGCGGCGTTGCACAAATGCTTGAACGCGCGTCGCCGGATTTCACGCCCGTTGACACCGGGCCTGACGATCCGGCCATGATGATCTATACGTCCGGCACCACCGGCCAGCCTAAGGGCGCGCTGCACGGCCATCGCGTGCTGCTCGGGCATCTGCCCGGCGTCGAGATGCCGTATTTCCCATTCCCGCAACCCGGCGACCGCTTTTGGACGCCGGCCGACTGGGCCTGGGCAGGCGGCCTGCTCGACGCGCTGCTGCCGTGCCTGCATCACGGCGTCGCGGTGGTGGCGCGCCGATTCGACAAGTTCGATCCGGATGAGGCCTTCGCACTGATGCAAAAGGCGCAGGTGCGCAATGCCTTCATCCCGCCGACGGCGCTGCGAATGATGCGGGCGGCGCCCAGTCCGCGCGGCCGCTACGACTTCGCGCTGCGCAGCGTGGGGTCGGGCGGCGAGTCGCTAGGCGTCGAGGCGCTGGAATGGGGCAAGGCGACGTTCGGCCTGACGATCAACGAATTCTACGGGCAGACCGAATGCAATCTGGTGCTCGGCTCCTGCGCCGCGCTCGGCGTGTCGCGGCCGGGCGCCATCGGCAAGCCGATCCCCGGCCACGACGTGGCGGTGATCGGCCGCGACGGCAAGCCGCTCAAGGCCGGCGAGGTCGGCCAGATCGCGATCAAGCGTCCCGACCCGGTGATGTTCCTGGAATATTGGGGCCGGCCGGATGCGACGCGCGACAAGTTTATCGGCGACTGGATGACCACCGGCGACCAGGGCACGATGGACGAGGACGGCTATTTCAGTTTCGTCGGCCGCGACGACGATGTCATCACCTCGGCCGGCTTCCGCATCGGGCCGGGCGAGATCGAGGATTGCCTGCTACGCCATCCGGCGGTGGCGCTTGCCGCGGTAGTCGGTAAGCCCGATGCGATCCGTACCGAGATCGTCAAGGCCTTCATCGTTTTGAAGAAGGGCCATGCGGCGTCCGACACGCTCGCCGCCGAAATCCAGAATTTCGTCAGGACGCGCCTGTCGGCGCACGAATATCCGCGTGAAGTCGCTTTCATCGACGACCTGCCGATGACGACGACAGGCAAGGTGATCCGCCGGTTGCTGCGCGAGAAGGCCTAACTGCCGGACGCGCCGCCCAAGATGAAGACGTGGAAGCCGAGCCGCCGCTTGGCGACGAGATAAAGCAGGATCGATTCGAACACCAGCGCGGTGGAGGTCGACACCGCCGCGCCCTCGATGCCGATGCGCGGAATGAGCGTGACGCAAAGCGCGAGGTTGATGGCGAAGGTGCCGGCATAGATGAAGGCGCATTGCTTGCGTTCGCCCAGCATGTTCAGGAGCCGCTCGGCCGGGCCGACCGCGGCGCGCGCCAGCATGCCGACGCTAAGAATGAACATCACGTCATAGCCCTTCTGGAAGCCGGCGCCGAACAGGCCAAGCAGCGGGCGGCCGCAGGCGAGGATTGCGGCGCAGGCAAGCAGC
Source organism: uncultured Alphaproteobacteria bacterium (assembly GCA_963721665.1). Classification (GTDB taxonomy): domain Bacteria; phylum Pseudomonadota; class Alphaproteobacteria; order Rhizobiales; family Xanthobacteraceae; genus Pseudolabrys. Next base: position 130,388 of record CAVRJZ010000006.1, read on the forward strand.
GAGGGCCAGAACGTCCATTTGGTCGTTTCGGCGAAGAACGAGGCCAGCCGCTTTTTGTCGCCGCTCACGTGATATTGCGTGAATTTGTGCGTGGTGGCGCCGGCGATGGCGAAATAGACGAAGGCGATGATCGCCAGGATCCGCGCGCCGGCGTAGTAGACCGCCACTTCGTCGGGCGGGCGGAAATGCTCGAGCGTGAGAATGTCGACGTAAGTGAGGAGGAAATAGAAGCCTTCCACGACGAAGATCGGAATCGAGGTAGCGAACCAGACTTTGGCTTCGTATTGCTTCGGCCCGGCCGGGACCTTCAGCTTGAGCCGGCGGTCGAGCATGAAGAGCTGGACGATGGTCACCGCCCAGGTGGTGACCACGGCGACGATCATGGCCGTCACCGCGTCGGTCGGCGCGCCGATCAGATAGGCCGCGCCCATCAGCACGGTGATGGTCGCCTGCCGCCAGATGTAGAACGGCATCAGCGCGAGATTCGGCCAGTCGTAGGATTGCGCGATGCCCGCCTGCACTTGCACCAGCCCGTAGACCGGGATGGTGACGCAGGCGAGATAAAGCGGCACGACGGCGAAATGATCGAGGTAAGGCGCGAGCAGCATCACGCCAATGGCGCCGATGATGCCGAAGCCGGTGGCGACGGCAAACGCGAGCCAGCGGCTGCCGCTTAGGAATCCGCGCAGGCGGTCGAGTGCCTTGAGTTCGGTATATTCGGGAATGAAACGCCGCGCCGCCGACGATAGGCCGATGTCGGAGAGCGCGCCGATCATCAGTACCCAGGTCCACACATAGATGTAGATGCCGAACTGGAAGCCGCCCATCCAGCGCGCGAGCAATACCTGGCTGCCGAGCGCCAACATGGCGCTGCCGACGCGCACCAGGAAGACCTTGCCGGCGACGAGTTGCGCCAGCCGGCTATCGCTGCGTTCGGCGAGAATGGCCTTGATGCGCGCGATGAGGCCCGCCGCCCTCGCGGGCGGCGCGGATGCGGTATTTTCGGCATCGACCAGCGCCACGGGTTCTCTCTGCGCCGGCCCCGGCCGGGTTGCGAGCGACGGCAAAGCCATCGTGTTCCCATAGCAAGGGACCGTTAAGAATCGGTTGGGTGGGGACGTTTATGTCGATGAATCAAGGGTTTTCGCGCTTAGCCAGGTCGGCTAAGATGCCGGCGATGACGTGGCGCTCCGCTTCCGTCAGCGCGGCCTGCGGCGGCATCGGATCGCCGACCGCGTAGCCCTGGATTTGCAAGCCGGCCTTGATGCAGGCGGCGAGATTGAAACGCGCGAAGGCCTCGTTGATGCGCCAGAGCTCGCGTTGCAGCGTCATCGCCTCCGGCCATTTCGCCGCGCGGCAGAGATCGTACAGCCGCACACTTTGGCGCGGCACGATGCAGGCCGGACCCGCCATCCAGCCGACGCCGCCGATCAGCATCACCGCCGCCGGAATATGCGCCGACGCGGAGAACACTTTCATGTTCGGCGCGCGGTTCATGATCGAGAGCAGGCGGCCGGTGTTGGTCGAGGCATCCTTGATGTAACGGATGCGCGGGTGCTCGGCGAGGCGCGCGATTGTGTCGAGGGAAAGGTCGCTGCGCTGGAATTGCGGATTGGTGTAGATCACCATCGGAATGTCAACAGCATCGGCAATGGCGCGGAAGTAACTTTCGACCTGCGCATCCTTGAGCGGGAAATAGGCTTCGAGGATTGCCAGGATGCCGTCGGCGCCGAGCGACTGATAGTGCTTGGCTTGCGCCACCGCGTCGGCGGTTGCGGTGGAAGCAACGCCGGCGACGACCGGCACGCGCTTATTGGCCGCCTCGATGGTCGTCTGCACCACCGCCGCGCGCTGCTCGCGCGACAAATAAACGAACTCTCCGGTCGAGCCGAGCGGCGTCAGGCCGTGCACCCCGGCTTCGATCAAGTCGTCGCACAGCTGTGCGAGAACATCGCTCTTAATGCGTCCATCCGCGTCGATCGGCGACACTAGATAAGGAAACACGCCGTGGAAGTCGCTCATGCGCTCACCCCGCGAACCCACCGTCGTCGAGAAACTTTTGCTCCTCAGGCGTGGTGACGCGGCCGAGCGCCGGATTGCGATGCGGGAAACGGCCGAAGCGGCGGATGATGTCGGCGTGCAGTTCCGCCCATTTCAGCCCCTCGGCGTCGCCGACCGCTTTGTAGAGCGCGATCCCGCGCTGCTGATCGGCGAGATCTTCCGAGTGCTCGAAGGGGACGTAAAAGAATTGCCGCATCGCCGGTTCGACCTGACTTTCGAAGCCGCGCACGATGGCGCCGGCCGTAACCGCGCGCGCCAGCGGGTCGGTGGCGAAGGCGCGTGCCGAACCGCGGAACATATTGCGCGGAAACTGGTCGAGCAGAAGCAGCAGCGCCAGCGCGCCTTCGGCGTTCTGCTCCCAGCCGACGAGCTTGCCCGCGGCGGCCGCTTCGTAAGCTTTAAGGAAGCGCCGGCGAATCTCGTCGTCGAAGGCGGGGTCCTTCTTGTACCAGCTGTCCGCTCCGGCTTGCCGCCAGAACGCGATCACGTCGGCGGCCGAGGGCAGCGCGGCGGGCTCGCTCATGCCTCGTCCCGCAGCGCACGGCGCAGGATTTTGCCGACGTTCGTCTTCGGCAGTTCGGTGCGGAACTCGATGTGCTTGGGCACCTTGTAGCCGGCGAGCTCGGTGTGCATGTATTTGCGCAAATCCTGCTCGGTCAAATCCGGCGATTTCTTCACCGCGAACAGCTTGACCGCCTCGCCGGAATGACTGTCCGGCACGCCGACGGCCGCGCATTCGAGCAAGCCGCCCTGCATCATCGCCACGTCCTCCACCTCGTTGGGGAACACCTTGAAGCCGGAGACCGAGATCATGTCCTTCTTGCGGTCGATGATCTTAACGCGGCCGTCGGCGTCCATCACGCCGATGTCGCCGGTGCGGAAGAAACCGTCCGCGGTCATCACCTTGGCGGTTTCGTCGGGGCGGTTCCAATAGCCGGGCATCACCTGCGGCCCGCGCGCGCAAATCTCGCCCTGCTCGCCGATCGGCACGTCATGGCCGGCGTCGTCGCGGATGGTGATTTCGGTCGAAGGCACCGGCAGTCCGATGGTGCCGGTCCATTCGGCGATGTCGCCGCGGTTGACGGTCAGCACCGGCGAGGTTTCCGACAGGCCGTAGCCTTCCACGATCGGGTGGCCGGTCGCCTTCATCCAGGCGTCCGCCACCGGTTTCTGCACCGCCATGCCGCCGGCGACCGCGGATTTCAACATGCTCAAGTCGAGCTTGCCGAAATCGGGATGATTGAGCAGCGCGTTGTACAGCGTGTTGACGGCCGGAAAGAGGTTGACTTTGTAGTGGCTCAATTCCTTGATCAGGCCGCCGATGTCGCGCGGGTTGGGAATCAAGATGCACATGCCGCCGTTGCCCACGCTGAACAGCAGACAGGCAGTGAGCGCGAAGATGTGATAGAGCGGCAGCGCGGTGACCACGATGACCTGGTCGATCTTCGGCGGCTTGCTTACCATCGGCGCGTTCCACGCTTCCACCTGCAGCACATTGGCGACCAGATTGCGATGCAGCAGGATGGCGCCCTTGGCGACGCCCGTGGTGCCGCCGGTATATTGCAGGAAGGCGATGTCCTTAGGCCCGACCGCGACTGGTGTGAACGTCAGCCTGCGGCCTTGCGCCAACACGTCGTTGAATTTGGTCGCGCCGGGCAGCGTATAGGCCGGCACCATCTTCTTGACCCGGCGCACCACGGTATTGACCACCGCGCCTTTTACCAGGCCGAGCATGTCGCCCATGCTGGCGATCACGACGTGCCTCACGTCGGTCAGCGGCAAGGCCTCTTGCAGCACCGACGCGAAATTCTCCAAAACGACGATGGCCTCGGCGCCGGCGTCCTTGAGCTGGAATTCCAATTCGCGCGGCTTGTACAGCGGATTGACGTTGACGCAGGTCATGCCGGCGCGCAGGACGCCGGCGATCGCCACCGGATATTGCAGCACGTTCGGCATCATGATGGCGACGCGGGCGCGACGCTTGAGGCCCTTGCTTTGCAGCCAGGCGGCGAAGGCGCGCGAGGCCGCGTCAAGTTCGGCATAGGTGATGGATTTGCCCATGCACACGCAGGCTTCCGCCGCGGCGTGCTTCTTGAAGCTTTCCTCGAAGATCGCGACCAGCGACGCGTAGCGCGACGGGTCGATATCGACGGGCACGCCCGGCGGATAGTGTTTGAGCCAAGGTCGCTCAATTGGCCGTTGCATGGCGTTTTCCCCATCGCCGCCGGGCTCGTTTCCGGCACATTTTCGATTTGGCCGGCGGTCGGGGATTAGCATTAGTCGAGTTGGCACCCCGCGCAAGGGCAGCCTCCGCTCATTCCCGCGCAAGCGGGAATCCAGGGCTAAGAATTCGGCTTCCGTAATATTGGCCCGGGGTCCCCGCTTTCGCGAGGAAGAGCGGACAGAAGGTTAAGCCCGGTCTACCGGTCCGCACCGCCGAAAGGGGTGAGCGGATTGTCGGTCAGCGCCGCACGGTCCGGTCGGTCGATGGCCGCGGCGCCGAGGAAAGCCTCGAACAGCTCACGCACCGTGCGCTCGGGCAAATCGCGGGTGATGAACACGAGCCGGGTGCGGTGGTCGTCGTCCGGCCAGCGTTCGAGCCGTGCGGTCGGGTGGAAAATGTGCTGCACCCCGTGCACCACCACCGGCGTGTCCGGCATCTCGGTGAGCTTCACGATACCCTTGAGGCGCAAGAGCTTGGCGCCGTGCGTCGCGCGCAGCAATTCAAGAAACATATCGAGTGTGCCGGCCGGGACAGCTTCATCGGCCGTGAGCACGAAGGAGCCGATATGGTCGTCGTGCCGGTTGACGTCGTGATGATGGTGGTGGTGATCGCCCGCGTAAGATTCGGCGGCGAGCCATTTCTTCACGTCGGGGATTTTGCGTTCCGGATCGTAGAGGCCGCAGGCGAGCAGCCGCTCCGCTGTCGCCTCTCCGCGGGCGGCATCGAGAATGGGCGCCGCCGGGTTGAGCATGCGCAAGCGCGCGAGAATGGCTGCACGCTGCTCGGGCGTCGCAATGTCCGTCTTGCTCAGCACGATGCGGTCGGCCATGGCGACTTGCTTCACCGCTTCGCGCGTTTGCGTTGAGCGAGGCCTCGCCGTTCGCCGCGTCGACCACCGTGACTACGCCGTCGAGCCGGTAACGCTGCACCAGATAGGGATGCGCCATGGCGGTGTGTAAGAGCGGCGCCGGATCGGCGAGCCCGGTGGTCTCGATCAACACGCGGCGGAACATACAGCGCCGGTTATCGAGATCGCGCAGCAGCGTCTCCAGCGCGTCGACCAGGTCGCCGCGCATGGTGCAGCACAGGCAGCCAGACTGCAGCAGCACCATGTTGTCGCCGATGTATTCGACCAGCAGATGGTCGAGCGCGACGTTGCCGAATTCGTTGATGATGACGGCGGTTTCGGAAAGCGCTTTGTCCTTGAGCAGGCGGTTGAGCAGCGTGGTCTTGCCGGCGCCGAGAAAGCCGGTAAGCACGGTCAACGGAATGGGCTCGGCCGGCCGGCGCCGCGCGGCGCTATCGGCGGCGGCGCTCATCGGCTTGCCGAACTCACCTTCGGTTTGGCGGCGTGCCGGCTGTGCTTGGGTGTGCTCGCGGTCTTGGCTTCGCCGCCGGTGCCGTCCGATTTCTTGGCGACGTGCCTTTTCTTCTTTTTCGAGCGCGGCTCCGCGGTCTGCACCGCATCGGGATGATTGGCAGGCCCCGTGAACACCACCACCGGCGGCTCGGTTTCGACCGGCGGGCCGAGCACGAACTTGCCGGCGGCCGGCTTCAGGCTTGACAGCATGAAGGCGTGCGCGGAGCTTGCGTCGGATTCGCCGACGCCGGCCACCGCTGCGTCCGGCTCTTCCTCGTTGTTATCCTCGGCTGGCGGCTTGCGCCGGTGCCCGCCGCACATTTCCTCGCGCAGATTAGGCGGCTGCGCGTCGATCGGCGCCAGCTGGTCGACCGTGCCGAGCGACGGCGTCAGCCAGGCGAGGCCGTTGCCGTTGAAGCCGCGCTCGAGCAATTGTGCCGCCTTTTGCGCGCGCACCGAGCTTGAATAGGCGCCGAGTACGATGGCGATCAGCCGCCGTCCGTTGCGCGTCGCGGAGGCAACCACGTTAAAGCCGGAGGCGCAGATGAATCCTGTCTTCATGCCGTCGGCGCCGGGATAGCGGTCGATCAGCGAATTGTAGTTGTGCATGATCCGGTTGCCGTAGCGGATCGAGTGGATGTGCCAGTAGAAATCGTCTTCGGGGAATTCCTGGATCAGCGCGCGCGCGAGAATGCCGAGATCGCGCGCCGAGGTGACGTGATTTTCCGCCGGCAGTCCATTCGGGTTGACGAAATTGCTTTGCGTCATGCCGAGCCGGCGCGCATTGGCGTTCATCATGTCGGCGAAGCCCTCGATCGAGCCGCCGACGCCTTCGGCGATCGTCACCGCGATGTCGTTGGCCGATTTCACCATCAGCATCTTCAATGCATTGTCGACGGTGACCGTGGTGCCGACCTTAAAGCCCATCTTGGTCGGCTGCTGCGCCACCGCGTTCTTCGAAACCGTAAGAAGCGTGTTGAACGAGAGGCGGCCCTCCTTGATGGCGCGCAAGGTGGTGTAGGCGGTCATCAATTTAGTGACGGAAGCCGGGTACCAGGGATAGGTGGCGTTTTCCGCGTGCAGCACCTTGCCGGTCGCAGCCTCGATCAGAAGCTGCGCTTCGGCCTGCGCGCGCGTCGTGCCGGCAAGCGCCAGCATTGCGGCAAGGGCCAATATCGGCAGATGGCGGCGCAGGCAAAATGTCACGTTTCGCGGTCCGGTTAGGTGGTTCGGGCCTCGGAATCGGTTGGGTTCCATGGCCGAAGACAATAAGCTATTTAAGCCTTGTATGGGAGGCAAAGCCCGTGCAACCCCCAGCTGGATTCATGGTGATTTGCTAGATTGCCGACTAATGCGACCAAAGTTCGGCAAACCACGGCAAGATAGATCGGGAGGCTTCGATGACCGCAGCAATCGTCGGTTGGGCGCATACCCCCTTTGGTAAGCTTAGTGGCGAAAGCGTCGAGAGCCTGATCGTGCGGGTGGCCGGCGAAGCACTGGCCGACGCCGGCATCGCCGCCAAGGATGTCGACGAAATCGTGCTCGGGCATTTCAACGCCGGTTTCTCGGCGCAGGATTTTACCGCTTCGCTCGTGCTGCAGGCCTCGCCCGATCTGCGCTTCAAGCGCGCGACGCGAGTGGAGAATGCCTGCGCCACGGGTTCCGCCGCCGTGCACCAAGGGATCAAGGCGATCGAGGCGCGCGTCGCGCGCATCGTGCTTTGCGTCGGTGTCGAGCAGATGACGACGACGCCGGCGCCGGAAATCGGCCGCAACCTGCTCAAAGCGTCATACGTGCGCGAGGAAGCCGAGATTGACGGCGGCTTCGCCGGCATCTTCGGCAAGATCGCCGGCCTCTATTTCCAGAAATGGGGCGACCAGTCCGACGCGCTGGCCATGATCGCGGCCAAGAACCATAAAAACGGCGTCGGCAATCCCTATGCGCAGATGCGCAAGGATCTCGGCTACGATTTCTGCCGCAACGAGAGCGAGAAGAATCCATTCGTTGCCGGTCCGCTCAAGCGCACCGATTGCTCCCTTGTCTCGGACGGCGCCGCCACGGTGGTGCTCGCCGATATCGACACCGCGCTCAAGCTGCGTAAGGCGATCGCCTTCCGCGCCGCCGAGCACGTGCAGGACTTCCTGCCGATGTCCAAGCGCGACATTTTGAAGTTCGAAGGCTGCGCCCATGCCTGGCATGGCGCGCTGGCTAAGGCCGGATTGACCTTGGACGATTTGTCGTTCGTCGAGACGCACGACTGCTTCACCATCGCCGAATTGATCGAATACGAGGCCATGGGTCTGACCGCCGAAGGCCAGGGCGCCCGCGCCATCAAGGAAGGTTGGACGCAAAAGGATGGAAAGTTACCGGTGAACCCATCGGGCGGGCTCAAAGCCAAGGGTCATCCGATCGGCGCCACCGGGGTATCGATGCATGCGCTCGCCGCGATGCAGCTCACTGGGACTGCGAACGAATTGCAGGTGAAAAATGCCCGCCTCGGCGGCATTTTCAATATGGGCGGCGCGGCAGTGGCCAATTACGTGAGCATTCTCGAGCGCATCAAATGAAACCAGCGACCGAGACGAAATCTTGGGCCCGTGCCGATTGTCTCAGACCATTGACTAAAGATAAGGCGGTTTTTTTGTAAATCGGCACATTTGATCAATGAAGATTACAGCTTTAGGCTGTAATTCTTACGCTCATTTGCGCACGTATCATTCACCGATGATCGGGGGCAATGCGGCCGATGACCAATATTCCGACCGATCTCTTGCGCACGCTTGTCGCCGTCGTCGACTTGCGCAGTTTCACCAAGGCCGCGGCCAAACTCGGGGTCACCCAGCCGGCGGTGAGCGCGCAAATCAAACGGCTGCAATTTCTCCTCAATGGCGACCTATTTGACCGCAGCTCGCCCGGGGTGAGCCCGACGCCGCAAGGCGAATTGGTCGTCAGTTACGCCCGCCGCCTGCTCTCGCTCAACGATCAGATCGTGCATATCGGGGGCAGCGGCCCGCGTCCCGAACTGGTGATCCGCGTCGGCACCCCGAGCGATTTCATCGCCTCGGCCCTGCCCAACACTTTGGCGCAGTTCCGTGAGCGCTGGCCGGACGTGCGCTTCAGCGTGCGCACCGACTATTTCGATCCGCTGGCGCGCGAGCTGCGCAGCGGCGAAATCGATATCCTGATCGGGCTGTCGATGGCGCCGCAGCCCGACGCCCGCCATAGCCGCGCGCAGGAAGTCGTCTGGGTGCACAGCCCGGCGACCCGTTTCGAGCCGGATCGACCGGTGCCGCTCGTCTCCTATGGCGAGGGCAGTGTGTATCACCGTCTTGCCGTGACCGCGCTGCGCACGGCGGGCCTGGATTGGGAAGATGTCTTCACCGGTCCCAGCCTGACCAGCTTGAGCAAGGCCGTCACCGCCGGACTTGGCGTCATGCCGATTGCCCGCAAGCGGGCGGACCAATCCGGCATGATCGTGTGGGAAGATCCGCCGCTGCCCAAACTGTCGGATCTCTACAGCGAGATTTATGTGCGCGAGGGCGGCACGCGCGCCATTTACGAGGAGCTGGCCGACGATATCGCGGCGGACAATTCTATCGCTGCCGACAACACGCAAGCCGGCGGCTTCCCGGCACGCAAGGCGAGCACAGCGGCCTGACGCGCGGCTTACCTTACTTTGCGGTCGGCGGCGGGCGGCAAAAAGGAATCGTCGAAAATGTCCCCCGGCTTTGGCTTGCCGGCGTCGAACTTGTAAGCGATCGCGATTTGCTCGATGGCGTGGGTAAAGCGCGCCGGATCGATCCCGCCATAGCCGTTGGCTACGACCTCCGGCGTGACGATGTCGTCGCCGATTGCCATCTTCAGCCGCTCGATTTCGAGTTCCTTCTTGGCGCTATCGTTACGCTTGAGCACCGTCTCGACCGCGGATGCGGGCTGCTTCACCGTCTCCTTCAGTCCCTTCACGAAGGCGCGCAGGAAGCCCTTCACCGCCTCGGGATGCTCGGCCGCGAAGGACTGATTGACGATGATCGCATTGCCGTAGAGTTCGACGCCATAGTCGGCCATTAGCAGAACCGTGATGTCGTCGACCGGAACGCCCTTGTCCTTGAGATTGATGAAATTGGAATAAGACTGGCCGGTGACGGCATCGACCTGGCCCGCGGCCAGCATCGGCTCGCGCACCGGCGCGCCGATATTCTCGATGGTAACCTTGGACACGTCGATGCCGGTAACCTTGGCGAAGATCGGCCACTGCGCGTAGGTAAGGTCCGTCGCCGGCGCGCCAAGCTTCTTTCCCTCCAGATCCTTCGGCACGGCGATGCCGCGGCTCTTGCGCCCGATCACCGCATAAGGCGGCCGGTTATAGTAGATGAACACCGCCTTGATCGGCGTCTTCGGATGGGCGTCGCGATATTTGATCAGGGAATTGATGTCGGCGAGGCCCATCTCGTAGGGCCCCGCGCTGACGCGTTCGATCGCTTCGGTTGAGCCGGTCGCCGCGCTGACGGAAACATTGAGCTCCTCGGCCTTGTAGTAGCCTTTGTCGAGCGGCAGCAGGAATGGCGCGGCGGGTCCGTCAAAGCCGAAATCGAGGCTGAAGCGGATCAAGGTTTCCGCAGCCGTGGCGGACGGGGTCGTCGCCGCCAGCAATGTCGCCGCGAGAAATATTGCCGAGATCATACCGCCGGCACGTCGCGCGCTCATCGTACTCGAACCATGTCGCAGCATGCGCATCCCGGCAGCGGCTTTTATCCGACGCTCCAACAAAGTATATGCGCCGGTAAAGAGCAAGATATGAGCGCGTTGTGACGGGCATTTGTATGGCGGTAAGGCTAATCTTGCCGTCCGCCCGGGCCGGGCGATGCTTAACGTCGGGCCACCCAAAAATCGCGCGAATGCGATAATCTCGAGGCTTAAATCTTGGAGGCCGATCCATGCCAGCGGCAGAGCCCGCCACCGGGACAAGCGGCATTCAGCCGTTCCGGGCACCCTATGCTCCGGCGGATGAAGGCTTGGCCGTCGCCCTGCTGCAGGGCGCCGAACGCTCGCCAGCGGCCGAGGCGCGCATCGATGCCCGCGCCACGGCGCTGGTGACGGCGATCCGCGAGCGCACCGGCCGGCTCGGCGGGGTGGAGGATTTCCTGCACGCCTACTCGCTCTCCACCAAGGAGGGCCTGGCGCTGATGGTGTTGGCCGAGGCGCTGCTGCGGGTGCCGGACGCGGATACCGCCGACCGGCTGATCGAGGACAAACTCAGAAGCGGGGACTGGGCGCGGCACGATACCCGCTCGACTGCGCTCTTGGTATCGGCCTCGGCCTGGACCCTGGGGCTGACCGCCCGCGTCATCCATCCGGGCGAGACGCCGGACGGCATCGTCGAGGCGCTGGTCAAGCAACTCGGCCTGCCGGCGGTGCGCGCCGCCACCCGCCAGGCCATGCGGCTGCTCGGCTCGCATTTCGTGCTTGGGCAGACGATCGAGGAGGCGTTGGCGCGCGCCGCGTCCGGCCGCGCATCCCTCTATTCCTTCGACATGCTGGGTGAGGGCGCCCGCACGGCCGCCGACGCCGAACGCTATTTCGAGTCGTATGCGAATGCCATCGGCGCCATCGGCAAATCGGCAAGAAAGACCGCGGGCAACGCCGCGCTGCCGCACCGGCCGGGTATTTCAGTAAAACTGTCCGCGCTGCATCCGCGTTACGAACCGGCTTCGCGCGAGCGCGTGTTGCGCGAGCTGACGCCGAAGCTGCTCGCGCTGGCGCGGCTCGCCAAGTCGCACGAGCTCAATTTCACCGTCGACGCGGAAGAGGCCGACCGGCTGGAACTGTCGCTCGATGTTATCGGTGCGGTGCTGGGCGACCCGTCGCTTTCCGGATGGGACGGGTTCGGGCTTGCCGTGCAGGCCTATCAAAAGCGCAGCGCCGCCGTGATCGACTGGATCGCGGAACAGGCGGCAGCGCTCGACCGCCGCCTGATGATCCGGCTGGTCAAGGGCGCCTATTGGGACAGCGAAATCAAGCGCGCGCAGGAGCGCGGGCTTGCCGACTATCCGGTGTTCAGCCGCAAAGCGATGACCGATCTCTGCTATCTCGATTGCGCGCGCAAATTATTGGCGGCGCGGCCGCGGCTTTATCCGCAATTCGCCACCCACAATGCCTTGACGGCAGCGAGCGTGATCGAGGATGCCGGCGGCACGCAAGACTACGAATTCCAGCGTCTGCACGGCATGGGAGAGGCGCTCTACCAGTCGCTGCTGAAGGACCTGACCGGCCTCACCTGCCGGGTCTATGCGCCGGTCGGCGGCCATGCCGATCTGCTCGCTTATCTGGTGCGTCGGATGCTGGAGAACGGCGCCAATTCCTCGTTTGTGTCGGTGGCCGCCGATACTTCGGTGCCGATCGAGACCGTGTTGCGGCGGCCGCAGAGCTGGATCGGGCGCCCCGACGAGGCACGGCATCCGCATATTCCGCTGCCGCGCGATCTGTTTGCGCCCGAGCGCAAGAATTCGGCCGGCGTAGAATTCGGCGATGCCAGCGCGTTACAGGAGCTGCGCGCGGAAGTCTCGGCGGCGCCACGCCATGGCAAAGCCGCGCCATTGATAGACGGCGCTGCGGTCGCCGCGCGCGCGCGCAGCGTGCTGTCGCCGATCGACGGCAAGCCGATCGGCGCGGTGGAGGAGGGGGACGCAGCGATCGTCGCCGCGGCGCTGTCGGCGGCGCAGACCGGTTTTGCCGCCTGGGCCGCGACGTCGGTTGCCGAACGTGCCGCCATTCTGCAACGCGCCGGCGACCTTATCGAGCGCAATCGCGGCCGGCTGATCGCGCTGCTGCAGAGCGAGGGCGGCAAGACGCTAGACGACTCGATCTCCGAATTGCGCGAGGCCGCCGATTTCTGCCGTTATTACGGGAGCCAAGCGCGCAGCGCCTTGGCTTCACGCATGCTGCCGGGCCCAACCGGCGAGAGCAACGAATTGCGCTATCGTGGCCGCGGCGCCGTGGTCTGCGTCAGTCCATGGAATTTCCCGCTCGCCATTTTCACCGGCCAGGTGACCGCCGCGCTCGCCGCCGGCAATACGGTCGTGGCCAAGCCCGCCGAACAGACCCCGCTGGTGGCCTACGAAACGGTCAAGCTTTTGCACGCCGCCGGCGTACCGGCGGGCGCGCTGCATTTGGTGCCGGGTGACGGCAGGGTGGGCGCGCTGCTCACCGGCCATACCGGGGTTGCCGGCGTCGCTTTCACTGGGTCGACCGAAGTTGCCCGCAGCATCAACCGCACGCTTGCCGGCAAAGAAGGACCCATCGCGGCCCTTGTTGCCGAGACCGGCGGCGTCAACGCCATGATTGTCGACGCCACCGCGCTGCCCGAGCAAGTGACCGACGACGTGATAACGTCGGCTTTCCGCTCTGCCGGCCAGCGCTGCTCGGCCTTGCGCCTGCTCTGCGTGCAGGACGACGTCGCGGATAAAGTGCTCGACATGGTGCAAGGCGCCGCGCGCGAGCTTAAAGTCGGCGATCCGCGCGACATCGCGACCCATGTCGGCCCGGTGATCGACGGCGAAGCCAAGGACAAACTCGAACGCTGGATCGCCGCCATGGACGCGCGCGGCGCGCTGCGCTTTCGTTGGGACGGGCCGCTGCCGGCGCACGGCACTTACGTCGCGCCGGCCATCATCGAGATCGACCGCGCCCGCGAGCTGAAGGAAGAAGTGTTCGGCCCGGTGCTGCACGTGGTGCGCTGGAAGGCCGGTGAACTCGACCAATTGCTCGACGACATCGCCGACAACGGCACCGCGCTCACGCTCGGCATCCACTCGCGCATCGATCTGACCGTCGAGCGCGTCCTCGCCCGGCTCCCGCACGGCAATATCTACGTCAACCGCAACATGATCGGCGCCGTGGTCGGCTCGCAGCCGTTCGGCGGCGGCGGTCTGTCCGGCACCGGGCCGAAGGCCGGCGGACCCAATACCCTGCACCGCTTCGCGCTCGAGCAGGTGGTGACGGTGAATACGGCTGCCTCCGGCGGCAACGCCACACTCTTGGCGGATGACGAGGAATAGCCGCAGCTCGCGGCATTGTCGCGCTGCGAAAGGTGAGCGAGTGGCGCGGCAGCTGCCGCTTTCGGCCCCAAACCTAGTAAGCCTAACGCTCGGTTGGCCCCCATCCTTAGTAGTTGTTAACCGCTTTGGTGCTCGGATCAGGTATGGTGCGCGCATGACTGATTCGGTCGCCCGGCTTTATGACGCCGTGATTGCCGCGCGGGGCTCAGACCCGGCGAAGTCGCGCACAGCCCGGCTGTTCCGTGCCGGCCGTGCCAAAATGGCCAAAAAGCTCGCCGAAGAAGCGGTCGAAGTGGTAATCGACGCCATGAGCGGCCAGCCCGAGGCCGTGGTCAAGGAAAGCGCGGATTTGCTCTATAACCTGGTGGTTCTTTGGGTCCATTCCGGGGTGCACCCGGACGACGTCTGGATCGAAATGCGCCGACGCGAACTGATGTTCGGTATTGCCGAGAAGGTGCCGAAGAATCTAGTACAGGCCCCGGCGCGGCGAAAAGTCGTGGCGCTGGAGACCCGGCGCATCCGCAAGCGCCGCTGATCCGCCCTTCCCTAACGCGATAAGTTCCGATGACTGTTGAGGCTGCCGAGCCGCGCTCATTGCTTCGCCGTCTGTATGGCTGGTGCGTCGCCGCCGCCGGCAAGCGGCATGCGCTTGCGATTCTGACCGGCGTCGCCTTCGCCGAAAGTTCCTTTTTTCCGATCCCGCCCGACGTGATGCTGGTGCCGATGTCGCTGGCGCGACCCGATCGGGCGTTTCTGATCGCCGCCTGGTGCACGCTGGCCTCCGTCGCCGGTGGCATGGTCGGCTACGGCATCGGGGCGCTACTCTATGACTCGGTGGGCGCCTGGCTGATCCATCTCTACGGCTACGGCGACAAGGTCGAAGCTTTCCGCGCGGCTTACGCGCAATGGGGCGCCTGGATCATCCTGATCAAAGGCGTGACGCCGATCCCCTACAAGATTGTGACCATCACCTCCGGGTTTGCCGGTTACAATTTCGGCCTGTTCGTCATTCTGTCGATTGTGACGCGCGGCACGCGGTTTTTCCTGCTGGCCTTCCTGCTGCACCGCTACGGCGAGGCGGCGCGTCACATCATCGAGAAACGGCTGGCCTTGTGGACCACGATATTCGCCGTCGTGCTCGTCGGCGGCATCGTGGCCGCGCTATACTTGCTATGACCGAATCGGCATTCCTCATTTTCGCCACTGGTCGGGCCTAAAAGCGGCTTTCTGGCGCGAATGCCGTTGGGCTACGGCTCGCCGCGGGGCGACCGCCCAAATGCGTCAAATTGATCGGCCATGGGCAGTAGACGCAAAGCAATTTATCGCAGGTGGTCGCTGGCGGCATATTCGCTGCCGGCCTGCGCCGCCGCGTTACTGCTGACCGCCGGGCTGGCGTTGGCGCAGGACAACGCAGAACGCCAAGCCCATGCCGCGGCTGATGAGCCGGGCCTCCTCGAGAGCATCGGGCAATGGCTCGACCGGCAGGCCGCCAAGATCGGCTCCGGCTTCAAGGATGCGGGCTCGCAGGTGGAGAATTTTGGCCGCGAGGCCGGCACCGCCATGCGCATTCCGGCAGCCCGAGTGATCTCCGGCCACGAGAAATGCAAGATCGCGGCCAACGGCGCGCCCGATTGCGTGGCGGCGGCGCACGACATGTGCCGGGCGAAGGGCTTTGCCACTGGCAAAAGCGTCGACATGACCACGGCGGAGATCTGCCCGCCCCAGGTCTACGCCTCCGGCCGCAACAGCGGCCCAGGCTGCCACACCGAGACCTTCGTCTCCCGCGTGCTCTGCCAATAACCGAACCCGGATTCAACAAATGGCGATAAGCCGCCGCCGAAGTTACGCGCGCAGTTTCTTTTTATATTGAATCATGACTGCGCCCGTCGGTGATAATTCATCGGCGGGCGCAGTATCCGGATGGCAGGGAGGTATCTCCCTCCGGATCGGGCCGATGGACCGGCCTGACTTAGCCGGCATTATTCCAACAAAAATGAATCTAGACTGGTCAAAAGTGATCATGTAAAAAATTGTTAGATTGGCCGGCCGCATTGACCTGCGAGGTTTGCTTCTCGAAAAAAATTATTAAATTCGTTTTTCAACGGCTTATTGAGTCCCTGGAAGGAGAGGGCCGGTGAAACGCAGGAAGAAAGAAGTTCCGTTCGATCCCAAGGCGTTCCTCGCCAAAGTGAACGGCGGACAATCCAAGACGAAATACAAGAAAGGCGCCGTGATCTATCGGCAAGGCGATCCTGCGGACGCGGTTTATTATGTTCAGTCCGGTAAACTTAAGCGGGCGCTTCTCTCCGAACAGGGACGCGAAGCCGTGGTCGCGATTTTCGGGCCCGGCGATTTCTTCGGCGAACGATGTTTGTCGGGGCATCAACGCCGTCTTGCAACGGTGACCGCGATCACGGAATGTACGGTTACGAAATTACCGAAGCCCAGAATCGTCGAGGTGATCCACAAGGAACCGGCATTTGCCGAGCTGTTCATCGCGCATCTGTTGGCTCGTAACAGTCGAATCGAGGGCGACTTGGTCGATCAATTGTTCAATTCGAGCGAGAAGCGCCTGGCGCGGACCCTTCTGCTGCTTGCTAACTTCGGCAAGGAAGGCGAGCCCGAGCCGATCCTGGCGAAAATCAGCCAGCAGACGCTAGCGGAGATGATCGGCACGACGCGATCGCGCGTCAGCGCCTTCATGAATAAATTTCGCCAACTCGGCCTGATCGACTACAACGGCAGTATTGAAGTGCACCGCGCTTTGCTCAATGTGGTGCTGCACGAGAAGCCGGGCATCGGCCTGTAAACGCTTCGTTCTATTTATATCTCAACTCGCGGCTACGACTTGTTTTCTTGCCCGCACGGTGCCGCCGGAAGCGGGGCCACGAAATTCATTAAGGTGGTCAATTTTGCACAGACTGGGAGGAGATTTTCCGTTCGAATTGATGGCCCATAAAGCGGGCTAATCGTGAGGGCTCGAGTAGCATGGCCCGACCTGATCCCCTCCCGGCGCGGTTTCCGCGAGCAAGACTTATGGGCTGGTTCCTGTGAAGCGGTTCATCCAGCGCGAAAATCTGCGGCTTTTACGCGAGCGGCTGATGCGCACGACTGACGAAGCAAAATGCCGCCGGATCGTGAAACTGATCGAAGAGGAAGAAATTAAGGGTCGCGCATCGGCCGGCGATCGCGCGCAAAGACGAGCATTGGCAACGCTTGGCACCGCGCCCAAGGGCGTGTGATCCAGGCAACGTTGAGCGGCGTATAACGCAAGCTTAGTAGAGAACGACGATGGGCTCGACCAACATCAAACGCTCGATTGTCCGCAACGGACATAAGACCAGCGTATCGCTTGAACAGGAATTTTGGGAAGGCCTGCGCGAGATCGCCGCTTTACAAAAGCAAAAACTAACCACGCTGGTGCTGAAGATCGACCAAAACCGTGACGGCGCCAATCTGTCGTCGGCGATCCGCGTATTCGTCTTCAATCAGCTGCGCGGGCAAGGCGCCGGCGAGCTGGAAATCGATCGCGCGTCGCCCGCCCGGCCGATCTCGAACAGACTGCAAGACCGCCAATAGACGGCGGCGCCCCAATGGGCGGCACCCGCGCCCTGTTCCGGGCCGGGTTGACCGCGCCGGCGGGCGCTTGTCTCGCCGCGCCGCTTGTGTTTCGGTCACGCCGATAGATCCGGGAGAATATGGCGTGAACCTCTTTTCCAAACTGCTCGAGCGCGAAGCCGCTGGCAATCCGATCACCGTCGGCGTCATCGGCGCCGGCAAATTCGGCACCATGTTCCTGTCGCAGGCGCGGCTGACGCGCGGCATGCACGTCGCCGGCGTCGCCGATCTCGACGCGGCGCGCGCGCACAGCCAGCTTAAGACCGCCGGCTGGCCGGAGAACCAATACACGGCCAAGTCGTTTGATGACGCGCATAAGGCGCGCACGACGATGATCACCGCCGACGCCATGGCGCTGATCGCCGACCCGCGCATCGAGGTGATCGTGGAGGCGACCGGCGTGCCCGGCGCCGGCATCCAGCACTGCCTGAAAGCGATCGAGCACGGCAAACACATCGTCATGGTCAACGTCGAAGCCGATGCCGTGGCCGGTCCCTTGCTGGCGCGCCGCGCTAAGGCGGCGGACGTCGTCTATTCGCTCGCCTGGGGCGACCAGCCGGCGCTCATTTGCGAACAAGTCGATTCGATCCGCGCCGCCGGCTTCAAGGTGATCTGCGCCGGCAAGGGCACGCGCTACGAGCCGCACTACCACAAATCCAATCCCGACAATGTCTGGGATATCCTCGACAAATATCTCAACATCACCGACCGCAAGTCGATCAACCCGAAAATGTTCAACTCCTTCGTCGACGGCACCAAGTCCGGCATCGAGATGACCGCGGTGTGCAACGCGACGGGGCTGGTGCCGCAATCGGACGGCCTGCATTTCCCGCCGGCCACGCGCTTCGAGCTCGCCGACATCTGCAAGCCGAAGGCCGATGGCGGCACGCTGGAAAAACAAGGCGTCACCGAAGTGACCTCGTCGGTCTATCGCGACGGGCGCGACGTGCCGCATCATCTCGCGCTCGGCACGTATGTGGTGTTCGAGGGCGAGACGGAGTACGCGCGCCGTTGCTTCAAGGAATACTCGATGCTGCCGGACAAGACCGGAAAATACGCCGCGCTGTACCGGCCGATCCACATGATCGGGCTCGAACTCGGCATCTCGGTCGCCTCGGCGGCGCTGCGCCACGAGCCGACCGGCGCCCCCACCGGCTTCCGCTCTGACGTGGTGGCGACCGCCAAGCGCGATCTGAAAGCCGGCGAAATGCTCGACGGCGAGGGCGGCTTCTGCGTCTGGGGCAAGCAGACGCCGGCCGACGTGTCGCTCGCGCATGAATTGCTGCCGCTCGGCTTGGCCCACAACGTCAAGCTCAAGCGCGACATCGCCGAAGGCGGCGCGCTGAAATGGGCGGACGTCGCCTACGATCCCAACGACGCCGCGGTGAAGGTCCGGCGCGAGATGGAATCGGCCTTTGGGCGGCAGAACGTGAAAGCCGAAGCATCCGCCTAGCGCCAAGTTTGCCGGCAGTGTTCTTCACCTCTCCCCGCGTGCGGGGAGAGGTCGGCCCGCCAAAGCTTTAGCGAAGGCGGGTCGGGTGAGGGGGCGCAGTCGCGAGTCTAAGCGTATCGAATCGCCCCCTCACCCGGCTCGCATTTCGCTTGCACTCAATTCTCGCCACCCTCTCCCCGCAAGCGGGGAGAGGGAAGAGCGCGCTAGGCGAGTTCGATAGTGCCGTCGACCGTATGGGTGAGGCCGACAGGTCCGATGGTGAGCACCATTTTGGCCTGCAGGCTCTCGGTCCCTTTGATCTTCCCGTCCGCGACCGCCGCGCGGATGGCCTTTTCGATCTCCTGCTGCGAAGTCACGCCCACCACCTTGAGAAATTTGCGCAGCGACATATTGAGGGCTTCTTCATTCATGGCGGGCTCCTGGATTAACTGAATTTATCCAATCATAGGCGCGTTGCGGTGGCCCTGAAAGCGCCCCTATCCGGGTGCTGAACCGCGCCGCGAAGGGGACGTTGACCGTTGCCGTTGCGCCGCTATAGTCCGCGCCGCTTGCGCCGCAAAAATGCCCCTGTGGCGGAATTGGTAGACGCGCCTGACTCAAAATCAGGTGGTGGAAACATCGTGCTGGTTCGAGTCCGGCCAGGGGCACCAGCCTTCGCTCTCGCGAGCTACGGCCCGGCAGGCCGCGTGAGACCCGCGAAGGCGGACCGTTTTGGAGTGCGCATGACGACAGACCATCTCGCGGCGTCGCTGTCCTTCGTCCGCGCAAAGCCGCAGCTCTCCGCCGCGGCAACGATCGCGCTCGTCGGCGCGCTCGGCATCGCCATCGTCTACTTCTTCCAATACGTGCTGTTGATCCTGCCGTGCCCGCTCTGCCTCGAGCAGCGCATCGCGTTCTATTTCAGCATTCCGCTGGCGGCGCTGCTTTGGCTCGGCGCGCGGTACAACGCCTCGCGCAAGGTGATGCTGCTAGGCTTCCTCGCGATCATGCTCGCCATGCTGTGGAACACCGGGTTGTCCGCCTACCACGCCGGCGTCGAATGGAAATGGTGGCCGGGGCCGATCGACTGCACCGGACCGATCAACAAATTCGGCAACGCGCGCGACATCATGAACCAGCTCAAGAGCCACATCAGCCTGATCCGTTGCGACGAGGCGGCCTGGCGTTTCCTGGGGATTTCGCTTGCCGGCTACGACGTGCCGCTTTCGTTCTTCCTGGCGGTGGTCGCCGGCTGGGGCGCATGGTCGTCGCGCGGGCGCGGCTAGCCAGTCGCGATGCCGGGTCAGTCTCCGAAACGCCTTAAATGCTAACGACCACGAACCGAGAAGGCGCGCGTACATCCGGCGTCGCCCGCTCTCATTTCGTGGCCGTCCGGCGACGGAGCCATGACAAGACTCAACATCACCGTTGCATGCCATATGGGTATGCCTCGGTTTTGCCGCAAGGGGCTGGTGAAAGCTTCGCTCCTTTCGGCACCGAGGCTTTAAATTCATGATCGATAAAGCTACGAACGGCGCCTATTCGGCGACCGCAAAGTCCCTGCATTGGCTCATCGTCGCGCTGCTGATCGTCCAGTACATTTTCGCGTGGACCATGCCGCATATCGGCCGCGATCCGCAGGTTACCACGCTGATCAGCCTGCATTTCACCTTCGGCATCGTCGTTCTCGCGGTGGCGGCGATCCGGGTGATCGTGCGGCTCACGCATCACCAGATGGAGCCGGAAGACGGCTTGCCGCCCTGGCAGGTCGCCTCGTCGCGCCTGATGCACCGGCTGCTTTACGTGCTGTTGTTCGTCATCCCCATACTCGGCTGGATGAACGCCTCTTGGCGCGGCATGCCGATCGTGATGTTCGGCGTCGAACTGCCGGCGCTGTTGCCCAAACGCGCACCCGGCTTCGGCTGGACCGGCAACGTGCATTCTTTGTTGTCGAATTATCTGCTGACGGCCCTGGTCGGCCTGCACGTAGTGGCCGGGCTCTATCACCATTTCATCCGCCGCGACGGCGTGCTGCAGCGGATGTTGCCGAGCCGCTAGGACACCCCGATCCGCGGGCGTACTCGCAATCGTTAACAGTTCTTTATGCGCCGCCGTGAAATAACATGCCTTCCCGTGCGACGGCGCGCCCCACGACGGTCATAGGATATGGCCCAAAGTTCATTAGTTCCGGAACTGGAGCTTGCGATAAGGTCGCATGATGCTCAGCGCCGGACGGCTGTGCTGGCGAAGGTTGCCGATCTCTTCAAGGTTGCCAAAATTCAGGATGAAAACGACGAACGGCTCGAGCTGTTCGACGATGTATTCGCGCAACTCGTCAAGGACATGACGACGTCGGCGCTAGCGAAATTGAGCGGCGATCTATCGACGGCTAAGGTTGCGCCGGTCAAGCTGGTCCAGCAGTTGGCGCAAAACGACTCGATCGAGGTCGCGGGTTCGATCCTTGCGCGCTCTAGTCAAGTCTCGGAAGAGACCCTCATGAAAATTGCGCGGACGAAAAGCGAGGCGCATTTGCAGGCGGTCGCCAGCAGGCCCAACGTCAACGAGGCTATCAGCGATCTACTGATCGAACGCGGCAGCGAGCAGGTGATCCAGACCGTCACGGCAAACGCGAATGCCAAGATCTCCGAGCGCGGCTTCGGCACGCTGACCGAACGCTTTTCCGGTCACGAGAAAATCGCGGTCAACATCACCGGCCGGAAAGACGTGCCGCCGCGCGTCATGAAGGCGCTGCTGACCAAGGCAACCGACACCGTGCGCACGCTCATCCTCAATTCAGCCCCGCCCGAAGAACGAAAAGCCGTTGCCGACCTGTTGAACGAGTGTTTGAAGGCCGAGGGACCCGCCAACAGTGCCTTGACCGTCACGAACGAAGCGCGAGACCTCGTATACGACCTGAAAAAACGGGGGAAGTTGAAAGAGGATGTTTTGCTGGATTTCGCCAAAAAGCGGATGTTTGGCGAGACCGTCGTTGCGCTGGCTCTGCTGACGGCGATGCCGATCGACTTGGTCGAAGCTCAGATGTTCGCAGAAAAAAACGACGCGCTGGTCATTATATGCAAGTCGATCGGTTTGAAATGGCCGACCGTGGCGGCGATCCTGCGCCTGCGCGAAACGCCGCCGACGCCCGCGCAGCTGGAGGTGGCGTTCAATGATTTTACGGTGTTGTCGGTGGAAAACGCTATGCGCGCCATGCGATTTTTCTACGCCAAGCGTTCAATTCTGGATCGGAAAAGCGGCGAGTCGCGCCCCGCGCCGAGTGTCGTGCGGCCGGGCGCCTGACGCCTATTCGTAACGCAACGCCTCGATCGGATCGAGATGGGCGGCCTTGCGCGCCGGGTAGTAGCCGAAAAAAATCCCGACCGCCGCGGAAAACAGGAACCCACCGGCAATCGCCGCGCCCGAGATCGGGGCCGCCCAGCCGGCAATGACCGAAATCGCCACCGAGAACGCCACGCCCATGATGATGCCGGCAACGCCGCCGGTTACGCTGAGGAACACCGCCTCGGCCAGGAACTGCAGCAGCACGTGCACGCGTCGCGCGCCGATCGCCATGCGCAGGCCGATCTCGCGCGTCCGCTCGGTCACCGACACAAGCAGGATATTCATGATGCCGATGCCGCCGACCACCAGCGAAATCGAAGCAACGGCGGCGAGCAGCAGCGCCATGATGCGGCTCGAACTCTCGGCGGCTTCCGCGATCTGGCTCAAATTGCGCACGGAGAAATCGTTGTCGTCGCCAGGCTTGATGCGATGGCGGCGCGCTAGGATCTCGGTCACTTGGACGATCGCCGGCTGCACGTCCGTCGAATTGATGGCTTGCACATAAATCTGGTTGACGTAGCCGGCCAGATGCGGCGTCAACCCATAGGGGTTGGGCGGGTTTGGGTAGATCCAATTGAGCTGTGTCTGCGCCTGCGACGGCGCGGCGACGCCGAGCACTTTGCGCTCTGCCGTGGTGAACGGGATCATCACCAGGTCGTCCTGATCCTGGCCGTATGATGTTTGTCCCTTGCCCTCTAGCACGCCGATCACCCGCAACGGCACGCCCTTTACCTGAATGAGCGCGCCGACGGGGTTCTGCTGCTCGCCGAACAACTGCTTCGCCACGGTCTGCCCGATCACCACCACCAGCGCCGCCGACGCTTCGTCGTCGGGCGCAATCTCGCGTCCGGCATCGACCCGCCAGTTCGTCATCGGCGGGTAATTCGGGCTGATGCCTTGAATTTGCGTCGCCCAGTTCTGATTGCCGAACTCAGTCTGGCCGGACTGGCGTATGAGGTAACTGACCTCGCTGACGGCCATGCTCTCGCGCTGAATCGCCTGCGCATCGTTGGTTGTGAGCGTGGAGGCGCTGCCGGAGCCCGCGCGCATGCCACCCGCCGTTCGCGCACCCGGCAGCACCACGACCAGATTGGTGCCGAGCCGTTCGATCTGCTTGCGTACTGCCTCATTGGCGCCCTGGCCGACGGCGACCATGGCGATCAAGGCCGCGACGCCGATGAAGACGCCGAGCATGGTCAAGGCCGATCGCATCATGTTGCGCCAGATCGCCTGCATGGCGGCGGCCATGATCATCACGGCAAAGCTCCAGAAAGAATTGCTGCGCCTTGCGGTGACGACGAACGGGCGCTGCGGTTGCGCAACCGGCAGCCTTGCGCCGCGCGGCGTTTCGGCGGCTTTGGCCAGCTTGGGATTTTGCACGTCCGAGACGATCAGACCGTCGCGCATGGTCAGCGTGCGATTGGCGTAGGCGGCGATATCCGCTTCATGGGTTACGACGATGACGGTGACGCCCTGCTCGCGATTGAGCCGCACCAGCGTTTCCATGATTTCGTGCGAGGTGCGGGTATCGAGATTGCCGGTCGGCTCGTCGGCCAGCAGCAGACCCGGCGCATTGATCAGCGCCCGCGCGATCGCGACGCGCTGCTGCTGGCCGCCCGAGAGCTGGCCGGGGGTGTTGCGTTCGCGGTCGCCCAAGCCGAGCAGTTTGAGCGACGCGCGCGCCCGCTCGACGCGCGAGGCGGCGCCGGCCGGGCCGGACGCTGCATAGAACAGCGGCAGCGCCACGTTCTCGAGCGCGCTGGTGCGGGACAAAAGGTTGAAACTCTGGAACACGAATCCTAGGCGTTCGCTGCGCAGCCGCGCCCGTTCGGGCTCGCCGAATTTCGCCACATCGTCGCCTTCGAAGAAATAGCTGCCGCTGCTCGGGCGATCGAGGCAGCCGAGCACCGCCATCAGCGTCGATTTGCCGGAACCGGAAGCGCCCATGATGGCGACGAATTCGCCGGCATTGATCGTGAGGGTCACGTCACGCAGCGCATGCACGTCGACATCGCCGACGTGATACGTCCGCGCGACGTGCTCGAGCCTGATGATCGGTTCCGCCATGATCGATTCGCCGGCCTTTGGCCGCGTCACATCTGCAGGCGTGGCGCCGCCACCTTGCTGTTGGTGGCGGTGCGTTGCTCGGCGATGATGATCAGGTCGCCGGCCTTCAACTCGCCTTTGACGATTTCGGTGTAGGTGTCATCGTCGAGTCCGGCGGTCACCGCGACCCGCGCCGGCTTGCCGTCGCGCAGTACCCAGACCCGTGTCCGGTCGACCGCGTTGGAACGGCGGCCGCTGCGCGGGCCCGATCGGTCCGCCGGCGCATAGCGCAAGGCCTGGCTCGGCACGCGCAGGACGTTGGTGCGTTCGTCGGTAATGATGCGAGTAGCCGCCGTCATGCCGGGCTTGAGTGCCAGATCGGCATTGTCGATGCTGACCACCACATCGTAGGTCACCACGTTCTGCACGGTCTGCGGCGATTGGCGCACCTGCGAAACCGCGCCTTCGAACCTGCGCTTGGGGAAGGCGTCGACGCTGAAGGCCGCCTTGTCCCAATCCTTGATGCCGCCGATATCGCTTTCGCTCACATTGGTATCGACCTGCATCTTGGTAAGGTCGGTGGCGATCAGGAACAGCGTCGGCGTCTGGAAGCTCGCCGCCACGGTCTGCCCGACGGTGACGTTGCGCGACACCACGGTGCCGTCCACCGGCGAAATGATGTCGGTGTAGCTGAGATTGACCTGCGCCGCCTCGAGTTGCGCCTGATGCTGCGCAATACTCGCCTCGTCGACGCCGATCTGCGCGCGCGCCTGATCGAGTGCGTTCTTGGCGACGTCGAGCGAATCCTTGGAGACTGCATTGGTCTGCGCCAAGCGGACGTTGCGGTCGTAGTTGATCTGGGTATAGGCGAAATTGGCCTTGTCTTTTTCAAGCTGCGCCTTGGCCTGCGCGAGATTGGCTTTGTTCTGGTCGACGACGGTTTGATACGGACGCGGATCGATCTTGGCGCAAACCTGGCCTTTCTTGACCTCGGTATTGAAGTCGCAGTTGATCTCCTGGATGACGCCGGAGACATAAGATCCGACGATGATGGTAAGCACCGGGTTGACCGTGCCGGTCGCGGTCACCGCGCGCGTCACCGCGCCGGTCGTGACGGGCGCGGTGGTATAGCGGACGGGCGCCTCGGCGGTCGCAAACCACCAAGCGGCGCCGACGGCGGCGGCCAGCGCGAGCGACGCCAGCCCGCCGATCAGCCAGAATTTTCGAGAACGGGGAGCGGCCGGGGGCGCTGCCGGCACGAGTACCACGGGCGCCACCGGCTCAATCCGCGCCGTGTCGATTCCGACGGGCTTATTCATTATGCAAACTCCGCCTGCCCCCCAGCCATGGGCACGCTAGCGGATCGGCAGTGCGCCGCCTTGATACGGGTCAAATACCGGCAAGATTGAAAGAATTGGGCCGAAACGGCCCGGCGGGCGCAAGCACGCCTTAAGGCTCCAGCTCGGTGTCCCAATAAAGATAATCGAGCCAGCTTTCGTGCAAATAGTTGGGCGGGAACGCCCGGCCGTTGCGGTGCAAATGCTGCACCGTCGGCTGGAACGGCATCTGCGAGGGCCACATCTTGGCTTCGTTCGGCGTCAGGTTGCCTTTGCGCAGATTGCAGTCCGAGCAGGCGGCGACGACGTTGATCCAGGTCGTGTGGCCGCCGCGCGAGCGCGGTAGCAAATGGTCGAAGGTAAGGTCTTCGCGCTCGCCGCAATACTGGCAGGAGAAGCGGTCGCGCAGGAACACGTTGAACCGGGTGAAGGCCGGATGCGTCGAGGGCTTCACGAAGGTCTTGAGCGAGACCACGCTCGGCAGCTTCATTTCGAAGCTGGGGCTGTGCACCAGGCGGTCGTAATTGGCGACGATGTTCACGCGTTCGAGGAATACGGCCTTGATCGCGTCCTGCCAGGACCACAGCGACAGTGGGTAATAGCTCAGCGGCCGGAAATCCGCGTTAAGCACCAGCGCCGGAAAACCGCTGGGCGATACATGCACGTTCAAGCGAGGCTCCCTTACGACCTCCCTATAGCCGCCACGCGGCGGCTTGCCCGCTAGTAATAGGGCAGCGTGACAGGATTGTGAAGTAGCTGTGGGACGTTACCCGCAAGCGGCTTATTTGCGACCGGCAAATTGGCGCGCCAGAAACTCGCCGCCCTGGCGCAGGCCTTCCTGGTCGATGCCGTGGCCGATGCCGGGCGAGATGTGCCATTCGGCCGGGATGTCGAGCGCGGCCAGCCCCTGCGCGGCGTGCATCACCGCCTGCACCGGGATCAGCGGGTCCTGGTCGCCGTGCACCAGCAGTACCGGCGGCCGCGCCGTGATCTCGGCGGCGAACTGATCGGGATCGACGCCCTCCGGCACCACCAGCATACCGGAATAGCCGACGATGGCCGCAGGCCTCACCGCGCGGCGCAAGCCGACATGCAGCGCCATCATGGTGCCTTGCGAAAAGCCGACCAGCGCCAGCGCGGACGGCGGCAATTGCCGGCGCGCCAATTCGGCGTCGAGAAACGCATTGAGCGCCGGCGCCGTGGCCTTGACGCCGGTCCAGCGCTCGCCCGGGTCGCGAAAGGTCAAGGGAAACCATTCGCGTCCCATCGGCGCCTGCCCGCAGGGGCGCGGCGCGTGCGGTGAGACGAACGCCGCGTCCGGCAGCAGACCCTGCCAGGCGCGACCGATCT
Source organism: uncultured Alphaproteobacteria bacterium (assembly GCA_963721665.1). GTDB lineage: Bacteria > Pseudomonadota > Alphaproteobacteria > Rhizobiales > Xanthobacteraceae > Pseudolabrys. Next base: position 157,212 of record CAVRJZ010000006.1, read on the forward strand.
CGATCAAGTCGTTGCCGTCGGCGCCATAGCCGTGCAGGAAGACGACAAGTTGTTTCGCTTTGCCCGAGCGCGGCTCGATTCTTGGTCCATCAAGCTTTGGGCCGTCCAGTTCAGCCATTTCGCTTTTTCCTTTTCTTCGCTTTCGGTTTGTTCGTTTGCGGCTGAACCGGCACCACGTCGCGCTTCTTCACCGCGTGATAATAGGCCCAGAGCAAATGCGCCGCCACGCCGCGCCAGGGCCGCCAGGCTTGCGCGATCTTGCCGAGCCGCTTGGCGTCCGGCCGCTTGCGTAAATTGAGTGCGATGCGCGCGGCCTCCTGCACGGCGAGGTCTCCGGCGGGAAACGCATCGGCGTGGCCGAGGCAGAACAACAAATAAATGTCGGCGGTCCACGGCCCGACGCCGTGCAGCGCGGTCAGTCTGACGTGCGCCTCGTCGGCAGCCATGTTGCCGACCGCGCCGAGATCGATATGACCCTTGGCCACCGCCTTTGCGATCTCGCGGATCGCCTTGATCTTGGGCGCGGAGAGGCCGAGCCGCCTGAGCCTGTCGGTGCGCGCGCGGCGCACGGTGTCGTGGTGGAACGGGTCGAAAGCGGCGAACAGCCTATTGCGAATTGCCGCCGCGCTTGCGGTCGACAGCTGCTGCCCGCAGACGATGGCGCACAGCCCGGGGAATCCCGCCTCGCGCCGGCGCAGGCTGAAGGCGCCGGCCTTCTCGGCGACCGGCGCAAGACGCGCATCGGCGAGGATCAGTTGCGCGAGCGCGGCTTCCAGATCGGCCTGGGTGTGGAGGAAGTGGGTCATGCGCTATCGGTGTAGCAAGCAAGACGATAGATAGAAAAGCCATGCCACCCTTTTTTCGCTTCGCGCCGTCGCCCAACGGTTATCTGCATCTCGGCCATGCGCTATCCGCTTTGCTTAATGCGGATATGACGCGCGCGGCGGGCGGGCGGCTGTTGCTGCGCATCGAAGACATCGACGAGACGCGCTGCCGGCCGGAATACGAGGCGGTGATCTATGAGGACCTGGCATGGCTCGGCATCGAATGGGAAGAGCCCGTGCGGCGGCAGTCCGAGCACTACGCCGACTACCGCGTCGCGCTCGAAACGCTCGACGCCATGGGCCTGATCTATCGCGCCTATGAAACTCGCAGCGAAATCGGCCGCACTGCGGTGGGGCGCGATCCGGACGGCGCGCCGCTTTACCCGGGGCGCCACAGCGCCATCATCGGCGACGACGAGCGAAAGCGCCGCATCGATACCGGCGAGCCTTACGCGTTGCGTCTCGATATGGCGGCGGCCATCCGGCGCGCCGGTCCGCTCACCTGGGACGAAACCGGCGCCGGCCCCGGCGGCGCGACGGGGTTAGTTCAAGCCAACCCCGCTGCGTGGGGTGACGTGATCCTGGCGCGCAAGGAAACGCCGACCAGCTACCATCTGGCCGTCGTGGTGGACGATGCCGTGCAAGGCGTCACCGACGTGGTGCGCGGGCGCGACCTGTTCCAGGCAACGAGCGTCCACCGCCTGTTGCAGGCGCTGCTCGGCTTGCCCGCACCGCGATATCATCATCATCGGCTCATTCTCGACGCCGAGGGCACCAAGCTGTCTAAATCGACCGCCGCCACGGGTTTGCGCGCGCTGCGCGCGCAAGGCTTAACACCGGCCGAAATCCGCAAAAGCGTCGGGCTCGATTGAGCGCGGCTTCCGTGCCATTCTTGGCCTGGGGTAGGGGATGGCCAAGCGCAAAACCAGAGAACGGCCGCGCACGCGTCCACACAAGGCTGGGAAAAAGCCTCGGCGCGCGTCGCATAAATCGGCGCCGGGCCGGCGCGCGATCGAAGCGGCGCTCGCCGGTGTCGTGCACGACATCCGCACGCCGCTGACCGGCATCGTGGCGCTGGCCGAGTTGCTGGCAAGCTCCGAGGTCGGCACACGCGAGCGCGCCTGGGCGGCAGCGATAAAAAGCGGCGCCGATCATCTTGCCGCTCTCACCACGCTTATCGTCGACGCCGTCAAGGCCGACGCCGCCGGGCTCACGCTGCGGCACGAACCGTTCTCGCCGCAGCATCTCGCCGAAGCGGTCGCCGCCGCGCTTGCCGCGCGCGCCGGCAACAAGGGTATCGCCACGGACATCTCGATTGCGGCCGATTTGCCGGCGATGGTGGCCGGCGACGCGCTGCGGTTGCGCACTGCGCTGGAAAACCTCGCCGACAATGCCGTCAAATTCACCCATGACGGCAAGGTCGCCTTTACCGCCGCCGCCAAGCCGGCGGCCGGCAAGCGCGTGCATCTCGTCTTCACCGTCACGGACAGCGGCATCGGCATCGACGCGCGCGCGCTGAAAAATCTCTTTCGCCCCTTCGCGCAGGCGAGCGAGGCGGTCGCGCGCCGTTACGGCGGCGCCGGCCTCGGCCTCGTCTTCGTCAAGCGCATCGCCGAGGCTATGGGCGGCATCCTCAAGGTGACCAGCCAGAAGGGCCGCGGTGCCAGTTTTCGTCTCGACGTGCCGGTCGAGCGTATCGACGCCGCGCCGCCGGCCGAACGCAATGGCCTGCCGCCGTCGCCCATGCGCGCGCTTGCCGTCCTGTGCGCCGAGGACAACCCATACGGACGCGTGGTAATGAACACGATCCTCACCGAGCTCGGCCACCGCGTCGATTTCGTCGAGAGCGGCGAGGCGGCGGTCGAGGCCGTCTCGCGCAGCGCCTACGACGCGGTGCTGATGGATGTCACGCTCGCCGGCCTCGACGGGTTCGAAGCGACGCGCCGCATTCGCGCGCTGGCCGGCAAGGCGGCGCAGGTGCCGGTGATCGGCATTTCCGGCCGTACCGAAAGCGGCGACGAAGACGCCGCGCGCGAAGCCGGCATGAATTTCTATTTCACCAAGCCGGTGAGCCCGAGCAGGTTGGCGCAGGCGCTGGCGACTTTATCTTGAGAAATTCAAAGCGCGCGGCGCACGATCGATGCCGGCAGCCGCTGCGGCATGCGTTTGGCGATGTAAGCAACGACTTCGATTTGCAGCGCCACGAGGCCAAGCGAGATCCAGGCGTAGACGCTCATGGCCAGCGAATTGTCGAAGAAATCGATTTCGAACATTTGCAATACTCCAGCCCGGCCCAAAGCATTTTGACCGTGAAGCATTGCCGGCTGATGAATGTTTCGCGACAATAGTCGATTAATTTGCGTCAATTCATACGTTGCTGACGCCGTTCTTGCGCTCAACGATGCGCACCACGTCCGACATGATGCGGTTCAACTCGAAATCCTTCGGCGTGTAGACGGCAGCGACGCCGGCCTTCGCCAATTCGGCGGCGTCCTCCGGCGGAATAATGCCGCCGACCACCACCGGCACGTCGAGGCCTTCTTGTCTCATGCGGGAGACTACGTCCTCGACCAGCGGCATGTGGCTGCCCGACAGCACGGAAAGTCCGATGACATGCGCCTTTTTATCGCGCGCCGCGGCAACGATTTCTTCCGGTGTCAAGCGGATGCCCTCGTAGACGACCTGCATGCCGGCATCGCGCGCGCGCACCGCGATCTGCTCGGCGCCGTTCGAATGGCCGTCGAGGCCGGGCTTGCCGACCAGGAAGGTGAGGCGCCGGCCGAGCTTCTTCGACACGCGGTCGACGTCTGCGCGGATATCGTCGAGCCCGTCGACGTCGTTGCGCATGGCGTTGCCGACGCCGGTCGGCGCGCGGTATTCGCCGAAGGCCTCGCGCAGCGTCCAGCCCCATTCGCCGGTGGTGACGCCGGCTTTGGCGCATTGGATCGATGGCGGCATGATATTTTTGCCGGTCGTCGCCGCGCGCTTGAGTTCGGCGAGCGACTCCGCCACGGCGCGCTTGTCGCGCGCGGCTTTCCAGGCATTCAGGCGCTCGAGCTGGTCGCGCTCGGCATCCTCCGACACCGTCATGATCGAATCGACGCCGCCGGTGAGCGGTGAGGGCTCGCTCTCCAGATATTTGTTGACGCCGACCACGATCTGCTCGCCGCGCTCGATTCGCTCGAGCCGCGCCGTGTTCGATTCGACGAGCTGCTGCTTCATGTAACCGGACTCGACCGCGGCCACCGCGCCGCCCATCTCATCGATGCGCCTGAGTTCTTCCTTGGCCTCGGCCTTTAGCTCGTCGACCTTGCGTTCGATCTCCGCCGAGCCGTCGAAAATGTCGCCATAGTCGAGCAGGTCCGTTTCGTAGGCGAGGATCTGTTGCATGCGCAGCGACCATTGCTGGTCCCACGGCCGCGGCAGGCCGAGCGCTTCGTTCCACGCCGGTAGCTGCACGGCGCGCGCGCGCGCGTTCTTCGACAGCGTGACGGCGAGCATCTCAAGCAGTATGCGCGGGACGTTATTCTCAGCTTGCTGCTCGGTGAGCCCCAGCGAATTCACCTGCACGCCGTAGCGGAACAGCCGCTGCTTGGCGTCTTTGATGTCGTAGCGGTCTTTGGTGATCTCGTCCCATAATTCGGCAAAGGCGCGCATCTTGCACATTTCGGTGATGAAACGCAGCCCGGCGTTGACGAAGAAGGAAATACGCCCGACCACCTCGCCGAATTTTTCTGGCGTGACTTCGCCCGACGCCTTCACCGTGTCGAGCACGGCGATCGCGGTCGCCAGCGCGAAGGCCAATTCCTGCACCGGCGTCGCTCCCGCCTCCTGCAAATGGTAGGAGCAGATGTTCATCGGGTTCCACTTCGGCAGGTCCGACGTGGTGAAGATCGCCACGTCCTTGATCAGCCGCAGCGAGGGCTTCGGCGGAAACACGTAGGTGCCGCGCGAGAGATATTCCTTGATGATATCGTTCTGGATGGTGCCGGTGAGCGACGCGCGCGATGTGCCCTGCTCATCGGCCACCGCGATATAGAGCGCCATCAGCCACGCCGCGGTGGCGTTGATGGTCATCGAGGTGTTCATGGTGCCGAGCGGAATGCCGGTAAACAGCGCGCGCATGTCGCCGAGATGGCAGACCGGCACGCCGACTTTGCCGACCTCGCCGCGCGCCAGTACGTGGTCCGAGTCGTAGCCGGTCTGCGTCGGCAGATCGAAGGCGACCGACAAGCCCGTCTGCCCCTTGGCCAGGTTCTTGCGATAAAGCGTATTGGAATCCGCGGCCGTGGAGTGGCCGGCATAGGTGCGGAAGATCCACGGTTTGTCGCGTTGAGTTTTGTCGCGCATCTGTCGCCTGCAAACGGCAGATTGCACCGTCTTTTTTTGCATTGCAACAAAACTAACGGACCCGGTTCACAAGCCCTGTAAAAATGCCCTGCCGGACATCGCGCGGGGAGCACCCGCGCAATGTCCGGCAAGGCTGGTTATCCGGCCAGGTGAAGTCTTAGCTCAGCTCCGCGCCGCTGCCATGCCGCCCGAGGAGACCCGGTCGCCGTGCCAAACCGGCGGGCTCTTCTTCAGCGGGAAGATGAGCAGACCGGCGCCGATCGCCATCGCCGCGGCCACAGTCATGGCGAACGGATAGCCGTGCTGGGTGATCAGAACGGCGGACAGCACACCGCCATAGATGCCGCCCGATCCCTTGGCGATTGCATAGAGCAGTCCGTAGTTCGAGCCCGACGCCGCCTCGCCAAAATACTGGCCGATGGTCGCCGGGAACAGCGAGAACAGCGGTCCCCAGAAGAAGATCGCCAGGATCGCGGCGACGACGAACAGGATTTCACTGTGGGCTGCGCCGGCGATGATGGTCAGGAACAGGAACACGCCGGTTAGGATGTAGCTCCAGATCATCGCCGTCTCCCGGCCGATGCGTTCGGACAGGCTGCCGATGATCACGCGGCCGAAGCCGTTGGCGATGGTGATGCCGCCGGCCGCCGCCGTCGCCGCAGCGGCGGTGAAGCCGAAACTGTTCGAGTACTTCACGATCTTGCTGACACCCGCAAGACCGGCGCTCGAAATCAGGATGAACGAGATGATCAGCGCCCACATCTGCCAGGTTCCGAGCGCCTCCGTCAGCGTATACTGATGGTCGGAAGGCCGCTTCACGCTCGGCTTCGGAACCCATCCGGCCGGACGCCAGCCCGCCGGCGGATCTTTCATAAACAAGGCCGCGACGATCGACACGCCGCCGATGATCAACGCCATCAGATAGATGACGTGGAAGAACGTCGTGTCGGGCGCGGTCTTCGGGATTGCGCGGATCGGGAAGATGAAGGGCAGCGATCCCCAGGAGAAGGCTCCGGCGATCAGCCCGGCAATGACGCCGCGTTTATCGGGGAACCATTTATTCGCGGTGGTCACCGCGGTGTTGTAGATGAAGCCCGCGAAGAAGCTGCCGATGCACCACAGTATAATGACCAGCGTGTAGTTCGGTCCGAGCGAGGTGGCGAAAATTCCGATGCCGCCGATGAGGCCCGCGATCAGCGTCACCCAACGCGGCCCGAATTTATCGCGCAGGATGCCGCCCGGCAGCGTGCCGACCGATTCAAAAATAACAAACAGAGTGAACATCCAGCCGATCTGCGTATGCGACCAGTGGTAGAGCCCGCCGATGTGGCCGGACATCGAACTCCAGGCGTATTCGTAGGGACTGATCACCGCCATCGAAAGAAAAGCGGCGATGAACACCACATAGCGGCTGTAACCCAGGATCTGTTTGTCCGTGGGATAGGTTGCTTGAGTTGGCTGTGCTGCCATTGTCTCCTCCATGGAAAAGTTCTTATTGGCTCAAATCTTTTTAGGTCTTGTTCTTTGGCTTGAAATCTACGCAATTCGAATGCGTGAAACAAATTAGCGAATGGTAATGATGCAGTGCCCACTTAAATTTCCTTTCGTTTGGCGCCGGAAAAAATCCAATGTGCGACATCCCGCCGCACCTTCATGCTGAAAACAGCGTGTTCAAAGCGCAAATGAACGCGAACCCGTTAGCTTACAAAATCGTAATTTGCGAACCGGGTCTTGCAGGCGTTCATTGCGTACGTGCCGCCAGAAATTGTCTCCGTGGCACGGTACAAACCGTCTAGCCGCGCCTCACCGGTGCGGCTTTTTTTGCAACTAATAATGTGCGGTACGGCATGCGCGCGGTCTGGACAGGCCCGCGCCGCCATCTAGGCTGCGTGGCAGGCCGGTGGGAAGGCGCTGGCCGCGTCATGGATGCTCCGCCGCGCAAGCTCAGTCTCGCTGAAGTCACCGCCATCGGCATCGGCGGCATGATCGGCGGCGGCATTTTCGCCGTGCTCGGCCTCGCCATCGCTCAGGCCGGTCATGCCGTCCCGATCACGTTCGTTATCGGCGGCGTGATCGCTCTGTTGACCGGGCTTTCTTACGCCCATCTGGGCTTGGCCTACCAAGGCGACGGCGGCAGCTTCACCTATATCGAGCATGCTTTTCGCCAGCCGGCCTTGGCGGCGGTGGCCGGCTGGGTGCTGGTGGCCGGCTATGTCGGCACGCTTGCGCTCTACGCCACCGCGTTCGGCGCCTATGGCGCGACGCTCATCAGCGGCACCGGATTGCACGGCTTGGTCAGCGGCGGCCTTGCCGCTTTGGTGCTGGTCGGCTTCCTCGTCGTCAATCTCGGCGGCGCCAAGACCTCGGGCATGACCGAATTGGTCGTCGTCGCCATCAAACTCGCCATTCTCGCGGCCTTCGCGATTGCCGGCATATGGACGGTGCAAGCCGGTCATTTTCACCCCGTGTTCGACCGCGGTCTGGTCGCGCCGTTCTCGGCGGCGGCCTTGATCTTCGTCGCCTATGAAGGCTTCGAGCTCATTCCGAACGCCATCGATGAGATGGAAAATCCGCGTGTCAATCTCAAACGGGCGCTGGTTATCGCTATTCTGGCGACGACGGCGATCTACGTGATCGTGGCGATGGTTGCGCTGGGCAATCTTTCGTCGGCACAGATCCAGCACGATCAGGAATACGTGCTGGCGGTGGCCGCGCGGCCGACGCTTGGCCAATTCGGCTTCGTGTTGATCGGGATCGCGGCGCTGCTTTCCACCGCGTCGGCGATCAACGCCACGCTGTTCGGATCGGCGCGCCTCGCCATGGTGATGGCGACTGAGCATGCGCTGCCGCACGTCTTCTCGCTGCGCATCCGCGTTCGCCCGGCGCCGTGGGCCGCGCTGATCGCGCTGACGGCGATGGCGCTCGCCTTCGCGCTGGCGGCGCCGCTCGAGATCATTTCGACCTTCGCCAGCGCCACCTTCCTGCTGATCTTCTTCGGCATCAATCTATCGGCCTGGCGCCTGAGCCGGCGGATAGGCTTTGCCGCGATCTGGCCGCTTGCCGGCGCCCTGCTGACCGGTGCGAGCTTCGCGCTCTTGTTATGGCGCACCTTCGTTAGCGCACCGCAGAGTCTTTATTGGATCGTCGGCTTCTATGGAGCGGCGGTCGCTCTCGAAGCCGGCCTGGTGTGGCGACGCGGCTCGCGCGTGCCGGCACGCATCGCGCCATGATGCATGGCGCAATCCGCGCTGTCCCGATCGATCGACCTGAAAGATGCGCTAACGCTTTATCAAGCGGAGGATGAACAGCAGGATACAGGCGCCGATAACCGCGCTGACAATGGCCGTGAGCCACCAGGGTCCGAGGATGGGCATATGCAGTGTGGTCCACAGCCAGCCGCCGATGAAGGCGCCGATGACACCGATAACGATGTCGCCGATAAGCCCGAAGCCGCCGCCCATGAGCTTGCCGGCCAGCCAGCCGGCGACCAAGCCGATGATCAAGATGACGATCAGACTATTGGTTGCCATCATGACTCCAATTCCTCCCCAGCGCTGAACCACGAACATCCACGCCCGGCGTTATTGCCGGCGACGGACCACGATTCGCGGCCATTCAACTAGAAAGCCGCGGGCCCGTCGATGGGGTTAGGCGAATTGTGTGTCGGTTAGGCAAGTGGCTGTGCGGCCGGATTTCGCGGCGCCAACGGCCGCCGTCGGCTTACACGGGCCAAACGGATTATTGCGTTGCAACATAAATTGCGCCAGACTGACCGCAGCGTAAGGAGATTGCAGATGCCGGCCGCTGCCAAGGTGAAGAGCGTGGCACCGCTCAAGGATCTTTACGACATCGGCGAGATTCCGCCGCTCGGCCACGTTCCCGAGAAGATGCATGCCTGGGTGATCCGCAAGGAGCGCCACGGTCCGCCCGACCAGTCGTTCCAGCTCGAAGTGGTGCCGACCTGGCCAATCGGCGAGGACGAGGTGCTCATCCTCGTGATGGCCGGTGGCGTCAATTACAATGGCGTCTGGGCCGGCCTCGGCCAGCCGGTCTCCACCCTCGACGTGCACAAGCATCCGTTCCACATCGCCGGCTCCGATGCCTCCGGCATCGTCTGGGCGATCGGCAGCAAAGTGCATCGCTGGAAGGTCGGCGACGAAGTCATCGTCCACTGCAATCAGGACGACGGCGACGACGAGGATTGCAACGGCGGCGATCCGCTGCTGTCGCCCTCACAGCGCATCTGGGGCTACGAAACGCCGGACGGTTCGTTCGCGCAATTCTGCCGCGTGCAGTCGCGCCAATTGATGCACAAGCCGATGCATCTTTCCTGGGAAGAATCGGCCTGCTACACGCTCACGCTCGCCACCGCCTATCGCATGCTGTTTGGCCATTCGCCGCACACCCTTAAACCCGGCGACAATGTGCTGGTGTGGGGCGCCTCCGGCGGGCTCGGCGTATTCGGCGTGCAACTGGTGGCGGCTTCGGGCGCCAACGCAATCGCCGTCGTCTCCGACGAGTCGAAGGCGGAATACGTCTTCAATCTCGGTGCCAAGGGCGTGATCAACCGCAAGGAATTCAAGTGCTGGGGCCAGATGCCGGCGGTCAATACGCCGGAATACATCGACTGGACCAAGGAAGCGCGCCGTTTCGGCAAAGCGATCTGGGATATCACGGGAAAACGCGACGTCGACATCGTGTTCGAGCATCCGGGCGAGGCGACATTCCCGGTCTCCTGCCTGGTGGTCAAGCGCGGCGGCATGGTCGTGTTCTGCGCCGGCACCACCGGCTACAACCTCACCTTCGACGCGCGTTACGTCTGGATGCGGCAGAAGCGCATCCAGGGCTCGCACTTTGCCCATCTCAAGCAAGCCTCACAAGCCAATCGCTTCGTGCTCGAGCAGCGCATCGATCCGTGCATGAGCGAGGTGTTCCCCTGGGCCAAGATCCCGCTCGCGCATATGAAGATGTGGAAGAACCAGCATCCGCCCGGCAACATGGCGGTGCTGGTCAATGCGCCGACGCAAGGCCTTAAGACGCTCGAGGACGTGCAGGAAGCGGCGGGAACCTAACGCGGCTTGTTCCGCGCCTGCGCGATTGCCGTGTTCAACTCGCCGCCGAAGATGAAGATCGACGCGCAGACATAGAGAAACACCAGCGCGATCATTGCCGAGGCGAGCCCCGCATACATCGACACGTAAGCGAAGGTGTAATAGGCGAGATAGCGGCCGAAGGCGGCGCCGCTGACCAGCCAGAGCAGAATGGTGGCGAGGATGCCGGGTATGACCTCGGCAAAGCCGCGCCGGCCGGCCGGCAGCCAGCGATGCACGATCAACAGCGCGATCACCAGCACGACCGCCGCAACGGCGTAGCGCGTAATGAGGCCGCTGAACGGCTCCAGCGTCGGCACGTAGTGCACCAGCTTGTCCCAGATCGGCGGCGCCAACACCACCAAAAACGAAAACGCCAGGATAGCGACGGCGCCGACCAGCACGTAGCCGATCGATTCGAGCCGCAACAGCCACCATGGCCGCGGCTCGATCACGTCATAGGCGCGGTTGAGCCCGACGCGCAGGCTTTCGACACCGCTCGAGGCGAAATAGAGCGCGAACAGAATACCGAAGGTGAGCACGTCGCCGCGGGTATCGGTCAGCACGTTGGCAACGTCGAGCGCGATCGGGCCGGCGACCTGCTTGGGCCAGGCTTCCAGCAGGATGCGGGCGGCTTCGTCGGCGAGTTCCTTGGAGCCGAAGAAAAAGCCGGCGAGCGCCGTAACCACGATCAGGAACGGGAACAGCGCCATCAAGGTGGACAGCGCGATGTGGCTCGCGATCGCCCAGCCGTCGTCGGCGAGGAAATGCCGGAAGGCGTCGGCCGCGATCCGCAGCAACAGTCTGACAGTGCGCAAACGCTTGGCCCCCGCACGATATCGGTCGCTCTTTGAGATCGGCTATCGTTGGGCGCTTTGCAAGGGGTGGTTTTTCACCTCGCCCCGCACCGAGAGAAGGACGTCAGGCCGCCTGCACGTTGGTGAGGAACTGGCGTACTTCCGCTTCCAGGTTCTCCGCCTCGGCGGCGACGGCGTCGGCCAGGTCCTTGACGTCGGAAGCGGTTGAGCGCGCGTCGGTGGTGACGCCGGCGATTTTGCTCATCGCCTCGGCGCCGCTGCGCGCCTCGCCGGAGGCGCGGCTGACGCCTTCCGCGATCGAGGCGACCGCGGAATTCTGCTGGTCGACGGTGGCCGCCACCATGGTGGCGATCGACGACATGTCGCGGATGATGACGTTGACCTGTTCGATGGCGTGCGCAGCGTCGGCGGCGGCCGACTGGATCGAGCCGATCTGCTCGGCGATCTCTTCGGTGGCTTTCGCGGTCTGCCCGGCCAGCGATTTCACTTCCGAGGCGACCACCGCAAAACCCTTGCCGGAGGCGCCGGCGCGCGCCGCCTCGATGGTGGCGTTGAGCGCGAGCAGGTTGGTCTGCCCGGCTATCGCCTGGATCAGCCCCACCACCTCGCCGATGCGCGTGGCGGCGCTGCCGAGCTCGGACATGGTGGTGACGGTGCGCTGCGCTTCGGAAACCGCGCGCCCGGCCACGTCGGTCGATTTCGCCGCCTGCGAAGCGATCTCGCCGATCGAGGTCGCCAATTCCTCCACTGAACTCGCGGCGGCGGTCACGTTGTCGGATGCGGCGGCGACCCGCTGCTCGGCGGTGTGCGCTTCCGCCGACATGGTGTCGGCCGATTTGTTGAGATCGGTTGAGCTCATTTCGAGTTTCATCGACGCCCCGCGCAGTTTGCGCAGTGCGTTTTCGACCGAATGTTTGAATTGCGCGATGGTGGAGGCGATGGTGTCGTTGCGCTGCACCTGCGTGCGGCTGGCGTCGGCCTGGATGGCGGCGAGCTTTTCCCGCTCGACCATGGTATCGCGGAACACAATGACCGTGCGCGCCATCTCGCCGATCTCGTCATGCGCGCCGGTAGCGGGAATGCGCGCGCTGGTGTCGCCGTTGGCGAGCTGTTGCATCACGCCGGAGAGCCCGTTGAGCGGGCGGGTGATGCTGCGTCCGATCAACCAGCTGAATCCGAGGCCGAAAGCAACCATGGCGAAGCCGACCGCCAAGATTCCGTTGCGGGTATGGGCCTGCGACACGATCAGCCCCGACGTCGCCGCTTCCGATGTCTTGCGCGCCTGATCGATGATCTTGTCCGCCCGCGGCAACATGTTCTGGCTGTCGATGTCGATCAGCTTGCGCAGCGGATAGGCGCGGTCGTAGGCCTCGCCCCACTTCTCGAAGACGCCGGCGTAGGTCTTGACCTGGCGCTCAAGCGCCTCCTTCATCTCGGGCGTGCCGTCGATGTTAGCGAAAATCTTGGTGAATTGCTTGTAGGCGGCGTGGAATTGCTCCTTGGCCAATTCGCCTTGGCTGAGCCGGTAGTCCGCCTCGTGTTGCCGCATGAGCAATAGCGCCATCATCAATTTGTTCGCATCGCCCTCGGCGAGCCACGTCATGTTTTCATTGATGATGCGTTCGATCGCATTGCTGGCGGCGATCAGCTTTCCGCGCAGACCAGACTGCTCGTCGAAGCCGAGGATGTTTTGCTGCTGCACCAATTCATTGAAGTTGTCGCGCAGCCGCATGACGTCCTTGCGCAACCCGGAGAAGTCCGCGACATTGCGGTAGGTCGCCGCCTCGATGGTGTCGAGGTTTTTCAGCGCCAGCGAATGCGCCAGCGCGAAATTGACCACCAGCTCGGTGGTCGGCGCGGCGCTGAAATCCTTCACCACCAGCCGGATCTGCGCCACCGCGCTCTTGAAATCGCGGCTGGCGTCGGCGACTTTGGCCGAATTCCGCACGGTCTGGAACGCGGTGCCGACGTCTCTTTCGCCGGAGACGTAAGTGATCCCGTTGGCGATAAAGCCCGCGACCGGAATGAGCGCCAGAACGATGATGCGCGTGCGCACCGAAATCGAGGTCAGCAGCCGCGTTAGCCGGTTGAGTGAAGACGCCAAGTTTAGCAAGCGCATAGGCCGGCTCTAATCTCGCCTGGGCAACGACGATGGCGGTGCGGTATTGCCGCGATAGAAGCCTGAAATGGTTAATTTTGTAGCAATTTGGTAAAGGAATGCCGCTGAAAGCGGCGGGAAACCTGCCAATTCCGTGCCCACTTTGCTTTTGTGCACTGCACGCGTAGTGTCACGCCATAGCCGGTACATTGATATAGTCCGCCCTCGAGGAGCCCATGTCCGTCGCCGCCTCCCGCCCTGTCGCCACACACGAGCTGGTCGACCTCAGCCGCGAAGCGACCTCAGCCCTCGACGCCTTGCTGGCCGACGCGGTGGTCAAGGTGCGCGAGAAGGTGGTGATTGAAGGCCATCCGATCGCCCGCCTGTTCGACCGCGAACAACGCGCCACGCATGGGCTCGCCTGGCTCGCCACCTATGTGGAGGCCGTGCGCCAACTCGCTGCCTATGCGGAACGGATGGTGGCCGCCGGCACGCTCGGCGAGATCGAGGAACATTTGGTGCGCATCGCGCTCGGCGAATATCTCGCCCAGGTCGCCGGCGGCATTCCGATGAGTCAAAACGAAGTGGCGCGGCCGAGCGATCTCGGGCTTTCCGCGGCGCAGGTTGCGGCCCGCTTCAATGCGGACGTCGAGCGTTTGATCGCCACCGGCAATACCGCGGAGCGGCGCGCCCGGCTGGTCGAACTGATGCGCGCGAGCCACCACGCCACGGTCGGCGCCTGCGGTCTCGACGAGACGCTGGAATCGATCCGCGAGGAAATGCGCAAATTCGCCGACAGCGAAGTGATCGGCCACGCGCAAACCTGGCATCGCACCAACAGCTACATCCCGATGGAAATCATCCGTCAGATGTCGGAGCTCGGCGTGTTCGGGTTGACCATTCCGGAAACTTTCGGCGGCATGGGCCTCGGCAAGGAATCCATGTGCGTGGTGTCGGAGGAACTTTCGCGCGGCTATATCGGCGTCGGCTCGCTCGGCACCCGCTCGGAGATCGCCGCCGAATTGATCCTCGGCAGCGGCACTACTGAGCAGAAGCAAATATGGCTACCCAAGATCGCCTCCGGCGAGGTGTTGCCAACCGCGGTGTTCACCGAGCCGAACACCGGCTCGGACTTGGCCTCGATCAAGACGCGCGCGGTGCGCGAGGGCAATGTTTACAATGTTTACGGCAACAAGACCTGGATCACCCATCCGGTGCGCGCCGACCTGATGACACTCTTGGTGCGCACCAATCCGAACGAGAAGGGCCACCGCGGCCTGTCCATGCTGCTCGCCGAAAAGCCGCGCGGCAGCGACGCCAATCCGTTCCCCGCCAAAGGCATGAGCGGCACCGAAATCGAAGTGCTCGGCTATCGCGGCATGAAGGAATACGAGATCGCCTTCGACGGTTTCGAAGTGAAGGCGGAAAACTTGCTCGGCGGCGTCGAGGGGCTGGGTTTCAAGCAGCTCATGCAGACTTTCGAATCCGCGCGCATCCAGACAGCCGCCCGAGCCATTGGCGTGGCGCAGGCGGCGATGGAGCGGGCGCTCGACTACGGGCAGAACCGCGTGCAGTTCGGCGTGCCGATCGTCAGTTTCCCTCGCGTTTCCGACAAGATCGCCATGATGGCGGCGGAGATCATGACCGCGCGTCAGGTTACCTACCACGCCGCCCGCGAAAAGGACTCCGGCCGCCGCTGCGACCTGGAAGCTGGCATGGCCAAGTTGCTCGCCGCGCGCATCGCCTGGGCCAATGCCGACAACGCGGTACAGATCCATGGCGGCAATGGCTTTGCATTGGAATTTCCGGTTTCGCGCATCCTGTGCGACGCGCGCATTTTGAATATTTTCGAGGGCGCCGCCGAGATCCAGGCGCAGGTCATTGCCCGCCGGCTGCTCGACGGCACGAATTAACGTTTGTTTTCGCAACGAAAGCGGGAGCTTGCGCGTTTGATCCAAGACAACGCGCGATAGCTGTTTATGTCCTAGGCTTATTCCTTGTTCAGGAGGTCTTCATGTCCGAATTACTGATCCACCGCGACGAATGGGTCGTGGTCTGCGACGGCGCCAAGGCGCTGGTGTTGCAGAATACCGGCGATGCCAAGTTTCCCAACCTGAAAACCGTGGCGGTTTATGAGCAGAAGGATCTAGCCACTCATGAGCTCGGCACCGATAGACCGGGCCGCGCCTTTAGTCCGGCCGGGCACGGCAGCCGTAGCTCCGTCGAGCAGACCGACTGGCACGACCAGTCCGAGCGGCTCTTTCTGACGGAACTTACACACAAACTCGACGCCGCGCTCGCCGCCGGCAAGATGAAATCGATTATCCTCGTGGCGCCGCCGCGTGCGCTCGGCATGATCCGTCCGGCCTATTCGCATGCGCTACGCGCGGCGGTGCGCGCGGAGCTGGACAAGGACATGGTCAAGCTGCCGATCCATGAGATCGAGAAGCACCTAACCGCCGCCTGACGCCGCCACGATTATGGCTGGCCCGCCGCAATGGCAATGCTATGGTCGCCGCGATTCCGTTAATCGAGGCTGCCGATGAGTTGCAAGAGCGGTCTGCATGGGCGCGTCGGCATCGTTATCGCCGTGCTGCTGGCCGCCGCCATCAATGCGGCAAACGCGCAGATCGCGCCAAATCCGCCGTCGCCCGTGGCGCCGGATAACGCCGTCGCCAATCCGATGGCGGTGCCTGGCTTCTGGGATCCGCGCCGGCGGCCGGAACGGCCGGACCTATCGCGCATCAGCATCATCCGCTTCCTCACCGAAACCGACTACCCGCCGTTCGACTTTGCCGGGCCGGACGGCGCGCCCGCCGGCTTCAATGTCGACCTGGCACGCATGATCTGCGAGGAGATCAAGGTCGCCTGCACCGTGCAGATGCGGCGCTTCGACACGCTGATCGCGTCCTTGAACGCCAACAACGGCGACGCGGTGATCGCTTCCATCGCCGAGACGCCGGACATGCGCAAACAGGTGGACTTCAGCGATCCCTATTACCGCACGCCGGCGCGCTTCGTGTCGCGCAAGGACGTCGACATCGAAGACGTGCGCCCGCAGGCACTCGAGGGCCGCAAGATCGCCGTGGTCGCCGGCACCGCGCACGACGCCTATCTCAAGAACTTGTTCACCGAGGCCGAGCTACATCCTTATCCGAACGCGGAAGCCGCGCGCGACGCGCTGCGCAAGGGCGAGGTCGATCTGTTATTCGGCGACGGCATCGCGCTCGCCTTTTGGCTCAACGGCACCGACTCTGGCGGCTGCTGCGTCTTTCGCGGCGGACCCTTTACCGAAAGCCGCTACTTCGGCGAGGGCGTCGGCATCGCGGTCAAGCGCGGCAACGACCTGTTGCGGCAGGCGTTCAACTGGGCGCTGTTCCGGATATGGGAGAAGGGCCGCTTCACCGACCTGTGGCTGCGCTATTTCCCAATCAGCCCGTTTTGAACCGCGCATTTGACCTTGGCGCGCGAGATTCTTAGTGTCCGCGCCGGAGATCGCAATGTCCGTGACCGACACCGCCGAAAGCTTGCGCGAGGTTGCCGAGAAGTCGAATGCCTGGCCGTTCGAGGAGGCGCGCAAGATCGTCGCGCGGCTCAAGCGCAAGCCGAAGGACGAGGTGATCTTCGAGACCGGCTATGGCCCCTCCGGCCTGCCGCATATCGGCACCTTCGGCGAAGTGGCGCGCACCACCATGGTGCGCCACGCCTTCCGCGTGCTTACCGACGACAATATCAAAACGCGGCTGATTGCTTTTTCCGACGACATGGACGGCCTGCGCAAGGTACCGGACAACGTGCCCAACAAGGAGCTGTTGGTGCAGGACCTCGGCAAGCCATTGACCCAGGTGCGCGATCCGTTCGGCACGCATGCGAGCTTCGGCGCGCACAACAACGCGCGGCTGCGCGCCTTCCTCGATCATTTCGGCTTCGACTACGAATTCCTGTCGTCGACCGATTGCTACAAATCCGGCCGCTTCGACGAAGCGCTGCTCAGGGTGCTGGAGCGCTTCGACAAGGTGATGGCGATCATGTTGCCGTCACTGCGCGAGGAGCGCGCAGGGACTTATTCGCCGTTTCTGCCGATCGATCCGAAAACCGGCATCGTGCTGCAGGTGCCGGTGCTCGCGCACGACGCTAAGGCCGGTACCATCACCTATGAGGACCCGGACACGAAAGCGCCGGTCACCACGCCGGTCACCGGCGGGCGCTGCAAGCTGCAATGGAAGCCGGACTGGGCCATGCGCTGGGTGGCGCTCGGCGTCGATTACGAAATGGCCGGCAAGGACCTGATCGATTCGGTCAAGCTCTCCGGCGAAATCTGTCGCGCGCTTGGCGGCCAGCCGCCGGAAGGCTTCAACTACGAACTCTTCCTCGACGAGAACGGGCAGAAGATTTCCAAGTCGAAGGGCAACGGGCTGACCATCGACGAATGGCTGCGCTATGCCTCGCCGGAAAGCCTCTCGTTCTACATGTACCGCGAGCCGAAATCGGCCAAGCGCCTTTACTTCGACGTCATCCCGCGCGCCGTCGACGAATACCAACAATTCCTCGACGCCTATCAGCGGCAGGATTTGCGCCAGCGGCTGCAAAATCCGGTCTGGCACATTCATTCCGGCCATCCGCCCAAGGTCGAGATGCCGGTCACCTTCTCGATGCTGCTCACGCTGGTGTCGTCGTCGAATGCGGAAAACGCCGAAACTCTGTGGGGCTTCATCGGCCGCTACCGGCCGGGCGTCACGCCGCAGACGAACCCCGGGCTCAACGCCCAGGTCGAATACGCCATCCATTATTTCCGCGACTTCGTGCAGCCCGGCAAGAAATTCCGCGAGCCGAACGAGGTCGAGCGTAATGCGCTCACCGACCTGCGCGACGCGCTCAGCGAACTGGCGGCCGATGCCACGCCCGAGCAGATCCAGGATGTGGTCTACGAGATCGGCCGGCGCGAGCCGTTCCTCGATCAGAAGAAAAAAGCCAAGGACGGCAAGCCGGGCGTCGCGCTCGACTGGTTCAACATGCTCTACCAGGTGCTGCTCGGCCAGGAGAAAGGCCCGCGCTTCGGCTCCTTCGTCGCAGTCTACGGGCTACAGAACACCGTCGACATGATCGACGGCGCGCTGGCAAGGAGCGCGTAACCCCAACCGCTCGTCCCCGCGAAGGCGGGGACCCAGTTCTTTGCAAGCCTAGTCTGGATTCCCGCTTGCGCGGGAACGAACGGGTGTGGCGGTGCTTCGACTCTAGGAGAACATCTCCACCTTGCCGTCGAGCGCCATCAGGCCGAGCTCGACCGTGAGCTTGGGCTGCTTCTCGGCGACCTGCTTCTTGAATTCCATCAGCGCCGCCTTGTGCGTCTCGGTCTCGATCTTGGGATTGGCAACTTTTTCCTCACCATAGGCGATCTTGGCGGCGCCGCAGTCGCGATGGTTCATCGCGATCACTTTCGGAATGTGGTGCAGCTGGATCGAGGCGGCGAGATTGTCCCAGAACGCCGGCTCCCAGGTCTTGAACGCGGGCGCCACCACGCCGATCGATGCTCCGGCGAACGAAAACTGGCTGTACTTGCCCTGCATGTGCCGGCCTTCCATGTATTTGATGGTCGGCTCGGGGAAACGCGGGTCGATGCAGGTCAGCAGCATGGCGTCGTAATTTCCTTCCGCGCCGAAGGCGAGCGAGGGAAATGCCGCCAGCATTCCGGCGCCGGCGGTCAAATGCAGGAAACGGCGGCGGTCGAAACGCGCGCGCAGCAGATCGCCGCAGCACGCGCAGGCGGCCGGATGGATGATGGTATCTTGCGTCATGGATGCCCCAGATGATTGGGGCGATCCTAGCGGCAGCCGTCAAGCGCGGCCAGACTATTCGCGCCCTTGCGCGAACTACTGGCTCGCCCAGACGATGCGCGCGACCCACACCACCTCGGACATCGGCAGCGTGCGGTCGCGGTGCTCGGCATTGAGCGACTTGAGCTCGATGTGCTTGGAGTTCTTGCGCTTGAGCTCCTTGACCATCACTTCGCCGTCCTTGGTCTTGACCACGACGCGATCGCCGCGGCGCACGGGAGCGGCCGGCGACACCACGATGACGTCACCGTCGCGGTAGGCGGGCTTCATCGAGTTGCCAGAGATTTCCAGCGCGTAAGCGTGCTCGTCGGTGACCGAGGGGAAGGCGATTTCCTCCCAACCTTTGCCAACCGGGAAGCCGCCGTCGTCGAAATAGCCGCCGGAGCCGGCCTCGGCAAAGCCGATCAGCGGCACGTTGGAGATCGCCACTTTGCCGCTGTCGGTGATGAGGTTGACGAAAGTGTCGACTTTGGTGCCGGTCGCCTGCAGCGCCTTGGCCACCGATTCGGTCGACGGCCAGCGCGGGCGGCCTTCCGGGGTGATGCGCTTCGATTTGTTGAAGGTGGTCGGGTCGAGGCCCGCCTTCTTGGCAAGACCGGAGGCCGTCAGTTTGGCGCGGGCGGCCAGCCGGTCGATGGCATTCCAGATCTGGTTATGCGTCAGAGACATGAGGCGTGGGCCCGAATGAGACTCTAGTCCAAAGTATAGGAATTATAGCCTTGAGTCGCCCCCCTCCCGCAATAGCTTCGTAGCGGCTTTGTCTTGAATAAACCTCGGCCCCAACCGTAGGGTCGTCCCAACGCAACCTCGGAGCCGAATGCGGTGATCGGTTTTTTCGACCGGCTGTCCCGGCCGCTGATGCGGGCCCTCGACCCGGAGGACGCGCATGCCTTGGCGATCAAGGCCTTGCGCTATATGCCGCTGGCCCGTCC
This sequence comes from uncultured Alphaproteobacteria bacterium, assembly GCA_963721665.1. Classification (GTDB taxonomy): domain Bacteria; phylum Pseudomonadota; class Alphaproteobacteria; order Rhizobiales; family Xanthobacteraceae; genus Pseudolabrys. The sequence continues at coordinate 177,158 of CAVRJZ010000006.1, forward strand.
GGCGGCCGAACCCCGCGAACTGGCGGTACGCGCCTTCGGGCTCAATTTCCCCAATCCGGTCGGCGTTGCCGCCGGCTTCGACAAGAACGCGCAGGTGCCGGACGCGCTGTTGCGCCTCGGTTTCGGCTTCGTCGAGGTCGGTACCGTCACCCCGCTGCTGCAAACCGGCAATCCGCGGCCGCGCCTGTTCCGGCTCGAATCCGACGAGGGCGTGATCAACCGCCTCGGCTTTAACAACGAGGGCGCCGCGGCGGTGCTGCGCCGGCTCGCCGCGCGCGCCAGCGAAGGCGGCATTGTCGGCGTCAATATCGGCGCCAACCGCTACAGCGCCGACCGCATCGGCGACTACGCGCGGCTGGTCGAGACCTTCGCGCCGGTCGCCAGCTACTTCACCGTCAACGTTTCCTCGCCCAACACGCCGGGCCTGCGCGACTTGCAGCAGGCCAAGGCGCTCGACGAATTGCTCGCCCGCGTGCTCGATGCGCGCGAACGCGTGCGCCTGCGCGCCGGACCGGTGCCGCTCCTGGTCAAGATCGCGCCCGATCTCACCCTGTCCGAGCTCGACGACGCGGTCGGCATCGCGCGCAAGCACCGGGTCGACGGCATGATCGTCGGCAACACCACGATCGCGCGGCCGAGCGCGCTACGCGAGTGCGACCTGGCGAAGCAAACGGGCGGACTGTCGGGGCGGCCGCTGTTCAAGCTCGCGACGCGCATGCTGGCGGAAACTTTCGTACGCGCGGAAGGCGCGTTCCCGCTGATCGGCGCCGGTGGCATCGACTCCGGCCCGACCGCCATCGCCAAGATCAAGGCGGGCGCGAGCCTGCTGCAGCTTTACACCGGGCTCGTCTATCGCGGCATCGGCGTGGTGGCGGAGATCAAGGCGGACTTAGTGGCGGCGCTCAGGCGCGGCCACCGCAATTCGCTGGCGTCCATGGTCGGCGAGGACGCGGCCGACATGACGGCGGAGAGCTGGCCGAGCTAGCGCCCGCGCGGCGCGTTGATCAACCGAATGACGATCCAGATCGGGATCACGATCACCGCGCCGAGCAGGAAATAGCGCCACAGCCAGCGGAACGCATCGAACCCCATGTTCCAGATCGAGCGGATCAGCCGCTCGACGCTGCTAATGATGTCGAAAGGGTCGAGGCCGAGCGCAGCCAGTACGACGCCGACCAGGATTGAGACCAGCACCAGCCGTCCCAGCACCGCCAGCGGCGAGCCGCCGAAAACCTTAGTCATGGTGTCGTTGGCCACGGGCGCCTCTTTTGGGGTGATCTGATCCTGGGTCATGGTTTCAACCTATCACATTGCCGCGCACGGCTGTCAGATATGCCTTAGAATCGCGAAATGGAACCCGCAAAAGCGCTCGGCCCCGCCGAATCGCCCGAGCAGCTACCCGATATCTTTACCCGTTGGTTCGCCGGCCGCGGCTGGGCGCCGCGCGCGCACCAGCTCGAATTGCTGGAAAAGGCGCGGGAAGGGCGCTCGGTGCTGCTGATCGCGCCGACCGGCGGCGGCAAGACGCTCGCCGGTTTCCTGCCGACGCTGGTGGAATTGCATGAGACGGCCGCCAAGCCGCGCCGTCTGGTCTCCACCGGCCGCGACCTGCGCCGCAGCCAGGGTCTGCACACTCTTTACATCTCCCCGCTCAAGGCGCTGGCGGTCGATATCGCGCGCAACCTGGAAATCCCGGTCAAGGAAATGGGCCTGCCGGTGAAACTAGAGACGCGCACCGGCGACACGCCAGCGTCCCGGCGTCAGCGCCAGCGCCGCTATCCGCCCGACATCTTGCTCACCACGCCGGAGCAACTCGCACTACTGCTGGCCTCGGCCGACGCGCCGTATTTGTTTGGTTCGCTGCGCCGCATGGTGCTCGACGAATTGCATTCGCTGGTGATGTCTAAACGCGGCGACCTCTTGTCGCTGGGCTTGGCAAGGCTGTTTGCGCTGGCGCCGCAGCTTACGACCGTCGGCTTGTCGGCGACAGTGGCCGAGCCGGACGAACTCGCGCGCTTCCTGGTGCCGCAGCCGGCGGGCGGCCACGCGCGTGCCGATCTGGTCGTCGCGCAAGCAGGCGCCCAGCCGCAGGTCGCCATGCTCGACACCGCCGAGCATCTGCCCTGGGCCGGCCATTCGGCGCGCCACGCGCTCGGCGAAATCTATCAGCTCATCAAGGCGCACAAGACTACGCTGGTTTTCGTCAACACGCGCAGCCAGGCCGAATTCCTCTTTCAGGAACTGTGGGGCGCCAACGACGACAATCTCGCGATCGCCTTGCATCACGGCTCGCTCGACGTGGCGCAGCGGCGCAAGGTCGAGGACGCGATGGTCGCCGGCAGGCTGCGCGCGGTGGTGTGCACGTCTTCGTTGGATTTGGGCGTCGACTGGGGCGACGTCGATCTGGTCATCAATGTCGGCGCACCCAAGGGCGCCTCGCGGCTGCTGCAGCGGATCGGCCGCTCCAATCACCGGCTGGACGAGCCCTCGCAGGCCGTGCTGGTGCCGGCCAACCGCTTCGAGGTGCTGGAATGCCGCGCCGCCATCGACGCGGTCGCCGAGAACGCGCAGGACACACCGCCCTTGCGAACCGGTGCTTTGGATGTGTTGGCGCAGCATATTCTCGGCCGCGCGGTCGGCGCGCCGTTCTTGGCCGACGAACTTTACAATGAAGTACGCGCTGCCGCGCCCTATGCCGCGCTCGCGCGCGCCGATTTCGATGCCGCGGTGGATTTCGTCGCCACCGGCGGCTATGCGCTCAAGGCCTATGAGCGCTTCGCCAAGATCAGGCAAGATACAAGACTTGGCAAAGACGGCCGCTGGCGCATCACCCATCCGCGCGTGGCGCAGCGCTACCGCATGAATGTCGGCACCATCGTCGAAGCCGACATGCTCAAGGTGCGGCTGGTGCGCTCGCGCAGGAGCGGCGCTTTCATCCCGCGCGGCGGACGGCTGCTCGGCGAGGTGGAGGAATATTTTATCGAGATGCTCAGCGTCGGCGACACCTTCGTCTTCGCCGGTGAAATCCTGCAATACGAGGCGCTGGTCGAGGACGAGGTCTATGTTTCGCGCTCGACCGCGACCGATCCGAAAGTGCCAGCTTACGAAGGCGGCAAGTTTCCGCTCTCGACTTATTTGGCCGCCCGCGTGCGCGCGATCCTCGCCGACAGCCGCGCCTGGCGCGCACTGCCGAGCCAAGTACGCGAATGGCTGGAAATTCAAGCGCGGCGCTCGCTGCTGCCGCGCGCCGGCGACCTTCTGGTGGAAACCTTCCCGCGCGCCGACAAATATTATCTGGTCTGCTATCCGTTCGAGGGCCGCCTCGCGCACCAGACGCTCGGCATGTTGCTTACCCGCCGGCTCGAGCGCAGCGGGCAAAAGCCGCTCGGCTTCGTCGCCAATGAATATGCGCTGGCGGTGTGGGGCATGGGCGACGTCGCGCTACGTATCGCGCGCGGCGAGCTGTCGCTCAGCGCTTTGTTCAATCAGGACATGCTGGGCGACGACCTGGAAGCTTGGCTCGCCGAATCCGCATTGATGAAGCGGACCTTCCGCAGTTGCGCAATCATTGCGGGATTAATCGAGCGGCGTTTTCCCGGCGAGGAGAAATCGCGGCGCCAGCTCACCGTCTCCACCGACCTCGTCTACGACGTGCTGCGCAAGCACCAGGGCGACCACATTCTGTTGCGCGCGGCGCGCGCCGATGCCGCCACCGGCCTTTTGGACATCAAGCGGCTCGGCGAAATGCTCTCGCGCATCCAGGGCCGAATCGTCCATAAAGCGCTCGACCATGTCTCGCCGCTGGCGGTCCCGGTGCTCTTGGAGATCGGCCGCGAGACGGTCTATGGCGAAGCGGCCGATGCGCTGCTGGCGGAAGCCGCCGACGAACTGGTGAAGGAGGCGATGCGGTGAGCCTTGCTGTACAACGCATGGCGGCGGACCGGAGCGGCATTACCGTTTCGGACGTCACATTCGTTGCCGACCCCGACGGCGCGCTCTATTGGCCGGAACAGGGCCTGCTTGCGGTCGCCGATCTGCATCTGGAAAAAGGCTCGAGCTTCGCCGCGCGCGGGCAATTGCTGCCGCCTTACGACACGGCGGCGACTTTGGCGCGGCTCGCCCGCCTGATCGCGCGTTACGCGCCGCGTTGCTTCGTCGCGCTGGGCGACAGCTTCCACGACGGCGGCGGATCGGCACGGCTTTCGCGCGACGACCGCTACAATCTGCATGCGCTGCAGCGCGGGCGCGATTGGCTCTGGCTCACCGGCAATCACGATCCTGAGCCGGCCGTCGATATCGGCGGCGTCTTCCTGGCGCAGCTTGCCGTCGGCGGCTTGACCTTGCGCCATTTACCGACCGGTGCCGCGGGCGAAATCGCCGGCCATCTGCACCCGGTCGCGCGCGTCGCCCAGCGCGGCCGCGCGGTCAGCCGGCGCTGCTTTGCGGCGGATGCCACACGCATGGTGATGCCGGCCTTCGGCGCCTATACCGGCGGGCTCAACGTGCGCGACGCGGCCTTCGCCGACCTGTTCGGCACGCTCAAGTTCACCGCGCATATGCTGGGCGAGGACCGGCTTTACGCCTTCGCCGTCAAACGCTGTTTGCCGGATTGAAATTTAGTCCTTCTTAAACACCACGCTGGCGATCCAGCCGGTGAGCAGCGCCATCAGCATGGTCACCAGGCCGTAGAGCAGGCCGTGGTCATGCGCGGCATCGGCGACGTATTGCTCGAAACCGGCTTTGGTTACTTCCAACGCCGAATTGGTGCGCGCCACCAATTGACCGGCAGCAAACAGCTTGACGTCGATCGCATAATTGCCGATCGGCACGTCGGCCGGCAGCGGGATGGCGGCGCGGAACACCGCCGGGGTGAGGAACGTCACCGCGGTGCCGATTTCGCTGTACAGGCCGTGCTCGCTTTGCAGCCGCACGAAGGCCAGCCGAAACGGATCGTCACGCACCGTATCGGCAATGTCCGGCCCGATCCGCTGCGGCAGCAGGATATTGTCCAGCCCGATCTGCAACCGCCGCAACGTGTCCGGTTGCGCAATCTGGGCGACCGGGCGGTTGCTCAGCACGGCGATATATGACGGCACGCGCACGAATTCGCGCGAGTCGACATTGACCCAGATGCCGAGCACGCGCTTTTTGCGCCGCGTGCGCAGGGTCTGGCGCGGCCCGGTGACGGTGACGACGAGATCATAGTTGGGACGCAGCGCCGCCTTGTTGGCGTCGGCCTCGATGGTGCCGAACAGCACCAGCGCCTCGCCGACGAAGTTCGAGGTGACCGCCACGCGGTGGTTCGACAGCGACACCACCAGCCGCTCGGCGGCCGCCGGCTTAGGTGCGCAGGCGAAAGTGACGGCGATGAGCATGAGCGCAATCCGCCGCATTATTCGCCTCCGATGCGGCGTATTGAATAGAGATCGTCCGGCGGCACCACCAATTCATAGGCGAAGCGCAGGCCGACCGCGAAAACCAATAGACCGAGCAGCAGGCGCAGCCGCTCGCCGCGCATGCGCTGCCCGGTACGCGCGCCGAATTGCGCGCCGACCACGCCGCCCACCATCAGGATCAGCGCCAGCACCGCGTCAACGAGGTGATTGGTGACCGCGTGCATGACCATCGCCGACGCCATGGTGACCAGCGTGAGCACCATCGAGGTGCCTATCACGGTCGCGGTCGGCACGCGCAGGAAATAGATCAGCATCGGCACCAGGATGAATCCGCCGCCGATGCCCATGATCGCGCCGATGAAGCCGATCAGGAATCCGATCGCCCAGACCGGGATGACCGACACGTAGATTTTCGAACGCTTGAACCTCAGCTTGAACGGCAACCCGTGCAACCAAGTGTGGCTGCCCGGCCGGCGCAGCGTCGCCGGCAGGCCGTGGCGCGCGCGCGCCACCGCGCGCACGCTCTCATAAATCATGATGGCGCCGACCACGGTGAGCAGCGTGACGTAGGACAGCCCGATGGCCAGGTCGAGCTGGTCGACCGCGCGCAGCATCGTGAACAGCCATACGCCGACGGCGCTGCCCAGAATGCCGGCCGCGAGCAGCATCAGCGCGAGGGCGAGGTCGAGCGCGCGCCGGCGCCAGTAGGTGATCACGCCGGAAAACGAAGACGCGGCGATGTGGCCGGTTACGCTCGCCACCGCCACCGCCGGCGTGATGCCGATGAAGATCAAGAGCGGCGTCATCAGGAAGCCGCCGCCGATGCCGAACATGCCGGAGATGAAGCCGACCGCGAGCCCCATCCCCAGCAGGAGGAAGACGTTCACGGGCATGTCGGCGATCGGTAGATAAATCTGCAAGGCGCGTCGTCCGGTATTCGCGGCCAATGCCGGCTTAACCGGTCCGCGCCCGGGGCAGGTTCACCTTGCGGTCAACGCCACGTCGTGCGGCTCCGGGCGCGACTCTGGCCAGAGGTCTAGGCGATCTTAGCGATGAACGGGCGCGCAATCACGCTTTTGCGTGGCCGGGCTCGTTTGTTCACCGATTTCCCACCTGGAAGGAGCCAAGCGAGAGCGGGGCGGACGGCTGCGGCTTGCCATGCGGCGTGGCGGCATGCGTTGCAGTGCTATGCTGCGCTGTGGTGGCCGCGCGGTCCCACCCCCCGGGCGGTTCACGGACGGTCGTGGCGTCTTTCGGCTGCGGTTCGGCCACGAAGCTCGCGACCGTTTGTCGCGCGGCGGCAAGGGCCGCGGCGTCCATATGGGAGGCGATATCGTCGCGCTTCTTGGCGGATTCCTGGTCTCCCTGGGCGGCGGCTAGCGCGAACCATTTATAGGCTTCCGCATAGCTCTTGGATGTGCCCAGGCCGCGCGCGCACAGCACGCCGAGATTGTACTGGCTGTCGGCGACGCCGCGCTGGGCGGCCTTGCGGAACCATTGCACGGCGGTGGCGTAATCCGGTTTGCCTTCGATGCCTTCGGCATAGAGCACGGCGAGGTTATGCATCCCCTTGCTGTTGCCCTTGGTGGCGGCGGCCATGTAGTAGCGGCGGGCGGCGGCCAGATCCTTTTTCACGCCCAGCCCCTTTTCCAACATGCTGGCGTAGCGGAATTGCGCAAGCGTGACGCCCTTGCCGGCCGCACGCTCGTACCAGCGCGCCGCCTCGCTCAGGTCGGCCGGCACGCCGCGGCCCTCGGCGAAGCGCACCGCAACTTCGTAGGCGGCCACGGCATCGCCGGCGTTGGCCGCATTGCGTAACTTGGCGCTGCCGATGGCGGTCGGCAGCCGGTCGCCATATTGATGGCCCGGCTGTTCCGGCGAGGGTGCCGGGTGCGCCGCGGGGCCGCTGGCGGACGTATGGGGGATCGATCCGGTGATGTCGCGCTGCGATCCCAGCATCGGCGGGCTAAACAGCGACGGCATTGTCTGTGTCGCCAAGCCACTCGGCGGCGCTGCCGGGACCGTGGCGGGCGGCGAGGCGAGCGGTCCGACGGGCGGTAGGTTCGCCAGCGCGCGCGGATTGGCGACGATGCTGGCGGTCGACTCGGGCGCACTGCGGCGCGCCGCCATCTGGGTTTTACCGGCGGTCGGCGCGGGGGCCTGCGCCGTCTTGGTGCCGGAATTGCCGAAATCGAACACGTTGCCGGCGATCTCGGCCAATCCGATCACGATGGCAATGATGCTGGCAGCGACAAACAGCGATTTGACCCGCTTGAGCAGCTTGCCGCGCAGCGACGGGGTCGTGGGCTCGGAGCTCTCGGCGGGTTCTGCGCGCGGTGCTCGGGCGCCCGGCTGCTGCCCCGCCGCCTGAGCGGCGCGGCGGGCGGCGGCGATAAAGCTGGATTTGCCGGCGGGCGCGGCGGCGGCCGGCCGGGCGCCGCCGAGGGCTGCTTCCGAAGCGGCAATGCGCGCGGCCGGATTGCCTTGCATAGACGGCGGCCCGGAGCCGGGCTCGAGCGGCTGGTCGGCCGGCAGATCGGGATCGATCGGCAGTTGGGCGGCCGCCGGCAGACGGCGCGGTGCGGGTTGCGGGGCCGGCGCAGGCGCAGCGACCGCAGGCGGCGGCGCTTGCGGCATGGGCGGCGGTGGCGCCAAGGCAGGCGCTAGAGGCGGCGCGTCGTCGACCACGCGGACGGCGACGCGGCCGACCGGCGCATTGAGCGCGGCTTCGGCGGCGGGCGCGGCGCGCGGGCGCTCGCCGCCGCGGATGTCCTTTTCGATCATCGCTAGGCGATCGACCACATGACCGAGCGTGCCGTGCACCGCTTCCAACGCGTCCTGGGTGCGGGCGATATCGTGCTTGAGGTCGTCGACTCCGGCCCCCTCTTGCGCGCGCGACGTCTCGGCGTCCCTGTTCTGGATATGCACCAGCAGGTCGGCGAGGCCGCGTTCGATCGGTTCCAGATGGCCGAGCCGGGAATCGGAAGCGTCCAGCTTCTCCACCAGCTTGACGATGCGGTCCTCGAGATGGCCGAAGGCGTCGGTGTTGCTGCCCGAATGCTGGATCTGCTGGACCTGCTCGATTTTGTCGGTGAGCGACTCGACCAGCGCTTCCAGCCGCGGCGGCACTGTGGCGCCGCTATTGGCGCGTTCGGCCAACGCGTCGGCGAGCGCCGAGATGCGCTGTTCGAGATGGTTGAGCACGTCGCCGCCGGCGGCGGCGTGCGCGATGTATTCGATCTTTTCGCCGAGCGCATGCACCTGCGCGGCGAGCGCGTGCACGGTGTCGTTATCGGCGATGTGGCCGGTCATCTCGCGTAGCGTGGTGATGGCGTTTTCCAATTGCGCGAGCGTCGCCGGGTCCTTCTGCGCGACAAATAAATCGATCTTGTGCGCGAGGCCGTTGACCGCCTCGTTGAAGCCGACCAGGTTTTCCGCCGGCGTGAGGCCGCGCAACGCGTCGCGTACTTCGGCGAGCCCGTGCTCGATGCCGCCGAGCGCGCCGGCGTCGATGCCGGCCTGCCGGCCCTCGGCGATGCGCTGGTTGAGGCCTTGGATCTGCGTTTCAATGGCGTCGATGGCGCGCCGCGGCATGGCGTCGCTGAGCGTGCGGCCGATCTCGCCGAGCTCCTCACGCAGCGCGTTGATCGCTTGCTCGACGCCCGGCTTGCGCAACGTCTCGATCTGGTCGGTGATATTGCGCAGCTGATCTTCTAGGCCGGACAGGTCCTGTGCCGGCAACGGCATGGGAGGCGGCGCCGGCGCGTAGACGGGCGCGGCAACCGGCATCGGCATAGGCGCGGCGATCGGCGTGGGCGCCGGTGCGGGCGCGGCGGCCGGCATGGATGGCGGCGCGGCAAAGGCGTTCGGCTGCGGTTGCGGCGCGACTGGCGGCTGCGGGCGCGGCGGCGTGGCGTAGGTGTTGAGCATGCGCTGGCGGGCGGCGATTTCGGCGACGGCGCGGTCGAGGCTCGGCGGCAAATGCACGCTCGGCATGACCGGCGGCATCGCAGGCGGCGGAGGCGACGGCGGCAGCGGCTGCCGCGACACATTGGCGAATTGATCGAGCCGCCGGTCGAGCCGGCCGATCAGTTCCGCGAGTTGATCGGGTTCATTGCGGTTGCGCTTGGGCGCGTAGGCTTCCGGCCCCGGACGCGTGAGCTGCTCGATGCGGCGGGTGAGGTTGTCGAGTCGTTCGTTGACCGTCGCGATGTCGCCGCCGTCGGCATCTTCGTCGACCAGCGACAGCGCCTGCACGCCTTCTTGCGCGGCCTGGTCGATGATCACCGAGTTGAGCCATTCGCCGAGCGATACGCCCGAACGCCGCGCCGCTTCCTTAGCGGTTTTGCGCGCTTCCGGCCGTATGCCTTTGACACTCCACGGGACGCCAAATCTCATTAGCTCGCACCCACATTCGAGGTGGAGGCGAAGGAGCCTCTTGGGCTCTCCGTGGAACCGGCACGCGTTAACGGCGGGTGGATACGGGCGCGGTCCGCAGTCCTCTGCTTTAACTTTTTGCCGGTCGCGGTAAACAAGCGGTTAAGGATCGGCCGGAAGTGTCGGATTTCGCCTGCGGTTTCGCCCGGCGTGGGAGCGGCGGGCGGTTTAACGCGGCTGTAATGCGGATACGCGATGCTTTGACCGCCGCTGGCGCGCGCGACCGCGCAAGGAAAACCGCGGCTTCTTGAACTCGCCGCCGTCATTCAATAATTAACGAGTGGTTAACGGCGCGCGTTGGACGCCGGGAGGGGACCGATGCCGACCTATAAGGCGCCCGTTGACGACACGTTGTTCCTGTTGAACGACGTCTTCCATCTCGACCGCTACGGCAACCTGCCGGGATTCGCCGAGGCTTCGCCCGATCTGGTCGAAGCCGTGCTGCGCGAAGCCGGCAAGTTCGCCGAGGAAGTGCTCACCCCGCTCAACCGGGTCGGCGACAAGGAAGGCTGCACACGCCACGCCGACGGCAGCGTCACCACCCCGACCGGCTTCAAGGACGCCTTCAAGCAATTGGTCGAGGGCGGCTGGATCGGCATCTCGGCGCCGGCCGAATTCGGCGGCCAGGACTTGCCGGCGACGCTGACCGTCGCGGTCAACGAAATGCTCTGCTCGGCCAATCAGGCCTTCGCCATGTATCCCGGCCTCACGCAAGGCGCCATCGCCGCGCTGCTCGAACACGCTTCGCAGGAGCTGAAAACCAGATACCTGCCCAAGATGGTAAGCGGCGAATGGACCGGCACCATGAACTTGACCGAGCCGCATTGCGGCACCGACTTGGGGCTCTTGCGCTCGAAGGCGGTCAAGCAATCGGACGGCAGCTACCAGATCACCGGCACCAAGATTTTCATCTCCGCCGGCGAGCACGACATGGCGGAAAACATCGTCCACCTGGTGCTCGCGCGCATCGAAGGCGCGCCGGCCGGCGTCAAGGGCATTTCGCTCTTCGTCGTGCCCAAGCTGATGGTGAAGGACGACGGCTCGCTCGGCGCGCCCAACGGCGTCACCTGCGGCTCGATCGAAGAAAAGATGGGCATCCACGGCAACTCGACCTGCGTAATGAACTACGACGGCGCCGCCGGCTGGCTCATCGGCGAGGAGAACCGCGGGCTCAATGCCATGTTCACCATGATGAACGAGGCCCGCCTCGGCGTCGGCGTGCAAGGCCTCGCGCAATCGGAAGTCGCCTATCAGAACGCGGCGGTCTACGCCAAGGACCGTTTGCAGGGCCGTGCGCTCACCGGCCCGAAGTTTCCCGACAAGCCGGCCGACCCGATCATCGTGCATCCGGACATTCGCCGCACGCTCATGACCATCCGCGCCTTCAACGAAGCGGCGCGCGCGCTGGTGTTGTGGACCGCGCTGCAAGGCGACGTGGCACGCCGTTCCGGCGACGACAAAGCGCGGCAAAGCGCCGACGATTACATGGGCCTGCTCACCCCGGTGGTCAAAGGCGTGCTCACCGACACCGGCTTTGCCAACACGGTGATGGCGCAGCAGGTGTTCGGCGGCCACGGCTATATCGCCGAGCACGGCATGGAGCAATTCGTGCGCGACGCGCGCATCGCCATGATCTACGAGGGCGCCAACGGCATCCAGGCGCTCGATCTTGTCGGCCGCAAGCTCGGCAAGGACGGCGGCCGCGCGCTGATGGCTTTCCTCAACGAGGTCGGCGCCTACATCAAGGAAAAAAGCGCCAATGAGGCGATGAAGCCGTTGCTGGCACCGCTCGGCGTTTCGCTCGGCCACCTGCAACAGGCCTCGATGTGGTTCATGCAGAACGCCATGGCCAAGCCGGACAATGCCGGCGCCGGGGCCACCGACTACATGCATTTGTTCGGCCTAGTGGCGCTCGGTTACATGTGGTGCAGGATCGCGGAAGCGGCTTTGGCGAAATCGGCCAATGGCGGCGCGCCGGCGATGAAGACCAAACTCGTCACCGCGCGTTTCTTCATGGAGCGCATGCTGCCGGAGACGGCGGCGCACTTAACGCGTATTCAGGCGGGCGCGGCTTCGACCATGGAATTGCCGGCCGAGGCGTTCTGACGCCTCAAACCGTCGCCTGCGGCTCGATGGTGGCGCATAGCCGCAGGTTCTCGGCTTCGATCGCCTGCCAGCGCGGCAGCCGATGCGTATCCTCCGGTCTTTTCCAGAATTTAAGCAACCAACGCTGATTGATCGCGCGGACGACGTCCGCCCGCGCCGCCGGAAAATGCATCAAACAATCCCCTTTGCCCCGAACGGCGCGGATTTTTTCGCTTCGCGCGGAATTGTCAACAGCCGCCCGTCATAATTTATTCCCTGCGATTTAATCCCGGCGCGGCAAAACGCCGCCGCGAGATTTCATGGGCGGAGATTTCAGGCCGTTTGCGCGACGAACGGCCGGCCGCGCGAACGCAGCAGCAGGAACGCGGCAATCGAGACGTTGATCAGGTTCCAGGCAAGTCCGTTGAGGAAGGCGGCTTGGTAGGAGCCGGTGAGATCGAAGATCTCGCCCGACATCCAGCCGCCCAGCGCCATGCCGAGGATGGTGCCCATGATGACGAAGCCGAGCCGCGAGCCCGCTTCCTTGGCCGGGAAATATTCGCGCACGATGATGGCGTACATCGGCACGATGCCGCCCTGGAACAGGCCGAACAAGCCGGAAATGACGTAGAGCGAAAACATGCTGTCGAAAAACAGATAGAGCAACAGCGCCACGCCCTGCATCACCGAGCCGAAGATCAGCGTGCGCACGCCGCCGATGCGGTCGGCGATGAAGCCGGAGCCGATGCGGCTGACGATGCCGAGGCCGAGCATCAGCGACAGCATGTCGGCGCCGCGCGCGACGCCGTAGCCGAGATCGCTGCAATAGGCGACGATATGCACTTGCGGCATCGACATGGCGACGCAGCAGCAGATGCCGGCGCAGAACAAAAGAATCAACAGTGCGTTCGGCGACAATGGCAGCGCGGCTCGGCGCTTGGCCGCCTCGGCGGTGGCGGCGGCGGTATGGTGCGCGTCGATTCGAGCGCGCAGCAGCAGCGACAGCGGGATCATGGTGACCATGCAGAAAACGCCGATGCCAATGTAAGTCGCGCGCCAGCCGTCGGCGGCGGTGAAATGCTGCACCACCGGCGGCCAGAACGTGCCGGCGAGATAATTGCCGGCGGCGGCGATGGTGACGGCGATGCCGCGGCGGCGGCGGAACCAATGCGAAATGTCGGCCATCAGCGGCGCGAATGTGGCTGACGTGCCGGCGCCGATCAGCACGCCATGCGCGATCGCCGCCTGCCACAGGCTGGCGGCATTGCCGACGGCGACGTAGCCGAGGCCGAGCGCCAGCGCGCTGACGATTATCGCGGTCGTGATCCCGAAGCGGTCGGCGAGCTTGCCGGTGATGACGCCGCCGGCAGCAAAGCCGAGCATGGTAAGCGTGTAAGGCAGGGAGGCCTCGCCGCGGTCGACGCCGAATTCCGCCTGCATCGCCGGCAGCACCACGACGACCGACCACATGCCGACGCCGCCGATGGTGCTGAGCAGCGTGGCGAGCGCCAAGCGTAGCCAAGCGGCCGCGCTATCGGTCGGATTCGGCTCGCTCCGGCCGGCCGCTGCAAGCACTGAATTCACGGCGAAGACTTACCCGGTTAGTGAATCAAGGCGCTCCTGGTAGCATGGCGCCGCTGCGCAAGGGCAGGGACCTGGCGGCGGCTTCCTTATAATTATTCTAAGCTACTGAAATAATTCGTCTTTTCTCTTGATTTAAATCATGGCGTCCGCCAGATGATAGTGGAAATCATAATCATATGCAGAACGGCATCATGAGCGGCAACGGTTCGGCGGCCAAGACGGCGATCAAGACGGCACCTTTGGGTTTGGCTCGCAAGGGATTCCGCGGGCGCATCGATACCATCGCCACCGCCGACGCTGGATTTAACGGCAAGGCGGCGGAACTCGAGCGGCGCCTGCTCGAACTCGGCTTCGTCGAAGGCGCCCATGTCGAAATCCTGCACGAAGGTCCGCTCGGCCGCGATCCGATCGCGGTGCGGGTCAACGACACCACCATCGCGCTAAGGCGCCGCGAGGCAATGGCCGTTCTGGTGGCCTGACAGGATCCAATTCCGTGACGACTGCAAGCGAAACGAACGCTTGGCGATTTGCCCTGGTAGGCACGCCGAATAGCGGCAAGACCGCGCTGTTCAACGCGCTCACCGGCAGCCGGCAGAAAGTCGCCAACTATCCGGGGGTCACCGTCGAACGCAAGAGCGGCGTCATCCAAACGCCGGGCGGCCACCGCGTCGACCTGATCGATCTGCCTGGCACCTATTCATTGCGTGGGCGCAGCCCCGACGAGGAAATCACCCGCGACATCGTGCTCGGCAAGCTGGCGAGCGAAGCCATGCCCGACCTGCTGCTGTGCGTGGCCGATGCCACCAATTTGCGCGTCGCGCTGCGTCTGGTGATCGAGCTCAAGCGGGTCGGCCGTCCGCTGATGCTCGTGCTCAATATGATCGATATCGCGCGCCGGCGCGGCATCGACATCGATCTGGTCAAACTGTCGAAAGAGCTCGGCGCGCCGGTGGTCACTTCGGTTGCGGTGCGCCGCGGCGGCACCGAGGACCTGCTGCACCGCATCGACGCCATGGCGGCCGGCGTTTCCGGTCCGGGTTCGGCTAATACCTGGACGCCGCTCACTGCGGCCGATCTGCGCGCCGCCCAGCGCGAGGCGGATCGTATTATCGGCGTTGCCGTCAGCCAGCCGGCGCGGCCGGAGACGCTGACCGGGCGGGTGGACGCGGTGTTGCTGCACCCGGTTGCCGGCCTGCTCGTTCTGCTGGCGCTGCTGTTCGTCCTGTTCCAGGCGGTATTTACCGGGGCGACGCCGGTGATGGACCTCATCTCGGCCGGCTTCGACGCGCTCGGCAATATGGCGCACGATGCATTGCCCGCCGGCCTGTTGCAAAGCTTCATCCAAAACGGCGTGATTTCCGGCGTCGGCAGCGTGCTCGTTTTCCTGCCGCAAATCCTCATCCTGTTCCTCTTCATCCTGCTGCTCGAAGACCTCGGCTATATGGCGCGCGCCGCCTTCCTGATGGACCGCATCATGGGCGGCGCCGGCCTGCACGGCCGCGCCTTCATTCCGCTATTGTCGAGCTTTGCCTGCGCCATTCCCGGCATCATGGCGACGCGAGTGATCGACAACCGGCGCGACCGCCTGACCACGATCTTGGTGGCGCCGCTGATGACCTGTTCGGCGCGCATCCCGGTCTACACGCTGATCATCTCGGCGTTCATACCGGACCGTCAGGTTTTCGGCTGGGTCGGTTTGCAAGGCCTCGTCATGTTCGGCCTCTATGCCGCCGGCATTTTCAGCGCGCTGGCGGTGTCTTTCGTCGCCAACCATTTCTTCTGGCGCGAGAACGCCACCCCGCCTTTCATGATCGAACTGCCCGACTACAAGATGCCGCGCGTCGCCAATGTGCTGATGGGCCTCTACACGCGCGCGATGATGTTCCTGAAGCGCGCCGGCACCACGATCTTCTCGATGATGGTGCTGATCTGGTTCCTCGCCTCGTTCCCGCGCCCGCCGGCCGGCGCCACCGGTCCCGCGATCGACTACAGCCTTGCCGCCATCATGGGTCATTGGATCCAGCCGCTGCTCGCCCCGGTCGGCTTCAACTGGCAGATCAGCGTGGCGCTGATCCCCGGCATGGCCGCGCGCGAGGTGGCCGTCGCCTCGCTCGGCACGGTCTATGCCATTGAGGGCGGCAAGGAGGTCGCCGCGCAGATCGGCCAGACGCTTGCCTCGCAATGGAGCCTCGCCACCGCGCTCTCGCTCCTCGTCTGGTACATCTTCGCGCCGCAATGCGCCTCGACGCTTGCCGTGATCAAGCGCGAGACCGGTAGCTGGCGCTGGATGTGGATCACCTTCGGCTACATGCTGGCGCTCGCATACTTTGCGTCTTTCGTCACCTATAACGTCGCCGTGGCGCTCGGCGCCGGCTAAATCCACACTCCACTCATTCCCGCTTCCGCGGGGACGAAGGGCGTTAGCCCCTCGCACCCCTGCCTTGCCGGACCTATGCCGAGCGCGCTAGGGGAAGCCCTATGGATGCCCTCAACCTTCCGCGGCCGGAGTGGATGACCGAGGACCTCGTTCTGCTGGAAGAGCAGGCGCGGCGCTTTATCGTCGATGAATTCGGCCCGCATCTCGACGCCTGGCACGAAGCCGGCATTTACCCGCGCGACGTTTGGACCAAGGCCGGTGAGGCCGGGCTGCTCTGCGCCTCGATGCCGGAAGAATATGGCGGCTCGGGCGGCAGTTTTGCGCATGAGGCAGTGATCAACCGCGAATTATCGCTCGCCGGCTTCGATACTTTCGGCGCGCCGCTGCATTCCGGGATCGTGGCGCCCTATATCCTGCATTACGGCACCGAGGAGCAGAAGAAGCGCTGGCTGCCCAAGCTCGCCACCGGCGAAATGGTCGGCGCCGTCGCCATGACCGAGCCCGGCACCGGCTCCGACCTGCAAGGCGTGCGCACCAAGGCGGAAAAATCCGGCAACGGCTACGTGCTCAACGGCTCGAAGACCTTTATCACCAACGGCCAGCACGCCAATCTGATCGTCGTCGTCGCCAAGACCGACCCAAAAGCCGGCGCCAAGGGCACCTCGCTTTTGGTGGTGGAAACCGACGATGCGCCTGGCTTCCGCCGTGGCCGCAAGCTGAAAAAGCTCGGCATGGACTCCGCCGACACCTCGGAGCTGTTCTTCGAGGACGTCAAGCTGCCAGCCGAGGCGCTGCTCGGCAGCGAAGAGGGGCAGGGCTTCTACCAGCTCATGAAGGAATTGCCGCAGGAGCGGCTGATCGTCGCCGTGCACGCCGTCGCCATGATGGAGCGGGCGCTTGCGCTCACCGTCGATTATGTCAAGCAGCGCCAGGCCTTCGGCAAGAAAATCATCGAATTCCAGAATACCCAGTTCGAACTCGCCGAATGCAAGACCGACACCACCATCGCCCGGGTGTTCCTCGACCATTGCATCGGCCAGCACGTCGCCGGCAAGCTCGACAGCGTCACCGCCTCGATGGCCAAATACCGCCTCACCGACACGCAAGCCGAGGTGATCGACCGCTGTCTGCAATTGTTCGGCGGTTATGGCTATATGGACGAATATCCGATCTCGCGCCTCTACCGCGACGCGCGGGTGCTGCGTATCTATGCCGGTACCAATGAGATCATGAAACTGCTGATCGCGCGCAGTCTCTGACCCTGCGCAGGAGGAGCCAATGCCCGACGCATTCATTTACGACGCCGTGCGCACGCCGCGCGGCCGCGGCAAGGCCGACGGGGCCTTGCACGAGGTGACCGCACTCAATCTCGCGGCGCAGGCGCTCGCCGCCATCAAGGACCGCAACAAGCTCAATACCGGCATGATCGACGACGTGGTGCTCGGCTGTGTCGATCCGGTTGGGGAAGCGGGCGGCGACATCGCGCGCGCCTCCGCGCTGGTGGCCGGCTTCGGCGACCAGGTGCCGGGCATCCAGATCAACCGTTTCTGCGCCTCCGGCTTGGACGCTGTCAATTTCGCGGCGGCCGAGGTCATGTCCGGCCAACACCAGATGACGGTCGGCGGCGGCGTCGAATCGATGAGCCGCGTCGGCATCGGCGCCTCCGGCGGCGCCTGGCCGGTCGATCCCTCGATCGCGGTCGAAACCTACTTCCTGCCGCAGGGCATTTCCGCCGATTTGATCGCCACCAAATACGGCTTCTCGCGCGACGACGTCGACGCTTACGCGGTGGAAAGCCAGCAGCGCGCCGCCAATTCCTGGGATGAGGGCCGCTTCAAGAATTCGGTGATCACCGTGCGCGACCCCAATGGGCTGCCGATCCTGGCCAAGGACGAGCATATGCGCCCGTCCACGACAATGCAGACGCTCGCCGCGCTGGCGCCGTCTTTCGTGCAGATGGGTGAGATGGCCGGCTTTGATGCGGTTGCCGTGCAGAAGCACCCGGAAGTCGAAAGCATCAACCACGTGCACACGCCGGGCAATTCCTCCGGCATCGTCGACGGCGCTGCCGCCGTGTTGATTGGCAGCAAGGAAGCCGGCGCTGCCGCCGGCTTGAAGCCGCGTGCGCGCATCAAGGCCTTCGCCAATATCGGTTCGGAGCCGGCGATCATGCTCACGGGGCCTATTCCCGTGACCGAGAAGGCGCTGAAGAGAGCCGGCATGACCACCAAGGACATCGATCTGTGGGAGCTCAACGAGGCCTTCGCCTCGGTGGTGCTGCGCTACATGCAGGCGCTCGACATCCCACACGACAAGATCAACGTCTGCGGCGGCGCCATCGCCATGGGCCATCCGCTCGGCGCCACCGGCGCCATGATCCTCGGCACCGTGCTCGACGAATTGGAGCGGCGCGGCAAATCGACGGCGCTGATCACGCTCTGCATCGGCATGGGCATGGGCACCGCGACCATCATCGAACGCGTCTAATCGAAAAAAAGATAGAGGCAGGAGCCGGAAATGCCGAATTTCAAATTCGAGGTCGATGTCGACGGCATCGCGCTGATCACCTGGGACATGCCCGGCCGCTCGATGAACGTGATCGACGCGTCCGTTACCGAGGAACTGGCGCGGCTCGTCGACAAGGTGGCCAACGACGCCGCTATCAAAGGTGCGGTCGTCACCTCCGGCAAAGATTCATTCTGCGGCGGCGCCGACCTCACGATGCTCGAGCGCATGAGCGCCACCTACACCGATCTGGTCAAGCGCGAGGGCGCGGAAGCCGCCAACAAGATGGTGTTCGAGGAAAGCCGCAAGCTCTCGCTCATCTACCGGCAGCTGGAAAAATCCGGCAAGCCGTGGGTTGCCGCCATCAACGGCACCGCCATGGGCGGCGGCTTCGAGCTCTGCCTTGCCTGCCACCACCGCGTCGCGTCCGACAATCCAAAGACGCGGCTTGGTCTGCCGGAGGCGAAGGTCGGTCTGTTCCCCGGTGCCGGCGGCACCCAGCGCATCGCGCGCATGCTGCCGCCCGCCGACGCGCTGCAATTTTTGCTCAAGGGCGACCAACTCAAAACCGACCGCGCCAAGGCGCTGAAACTGATCGACGCGGTGGTGCCCGCCGCCGATCTGGTCAAGAGCGCCAAGGACTGGATCAAGGCCGGCGGCAAGGCGGAAGCGCCCTGGGACGTGAAGGGCTTCAAGCTGCCGGGCGGGCCGGTCTATTCCAAGGCCGGCATGATGGTGTTCCCGCCGGCCAATGCGATCTACCGGCGCGAGACCTACGACAACTATCCGGCCGCGCGCGCCATCCTGCAGGTTGTGTACGAGGGCCTGCAACTGGACATGGACACCGCGCTGCGCGTCGAGTCGCGCTGGTTCGCCAAGATCCTGCGCTCGCCGGAAGCAGCCGCCATGATCCGCTCGCTGTTCGTCTCCATGCAGGAACTCAACAAGGGCGCCCGCCGCCCCACCGACGTGCCGGCGACAAACTTGAAGAAGATCGGCGTGGTCGGCGCCGGCTTCATGGGCGCCGGCATCGCGCAAGTAAGCGCGGCGGCCGGCTTGGCCGTGGTGCTGATCGACCGCGACCAGGGAACCGCCGACAAAGGCAAAGCCGGGGTGCACAAGACGCTCACCGACCGCGTCAACAAAGGCCGCATGAAGAGCGCCGAGCGCGACGCGCTGTTGGAGAAAATCGCGACCACCGCCGACTACTGCGCGCTGAAGGACTGCGACCTGGTGGTCGAGGCGGTGTTCGAGGACCGCAAGGTGAAATCCGACGTCATCGCGAAAATCGAGGCGGCGATCGGCCCCGACACGGTGCTCGCCTCCAACACCTCGACCCTGCCCATCACCTCGCTCGCCGCTGAGTTCAAGGACCCGCCGCGTTTCGTCGGCATCCATTTCTTCTCGCCGGTCGACCGCATGCTGCTGGTCGAGATCATCCTCGGCAAACAGACCGGCCACAAGGCGCTTGCTACCGCGCTCGATTTCGTGCGCGCGTTGCGCAAGACGCCGATCGTGGTCAACGACAGCCGCGGCTTCTACGCCAATCGCTGCGTGCTCAATTACATCCAGGAAGGCTATCTGATGCTACTCGAGGGCGTGCCGGCGGCGATGGTGGAAAACACCGCTCGCATGGCCGGCATGCCGGTCGGCCCGCTCTCGCTCAACGACGAAACCGGTCTCGACCTCGGCCTCAAGATCCTGCGCGCGGCGGAGGCCGATCTCGGCCCCGGAGCGGTCAATCCGGCGCAGAAAAAGCTGATGGAAGACCTGGTCGAGAAGGGCGGCCGCTCGGGCCGCAAGAACGGCAAGGGCTTTTACGATTATGCGAGCAAGCCGAAGCGGCTGTGGCCGGGGCTTGCGGACCTTTTGCCCAAGAAGCTCACGCGCGAGCAAATCGAAGCGCTCGACGTCGAAGAGCTCAAACTGCGCTTCCTGGTGACGCAGGCGGTGGAAGCTGCGCGCACCTTCGAGGCGCACGTGGTGACCGACGTGCGCGAGGCCGACGTCGGCTCGATCCTCGGCTGGGGCTTTGCGCCCTATTCTGGCGGCACGCTGTCTTACATCGACATGATGGGCACGAAGAAGTTCGTCGCGCTGTGCCGCACATTCGAAAAGAAATACGGGCCGCGCTTTGCGCCGCCCAAACTCTTGGTCGAAATGGCGGACAAAGGCGAAAGCTTCTACGGCCGCTTCGCGCCGGGCAAACAAAAACAGGCGGCGTGACGCTGATTGGGCGAGTAGTCATAAAGAGGCCACGTGTCCGTTGTTGCGAAAACAGACATTGAGCGGCGTATCCAAGGCAGCGTTTGGCTGGCCGTTATGGGTCCACGTCCCAGCGCCGCGCCGTCATCGTCACATTGATGAGCAGCACGCCGATTGAGCCGCCGAGCAATACAATGCCGGGGGCCAGCGTCCCCGGCAGCATCGCCGCGGTGGTGATGGCGGCGGCGATGACGGCGATGAGTGCCAGCGCCAGCGCGCCGTCGTCGACGAACAGGCCCGCGAGTTCCCGCAAAGTTTGCATCAGGGCGTTCATCGGGTGGCCTGCGCCTTTTGCTGGCGCGCGGCGGCGACAGCCGTCAACGCCACGATCAGGAAAACGGCGACAAATAATGGGATCGCGAGATCGCCGCCCGGCCAGGGCACACGCAAGCCCTCGCCCAGCCAGAACACGCCGAAGGCCGACAGCATCACGCCGACGGCGAATTTGAGGGTGTTTTCCGGCACGCTCGCCAGCGGCCGGTGGATGGCAAGGCCGGCGCCGCAGGTCAGCAGGCAGGCGGCGAGCGCGCCGAGGCTCGCCGGCACAATCAACCCACGCCCGGCGCCCACGGCGATGACGATGAACACGACTTCGAGGCCTTCGAGCACCACGGCCTTGAAGGCGGCAACACCGGCGAGCCAATCGAGCCGGCGTTCATGGCGGCGCGCCTGCTCGCGCAACTCTTCCGTTTCATGGGCGAAGGCGAGCGTCTCATCGTGCAGCGGAATGACGCCGGCGGCGCGCAAGATCGCCTTGCGCAGCCAGCGCATGCCGAACAGCAGAAGCAGCGCGCCGATCGTCACCTGCAGGAGGAACAGCGGAACGCGGTCGAGCAGCGGCCCGAGCGCGGCCACGATAAGCGCCAGTAGCGCGAGACCCGCAGCCGCTCCGAGGCCGGCGACCCGCCAGCCGCGAATGGTCGCGACCGCCAACACGATGGTGAGGGCTTCGACCGCCTCGACCAGCGAACTCAAAAATGCAGCTGAAACGGCGGTCGCCGTAGTGGTCCAGATCATCGTCGTCGCTCACATGACCACGGTCAGCTTTTTCGCCGCCCGCGTCACGCCGGTATAGAGCCAGCGCTCGCGGCTGTCGGGAAACGCGAAGCTCTCGTCGAACAGCACTACGTCGTCCCATTGCGACCCTTGCGCCTTGTGCACGGTGAGCACATAGCCATAGTCGAATTCGTCATAGGGCTTGCGCCGCGCCCAATCGATCTGCTCGATACCGCCGGTAAAACATTCCGGCCGCACCGACACCTTCACCCCGCGTATCCCACTCTCGTCGTCGGGCAAAAGCCGCATGGTCATGATACCGGTGCGCCGCGCGCCGCGTTCCTTTACCGACCAGAGCGAGCCGTTGAACAGGCCTTTCTTGCGGTTGTTGCGCAGGCACACCAGCTTGTCGCCGGCCTCCGGCAGCTTGTCGCCGAAGCCGCGCCGCTCGCGCATGCGCAGATTATAGGCGCGCCGCGTGGCGTTGCGCCCGACCAGCACCTGGTCGGACTCGAGCACGCGTTCGGGGTCGAGTTTGTTCTTCGGGATCACTTCCGTTTCGCCGTAGCGGCCGGGCTCGAGAAATTCCCCGGCGCGGATATCCATCGACAGCCGCACGATCGGATCGTCGATCGCCTGCCGGTGTACCTCGGTGAGCATCGCGTCGGGCTCGGCCTCGGTGAAAAAGCCGCCGCCCTGGATCGGCGGCAGTTGCGCCGGGTCGCCGAGCACCAGCACCGGCACGCCGAATGAGAGCAGGTCGCGGCCGAGCTCGGCGTCGACCATCGAGCATTCGTCGATGACGATCAGCTCGGCCTTCGAAGCCGGCGCCTCGTCCCACAAATCGAAGGAGGGGATTTCCTCTCCGCTCTCGCGCGCCCGGTAGATCAGCGAATGGATGGTGGAGGCGCCCTTGCAGCCTTTGCCGCGCATCACTGAGGCCGCCTTGCCGGTGAAAGCGGCGAACTTCACCTCGCCGTCGGATTGCTCGGCGAGGTGGCGTGCGAGCGTGGTCTTGCCGGTGCCGGCATAGCCGAACAGGCGGAATACCTGTGGCGTGCCGTTGGCGCCCGGCTTGGCCTTGAGCCATTGGGCGACGGCTTTGAGGGCATCGTCCTGGTGGGGGGAGAACTGCGGCATGGCGGAAGCAATAGACCATACGGGTTAAATGAAAAAGAACAAAATATGAACCTTGACGGACGCCGCTGTGTGGATTATATTCCTAGTGCTTCGCCGGTCAATACGGGTGCCGTCATGACGCGCCCGGATCGGCCGGCGAGGGCGGCGCCCGACAACGGCGTCGCGGTCAAGCCCGCGCCGAACGCGCGGGTTTGACGGTGGAGCGTCGGGAGGTGCCGGGCCCTCGCCAAGGGGCCCGCGCGTCTCGCCAGACGCGCCGGCGGGTTGCGCCAACCCGCCTAAGGGCGCTGCGCCAGCGCCCTGGCACCTCCCGGTGCTCCATCACCTCCCTTCGGGGAGGGAAGGAAAACGGGAAGCCGGCTTGCCCGGAGCCGCCAAGAATATGGGCGACGGCGCATGTCTTTTTTCGTCTCTTGCTTTTTTCACACGGTTGTCGTATTGTGTCGATATGTCTCGACATATGGACGCAAGAAAATCGCAGGCCGCCTTCGCCGCTTTGGCGCAGCCGACCCGGCTCAAGGCCTTCCGCAGACTGGTCGCCGCGCATCCAAATGGGCTGCCGGCGGGCGAAATCGCCGCGCATTGCAAGGTGCCGCACAACACCATGTCGACGCATCTTGCAGCGCTCACGCGCGCCGGGCTGATCGCGGTGGTGCGGCAGGGCCGCTCGATGAACTACCGCGCCAATCTCGACGGCTTCCGCGGGCTGGTCGATTTCATGCTGCGCGACTGCTGCGGCGGCCGTCCGGAAATCTGCGCGCCGGTGGTCGAGGACTTCAATGCCGCGTGCTGCGCGCCGGAAAAAATCGAGACGGCAGCCGAAGCGGCAAATTGACCGCCTGAAGGGGGCGCACCATGAAACGATTGCATATCCACGTTGCCGTAAACGACCTAGAGCGCTCGATCGGCTTTTATTCGGCATTGTTCGATGCCGCGCCCACGGTCACCAAAGCCGATTATGCCAAATGGATGCTCGAGGATCCGCGCGTGAACTTCGCCATTTCGGCGCGCGGGCGCGCGCCGGGCCTCGACCATCCCGGCATTCAGGTTGAGGACAAGACCGAACTGCACGAGGTCTACGCGCGCCTGCAGAAAGCCGGCGGCACCGTTATCGAGCAGGGCGAAACCGCGTGCTGCTACGCCAAGTCGGAGAAATCATGGATCGACGATCCGGCCGGCATCTCCTGGGAAACATTCCACACCACGGGTGAAAACATCACCTATGGCGACGGCACCGGCGAAAACGAGGCGCGCACGACAGACCAAAAGGCTTGCTGCGTTCCTGCGGCCAAGGCCGAAGCGGCCTGCTGCGGCTGACCGCGCGGCGACGGCGGACAAGGGGGTAGCCGTGAAGCTTTATATGTTTGAGCACTGCTCGCTCTGCTTCCGCGTGCGCATGATCGCCGCGCTCAAGAAACTGCCGTTGCGGGAAACCGTCGTGCGCGACGACGACAGCGATACCATAGTCGGCCTCGTCGGCCGGCGTGTGATCCCGATCCTGGCCAAAGATGACGGCAAGCCCATGCTCGAAAGCATGGACATGGTGAGCTACATCGAAGGGCTTGGGCCGCCGTTCCTGATCGGCCCGCAGCGCCCGGAGATCGCGCGCTGGGCCGATGAAACCGTCGCCAAGACGGTGCCGCTGACCATGCCGCGTTATCCGCTGCTCGGCCTGCCGGAGTTCGCCACGCCCGCGGCGCTCGCCCACTACACCGCGCGTAAATTCAAGACCTACGGCGATTTCGCCGCGCTGCGCAGTCACTCCCGCGAACAGATCGAAGAGGTCGTGCCGAAGCTCGACGAGCTCGACGCCCTGATCGAAAGCCCGCAGGCGGAAAATGGCATGCTGTCGATGGACGACATCCGCGTGCTGCCGCTGCTGCGTTCGGCTGCATTGGTCAAAGGGCTCACATTTCCGCGCCGCGTGCGCGGCTATTTTGAAACGATGATGAGCGACATCGGCTTCAAGCCGTTGCCCGCGGTCTGATAGTGGAGGGTGCCGTGACCGAGCCTATCTACAATGTGTTGTTCCTCTGCACCGGCAATTCGGCGCGCTCGATCATTGCCGAAGCGATCCTCAACCGTGCCGGCCAAGGCCGCTTCAAGGCATTCAGCGCCGGCAGCCATCCCAAGGGCAAGGTCAATCCGCGCACGCTCGATCTGTTGCGCAAGTTCAACTACGACGTCTCGCAGATGCGCTCGAAATCCTGGGCCGAGTTTGCGCGCGCGGGCTCGCCCGATCTCGATTTCGTCTTCACCGTCTGCGACAACGCCGCCGGCGAAGCCTGTCCCTTATGGCCGGGCCAGCCGATCACCGCGCATTGGGGCATTCCCGATCCGGCGGCGGCAACCGGCAGCGAGGCCGAGATCGCGCTCGCCTTCCGCGACGCCTGCCGCATGCTGGAGCGGCGCATCGATCTGTTCCTGGCGCTCCCGATGCACAAGCTCGACCGCTTGGTGCTGACCGCGCGGCTCAAGGAAATCGGCCGTAGCGAGGGCGCGACGGAAAAGGCGAAGTATGTCGACGTTTGAACGCTATCTGACCGTGTGGGTCGCGCTCTGCATCGTCGCCGGCATCGCGCTCGGCCATCTGATGCCGTCGGTCTTCCATCTGATCGGCAGCGCCGAGATCGCGCGCGTCAACTTGCCGGTGGCGGTGCTGATCTGGCTGATGATCGTGCCGATGCTGGTCAAGATCGACTTCGCCGCGCTCGGACGCGTGCGCGAGCATTGGCGCGGTATCGGCGTCACCTTGTTGATCAATTGGGCGGTGAAGCCGTTTTCCATGGCGGCGCTCGGCTGGCTGTTCATCGGCTATCTGTTCCGCCCCTATTTGCCGGCCGATCAGATCAACTCCTACATCGCCGGGCTGATCATCCTGGCGGCGGCGCCGTGCACCGCGATGGTGTTCGTGTGGAGCAATCTGACCAAGGGCGAGCCGCACTTCACGCTGTCGCAAGTGGCGCTCAACGACACCATCATGGTGTTCGCCTTCGCGCCGATCGTCGGGCTGCTGCTCGGCCTGTCGGCGATCACGGTGCCGTGGGGCACGCTGGTGCTCTCGGTCGTGCTGTATATCGTGGTGCCGGTCATCGTGGCGCAGATCGTGCGCCGCAACGTGCTGGCGCGCGGCGGCCCGCCCGCGCTCGCGCGCCTCCAGAATAAGTTGCAACCGCTGTCGCTCATCGCGCTGTTGGCGACGCTCGTGCTGCTGTTCGGCTTTCAGGGCGAACAGATCCTGGCGCAGCTGCTGATCATCGGCCTGCTCGCCGTACCGATCCTGATCCAGGTCTATTTCAACGCCGGCCTCGCTTATCTGCTCAATCGGCTGGCGGGCGAGCAGCATTGCGTCGCCGGGCCGTCCGCCTTGATTGGCGCCAGCAATTTCTTCGAGCTGGCGGTGGCCGCCGCCATCAGTCTTTTCGGTTTCAATTCGGGCGCGGCCCTTGCCACTGTGGTCGGGGTCTTGATCGAGGTTCCGGTCATGCTGTCGGTGGTCGCGATCGTCAACCGCAGCCGCGGCTGGTACGAAAGCGGCATAAAATCAAGTGCCGCCGCGTCGACGCCGCATTAGAGCCTCCCGCATCTCGCATTGCCCTTTCCGGCTTCCCATGTTTAAGGTCGCGACCTTTTTGCGCCGGTAACATGCATGGCTCGTGACCAGATCGACATGACCCCGATCGAGACGCGCGACGAACTCGTCGCCTGGCTCGCGGAGGGCTGCAAGCCGAAGGCGCAATTCCGCGTCGGCACCGAGCACGAGAAATTCGCCTTTACCATGCGGGGCCACCGGCCGGTGCCCTATGCCGGCCCGCACTCGATCCGCGCGTTGCTCGTCGGCCTGCATGACATCCTCGGCTGGGATCCGATCATGGAGGGCGACAACATCATCGGCATGTTCGACGTCACCCATGGCGGCGCGATTTCGCTGGAGCCTGGCGGACAGTTCGAACTTTCCGGCGCGCCGGTGAAGACCGTGCATCAGACCGCCTCGGAGCTGATGAGCCATCTGGCGCAGTTGCGCGAAGTGGCGAAGCCCTTAGGCATCGGTTTCCTCGGCCTCGGCATGACGCCGAACTGGACGCGCGCCGACATGCCCGTCATGCCCAAAGGCCGCTACAACATCATGACCAAATACATGCCGAAGGTCGGCAAATACGGCCTCGACATGATGTATCGCACCTGCACCGTGCAGGCGAACCTCGACTTCTCATCCGAAGCCGACATGGTCAAGAAGCTGCGCGTGTCGCTCGCCCTGCAGCCGGTGGCCACCGCGCTGTTCGCCAATTCGCCGTTCACAGAAGGCAAGCCGAACGGCTTTCTCTCGTTTCGCTCGGAAATCTGGCGCGACACCGACAATCAACGTGCCGGCATGCTGCCGTGGGCGTTCGACGACGGCATGGGCTTCGAGCGCTATGTCGATTACGCCCTCGACGTGCCGATGTATTTCGTCAAGCGCGGCGACAAATATATCGACGTGTCCGGCATGTCGTTCCGCTCGCTGATGGCGGGCCGGCTCGACAATCTTGCGGGCGAGCGCGCGACCATCTCGGACTGGGCCAATCACCTGTCGACCATCTTTCCCGAGGTGCGGCTCAAGCGGTACCTCGAAATGCGTGGCGCCGACGGCGGCCCGTGGCGGCGGCTGCCGTCGCTCTCCGCCTTCTGGGTCGGCCTGCTCTATGACGACGATTCGCTCGAGGCCTGTTGGGAGCTGGTCAAAGGCTGGAGCGCGGCGGAACGGCAGAAGCTGCGCGACGACGTGCCCAAGCTCGGCTTTGCGGCCGAGATTGGCGGCCGCAACGTGCTCACCCTTGCGCAGGAGACGCTGCGCTTTGCCACGCGTGGCCTCGCGCGCCGCAAATTCCTCGACCGCAACGGCCGCGACGAGACGCGCTATTTGCGGCCGCTGGAAGAGAGCGTCGCGCGCGGCATCACGCCGGCGGAGGAATTGCTGGAGAAATTCCGCGGGCCCTGGAACGGCTCGGTCGAGCCGATTTTCGAGGAATACGCGTACTAAAATGGCCAAGGCGACGCCGGCGACGCTTGCTTTGGACAAAGCCGGTGTCACCTATAAACTTTATGAATACGATTACGATCCGAACGCCGAAAGCATCGGCATGCAGGCGGCGCAGGCGCTCGGTATCGAGCCGGCGCGGCTGTTGAAGACGCTGATGGCGCGGGCAGGGGATGCGGTGGTGTGCGTGCTGGCGCCGTCCGACCGCGAGGTGACCTTAAAGAAGTTGGCGCACGCGGCCGGCGCCAAGAGCGCGGCCATGCTGGGCGCCGCCGATGCCGAACGCATCACCGGCTATCATGTCGGCGGCATTTCGCCGTTCAGGCAGAAGAAGCGCGTGCGCGTGTTCATCGAGCGGTCGGCGCTCACCTTTCCGCACGTCGTGGTCAACGGCGGCCGGCGCGGCTTGCAGGTCGAGCTGACGCCGGACGATTTGATCCGCGTGCTCGGCGCAACGGCCGCGGAGATCTGCTGAAAGCTACTCCGCCGCCTGCGCTTCCGACAGGTTGTCGAGCGAGGAGATGATGTGCTCGGCCAGCGCGTCGGCGAGCGTCGAGCCTTCATGCGCGTTGCGCGCGAGACCGATGCGGCAGGTCGGCAGTTCGGGAAATCCTTCCGCCGCCGTGAGCACGCGCATGCCGGGGCGAAGCCCCGACTCCGGCAACACCGATACCGCCAGCCCCGCGAGCACGGCGGCGGCCACTGCGCCGGCGTTCGAGCTCGAATAGAGCACGCGATAGGGGCGGCCGACTTTCTCCAGCCGCTCGACCGCGGTGCGCCGCCAAGAACACGTCGGCCGGCCGAGCGCCAGCGGCAGCCGCTCCTCAAGATGCGTCGGATGCCGGTTCGAGGTCACCCAACACAGCCGCTCGCGCCGGAAAGTTTCCGAAGCGCGCTTGCTCTCGCAATTGGTGACGATGGCAAGATCGATCTCGTTGGCGTCGATACGTTCGAGCAGGTCCACGGTCGGCTCGCAGATCACGGTCAACTCGACGCCCGGATAGGCGCGCGAAAAGCGCGCCATAATTTCGGGCAGATAGCGGTCGGCGTAATCGTCGGGCACGCCGAGGCGCACGCGGCCGGACAATTCGGCGTCGGAGAAGGCGGCGATCGTCTCGATGTTGAGCTTGACGATGCGGCGCGCGTAATCGAGCAGACGCTGCCCGTCCTCGGTCAGTTTCGACGCCCGCCCATCGCGCGCGAAGACCGGCCGCTCCAGCCGCTCCTCAAGTCGCTTCATTTGCATCGACACCGCCGATTGGGTCTTGTTCACCACTTCGGCCGCCTTGGTGAAGCTGCCGGTCTCGGCGATGGCAATGAAGGTGCGCAGTTGGTCGACGTCGATCAGCGCGGTCATGTGTTTTATCCTTTTCCATTGTCATTCCGGGGCGCCAGCGCCGGCGAGCGAACCCGGAATCCAGAGCAGCATTGCAATGCCTCGGTCTTGTCTCTGGATTCCGGGTTCGGCCCTTCGGACCGTCCCGGAATGACCGAACTTGTATATCACCAATCGTGATCGGTCAGATTAAAAACATTCGTTTCACTAATCAATCTTTTGGGAGCATACAACCCGGGCTTCAAGGAATCGGGTGGGGCTTTCGGGTGGTTCCGGCGCGTGGTCGGGACGATTTTGGCGTCTCGAATACCAGACGCATCGAGACGTAAGGAGACTGGAAATGAGCACAAATATCCCCGTTTTACCCGTTGCAGGCGGCACCTTGCTGCGTGCTTTGGCATCCCTGTTGGCGGTGCTGACCTACTGGCTGAAACAGTTCGCGCGCGCCCGCCGGCACCGGCGCGATGCCGCCTTCCTGGCCGGCCTCGACCGGCGCATGCTGGCTGATATCGGCATCAGCCGTTCCGACCTGCAGGACGCCTTTTCGGCGCCGTTCTGGAACGATCCGACCGAGCTGCTGCATGAGCGCGCGCTCGAACGCCGCGTAAACCGTCCGG
The DNA here is from genome assembly GCA_963721665.1 of uncultured Alphaproteobacteria bacterium. GTDB lineage: Bacteria > Pseudomonadota > Alphaproteobacteria > Rhizobiales > Xanthobacteraceae > Pseudolabrys. The sequence continues at coordinate 206,913 of CAVRJZ010000006.1, forward strand.
CGCTCCGCGTTCATAGCAAGCCGCGCGTGGAGTCGGAGCCCGGCTTCCGCCGTCCGGCCACCGATCGGCCGGCACGCCAGGCGATCTAACAATTTACCCAAACGGCCGAGCCCTCTCGTCGGCCGCTCGATCCGCGACACGCGATCATCCCCCCTCGCGAGCGGATCTAAGCGCCCGCCGGCCCCTCCGGCGGGCGCATTTTCTTTTTGCGAAGAATTTCCAGGTCCGTGCGTCGCGAAGTGCGTTAACATGTCGCCGGGGCTAGACTGAACGGCAAGGCTTAACGCCAATTGCAAAGCGAAGCGGGCGCGCATGCGGTATCCGGCGGGTCTATGGGGGGCGCTCTTGCTGATCGCCTTGGCGGCGGGCGGACTGGCCCGGGCGCAATCCGGATTCGACCGCCGCGGCGGCGACTACTTGACCTTCCCGATTCGTAGCGGCGACCCGGCCGTCTGCGCCTCCCGCTGCGAGCGCGACGGGCGCTGCCGCGCCTGGAGCTTCTCCTATCCGCGCACGGCCTTCGCGCTTGCCACCTGCTGGCTGAAGAACAAGGTGCCGCCGCCGGTGGCTGACAAATGCTGCGTAACGGGCGTGCGCGGGGCCGGCGTGATCGAACCGCGGCGCGGTCCGATCGAATACAGCATCGACCGCCTCGGCGGCGATTACCGCAGTTTCGATACCGCCACCGACGCGGCCGGCGCCGGCTGCATGACGGCCTGCCAAGGCGACAATCGCTGCCGCGCCTGGACCTATGTGCGGCCCGGCTATATCGGCGCCTCCGCGCGCTGCTATCTGAAGTCGAAGATCGCGCGCCCGCGCCACAAGCCGTGCTGTATTTCCGGCGTGGTGCGGTAATTTTTTTCCACTCATTCCTGCGACCCGCCGAAGCTCGCAAAGCGAGCGTCGGCGGGTTGCCGGGACGAGCGGAAGATTTTCAATGCACGCTTGAGAAAAACCGCGACAGCCGTAAGCCCTGCGGCCAGGTCCACACCGGCTGGCTGCGGATACCGAGGTCCCAGGAGCCGACGATGCCGTCTACGCGACCGACCAGATCCTCCACCGGCAGCAGGCCGACGCCGCCGGCGCGCAACGGCACGCGGCTGTCGGCAGAATTGTCGCGGTTGTCGCCCATGACGAACAGATGATCGGGCGGCACCACCGTCTCCGGCATATTGTCGAGCGGTTGCCAGCGCGTGAGCTTGAAGATGGTGTGCTTGCGCCCGCCCGGCAGCGTCTCGATCAGCCGCGCGGCCGGCGCCATGGTGCCGTCGTCGTTTTCCGCTTGTCCGGTGCCGTCCGGCTGCAAGGCGGCGGCTTCGCCGTTGATCCACACTTGTCCATTGCGCAGCGCGATGCGGTCGCCGGGCAGGCCGATAACGCGCTTGACCCAGATCTGCGAACGGTCGCCCGGCCAGCGGAACACTACGACGTCGCCGCGGCGCGGCAGCGCGCCGAACAGGCGATGCGTATTGGGTAGCACGATGAAGGAGGGCAGCGAGGCCGAGCCGTAGCCATAAGGATATTTGGTGGCGAGCAGTTCGTCGCCGATCAGCAGCGTCGGCTCCATCGAGCCGGACGGCACGTAATAGGGTTCGGCGATCGCGGCCTTCGCCGCCATCACCACCAGAACGATGACGGCAATGTCGACGACGCTTCTGATCCAGCCGCGGATGCGCGATTTGTTTTGCGCCATTGCATTACACTCCGGTTACGCCGTTCCACCCACGGTGATGCGGTCCATGCGCAAAGTCGGCTGGCCGACGCCGACCGGCACGCCCTGGCCGTTCTTGCCGCAGGTGCCGATGCCGGGATCGAGCGCGAAGTCGCTGCCGATCATCGAGATGCGATGCAGGTCGGTCGGCCCGTTGCCGATCAGCATGGCGCCTTTCACCGGCGCGGCGACCTTGCCGTTTTCGATTTTGTAGGCCTCGGTGCATTGGAACACGTATTTGCCCGAGGTGATATCGACCTGGCCGCCGCCGAAGCTCACCGCGTAGAGCCCGTTCTTTACCGAAGCGATGATCTCTTCGCGCGACTTGTCGCCGGCGAGCATGGCGGTGTTGGTCATGCGCGGCATCGGCACGTGCGCATGCGATTCGCGTCGGCCGTTGCCGGTCGGTTTCATGTTCATCAGCCGCGCGTTCTGCCGATCCTGCATGTAGCCGACCAGGATGCCGTTTTCGATGAGCACGGTACGGTTGGTCGGCGTGCCCTCGTCGTCGATGGAGAGCGACCCGCGCCGCGCCTGCATGGTGCCGTCGTCGATCACGGTGACGCCCGACGCTGCGACCTTCTGGCCCATCAAGCCGGCGAAAGCAGATGTCTTCTTGCGATTGAAATCGCCCTCCAGGCCGTGGCCGACCGCTTCGTGCAGCATCACGCCCGGCCAGCCGGCGCCGAGCACCACGTCCATCTCGCCGGCCGGCGCCGCCACCGCGTCGAGATTGACCAGCGCCTGGCGCACCGCTTCATCGACCGCGCCTTTCCAGGCTTCCGGCGTAATGAAGCGCTCATAGCCTTCGCGTCCGCCGACGCCATAGGAACCCGATTCCTGCCGGTCGCCGTCGCCGGTCACCACATTGACGCTGAGCCGAACCAGCGGGCGGATGTCGCGATAAGTTTCGCCGTCGGCGCGCAGGATTTCCACCACCTGCCAGGTGGCGGCGACGCTGGCCGTGACCTGCCGCACGCGCGGGTCCTTGGCGCGCGCATAGGCGTCCATCGATTCCAAGAGCTTCACCTTGGCCTCGAAGGCAGGCAGCGCCAGCGGATTGTCGTCGCCATAGAGTTTGCGGTTGGTGCGCCCGGGCGCCTCGGCGTAATGGCCGCTATGCCCGCCTTTGACCGCGCGCACCGCTTCGGCGGCGCGGGCGAGCGCGGCTTCCGACAAATCGGAGGCATGCGCATAGCCGACCGCCTCATCCTTGACCGCGCGCAGTCCGAAGCCCTGAGCGGTGTCATAGGTCGCCTGCTTGAGCCGGCCATTGTCGAACACCAGCACTTCGGCCTGGCGATATTCCAGGAACAATTCACCGTCGTCGGCGCCGTCGAGGCCGCGCGCGATGAGCTGGCGCACCTTGCCCTTGTCGAGGCCGGCGCGGTCGATCAGCGAGGAAATGGCTTGTTCCATGGCAATCTCCAGACGACCAACAGATAAGGTCACTATGGCAATTTAGCGAGGGGAGGCCGGCGCCGCCCGCCGCGCCGCTATTTCTGCTTCAAAAAGGCGGCGCAAAACGCCGCTTCGAAAGCGCGGTAGTCGTTGGTAATCTCGGCGCCCTTGGCGATGGTCTTGCGGGCGAGGACGTAGCCATTTTTGTAATAAGTATTGGGATTTTCCGAGTGGTTCATGAACGTATCGTAATCCATCGATAGCAGGATTTCGTTTTTCCACTGATAGCCGTGCAGCTTGATGAAATCGCGGGCGGGCTTGGGCAATTTGGCCAACCGCTTGCGCGTATAAAAGCGGTCGAAGTCGTAGACGAAGCGCCAGATCTTTTGGTCCTTGCGGATGGTCTCGGCGGCAAAGACGCCGATCCCGTGGATGGGGCTTTTATCGAGATAAGTTTTGACGAGAAGCATTTGTGGCCGAGGCCGAATCGATGCGCCTTACGGCAGCTTATCGTATCCCTCGCCAAAACCCGCGAGACTCATGGGGAAACCGATGCCTTCCTCCGGCGTCTGGAAGATGATGAAGGTCGCGGTCTTGCCGGTGCGCAACTTCTGGATCAGCGCGTCGTCCATGACGACTTCGGCGATGCAACCGTTGGGCAGGCAGCGCACGAAACCGGCGCGGCCGATATCGGCCTGGTCGATTTTCAGCCCAAGCCCCGAAGGAAGCAGCACGCCGAGCGGCGCCACCACCCGCATCAGCCGGCTTTTGGCGTCGGCGGTCTTCAGCACGATCACGGTCAGGCCGACATTGGCGCGGTCTTCCGCGGTCACGCTTTGAATCAGGGCACATTGCTCGGATTTGGCGCCGGGCGGCGTGTCGCAGCGAATCTGCCAGTCCTTGTACACCGACTTGACCGCGCCCTGGGCGGCGGCCCGTTCGCCGGGCAGCACCGCCAGCGCTGCCGCCAGAGCCAAGGCCGCAAGCCATGTTCGGTTGGCAAATGTGGGGGTGTCAGGCCCGAAAATGCCCATCGTTCAATCCCTTGGCATCGCCACACTGGTCCGAGGGCCGGCGAATCGTTCCCCGGCAAACAGTCTAGTCGTTTCCCGTTGGGTCATGCCCGGCCGGTCCTGTCAAGCAAACGGCCGCTGACGCCAAGCGCCAGCGGTGCCTGCAACCAAGCCGCCCCGACGTGGCGTAAATGCGGCGTTCCAACACGCCTGGGGGCAAGCCGATTTTCGCAAGCAACCCAGCGATAAGGTGCATTGCGGTAGTGCGCGAATTATGGTTTGAGAGACTGGGATTTCCCCCCATCCCGCCGCACCGCCAAAGCTGCCGCGCCCGTGGCAAAACGCTGTGCTCAGCGGGGCCGAGCCGACATAGTGCCTGCGGTGGGGCGGTAGAAAGGGGCCTGGCAAAGGCCGGGATTCTCGTCGAGGGAGAGCTAAGAACAATGCTGTTCAAGCGGTTGATTGCAATCGTGATCGCGGGCCTAGCCGTTATTGCCGCCGGCGGTGTCGCCTGGGCCGGTCTCGGCCAGCCCTCGCCATGGGAACTCGGCTTGCAACAGTCGGCGACGCCGGTGATGGACGACATCACCTGGTTCCACAATTTCCTGCTCTGGCTGATCGCCGGCATTGTCCTGTTCGTACTGGCGCTGCTGACAATCGTGGTGATTAAATTCAACGCCCGCGCCAACCCCGAGCCCTCGCGCACCACCCACAACACGGCGATCGAGATCATCTGGACCGTGGTGCCGGTGCTGATCCTGGTGATGGTCGCGGTGCCCTCTTTCCGCCTGCTGTTCTATCAACTGAAGGTGCCGGCGGCCGACGTGACCGTGAAGGTTACCGGCAAGCAGTGGTTCTGGAGCTACAGCTATCCGGATTCGAAGCTCGAATTCGACTCGTTGATGGTGCAGGACAAGGACCTCAAGCCCGGTCAGTTGCGCCTCCTGTCGGTCGACAACGACATGGTGGTCCCGGTCAACAAGGTGGTGAAGGTGCTGGTTACCGGCGCCGACGTGATCCATTCCTTCTCGGTGCCGTCGTTCGGCATCAAGATCGACGCCATTCCCGGCCGCATCAACGAGACCTGGTTCAAGGCCGACCGCGAAGGCATGTACTACGGACAGTGCTCGCAGCTTTGCGGCCGCGACCACGCCTTCATGCCGATCGCCGTGCGCGTGGTGAGCGAGAAGGAATACACCGCTTGGCTCGATCAGGCGAAGAAGAAGTTCGCCAACGATAACGTCGCTCCGCCGAATGCGGTTGCCGTGGCTGACAAGGCGAAGTGACATATAGAAGAATACGAATATAATGCGATCGACAACGACAAAGGTCGAAGGACAATAACGATGGCTAGCAACGCGGCTGCGCACGGCGCACACGAGGCCCATGATGCCCACGAGCACCATCCGACCGGATGGCGCCGGTTCGTCTATTCGACGAACCACAAAGACATCGGCACCATGTATCTGACCTTCGCGCTGATGGCCGGCGTCATTGGCGGCCTGTTGTCGATTGCCATTCGGCTCGAATTGCAGAACCCGGGCCTGCAGTTCTTTCCCTCGCCGCACGAATACAACGTGTTCGCCACCGCGCACGGCCTGATCATGATCTTCTTCATGGTGATGCCGGCGATGATCGGCGGCTTCGGCAACTGGTTCGTGCCGATCATGATCGGGGCGCCCGACATGGCGTTCCCGCGCATGAACAACATTTCTTTCTGGCTGTTGCCGGCCTCGTTCGCGCTGCTGCTGACGTCGATGTTCGTTGAAGGCGAACCGGGCGCGCTCGGCGCCGGAACCGGCTGGACCATCTACGCGCCGCTATCGACCAGTGGCCATCCGGGCCCGGCAATGGACTTCGTCATCCTGTCGATCCATCTCGCCGGCGCCTCGTCGATCTTGGGCGCCATCAACTTCATCACCACCATTTTCAATATGCGCGCGCCCGGCATGACCATGCACAAGATGCCGCTGTTCGTGTGGTCGCAATTGGTCACCGTGTTCCTGCTGCTGCTCGCGCTGCCGGTGCTGGCCGGCGCCATCACCATGCTGCTGACCGACCGCAATTTCGGCACCACCTTCTTCGATCCGGCGGGCGGCGGCGATCCGCTGCTGTTCCAGCATCTGTTCTGGTTCTTCGGCCATCCGGAAGTCTACATCCTCATTCTCCCCGGCTTCGGCATGATCAGCCAGATCGTCGCCACTTTCTCGCGCAAGCCGGTGTTCGGCTATCTCGGCATGGCCTATGCCATGGTTTCGATCGGCGCCGTCGGCTTCGTTGTGTGGGCGCATCACATGTACACGGTCGGCCTTTCGACCGGCGCGCAGGCCTATTTCATCGCCGCCACCATGGTGATCGCGGTGCCCACGGGCGTGAAGATCTTCTCCTGGATCGCCACCATGTGGGGCGGCTCGATCGAGTTCCGCACGCCGATGCTGTGGGCGCTCGGCTTCATCTTCCTGTTCACCGTCGGCGGCGTTACCGGCGTGGTGCTGGCCAATGCCGGCGTCGACCGCGTACTGCACGACACTTATTACGTCATTGCGCACTTCCATTACGTGCTCTCGCTCGGCGCGGTGTTCGCGATTTTCGGCGGCTGGTACTACTGGTTCCCGAAGATGACCGGCTACATGTACAACGAGACAATCGGCAAGTTGCACTTCTGGGTCACCTTCATCGGCGTCAACATCATCTTCTTCCCGCAGCACTTCCTCGGCCTCGCCGGCATGCCGCGCCGCACCGTCGATTATCCGGAAGCCTTCCACGGCTGGAACGAGGTTTCCTCGTACGGCTCCTACATCGCCGGATTCGCCGTGCTGATATTCTTCTTCGGCATGGCGGAAGCCTTCCTCAAGAAGCGCCCCGCCGGCAGCAATCCGTGGGGTGTCGGCGCGACGACGCTGGAGTGGACGCTGTCCTCGCCGCCGCCGTTCCATCAGTTCGAGACGCTGCCGCGGATCAAGTAACCCATGTCGCTTGTCAGCGAAGGCGCAGACTTCCGCGGTCCGATCGCCGCCGCGGGCGCGCTCGCGCATGCGGAGCCGAGGGTTGCCGAGCCGAGCATGGCCGGCGTCGGCGACTACGTGGCGCTGATGAAGCCGCGGGTGATGTCGCTGGTGATCTTTACCGCGCTCACCGGCATGGCGGTGGCGCCCGGCTCGATGCATCCAGCGATCGGCTTCACCGCGCTGCTCTGCATCGCGGTCGGCGCGGGAGCGGCCGGCGCGCTCAACATGTGGTACGACGCCGACATCGACGCGGTGATGACGCGCACGCGCGGACGTCCGGTGCCGATGGGCCGCGTCAAGCCGGGTGAGGCGCTCGCCTTCGGATTGACGCTTGCGGGCTTTGCCGTGGTGGTGCTCGGGCTGTTAGTGAACGTGCTGGCCTCCGCGCTGCTCGCCTTCACCATCTTCTTCTACGTCGTGATCTACACGGTCTGGCTCAAGCGCTGGACGCCGCAGAACATCGTGATCGGCGGCGCCGCCGGCGCCTTTCCGCCGATGATCGGCTGGGCGGCGGCGACGGGTTCGCTGTCGGTCGCGCCGGTGCTGCTGTTCATGATCATCTTCTTCTGGACGCCGCCGCATTTCTGGGCGTTGGCGTTGACCCGCACCGAGGACTATGCGCGTGCCGGCGTTCCCATGCTGCCGGTGGTCGCCGGCGAGGTCTCGACGCGGCGGCAGATCCTGGCGCATACGCTGATCCTGGTGCCGCTCGGCATCGCGCCTTGGGCGCTCGGGCTTGCGGGTCCGCTTTACGGGCTGACCTCGATTGTCACCGGCGCCATCATGCTGGCGCTCGCCTGGCAGGTGTTCAACGAGCGCCGCCCCGCCGAACGCGCCAGCAAGCATCTTTTCGCCTTCTCGATCCTGTATTTGTTTTTGCTGTTTGCCGTGCTCTTGGTCGAGCGGGGATGGGGCGGGCTAATCGCCCGGTTGGCGGCGTGACAAGTGGAATCGTGATGAACACGGAGCCGAAGGACGAGGGCGTGGTGCTCACCGAGGCGCAAAAACGCGCGCGGCGCTCGCGCTCGATCGCCATCGCGCTGTCGCTCGCCGCGCTGGTGATCTTGTTTTACGTGGTGACCCTGGTGAAGGGCCCGATCGTGCTGGTGCGCCCGCTATGACCGACACCGCTCACGGCAAAAGGCGGCTGCGTCGCGACGTGCTGATCGCCGCCGCCTGCGGCGTCATGGTCGCGGGCATGGTGGGCGCCTCCTTTGCCGCGATTCCGCTGTACAAGATTTTCTGCCAGGTCACCGGCTTTGCCGGCACCACACAGGTTTCCCGTATCGCGCCGAAACACGAGCTCGCCCGCGAACTCACCATTCGCTTCGATTCCAATGTCGCGCCCGGGCTGCCGTGGAAATTCACGCCGGAGCAGAACGAGATCAAGCTGCGCATCGGCGAGGTGGCGACCGTCCATTACAAGGTGATCAACGAGGCCGCGCGCACGGTCACCGCGCAGGCCTCCTACAACGTCTCGCCGCCGACGGTCGGCGCCTATTTCGACAAGATCAACTGCTTCTGCTTCACCGAGCAGACCATGAAGCCGCGCGAGACGCGCGAGATGACGGTGGTGTTCTATGTCGATCCGGCGATCGTCAAGGACCGCGACCAGGACCCGCTCAACACGATCACGCTGTCTTATACCTTCTATCGGCTGCCCGAGACGGAGCAACCGGTTGCGGACGCGACCGCCAAGCCGACTGACAAGCTTTAAACGGAGACGACGATGGCCGAGGCTCACACCAATCACCACGACTACCACCTGGTCAATCCGAGCCCGTGGCCGGCGGTCGGCGCCACCTCCGCTTTCCTGATGGCGTTCGGCGGCATCACCTGGCTGCATCATATGTTCACGGCTGCGCCGCTGGTGTTCGGCGTGGGCGTGGCCGGCATCCTCTATACCTTCATCGGCTGGTGGCGCGACGTGATCCGCGAAGCCCAGTTCGAGGGCTTCCACACCCGCGTGGTGCAGATCTCGCACCGCTACGGCATGATCCTGTTCATCGCCTCCGAGGTGATGTTCTTCGTCGCCTGGTTCTGGGCCTATTTCAACACCGCGTTGTTCCCCGGCGCCGAGAATGAGGTCGGCCGGCTGGCCTTCACGCATGGCGTCTGGCCGCCGCAGGGGATCGAGACGTTCAATCCCTGGCATTTGCCGCTCTTGAACACGCTGATCCTGCTCACTTCGGGCACCACGGTGACCTGGGCGCATCACGCGCTCTTGGAGAACGACCGCGAGGGGCTGAAATGGGGCCTGGCGCTGACTATCCTGCTCGGCCTCACCTTCACTTGCGTGCAGGCCTACGAATACGCGCACGCGGCCTTCGCCTTCAAAGGCAATATCTACGGCGCCACGTTCTTCATGGCGACCGGCTTCCACGGCGCACATGTGATCATCGGCTCGATCTTTTTGATCGTGTGCCTTGCCCGCGCGCTGGCCGGTCAATTCAGTCCCACGCAGCATCTCGGCTTCGAGTTCGCCGCCTGGTACTGGCATTTCGTCGACGTGGTGTGGCTGTTCCTGTTCGCCTGCATCTATGTGTGGGGCTCCGGCATGGTGCATCCCGAGTGACCGGGGTGGATTTCATCCAAAGGGGCGGCGGCGACGCCGCCCTTTTGCTTTCGCGCATGATCCCGAAAAGTGGGAACCGGTTTTCGGATAAGATCATGCGCAAATAGAGATGTGAAAAGATGAACGATCATGCATCAACGCCACCGCTGCCGATCGCCCGCGGCCTGCGCGGCCGCTGTCCGCGTTGCGGCGAAGGCAAATTGTTCCAGGGCTTTCTGACGCTGCGCCCGCGTTGCGAGAAATGCGGCCTCGACTACCGCTTCGCCGATGCCGGCGACGGCCCGGCGGTGTTCGTGATTCTACTCGGCGGCGCCATCGTCGTGTTCGCGGCGTTGATCACCGAGGTGGTCTATCAGCCGCCTTATTGGGTGCACGCCGCGCTGTGGTTACCGCTGATCCTCTTGGTGACGCTCGCTCCGTTGCGGCCGATCAAGGGCCTGATGATCGCGCTGCAATACCATCACAAGGCGGCAGAGGGCCGCTTCGAACAGCGAGGCGAGCGGTGATATTTCGCCGCGGCGGCATTCTCGGGGCGACGGTGTTCGCCGTGGCCGGCGTCGCCGTGCTGATCGGACTTGGCGTCTGGCAGCTCGAGCGCCGGGTGTGGAAGGAAAACCTGATCGCGACGCTAACGGCGCGACTGGCGCGCACGCCCGCCGAGCTCGCGCCGCCTGCCGACTGGGCGCGGCTCAAGCCGGACGCGGACGAATACACCCGCGTGAAGTTCTCCGCCGAATTCCTCGCCGGGCAAGAGGCGTTGGTCTACACCGCCGGCTCCGCCTTCCGCCCCGACGTGCAGGGGCCGGGCTATTGGGTATTCGCGCCGGCGCGGCTTTCCGGCGGCGGCATTGTCGTCGTCGACCGCGGCTTTGTTCCGCTCGAGCGCAAGGATGCGGCGCAAGGCGCGCCGCAGGGCACGATCGATATCGTCGGCGTCATGCGCTGGCCGGAGACGCGCGGGCTGTTCACGCCGAACGACGAGCCGCAGAACAATGTCTGGTATGTGCGCGATCCGCAGGCGATCGCCGCGGCGAAAAAATGGGATGGCGCCGCGCCGTTCTATATCGAGCAGGAAAGCCCGGTGCCGCCCGGCGGTATGCCCAAGCCGGGTAAACTCGCGGTCGCGCTGCCCGACAACCACATGCAATACGCCATCACTTGGTTCGGCCTCGCCGCCGGCCTTACCGGCGTCTATGGGGTCTGGCTTACTGGGCGTCTGCGGCGCAGCACGTAGCGCGGCCGCATTCAGAACGAATAGGCGGCGCGCAGGCCGTAATCGTTGATGCCTTTGTTCAAGCTGCAAAGCTCGCCATTGGAGAGATGGTCGAACGTGCCCATCACGCTCCAGCGATCGTTCAGCCGGTAGCCGATCGAGCCGCCGCTGTGAAAGGCCCAGCGGCAGCCGAGGCCGTTCATGTTGTCCGAAATGTCGTCGAGATGGCCATTATGAATGAGGCCGCCGAAGAAGCCCTCGACGAACCAGCGCGGCGTGAAGTTGTAGGTCCACAGCGCGCCGGCATAGACGTAGCTGGTGCGACCAGCGGTGTTGGCCATGACGCCGGCGTGCAGGCGCGGCGCGAGATAATCCGGCAGGCCGGGGATAATGAAAAATCGCGGCGCTACGACTTCGATATTGGCATCGACGGAGCCGCTCTCCGGACTGGCGATGGCGTGCGCGAAGACGCCGCCGCGCAACTCGAAACGCTCGGGGTGATAGAGCGCCGGCGGCCCGAACACGATCGCGGAATTCGTATTGGGTGGAGGCAGTGCAGCGGGCAGGTCGGCTGCCGCCGCGCCGCCGACACAAAACAACATCACCCCTGCCGCCGCGACGCCGCGCGTCAGGCGCGCCTACCAGTCAAAATCATAAACCGCCCACGCAACGCTGCAACGCTCTTGGACCGACTATCCTATACGGGAAGCCTGTTGTCATCCCGATTGCGCGTACATGACGCACGTCGCTATCGCGAGCCGCCGCGTGTTTCTTGTGAAAGCCCCTGGCGGCGGCTAGTGTGGCCGTAACAGCGCCGGGTTTGGACAGAAAACATAGCTTTTTCAATGCGTTATATATCAACGCGGGGCGCGGCCCCGGCACTCGATTTTGTTGAGGTGATGCTCGCGGGCCTGGCGCGGGACGGCGGCCTGTACGTCCCGGAGTTGTGGCCCGGGCTCGACGTCCAAACGATCGCCGGTTTTGCTGGCAAGCCTTACGCGGAAGTTGCAGTCGAGGTGATCCGCTCCTTTGTCGGCGGTGGCATCGCGGAGGCCGATCTCGCCCGCATGGCGCGCGAGGCCTACGGCACGTTCCGCCATCCGGCGACCGCGCCGCTCACGCAACTCGGGCCGAGCCTATTCGTGCTCGAGCTGTTTCACGGGCCGACGCTCGCCTTCAAGGACCTCGCCATGCAGCTCGTCGCGCGGCTGATGGACCACGTCCTGCGTGAGCGCGGCGAGCGCACGACTATCGTGGTCGCAACTTCGGGCGACACCGGCGGCGCCGCAGTCGAGGCCTTCCGCGGCCGCGCCCAGGTCGACGTCGTGGTGCTGTTCCCGCAGGGGCGCATTTCCGAGGTGCAGCGGCGTATGATGACCACGGCCCCGGATGAAAACGTGCACGCGCTCGCGATCGAAGGCACCTTCGACGATTGCCAGGCGCTGGTGAAGGCGATGTTCAATCACCACGCCTTTCGCGACCGCGTGCGCCTCTCCGGCGTCAATTCGATCAACTGGGCGCGCATCGTCGCGCAGGCAGTCTATTACTTCACCGCGGCCGTGGCGCTGGGCGCGCCGCATCGCAAGGTCGCCTTCACGGTGCCGACGGGAAATTTCGGTGACGTCTATGCCGGCTACGTCGCGAGCCGCATGGGGCTCCCCGTGGATCGCCTGGTGGTGGCGACCAATGTCAACGACATCCTGGCGCGCACTTTCGCGACCGGCGCCTACGAACTGCGCGACGTGATACCGACCGCTTCGCCATCGATGGATATCCAGGTCTCCTCGAATTTCGAGCGGCTGCTGTTCGACGCCTATGGCCGCGACGCGCACGCGATCGCCGCGCTGATGGGCTCGCTGGCGCAGTCGCGCCGCTTCGCGGTCTCCTCCGACGCGCTCAAGACCATGCGCGCGCTGTTCACCGCCGACCGCGCCGACGAACAGGAAAGCGCCGCCACCATGCGCGCCTGGATGCGCGAGGCGGGCTACTGCGTCGACCCGCACACCGCGGTCGGCCTGGCGGTGGCCGAGAAGGAGACGCGCGACCCTTCCGTGCCCATGGTGGTGCTGTCGACCGCGCATCCGGCCAAGTTTCCCGACGCGGTCAAGGCCGCCTGCGGCGTCGCGCCGGCGCTGCCCGATTGGCTCGCCGATCTGCCGCGCCGGGCCGAGCGCGTCACTTTGCTGCCGGCCGATCAGGCGGCAGTGGAAAAATACGTCGAGGCGGCGTCCCGCGCCGCGCGCAAGGGAGCCGCGGCATGAGCGTCGAAATCACCCGTCTTGCCTCGGGCCTGTCGGTGGTGACCGACCGCATGCCGCATCTGGAGTCGGCCTCGCTCGGGGTCTGGGTCGGCGCCGGCGGCCGCCACGAGGCGGCCGACGAGCACGGCATTTCGCACCTGCTCGAACACATGGCGTTCAAGGGCACCAAACGGCGTAGCGCGCGCCAGATCGCCGAGGAGATCGAGGCGGTGGGCGGCGAAGTGAATGCCGCGACCAGCGCGGAATCGACCGCGTATTACGCGCGCGTGCTCAAGGCCGACGTGCCGCTCGCGCTCGACGTTTTGTCCGACATCCTGACCGAGCCGGCCTACGATCCTGAAGAATTGCGCCGCGAACAGAGCGTCATCGTGCAGGAGATCGGCGCCAAGGAAGACGATCCGGACGACCTCGTGTTCGAGCGGCTGCACGAAATCGCCTTTCCCGACCAGCCGGTCGGCCGCTCGCTGCTCGGCACGCCGGAGACGGTGCGCTCGTTCGATCCGGCGCGCCTGCGCACCTATCTCGCGCGCGCCTATCGCGCGCCCAACATGCTGGTGGCGGCCGCCGGTGCCGTCGATCATGCGGCAATCGTCAAGGAAGCCGAGCAACGTCTGGCAAACTTCAAGGGTCCGGCGGCGCCGGAGGCACAGCCGGCGCATTTCGGCGGCGGCACGCACGTCGAGACGCGCGACCTCGAGCAGGTGCACATCGCGCTCGCCTTGCAAGGTCTGTCGGTGCGCGACGATAATCTATACAGCCTTCAGGTGTTCGTGAACGTGCTCGGCGGCGGTATGTCGTCGCGCCTGTTCCAGGAAGTGCGCGAGAAGCGCGGCCTCTGTTACGCCATCCACGCCTTCCACATGCCTTATTCCGACACCGGCCTGTTCGCGCTTTATGCCGGCACCGATGAGAAGGACGCGCCCGAATTGATGCGGGTCGCCATCGACCAGATCGCCCTTGCCACGGAAACGCTCAACGAAGCGGAAGTCGCGCGCGCCAAGGCGCAAATGAAGGCCGGCCTGCTGATGGCGCTGGAAAGCTCGGAAGCGCGCCTCGGCCAGATCGCGCGGCAGATGCTCGCCTACGGCCGGCCGATCCCGCTCGAGGAGATCGTCGCCAAGGTCGATACGGTGACGGTTGCGAGCGCGCGGGCCGCCGGCCGCGCGCTGATAGCCGGCGGCCGGCCGGCGATCGCCGCGCTTGGACCCGGCAACGGCCTTGAAAGCACCGCCGCAATCGCTGAAAGTCTCGTGCGCCGGGCAGCCTGATCGGAGAACGAACAACTCGTATCGCCCATGGCGCTTTTCCGCACCGTCAGCAGCAACGAAGCCCTGCCGTCGATCGCCGGCGCGGGGGTGCAATTGCGCGTGCCGCAAAGCAGCGACTACGCCGAATGGGCGGCGCTGCGCGAAACGAGCCGTGCCTTCCTGGTGCCCTGGGAGCCGGTCTGGCCGGCCGACGATCTCACCCGCGGCGCCTTCCGCCGGCGCCTCAAGCGCTACGCCGAGGATCTGCGCAACGATCTCGCGTATGCTTTCCTCATCTTCCGCAGCGACGACAATGCGCTGGTCGGCGGGCTGACGCTCGCCAATATAAGGCGCGGCGTGGCGCAAGCAGGCTCCATCGGTTACTGGGTCGGCGGGCCCTTCGCCCGCAAGGGCTACATGACCGCGGCGATGCGCGCTCTGGTCCCGTTTTGTTTTGGCACGCTGCGGCTGCATCGCCTGGAGGCGGCCTGCATCCCGGGCAATGCCGCCTCCATCCGCCTCTTGGAAAAGACCGGCTTTCAGCGCGAGGGCTACGCGCGCAGCTATCTCTGCATCAACGGGGTATGGCAGGATCACCTGCTGTATGCGCGGCTCAAGGACGATCCGGACGGCGCATGATCGCGGAAAGAAGATGGCCGCGTCGCCTTTGGGTTGCCACTCTTAGTTTGTTATAAGGTTTGCTTGCTATAGAGGCCGATCAGGACGGAAACGCTGTAAAAAGTGAGCCGGGTTATGAGTAGGGGACGAACCGAACAAGCCGTGCGCGGCGGCGCGCGTACGCTCGCGGTCGCCGTCGTAGCGCTGGCGCTCGCCGGCTGCGGCAGCACCGAGATATTCAAGTCGTCGCCCCTGGACCTTTTCAGTTCGTCGTCGAAAGCGAGCAAGGACAACGCCGCCGCCGGCGGCGCCTCCACCGAAAATATTGCCGACGATATCGAATGCCCGGGGGTCCAGGTGCGCACCGGCGCCGCCACGCTGCTGATCGGCAGCAAACCCGGCGAGGGCGAGCCGGCCGCGCTCGACGTGCGCTACCAGGGCTCCATCATTCGCACCGCGCGCGAATGCCACGTGAACACCACGGCGATGACCATGACCATGAAGGTCGGTATCGAAGGCCGCGTCATCACGGGTCCGGCCGGCGGCCCCGGTACGGTCGACGTGCCGCTGCGCATCGCGGTGGTGCAGGAGGGCGTCAATCCGAAAGCGGTGGCGTCGAAATTCGCCCGCGAGTCGGTGGTGCTCAACAGTGCGATCGACCGCACCACCTTCACCCATATCCAATCCGATATCGTTTTCCCGCTGCCGCAGCCGCTCGGCCTGATCGACAACTATGTGGTCTATGTCGGTTTCGACCCGCTCGGCGACCAGCCGGTCAAGAAAAAGCCGCCGGTCAAGCGGAAAAAGCCGGTCGCCAAGAAACGGCCCGCGGCCAAGCCGAAACAGAGCTGATTACCACCCGCGCAAGTCGATGATCGTGCTCTTGAGCGCGCGCATGTCGGAGATGACGGCGCGCGCCGGCCCTTTGCAATTGCCCGGGCAACCGGTTGCTGGCATGGCTGCCGCCGGTAAAGCCGATCACCGTCATGCCGGCGGCGACGGCGGCGGCAACGCCGACGGCTGAATCCTCGACCACAATGCAGTCGGCCGCCGGCACGCACATCCTGGCGGAAACGTGCAGGAACAAATCGGGCGCCGGTTTGCCTTTTGCTACTTCGCCGGCTGAAAACAGATAGGGCTCGAAGAAGCGAATGAGATCGGTGCTCTCCAGGCTGACGCCGATGCGGTCGAACGACGAGGATGATGCCACGCATTTCGGCCCGCGCAGCCAGGATAACGCGTGCGTCACGTGCTGGGTCGCGCGCAGCTCGGCGCGGAAGCGGCGCAACGTGGCGGTCATGACGGTCGCGGCAAAATCGGCCGGCAGCTTGCGGCCGGCGGCGGCCTCCACCTGGGCGAACATGTCGGCGGGGCGGCGGCCGGTGAAATAGTGCGCGACCACGTCCGGCGTCAGCGCAAAGCCGGTGCGCATGAACTCCTGCGATACAACGGCGGCAGCCAATGGCTCGCTGTCGACGAGAACGCCGTTGCAGTCGAAAATGACCATGGGTCGCCCGATGTTCGACCGGCTAATCCGGCCCGCAACGCAAACGGACAACGCGAACGAATCACTGGCGGCGAGGATAGAGAGCAATTCGGTGCAAGCAAAGCGCGGCCACGCGGGCTAGCACATGTGCACACGATCAAACGGGATAACGGGACAACGGCGGTAGCGGCGGACGTCGCCGGTTATTTGGTACGGGTCCTGCCGTGCGCTAGTTGAGCTTCTTGCGCACGTCCTCGATGCCCTTGGCGATCAGTTCGGCGGCTAGTTTTCCCTTGGCTTCCTCGCCGAGCACCTTGGCGGCAGCCGCAACGGCGGCCTCGGCGGCCGCACTGCGCACGTCGGCCGCGGCCTGAGCCTCGGCCTGGGCGATCTTGACCTCGGCCATTTTGGTGCGCCGCGAGACAAATTCCTCGATCTTGGCCTTGGCTTCGATGGCGAGCCGCTCGGCCTCGGCCTTGGCGCCGGCGACGATTTCCTGCGCCTCGCCCTCGGCCTCATCGCGCTTGCGCTTGTAGTCGGCCAAGAGCCCTGCGGCTTCGTCCTTGAGCTTCTTGGCCTCGTCGAGTTCGGCCTTGATGCGCGAGGCCCGCTCGTCGAGCGATTTGGTGATCATCCGGCCCACGCCGAGATAGCCGAGCAGGCCGAGAAACACGAAAAAGCCCAGCGCGACCCAGAATTCCGCTTCCATCAGCATCGCCTGGCCCTCTAGCCCTTGAGCACGCCGGCGACCGCATCGGCGACCGCTTTGTCGCTCGGCGCCGCGCCGATCAGCCGCTCGACGATGGCGCGGGCGGCGTCCTCGGCGATGCCGCGTACGCTCGACATCGCCGCCTGCTTGGTGGCGGCAATGGATTTCTCCGCCTCCGCGAGCTTCACGTTGAGCTCGTCTTCCAGCTTCTTACGCCTGGTTTCGGCTTCCGCCTGCTGGCGCTCGCGCGTCTCGTTGGCGATCGATTGCGCGCGGGCGCGCGCGTCGGCCAGCGCCTTTTCGTAAGCCGACACAGCTTCGTCGGACTGGCCTTTAAGCCGCTCGGCCTCGGCGAGGTCGTCGGAAATGAGCTTCTGCCGGCTGTCGATGACGCGGCGCACCTGCGGCAGCGCCCACTTGGCCATCAGCGCGTAGAGCAGCACGAAGAAGATCGCCAGCCACACGATCTGCGAGGGGAAGGTGTGCGCATTGAACGGCGGAAATGCGCCGTGCGCGCCTTCCGCAGGGTGCTGCGTGCTCGCTTTGTGTGCCGGCTCGGCCATCGTCAATTCACGCCAAAGTCAAAAGCTTACAGCGCGAACAGCAGCAAGAGCGCGATCAGCAGCGAGAAGATGCCGAGCGCCTCGGTGATGGCGAAGCCGAAGATCAGGTTGCCGAACTGCCCCTGCGCGGCCGACGGATTGCGGATGGCCGCGGCGAGATAGTTACCGAAAATGATGCCGACGCCGACGCCGGCGCCGCCCATGCCGATGCAGGCGATGCCCGCACCGATGAATTTCGCAGCCACTGGATCCATAACCAACTCCTTTTGCTTGTCCGGTCGGGGCCGCTAATGGCCCGGGTGAATGGCATCGTTGAGATAGATGCAGGTGAGGACGGCGAAGACGTAGGCCTGCAGGAAGGCCACCAGCATTTCCAGTGCCGTGAGCGCGACGATCATGGCGAAGGGCAACACGCCGCCGGCCCAGCCGAGCGCGCCGAGCGCGGTGCCCAAGAGGATGATAAAGCCGGCGAACACCTTCAGCGCAATGTGCCCGGCCAGCATGTTGGCGAACAGACGCACGCTGTGCGAGATCGGCCGCGAGATGAAGGAGAGGATCTCGATGGCGACGATCATCGGCAAAATGTAGACCGGTACGCCCTTGGGCACGAACAAATTGAAGAAGTGGAAGCCGTGCCGTATCAGCCCATAGATTAGCACGGTCAGGAACACGGTGATGGCGAGCGCGGCGGTGATGACGATGTGGCTGGTGACGGTGAAGCCGTAGGGGATCAGCCCGAACATGTTGAGCGCCAGCACGAACATGAACAGCGTGAACACGAAGGGGAAGAAGCGCATGCCTTCCTGCCCGGCGGTCGAGCGCACCATGCTGGCGACGAATTCGTAAGACAGTTCCGCGGCCGATTGCAGGCGCGTGGGCACCGCCTTGCCGCCGGCGGTGCCGATCACCAGGAACAGCGTGAGGCCGACGACGGCGATCAGCATGAACAGCGCGGAATTGGTGAAGGCAATCTCGGCGTTGCCGAGCTTGCCGAGCGGCAATAGGTTGATGATCTGGAATTGGTGGATGGGATCCATGACGCGGTCTTAATCGTTCAGCCGGTTTTCGCGCACGACGCCGGCCGCGCGCATCACGTTAAGTACCCCGGCGGCGAAGCCGAGCAACAGAAACACAATGAGCCCCCACGGCGATATTCCCAGCCAGCGGTCGATGAGCCAGCCGATCAGTGCGCCCACGACCACGCCCGCCACCAGTTCGGTGGACATGCGGAAGCCTCGGGCATAGGCCGAAGCATCGGCGGTCTGACGAGGACCGGAAACGTTTTCGGATGGTCGGCTCGCATTGTCGAGCCGTTGGCCGAGACGCTGGAGCCTCGCGGAGAGAGCGGCCTCGTCGTCCGGCGGTTCGTTGCGATCGCCTTTTCCGCGCGTGCCGTCAGCCATGCTTTCGACTCGCGTAGACTAAAAGGCCTCGCTGCTGTGCCGCCGCCCTAAAAGCCGCGCGGACCATACTGAGCGGGTTTGTTCGAGTCAAGAAATCGGCGCTGCGTCGTAAGTATATGATATCAGACGTAAAATTAAAAATTTTCCAGGCGGTTTGCAACCTCTCGCGTGCACTGCGGCAAGGCCTTCAAGACTTGACCGTCAACAGGTAAGTGGCGTGCCGGTTCAGGCGGGCCGGCGTGGGTGGTAGGATCGTCGGCTTCGTGCCGGAGGAGACGCCCATGCGGATCGTGACGCTTGCCGCCGCTGCATTGCTCGCCTGCGCGGCAGGACCGGCGCTGGCGCAGGACGCAACGAGCGCGCCGGGGGCGATCGCGCCGCCGCAGGACGCGCAAACGCCTCCTGCCGCTCCTGCCACTCCCGCGGTTCCGGCCGTGCCAAGCGTCACCCCGCAGCCGGCTACTCCCACCGCGCCTAGTCCCAACCCGCCGAAAGCGGAGGTCCCGCCGAGTGCGCCGAGCGCTTCGCAGACCGTTCCCGGCGCCGCGAATCCCCCGGCCACGGCGGAAACCGCCGCGCCGAGTCCGCCGCCGCTGCCACCCGGCCCGCCGAGCCGTTATGTCTTCAACCGCGTCGATGCCGGTTACCTGCGCCTGGACCATCAGACCGGCCAGGTCGCGTTCTGCAGCCGCCACATGGCCGGATGGGTCTGCCAAGCGGTGCCGGAAGACCGCGCCGCGCTGGAAAAGGAGATCGCGCGCCTGCAGGACGAAGTCGCCGGCCTGAAATCCGAGGTCGCCGCGCTGCGCGAACCGGCGCCGCGGCCGCCGGCCGAGTTGACGCCGCGATCGAGCGACCGCAACGAGGACAGCAAGCAATTGCGCGAGGATTTCGCGCGCGCCCGCACCGCCATCGAGAACGCCTGGCGCCGGTTGGTCGAGATGATTTTCAATCTGCAGAAGGACATGATGCGCAAGGGCTGACGTGGCCCGGCATCATACGCATATCGTGTCCGGCCGCCTTTCAGCGATCACCGAAGTTACCCCGCAACTGATCGCGACGGCGACGCTGCGTCTGGATACGCACGGCGCCGGTTTCACCGACATCACCGCGCAGGCGGCCGATTTTGTCGCGCGGCTCGGCGCCGGCGAGGGAACGTTGCTGCTGTTTCTGCGCCACACCTCGGCCTCGCTTACCATCCAGGAAAACGCCGATCCCGACGTGCAGACCGACCTCGTATCGGCGCTCGACCGTCTCGCCCCGCAAGACGCGCCCTGGATTCACGACGTGGAGGGCCCCGACGACATGCCGGCGCATGTGAAAGCCATGCTCACCGGCGTTTCGCTGCAGGTACCGGTCACGCAAGGTAAGCTCACGCTCGGCACCTGGCAGGGCATCTATTTGATCGAGCACCGGCGAGCGCCGCACAGCCGCGAAATCGTCCTGCAATTCACCGGCAGCCGGAAATAGCCGGCGCGCGGCATTCGCGCGGTTGCCTGCCGCAACCCGTCATGCAGGCGTCAAAGCCCGCCATGCGGCAGGCTCACCGACAGCACCAGAGCGGAAAGATATAGAATTACGGCGACGCCGGAGGCGACCTTGGCGAAGCGCAGCAGCAATTCGTCGAACTGCGCCAGCGCCAGCCGCCGCTCATGGTTGCCGGCCGGTCTTTCTTCCGGCTGCAGCAAGCTCCAGGCCTCGCTGCATAGGAAGCGTTCTTCGGTCAAAAAATGGCTGCGCGCGAGCAGCAGCAGCGAAAAGATCAGCGCCACGCCGGCGCCCACTTTTAAGGCGAGCGGCGGCTCGAAGCTGAACACAATCATCAGCATCACGGCCGTCAGCGTCACAAAGGCCGCGTCGCGCGCCACGGTGAAGAACGCAAACTGCCTGAATGGCACCATCGTCGTCTCCTTTCCGACCAGCCAACCCTCATTGGGAAAAGTGCAAAGGCCGTGCCATCCCAGCCCGCGCGGTTACGACTTTCGCTGTAGCGTTGCGGCAAAGGCTTTGTTATTACTTTGTTATCTGATCCAGGCGCGCGGCGCGTTGTGTTGCTGTACCGTAACGGGGCCGGAGCTCCCGCTCATTTCGAGACTGAATCGGGACTAATTCGATATAGTGCGGCAAATATCGCAGCGAGTATGCGTAGCGAAGAGGCTGTCTCGGTTGAATGAAAATTCGCACTATCGATTGGTGATTGCCGACGACCATCCGTTGTTCCGCGGCGCACTGCGCGAGGCGGTAACCGGCCTATTCGAACCCGTCGATATCGCCGAAGCCGGAACCTTCAACGACGTTGCCGAACTGCTCGAGCGCGGCAGCGAGGTCGATCTCGTCCTGCTCGATTTGACCATGCCGGGCGTGCGCGGGTTTTCCGGGCTGATGTATTTGCGCGCGCAATATCCGGGCGTGCCGGTCATCGTGGTGTCGGCCAATGACGATCCGGCGGCGATCCGCCGCTGCATGGAATTCGGCGCCTCCGGCTTTATCCCGAAGACGCTCGGCGTCGACGCCATGCGCGCGGCGATTTCGCGCATCCTCTCCGGCGGCGTGTGGACGCCGCCCGACGTCGACCTCACCGCCGGCTCGGACGCGGAGACCGCCGAATTGATGGGCCGCATGGCGACGCTGACGCCGCAGCAGGTGCGCGTGCTGATGATGTTGTCGGAAGGCCTGCTCAACAAGCAGATCGCCTATCAACTCAGCGTGTCGGAGGCGACGGTGAAGGCGCACGTCTCCGCCATTCTGCAAAAGCTCGGCGTCGAAAGCCGCACGCAAGCCGTGATCGCTGCCGCCAAGATTGAAACCGGCCATTGGTCGCAAGGCGCGCCGACGGCGGGCTAGTTGTCGTCCCGGCCAAGCGACCCCGGACTTGATCCGGGGGAGCGCGAGCCGGGACCCATACTTCGCAGTCTAACGATAGGTCACGGCGTATGGGTCCCCGCCGGAGCTTGTCATCGGGCCGCGCTTCGCGCGGACCCGTTGGCGGGGACGACAAAGCAATCACTCCGCCGCCGCCACCCGCAGCACGCGCCATTGCGCCAAGAGCGCGCGCAGCGCCGCCGGCTTGAGCGGCTTGTTCAACAGTTGGATGCCTTGCGCGCGCGCTTGCTCGCGTACGGTCGGCGATCGGTCGGCGGTGATCAGGATCGCCGGCAGGTCGCCATAGCGCGCACGCAACGCCGAGATCGCCTCGATGCCGTTGCCGTGGTCGAGATGGTAGTCGATCAGCAAGCCGTTCGGCATGACCGGGCTCTCCTCGATCGCGGCCAGCGCGACGTCGAGATCGGGCGCCTTGATCACCTGACAGCCCCAGCCGCGCAGCATGGTCTCCATGCCGTCGAGCACCGAGGGTTCGTTGTCGATGCACAGCGCGGTGGTGCCGACGAGTTGGCTCGGATCGACGCGGATCTCGTCGCGCGCCGGCAGCTCGACCGCCACCGCATTCGACAACGCCACCTTGACCGAGAAGCGCGAGCCGCTGCCGACCGTCGAATCGACCTCGATCGTGCAGCCGAGCACGCGCGCCACGCGCTCGACGATCGACAATCCCAGGCCCAATCCGCGCGCGATGCGGGCGCCCTGATCGAGGCGGTGGAATTCGACGAAAATGTCGCGCTGCTGCGATTCCGGAATGCCGACGCCGGTGTCGCAGACGTCAATGCGCAACGCCCCGTCGCGCCGCCTACAGCCGACCAGCACGCGTCCGGCCGGCGTGTATTTGATGGCGTTGGAAACGAGGTTCTGCACCAGCCGGCGCAATAGGCGCCGGTCCGAGCGCACCACCAGCGACGAGCGCACGAAGGTGAGGTTAAGTCCCTTGGCGCCGGCCAGCGGCGAAAATTCCAGTTCGATCTGCCGCATCAGGTCGTCGATACGGAAGCTGGAGAATTCCGGCCGCATCACGCCGGTGTCGAGCCGCGACATGTCAAGCAGCGCGCCGAAAATTTCCTCCACGGCCTCGAGCGAGGCGTCGATATTGTCGACCAGCCGACTGTCGCCGCCGCCGCCCTGGCGTTCGATCAGGCTGGTGACGTAGAGCCGCGCCGCGTTGAGCGGCTGCAAGATGTCGTGGCTCGCCGCGGCGAGGAATTTGGTCTTGGAAATATTGGCGTCGTCGGCCTCGCCCTTGGCGCGCGCCAGCGCCACGTTGAGGCGGGTGAGTTCCTCGGTGCGCTCCTGCACGCGGCGCTCCAGCGTCTCGTTGGCGCGCTCCAGCGCCTCGGCCGCCTCAACGCTTGGGGTGATGTCGGTGAAGGTAGTGACGATGCCGCCGTCCGGCATGCGGTTGGCGCGAACCTCGATGACCATACCGGGCTCGGCGAAGCGTTCGAGGAACGGCTCGCGGCCGGAGATGTAGCGCTCGATCTGCGTCTGCACGAAGTCGTCGATGCGCTCGGGGGCGACGTCGCTGCGTCGGCCGTTGAAATGCAGGATATCGGCGAGCCCGCTGCCGACGCGGATCAGGTTCGGCGGCAAATCGAGGATTTCGCCGAACTGCCGGTTCCAGCAGATCAGTTGCAGGTCCTTGTCGAACACCGCGATGCCCTGGCGCACATGGTCGAGCGCGGTCTGTAATATCTCGCGGTTGTATTGGATCGCGGCATTGGCGTCGTCGAGCAGCTTCAGCGCCGCCTTGGTCGACACCGTGCGCTTGCGCAACAGCAGCGACAGCACCAGCCGCGACGACGCCGCCCCGATCGCCGACGCGAGAATATGTTCGCCGAAGCGCACCAGGCGGAAATCGGCCTCGTCCTGCGGCTCGAGGCCGATGCGATGGGTGGCGGCGAAGCTTTCGAAGGCGCTCTTGGTGCGCTCTTCGCCGAGATAGCGCGCCACGGTCTGGCTCAATTCTTCCACCGTCACCGAGGAACGCCAGAGCCGGAAGCTCGGCGCCATCGGCGCCAAATCCGACGGCACGAAGACATTGGCCTGTAGCCGTTCGATCGGCGAGGGCGCGCGGCGCAGCGAGAAGCCGATATAGCAAATCAGATTGAGCGTCAGGCTCCAGACCACGCCGTGCACCAGCGGCGAGATTTCCAACCCGAACAGATGTTGCGGGCGCAACATGGCCAGGCCCCACGGCCCGTCGGTGAGGATGCGCTGGCCGACCACGCCGATGTCGGCGAAAGTCGGCAGCAGCAGCGTATAGGCCCAAACCAAGATGCCGGCGCTCATGCCGGCGATGGCACCGCCGGCGGTGGCGCGCCGCCAGAACAGGCCGCCGAAAAACGTCGGCGCGAGCTGCGCGATGGCCGCGAAGGCGAGGATGCCGATGGCGAAAAGCTGGGCGTCGCCGGCGCTGCGGTAATACATATAGGCGAGCAGCAGGATCACGAAGATCGCCAGCCGCCGCACCGTGAGCAGCAGCGAGCCGACATTGCCGCGCCCGGCGATCAGCGCCTCGCGCCGGTGCAGCACCAGCGGCATGACGAGGTCGTTCGACACCATGATCGACAGCGCCACCAATTCGACGATCACCATGGCGGTCGCCGCCGACAGGCCGCCGACGAAAGCCACGATGGTCAACACGTTCGAGCCGGTCTGCAGCGGCAGCGCCAGCACGAACATGTCGCTGTCGACCTTGCCGGCGCTAAATGTCAGCAGGCCGGCAATCGCGATCGGCACCACGAACAAATTGATCGCCAGGAGATAGAGCGGGAACAGCCAGGCGGCGCGTTTGATCTCGCCTTCATTGTTGTTCTCGACCACCGCCACGTGGAATTGCCGCGGCAGCAGGATGATCGCCACGAACGACAACAGCGTGGTCGCGAGCAGCGTGTCGAACGGCGGTTGCCGCGTGAAGATGCCGGCGGTCTGCGCGCTATTGCGTGCCGCCTCGAACAGCGCGCCGGGACCGCCGAACATCCAGAAGGTGACAAAGATGCCGACGGCGAGAAAGGCGAACAGCTTGACGATCGATTCGGTGGCGATCGCCAGCATCAAGCCGTCCTGGTGCTCGGTGGCGTCGATATGGCGGGTGCCGAACAGCACCGCGAAGGCCGCCATCGACAGCGCCACGAACAGCGAAATGTCGCCGAACAGCGGCTGCGTGGTGCCGGCGCCGGGCGACACATGCGCGAGGATCGTCTCCAGCGACGACGACACCGCTTTGAGCTGCAGCGCGATATAGGGAATGGTGCCGATGATGGCGATCAGCGCGACGGTAGCCGCCACCGCCTGGGCCTTGCCATAACGCGCGGCGATGAAATCGGCGATCGAGGTGATGTTCTGCGCCTTGGCCAGCCGCACGATGCGGATGAGCAACGGCGAAAACAGGCCGATCATCAACGCCGGGCCGATATAGATGGTGAGAAATTCATAGCCCGTGCGCGAGGCCGAGCCGACCGAGCCGAAGAAGGTCCACGAGGTGCAATAGATCGCCAGCGACAGCGGGTAGATCAGCAGCCGGCTGCGGCCGTCGCGGCCGAGCCCGCGTTTGCGGTCGCCGTAGCTCGCCACCAGGAACAGCAAGCCGATATAGGCAAGCGCCGCCGCGATGATGACCCAGCCTTGCAGCATACGCGCTCCAGATCGGGGCTAACCCTAGGCAGGTGAAGGATTTTACCCGTTCTAGGTCATCACAGAACTGGCTCCAGGTCCATCGTCCGGTTGCAGCACCGCATGACTCGGCGATTATGGCTGCGGTTTGACGGGACCGCCCGCGCGCGGCATTGATCGCGGGCCCCGCGAAAGCCGCCATTCTTGCCCGCGCCTTCCTCCAGCCCTCGCACCGCAACCCTCCGTAACGTGGCGGAAACGCTGGCCTTTGCGGCGGTCGGCGGCGGCTTGCTCGGGCTATTGGGGGTGCCGGCCGGTTATCTGTCCGGCTCGATTCTGCTGGTCGCCTGCGCCTCGATCGCCGGGCGGCCGCTGCAAATTCCTGTGCTGCCGATGCGCATGCTGATGGTGCTGATCGGCATTTCGCTCGGCGCCGTGGTCACGCCGGCGACGCTGCGCGGCATGGCGAATTATCCATTGAGCATCGCCGTGCTGCTGGTGGCCATGGTGTGCGTCAGCATCACCGGCGCCGCCTACCTGCGCGTGGTGCACGGCTGGGACACGATGACCGCCTATCTCGCCTCGGCGCCCGGCGGCTTGTCGCAAGTAATGGCGCTCGCCGCCGAACTCGGCGCCGATATCCGCGCCATCGCCATCGTGCAGACCTTTCGCGTGACCGTGATTGCGGTCGGCTTGCCGGCGGGGCTGGCGCTGCTCGGTCTTGCCGGCCATGCGAGCCGCGGCGCCGGCGCCCCCTTCGACCCGGCGCAGCTCGGCGAATTATGCATTTTGATTGCCGCCGCGACCGCTGTCTCGCTGATCGCGCACGCCGTCCGCTTCCCCGGCGGTTTGCTGTTCGGCGCCATGCTCACGTCGGCGGCGCTGCACGGCAGCGGTACGATCCACGTGCTGATGCCGTGGGCGGTGACCAACACGGTGATGGTGGCGTTCGGTGCGGTCACCGGGTCGCGCTTTGCCGGCACGCCGCTGCGTCTCTTGGCGAACTTCATGGGCGCGGCCTTTGGCTCCTTTGCCGTAGCCGTGGCGGTCACCGCGATTTTCGCCGCCGCGCTGGTCGGCTTTCTCGCCTTGCCGGTGGCCGAGGTGATGATCGCTTACGCGCCCGGCGCGGTGGACGCCATGATGCTGCTCGCGCTCGCGCTGCATGTCGACCCGGTCTATGTCGGGGCGCACCATCTGGTGCGCATTTTCTTCGTCTTGATGACCATGCCGTTCTTGGCGCGGCGCGCGCAAAAGGCGCCGCTGCCGATCGACGAGCCGATCAAGCCGCCGACGCGGCGGCCGCCGTTTCAAGACTAGATGCCGTAATGGGCCCTGCTCTGAATGAGCAGTTGATGTGGCTGTCCCCCGATAGATGATGAAACGGGGTCACGACGTGAGTCGGCCCCAAGCATCTGGAGACGGAGGACAGCCATGGAACATTATGCCGGAATCGACGTGTCATTGGAACTGTCGAGCGTGTGCGTTGTGGACGCGCAGGGAAAGATCGTGAAGGAAGCAAAGATCGCGAGCGAGCCCGAAGCTTTTATTGCTTTCTTTCAGGAGCTTGGCTTTGCAGTGAAGCAGATCGGACTTGAGGCGGGGCCGTTGTCGCAGTGGCTACATGCAGGGTTGAAGCAAGCAGGGTTCGAAAGCGTCCTGCTGGAGACACGGCATGTGAAAGCTGCCTTGTCGGCGATGACGGTGAAGACGGACCGCAAGGACGCGCGCGGGCTTGCCCAGCTGATCCGGATGGGTTGGTTCCGACCGGTGCACGCCAAGTCGATGGGATCGCAGGAGGTGCGTGCGCTGCTAGTTGCGCGCAAGCAGCTTCTCGGACGGCTTATCGACGTGGAATTGAGCATCCGGGGGATTCTGCGCGGTTTCGGTCTGAAGGTCGGGCCGGTGACGCGCAAGGGGTTTGAAGCGCGGATTCGCGAATTGGTGACGGGCCAGGCCACATTGGAACGCATTGCTGGGGCGATGCTTCCGGCGCGGGCGGCTTTGAAGGCGGAATACGAAAAGCTGCACAAAGCTGTGCTGGCGATCGTTCGTGAAGACGCGGTCTGCCGGAGGCTAATGACGGTGCCGAGCGTTGGTCCGCTGGTGGCAATAACCTACAAATCGGCAATGGACGATCCGAGCCGCATCACGAAGTCGAAGGCGGCAGGAGCACTGTTCGGGCTCACGCCGAGGAAGTACCAGTCGGGTGAAAAGGATATCACCGGCGGGATCACGCGGGCTGGCGATGAGATGGTGCGCACAGCGCTTTATGAAGCGGCCAATGTTCTGCTATCGCGCATAACGCGGTTCTCAAAACTCAAATGCTGGGGAATGGACGTCGCCAAGCGGCGAGGTTCAAAACGGGCGAAGGTTGCACTCGCTCGCAAGATCGCAGTGATCCTGCACCGCATGTGGGTCGACGGCACAACTTATCGGTGGACTGCGGTGCAGCCGATCGCGGCGCAGGCTTGATCAAGGAGAAACAAGAGACGCAAGTGGGCTAAACACAAGCCCTACTGCCCGAAGTCCCGTCGCCGGGACGGTGGAACCGGTGAAGCCGTTACGCGCCCAGTGGCCGTCATCCGACGAACCACGCGTATCTAGGGCTCAAACTCATAAAATGTAACTCATTGATACGACTCGCACATTTTGATCTTGTCAAGAAAGGCGAGACTTAGAAAGTCCGCGCGTATCAGCAGGTTTCGAGATTTATGAGTTTTGACCCTAGTCACGTGAATTTAAAGTTCGCCGTATAATGTCAGTTGGGCTTTGTGGCAGAACCGTTTAACTGATGCCAGGATTTGGTCGGCAGATTTGGTCCACTTGAAGGGTCTGGGATTTTGGTTGTGCCGATCGATGAATGAACGGATATCGGCTTCGAGTTGCCTGACGGATGTATGAACACCTCGCCGGAGCCGCTTTCTGGTGAGCTCAGCGAACCAGCGCTCGACCTGATTGATCCAAGACGCAGAAGTCGGCGTGAAATGGACATGATAATGCGGCCGCCGGGCGAGCCACGCCCTGATCTTGGGGGTTTTGTGGGTGGCATAGTTGTCCATCACGATATGGATATCGAGCCCATCGGGGACTTGAGCATCAATCGCTTTGAGGAAGTTCAAAAACTCGGCCGCCCGGTGACGCTTGTAGCATTTACCAATGACGAACCCCGAGGCGACATCGAGTGCGGCAAATAGCGAGGTCGTGCCGTGCCGCACGTAGCTGTGCGTGCGACGTTCGGGTATGCCAGGCATCATCGGCAAGACCGGCTGCTCGCGATCGAGCGCCTGAATCTGACTCTTCTCATCGACGCTGAGAACCAGTGCTCGGTTGGGCGGAGAAAGGTAAAGGCCAACGATATCGCGTACCTTGTCGACAAACAGTGGATCGCTCGACAGCTTGAACGTCTGGCTACGGTGTGGCTGCAGGCCGAACGCTACCCACATCCGACGGATCGTGGTGTGGGAAAAGCCAGTTTCCGCCGCCATCGAGCGGATCGACCAGTGCGTCGCATCGACCGGTGTCGTTCGCAGCGTCCGCTCGATCACGGCGGCGACCTGATCGTCGTCTATCGTTCGAGGTCGACCGGGGCGGGCCTCGTCAAGCAGACCATCGCAGCGATCCTTCAAAAATCGGCGACGCCACTTGCCAACGGTGTGTTCATGGTGGCCGAGTTCGGCAGCCACGTCCTTGCTCGACAAGCCCTCCGCACATCGCAGAATGACGCGGCATCGCTCGGATAAGGACCGGGCAACACGGTGACGGCGAACTTGCCTCTCCAGATACGACTGCTCTTCCGCACCCAGCACCAACGGCGCGATCGGCCGGCCTTTTCTACCTGCTTTCGCCATGAGCGCTCTCCTCTCGAAGCCCCGAGCGCTCTTTTATAATGTCACGAACTTCCGTTCCAGATGACTAGAACCTATCTCAAAATTGCTGAATGGGCTTGATCGGCTATAAATGTTGGATGATTCGACTGAGTGACGAGCAATGGGAGCGCATCCGGAAACATTTTCCGGAGGAGCACATTCCCGATGGTCGCCCCGGACGCAAACCGATATCGACGAGGCGCGTGCTCGAAGCAGTTCTGTGGATTCTCAACACGGGTGCGCAGTGGCACATGCTGCCTCAGAGCTATCCGAACTACAAAACCGTGCATCGTCGGTTTCAAGCTTGGTGCCGCAGCGAAGTTTTGCGTCAAATTCTGACCGATGTTGCCAACGAACTGCGCGACAAAGGGGTGCTAGACGAAGAAGAGAGTTTCATTGACGCGACCTTTGCGATGGCCAAGGGCGGCGGTGCGGAGATCGGCCCGACAAAGCGTGGAAAAGGCATGAAAATCATGGCGATAGTGGATCGCCACGGTTTGCCGCTGTCGGTGAGTACGCACGCCGCCAATCATCACGAAGTGCGTTTGGTTCAATTGTGCTTTGACTTTTACATGATTGAAGCCAAGCCCGAGACCCTCATTGGCGATCGCGCCTATGATAGTGACCCGCTCGATGAAGACTTACGCAAAGACGGCATCGAGATGGTCGCGCCGCACCGATCCAATCGTCGCAAGTGCGCCACGCAAGATGGACGCCGACTTCGGAGATATGCCAGGCGCTGGCTGGTCGAACGGTTCTTTGCCTGGATTCAATGGCAGCGCCGCATTCTTGTCCGCTGGGAGTTCTATCCGAAGAACTTCCTTGGCTTCGTGCAACTCGCCTGCCTCGTCATCCTCTTCAAACGATTTTGAGATAGGTTCTAGATAGGCTCACCGCTCCCTCTAACAGCATAGTGTGGCGGCCTCAGCGCCGACCACGGACAGAAGCGAGAGCTCGGCGGCGTGACGATCATTCGGGGACTTGACTTCATCGGGCCGATTACAGAAGGCGCGTACTCTTCTGTGGACGCCCCGCGAGATGCAAGCGGTGTTTGAAGAAGATCGGCACGTAATCGGATGCTGCCATCTGTCCGGCCTCTAATGATGCAGCGATGGAGCTGCGGGCCTCTTAAATTGAGGACAATAGCGTTTGATCAATGTCCGCTTTTCTAATCGGCCGGTTTGGGTGTAGCGCTTTCAGACTATCCACCACCACAGTGTCGATGTCGCTCACGGGCTCGTGCTTCTCTTCGGAATCGGCACTAGGGCCCTTCCATCATGGGATTCGAGGATGGGGCGGAACAATCTGTGCCGCGGCCTGTGCCCGCAAAAGCACATTGGGCGATGCATCCATGCCGCCATTTGGCTGTCCGTTTAGGAGTCCACGCCCTAATATTTCTTGTCATTCCAGGGCGCACGCCATAAGCGCGTTCACGCGCGTTTTCGACACGCTATGGCGTGCGAACCCGGAATCCAGAAACCAGCTCGGTGCTTGCATCTGGATTCCGAATCGCCGCTTCGCGGCGTCCGGAATGACGGCGTTTGATTATTCCGCCGCCAGCGCCTGGTTGCGGGTCGGCAGATCGAGCCGTTCCCACACATCGACCAGCGCTTCCGCCAGCCGATCGATCAGCGCGTCGTCGTGATAGGGCGACGGCGTGATGCGCAGCCGTTCTTCGCCGCGCGGCACGGTCGGATAATTGATCGGCTGGATGTAGATGCCGTGCTCGGAGAGCAGCAGATCGCTCGCCACCTTGCACTTTTCGGCGTCCCCGATCAGCACCGGCACGATATGGGTGGTCGACGGCATCACCGGCAGACCGGCGGCGTTGAGCACGGATTTTACCCGCGCGGCGCGATCCTGGTGCCGCTCGCGTTCCCATTGCGATGTCTTCAAGTGGCGGATGGCGGCGGTCGCCGCGGCGCAGATCGCCGGCGGCAGCGCGGTGGTGAAGATGAAGCCGGGCGCATAAGAGCGCACCGCGTCGATCAGTTCCTCGCTGCCGGTGATGAAGCCGCCGAGACAGCCGAACGCCTTGGCCAACGTGCCCTCGAGCACATCGACGCGATGCATCGCGCCTTCGCGTTCGCAGATGCCGCCGCCGCGCGGGCCGTACATGCCGACCGCGTGCACTTCGTCGGCATAGGTCATGGCGCCATAGCGTTCGGCGAGATCGCAGATCGCGTGTACCGGCGCCACGTCGCCGTCCATGGAATAGAGACTCTCGAACAGGATCACTTTCGGTCGCTTGGGATCGGCGGCCTTGAGCAACTCTTCCAGGTGGCCGAGGTCGTTATGCCGCCACACCTGCTTCTCGCAGCCGGACTGGCGTATGCCCTCGATCATCGAATTGTGGTTGAGCGCGTCGGACAACAGCAGGCAGTTCGGCAGTAGCTTGGCGATGGTCGGGATGCCGGCCTGATTCGACACATAGCCTGAGGTGAAGATTAGCGCGGCCGGCTTGCCGTGCAGGTCGGCGAGCTCGCGCTCGAGCTCGACCAGCGGATGATTGGTGCCCGCGATATTGCGGGTGCCGCCGGCGCCGGTGCCCATGCGCGCGGCGACGTCGACCATGGCGCCGATCACTTTCGGATGCTGCGCCATGCCGAGATAGTCGTTGGAACACCAAATCACGACCTCACGCCTACCTTGCGGGGAATGCCAGTAGGCATGCGGGAATCGACCGGCGATGCGCTCAAGATCGGCAAAAACCCGGTAGCGGCGCTCGTCCCTCAGCGTGGCCAGGGCCGACGCGAAAAAAGCTTTGTAATCCATACGATTTTTCTACTTTACCCGCCCCACATTACCCCCCTTTTTTAGAAGCCTTCCAGGGGGCTTGTCGAGACAAGATTGTTCAAATTCGAAGGTATTGTATTGACCGATATCAAAGGTCCTTCCGGCCCGATTTTTCAGGCAGAATGAGCGCGACGGCTATCGGGCGGGCGCCGGCGATGAGGTAGCCCGCTACATCGGCCCGGTGGAACCGGACGGCGCTTACACGTTGCTTTCCTCGCGCGCGTCCTCGGCCGCAAAATCGATCCATACGCCTTGCGCGTGCGACCGCCGCGCGGCGTCGATCAGCCGCTGCACGCGATAGCCTTCGGCAAAGCCGGGCTTGGGCGTGCCGCCGTTTTCGATGGCATCGAAGAATTTGCGCGCCAGCCGCGACACCGGCGCGATGCGCCCGTCGGGATACGGTGCATCGTCCGGATCGGTGACGGCGATGCGGTCGAGCGGGTCCGCCGGCCGCTTGGCGTAGAACAAGTCGAAGCCGCGCATATAGTCGGCGCCCGGGTTGTGCAGCACCAACGTGCCGTCCTCGCCGAAGAATTCGATGCGGTGGCCGAGGCCGTGATAGGACGCGCAGCTCATGCTCAGGCTGCACACTTGGCCGGTCTTGAGCGCCATCGCCATCGCCACCGTGGTTTCCAACGCGGGTTCGCCGGGCAGCGTGCCGAGGCGTGCCGCCAGGCCGCCGATCGGTCCGCAGAACCATTCGAGATAATGGAAGCAGTGCGAGATGAAGGCGCCGAGCACGTCGCCGCCGCCGTCGCCTTCGGCTTGCCAGTTGCGCATGCGCGATTGCAGAACGCTGCTGTCCACGTGCCAATGCACGGTGGCGTGACGCAGCGCACCGATGGCGCCGGCGTCGAGCATTTCCTTGGCGCGCAGCCAGGCCATGATCTGGGTGAAATTGAAATCGATCATGGTCGGCAAATGGCTGATCTGCGCCTGCCGCCGCATGGCGCGCGCGGCGGCAAGCGTCGTCGCCATCGGCTTTTCGATGAACACCGGCTTGCCCAATGCGAGTGCAGCGGTGGCGATCTGCGCCTGCAAAGCCGGCCGCGTGGCAACCGCGACCGCGGTGATGTCCTTATCCTCGACCAGCGCGCGCCAGTCGCCATAGGCTTTGGCAACACCGGCCGCGCGGGCAAGTTCGCCGGCGCGCTGAGCGTTACGGCCGGCGAGCGCCACCACTTCGCAGCGCGGGTCGGCGCGGAAGGCGGGCAGTTGCACGTTTGCCCCATAATTGGTGCCGACAATGCCGACGCGGATCATGGCCTAAAGCCCTGCGAGAAATATCGTTTTTCGGCGCGCGCGGCATGGATTTGAGCCAAATCGCCATGCTAGGCAAGGGCGTTTTCGGACGATGCCCGGGCCGCACGATGGCAGCAGCAAGCGAGACCGCATCGGACGCCTTCGGCGGCTGGCGCATGCGGCGAACGTACCTGCCGTTTCTGCTGATCGGGCTCGCCATCCTGGTCATCGCCATCGACGACGCCAGCTTCCTCGGCGGGGTGCGGCCGTTCGACGGCGGCGACGACGGGCTGTTCTACGACGGCGTCGCGCGCATCATCCTGCAGAAACTTTTGGCCGGCGATATCTGGGGCGCGCTCGAGCACATCGTGTTCGGTGAAAGCTATCTTGGCTACCTGTCGCTCATTTTCCTGCTGCCCATCGTCGTGCAAAAAGTTTTCCGCCGTTTCCTCCCCGAACGCTGGTCGCTCGCGCTCGTCTTGTTGTTCGTCGCGGTGCCGGTCGGCGTTCTGTTCGGCACCAGCTTCTTGCAATACGTCAAATGGGCGAGCCGCGGCTTTGCCGATCCGGCGGCTTATATGTTTTTCATCTTCGCGTTGTTGCCGATTGTCGGGGTCACGTCGGCCGGTCCTAGCGGCAGAATTCTGCCGGCGTTTTTCGGCGCGCTCTTGCTTGCCATCGCCGTGTTCATGAAACCGATCGTGGCGCCGGCCGCCGCGATTCTGCTTGGCGGCGCCGGTGTTGCCGCGCTCACCCAACGGCAGTGGGCGCGGCTCACCGGCCTGTGCATCCGCTTCCTGCCGGTGCTCGGCATGCCGTTGCACAACTGGGTATTCGGTCACGCGATGGTGCTGTTCAGCACCAATGCCAACGATCCGCATCTGCTGGTGATGCCGCCTTCGGCCTATCTCGCGGCGGCGCGCGACCTGTTGAGCCTCGATTTCAACGGCATCGGGCGCGTTTTCGTGCAGATCGCCAATTGGCTGGGCAAACCGGCGGAATCCTATTGGACGATCCCGCTCAACGCCGCCGGCGTCGCCATTTTGGTCTATGTCGTGACGCGCGGCCGGACTTTCGATCCCTGGCTGCGCTTGATCGGCGCGGCGGCGCTGGCGCAGCACGCGGTGGCGCTCTTTTACCGGGCAGACGTTGCCCGTTATCATTTCCTCACCTGGTTCCTCACCATGCTGGTGGTCATGGCCTTCATGCAGGCGGTCGGTTTCGGCTGGCTCAGACAGCGCTTTCCGGGGCTCTCCGAGCGCATCGCCCATTATCCGCTGGCCGACCGGCTTGCATCCGGCCTCACGCGCCTGCAAAGAATAACGGCATGAGCAAAAAGCCCACCGGCATCGCCAACGGACTGACCAATTACGGCGACCCCGATTTCTCGCTCTATCTGCGGCGCTCCTTCGCCCAGTCGCAGGGTTATTCGCGTTCCATGCTGGAAAAGCCGGTGGTCGGCATCGCCTATACGCCGTCCGGCTTCAACAATTGCCACCGGCATTTCCCCGAGATGCTCGAGGCGGTCAAACGCGGCGTGCTCACCGCCGGCGCCTTGCCGATCGAATTCCCCACCGTTTCGCTGGGCGAGGTGTTCCTCAATCCGACCAGCATGAAATTCCGCAATTTGATGGCGATGGACACCGAGGAAATGGTGCGCGCCCAGCCCATGGACGCGGTGGTGTTGATGGGCGGCTGCGATAAGACCGTGCCGGCGCAGTTGATGGGTGCGGTGTCGGCTGGGCGGCCGGCGGTGATGCTGGTGGCCGGCCCGATGATGACCGGGCGCCACCGCGGCGAGCGGCTGGGCGCCTGCACCGACTGCCGCCGCTTCTGGGCGCAGTACCGCGCCGGCAAAATCGACGACCGGGAGATTTCCGAAATCGAGGGCAAGCTCGCCACCACCGCCGGCACCTGCGCGGTGATGGGCACCGCCTCGACCATGGCCTGCTTGGTCGAGGCGCTCGGCATGATCCTGCCCGGCACTGCCACCATTCCCGCCGTGCATGCCGACCGCTTGCGCGCGGCGGAAGCAACCGGCGCCGCCGCCGTTAAGCTGATCGGCTCGCAGCTCACGCCCGACAAGATCATTACGCCCAAGTCGATGGAGAACGCGCTGCGCGCGCTGCTCGCCATCGGCGGCTCCACCAACGCCATCATCCATCTGACGGCGATCGCCGGCCGCGCCGGCATCCCGGTGACGCTGCAAAAGCTCAACGAATTATCGGACTCGACGCCCGTGCTGGTGAACCTGAAGCCGGTCGGCAACGGCTACATGGAGGATTTCTTCGCCGGCGGCGGCATGGGCGCGCTGATGCGCGAATTGAAGGACCTGCTGCATCTCGACGTCATGACGGTGACCGGCGAGACTTTGGGCGAGCGATTGGCGCATGGCGTCGACGGCTTCGTCGACCGCAGCATCATCGCCGAGCGCAACAAGCCGCTGGAGCCGCACGGCGGGCTGGTCGCGCTGTTCGGTAATCTGGCGCCCCAAGGCGCCATCCTCAAGCGCTCGGCGGCCGACGTCAATTTGTTCGAGATCGAAGGCAGGGCGGTGGTGTTCTCTTCGCTGGAAGATCTCGCCGCGCGGGTCGACGACCCAAAACTCGACGTCACCGAGAAAGACATCCTGGTACTGCAAAATGCCGGCCCACATTCTCCCGCCGCCATGCCCGAAGCCGGCTATCTGCCGATCCCCAAGAAACTCGCCAGCAAGGGCGTTAAGGACATGGTGCGCGTGTCCGATGCGCGCATGAGCGGTACCGCGTTCGGCACCATCGTGCTGCACGTGACGCCGGACGCCGCCTCCGGCGGACCGCTCGGCCTGGTGAAGAATGGCGACCGCATTCGTCTTTCGGTCGAAAATCGCAGTATCAGCCTGATGGTCGACGACGCGGAACTTAAACGCCGCGCCGCCGCCGCCAAGCCCGCCGCCGCACCGCCCGGGCGCGGCTATGCCCGGCTATACGCCGAGCAAATCCTCGGCGCCGATCAGGGCTGCGATTTCGCGTTCCTCAAGCCGCGCTGACCGCATCTGCGTGGCGATATCGCGCAAATTGTCGCGATCGCGCTCATGTCTTTGTATGACTAATTGCCGATTAACGATTGCAGTCCATTGAAATTAACGCGGCGCCAAAGCCGGTCCCTATAAGTTTTGGAAAATCTTTGACTATCGGGCCACGCCGCGGGCGGCCCGCATGTGGAGCCATGGCGAAGGCACGTAAGTTCCGGAGTAGATATCACGACTGGCGAATGGTCGCCTTCGCCGGCGTGCTCGGCTTTAGCCTCACGCTCATGACGATGGAAATCATCGGCGCCTATTCGGTGTCGCTGACCGCGCTGTCGATCGCGCTCGCGGCCGTCGCCGGCTCGCTGCTCGGCGTCTGCCTGGTGGGGGCCTTTGCGGCTTGGCGCGTGCGGCGCAAGCTCAGCGAGCAGAACATGCAGCTCGACGCCGCGCTCAACAACATGAGCCAGGGCCTGTGCATGTTCGATGCGCAGAATCGCCTCCTGGTGTGGAACGAGCGCTACCGGGCGATGTACAACATCGACCCCAAGCGCATCTGGCGCGGCTGCAGCATCCGCGATTTGCTTGACGCACGCGTCGCCGCTGGCACCTTTCCCCTCGAGCCCGCAAGCTACGCGGACGAGTTGCGCGCCGCGATCAAGCTCGGCAACACCTTTGTCATGACCGTCGAATTGAACGATGGCCGTATCATCGACGTCGTCAATTATCCGATCAAAGATGGCGGCTGGGTGGCGATGCACGAGGACATCACCGAACGCCGCAAAGCCGTACGTGAACTCGAGCATACCCGCTCGTTCCTCGACACGATCGTCGAGAACGTGCCGTCGCCGATCATCGTGAAGGAAATTCCAAGTCTAAACTATCTCCTGATCAATCGCGCCGCCGAGGGCTTCCTCGGCGTCGACCGCGCCACGATTCTCGGCAAGACGGCTTTCGAATTCATGCCGCGAGCCAGCGCGGAAATGATCGAGATAGACGACCGGAAATTGATCGAGTCGGGAAAATCGATGTTCGTCGACGAACACGCGATCGTCACGCCCGCCAACGGCACCCGCATCGTCACCGCGACGCGGCTGCCGGTGATGGACGCGGACGGCCAATCGCAATATCTGATCACCGTCGTCCACGATCTTACCGAGCGCAAGCGCGACGAGCAGCGCATCGCCCATATGGCGCATCACGATTCGCTCACCAACCTGCCGAACCGTTCGGCGTTCATCGAATGCATCGCCGCCACGCTCGATCTCGCCAAGGCGTCGGGTGAAAGCTTTGCCCTGCTCAGCATCGATCTCGACCGCTTCAAGACGGTCAACGACGTGTTCGGTCACGCCAAGGGTGACCGGCTGATGCGCGAAGTCGCCGGCCGGCTGGCTCAGGCCTGCGAGGGCGCTTTCATCGCCCGCGTCGGCGGCGATGAATTCCAGGTGATTACGCCGACCGG
Source organism: uncultured Alphaproteobacteria bacterium (assembly GCA_963721665.1). Classification (GTDB taxonomy): domain Bacteria; phylum Pseudomonadota; class Alphaproteobacteria; order Rhizobiales; family Xanthobacteraceae; genus Pseudolabrys. The sequence continues at coordinate 244,998 of CAVRJZ010000006.1, forward strand.
GCCGCAACCGGCGACTGCCGAGGCGCTGGCGGCCAAGCTCTTGGCGGCGGTCGATACCGATATCAATATCGATGGCGCGCCGCATCGCGTGGGCCTGACCATCGGCGTTTCCGTGTTCCCGCAGGACGGCACGGATTCGATGACGCTCGTTGCCAACGCGGATGCCGCGTTGTTCCGCGCCAAATCGGAGGCGCGCGGCTCGTTGCGTTTCTTTGAGCTGGCGATGGACCGGCAGTTGCGCGACAAACGCGCGCTGCAGCAGGACCTGCGCACCGCGATCGCCCGCGGCGAACTGCTGCTGCATTATCAGCCCTATACCAAAATCGGCGGCGAGACCGTCGGTTTCGAGGCGCTTGTGCGCTGGAATCATCCGACGCGCGGTCTTATTTCGCCGGCGAACTTCATCCCGCTCGCCGAGGAGAGCGGTCTGATCGTGCCGATGGGGGAATGGATCCTGCGTGCCGCCTGCCGCGAAGCGGCGTCGTGGCCGCGTCCGTTGCGCATCAGCGTCAACCTGTCGCCCATTCAGTTCCGCCAGGGCGACCTGGTCGGTTTGGTGCATTCGATCCTGCTGGAGACGGGCCTTGAGCCGGGGCGGCTGACGTTCGAGGTCACCGAGGGCGTGCTGATCGACGATTTCTCGCGCGGCCTGTTGATCTTGCGCCGCTTGAAGAATCTCGGCGTGCGCATCGCCATGGACGACTTCGGCAGCGGCTACTCGTCGCTGTCCTATCTGCAGTCGTTCCCCTTCGACAAGATCAAGATCGACCGCTCCTTCATCGCCAATCTGCCGCACAACCAGCATTCCGTGGCGATCGTGCGCGCGGTGATCGGTCTCGCGCACGGCCTCGGCCTGCCGGTGGTGGCGGAAGGCGTGGAGAGCGAGGAGCAGCTCAATTTTCTCGCCGCCGAGCACTGCGACGAGGTCCAGGGCTTTTACGTCGGCCGGCCGCAACCGATCGCCGAATATTCCGCTTGGGTCGGCCGCGCGCCGGCCGGCAAGCCGAAGCCGCAGATCAAGATCGCGAGTTGACGGCGGCCTGTTGGTCGGACTGGTGCTGCCGCACAGGATTGAACTGTGGACCTCCCCCTTACCAAGGCACTGAGCTTCTTATTTTTCAATAGGTTGGCTGTGGTTTTCTAGTGGCATAGAGACAGCTTTTACAGGCACCCAGTCCGCTTTCGGGACGAGGCGGAAGTTGATCGGCAGGAAAACCAGCCAACTCCGTAGCGAATGACCCCACCCGGACATGACCGAACAATCGAATACAACTTGAGTTAAGCTATTAAGCAAGGTGAAGGTGCTTTCGCGTACTGGTTGTTGGAGACAAATCGCACCGAATAGATTTTGTCGGCAAGGCGGGCATAGCCATATGAAAAACCCAGTCATAAAAATCGTTGGAACGCTGTTCTCTATGGCGGCGGCGGGATCAATCGCCCTCAACTGTGCATGACACCGCGTGCATTCTACTGGTGTGGAGGTACGCTATTTCTAGTAGCCCAAGCGGGCTATTTTTATTTCTTATCCATTTCTCCGAACGCAACGCTTGTATTTGTTTCCATGATTGGTTCCAGCCTCGGCGGAGGCATTTATATTGTAGGTGCGCTTATCCAGTCGTGGCCGCCCAAAAATACAATGCGGCGTATCGTCTATTGGTTTGGGAGCATTCTGTTTATTGTCCTTCAAGCCGATTTCTTATTCTCTGCACCATACTCAGCTCTTAAGTTGGCATCACTGATTGGATTAGTCGGTCTCGGGACTGCATATATCACTGATCAGGTCATCCAAAACCGGACGAAAATTTGGGCCGTGCTCAAAAAGTTCAGGCGACCGCCTATAGATTGAGGTGGGTTTGCGAAGTAGGACCGCCGCATCGGGGGCTTCTCTTTTCGCGCGGCAGCGAAGGACGTGCTTGGCCCATCGCTGACATTTCGTGGCGTTGGAGCAATTTAGTTGCTTTGAGAGCGAAGCGGACATAAGCGGCAATTGAGACGGCTATAGAGGGCAGTTTTAGTGGCAGTCAAAAGTCTCAAGAAGCCCTTGATTTAATGGTGCTGCCGGAGTGGATTGAACACTCGACCTCCCCCTTACCAAGGTCATGCAGCCTTTATTTATCAAGGGGTTATCGGGATTTTTCAGAGGCATACAGGTAGCTTTTACAGGCAGGTTTCGGCAACCTCCCGGCCGGATTTGACCGGCATGGCGCTCTGGCCTGCGCAGCGGGCGATCTCCCGTGAAGGGGTTTCTCGGCTATATGACACCCTCGAAGGAAATAGAGCGGTCTGCATTCACTCTAGCCACAACGTCGAAGAGTATCTTGCAGGGAAGGTCCTGACTGAGACCCTCTAGCTACTCTCGTAGCCATTATTTTCAAAGCGAATGGGCCGTCGCCTAGTTTCGTGTTCATCGACCCGAACTTCGCCGACACGTGGAAAAACACACTGCGGCCCTCTCGCCAATATGTTGTTTCACCGGTCACGTCACCGAATGTAACTTCTGTCGTTCCGTCGTCTTCCTTCGTGTATTCAATCTTGCCAATTTTAATTCCCTTGCTTCTCAAGTACAATTGCACAACACCATTCAGCAGCTCTTCAGCGGTAATGTTAACCTGCTTTTTTGGTAGTGGAGTTGCGTAAATGTCTCGCTCATAAAATCCTCCTTTTAACGCACGCTTACGATGCCGCCTGCGGAAAGAACGTTGATCTTACTGACTTCGAGTCTCAATAATTGCGTCAGAACCGTCTTCAAAGCGCAAAGTATGCTCAATACTATAGATGTAATCTTCTCGGACCGCAGCTGTTGTGGCTTTAACAACACGGCGCGGTTTACCAGCATGTCTCAATCGCCTCCGACGACTTCATGCTGATTTTTGGTTGTCCGCGCTTCGCACAATCCTCAGCGCAGCCGCACGGAGCGCTGTTTCTTTTTCGCGACTGACTTAGGGTCTTCGTGCGTGTACGTCGCTCATTCACTTGTCGGCACAAGCTCTTGCGCGGCCGTCAGTCATCTGAACCGGTACGCCATATGATCGTACATTATTGGCTTTTCTGTGGTTTTCGGGCCATCAAGCACAAGCTCCTTGATGACAAACGAGGTCTCAGTCTTTAGTGCTACGCATTCTTTAAATCGACTGTGGCGCTTGGGCAAAGAGTCCAATGAGTTTCCTCATTCCACCTGTTCCGGTCACCAAACGATTTGTTGATGTTTCTTTTCATTGCCAGCACTGCGCTTTTAGTTGGTTTGCTCGCTTGTCCGCAAAGTACTGCGCGAACGCTGGTTGTGAGGCTAAGCAAATGCTTGCGAAAATAATTGCTAAGTAGGTCTTCATTTTTGCTCCCCATTGCGCGGCTCCGATGTTGCAAAAGGATAGCTAAGCTATTTGAGTGCTCCTATAGGCGAGCGGCATGGCGGATTTTAGTTGGCGCGCTCGATCCCCGCAAGGTTGTCAAACCTATTGACACGGCTTGCGTGAGTGATGCACTTGGCGTGGGAAAAAAGGGGTGCAGGATGGACGAGACGGCGTTCGGCGTTTCATGATTTGGGCGTCCTTAACGACTTTCGGCGCTTCGCGATGTGGCTGCTCTCACCGTCATATATATTTGGACGCTGTACTTGCCTATCTCACCAGCTTCTCGGCGGTGCTCGCGCGCTCGTCATTCCAGTGATCCCCCAACTATATTTTATTTGGATGTCGTGGAGCGTGACTGGCATCCTGCTCAATCTCTATTCGTTTCTCTGCCTCGCTTGGGTTGTTTTGGCTGTGATCGGAATTTTCTCGCGAGTGAAAGCGGAGTTGGTCACGTAAAAGGAGTTGAGCTGTGCGAACGATGTTGCGTTGGCTGTATTGGTTCCAGTTTGGGGCTGTGAGCAAGGCAGCAAGGTCGTTTCTACCTGCAATTATCTTCTCGCTCCTCGCTGCAAGCTTCGGATGGGCTAATTCCTTTGATGACTTTAAGATTGCGATGGCGCTGTTCATCGGGGCGATTACGCCACAGCGTTATCGCTTTTACGACTATTGGCTGCACAGGGTATTCTCGGTGCCGAGTGGGCTCTTGGAGTTAATGTATTTTAAGGTAAGGCAGTGCCGAAGAGACTACGTTTTTGGCTTTGACGTGGTACGCAAAGCTGCTGAGCAAGGTCATCCACTTGCTCAATATGAAATTGGCGTCATGTATGATCGTGGCATAGGCGTTAACAAGGACGAGGTAGAGGCTTTCAAGTGGTTTCGCTGTTCAGCTGAGCAAGGTGACAGCACGGCTCAGCTTAACTCGGCACGATGTATTTAACGGGGAAGGCATTTCGCAGGATTTTGTCGAGGCGTACAAGTGGTTCAGTCTGGCCGCTAAAAGCGGCGGTGACTAGCCAATGAGAGCAATGAGGCCGTTAAAAACGAGGCAGCTAAACGGCGTGACATCGTGGGCAGTCATATTACACCTACACAACTCGCCGAAGCGCAAGAGCGAGCGCGACAATGGAAACCAATCACAGAGCTCTCAGCCATCGCTGCCACGTCGTCCCTCGCTGCGGATATGGCGGCGGATTTTGTTGTTGGCGGTAATTCGCTATGAGCCGATTGACGATATTTCGCGCGTGAGCAGCTACGCCCGGTTAGCAAAATGGAAGTCACTATCGGGCGATGAAAAGAACGTCATGAGACCAGTTGACGCCAAGGATTATGAGGGGTGGCTGGTAGAGGAACATAGTCTACAATATATAGTCGCTGTGAGCCATGGACAATTCCGGGGGAAGCCAACGCAAGTATGTCAAGTCAGCGTAAATATGCCTGCTGAGCCTCTCCTTTCCAAGATCATTAGCAAAGTTCGAGTTGGCAAGCCGACATCTGCGGTAGTCGGCCTTCAGATGAATGAAATTTATCAGCTACTGCAACACCCGACAGGACGCACTGCCTTCATGCTCGTAGCGCGTAGCAAAGATAAAGGTGAGCCATTCATCAATATTGGTTTTATACGATTGCAATAGTTTGTGAAAATTTGGGATCGAGCGTCGTCTAACAAGCAACGTTATCGTCGCCCATGAGAAGCGTCATATGGCCCCGAGGCGCGGCCTTCGAGGCGCTGGCATTCGATGCAGCGACCGTCCGCTCGCTGAATTGCGCAGCGCGGGTCGTACTCGCGACGCGGCGGCCATAGTTCGGGTGGCGGGTAATCCGATCAGTCAGAGTGGGCCGACTAATGCTCATTTCTGGCAGCCTATGAAGGTCTACAATCCTCAAATACAATGCTCGTGCGTGCGACGTGTTACACTTGTCACGAGTAGCAGATGGGCTCAGGGGGGACCGCAGTGGATATTTCGTCAGGAACTCTCATTTCGGCAATTATTACGGCAATTATTACTGCGAGTGCCACAGTGTTCGCTGTCGTCATTGCAAATAGGCTGAGCTATGTCCGAACTTACAAAGAAAAACTTTGGGACTCCTGAAACGTCCCGCCTATGGCCTAATTCTTTCTGAACTGGCGGCAATTGAGCAGATTTGTAACAGTGCGGATGAATACATTCAGGAAGATGAAGACCGTTACTTTGAAAGCGTAGCAGAAAAACACAATGAAAAAATTGCGAAGCACTTTGAGGCCACCAGCAAGCGCATCGCTGATGACTATCTGATTATGTCCGAGAAGTTTATTGCGCTGTATGACGAACTAATGAAAGAGATGACAGGTGATCCCTACAATAATGATGATGCGTCCGAGGCACATAAAACATTCACGGCGGCCATAAGAAAATACCGACCGCTCTTACTTGCATTAGCGCGAGCCGAAATGATCGTTCCGAAGAGATGGTTGCTTTTCCCAATCTAAGCGCAGGTACTTAAAACTGCTGGCAGCGGATTAAGCAAACTGGAATTAGATCATTCCGCAGGCGTCAGCGAGAGCTTGCCGTCGCGCGGCTCAGGGCCATCCAAGAATTTCGAACCCAGGCGTCATTCAGATCAATCAGCCATTGCGGCACCGCCGTCTCAATGCCGATTAACATAAAATAGCCCGCGCAAAGGATCAGGCAGTATTTGATGGCCGGGAAAATCCATTGATCGCGGAGCCGGATTAAGCGGTCGTGCCGGGCGAGCCGGTCCCGATATCGGTCCCGCTCTTGCTCTGACATGGCGGCCCATTCTTGCTGTGTCGCGAATCTCATGCGGCGGCCTCGGGTGGTGTCGGCGGCACGGCGGCGTTTATTGTGGTGATCGGAGGCCGGGGAGCTTTTCAACTCCGCCGGGTTTTCAGTTTTCAAAACTGCCCGATTTTCCTTAGATTTTTCGGGGGCACAGTTCGACTTGACCCGGCGCGAATAGCTAGGGGCACATGGCTTTCTGGTGGATGCATAGGAACTAATACCTCTACCCCGTACCTCGCATGAGACTTCCCTAAGCCACCAACTTTCACCGACCGGCCCCCATTCTACTTGCACGTGCGCACCCACTACAGCTAGGATCAATAATCTGATTTCGCATAACGTATGCATTGGAACATTTCCTTATTACGCAATGATATCAACATCTTATGAAGTAACCATGCACCGGGCCATTTAGTGTAGAAGGAAGTTCTGCCGGGGTCGCCATTCCTGCTACTGGCACGCGAGATTGATTGCACTGGCCACAAACCGGCGGGGTGGTCTGCCCGGGGGGCTGCAAAGTGTAGCCTAGGCTACAAAGTGCAGCATCAGCATTCAAAACAATTTTAAACAAAATCAGTGGGTTAGCCACAAATGAGGCGCGGGTTAACGGCATTAACGAATAAGATGTCAAAATGATGTTTTACGCATCAGAGATGATGTCTGAGGCATCAATTTACCAAGTAAAACATGGTAAAGCGTTAACCATTTCGGGCCTTGGAGAGTCGGATTTCGATCAATTCCGCTGCATTCTTGGAGGGCTGCATTCTAGTTAATCTAAAAATCGCGTCGTTGCCCGGCACAGCGGGCGCAGTGGCTTACCGGGGGTGAGCCGCAACTTAGCCAATGTTTGCAGGGGTTTTCAGCATTTTGGCTTAGCCTCTTTTCTGTGGCTTACCGGGGGGATAAGCCACAACTTAGCCAATGTTTGCAGGGGTTTCTAGCATTCTGTCTTACCCTATCTCTCTTTTTATGTATCAATAGAATAATACATATAGGCGGCGAGTGGGGAGGGGGGTAAGCCATAAGCCAAACACCCCGAAAACCCTTGGGGCTGTGGGCTAACCTGTGGCTTACCGGGGGGCTAAGCCAGCGCCACCTTAGAGACAGGCCCGGCCTGATGCTTCGCCACAGGCGCGGCGGCAGATCGAGCGCCTATGCGCCCGGTTTATTAGAGTTCGGCCATGATCGCGGCCACATCATCCGCCGCCGCCGGGGCGTTCCCTGCCTGCGTGCCAGTGGCACGCGGACAGGGCGCGTTGCGTTGCATCTCGATACCGCCGAGGTTCATCCGGTCGAGGCTCACGAGTTGATTGCGCAGGTCCATCATCGGCGCTTCGGTCTGCTCGATCTCGCGCGCCTCAGCTACGCGGCCTTGCATCGCCTTGAGCGGGTCGATGATCCTGTGCGCGAACGCCAGTTCATCCCACAGCGCGCCATTGGTGATCTGGAATATGTACGATGGCTCGATCACCGTGGCAAAGTCAGCCAGCGCCGTGAACTTGTCGAGTTCGGCCTCGATCATCGGCCACAGTGCGGCCAGCGTGTCGAGCGTGGCGCGCGTGTAGCTGTTCGCATTGGAGCGGATGGTCACGCCCTCGATCAGCATCGGCACTTCGGCGAACTTGAGCCGGAGCGCCTCTGCCAGCGTGCGCATGTCGTGCTTCGGATCACTGCCACCGGGGCTGCCCGTCTTGAGTAGTGCGCGGATGGCTGCGGTGTTATCGGTCATGACGTGAAGTCCTCCGCGTCGGTGTCGGCGGCCTTCCCGGCGAAGTCGTTATGCTGGTTAGTGTACGCCTCCGCGATCTTCTCATGCGGCACGAGTTCGCCCGGATGTATCTTGCTGCGGAAGGCGGCGAGGCCGCCATTGATGCCCCACAGGTACGGACGTTCGCCATTGACGCGGACCTGTCCAAGCTTGCCACCCTTGAACTTGCGTTCCAGAACGTCGCTGATAGTGTTGTAGATGCCGGAGCGCGCCGAAATCCGGCCCGGCATGATCTTGAGAATGTCGTCCAAGCTTATCACTGTGCAGGTGAGCGGGTACTCGCCAGCGTGCATCGTCATCCACTGTTCGATATCGCTTGACCCTGCCTCGATCATGTTGAGCTTCGCCGTGGTCTCCGGTGCGCGGCCTTCGCCGCTGTAACCTTCGAGGTCGCGGTGCTCCAACTGATACTTGATCGCGCCGATGGCCTTCGGGTCATCGAGCAACTTAAAGAGCCTCACATAGTAAGAGTGCGGTTTCGGCAGTGCCTTAGTCTCGATCACGAGATAGCGGCGGTCGCTATTGTCGAGTTTGATCGCGGCGGGTTCGTTGGTCATCATGAAAAACCCAAAGCAGTTCTCTAGCGTGAACCGCTTTACGTTTTTGTCGTTGAGTTTGATGCGCGTCTGCGTAATCATAGGATGCAGCTTGTTCTTGATCTGCGTCTTTTCGAGCGCCCGCAATTCCTCGATCACTACCAAGTTGCACTTGAGCGCCCACTCGTTGAACTGGCCTGACAGTTCGTCGGGACCGACCGGCGACACGTTGTCCTTGCCGTAGATGCGCTCCATGAGGTCCGCAATAAAAGATTTGCCAGTGCCGGGAATCCTGCCGAATAATAGTAGCGCGTGCTTTTGCTTCTTGCCGATGTTCTGCAACTTCCATGCCCACCAATTCAGGAATTTTTTGCGGTCGCCTTTGTTGGGGATCAGGTAGTCAATGTGCTTGTCGAATATCGAAGTGTCGCCCGATGCCGACACGATGTCGGATGGCTCATAGAGATTGAAATTCGAGGTTGGTCCCACCATGCAAAACTTTGGCAGACCCGGCTTGTAGACCATGCCGTCAACCTTGCGCATGGTGGTTCCAACTTGTTCGAATATGGTCTTTGACAATTTCGATGCTTTGCCTTTGGCGTAGCTAAAAGCATCGTCGAATTGTTCCTTATCCCATCGCAGTTCGGGGTAGTTGATCTTTACGAATTGCTTTGTACCGGCAACCCATACCCATTCCTCGCAAATCTGTTTATAGCTCTTTACCTGCTGGCGCACTTCCGCCGTATGGCTTTCGAGTTCGGCGGCTGCCTCAGCCTTGCGCTTGAGACGTTCCGCGCGTGCTCTATCGCTCGCAGTCTGCTCGTCTGCCGCCAGCGGCGGCAGCGGGTCGGCGGCGAAGTCCTCGTGAGCGGTCTGTACACTGCCCGGCACGTTCTGATGCAAGTAGGCATAGGCGTTGCGCACCTTGGCTTCGCCGCCGTCATCCCATGGCGGCTCGCAACGCGGATTATAGTGCGCCTCGACTAGCTCGATTGCCTTCTCGACCGATATGCCCGCATCCTTTAACACGCCGCCCACTTGCAATGCGGTCGCGTCTCCAGCGTTGCCCTCGACGGCGGGCGGCGCTTCATTCGTCAGATACTCAATTGCCCATTTCACTTTATCGTCGGTGTCCGGTTCGCTGGCGAACTCCTGCGGCGTGTCCTTGACACGCGCGGCGCTCTTGGCAATCTCATAAAACCATGACGGTGCCGGTGCTGGTGCGATGTTGCGCTCCAATGTGTAGCCGGTACCGTCCGACTTCTTGCAACCGGGCAGAATAATATATTGTGCGAAGTCGATGTGCTGGTGTTCGGTGTTCGCGCTCCCGACATGGAACAGGTGCTGCCCGACATACCAACGGTGCCGTCCGCCACTAGGACTCCCGGAGATCATCGTGTCGGGCCATCCATAGAGCATGTCCAGAGTGTCAAAGGTTGCCTGCCCGACTTTGCCGGGCTTGGTATCAATGTCGGCGAACACGAGACCACTTAGTCCCGGCGCGATGCCGTACCACGGCTCGTGTCCTAGCTTCTTAGTCCAGAACTTGTGCCACCGTTTGATCTGTTCGGGGTCGGCGCTGGCCTTGCTCAAATAATCCTTGAGCAAAGGTTGCGACTTGTCGTCGAACTTGACGGGAAACAGGTGCAGACCGTTCGGCAGAACGGCGGCCATCTTTTTCTGCCAAGCCAAGGCGAGATCGAGCGTGGACTTGACCTTCGCGGCCTTGCGAATGGTGGCCTTCATGGCGGTGTCAGTCATCGTCCGGACCTCATGGTTACTTTGGCCGTTGTCATGACAAGGGCGACGGCGGCGTTGCGTTCCGCCTGGGCCATCCGGGGAATATAAAGTTCGCAGGCGAACTTAAATTCACGGAAGGCTTTTTCGGATGGCGTCGGTGGCGTTTCGTCGCCTTCGGCGCGCGGCACGAGCGTCGGGACTTCCGGCTCGACCTTGGTCACTGTCACGTTGACCGGCTCCGAGTAGGGGTTCGGTGCAGGCTTCGACCGCATTCCCTCTGCCATGTCCATCACCTTGACCGGCGTCGGTGCTGGCGGATTATCAGTCTTTTGGACTTCGACTGATAATTTAGCGGCTCGCTTGTCGCGCGCGGCCTTCGACCCGATAGCGAATGGCGAGTTATGGTTTTGCCAAGGCTTACCGTAGCCTGTCGGCTTCCGGTGCCATGCGATCATTGCAGAGACCCAAGGCTGTGACTTGTTCACTCCTTCGGCGATCTGCATTTGAGTAGCCCCCGCGTCGCTGGCGGCGGCCATTGCCTTCGCGGCTTCTTGCGCGGCGAGTAGTCGCGTAGACTTCGCGGCCAGAACGCCATGTTGTGCAAGGTCGAATGCCTCGACGGCAATCAGCGCGGCGTCGATCAGTGGGGCGATGTTGTCGGTAGGAGTCGTCATGATGCGGCCCTCCGGAACTGCGGAGCGCCGACGACATCGGCGATGCACTGGTCGGTCGGATCGTCGTGAGATATTGACACGGCGAGCGCGACGGCGAGCAATGGGTCTTCGACCCAATGGTATTCCGGATACTTATCGAGAACCGCGCACGCCGCATGTATGTGCGAGCGAACTTCGGTCCGTTCTTTGTCAGTCGGTGTGGCCACGCGGCCCTCCATCGGTTCGGGTTTTAAGTCCGGGAGGGCATAGAAAAGAGGCACTCAATCGCCGCCTATCTAGCTCGCCTCATTACGCCCTTGATCGGGCGCACCCGGCAACGTGCCGGGCTGTGGACTTAGCCAGCGGGGCAAGAGTGCCTTGCTGGTGACGTATAGCTATGCCACCTAACCCCCTGTAGTAGTACCGGAATTTCACGGCTTGGTTAATCGCCATGCGACCGGCGCATAGGTCATTCCGTATCCTGATACCGTAAATTGGCCTCTTGGCCCGTGCTGCCCTTGGGAGGTCTACCGGCGGCCTTCCTGATTTTTGATCCTTTGCATCATGGCCGCCCCGGCTGCCCTATGGCTGGCCGGGGCTTCATGGTTATGGAGTCGTTAATCTTTGAGACGTGAGCGGTGAGCACCGCCACAGCGGCCTTGCGGCTGGCTCGGTCGGATCGCTCACGCCACATGCGGAGATGATGACAGGTTATGCACTCGCCGCTCGTGGCCATGCGCGTCGCTGTACCGTGGCGCGGGCAGTGGCGCTTGCTGAGGTACGTCTGCCAAGCCGGGTTGACGCCCATCATGTGTCGCCCCCGTCCCGGCCCGGCGCGCGGACTTCCGGCTCGCCTAGCTCATTCTCGAACAGCACGACCTGCGCCGGAATTTTTTCGCCATAACGTTCGGCGAACTGGCGCTCAGTTAAATGAGGCCCGACGACGAGGCCCATTTGCGGGCCGGACTTGTCGGACGCCAACGCTTCGAACTCTGTATCAATGAAACTCACGGTCACACCATTTTCTGCAAGCCGCTGGTCCGGCCCGCTGTGAGTTCGGCTCCACCCGGCGGCGCGTCACCGCGCCCAAGCCGTTCATTGTCACCCGATGCCCGATAGCCGAGTAAAGTGCGTGCACCTTTTTCATCGCCACGGCGCAAGGCCGCTGCAACCTGTCTTTCAATCGCGGCAAGCGGTACGTTGTCGCGGACCTTCTTTTTGATGCTGTGTATGCGCTCCGCAATTGCATCCATGCTCGGCGGCGCGGCCTTCGTCGGTGTCGAGCCATCGTCGGGCAAATCATGATCCGGGTCCGGGCGCATCTCGATTGGAAGGGGCAGCGGCGCGACCGGCGGCGGCTTGATACCAGCCGCAAGGCTGGCAGCGCGAGCGGCTTCCCGCGCGCGAGTATCCTGAGTGATCGGATTGCTCGGATCGTCGTGCGGCGCTACCGGACTTGAGTTGGCAGCCAACTCAAGTTGCTCCAGACGTGACGTGGCGGCCACATCAGGTGGCTGCACTTCATTGTAGATGCCCTCGATCTCGGTCGGCGTGCCCCGGTGCTCGACTTGCACGGGCTTAGGTGTCACGTCGGCAATCGTCTTCAACTTCTCGCCGCCGACGATGCTCACGCCTAGGGCGACGCGCTGGTCTACGTCGATGTGAGATTGTGCGGCCCATCGCTTGCTGTAAGCTTGCAACGCGGCCTTGACCAACTCGACTGGCGCAGGATGCTCGATTGTGTGCTGAATGCGCGCGTGCGTCACCGGATCGTGCTCAAATCTTTCCTCCAAGTCGAAGCCAAGCGCGGTCATCTCTTCGTCAGACCATGACTCAAACTTATGGTTCAACTTCCAAGATGGTCGGCCCTGGTAGAAAACCCGCTCGACCGTGCCGCGTTCGGCACGCAGGAGCGCGGCGCTCTCGACGCTCGACATATAAATATCCCTCGTCAGTCGAAGATGACTTGCGAACTGCGCCTCAACGCCAAGATATTCAAGTACGAACTCCGGGTTTCCTTGTTGTGAAAGCAAACGCCAATTCCAAAAACTCGCGGGACTGCATTGCGCTCTTGCGCAGGCAACCGCAACGCTAGGATTGCTGCATTGTGAGTCCAGAATTTTTATGAGTGTAGCTTCATCGTGTTTTGACGGACGGCCCATGAGGAACTTCCCTCTAGTTGTTTTCGTAAGTGCTCGACTTGATGCTGTGCATCATCCGACAGGCGGCGCAGGCGTGCGATCTCGTGACGCTTTGCGACGAGAGGTCGCAGAGCGCGGCGGTAGTAAACCCGTTGCGCATGCAGCGCCTCGTTTAGTTCAACGCTTGTCATAAGCGGGTGGCCGCGCGGGCTTGCGGCGACGGCGCGAGCGCAGCGGGCGGCGATCCGGGTGTTTGCGTTTGGGCTTGGGTTTTGTTGGGGGGCTTCGCCATCGGTCATGCTTTCGTAAAGCCCGGCGCAAGTCTGCCGCGCATTCCTTGGGGATACGATCTTTTTCCCTCCGGCCCGCGCCGATAATGTTGCCCGGCTTGGCGGCAATCTATCGGCCCGGCGCTGGCCGCCGCGTTAGCGTCGATAGTCGTCAGGTAGGAGCGTTGCCGTGTTGGCGCAGGCTTGAACGACTTCGCCATCTGCCGTGCAACATCCGTGGCGCTTGGGATTGGCAATCCATTGTTTTGCCAAACGCTGAGCGCCACCGCGAAGTCGGCTCGTGCGGCCTTGACGGCTGCTCGCGCTTCATCGGTTGCGTCCCTGCATATTGCGAGCCGTTCGGTCGCAGCATCGAGCGCAGCCTCAGCCGCGACCTGTTCGGGAGTCGGCGCAGCTGGTGCGATTTTCTTGACTTGGTGCAGAGTACAACGAATGGTGCGTCAACTTCGGCGTGACACGCTCGACCTCGCGCGCGGCCTGCGCCTGAGTGGCCATTGCTGTCTTGACCGCGTTGTCTTCATTCTTCAACGCCGCTTCCGCCGCCGTGGCCGCTTTACTCGCCGCGATCAGCTTGTCGAGCGCGGTGCGCTCCGCTTCGCTGAGCGAGGCGATCTCGCTTAGTTCGGCTTCCGTAAAGTCGTCACGGATCGCGCCTTGCTTAGTGAAAATCGTGATCGTCATAGGGTTACTCCAATTTGAAAGAGGGGTGCGGCGTGACGGGAATGCCTGCAACCGTCACGCCGCGAACGTGACGCATGTCACGCGGGGATTGGTGCCCCTGCATACTCGGGAGAATATGCAGGGACGAGGCGCTGAGGCGGACGCGGGCGGTCAGACCCATAACGCCCCGGCGCTTTTCGTTTAAGGCTTGCGGACTGGCTCGCCTTCGGTCTTGTCGAGATCGCCGCTTATCTTGATCGGAGAAGCGTTAGGGTTTTTCATACCGTGCGCGGGTGGATAGCCTTCGGTCGAAATTTTCCGCTCAAGATCGGCGGTCGGATTTCCGACTTCTCCGGAGTCGTCCTCTAGCGCCGTCTTGCGCGGCGTAGCAGCCAATCGCTTGAGAACCGGATCATCAATCTGGACCGAAAAATCGGCGAGGTCGGCGCTCTTGGCGACGTTCGTGACTGAACTGGGTCCCGCGTAATTATTGCGAGAGTAGTTCGTATCGAAGCCAGCGTCGGCGCGGTCGATTTTGTCGCTCTTTCCGAATGTGCCGACGGACTTTGGCGACGGTGCAGCCGGACCAACCGGCTGTTTCGTGTCGAGTTTGGTCGTTGCGCCCGATGTTTCCGGTGCGCCCGCTTGATATGCCATTTTGTATCCCCTTCTGCTGTTGAATTATCGTCCTAGCTTCGCGCTGCGATCTGCCACCGGCAGTTCTTGCACGGGCTTTTCTTCGAGCCGCACTTCTGTCGCCTTCCATCCCTTCCCCGGAACGGGCACGGGCACGAATGAAACTGTTTGTCCGACTGCTACGCCACGATCCACAACCGAATGGATGTGATAAAAGATGTCGCGTTCGAAGCCCGCAGATTTGATGAAGCCAAAGCCACGGCCATCTATATCGGCGCTCAGAACAACTCCGGTGACACGTTCACTCACGGCACGGCTCCATAATGACGATGTCATTCGAGCGCCCGTCGCGAACTGCGATCAACGCGAGCGCCCTGTTTAATCGGTCGGCAAGAAACTCGTAGTCCGGCTCGCGGTCCTCGATAGCGGCGGAGTGCGCCTCGAACGAGAACTCAAAATCGAGCCGGTCTATTTGCTGTTGCCGCGTCACGACGGTCACCGAGTCCGCACAGCTTCCGACAAGATGCGAGCGCCGAGATCGTGGTCCGGAAAATCAGCGTCCGCGCCTTTGTTCGCCGCTTTTGGCAACGTCAAATTCTTGGCGACGGTCGGATCGAGTGACAGCTTTTCGTCATCGAGCGGCGCGGCGCTTGTCGCGTGGCCCATGGCCATTCCCGATTGCTGACGTTGAGTGATGCCACCGTGCGCAGGCACCACGTCTGTGCCGTTTTTGTTTCGCAGGCTTGCCGCCGATGTCGGGATGCGTGGTGACTTCGGTCGCGCGAGCCATTGCCGGACCGTGCATTCCGGTGTGAACGGGAACGGTCGCGCGCGGTGCGCCATCATGCGCGACGCCCCCGACGTATGCTTTACGACCGTCACGCGGTTTGAGAATATCAGCCATTTTCATACTCCGTTTTCTGTAGCCTCTGCGGTTGTGCATTTTATTTGTTGTAGGCGGGGTTGGGGTGAGTGTCGCCCACTCGGCAGCCGACTGCGGCAGCTATGCGAGCAAGACGATCTATCGGCATGGATTGCGCCGAATTCACCTTGACGGCGCAAACTCCAACCCTTCGCCGACCATGGGTTGCTGTTGCGATCTTCACCGTCCTTTTTAGGTGCGGCGAGATCGGCGGCTTTACGTAGTGCAGCCGCACGGGCTTCGAGTTCTGAGGCTTCGTCGTTCGCCTTCTTAGCGTCGATCATCTGCGAGATGTTGCCCGGCGCTTTGCCGACTTGCTTGAGGTCGAATGGATCGCTGATGCCGAATTGTGCGGCGTCGGCTCGGAGCGCCGCTTCATCGCCACCTAAGCTTTTCATCAGCGGGCCGAGATCGGTCGCTCGCCGGACACCGTTATCGCCAAGCCATGCAGTCAAGCGCAACGCCATGTCGTCCATGTTACTCGCCTGATGCACGAGAACATGCGGACGCTGTTTTTCGTAGTCCGCTACAAACGCTTCGATTGACTGGCCAGTCGAGCGATGGCGTCGAGTCGTGGCGTCGAATTGGTCGCCCCACGTCTTTCGCAAATTCCTCGACGGCTGATGGCTGCCAGTCGCGATTGCTCGCAGCGTTGTGCAGCGCCTCGATCATCGCGTACTTGTTGACGAGATCATAAATTGACATGGGGAACCTCTTTCGTTGCAAGCCACGCTTTGAGATCGTCAACGGTTACGAGCAGGCGCACGCCAACGCGAGCCACTTTGATCTCGCCCGCCCGCGCGGCGTTGCGCAGGTGGTAGGCAGGAATGCCGCAGAGTCGTGCGGCTTCTCGGATGCTGTAAGCGATCCGTTCCATTTTCAGTTCTCATTTTTCAGAGGGGGACGTTGACTATACGTAGCAGAAAACCAAAGACGGCGCAGCCAGCATTATCGTTCGAAATAAATTCGAGTCATGGTATTGATCTACAAAAGCAAAAAGCCCGGCGCTATGCCGGGCTTCTTTTTCGAACGCGATTTAATTATTCTCGTTCGGGTTGCGCTTGCCGCCGCTTGAATGGGGTGATGTTGCTGCCCGGCTTGCGCACGATGATCGTCGCATCGTTGCCAAGACCAAGCTCGATCAGCACTTCGTCACAGCGGGCGTGGGCGGCGTCCTCTCGTGTGCTCTCGGTGCGCTCGATCTCATCGGTCATTGGCAGTCCTACATGCCTATCTTGTCGATTGCCTTCCGCAGCACGGTAATCGGATATCCCGCGCCATGCTTGTTGCCATACTTCCGGGATTGTTTTTTGCTCTTGCCGTTGGCCCACCCGCCGATGGCTTCCCGCACATCTTCCGCGATATTGGCCGCGCGCATCCGCTTCGCGGCTCGGTGCCGGAACGAGTGCATCGGCGCTTTGTCCGGGTCCGTGATGCCTATCTCGTAAAGCCATTTGCGAAGCCGCTTGGTGGCGGCGTCCTTGCGGCCACGTAAACAGTGGCGCTGGTGATCTTCTCGGGCAAATACGGCAACAAGTCTTTCGGGAACGGAACGCGGCGACAGCGACTGCGGCCGTTTTGGTCCCGACAACGCAATAGCGGATGCCGTCCTCAGTTTTTTCGCTGGTCAATCTCAAATGCTTCGCCGCGCCGCATGCCGGTTGTCGCCAGCACGCGGACTAGCAATTGGTCGCTGGCGTCAAGCCGGTGCAGGTTAGCCCGAATGAGCTTCATATCGTCATCGTCGAAAGCTTCGCGTTCGTCTTCGTCCTCGCGGTCGGGCACGACAGACTACAAACGGATTGATACCTTCATACTTGCCTTCATCAATGGCGAGATTGACCGCCGCGACCAGCGGCACCATGCGACGGCGAAGCGTGGCGCTTTTCAGCGGTTCATCGTCCGCTTGATCTTCAAGATAAGCCACAATGGCGCGGCCATCGTCGCGCGTGCACTCGCGCAATGGCTTATCGACAACGGTGCGAAAGATACGCCACATTTCGCGCGCTTCCCGTTCGCGAGTAGCCGGTCACGCATTTTTGCTTGAGGTAGGTTTCTAAAACTGCATCATCGGCATGACTTTTGGCGGCAACAAATTTGGGCCGCTCGTTCTCAATCGGCCCTTCGCCGATCTTACCGGCTCTATGCGTCGTCAAACGCCTTGAACTCGCGCGCCGCCGGGAATTGCGCGCCGGTGAGATAGATCGCAGGTCCGCCGTTCGGGCGTGTGCCGGTGATCTTGCCCGGCGGCGTCCGTGAAGGTGAGCGTCATTTCGGTCGCCATGCACATGACTGCCATCGGGCAACGTGTGCAGGCCCGGCGCGTATTCATGCTGACCAGGGACCATGCACCACGCGGGCGACGCGAGCTTGCCGCCGCTGGTACATGAACGCCTTGTGTTGCTTGACGAGATCAGCCGCCGCGATCTCTGCGGCCTTAAGGTCGGACGTGCCAAGCGAACGCTCGACAAGCTTCTGTCCGGGCGGCTGCAATCGGACGTACTAATTGTCACTGCCCTTCCGCTTGAACAGGTATCGGCTACGCATGTGGACCTCGAAATCGGGTTTTACAGGCACTCTTTTCTGACACCTGATTACAGACATATTTCATGGCAGTCAATGGAGCCGAGAAGCACTTGAATTTGTTGGGTTAAAATGGTGCTGCCGCACAGGATTGAACTGTGGACCTCCCCCTTACCAAGGGGGTGCTCTACCACTGAGCTACGGCAGCGCTCGCGCGATGCGAATATCCGATAGCGCCCGTGATGTCGAGCGTTCCGCTTGCAGGCGCCAAGGCGGGCATTTATCCCTTGCCTTCATGACCGACGGTCATAGATCCGGCGATCCCCGGCGCGCCGAGCGCCTGAAGGCCGCGCTGCGCGACAATCTCAAGCGCCGCAAGGCGCAAGCCAAGGCGCGCGCGCGGGCCGCCAAGGCCGCCGAGCACGATTCCGCCGGAATTACCCCCGAAATTGCCCCGCACAAGCCGAAAGGCTAGTAACCCTTTGGGCGGCTTGGCCTTGCCGGGAGGCCGGCGCAGTCTTTAGTTAGTCTTTCGGCTAAAAGGGGCCGTCAGCGGGGCGTTATGGATCGAATTCGCATTGTCGGCGGCCAGCGCCTGAATGGGACCATCCCGATCTCGGGCGCCAAAAACGCCACGTTGCCGCTGATGATCGCGAGCCTGCTCACTGAGGATACGCTCATCCTCGACAACGCGCCGCGGCTCGCCGACGTCGAACTGTTGCAGCGCATCCTCGGCAATCACGGCGTCGACGTGATGATCGCGGGCAAGCGCCCGGGCGAGGATCCGAACGCGGGTCGCACGCTGCACATCTCGGCCAAGAATATCATCGACACCACCGCGCCCTATGAGCTCGTCTCCAAGATGCGGGCGAGCTTCTGGGTGGTGGCGCCGCTCTTGGCGCGCATGGGCGAGGCCAAGGTGTCGATGCCGGGCGGCTGCGCCATCGGTACGCGGCCGGTCGACTTGCTCATCATGGCGCTGGAAAAGCTCGGCGCCGAGATCGAGATCGAAGGCGGCTACGTGATTGCGCGCGCGCGCGAGGGCCTGCGCGGCGGCGACATCGTGTTCCCCAAGGTGACGGTCGGCGGGACGCACACCGCCATGATGGCGGCCGCGCTCGCCCACGGCACGACGGTGATCGAGAACGCCGCGCGCGAGCCGGAAATCGGCGACGTCGCCGACTGCCTCAACAAAATGGGCGCCAAGATTTCCGGCGCCGGCACGTCGCGCATCGTGGTGGAGGGCGTTGCCAAGATGCACGGCGCGCGCCACGCTGTGCTGCCCGACCGCATCGAGACCGGTACGTATGCTTTTGCCGTGGCGATGACGGGCGGCGACGTGCTGTTGCAGAACGCGCGCCCGGAATTGCTGCAGGCCGCTCTCGACGTACTGGCGCTAACCGGCGCCGTGATCGCGCCGACCAATGCCGGCATCCGCGTGACCCGCAACGGCACAGGGCTCGCACCGGTCGAAGTCACCACCGCGCCGTTCCCCGGTTTCCCCACCGATCTGCAGGCGCAACTGATGGCGTTGATGACACGTGCCGGCGGCACCTCGCACATCACCGAGACCATTTTCGAAAACCGCTTTATGCACGTACAGGAACTGGTGCGGCTCGGCGCCCATATCCATCTCGATGGCGAGACCGCAACCATCGAGGGCGTCAAGCACCTCACCGGCGCGCCGGTGATGGCGACCGATTTGCGCGCCTCGGTGTCGCTGGTGATCGCCGGGCTCGCCGCCGAGGGCGAGACCATGGTCAATCGCGTCTACCACCTCGACCGCGGCTTCGAGCGGGTCGAGGACAAACTCGCCGCCTGCGGCGCGCAGATCGAGCGCATTAGCGCGTAACGGCTTTACGCCCGCCCCGGTGCCCATCCCGGCGCCGCCCTTCCGGTAAATTACTGATCTTGCGGCCTGCCGCTGCCTTGCCTAATTACCTTTCGACCGGGAGCGGCAGCGATGGATCAACTTAAATTCGTCGTCCTCGACGAAGAGGACCTGGAGGTCGTCTCCACCCACCTGCAGGACGCGGTGGCCAAAGTGGCCGACGTGCATTGGCGGGCCGGAGAAAAGCGCCTGGTGCTAGCGGTTAACCGCTTCGACTGGGAAAGCGCGCGTAGCGCCAAGCCAGAATACCGCCGGCGGCGCACCGCGTTGCGCTTTGAGCGCGTACTTTCCTGCAAATGCCGCGATCTCGACCCGGCCGGCAAGGATGCCGTGCTCAACCTCCTGGACATCGAATTTGCCGAGACCAATGCACCCTCCGGGGTGGTGACCATCAATTTCTCCGGTGGGGCGGCCCTGCGGCTGGAGGTCGAGTGCCTGGAAGCCGAGTTGGCCGATCTCGGGCCGTCCTGGCGCGCGGCCGCCTGTCCGGTGCACGCGCTCGCCGAGGACGGCCCGCCGGGCAAAGCCAGTCCCAAGCGCGTCTAGGCCGCAATGCAGCAATAAATTTCGGTTCAGAACTCCGCGCTGGTGCCCGGCCAAGCCGCGCCTTGCTTGATATTTCGGAGTTCCAATGGCGTAGTGGCATGGTCTCTCCAACAGGGATGATTCCATGCGCAAAATCCTCATTCTCGCGGGTGCTCTCATCGGCGCCGCGCTGTTTTCCGGTACGCCGGCCAAGGCCGAACTCGGCTGCACTTGCGTCAAGCTCGGCTCGGCCCCCTTCTGCACGTCCGGCATTACCCAATGCACGTTCATGGGCGGCGGCGTCTGCGTCTTGCCGTGCGACTACGGGGCGCCGAAGATGACGAAGCACCACAGGCATCACCGGCACCACGTGGCCAAGAAAATGGAAAAGAAAACCACCAAAAAAATGAAGAAAATGTAGGCCGCCGGCATCGCTCAACGACAAGGCTCCGCCGCGTGGCGGAGCCTTTTGATTTTGCCCGGCGGCCTTTCTCCGCGGCAGGGTTGACGCGGCGGCGCGCATCACCCATTGACCTCGAATCCGGGTAGGATCGGGCCATGCCGCTGCGATTGGATAGTCAGAGCGCCGACTTCGCCTCACGTTTCGAGGCCTTTCTCGCGGTCAAACGCGAGGCGGCGCAGGACGTGGAAGAGCGCGTGCGCCGTATCGTCGCCGAGGTGCGCGCCTATGGCGACCGCGCCGTTCAGCAATTGACGCTGGAATTCGACCGCCTGGATCTCGAAAAGGTCCCCATGCGCGTGAGCGCCGCCGAAATCGACGCGGCGGAAAAGGCCAGCGACCGCCAAGCGCTCGCCGCGCTCAGGCTCGCGCGCGAACGCATCGAGGCCTATCACGTCCGCCAGAAGCCAGTCGACGAGCGCTTCACCGATGCGCTCGGCGTCGAAATGGGTGGGAAATGGACCGCGATCGAGGCGGTGGGCTTGTACGTGCCGGGCGGCACCGCCGCCTATCCCTCGTCGGTGCTGATGAACGCGGTGCCGGCCAAGGTCGCCGGCTGCGCGCGCCTGGTCATGGTCGTTCCGGCGCCGGACGGCAAACTCTCGCCGCTCGTATTGGCCGCGGCCAAGCTCGCCGGCGTCGACGAGATCTACCGCATCGGCGGCGCGCAAGCGGTGGCAGCGCTCGCTTACGGCACCGAGTCGATCACGGCGGTGGCCAAGATCGTCGGGCCGGGCAATGCCTATGTGGCGGCGGCCAAGCGCCAGGTATTCGGCCAGGTCGGCATCGACATGATCGCCGGCCCGTCCGAGGTGCTCATCCTTGCTGATGCGACCGGCAATGCCGATTGGATCGCCGCCGATCTCCTGGCGCAGGCCGAGCACGATGCCAGCGCGCAATCGATCCTGATCACCGACGATGCCGCACTCGCCGACCGGGTAGCGAAGGCCGTGGAAGGGCAGCTCAAGGCATTGCCGCGCGTAAAAATCGCCGGCGCCTCGTGGCGCGACTTCGGCGCCATCGTCACGGTGCCGAAACTTGCCGACGCCATCCCGCTGGTCGATTCGATTGCAGCCGAGCATCTGGAGATCGCGGCGGAAAATGCCGAGGCGCTGGTGGCGAAAATCCGCAATGCCGGCGCCATCTTCATCGGCGCGTATACGCCGGAAGCGATCGGCGATTACGTCGCCGGCTCCAACCACGTGCTGCCGACCGGACGCTCGGCGCGCTTTTCCTCAGGACTCGGCGTGCTCGATTTCATGAAGCGCACCTCGCTGCTCAAATGCGGCCCCGAACAGTTGCGCGCGCTCGGTCCCGCGGCCATCGCGCTGGGCGAAGCGGAAGGACTTTCCGCGCACGCCCGCTCGGTCTCGATCCGCCTCAACCGGCAATGAGCCCCGCGAAACCAACGCCCGCCGGCGGCAAGCAGCGCCTGGTTTCCGTCAAGCTCGACGAGGAATCGATCGGTCGCTCCAACCCGGATGTCGAGCACGAGCGAGAGGTCGCGATCTACGACCTGCTCGAGCAGAACACATTCGCGCCAATCGGTCACGACGGCGGGCCTTATGCGCTGCATCTGTCGATCAACGACAACCGGCTGGTGTTCGACATTCGCCTCGAGGACGGCACGCCGGTGATGGCGCATCTGTTCTCGCTCACGCCGCTGCGCCGGATCGTCAAGGATTACTACATGATCTGCGACAGCTACTATCAGGCTATCCGCACCGCGACGCCCGACAAGATCGAAGCGATCGACATGGGCCGGCGCGGCATCCACAACGACGGCTCGGACATCCTGATGGAGCGGCTCAAAGACAAGGTGACGGTCGACCTCGATACCGCGCGCCGGCTGTTCACGTTGATCTGCGTGCTGCACTGGAAGGGCTGAAGCTCACATGGCCGCGCCCGAGCGTTCCGCGCGCCCGCAGGCGGTGCTGTTCGCCTGCGGCTTGAATGCGGTGCGCTCGCCGATGGCCGCCGCGCTGTTCCAGCAGATGTTCGGCAAGTCGGTCTATGTCGCCTCCGCCGGCGTGCACAAAGGCCTGCTCGATCCTTTCGCCGTTGCGGCGATGGAGGAGATCGGCATCGACATCGCCCGCCACAAGCCGGTGACCTTCGAAGACGTTGACGATCTCGAAGGGCTCAATTTCGACGTCATCGTCACGCTGTCGCCGCCCGCTCACCACCGGGCCCTGGAACTGACCCGCACCAATGCTGCGGAGGTCGAATACTGGCCGACCATGGACCCAACCGCGGTCGAAGGCACCCGCGAGCAGCGGCTCGAGGCCTATCGCGCGGTGCGCGACGAGCTGATGGCGCGCATCCGCGAACGCTTCGGCCGGCCGGGCGGGGGCAATGAATGATTTCCTCTGTCATTCCAGGGTGCACGCGTTAGCGTGCGAACCCGGAATCCAGGGCCACACGCGGAGCCCTTTGCTGGATTCCGGGTCCGGCACTGCGTGCCGTTCCGGAATGACAATCCCCAGGTTTGCGAATCCACCCCCGTTCCGCTAGCTTCCGCGCCGATTTCACATTCATGACAGAGCCGCTAAACCCATGATCGGCCGGCCCAAATTCGTGCTCGCTTCCGGCTCTCCGCGCCGGCTCGCGCTGATCAATCAGGCCGGCATCGAGCCGGACGCGCTCAAGCCCGCCGATATCGACGAGACCCCGCGCAAAGGCGAAATCCCCAAGGCGCATGCCAATCGCTTGGCGCGCGCCAAGGCGGAAGTCGCGCTCGCCAACGTCAAGCTCGACGACGAATTGCGCGGCGCCTTCATCCTTGCCGCCGACACAGTGGTGGCAGTCGGCCGCCGCATTTTGCCCAAGGCCGAGCTGCTCGACGAGGCGGCGCAATGCCTGCGCCTGTTGTCGGGGCGCAATCATCGCGTCCACACCTCGGTTTGCCTGGTGACGCCGAAGGAGGCGTTCCGCCAGCGCATCGTGGAGACGCGCGTGCGCTTCAAACGATTGTCGGACGAGGACATCGAATCCTATCTCGCCTCCGGCGAATGGCGCGGCAAGGCCGGCGGCTACGCGGCGCAGGGCATTGCCGGCACGTTTATCGTGAAGATCGTCGGCTCCTATTCCAACGTGGTCGGCCTGCCGCTGTACGAGACCATGAGCCTGCTTGGCGGCGAGGGCTTCCCGATCCGTTTTGGCTGGCTGAACGCGACGTGAAACATCTAAACTGTCATTCCGGGACGGCGCGCAGCGCCGGATCCGGAATCCAGATACTAGCTCGGCGGGTGGTTCTGGATTCCGGGTTCGCTCGCTTCACGAGCGCCCCGAAATGACGAGTAAGTGTCATGAACCTCGCGTTGTGGCTTGAGCGTGCCGGTCTCGGCCATCCTGCGCTGCCGGCGGCGGCGAGCGGCACGCGCGTGGTCGCGACCTATGGCCAGCTCGCCGGCCGCGCCGCGCGGCTTGCCGGTGCGCTGCGCGATAGGCTCAAGCTCAAGCCTGGCGAGCGCGTCGCCATCGTCGCCAAGAATTCGCACCACTATATCGAACTGCTGTTCGGCATCTGGCACGCAGGGCTTGCCGCGGTGCCGGCGAACGCCAAGCTGCATGGCGCCGAGCTTGGTTTCATCCTCGAGCATTCCGGCGCGCGCGTCTGTTTTGCCTCGCCCGGGCTCGACACGGAGATCGCGCCGCACGCGCCAAAGTCGCTTGAGCGCATAATGACGATCGGCAGCGCCGATTACGAGGCACTGCTCAGGGCCGACGCCATCGGCGTCACGCCGTGCGCGGGAGACGATCTCGCCTGGCTGTTCTACACCTCCGGAACCACCGGCCGGCCGAAGGGCGCCATGCTCACGCACCGCAATCTTGCCTGGGCAAGCCATGCCTACGCGGCGGAAGTGGACAGCGTGGCGCCCGGCGACGCCATTCTGCATGCCGCGCCGATGAGCCACGGCTCCGGCGTCTACATCATGCAGCACGTGGCGCGGCTCGGCGTGCAGGTGACGCCGGAGAGCGGCGGCTTCGAGCCGGAGGAAATCTTCGCGCTGTTCAACGCCTGGCCGCGTGTTTCGATGTTTGCCGCGCCCACCATGATCAAGCGCTTGGTCGAAAGCCCTGCCGACTGCAATGCTGGCAATATCCGCACGCTGATCTGGGGCGGCGCGCCGATGTATGTGGAGGATGCGCTCGCCGCGCTCGACCGTTTCGGGCCGCGCCTTGCGCAGATTTACGGCCAGGGCGAGGCGCCGATGACCATCACCGCGCTGTCGAAGGAAGACATCGCCGCGCGCGACCATCCGCGCTGGCGCGAGCGCCTCGGCTCGGCCGGCAAGCCCTATCAATGCGTCGAGGTCATGGTCGCCGATAGCAAGGACAGGCCGGTGGCGCCGGGCGAGACCGGCGAAATTTTGGCGCGCGGTGACGTCATCATGGCCGGCTATTGGCGCGACGAAAAGGCGAGCGCTTCGGCGCTGCGCAACGGCTGGCTGCACACCGGCGACGTCGGCGTATTCGACCAAGAGGGCTATCTGCACCTCAAGGACCGCTCCAAGGACCTCATCATTTCCGGCGGCTCCAATGTTTATCCGCGCGAAGTCGAGGAGGTGCTGCTCACGCACGGCGCGGTGCGCGAGGTCTCGGTCATCGGCCGCCCCGACCGCGAATGGGGCGAGGTGGTGGTGGCTTATGTGGTGGGGCAGGCGGCTGCCGCGGAACTCGACGCGCTGTGTCTTTCCCACATTGCGCGCTTCAAGCGGCCGAAGGATTATGTCTTTGTCGACGCCTTGCCGAAGAACAATTATGGCAAGATCCTCAAGACGGAACTGCGCACAATGGATGCGAAGAAAGCCGCCATGTCATGAACGAGATCGACCGCAAGACCGCGGCCGCGCGCTGCCCGATCTGCGGCAAGGCGACGGAGCAGGCGTTCCGGCCGTTCTGCTCGAAACGCTGCGCCGACATCGACCTCAATCGCTGGCTTTCCGGCGTCTACGCGGTGCCGGTGAAAGAGGACGCAGACGAGGACGGCGAGCGGCCCCCGGACGCCGGCGAGGATGAGCGGCCGTGAACGTGCAGATGACCGATTGGCCGGACCGCCTGTTCGAAACGCTCAAGCGTGCCGGCATCGCGCAAGTGGGCTACGTGCCCGACGCCGGCCATTCGCGGCTGATCGAGCGCTGCCGCGCCGACCCCGACATCCGTGACGTTGTGCTCACCACCGAGGAAGAAGGCGTGGCCATGGCCGCTGGCGCCTGGCTCGGCGGCGAGCGTTGCGCGCTGTTGATGCAATCGAGCGGGCTCGGCAACTGCATCAACATGCTGTCGCTCGCCCGCACGTGCCGGTTTCCGCTCTTGATGCTGATCACCATGCGCGGCGAGTGGGAGGAGTTCAATCCGTGGCAGCAGCCGATGGGTTCGATCGTCGAACCGGTGCTCAAGCTGTGCGAGGCGGACGTCTATCGCGCGACGGCGCCGGACGAGGTCGAGCGCATGGCCGAGCGCGCCGTGCAGCACGTATTCGGGGCTGAGCGCATCGGCGCCGTGCTGCTGTCGCAGCAACTGATCGGCAAAAAAGTGTGGACCAAATGAGCGAGGGCCGACTCGATCGCCGCGCGGCCATGGCTACGCTGCTGGCCGGCCGTCCCGACGATCTCCTGGTCGTGCCCGGGCTCGGGTCGACGACCTATGATCTGGCCGCCACCGGCGACGATCCGCGCAACTTTTATCTGTGGGGCGCCATGGGCGGCGCCGCCATGATCGGGCTTGGTCTCGCGTTGGCGCAGCCGCAGCGCCGCGTCGCGGTCATCACCGGCGACGGCGAGATGCTGATGGGGATGGGCGCGCTCGCCACCATCGGCATCCAAAAGCCCGCCAATCTCGCGGTCGTCGTGTTCGACAACGGCGTCTATGGCGAGACCGGCATGCAGCCGAGCCACACCCAAAGCGGCGTCGACTTGATCGGCGTCGCCGCCGCCTGCGGCATCGCGACCTGCCTGGACGTGCGCGACGAGGCGCAATTGCGCAATCTTGCCGGCCGATTGAAAGCCCTGCACGAAACGCTGTTCGCGCGCGTGCTGATCGAGGCCTCCGAGCCGCCGCGGGTGTTGCCCGAGCGCGACGGCGCGGTGCTCAAGGACCGTTTCCGCGCCGCCCTCGGCGTAAAGTCGTGAACTTGGGCGCTGGCGGCGCCGTTCTGGACAGTGCGGAGGAGGGCCATTATAACGCGCGGCACTTCGCTTGCCCCGCAGCATTTGCGGGTCCGGCCGCCCAGGTAGCTCAGTTGGTAGAGCATGCGATTGAAAATCGCAGTGTCGGTGGTTCGATTCCGCCCCTGGGCACCATACCCTGTCGCGGTTGCCAGAGGTCCTATGGGCAATTGGTAACTTTAATCTGAAAGCGCTCGTATAATTGCGCGTTAAGCGCGGCGCGGCGGGGAAAAGGGTTACACCTGCTCGGCGTTGAGATAAGCGAGCCGCGCGCCACAAAAGGCGCAGACTAATGCCAAGCCCAGCGCCGTCAGCCCCGCGATCACGTCGACCGAGCCGCCGAGATTGCCGCTCTTGCTCATGACGCCGCCGGCGGTGGCGGCGGCGAACACCACGGCGATGAGAAAGCGCCGCGCCAGCTTGTAGACGAAGTCGCGCTCGCGTGCGGCCGCGATCAGATAGGCGCCGGTTGCCCAGCTACCGGCAAAACCGGCGCCGCCGATCGCCCACCAGGCCAGCGCCGAGATGAATTGCGGCCGGGTGCCGGCGGCGGCGTCGCGCAGCACCGCGTCAAGCCCGACGCCGAATACGGTGAGCACGATATGCACCACCAGCGCCGCGAAGACGCCGCAGGCGATGGCCGCGGCATAATGCAGTCGGCGGAGGATGTCGGTTTCCATGGGACCGATCCAATAGCGTCCGCGCTGCGGCAGGGGAAGGGGCGTGCGCTGCGAAAAGCAGGCGCCCGGCCGCCTGCGGCACTTTGGCGAACACCGGCGCCGGTCAGACGTTTATCTTGGCTACGGGGGCGCAATGAGGGCTGCCGATGATGCTCGGCCAGACGATTGTGGAAAGCGACATTCCGGCGCGGCTCGACCGGCTGCCTTGGGGGAGCTTCCATACCCTGGTGGTGGCGGCGCTCGGCGTCACCTGGATTCTCGACGGGCTGGAGGTGACGCTTGCCGGCTCGCTGTCGGGCGCGCTCAAGGACAGCGCGGTACTGCGTTTCAGCAATACGGACGTCGGCCTTGCTTCAAGCGCCTACCTCGCCGGCGCCGTTCTCGGCGCTATTTTCTTCGGCTGGCTCACCGACCGGCTCGGGCGCAAGAAACTGTTCTTCGTCACGCTCACGGTCTATCTGCTCGCCACCGCGGCGACCGCGACGTCTTGGAATCTGTTAAGCTTCATGCTGTTCCGCTTTGTCACCGGCGCCGGCATCGGCGGCGAATATGCCGCCATCAATTCCACCATTCAGGAGCTGATCCCGGCGCGCGTGCGCGGCTGGAGCGATCTCGTCATCAACGGCAGCTTCTGGATCGGCGCGGCGATGGGCGCGGTCGGCTCGCTCGTCGTGCTCGACCCCAAAGTAATCGATCCGGAAGTTGGCTGGCGGCTCGCCTTCCTGATCGGAGCCGGCCTGGCGCTGGTGATCTTCTTCATGCGGCTGTGGCTACCGGAAAGTCCGCGCTGGCTGATGACGCATGGCCGCGCTGCGGAGGCGCAGCGGGTAATGGCCGGCATCGAGGCGCGCTTTGCCTCGCTGCCGCCGGCGAAGGACCTGCCGCGCGTACGGCTGCGCGCCCGCCGCTCGACGCCGCTTGCGGAAGTCGCGCGCACGCTCTTCCACCGCCACCGCCAGCGCACCCTGGTCGGCTTGAGCCTGATGGCTTCGCAGGCCTTCTTCTACAACGCCATCTTTTTTACCTACGCGCTCATCCTCACCGATTTCTATGGCGTTCCGTCCGACCGCGTCGGTTGGTATCTCTTGCCCTTTGCGGCGGGAAATTTCTTCGGGCCGGTCTTCCTCGGCCACTTTTTCGACAGCCAAGGCCGACGGCCGATGATCGCCTTCACCTACATCGCTTCCGGCATCCTGCTCGCCGCCACCGGCTATCTGTTTGCACAGCGATTGATTTCCGCCGAGACGCAGACGCTCTGCTGGATGGCGATCTTCTTCTTCGCCTCGGCGGCGGCGAGTTCCGCGTATTTGACGGTCAGCGAAACCTTCCCGCTGGAAATTCGCGCGCTCGCCATCGCCTTTTTCTACGCGGTCGGCACCGGCATCGGCGGCATTATCGGACCCTGGCTATTCGGTGTGCTCATCGACACCGGTTCGCGCATGAGCGTGTTCGGCGGCTACCTGTTCGGCGCCGTGCTGATGATCCTTGGCGGGCTGGTGGCCTGGCGCTGGGCCATAGCCGCCGAGCGCAAGTCGCTCGAAATGGTGGCGCGGCCGCTGACGTTTTTCGACTAGCGCCGGCCCGCGCCGTTAATCGATCTGCTTGATATGTGCGGCAGCGATGACCTTCTTCCACTTTTCCACGTCGGCTTTGATGTAGGCCGCGAATGCGGCCGAGGTACCGCCTTCCGGCTCGAAACCGAGCGGCACCATCTTGGCGCGCATGTCGGGCATCGCGACGATGGCGGCGATTTCCCTTTGCAGGCGGTCGACGATCGGCTGCGGCGTGCCCTTGGGGACCAGCACGCCCTGGATCGTCTCGGATTCCTGCTCGGCGATACCGAGGTCGCCGAGCGTCGGCACGTCGGGCAACGCCGTCGAGCGCTTCTTGGTGGTCACCGCAAGCGCGCGTAGTTTGCCGGTCTTCACCAGCTGCGTGGTCGGCGTCATGGCAACGAAGGAGAACGGCGTTTCGTTGGCGAGCACGGCCTGGGTCGCCGGGCCGCCGCCTTTATATGGCGCGATGACATAGCTGAGCTTGAAGGTCGCCTTGAACAGCTCGGCAGCGAGATGCGGAGTCGTGCCGATGCCCGGCGACGCGTCGGTGTATTTTTCCGGATTGGCCTTGATGGCGTCAATCAATTCCTTCGGCGTCTTTGCCGGCAATGATGGATTGACGATCAGAATGTTCGGCGTGATGGCGGCGAGCGAAACCGGCACGAGATCCTTGTACGGATCGTAGGGGCAATGCTTGTACAGGCTCGGGTTCACCGTGAAACTCGACGACACGACCAGCACCGTATAGCCGTCGCCGGGCGCGCGCGCGGCGCTCGACATGCCGATATTGCCGCCGGCGCCGGGCAGGTTCTCGATGTAGAATTGCTGGCCGAGCTTTTCGCTGAGCTTCTGCGCAAGCATGCGCGCCATCACATCGGTCGGGCCGCCTGCCGCGAACGGCACGATCACTTTTACGGGACGTTCGGGATATCCGGCCGTCGCCGGCGTCACCGCGAAGATCGGCAGCAGCAACACAAGCCAACCGAGCAGAGAGCGAACTATCCTGCGCATGCAAGCCTCCCTAGAGTTTTGCCCATCCTAGCATTGCGCGCGGCCGCTGTCCGAAGGGCTTGCAAACGCAAGCTAACACTGGCTGTATTTCACCCGCCCGCCCGCCCGCAGCGCAAAATGCGGATGCTGTTTAACACCTTCCAAGTTCGCCCTTGAGCGCATAAAGCTTGTCGCAATGGTAGCTCTCCGCAATCGCGCGGGAAATTCCGGCAATGACAACGGACGGCAACATGCTCGGACATAATCGCAAGATGGTCGGCGGCGAAGCGCTCGCCGATATGCTCGCCGGCTATGGCGTGACGCACGTCTTCATGGTGCCGGCGGTGTTGCGGCGCACTTTTGCCGAGATGGAGCGGCGTACCAAGATCGCCCGCGTGCATTGCCATGGCGAGAAGGCCGCCGCCTACATGGCCGACGGCTACGCGCGCGCTTCCGGCAAGCCCGGCATCTGCACGGCGCAGGTGATCGGCGCGCTCAATCTCGCCGCCGGCCTGCGCGACGCTTATCTGGCGCATTCGCCGGTGATCGCCTTCACCGGCGGGCGCGACCCGAAAACCAAGTTCCGCAAGGTCTATCAGGAAATCGACGACGTGCCGGGTTTTGAGCCGGTGACCAAGTTCAACGCCACCGTCGACGACGCGGCGCGCATCCCCGACATGCTGCGCCAGGCCTTCCGCGTCGCCACCTCGGGCGCGCCGGGGCCGGTGCACCTGCAATTTCGCGGCAATGAGGGCCAGGTGGACGTCGAGGAAGCCGAGATGGAGCCGCTGGTCGAGGCGCAATTCGCCCGTGTGCCGCCGTTCCGGCCGCAGCCGCAGGCCGAGCACGTCAAGGCCGCGCTCGATCTCCTGCAAAAGGCCGAGCGGCCGATCTTTGTCGCCGGCGGCGGCGTGCGCGCCTCCGGCGCCGCCGCTGAACTGGTCGCGCTGGCGGAGGCCCTGCAAATCCCGGTCGCCACCTCGCTCAACGGCAAAGATTCGATCCCCGGCATTCATCCGCTGTCGGTCGGCGTCGCCGGCACCTATTCGCGCGAAAGCGCCAACCGCGCGGTCAATCGCGCCGATCTCGTGTGCTTCATCGGCTCGGAGACCGGAGGCATGACCACGCATTTCTGGGCGGTGCCGCAGATGGGCACACGCGCGATCCAGATCGACATCGATCCGCAAGCGCTCGGCCGTAATTATCCCTTGCAGGCAAGCGTTTTGGGCGACGCCAAGGCGGTGGTCGCCGTCATGCTCAAGCTCGCCGACAAAGCAAGCGCGGCAAAGCGCGCGCCGTGGATCAAGGAAATCGCCGCGCTGCGCGCCGAGTGGTTCGCCAAGTACAAGCCGCTGCTCGAATCGGACAGCGTGCCGATCCACCCGGCGCGCATCTGCCGCGAACTCAGTCAACATGTGCCCGACGACGCCATCGTGGTGGTCGACACCGGTCATGCCGGCATGTGGATGGGCGGTATGTACGATTTGCGTAACGCCACGCAGAGCTACATCCGCAGCGCCGGTCATCTCGGCTGGGCCTTTCCGGCCGGCATCGGCGCCAAGGCGGCGTGTCCCGAGCGGCCGGTGGTGACGTTCACCGGAGATGCCGGCTTCTGGTATCACATCGCGGAAGTGGAAACGGCGGTGCGCTGGAAGCTCAATGCGGTGACTATTGTCAACAACAATGGCGGCGGCAATCAATCCAAGCGCGGCTTCGATCGCGCCTATGGCGGCGAACAGACGCAACAGGCGCGCGAATTATGGACCTATAATCCGATGAACTTTGCCAGGCTCGCCGAGGACATGGGTGCGCTCGGCATCCGCGTCGAACGTGCCGCCGATTTCGCGCCGGCGCTGCACCAGGCACTTGGCGGCCAGCGTCCGGCGGTGATCGACGTCGTCACCGACATCGATGCCTTGGCGCCGACCGCGGTTACTTGATCGGCCTGCGCCTAGCTTTCCCCGATCTCTTTCAAAATCTCCGCCGTATGCTCGCCCAAAAGCGGCGACGGCTTCTCGGACGCCGCCTTCCAGCCGTCCATCACGATCGGCGTGCGCACGCCCGGAATGTGGCCCGCTTTGGCGGCGGCGCTCGGCAGTTCGAGCTTCATGCCGCGATGAATAACTTGCGGATCGGCGAAGACCTGGCCGACATCGTTGATCGGCCCGGCCGGCACGCCCTGCGCTTCGAGTTTGGCCAGCAGGTCGTCGCGCTTGAACCGCGCCGTGAGCGCCGACAATTTGCCGATCAACTCCTCGCGGTGCTTGAGCCGTTCGACATTATTCTTGTATTCCGGGTTGGCCGCCAGTTCCGGCGCGCCGAGCACGTTGCAAAACTTCCCATATTGCGCGTCGTTGCCGGTCGCCACGATGGCGTAGCCGTCGGCCACCGGGAACACCTGGTAAGGCACGATGTTGGCATGAGCATTGCCGATGCGCTTGGGCACCT
Organism: uncultured Alphaproteobacteria bacterium; assembly: GCA_963721665.1. GTDB lineage: Bacteria > Pseudomonadota > Alphaproteobacteria > Rhizobiales > Xanthobacteraceae > Pseudolabrys. The sequence goes on from CAVRJZ010000006.1 coordinate 277,717, forward strand.
TGCCGGAGACGAGATAGTTGAGCGCCTGGTTCGACAGCACGCCGACGGTGGAGTCGACGAGCGCGGTATCGATATAGCAGCCCTTGCCGGTCGTCTCGCGCTCGTGCAGCGCGGCGAGGATGCCGACCGTCGAATAAACGCCGGTGAAAATGTCCGATATCGGAATGCCGATACGCGTCGGCTCGCCGTCGGCGGTGCCGGTCAGGTCCATAATGCCGCCGATGCCTTGCGCCATGAGATCGTAGCCGGCGCGCGGGGCGTAGGGCCCATCTTGGCCGAAGCCGGTCACCGAGCAATAGATTAGCCGCGGGTTCTCCGGCGCAAGGCTCTTGTAGTCGAGGCCGAATTTGGCGAGCCCGCCCACCTTGAAATTTTCCAGCAACACGTCCGAGCGCGCCGCCAGCTTGCGCACGATGCGCCGGCCTTCCTCGCTTTCGAAGTCGAGCTCGATCGAGCGCTTGCCGCGGTTGGCGCCGTGGAAATAAGCCGAGCCGATGTGCTTGCCGTCCTTGCCTTCGACGAAGGGCGGGCCCCAGCCGCGGGTGTCGTCGCCGGCGCCTTTACGCTCGACCTTGATCACGTCGGCGCCCAGGTCCGCCAGCAACTGCCCCGCCCACGGCCCGGCCAGGATGCGGGCAAGTTCCAGGACGCGCAGACCCGCCAGCGGCTTCGGCATGCTGAAAAACTCCTCCATGACGCGCAAGAAACAACGACGGCGGGGTTATAAATGCATCGTTCCGGGCTGACCAGACCGGGAAATATCGTTTGTCGGTATTAGCTTGCGCCCGAATTTATTGGGGCGCCTATGGCACTGTGTCGCAGCGGCGGCTAAGCTGTTACTGGGCGCGACACTTCGTTTTGGCTATGATTTGACACTGTTTAAACGCGGCGGAATAGCCGCCCGCGAAAAAAGACCCGAGGGAGGATAAAAATGAGAATGCTATCGACAATTCTTGCCGGCGTCGCCGCGGCCGTTCTGCTGTCGGCCTCGGCGCAAGCGCAGGTGACGCTGCGGGCCTCGCACCAGTTTCCCGGCGGCAAGCACGACGTGCGCGACGACATGGTGCAGATGATTGCCAAGGAGGCGGGCGCCTCCGGCACTGGCCTCACCGTGCAGGTCTATCCGGGCGCTTCGCTGTTTAAGCCGAACCAGCAATGGAACGCGATGGTTGACGGTCAGCTCGACATCTCGTTGTTCCCGCTCGATTACGCCAGCGGCAAAGTGCCGACCTTCTCGGCCACGCTGATGCCCGGCCTGATCCGCAATCAGGATCGCGCCAAGCGCATCAACCATTCGGAATTCATGAAGATGATCCGCGCCGAGATCGAGAAGCACGGCGTGATGGTCTTGTCCGACGCCTGGTTCGCCGGCGGCATGGCGAGCAAGGAAGGCTGCATCCAGATGCCCGCCGACCTGAAAGGCGCCAAGTTCCGCGCCGCCGGACCGACCTTTGCGGCGATGTGGCAAGCGGCCGGCGCCTCGATCGTCAGCCCGCCGTCGAACGAAATCTACAACGCCTTCCAAACCGGCGTTGTCACCGGTACCGACACCAGCCTCGGCACCTTCGCCTCGATGCGGCTCTATGAGGTGACCAAGTGCCTGACTGCGGGCGGCAAGAACGCGCTCTGGTTCATGTACGAGCCCGTGCTGATGTCGAAGAAGAGCTTCGAGAAGCTCGACAAGGCGCAGCAGGCGGCCATCCTCAAGGCCGGCAAGGATGCGCAGACCTATTACGAGGGCAAGGCCGACGAAGTGAACAAGGACGCCATCAAGGCGTTCGAAGACCACAAGGTGAAGGTCGTCAGCCTGACCGACGCCGAATACAAGGCCTGGCTCGATGTGGCGCGCAAGAGCTCCTATGCCAAGTTCGAGAAGGACGTTCCGGACGGCAAGAAGCTGATCGACGAGGCGCTGGCGGTTAAGTAACAGCGAACGCCAATCGGCCGGCCGGCGAGGGGGCTCGCCGGCCGGCTCCGTTCCGGGGCGCATGTATTTCCGGAAGAATTCGCCGAAGCAGGACCAGCCGGAAAATCAAGTTCATGGATGCTTACATCAAGGCTGTTGCCTTCCTGTCGCGCATCGCCGGCGTGGCAGCAGCGTTCCTCATCGGTATCGCCGTGTTCGTGATTTGCGACATGGTGGTCGAGCGCTACATCTTGAACCGCACCACGATCTGGCAGATCGACGTGGTGACCTACTCGATCGTCGCGGCGACTTTCGTCGGCAGCGCCTACGTGCTGATGACGCGCGGTCACGTGAACGTTGAGATACTTCCGCTGCATCTTGGGCCCCGTGCGCGCTTCTGGCTGGCGCTGTTTTCGGGCTTGTTGGCGATGAGCTTCTGCATGGTGCTATTCATCCTGTGCACGCTCTATTGGTATGAGGCCTGGTCGAAAGGCTGGCATTCGGACACGGTCTGGCGCGCGCGGCTTTGGATTCCGTATTTGGCGATGCCGGTTGGGCTCGGCCTTCTCGTGCTGCAATATTTCGCCGAATTGTTCTGCCTGGTGAGCGGGCGGTCGCCGCCGTTCGGCATCAGCGAGGAAAGGCTCGACGTATGAGCCCGACCACCGAAGGCTCCATTGTTCTAGTGCTGACGCTCCTGATGCTGTTGTCGGGTGTGCCGGTCGCCTTCGGGCTCGGCGCGATCTCCATTATTTTCCTGCTGATCTTCCAGGGCATCGACAGCATGCATGTCGTCGCCGAGACCTTCTATTCCGGTCTTGACGAGTTCACGCTGGTCGCCATCCCGATGTTCGTGATGATGGGCGCGGCGATCGGTTCCTCGCCCGCCGGCAAGGACCTCTACGAAGCGCTCGACCGCTGGCTCTACCGCTTGCCGGGCGGGCTGGTGATTTCCAACTTGGGCGCCTGCGCCATCTTTGCCGCGCTCACCGGCTCTTCGCCCGCCTGCTGCGCCGCCATCGGCAAGATGGGCATTCCGGAAATGCGCCGGCGCGGCTACCCGGACGAGGTCGCCACCGGCTCGATCTGCGCCGGCGGCACGCTCGGCATTCTGATCCCGCCGTCGATCACCTTCATCCTCTACGGCATCGCCACCGAGACTTCGATCGGCCGGCTGTTCATTGCCGGCGTGATCCCCGGCATCATGCTCACCAGTCTGTTCATTGTGTGGACGATATTCGCGGTCTGGAAAAGCGGCTTCCGCTCGCACGCCGTGGATTTCCGCTACAGCTGGAAAGAAAAATTCGGCGCCATCCCCAAGATCGCGCCGTTTCTCCTCATCGTCGCCGGCGTGATGTACGCGCTCTATGGCGGCATCGCCACGCCGTCGGAAGCGGCCGGCGTCGGCGCCGCGCTCTGCCTGATCATGGCGATCGTGATATACCGGCTGTGGAGCCGCGAGCAGATCTGGCTGATCCTGCGCGATACCATGCGCGAGTCGGTGATGATCCTCACCATCATCGCCGCCGCCGTGCTGTTCGGCTACATGCTCACGTCGCTCTATCTCACCCAGACGCTGGCGCAGGCCATCGCCGATGCGCATTTCAATCGCTGGGTGCTGATGGGGATGATCAATCTGTTTCTGCTGGTGTGCGGCTTCTTCATCCCGCCCGCCGCGATCATTTTGATGACCTCGCCGATTCTGCTGCCGATCATCGTCGCCGCCGGTTTCGACCCGGTCTGGTTCGGCGTCATCCTGACCATCAACATGGAGATCGGCCTGATTCACCCGCCAGTCGGCCTCAACATCTACATCGTTAACGCGATCGCGCCCGACGTACCGGTGACTAAGGTCATGTGGGGCACATTGCCCTATGTCATCTGCATGATGCTGGCGATCGTGATCTTGTGTATATTTCCCGAAATCGCCACATGGCTGCCTAACCATTTCATGGGCGGCGTTAAGTAAAACGGCGGTTGCCGGACCGTCGGGCCGGACTTGGGAACGCGTGATGAACACCTCGTTTTTCGGCGAACTGCTGCAGACCATCTCCGAGCGCGGCCGCGCGCTGCTCGACCGCGGTCGCGGCCGCCGCAGCGACGCCACGGCCCGTTCCGAAAGCTTGGTCGAATTATGCGAGGACCTGCTGTCGAGCCGCGGCGAGGCCTCGGGCGTCGCCCGCGCGCGCGAAATCCTCACCCGCTACGGCGAACTGACCACCGGCCCGCGCATCGCCTTCTTCGAAGCGTTGCACGAGCGCTTCGGCCCCGATCCGGCCCGCATGCAGGGCGCCATCGCCGCCTGGCGCGACAAGCCGTCTGATGAGACCGCCGCCGAAGTGCACGCGGCCTCCGAGCCGCGCCGGCAGGAACTGTTCCGCCGGCTTAATCTCGCGCCCGGCGGCACCGTCGCGCTGGTGCGCATGCGCGAGCAACTGCTCGACGTGCTCGGTCATCGCGAGGATCTCATCGCGGTCGACAACGATTTCGTGCATTTGTTCTCGTCCTGGTTCAACCGCGGCTTCCTGGTGCTCCGCCGCATCGACTGGTCGACGCCGGCGATCGTGCTCGACAAGATCATCCGCTACGAGGCCGTGCACGAGATCAGCGACTGGGACGATCTGCGCCGCCGCATCGAGCCGCCCGACCGGCGCTGTTACGCGTTCTTTCATCCGGCGCTGGTCGACGATCCGCTCATCTTCGTCGAGGTGGCGCTCACCCGCGACATTCCCGGCGCCATCGCGCCCATCCTCAGTCCCGAACGCGAAATCATGGACGCTGACAAGGCGCGCACCGCGGTATTCTATTCGATCTCCAACTGCCAGCGCGGGCTCGCCGGCGTGTCGTTCGGCAATTTCCTCATCAAGCAGGTGGTCGAGGAAATCAGCCGCGAGAGCCCCAAACTCGCGACCTTCGTGACATTGTCGCCAGCGCCCAATTTCGCCGGCTGGCTCAAGCGCGAACGCGGCATGGAGAGCTCGCCGGCGCTGAGCGAAGCCGACAAGGCGGCGTTTGCCACGCTCGACAAGGCCGATTGGTGGCGCGATGCGGACATCGCGGCGCGCCTGCAGGATCCGCTGATGCGCGCGGCGGCCTGGTATTTCCTGCGCGCCAAGAGCGGGCGCGGGCTGCCGGTCGATCCCGTGGCGCGTTTCCATCTCGGCAACGGCGCCCGGCTCGAGCGCATCGATTGGCTGGGCGACACCTCCGAACGGGCTTTCGCGCAGGCCTGCGGCCTGATGGTCAATTACCTCTACGATCTCGACGACATCGAGAAGAACCACGAGGCCTTTGCGGAAGCGCGCACGGTGGTCGCCTCAGGCAGCGTGCAGCGCCTGTTGCGCCCGCCGCTCGAACTGGTGCCGGTGTCGGGGTGATTAGTTTTGTCGTTCCGGCCGAGCGTAGCGAGAGCCGTGACCCATAATCCCAAGACTATCGATGGGCTGCGGCGTATGGGTCCCCGCCTTCGCGGGGACGACGGTTAGGATTTCCCATACACCGGCACGACGGCGCCGCGGGTGACTTTGTTGTCCGACGAAGCCAAAAACAAAATCGTCGCCGCCACCTCCTCGACCTTCGGCCACAAATTGAAATCCGCCTTCGGCATCGCCTTGCGGTTGGCCGGCGTATCCATGATCAAGGGCGCCACCGCGTTGACCAGAATGCCGTCCTTGGCCACTTCCTCGGCCAGCGCCACGGTCAGCGCGGCGACACCAGTTTTCGCAATCGTATAGGCCGCCATGCCGGCGCCCGAGCGCCATTCCAGCGCCGGCCGCGCCGCCACATTGACGATACGGCCGCCACCGCTCATCGCCTTGACCGCCGCGCGGCAGCACAAAAAACACGACACCAGATTGCTGTCGAGCTGCACCATCAGCGCCGCCTGCCCGGTGTCCGCTACCTTGCCGGCTGCGAAACCGCCGGCGATGTGGATCGAGGCCCATAGCGCGAGCCCGTCATACACCTTCGCCACCGTGGCTTCATCGGCGAGATCGGCGACCGCGATCAGCTTGACGTTGGGATCGCCAGCATGGGGAAAACGCTGTGCCTCCGCCTCGTGTTGATAGGGCACAATGCAGATCGCGCCCGCCTTGAGCAGCGTGCCGACCGCCGCAGTGCCGAGCGCACCGGTGCCGCCGGTGACGACGACGTGTTTGCCGCTGAAGTCCATTAACCTCTTCCGCGCTTGACTCGCATCGGCAGCACCTGGAATTCGATCCAGTTCGCCACCTCGCCGACACGCAGCTTCTTGTCGAGCACGTTCATGCTGATGCCGTGCCGCCAATACAGCCGCTTGCATTCGGGGTCGCGGTCGAGCGTGTCGAGATCGTAGGCGAAGGTCTTGATGTCCTCGGCATCCTGGAAAAAGCCTTCCTCGATCAGCCGCGTGCCGATGCGCCGCACGATCGCCGCGATCTCGCGCAGTGGATATTCCGGATGATACTGCACCGCCCAGGCGACCGACCCGTTGGTGCGGATTTCCACGCTCTGCACCGACGACATCGCATTGGTGGCAAGCACGGTGGCGCCCGCCGGCAAAGCCTCGACCTCGTCGAGGTGCACGGTTGGCGCGTTGAACACGTCGAGCTTACCGACATACATCGGATGTTTGCGGCCGGCCTCGGTGAGGCGGATGCCGCGGCCGAAACCGATCTCGCGGCCTTTCGGGTTTTTGCGCACGCTGCCGCCGGCCGCCGCGGTGATCACCTGCAGGCCCCAGCAGGAGCCGAACATCGGCGTTCCGGTCGCAAGCGCGCTACGCACCAATTCGATCTGCCGCATCACCTCCGGGCCGCCGTTGTAGATGTGCAGCGAGGAGCCGGTGATGGCGATGCCGTCATAGCCTTCGAGCGCCTCGCCGGTCGGCAAAACGGCGGTCGGATCCCCGGGGTGGGCGGTGTCGACGCTGGCGCCCGGCAGGAGCTCGCGCAAAAGGTTGGAATAGCCCTGATGGGCCGGCGTGCCGCCCACCGCGACGTGTTCGGCCAGCGTCTGCGGCGAGTTGCCTTCGATAACGAGCAGGCGGGGGGAGGGCATGGGAGGGTGATCGAACGGGCCTGGTCCCGTGATTTTAGCGCGAAACGGGGCGCATCAGATAGGCTTGGTATGGCCAAGCCAAGGCGAATTTGCAATCGCGGCCGAAAATTGTGGCTTGTCGCGGCTTTCGCGAGCCCGCTTCTTGAGGTCGTCCCACAAGCCGCTCATTCTGCCCGAATTCACGCGAATCAGCGGGAAAATCGCCGGACGCAAGGCCGGTACAAGTCGGTACGTTATGGCCGAATACGACCTCGCTATTATCGGCGGCGGCATCAACGGGGCGGGGCTCGCCCGTGACGCCGCCGGCCGCGGCTTGCGCGTGCTGCTCGTCGAGCAGAACGATCTCGCCTCCGGCACCTCCTCGGCGTCCACCAAGCTGATCCACGGCGGCTTGCGCTATCTCGAGCATGGCGCCTTCCGCTTGGTGCGCGAGGCGCTGCACGAGCGCGAAGTGCTGCTGCGCATGGCGCCGCACGTGATCCGGCCGCTGCGTTTCATGTTGCCGCCTTTGCCCGGCCTGCGTTCGGCGCTGCGGTTGCGCCTCGGCCTGTTCATCTACGACCGGCTGGGCGGGCGCAAGCTCTTGCCCGGCACGCGCGGCGTCGATCTCACCCATCATCCGGTCGGCCATCCGCTCAAGCGTTCGTTCCGCCACGGCTTCGAATTTTCCGATTGCCTGGTCGACGATGCCCGGCTGGTCGTGCTCACCGCGCTCGACGCCGCCGAGCGCGGCGCCGTCATCCGCACGCGCACGCGGCTGATCCGGGCGGAGCGGCGCGGCGAGTGGGAATTGGTGCTCAATGCGCAAGGCCGCCGCGAAGTGGTGAGCGTGCGCGTGCTGGTCAATGCCGCCGGTCCCTGGATCGGCGAGGTGGCCGACACCGTGATCCGCCGCCCTTTGCCGGCGCCGGTGCGCCTGATCAAAGGCAGCCATATCGTGGTGCGCAAGCGCTTCGAACACGACGGTGGCTATCTGTTGCAGGCCGCCGACCGGCGCGTGGTCTTCGCGCTGCCCTTTACGCAAGATTTCACTTTGATCGGCACGACCGACGAGAATTTTGTCGGCGACCTCAACGCGCCGGCACCCGAGCCCGACGAAGTGGTCTATCTGTGCAACACGGCAAACGCCTATTTCCGCGACCGGCTCACGCCCGACGAAGTGGTGTGGTCGTTTTCCGGGGTGCGCTCGCTCTATGACGATGGCGCCAACAGACCGGAGGACGTCACCCGCGATTACGTGCTGGCGCTCGACGAGGTCTATGGCGAGGCGCCGCTGCTCACCGTCTATGGCGGCAAGATCACCACCCACCGCCGGCTGGCGGAAGCCGCGATGGTCAAGATCGGGATATTCTTCGGCGCGTTGCCGCGGTGGACCGCCGGCTCGACGCTGCCGGGCGGCGATTTTCCGCCCGGCGGCTTCTACGATCTGGTGGCGGAGACGATCGCCCGCTGGCCCTTCCTTGCCGAGCCGCACGCGCGGCGCATGGTGCGTGCCTATGGCCGGCGCATCGAACGCATTCTCAAAGATGCGCAAAGCATGGACGATCTGGGCCAACGCTTTGCCGGCGATCTCACCGGCGCCGAGGTGCGCTACCTGATGGAGAACGAATGGGCGCTTGAGGCCGACGACGTGCTGTGGCGGCGCAGCAAGCTCGGTCTCAAAGCGAGCCCCGACGAGCGCGAGGCGCTGGCGCAATTCATGGCGGCGCAGTCGGCCGCTTGAGCGCGCACGGTTTACGAAAACTTACCAGCATCGGCGTACTTGTCGCGGTCGGCCTTAACGGGCTTGCCACGACTTTGTGCTTTGCTGGCGGCCTCGGATGTTCAATTAGCCGATGACAGCTCGCCAATGCCGATCGATTCGAAACAGCTCGCCGAACACTTCGCCGCGGCCAAAGTCGTTGTGGTGGACGACGAGCAATACATGCGCAAGGTCGTGCGCACCATGCTGTTGAGCGTCGGCGTGCATAACGTGCACGAGGCGGCGGACGGTCCGGCCGGTCTCGAGCTGATCCGTCGCATCGCGCCCGACGTTGTCATCCTCGACTGGCAGATGCCCGGAATGGACGGCCCGGCTTTCGTGCGCATGGTGCGTTCGCCGGCAACCTTCCCCTTTCCGAACGTGCCGATCATCATGCTCACCGGGCACGGCGAACGCTCGCGCGTGGTCGAGGCGGTCAAGATCGGCGTCAACGAATTTCTACTCAAGCCGGTGTCGGTGAAGGCGCTGCAGGACCGCATGATTTCGGTGCTGACCAACCCGCGCGAGGTGGTCAAGAGCGGCGATTATTACGGCCCCGTGCCGCGCAAGCTCGCCACCGCCATCCACGCTGACAACGACCAGGCAATCGCCAATCTCACCGCGCTGAACTAGGGCACACACTCGTAAAATAGGCTGCGTATCCGCTGTTAGCCCGATCGCGGACAAGTTGTTGCGGTGCCTCGAATGCCTGCGATGTGCCATAAGCAGACATCGAGCTCGCGGTTCGAAATGACGGCAGAGTTCGTCAATTGCGACGGTCATCGTTTATCTGTTGTAGATGTTGAACGGTTAGATTTATGGCATGCGCATTCTTCTCATTCTGGTTGCCTTGATCGGAGCGCTTTGGGCGATAGATGCCGTCGAGTTCGGTGGACATTATCGTACGGCCGTTTGGCAGGTAAGCAGTTACAAAGGCAAAAAAGTTAGGTACGCAATCCGTAGTTGGCTCAATGCGGACGGCCTTGGAACTTCCACATAGAATTTTGATCCGCGATGCGACCGCCGATGCGATCGACATGCGTTCTATGACGTCATGATCAAAACGCCCTCAGCGCGGATCCAATGCAGTATTTGGCTATCCGTTTCTGAGTCCACGCCCTAATCTCCGTCGACTCATGCCGCGCGGAGATACCCGTTGCCGACCGCTCTTATCGCCATCGACCAGGGTACGACCTCGACGCGCGCCATCGCTTTCGATGCCGCGTTGACGCCGCTCGCCAGTGCGCAGCAGGAGTTGCGCCAGTATTATCCGGCGCCCGGCGAGGTCGAGCACGACCCGGAGGAGATTTGGTCGGCGACCATCGCAACCGTGCGCGCGGCCATGGGCAAAGCCGGCCTTACGGCCAAGGACGTGGCCGGTATCGGCATTACCAATCAGCGCGAAACGACCGTCATCTGGGACCGCGCCAGCGGCAAACCCATCCACAAGGCGATCGTCTGGCAGGACCGGCGCACCGCCGCTATGTGCGATGCGCTACGCCGCAGCGGGCATGAAGCGGCGCTCGCCAAGACCGGCCTGCTGCTCGATCCCTACTTCTCCGCCACAAAGATCGCCTGGCTGCTCGAACATGTGGATGGGGCGCGTGCGCTCGCCGAGGCCGGCCGGCTCGCTTTCGGCACCGTCGATAGTTTTCTGCTCTGGCGGCTGACCGGCGGCAAGGTGCACGCAACCGACGCCACGAATGCCGCGCGCACGCTTTTATTCGACATCGATCTTGGCCGATGGGACGAGGACCTGTGCCGTCTGTTCGGCGTGCCGCCGTCGCTGTTGCCGCAGGTGCGCGACTGCGCCGGCGAATTCGGCGTCACCACATCGGACTTGTTCGGCGCGCCCATTCGCATTCTCGGCATTGCCGGCGACCAGCAGGCGGCAACCGTCGGGCAGGGTTGTTTCAAGCCCGGCATGCTGAAATCGACCTACGGCACCGGCTGTTTCGCGCTGCTCAATACCGGGCCCGAGCGCGTTACCTCGCGCAACCGGTTGCTCACCACCATCGCCTATCAGCTCAAGGGCAAGCGCACTTACGCGCTGGAGGGCGCGATCTTCATTGCCGGCGCCGCAGTGCAATGGCTGCGCGACGGCCTCAAGATCATCGCCAAGGCGTCGGAGGCCGATAGCCTTGCGGCGCGCGCCGATCCGGCCGAGCACGTCTATCTGGTGCCAGCCTTTGTCGGGCTGGGCGCGCCTTATTGGGATGCGCAGGCGCGGGCGGCGATTTTCGGGCTCACCCGCAATTGCGGGGTCGCCGAACTCGCGCGCGCCGCGCTTGAGGCGGTCGGCTACCAGACCCGCGACCTGCTCGCCGCCATGCACGCCGATTGGCCGCAGGCCGCGGGCGCCGCAACCGTGCTGCGCGTCGACGGCGGCATGACCGCGAGCGCCGTCACCATGCAGTTTCTCGCCGATATCTTGGGAAGCCCGGTCGACCGTCCGGTGGTCATGGAAACCACCGCCCTAGGTGCGGCCTATCTTGCCGGGCGGGCGGCCGGCTTGTGCGCCGATCTCGACGGTTTTGCGGCGCAATGGCGGCTCGACCGTCGATTCCAGCCGATTATGGGGAGCGCCGAGCGTGAGCGGAAATATTCCGGCTGGCAGGACGCGGTGCGCCGGACGTTAACGCGGGGTTGAACTTTGGCGGCGATTATCGTTGGGCGGAAACCGTTGCCATGGCGATCAGTCCAAAATACGCGGAAGCCCTCGTCCAGCAGTTGCATGTGCTGGTGGTCGACGACAGTCCGTTCATGCGCACCATCGTGCGCGGGCTGCTCAACAGCATCGGCGTCAAGAGCGTCAGCGAGGCCGGCGACGGCATCGTCGCGCTGGAAAGAATCCGCGAGGAAAAGCCCGACATCGTCATCCTCGACTGGGAAATGCCACTGCTCAACGGACCGGAGGTGGTGCGCATCGTGCGTTCGCCCGGCACATTCCCGACCCCAGACCTGCCCATCATCATGCTCACCGCGCATGGCGAGCATTGGCGCATCCTCGAATCGGTCAAGCTCGGAGTGAACGAATTTCTCTGCAAGCCAGTATCGGCCAAGGCGCTATTCGAGCGGCTGATCTCGATCCTGCTCAAGCCGCGCGCCATCGTTCAGCGCGGCAATTATTACGGCCCCGCGCCGCGCCTGCCGGAGCTCGACCCCACGGTCGACAGTTCCGATCCGGTGCCGCCGGCGGCCTAAGGCTGCGCGCGCCCCGTTTGCTATTCGCTGCTGCTCTGGCCGGGCGGACGGAACAGATAGACCAGAAACCAGATCGGTACGATCACCAGCGAGCCCAGCAGCACGTTGGGCCAGGCCCAGGCGAAGCCCTTCTGCGCATAGTCCTCGATGCGGTCGGTGGACAGCCCGAATTCGTGCATCAATTGCTCGGCGGTGATGCCGAAATGCGCCAGGATCGTTCCCACCACCAGTGAGGCGACGGCGACCTTGACCAGAGTCCGGAGGATGGGGTGCAGCATCCGCGCCCTGTCGCGCCGGCGGTCAGGCCGGCGGGTGATTCGTTTCAGGCGCAATGATAGTCAAATGGCCGCCTCGCGGCACGCGTAGTAATGGGATTGTGCGGGCTTATTCGGCCTTTTGCGCCGGGGCGGCGGATCGTTCGGCCGCCGGAATGGCCGGCGCGGGGGTGCCGGTGAGGCGGTCGATCACCGAACGCGCCGCGTCGCGCGCGCGCTGGTCGCGCACCGCGTTGAGCAGCGGGGCCGCCGCGCCGGAGCGGCGGATCAGCGCCTCCGGATCGGGCAGCATGATCGGATCGTCCCACGGTCCCTGCACGATGAACGGCAGTTCGAACGCCGCGGTCGCCGGCTTGCTCGTCGACACCAAGGTAGCGGTGCCCTTGAGGTCGAGATCGCGCGTCGGGATCGAGGCGGAGCCGGCGAGTGCGAGCTTGACCGCCGAGCCGTCGATTTTCACGTCCTCGACCGTGACCGTGCCTTTGGTGATCTTCAGCGCCACCGCGATCTTGTCGAATGGCGTGCGCCCGGTGCGGAATTCGCCGCCGCCGGACAGCGGCCGCCGCTCCAGCCGGCGCAACAATTCCTCGACATTGAGGCCGAGAAGCGCGCCCTTCTCGCCGGTCAGGTTGGCGGTGCCGTTGAGCGTGCGCGTGACCGCCAGCACGCTATCGCCATTACCTTCGACGGCGAACGACAAGTTGCCCTTGCCGTCGAGCCGGTGCAGCCCGAACAACTGGCCGAGGCAGCTTTCCAGGTCCACGTCGCTGAAATTCATTTGCGATTTCACGTCCACGCCGGCCGCGGAATTCGCCAGCGTCAGCGAGCCCTTGATCACGCCGTCATAGGCCTGCGCCTCGCCGATGGTCACCACCAGTTGGCCGCCGCGCAAGTTTGCACCGATGGCGGTGCGGCCGAGCTTGGCGTTGGACAGCGCGACTTTCGCCGCCGACAGCCGCAGGTCGAGGTCGATGCCGGAAAGTCCGTCAAGCGTAATGGGCCCGCTGTTCCATTCGCGCTGATTGCTGGTGAGCAGGCGCACGGTGGAGACATAGGGCGTCAGATCGAGCGCCTCGGCGGCGAGCGTGCCTTGCAGCGTCTTGCGCCCGTCGGTGGCGAAGGTGAGCACGCCCTCGGCGGTATTGCCGTCGAGATCCACGTTGACGTTGCTGAGGCCGATGCTGCCGCCGGTCACGTTGGCTTGCGCCTTGATCGCGAAATGGCCGAAGCCGCCGCCGGGCAGTTCGTGTTGTCCGGCCCAGAGCAAGGCCTTGCGCAACGAAGCGGTGTCGGCGGCGAGCGTGCCTTCGACTTTGAGCGTAGGCTTGACGCTGACCGAGCCTTCGAACGCCGCCTTCAGCGGGCTGCCGGCGATGCGTAGTTTCAATCCGGTGCGGTTGCCGGCAAGCGCTGCGAGGAAATCGCTCAGCGTCACGGTCATGTCGAGCGGTTCGTCGTGCCAGACGAAGCGGCCGGAGGCGCCGAAGCTCTTGGAAATCGACGGCCAGGCCAGCGAAAACTGCACGTCGCTCAGCGTCTCGTCGAGCTTGTTGGCCGCGCTGTGCACCACCACGGTGCCGTTTTCGATGCGCATTTCGGAAAACGCCGCGACGCGCGGGCCGTTCTTGGTCTGGCTGCGCGTCAGCGCCTCGATCAGGCCGGACCAGTTGGACTTGCCGTTCGGCTCCATCTCGACCGAGATGGTCGGTTTCTCCAGCGCCACGTCGGCGATCTCGACCCGGCCCATCAGCAGCGGGAAAAAGCGCAAGCGCGCGGTCAGCCGCTCGGCAGCGAGCGCCGGCTGCTTGGCGTCGCCCAGCACCACATCGGCGAAGCTCACACTGCCGGTAGGAAACAGCGAAACCGTGGCTTGCCCGCGCAAGATCGGGTTCAAGCCGGTGACGGCGCGGATTTCGTTCAAGACCTGATGGCGCACGGCGTCGGCCGAGACCAGATAGCTCGCCGCCACGAGCACACCGGCGCCGACCGCGAGCACGGCCAGCAAGGCGAAACCCAGGCGCTTAAAGCCAATGGCGGCCGTCAAAGTGCGGATATCCGGTTGTTTCGGCGTCGATTGCCAGCGGACTATAGCATCGGTCGCGCCGGCACCAACCGTGCGCGGCCTCTGTGACCCTTTCATGGCCGGTAACGCGGCGGTTATGCGCTACTGAGCCAGCACGCGGGTGGCCGGAAAAGCCACTTCCACCAGCGTGCCGTCGTTTACTTGGCTGGTGATGCGGAAGCGCGCGTGGTTGGCCTCGGAGAGCGCCTTGGTGATCGGCAGGCCGAGGCCGGTGCCGCTTGCGCCCCAGCGCGCCGAGGTGGCGAGCTGGCGGAACGGCTCGAGCGCGGTCTGCAATTGCTTCTCGCTCATGCCCGGGCCGGTATCGCGCACCCGCAGCACGACCTCCTGCTCGTCGGTCAGCGCCGTGGAGACGATCACCTGCCCGCCGGCGCCGGTGAACTTGATCGAGTTCGACAACAGATTGAGCGCGATCTGCCGCACCGAGCGCGCATCGGCGACGATCTGCGGCTGGCCGGCCGGCAGGGACATGCGGATGATGACGCGCTCGCTATTGGCCTGCTGCTGCATGATGGCGACGCATTGCTGCACCAGGTCGTTGAGATCGACGCTGACGAAGCTCAGTTCGAGCTTGCCCGCCTCGATCTTGGACAGATCGAGCAGGTCGTTGAGCAGCGAGACCAGGTGGCCGCCGGAGGTGTGGATGTCGCGGAGATATTGTCGGTAGCGCTCGTTGCCGACCGGGCCGAAGCGCTCGTCCATCATCACTTCGGAAAAACCAATGATGGCGTTGAGCGGCGTGCGGATTTCGTGGCTGATCTTGGCGAGGAATTCGGACTTGGCGGTCGACGCCTTCTCGGCCGCCTGCTTGGCGTTGATCAGTTCTTCCTCGCTGCGTTTCCATGCGGTGACGTCGCGCAGCACCGCGCAGAATTTCTCGCCGCCGGCGATGCGTCCCATGGTGAAGTAGAGCGGCACTAGCCCGCCTTGCCGCACCAAACCGATCGCCTCGCGGCCGACGTCGAGCACGCCGGTGCCGTCGGCCACCCGGTCGAGATATTCCATGACGCCGCGCCGGCTTTCCGGCGCGAACAGGTCGGCGAAGGCAAACTCGGCGATTTCAGCCGCCTCGTAGCCGAACAGCGCCTGCGCGCTACGGTTGCCGGACAGCACGCGGCCGGCGCGATCGAGCACCAGGACGCCGTCCGTCGCGGTGTCGAGAATCGACTTGAGCTCTTCGTTTTCGTCCTGCAGCCGGCGCAGCGCCGGCGACTTGCCGCCGTCCTCGGGTGCGCCTTGCGTGCTGATCATCAGCACCAGCGCGTTCTCTTTGTTCCAGGCGACGCTGAACAGGCGGCCCTCCACCCGCTTCTGGCTGCCGTTGACGGTGGTGATGGTGAGCACGTTGCCGCCGTTGCGGGCTTCGCCCGCGGGCGGCGGCGTCTTGGTTTCGATGAACAGGCTGTCGAGGCCGCCCGCTTCGGTCAACGCGTCGAGATTGGCGTAGCCGGTCCAGTCGAGGAAGGCGCGGTTGGCATAGATCAGTGTGTTGAGCCGGTAGACCAAGATGCCGACCGGCAAGCGGTCGAGGATCGGCCGGCCTTCGCTGGTGTCGCGGGCGGCATCGCCGTTGCGCGCCGCGCGCGGCGGCGCGACAGGCGGAGGCGGCTCGGCGCCGAAGTCGTCTGGCGCGCGACCGTCTATGGGTTTGCCGGCCGACTGCTTGAGCCGGCCGCTGAGTTCGCGCGCCAATTCCTCGAAGGCGCCGCGCTCGCCGGGAGTGAGCGCCGGCGGCTGTTCGACGGGCGGCGGCGTGAACGGCAGCACATTGTCGATCGGTGCTTCCGGCTCGCCTTTCAGCGGCGGCGGCGCCGACGTATTCGCGGGTTGCGCCCGGCGCTGCTCCAGTGCGGCGAGCCGCTCGACGTCGCGGCAGATGCCGAAGCCGCGGTAGCCTTCGAACTTGCGCTCGCGGTCGTAGACCGGCAGGCCCGACATTTCGATCGGCAGCGGCTGGTCGTCGTCGTCCACCGGCCAGGCGACGACGATGCCGCTCCAAGTGTCGCGGGCGGCAAGCGCGCTTTCCACCGCGCCTTGCGGATCGAGCTTGAGCGCCGCGGCGATGCCGGCCCAGGGGCGGTCGAGCACGGCGGCGGTTTTCGGGCCGAGCAATTTGGCGAAATCTTCGCCGCCCAGCGTGAAACGGTTGGCCGCATCCATCTGCCAGACGAAACGGAAGGGATAGCGGCGCGGGCCTGCGGCGGCTGCGGCAATGGACGCCGCCTGCGCGGGGGCCACAACGTTTTCTGCCTTTGCCGGCGCGGCAAAGGCGGCGAGCAAGGCCACCGTCGCGCCGGCGCCGAGGCGGATGAAGGTGACCGGCCAGGCCGCGATATCGCCTTCGGCGCGGCCGTTGAGCGAGGCCTCGCGGGCAAGCCGCTCGGCGCCGAGCGCGACCAAATCGCGCTTGTCGCCGAAGCGTTCGCGCGCTTCCTCCGTCGCCTCGATCAATTCGCCATCGGCGGAAAATACCGCCGCGGGCCGCCCGAGATCGGCGAGCAACCTTTGCGCGCGGTCGGGGAGGCTCAAATCCTTGCCGGCGCGCTCGGTCGCTACCACCAGTACCGCGTGACTGTTGTCGGCAAGCGCGATGCGCGAGCAAAGGCAGATCAGCGTGCCGCCGAGGCTCGCGCCGAAACCGCGCAGGCGTTCGAGTCGCGGCGCGCCGCCCTGCGGCAGCGTGCCGGCCATGCGCGCGACCTGCGCGGCGGCGGCGTGATCGGCTTCGAAAGTGAGCGCCGCCAAGGCGCCGGGCGAAGCAGCCTCGAAGATTGCGGCGGCGACCGGATTGGCCCAGCGCACGCGCGTTGCGTCCGCGCTCCACAGCCATACCGGAGTAGACGACAAAGCGTGCGCCGCGAGCCGCAGATCGCTCAGATACGTGAATTGGCGCCCGGTCCCACTCATCGCTCTCGTCGCACGGTTTACGGCTAATGAACCCTTAATACGGCCCCTTCGGTGGCCCGTCCACGACGCGAGACCTGCGTTTCGCCGCCATTCTGGGATAACGTTAATATGGAAGTTCCCGGACTAGCGCGCTCGAGCGATTGGCCTAGATAATGGTTAAGCTCGGGCACAGGCCCACCATAGCGAGGAGGATGTCATGGCGAAGGAAGGCCAGGGGAGTTTCGAGATCCCGGCGGAAATGCGCGCATTCGCCGAGAAGAGCGTGGAACAGGCCAAACAAGCCTTCGACACCTTCATCTCCGCAGCGCAGCACGCGGTCAGCACGGCGGAGAGCCAGGCGGCCAACGCGCGCACCAGCGCCAAGGAAGTCGGCGAGATGGCGATCGGCTTTACCCAGCGCAACGTCGCCTCATCGTTCGAATTCGCCGAAAAACTGGTGCGCGCCAAAGACGCGCAGGAACTGGCCGCGCTGCATACCGACTATGTGAAATCGCAGATCGCGGCGCTGACAGAGCAGGCCAAGGAATTGAGCAAAAAGGCCGCCAAAATGGGTGGCCAGAGCTAACGTAAGCCAGAGGGGCCGGGATTTAAGGTCGTCTGCCGCCGGTTTCGGCCGGCGGGGCTTGGTTTATGACTGTCTTGTGCACTGCAATATTTTTATTGCATTGCACCAAATTTTGTGCTATGTGAGCTTTATAGCACTCGCCCAGACGCTCATTTGGCGTCCCTTACGGCGGGTCCTTGAAAAAGCGCGAGCCGAGAGACCGAGGGCGGCGGCTCGCTGAGTGCCGGAAAACCGTCCTCCGAGCCAAGGATAACAGTCATGTCCGAATACACCGAAACCGCATCCGTGACGCCGTCGAAATCCAAGCCGAAGGCCGTTGCGATGAGCCCAGTCTCCGCTTTCGAAATGCCTAAGTTCGAAATGCCCAAATTCGAGGTGCCGAAGATGGAAGTCCCGGCCGCATTCCGCGAGATCGCCGAAAAGGGCGTCGCGCAGGCCAAGGAACAATACGAGAAGATGAAGACCGCCGCGGAAAACGCGACCGAAATGCTCGAAGAGACCTATGCCAACGCCTCCAAGGGCTACTCGGCTTACGGCCTCAAGGTGATCGAGACCGCGCGCGTCAATAGCAACGCCGCCTTCGATCTGTTCGGCGAAGTGTTGTCGGCCAAGTCGGCCGCCGAAGTGGTCGAGCTCTACACCGCCTTCGCGCGTTCGCAGTTCGAAACGGTCAGCGCGCAGGCCAAGGAACTTGCCGATCACGCTCAGAAGGTCGCCACCGAGACCGTCGAGCCGATCAAGGAAGGCTTCACCAGCGCCTTCAACAAGGCCGCGTAAGCGGACCGTTTAATTGCCGCCGCGGCAACTCGCGGCTGTCGCGGCGGATGCAAGGCCCGGGCGCCCTTTAGCGCCTGGGCTTTTTGCTGCGCCCAGCAGGCTTGCCAAATTCGCCCCCTGAACCTAGGTTCCGGCCGCTCGCAACAAAAAACGGCGGGCCCGTGCAGGCGTAGCTCAGTTGGTTAGAGCGCTGGTCTGTGGAACCAGAGGTCGGTGGTTCAAGTCCACCCGCCTGTACCATTCGCAATCGGTCATCAATCCGGCGTCAGCAACGACACCCCGAGCAGCGCGCGCCGCCGCAGCCACGTCGTGGCGCGGTATTTCGGATCGCGCGTGACGGCTTGCATGCCGTCGAGCACGGCGAGCACACGGCTGCCGCCCAGCATGTCGCCGAACGCCAGCGGACCTTTCGGATAATTCAAGCCGAGCTCGACCGCGGTTTCGATATCGGCGGGCGCGGCGATGCGCAGTTCGGCGATGCGGCAGCCGATATTGACGATCATGGCGAGTAGCCGCTGCACCACAAAGCCGGCGCTGTCGTTGATCGCTGTGACCGGCGCGCCGTCCGATAACGCCGCCACCGCCGCGCCGAGCGTTTCCGGCGTGGTCAGCGGCGTCTTCATCAGTGTGCGGCGGCCCTTGAAGCCGCCCAGCATGTCGACCGCGACCGTGCGCTTGGGATTGAGCTTGAGCCGCATCGCGGCGCTGGTTGCATCTTCTCCAAGCGGCGTCACGAAACATAAGACGCCCGTGCCCGGCGTGCCACCGATTTGGCATTTGACGCCGGCGCTCTTGAGCCATTCGGCGAGTTCGCGCCCGCCGTCTTCGTCGGCGATAAAGGCCGCTTCCGGCTTTGCCTGTGGAGCAACCGCAATGCTCGGCGCGCTTGGCGCCGGCGGGCCGTCGTAATTGTAGAAACCTTGCTTGGTCTTGCGGCCGAGCAGACCGGCGGCGACGCGCACGGCGAGTTGCGCCGAAGGCTGATACATCGGCTCGCCGAAATACTGATCGTAGATGCTCACCATCACCGCGTGGGCGACGTCGGCGCCGACTAGGTCGAGCAGTTCGAACGGCCCCATGCGGAAGCCGGCAGCTTCCTTCATCAACAGATCGACCTCGCGCGGGCTGGCGATGCCCTGCGCGACGATGCGCAGCGCCTCCGGCCCATAGGCGCGGCCGGCGTGATTGACCACAAAGCCGGGCGTGTCGGTCGCCACCACCGGATGCTTGCCGATGCGGCGCACGAAGCCGGTGAGCGCCTCGATCAGTCCGGGGTCGCTACGCAGGCCGCCGATCACCTCGACCAGCTTCATCAGCGGCGGCGGGTTGAAGAAATGCAGGCCGCCGACGCGGCCCGGATCGGCGCAACCGGCGGCGATTTCGGTCACCGACAGCGAGGACGTATTGGTGGCAAGCACCGCGTCGGGCGCAAGCCGCTGCTCAAGCGCGCGGAACAATTCGCGCTTGGCGGCAAGCTCCTCCACGATCGCCTCGATGACGATGCCGGCAGGCGCCGCCTCGTCGAGCGAGCCGATCGCGCGCAGACGCCCCATCGCGCCTGCTTTCACCTCAGCCGTCATGCGGCCTTTGGCCACCACGCCGTCGAGCGCCTTGTCGATCGCCTTGACCGCGTTGGCCGCCGCGCCTTCGCGCGTGTCGAACAACAGCGCCGTCATACCGGCTTGCGCGCAGACTTGCGCGATGCCGCGCCCCATGGTGCCGGCGCCGACCACGGCGACGGTCAGATCGCCGCGTTGCAGGTTGCCCGCCACGCTCATTTCCCCTCGAAGGTCGGTTTGCGCTTTTGCATGAAGGCCCGCATGCCTTTCTTCCGGTCGCAGGCGGCGAGCGGCCGGTCGAGGCGGAAAATCGCAATGGCATTCAACGGGCGTTCGATAAGGCGGAGGTCCGGCGCGGTCATAGCCTGATACCGATAACGTTTGCTGGCGGCTGTCGGCCGGTAAAGGAACGCGCGCGCGGGGCAAAGTCAACGTAGCCGCGCGGCCAAAGAAAAACGCCGGCGAGACTGTCGCCGGCGTTCTTGATTTCGGTCGGATCGGGTTCAACGCCAGATATAACGGCCGTTATTGCCGGCGCGCGGGCCGATGAAATGGCGCTGCTGGTAGTAGGGCTGCGGCGCCGAGGCGCGCGCGCCGCCGAACAGGAAGTCGAAGAAGCTCGGGCCGCCGCTGTAGCTGTCGCCGCCGTACATGCCGACCGGCGCGCGCACCGGCTTGGACGACGGATCGGGCTTCCGCTCGATGGCGATGTCGGCGACCTTGCGCTCGCTGCCCTTGAGGATGGCGATCATGCGCGCGTCGCGGCCGTAAACGTCTTCGCGCAATTGCAGCTTGCCGTCCGGATCGACGAAGGCGGTCTGGTAGGTCAGATGCACCCAGATCGGCTTGGGGAAATTGATGTTGATCTCGTTGCCGCCGAACATCTTCTCCAGGCGCGCCTCGGTGTAGTGCTCATTGGGCAGCTCCAGCGACAACAGTTTCTCGCCGTAGGTGAGCGGGTTCTGCACGCGCATGCAGCCGTGGCTGTAGGCGCGTTTCTCGCGCGCAAACAAATATTTGTCCGGCGTGTCGTGCTGGTAGACGAGGAACTTGTTGGGGAAGTTGAAGCGGATGCGGCCGAGCGCGTTGCCGGCGCCGGGCGGCTGGAAGATATGCACGGTGCCGTCCGGGTCCTGGGTGATTTTCAGGCCGATGCGGTCGAGCGCTTGCGGGTCTTCCTGCAACGCGGGCAGATATTCGTTCTCGATGATCGAGGGCGGCACGTTCCAGGTCGGGTTGACGGTGATGAACTTCATCTCCGCGCTCACCATCGGCGTCGCCTTGCCCGGCTTGCCGACCACGATTTTGGTGTGCCAGTAGACCTTGCCGTCGTTCCACAGCGTCAAGGTGTAATCCGGCACGTTGACGATCACGTGCGGATTGCCGAGGTTGCGCGGCAGCCAGCGCCAGCGCTCCATGTTGACGATCACGGTGTCGATCGGATCGGCCGACGGCTTATGCGTCGCCTGCTTCTCGCCGTTGAGGGAGCGCGTGGTGTTGGGGCCGAGATTGCCATCGACGCCGATGTCGGCTTCGGTCTGGTAGGTCTTTACCGCGTCGACCACGGCCTGGTCATAAAGCGGGCTCGTCTTGTCGCCGGGAATATTCAGCCGCTTGCGTAGCGCGATCACGCGCGGGTCCTTCATGCCCTCGCGCAGGATCTTGCCTTCCGGGACGTGCACCAGCACCGGCTTCTTTTCTTCCTCGGCCTTGGGCGTGAGCGCGCCCTTGCGCAGCTCGGCGAGCTTGGCCTTGAGCGCGGCGAATTCCGGCTGCGGCGGGTTGTAACTGTCGAGCGCCTTGCCGGTGTCGTCGGCCTTGGCGAGCTTGGCCAACACCTCGGCCGGCTCCGGCGCCACCAGGGTGAATTGAATGTCGGCGCCGACGCGGCTGAAATGGATGCGGCCGATCTGCGCCTGCCGCGCATATTTGAGCACCGCTTCGGTGAGCTTGAGTTCGTCTTCGGCCAGCGTCGCGGCGGTGACCGCCGATTTGAAATCCGGCGTCGGATAATCGGCCGGGTCGAGGCCGTCGGTGTCGACCTGGGCGAGATAGGCAAGCGCCGCCTTGGCGTGCTCGGTGGCGGCGCCGTCGGCGACCCAGAGCGGCTTATAATCGCGCGCCTTGTAGAAATGTTCGGCGCCCTCGCGGTCGTCCTTGCGGCTGACTAAACGGTCGAACTGTTTGCCGCCGATCAATTCGCGCAGCTGATCGGCGACCGCGCTGTCGGCGGTGGCGGAAACGGGCGCGGCGGCCGGCGCGGCCGCGGCTTTGCTCGGCGCGGGCTTCGCCGGCTCGGCGGCGGGCGTTGCGGCGTCTTGGTTCGGCTCGGGCTTCGCCTCGGCTTTGACCGGCTCGTCGGCTTTCTGCTGCGCCGTATCTTCTTTCTTCGGGCTGATGTCTTTGGCCGCGTCGGCAGGCGCCGGCTGGCTCGACCGGCTGTCGAAACTCTCAGGCGTCAGCGGCGGCAGGTCGGACAAATCCGGGAGAGGAACGACAATCTTGACGTCATCGTTCGGCTGCTGCTGCGCCAATGCTTCTTGAAGGCTGCCGGGGTGGCTCGCGAATACCAGCGCGAGCCCGAGGGCAGTCGAAGCCAGCAGGCGGCTAAAACGGGCAGTTTTCACCAGTTCTCTCCCAAAGACTATTCAGGGGGCCGAGGCCCCCGCAATTCCGGCACATTCTAACCCATAGTCCCGCGGTAGTTACCCATTTCCCAACGGCAGAAAACTAAACACCGCGGACTGTGGCTATTTTGCACGGGTCGCCAAAACCACCGATTTCGCGGCTTTTTCGAGCCCCAGCCTAGTGCAACTCCGGCAACAGCGGCCGGTTCCCGCGCCCGTTTTGCGCGTTTTCCCCGATGATTTCTTCGTGATGACGGCGCACCGAGCGCGATGCAGCCGGTGGCGGCGAAATGATCATGGAATAATTGCCGCGTAAACGGTCGCCGGGAGCCATGTGCGGGGCAATCCGCTGCTGGGATAAATCGATGCCCGCATCGGCGGCGGCGAAAAATCTCCACGCGAGAAAAAACCGGGCCCCGCGAGGGGCCCGGTTTCAGTCTTGCCGGTGTGGGGACCGGCAATCTTCCAGAGGGGAACAAGCTGAGCACCGGTGACTCTGGGAGGAAACATCCGGTGCAACAGCGGAGCGGAACTATGCGAGGCACGCGCCGCACCAGCAACGGCCGGCGCCGCATGACTGCCATGCACGACTAGATTCGCGATCGTTCGCATGGCCGGCATGCGAAATCGTCAATCAGTCTGGCGTTTTTCGTGAATGCGACAAATTAAAAATGCCAGCGCTGCGCATTGGCCACCAGGAAGTCGCGGAATACCTGGATACGGGCGACCGCCTTGAGTTCTTCCGGATAGACGAAGTAGGCGTCGAGCGCGAGCGTGTCGGCTTCGCCGAGCAATTGCACCAGTCCGCCGTTTTCCTCGACCAGGTAGTCGGGCAGCATCGCGACCCCGAGGCCGCGCTGGCACGCGCGTAAAACGCCGAGCACGTTGTTGATGGTCAGCTGCGGTTGGCGCGGACCCTTGCTATCGCGACCGAGCTCGACCAGCCAGCGCCGGTTGGCGAAATGCGCCGGCACATTGCCGCCGAGCAGAATGATGCGGTGTTTGTCGAGATCATCGTGCGTGCGCGGCGTGCCGAAGCGCTTGAGATAATCCGGCGAGGCGTAAGCGTGGAAATGCACCGAGAACAGCTTGCGCTGGATCAGGTCCGGCTGGGTCGGCTGGCGCAGGCGGATAGCGACGTCGGCCTCGCGCATGGCGAGGTCGAGTTCTTCTTCCGAGGTGATCAGCGTGATGTGGATGTCGGGATAAAGATCGAGGAATTCGCCGAGCCGCGGGGTGAGCCAATGCACGCCGATGCCGGGCGTGGTCGACACTTTCAACTCGCCGTTCGGCCGCTCGCGGCTGTCGGTGAGCTTGGTGCGCGCAGCCTCGAGCTTCATGAACACTTCGTGCGCGGTGCGGTAAAGCAATTCACCCTGTTCGGTGAGGATCAGCCCGCGCGCATGGCGGTGAAACAGCGACACCGACAGTTCGCCTTCCAGCGCCGAGACCTGGCGCGACACCGCCGATTGCGACAGGCCGAGCCGCTCGCCGGCATGCGTGAAGGAGCCTGCCTCCGCCGCGGCGTGGAACACCTTCAGCTTGTCCCAGTCCATGCTTTTGTTGTTGTTGCCGACCATGCGATCTATTCCGCCGCCGCGCGCTGGTGTTCGCGCGCCGCCAGGAATTTCTCCGCTTCGAGCGCGGCCATGCAGCCCTGTCCGGCCGCGGTGACCGCCTGCCGGTAAATGTCGTCGGTGACGTCGCCGGCGGCGAACACGCCGGGCACCGAGGTGGCGGTGGAATGGCCGGCGGTGACGATGTAGCCGGATGGCTTCATCTGCAATTGGCCCTTGAACAGTTCGGAGGCGGGCGTGTGTCCGATGGCGATGAACACGCCGTCGACCGCGCGCGCGGTGATCGCACCGGTATTCACGTGTCGCAAGCGGACACCGGTGACTTTATGTGGACTTTCGGTACCGATGACGTCCTCCAGCGCGGTGTCCCAGATCACGTCGATCTTCGGGTTCTTGAACAGCCGGTCCTGCAGAATCTTTTCCGCGCGGAACGCGTCGCGCCGGTGTACAACGGTGACCTTGGAGGCGAAATTGGTCAGGAACAGCGCTTCCTCGACCGCGCTATTGCCGCCGCCGATCACCACCACTTCCTTGTTGCGATAAAAGAAACCGTCGCAGGTGGCACAGGCCGACACACCGTAGCCTTTGAACTTCTGCTCGGAGGGCAGATCGAGCCAGCGCGCCTGCGCGCCGGTCGAGATGATCAGGCTGTCGGCGAGATAGACGTCGCCCGAGTCGCAGGTCAGCCGGAACGGCCGGTCGCCAAGCTCCACTTTGCTTACATGATCCGTGACGAGCCGTGTGCCGACGTGCTCGGCCTGCTTCTGCATCTGCTCCATCAGCCAGGGGCCCTGGATGACGTCGGCAAA
Organism: uncultured Alphaproteobacteria bacterium; assembly: GCA_963721665.1. Taxonomy (GTDB): domain Bacteria; phylum Pseudomonadota; class Alphaproteobacteria; order Rhizobiales; family Xanthobacteraceae; genus Pseudolabrys. The sequence continues at coordinate 302,784 of CAVRJZ010000006.1, forward strand.
GCCCGGATAGTTCTCTACGTCGGTGGTGATGGTGAGCTGGCCGCCCGGCTGCACGCCCTGGATCAGCACCGGCTCCAGCATGGCACGCGCTGCATAGATCGCGGCGGTGTAGCCCGCCGGACCCGAGCCAATGATCACGACCTTGGCGTGGGTAGCTTTCGACATTCTCAGCGCCCCCCTGGCGGGCGTCGGGCGCGCATCGCCCGGATAGGCCGGGCGGAGTACCGGCTCTTGTGCATGGCAGGATGTATGGCTTTCGGGGGAGCCATGCAAGATACGCAACCCCCCGGAATCACAGCCTTGGCTCCCTGGGACGCCGTGTCGCTTCCGAACGCGCAATAATGTTTCGCGAAACATTATTTCACGATATGCATGTTCCGGTCTTTCTCATTCCCGGAGGGGAGCTTGCCCGCCCGTCTCGACGCCATCGACCGCAAAATCCTCAAAGAGCTGCAGGACGACGGCCGCATGACCAATGTGGAACTGGCGCGCCGGGTCGGCATTTCGGCGCCGCCCTGCCTGCGCCGCGTGCGCGCGCTGGAGGAGGCCGGCTACATCAAGGGCTACCGCGCGCTGCTCGACGAGAAGAAGCTCGGCTACGAAGTCGCCGTCTTCGCCATGGTGCATCTGGCGAGCCAGGCGGAAGCCGAGCTGACCGCCTTCGAGAAATTCGTGCAGGCGCAGCCGCTGGTGCGCGAATGCTGGATGCTGTCGGGCGAGATCGATTTCGTGTTGAAGTGCGTCGCGCCCGACTTGAAAACCTTCCAGGCCTTCGTCGAAAAGCTCACCGCCGCGCCCAATGTGCGCAACGTGAAGACCTCGCTCACGCTGCGCAATTCGAAGGACGCGGCGATGGTGCCAATGGAGTGAGCGTCAGGCGGCGCGGCTTTTCTGCTGCTTCATGAAGTCGTTGGCGCGCTTTTGCAGTTCCTGCGGCGCGACGTCTTCCTTGTGCGTGGCAATGAACCAGGTATTGCCGGACGGGTCCTTCACGCCGCCGCTGCGGTCGCCGTAGAACATGTCGATCGGCTCCATGACGGTCTTGCCGCCGGCTTTGACCGCCTGCTGATACGTGCTGTCCACGTTCGCAACATAGAGATAGAGCGTGGACATGGTCGGCGGCGCCATTTCGCTTTCCTCGGCAATCATGATGCGGGAATCGCCGATGACCACCTGCGCATGCATGATCGCTCCGTCCGGCCGCCTGATCGCGTCGTGCGACAGCTTGGCGCCGAACGCGTTCTTAAGAAACTCGATGACCTTCGCCGCGCCGCGCACGGTGAGGTAAGGCGTGACCGCGTGATAGCCGTCGGGAATGGGCTTTGCCATGATGGTCTCCTCGTGGTTTCCCCCGGCGCGACTGAACGTCGTCCGGAACTTGGCCTTTTGTTTGCTGCCGCCGTGAAGATGTAATGACGGCGCAGCGGAACTCGGGGCCGCGCGCTGCGGCATGCGAACGGTGTTTTTCAGTTGACACACAGAGTACTCTGTAAGACAGAGTAGATAGCCAAGGCAACATGCGAGGGGGAGTGCAGTCCAATGACGATCAATCCGAGCGAAGCGGCGACGTCGCTGCAAGAGATCGCGGCCGTCGAGCAGCGAACCCGAGAAGCGGCCTATTACGGCGGTGTCGGCCTGATTTTCGTGATGTGGGGCGTGCTTATCGCCTGCGGCTACGCCATTGGCTGGTATGCGCCGAGGACGGCCGGCCCGAGCTGGCTTGGGATCAACGCCTTGGGCTGTCTTTTGACCGCTGCAATCGTCGGCTGGCGGCTGCGTCAGCGCTCACGCGAAGCGCGCAACTGGCGCCTCGTTTGGGCCATGCTGGTTGTTGCGGTTTTTGGCGCGGTGTGGACGCATCTCCTCGGGCCGATCGTCCCGGCCCGGCTGATCGAATCATTCGAAGCATCGTTGTTCCTGCTGTGCATGATTCTGGCCGGCATCTGGATCGGCCGCGCCTTCATCGTTATCGGCTTCATCGGTCTTGTGCTCATCGCGGCCGCTGCCTTCCAGGCGGAGCCGTGGCTGACTGCCGGCATGGCCGCGGTGCAAAGCGGCACGTACATCGTCCGCGGGCTCTGGCTCTATAACCACGGCGTGTCGCGATGAGCGGCGGCGACGAGATCATCCATCAGTCGATGCGGTTGCGCATCATGGCAGCGCTCAGCACGCTCGCGGCAAAGAATGCGGGGATCGAATTCACACGCCTGAAGTCGCTGGTGGGAGCAACCGACGGGAATCTCGGCGCGCATCTTGAGACGCTCGAGAAGGCGGGTTATGTCGTGATCGAGAAGCGTTTCGAGGAACGCAAACCGCAGACGCGCGTGCGCATGAGTCCGGCCGGCCGTCGCGCGTATTCCCAGCACGTCGCCTATTTGCGTGAGATCCTCGATGGCGCCGGCACTTGAGGCAGTGCGTGGGGGACGGTTGGCATGAATGCCTTATTCACCTCGCAGGCATGGGCGCCGCCGGGCGGGTGAACCTTGCGCCGAGCGCGAGCGCGGGATTGTCGCGGAACTTGATGATTTGCTTGGCAGTCGACGGCGTCAGCCGCGTGAATGTTTCAAGACAGCGATCGAGTTCACCCGGCGAAATCCCGCGTTCGCCCGCGCACATCCGCAACACGGCCTTTGCGGTATCGCGCGACACGCCGAGCGCCCTCAGCATGATTAGCACGGCGTCCGCCGATTCTTGCGTCATCGCCTGATCGACCGTTTCGATGGGAAGATTGTTCAGCGCCGCCAAGGCGGCGACCGTGTCTTCGAATTGATTGGCCGTGGCAAAAGCCCCCACGGCGTCTTCGTCGAGCCGGCCGGCCGCGCGCAGCGAGGCGACACGGCCGCATGCGGCGGAATAGTCGTGCGCACCAGCGCCGGCTGTGTCGAGAACCTTGGCCGCAACCTCCGATACGGCGGCCTCGATCAGCGGGGCCATCGACGGATTTGCCGCCGCGAGCTTTTGCCGCACCGCGTGCGAAGCCCTGACCAAAAGCTGCATCAAATGTCGACGCGGAATATCCCGCCGCAGACCGACGCAGGCGGCAAGATGATCGTCGCCTTGCGACCGTGTCGTCAGCGTAGTGTAACCGAAATCGGAAAATCGTGCGCCCGGATTGCCGGCCGCGCTCAGCACCACGGACTTGTCGCCGCGCTCGACCAGCACGTCGGTGAGCGCCTCGTCGAGCGACCGGCGGCGCGAGATGGCGAGCAGATGCTGCTGGCCCTTGGTTCGCGCGGCGGCGAGCAGGGTGCCGCTGTCGAGCCTGACCGATTGTTCGAGCAGCGGGCCGGCGACGTCGATCGCGTCGTCGTGCGCCAGGAAGCGGCTGATCCGCATCGGCGCGCCCGGCTCGTTCGCCAGCCGCTTGGCCAGCGCCACGCGCGCCGATTGCTCGATGGTGGCCGCCACCTGCATCAACACGTCGTCGAACAGATCGATCTGGGCGTCGGAATAGCCGGCGGATGCGCCGACGAAGAGGTCGGTGACGCGCTGAAGAATTTTAGCGCGCTGGCCGATAGTGCCGTGCGCGACCGCGTCGTTCAGTTCTTCGATCAACGCGGCTGAAATCATGGATCAGACGAAAGCTTGCGCGGGCCCAATAGCGATGCGACCCGTTTACATCATCGGCATGGGCGCATCGCAAAGAAAAACCGGCGCAATTGCGTCGTCTTGAAAAAAGTTTGTTAACCCAAGAAATTCATATTTTCCGGCTTGCAACGAACCCGCGCGCCGCCGTAAGGACGCGCGCAATCGCGCCCTCCCATGCGCAGGTGGCGTCCTGGCGAAACAGGCGCGCGGTTGGATACCAGGGGCTGTCGTCGCGCTCGAGCAGCCAGCGCCAATCCGGGACGTGGGTCACCAGGATCCACACCGGCTTGCCCAGCGCACCGGCCAGATGGGCCACGCTGGTGTCGACCGAGATGAGCAAATCGAGCTGCGTCATCAGCCCGGCGGTATCGGAAAAATCCGTAAGCTCGTCGCCGGCATGGAAGATATCGCCACACTCCCTCAGCAATTTCGCATCTTCGGTGCGAACCTCCTTCTGCACGCTCACGATCGCCGCGCCTGTTTTCAGAAGGGGCAGGAAAGCGCGCAGCCCGATCGAACGTTCGCGATCGCGCTCGTGGCCAGTGCGTCCCGACCAGGCGAGGCCGATGCGTGGACGCAGGCCCGCCGCCAACCGCGTTTGCCATTGCATCGACTGCGCCGTCGGCGCCACCAAATAAGCTTGCGCGGATGGAATCGTGTCCAGCCGCGTGCCGAAGGCCAAAGGCAGGCTGAGCAATGGGCAGTGCAGGTCGAAGTCGGGCAGGGAATCGCCTTTGGCGACGACCTGTGCGGCACCCAGCCCGCTCATCAACCCGACCAGCGGCTTTTGCACCTCGAGGACCACGCGCGCGCCGCGCGCCGCGACCAACGGCACATAGCGGCAGAACTGAATCGTGTCGCCTAGGCCCTGTTCGGCATGCAGCAAAATTGTCTTGCCGGCGATCGCATCGCCGCGCCAGAGCGGCTGCGCAAAGTTGCGGTGTGCACGAACCACCGACTCCTTCAGCCAGCGCCACTCGTAATCAGGCCAGCCGCGGCCGAAATCGCCGGTCAGCAACCGCACCGAGGCGGCATTGCAATGCGCCATGACGTGGCGCGGCTGCAATGCCAATGCACGGTCGTAGCTCGCCAGCGCTTCGTTATATCGCATCATCTCCCGCAGCGCCTGACCGCGATTGTTGTGCACATCGGCATAGTCGGGCCGCAGCGCGATGGCCCGGTCATAGCTCGCCAGCGCTTCGTCATATCGCTTCAGCGCTTTGAGAACGTTGCCGTGATTATACAGCGCCGTAGGATAGTCCGGCCGCAAGGCCAGCGCGCGGTCGTAGCTCGTCAGCGCCTCGTCAAGCCGCTCGAACCTCTCCAGCACGCTGCCCCGGTTGGAATGCGCTTCGGCAAAGTCCGGCCGCGCCGAGAGCACGCGATCATAACTCGCGAGCGCGTCGTCAAGCCGATTCAATGCCAGAAGGGTATTGCCGCGATTGTTGAGTACGTCGGCATGGTTCGGGCGCAAGGTCAGCGCGCGACCGTAGCTCGCCAGCGCCATGTCGTTTTTGCCCAACGCCGCTTGAACGACGGCTAGAACATGCCATGCGTCGAAGTGGTTGGGCTTGCTGGAAACTAGTTGCTGAAGGATTTGTTCGGCTTCGCCGAGCTTTCCCGCTTTATAGGCCGCAACGGCGCGGTTGAACGCTTGCGCAAACTTATCAAAGTCGCGGCCGGCCATTTCAACGCTGTGTCATTTTGTGTGGCGGCGATTCCGAATCGGACGCTTGAGCGTAACTCGAAATCTTACTTCCACTCCACCTTCTTCACCTCATAGGCTTTCGCCCCGCCCGGTGTGTTCACCTCGACGGAAGCGCCTTTGCCCTTGCCGATCAGCGCGCGCGCGAGCGGCGAGGTGATGGAAATCTTGCCGGCTTTGGCGTTCGCTTCCGGCTCGCCGACGATCTGCCACACCTTCTTCTCGTCGGTGTCCTCGTCGACCAGCGTCACTGTCGCACCGAACGTAATGGTCTCGCCCGACAGCTTCGACACGTCGATCACGTCGGCGCGCGCGAGCTTGTCCTCGAGCTCGGCGATGGCGCCCTCGTTGAGCGACTGCTGCTCCTTGGCGGCGTGATATTCGGCGTTCTCCGACAGGTCGCCATGCGTGCGCGCATCGGTGATCTGCTGGATGATGCGCGGCCGCTCGACCGACTGGCGATGCTTGAGCTCGGCCTCGAGCGTCGAGTAGCCGGCCGCCGTCATTGGAATCTTGTCCATCGTTTCTTCTCCTCCTGGCGGGCGCCCGAAACGTCTTGCATGCGCTTTAACGCCGCCAAGCCCCTTCCACCCTTCAATTCCCCGTCCAATCGACTCGTAATACAACTCCGGCCACGGGTTCCCGCGCGCCGGAGTCATGTCAACCGAGGGCCGGTCAAAAAAACCGCGACCACGGCCGGTTTTTGCCCGCCGCGACCGTGGACTTCCCGGCCAAACTCGCGCCGCCGCTATAGTGGGAACCCGAGGAAAGGCCTCAGGCCCGCTCGCTGAAGTAGCTTTGCAGCGCACGCACCTCGAGGTCGCCCCCGAGATAGGCTTTTATGCCTTGCGCCGCGGCGACGGCACCTGAAAGAGTGGTGTAGTACGGCACTTTATGCAAGAGGGCGGCATGGCGCATCGAGCGGCTGTCGGCCAAGGCCGCCGTCCCCTCGGTGGTGTTGAAAACCAGCTGAACACCGCCGTTTTTGATGGCATCCACGATATGGGGCCGCCCTTCCAGCACTTTGAACACCTTGGCCGCCTCGACCCCGTGTTCGGCGAGATAGCGCTGGGTTCCCGAGGTGGCGATGGTCTTGAAACCGAGCGAGGCCAGCAGCCGCACCGCGTCCAGGATGCGCGGCTTGTCCTCGTCCTTGACCGAGACGAACACGGTTCCAGAGCGCGGCAAATTGGTGCCGCCGCCGATCTGGCTCTTGGCGAAGGCGATCTCGAAGGTGCCGTCGATCCCCATCACCTCGCCGGTCGATTTCATCTCCGGGCCGAGCACGGTGTCGACGCCGGGGAAACGCGCGAAGGGGAACACCGCTTCCTTGACCGCGCGATGCTTAAAATGGGTCGGCGTCAGATGGAAGCTCGCCAGGCTCTCGCCGGCCATGATGCGGGCGGCGATCTTGGCTACGGGTAAGCCGATCACCTTGGCGACAAAGGGTACCGTGCGCGAGGCGCGCGGATTGACTTCCAGCACGTAAATGTCGCCGTCCTTGATGGCGTATTGCACGTTCATCAGGCCGACGACGTTGAGCGCCAGCGCAAGTTCGCGGGTTTGCCGTCCGAGTTCGGCGAGCGTCTTCTCGCTTAAGGAATGCGGCGGCAGCGCGCAGGCCGAGTCGCCCGAGTGAATGCCGGCTTCCTCGATGTGCTCCATGATGCCGGCGATGAACGTGTCCTTGCCGTCGGCCAGGCAATCGACGTCGACTTCCGTCGCGTCCGACAGATAGCGGTCGATCAGCAGTGGGCTGCGCTTGGAAACCACGAGTTCGCCCGGCCGGTCGAGATCGCTGGCAAGCTTCGCCAGGTATCGGTCGAATTGCGCGGCGTCGCGCACGATTTCCATCGCCCGCCCGCCCAGCACGTTGGATGGCCGGATCACCACCGGATAGCCGATCTCGTCGGCGATGGCGCGCGCGGCGCCGAGCGAGGTGGCGATGCCGTTCTGCGGCTGGCGCACGTGCAGTCGGTCGAGCAGCTTCTTGAAGCGGTCGCGGTCTTCGGCGAGATCGATCATGTCGGGCGAAGTGCCGAGGATCGGCACTTTCGCCTTTTCCAGGTGCTCGGCGAGCTTGAGCGGCGTCTGCCCGCCGAACTGCACGATGACGCCGTGCAGCGTGCCGTTCGAGCGTTCGGTGTCGATGATCTCCAGCACGTCCTCCGGCGTGAGCGGCTCGAAATAGAGCCGGTCGGAGGTGTCGTAGTCGGTCGATACCGTCTCCGGATTGCAGTTGACCATGATGGTCTCGTAGCCGGCCTCCTTCAATGCGAAGGCGGCGTGGCAGCAGCAATAGTCGAACTCGATCCCCTGGCCGATGCGGTTGGGACCGCCGCCGAGGATGATCACCTTTTTCTTGTCCGAGGGCGCCGCTTCGTCGGCGACGGTTCCCGCGAACGGCGTCTCGTAGGTCGAATACATATAGGCGGTGGGCGAGGCGAATTCGGCGGCACAGGTGTCGATGCGTTTGAACACCGGCCGCACGCCGAGCGCGCGTCTTTTTTGCGTCACCGTCTCGGCAGGGGTGTTGGTGAGTTTGCCGAGGCGGGTGTCGGAAAAGCCGAGCGCCTTCAAGCGGCGAAACGCGCCGGCCGTGGCGGGCAGCCCCTTCGCCTTGATTTCGGCTTCCGTTTCAATGATTTCGCGGATCTGGGCAAGGAACCAAGGATCGATGCGGCAGGCGTTGTAGATAAGCTCGTCGCTGGCGCCGAACCGCATCGCCTGCGCGATCTTCAGCGGCCGGTCCGGCGTCGGCGTGCCGAGCGCGGCGCGGAAGGCGGCCTTGTTGTCGGCGTCGTCGAGACCCTTGGCCGCGTCGAACCCTTCGATGGTCATTTCGTCGAGCCCGGTGAGGCCGGTCTCCAGCGAGCGCAGCGCCTTCTGCAAGCTCTCCTGGAAATTGCGGCCGATCGCCATTGCCTCGCCCACCGATTTCATCGAGGTGGTGAGCACATTGGTGGCGCCGGGGAATTTCTCGAAGGCAAAGCGCGGAATCTTGGTGACCACGTAATCGATGGTCGGCTCGAACGAGGCGGGCGTCGCCCCGCCGGTGATGTCGTTGGCGATCTCGTCCAGCGAGTAGCCGACCGCGAGCTTGGCGGCGACTTTGGCGATGGGAAATCCGGTCGCCTTCGACGCCAGCGCGGACGAGCGCGACACGCGCGGGTTCATCTCGATCACCACCAGCCGGCCGTCGGCGGGGTTGATGGCGAATTGCACGTTCGATCCGCCGGTCTCCACGCCGATTTCGCGCAGTACCGCGATCGAGGCGTCGCGCATCATCTGGTATTCTTTGTCGGTCAAGGTGAGCGCCGGCGCGATGGTGATCGAATCGCCGGTATGCACGCCCATCGGATCGACGTTTTCGATCGAGCAGATGATGATGCAATTGTCTTTCTTGTCGCGCACCACCTCCATCTCGAATTCCTTCCAGCCGAGCACCGATTCCTCGATCAGCACTTCGCTGGTGGGGGAGGCGTCGATGCCGCGCTCGACGATCTCGATGAACTCGGCCTTGTTGTAGGCGATGCCGCCGCCGGTGCCGCCGAGCGTGAAACTCGGCCGGATGATCGCCGGCAGCCCGATGTCCTCGAGCGCTTCCAGCGCCTGCACAAGCGTCTTGATCTGATGCGAGCGCGGCGTCGGCAGGCCGATGCGCGTCATCGCTTCGCGGAATAATTCGCGGTCTTCCGCCATGTCGATGGCATCCGCCGTGGCGCCGATCATCTTGACGCCGAATTTCTCCAGCACGCCCATCTTGCGCAAAGAGAGCGCGCAGTTGAGCGCGGTCTGCCCGCCCATGGTGGGGAGCAGCGCGTCGGGTCTCTCTTTTTCGATGATCTTGGCGACGATCTCCGGCGTGATCGGCTCGATATAAGTCGCGTCGGCCAAGTCCGGATCGGTCATGATGGTCGCCGGATTGGAGTTCACCAGCACGACGCGGTAGCCCTCGTCTTTCAGCGCCTTGCAGGCTTGCGTGCCGGAATAGTCGAATTCGCAGGCCTGGCCGATAACGATCGGGCCGGCGCCGATGATCATGATCGATTTGATGTCGGTTCGTTTGGGCATGGAACTCCGGAAACGAGGCACAAAAAAAGGGCGCGCTTTTTGCGCGTCCTCGGGGCCGGCGCAGAGACCAAAGACCCCGCGCGCGAGCGGTCTTTAGACCAGAATCGACGGGCAGGGAAGGGCGGCGACCGGATTAGCGGTGGATGGAAAAAGCGAGGGCGGGACGGGATCTTAGGCCGACCGGGCGAGGAACGTCATGCGGCGCTGGTTGTGGCCGATATTGCGCTGGGCGCGCTGCGCCGTGAAACCCGCGGCTTTGAGTTTCGCCAGCACCGCCGCCTCGGTGTAATGCGAGAGGCCGACCGTCTTCTTCAGCCGCAGATAATCCGACACGAAAATGCGCATGATGCCACCCACCGCGGCCCAGAAAAATCCGTTGCCGACGCCGAAGCGCATGAGCGCCAGCGCCGCGGCCGGCGCGGCCATGGTCGGCGGCACCACGTCGCCGATCACGACCGTGCCGGCGGGCTTTACCATACGGCGAAACACGCCGAGCAGACGGTCGAATTCGGTGCCGCTGAGATATTGCGCCACCGAATGCATGACGATGAGGTCGAACGAAGCGGCCGGTTGCGCCGCCGCTTGCTCCGGCGTGAGCACGGAAATCTTCGCATCGTTCGCGTAGCGTGCGGTGAGCGCGGCGCGCACATTGGGCGCCGCCTCGACCAGCGTGAGCTGCGCGCAAGCTTCGGCGACCAGCCCGGCCGAGGTCGCTTCGCCCGAGCCGTAGTCGAGCACGCGCGCTTGCGGCGAGGGCACGAGTTTGGCGATGTTCTGCGCAATGGTGAGGTAATGCACGTCGCGGTGACGCGCATTCACGTAGATCACCGAATGCTTGAAATCGTAGAAGTCGATCCAGCTGGTCATTTGAGTTTATCGCGCCACAGCTCGGGCAAACCGCGCGCGCCATGCACCGGATCGCTCTTCGGCACCGGCACCTGCGGGATTGTGGTCAGCGCCTTGTCGCGGTTGGCCGGATTGTCGCCGCGGCAGAGATTGTACGTGCCCTCGCCCGGATAGGCGCCGATCACCAGGAGATCGCCGCTGCCGGCAAGCCGCCGGTGACCGGTGCCGGCCGGCAGCACCGTCACGTCGCCGGGACCAAGCTCGAACGTCTCGCCGCGGTCGCCGCCGAGCCGCACCTTGGCGGTGCCACGCGCAATACCGAGCGCCTCATGGATCATCGAATGGTAGTGCGTGAACGGATAGATGCCGTCGCGCCATTGGCCGTGGCCCCAGCCGTTATTCGCGAACAGCGTCTCGATGGCGCGCGCCGGATCGGCGCCGAGCGCCATCGCGTTCTTGTAGAGCAGCACCGGCAACGTTGGATTGTTCGGCACCGCGCCGTCGTCTTTGAACAGGAAGGTGAGGGGCTCTGCCGGCGCCATGACACTCTCAAACGCCGAGCAGCCGGCGCGGTTCGCCTTGCCTTAAGCGATCTTGCGCTTCTTGGCGTCCTTGCCCTGTCGCATCATGTCGACGAAGCGCGTGAACAGGTAATGACTGTCGCGCGGTCCCGGAGATGCTTCCGGGTGATACTGCACCGAGAACACCGGCCGGTCCCTGAGCGTCAAGCCGCAATTGGAGCCGTCGAACAGCGAGACGTGCGTCTGCTCGACGTTCTTTGGCAGCGTCTCCTTGTCGACGGCGAAGCCGTGGTTCATCGAGGTGATCTCGACCTTGCCGGTGGTCAGATCCTTCACCGGATGATTGGCGCCGTGGTGGCCCTGATGCATCTTCATGGTCTTCGCCCCGACCGCGATGCCGAGCATCTGATGGCCGAGACAGATGCCGAAGGTCGGCGTGCCCGAATCGATCAGCTTCTTGATCACCGGCACGGCGTATTCCCCGGTCGCCGCCGGATCGCCCGGCCCGTTCGACAGGAACACCCCGTCGGGTTTGAGCGCCATGATGTCCTCGGCCGAGGTTTTCGCCGGCACCACCGTCACCTTGCACCCCGAACCGGCGAGCAGGCGCAGGATGTTGCGCTTGATGCCGTAGTCGACCGCGACCACGTGGAATTCCGCATTGGTCTGCCGGCCGAAGCCCTCGCCCCACACCCACGGCGTCTCGTCCCAGGTGAAGCGCTGGCCGCTGGTCACCATCGGCACCAGGTCCATGCCGACGAGCCCCGGCCATTCGCGCGCTTCCTTTTTCAGCGCGGGCAGGTCGAACTTGCCGTCGGGTGAATGCGCGATCACTGCGTTGGGCATGCCCTTTACGCGGATCAGCGCGGTCAGCGCGCGCGTGTCGATGCCGCACAGGCCGACGATGCCGCGGCTTTTCAGCCAGTCGTTGAGGTTGCGGGTGGCGCGGTAGTTCGACGGCGGCGTGATGGCGGAATGCAGGATCACCCCGCGCGCGCCCGGGGTCGCCGCCATGTTGACGGTTTCGATGTCTTCTTCGTTGGTGCCGACGTTGCCGATGTGCGGGAAGGTGAAGGTGATGATCTGCCCGGCATAAGAGGGGTCGGTGAGGATCTCCTCATAGCCGGTCATGGCGGTATTGAAGCAGACCTCGCCGACCGCGGTGCCGGTGGCGCCTAGCCCAAAGCCCTCCAGCACGGTCCCGTCGGCCAGCACCAAAAGGGCCGTGGGCTTGGGCTCAGCCCAACTGTCGCCGGAACTGGCGGCCGGGTCGGCTTTCGTCTGGGTCATGGCCTCTTAGTTGCGTATTATATGACTCGAAGCAAGGGGCGGCCGGCGGGTGCCAACAGGCTCCTTACGGCTCCGAAACCAGCGATTGTCCCGCGCCATTGACGATTCTGATGTCGCCCAGCGCGTAAGGGTCGACAGCGTCGATGCAGGCGACGTTAAACCCGGATTCGGCCGGGACGCTGCGCCGCTGGTGATGTGTGTAGATGCCGCAGACCTCGCAGAAATAGTGTCGTGCCGTCTTGGTGTTCCATTGGTACAGGGTCAAAAAGTCCTCTCCTTTGTTCACCTCCAGGCCGGCAAGCGGTACCGAGGCCATGACCGCGCCCTTGCGCCGGCACAGCGAGCAATTACAGCGCCGCAGGTTTTGGAAACCATTCTCCAGCGTCACTTGGAATTCGACCGCGCCGCAATGGCAGCGTCCCGTCCGGATAGTTGACATGGCCCCTTCCTCTTGCTCTGGCATAGCCACGATACGGCCCTCGGGGGGCCGGCTCAATGCAAGCGGAGGCGGCCCGTGCTGCGCGACGACATCAATAACGCTTTGAAAGAGGCGATGAGGGCCCATAACGATCGGGCGGTCTCCACTTTGCGCATGGTCAATTCGACGCTCAAGAACGCCGACATCGAGGCGCGCGGGCTGGGCAAGCCGCCGCTCGGCGACGCCGAGGTGCTCCCCGTGCTGCAGAAGATGATCAAGCAGCGCCAGGAATCGGTCGAGCTCTACCAAAAGGGCAACCGCGCCGACCTGGTCAAGCAGGAGCAGGAGGAGATCGCCATCATCTCCGGCTATCTGCCGAAACAAATGTCGGAAGCCGAGATGGGCGCCGCGATCGAGGCCGCCATCAAGGACACCGGCGCATCGAGCATGAAGGATATGGGCAAGGTGATTGGGCTCTTGCGCGGCAAATATGCCGGACAGATGGACATGGCCAAAGCCAGCGCGCTGGTGAAGGCGAAGCTGCAGTAGATCGCGCCCGGCAATCGGCCGCCTCTACGTGAGGTTCAACTGTCAGGCGGCGGCGAATCCTTTAACGTGCGCCGCCATTGAGTGCGCAGCTTGGCGGGCCTTTCCGGGTAACGCTCGTCGAGGAAATCCGCCGCAAGCACGCGGTCAGTGCGGAAGTGGCGAAAGTCATTGCGCAGTTCGCACCAGGCAATTAGCAATCGCACCGTGTCGAGATAGCCGACCGCGATCGGCCAGATTTTGCGTTCGCTCTGCCGGCCGTTTTGATCCCGGTAGCGTAAGCCGATCTTGCGGCCGTTGTGAATTTGCAGGCGCACCTGCGCCATGTCGATTGTGTCCGGCTCCTTCTTCCAGGCCGGCGGCGTCGCGCTGGCGGGTTCGAGCGCGTAGGGCCGCAGCTTCTCGGGGATCGACGCCACGATTTTCGCGATCAGGTCGAGCGCGGCGCGGGCGAGCGCCGGGTCGCCGCGGCGCGAGACCCACTGCGCGCCAAGTACCGCCGCTTCGATCTCTTCTGTGGTGAGCATCAGCGGCGGCAAATCGAAACCGTTCTCGAGCACGTAGCCGATGCCGGCCTCGCCGCGGATCGGCACGCGCTGGCCGATCAAGTCGGCAATGTCGCGATAGACCGAGCGTTTTGAGACTTCCAGTTCAAGCGCGATGACGTCGGCCGTCACCGGGCGTCCCGTCCGCCGCAAAATCTGGATGATCTGGAAAAGCCGGTCCGCGCGCCGCATGGCCAAGCCCTAACCGTGCACTGCTGACACCATGTTGGCAGCAGGATGGCAGTAGGACAAGGCGTCCAACAAGGAGCTTTTTCATGACCCCCTCATCGACGATCACATTGTTCGGCTTCGGCCCAGGCTTTGGCCTTCCCGAGGTCAGCCCGTTCTGCACCAAGACCGAAGTCCAGCTGAAAATGGCCAGGCTGCCCTACCGCAAAGAGAAGGCGAAACCCGATACCTCGCCCAAGGGTCAATTGCCCTATATCGAGGATCACGGCGAGCACATCGCGGACTCGCATTTCATCCGCGTCCATATCGAGCGCAAATACGGCGTCGATCTCGACCAGGGCCTCGACCCGGTCCAGCGCGCGCAAGCCTGGGCGATCGAGCGCATGCTGGAAAATCACTTCCTTTGGGCAACGGGCTATGCGCGCTGGATGATTCCAGCGAATTTCGAGCGCGGACCGGCGCATTTCTTCGACGACGCTCCCGAAGCGATCCGTGCGCAGCTGCGTAAGGATGTGCAAGGCCGGGTCGCCAACCGGCTGTTTGAGGTCGGCATGACGCGCCATTCCGCGGACGAGATTGTCGGCCTCGGTGAGCGTTCGTTGCTGGCCCTCTCGGCGCTGCTCGACGACAAGCCTTACCTGATGGGCGCGCACGCGTCCGGCGTCGATGGAACGGCGTTCGGCATGCTCGCCGGCATCCTCACGCCGTTCTTCAACTCAGCGTTGCGCCGCAAGGCCGAGAGCTATCCAAACCTCGTCGCCTACACGACGCGGCTGATGCAGCAGTATTATCCCGGCCACGTCTGGCAAGCCGATCTCGCCGCGTGAGTCGCATCTGCGCGCAGATGAAGGGGCGAGGCGCCAAAATTCTCCACCCGGATGAGCATCGCACACGCGATGCTCATCGACTTTCTCCACTGCCTCACGGGAGCAGCGTGCGCGCCGCTTGCGGCAGCAATTCCGCCAGCCGCGCGGCCCATTGCCGCTGGCCTTTCTCCTCGCCGATCAAATCCTGGCGGATTTCAATCGCGACATGCGGGATGCCGCGACGTTCGCCGTGCACGGGGATCGTATAATCGGTTTCGTCGTCCACGGTATACGGTTCGTTGTCGCCGACGGTGAGATCGTCCTGCTCGCGCAACAGCGCCAGCAGCGCGTCGGCCAGCGCGTCGTGGCGGTTATAGAGCACGCCGATCTGCCACGGCCGCGCCACGCCGCCATAGACCGGGGTGAAGCTGTGCAGCGAAATCAGGATCGTCTTACGGCTCGCGCTTTTGCGTTCATCGAGGTGACGGGCAATCGCGCCGTGATAGGGCGCGAAAATTTCGCGCTCACGCTGCGCGGCCTCACTCGCGGTTAGATTTTCGTTGCCGGCAATCCGCGTCCCGTCGCTCACGGTGACGATCAACTCCGGCGTGCCCGGCGGCCGGTTGCAGTCGATCGCCAGCCGCGAATAGGCCTGCATGACGAGACAGGCATCGAGCCGGTCGGCGAGGTCGCGGCCGACGCCGGCAATGCCGATATCCCAGGCGATGTGGCGCGCGAGATCCGCCGCGCCAAGCCCGAGATCGTGCAGCCGGCGCGGGATGCGCCGCCCCGCATGGTCGCACACCAGCAGGAAGGGCGAAGCGCCGCCCGCCCGGTATTCGATGACGGCCGGCGGTTCGTCCGGCGCCAGCAGTGCGTCTGCCGTCGTCATGACCTCGTTGCCTGTTCTAACGTCATTGCCTGCCTACGAATTCAACACCAGTCGCGCCGATTTCAGCCTACGCTATGGCAGAATCTGAACCGCCACGCGAGCCGCCGTCGCTATGCTGATCAAGATCGGCTTCGACATCGCCTACACCGCGCCGCAGCCGACGCCAATGGTGTTCATGTTGAGCGTACATCCCTCGCGGGTGGCGGACCTGGTGGCGCCGGAAAATATCGTCTGCGATCCGGCGACGCCGATCCGCTATTACCACGACAGTTTCGGCAACTGGTGCGGACGGCTGGTGATCCCGAGCGGGCGCTCGCAGCTCAGCCATCGCGCCGTCGTGCGCGACAGCGGCATACCCGACGCGGTGGTGCCGGATGCCCAGCAAATTCCGGTCGAGAACCTGCCGGACGAAGTCATCTTATTTTTGCTGCCCAGCCGCTACTGCGAAATCGACCGCATGATGGATCTGGCCTGGGACCTGTTCAAGGACACCCCGCTCGGCTGGGCGCGCGTGCAGGCGATTTGCGACTACGTGCATGGCCACGTGACCTTCGGCTATCGCTTCGCGCAGGCAACCAAAAGCGCGCATGACGTGCACGCCGAGCGGCAAGGCGTGTGCCGCGATTTCGCGCATCTGGCGGTGACCCTGTGCCGCTGCATGAATATCCCGGCGCGCTATTGCACCGGCTATCTCGGCGACATCGGCGTGTCGCCGGACGACACGCCGATGGATTTTTCCGCCTGGTTCGAGGCCTATCTGTCCGGGCGCTGGTACACCTTCGATGCCCGCCACAATAAGCCGCGCATCGGGCGCATCTTGATGGGGCGCGGCCGCGACGCCGCCGATGTGCCGCTGTCCACCAGCTTCGGGCGCACCGAACTCAGCGGATTTAAGGTCTATACTGACGAAATGCCGGAACAGCCCTAAAGTTGGCTAGGGTCGAGGCGGGCGCGCTGGTATAGGCGTGCTTCGCCGGCCGATCCCGCGGGTTCCGCAATTCCGAGGGCGCCGTGCAGCCGGTCAACCCAAGTTCAACGGACGAACCGTTCTGGTGCCGCGGCGCCGAGGCGTTCATGGCCGAATTCGCCGTTACGACCTCGGGCTTGAGCGCCGACGAGGCGGCGGCGCGCCTTGCCGCCAACGGCCGCAACGTCATCGCCGATCGCGCGCGCCACCGTCTGTTCGGCAAGATCCTGCGCCGGCTCGCCGACCCGCTGATCGCCATTCTCGCCGTCGCTGCCGCGGTGTCCGGCATCAGCGGCGACTGGGCGAGCTGCGCCATCATCCTCGCTATCCTCGCCATCTCCATCGGTCTCGAAGTCTTCCAGGAGCAGCGGGCGGAGAACGCGGTCGACGCGCTCAAGCGCACAGTGGCGGTGCGCGCGTCGGTGCGGCGCGACGGCAAGACGACCGATATCCCGGTCGAGGAGATCGTGTCCGGCGACGTTATCGAATTGGGCGTTGGCGATCTGGTGCCCGCCGACGGCGTGGTGCTGGAAGCCGACGGCGCGCAAACGAACGAGTCGCTTTTGACCGGCGAGGCTTTCCCGGTCGACAAGCGGCCCGGTCCCTGCGTGGCGACTGCACCGGCGGGGGCCTTCAACGCACTGTTTAGCGGCACCGTGTTGGTGCGCGGCTCAGCGCTCATGCTGGTCACCGCGACCGGCACCCGCAGCCGCTTCGGCGCCATCGCCGCGGCGCTCGAATCCTCGCCGCCGCCCGCGAGCCTCGAGCGCGGCCTGCACGCTTTCTCGGTGCTGATCGTGCGCATCATCGGTTTTCTGGTGCTGGTCGTGCTGCTCGCCAATCTCGCCGCGCACCGGCCGGTCATCGAATCGTTCCTCTTTGCCGTGGCGCTCGCCGTCGGCATGGCGCCGGAGCTGCTGCCGATGATCATGACGGTGACGCTGGCGCGCGGTGCCGTGCGCATGGCCGCGCGCAAGGTGGTGGTCAAGCGGCTCGCCGCCATCCACGATCTCGGCGCCATGAACGTGCTGTGCACCGATAAGACCGGCACGCTCACGCTCGGCTCCATCGCGCTCACCGGCCACCCCGGCGTTGACGGCGCCGACAGCCGCCGCGTGCTGGAGCTTGCCGCCGTCAACAGCGGCTTCGAGCGCCACCAGCGCAATCCGCTCGACGCCGCGATCCTTGCCGGCGCTAACGATTTGCCGCTCGGCGACTGGCATGGTCTCGCCGAGGTGCCGTTCGATTTCGACCGCCGCCGTGCTTCGGTGCTGGCTGAGCACGCCGGCCGGCGCCTGCTCATCGTCAAGGGCGCGCCGGAAGACATTATCGCGCTGTCGAGCGCTGTCGAGCGCGCCGACGGCTCGGCGCATCCGCTCGATGCCACCGGCCGCGCCGAACTCGACAAGAGTTGCCACGATAAGACCGCGCAAGGCTTTCGCTGCGTCGGAGTCGCCTGGCGCGAATTCGCCGGCGAGCGCCCGACCTCGGCGGACGAAACGCAACTCACCTTCGCCGGCTTCTGCGTGTTCCTCGATCCGCCCAAGGAGACGGCCGCCGCCGCCATCAAGCGGCTGGAGGCCGCCGGCATCCGCATCAAGATCATCTCCGGCGACGCCGCGCCGACCGTGCAGCATCTGGTGAAGTCGCTGCGCATACCAGCGCGCGGCATACTCACCGGCGCCGAACTCGCCGGACTGACCGACACCGCGCTGGTGGCGCAAGCGGAGAAGACCGATCTGTTCGCGCGCGTCTCGCCCGACCAGAAGACGCGCATCATCCGCGCGTTGCGCGCCGGCGGCCACACCGTCGGCTTCATCGGCGACGGCATCAACGACGCGCCGGCGCTGCACGCGGCCGACGTCGGCCTGGCCGTCTCGGGCGCGACCGAAGTGGCGCGCGCCGCCGCCGACATGATCATGCTCGAATCCGATCTCGGCGTCATCGCCGACGGGGTCGAGGAGGGCCGCCGCACTTACGCGAACATCATGAAATACCTGCGCATGGGCACCTCTTCGAATTTCGGCAACATGTTGTCGATGGCGGTCGCCTCATTATTCATTCCGTTTTTGCCGCTGACGCCGATCCAAGTGCTGCTCAACAACCTGCTCTACGACTTGAGCGAAGTCGGCATCCCCTACGACACCGTGGCGCGCGGCGAGACCCGCCGCCCGCACGGCTGGGAAATGTCGGAACTCTTGCGCTACACGCTGGTCATGGGGCCGCTGTCGTCGCTGTTCGACATCGCGACGTTTCTCATTTTGCTTTACGGCTTCGGCGCCTCGACGGAGACCTTCCGCACCGCCTGGTTCGTCGAATCGATGGCGACGCAGGTGCTAGTGATCTTCTTGATTCGCACGGCGGCGCCGGCCTGGTCGAGCCGGCCGCACCCGTTCCTGGTGGCGACCTCGCTCGGCGCACTCGCCGTCGCGCTGCTGCTGGCGTTGACGCCGCTCGGCCATTGGTTCGGTTTTGCCCCGGTCGGCGCGCCGATCCTGCTGACGATCGCAGCGCTGGTGGTCGGTTATCTCGCCGCCGCCGAGGCGCTCAAACATATGGCGCTCAAGCGCCGCCGCCACCGCTTCGGCCTGCCCGGCGCAGGCCCACCGCACGGGCGCCGCCATTGAGACGGGCGGGCGACGAAAGTCCGGTTCCGGGACCCCCCGCCGCCCTGTGAATAACTAGGAAAAGGCCCGGAAACGGCAGGACTTGTCCCGGTTCCCGCCGCCGCCCCGGAATCTCTCTATTCCCCGGCCTATGATGGGGCTACCGATTCGGCCTCATGCGAGATTTAGCGCCGCGCGCCCAACCGCGCGGCGGCAACCTTATGCGCTTCACGCCCCAGTTCCTCGACGAGCTCAAAGCCCGGCTTCCGGTCTCGGAAGTCGTCGGCAAGCGCGTCAAGCTGGTGCGCTCGGGGCGTGAGTTGAAAGGTCTGTCGCCGTTCAACAAGGAGAAGACGCCGTCCTTCTTCGTCAACGACCAGAAGCAGGCCTGGTTCGATTTCTCCTCCGGCAAGAACGGCTCGATCTTCGACTTCGTCATGCAGTCGGAAGGCGTCTCGTTTCCCGAGGCCGTCGAGCGGCTGGCGCAAATGGCCGGCGTGCCGCTGCCTAAGGTGTCGCCCGAAGACGAGCGGCGCGACGCGCGGCGCAAGACCCTGCACGACGTCATGGAGCTGGCGGCGAAGTTCTTCGCCGACACGCTCGCTTCGCGCGCGGGCGCCAAGGCGCGCGGCTATCTCGCCGACCGCGGGCTCGATGCGGCGACGCAATTGAAATTCCGCCTTGGCTACGCGACCAACGAGCGCTTCGCGCTGAAAGAACATCTCGGCAGCCACGGCATTCCGGTCGAGGACATGGTCGAGGCCGGTCTCTTGATCGCCGGCGACGACATTCCGCTGCCTTACGATCGCTTCCGCGACCGCGTGATGTTCCCCATCGCCGACCTGCGCGGGCGGGTGATCGCCTTCGGCGGCCGCGCGCTGGAAAAGGACGCACAGGCGAAATACTTGAATTCGCCGGAGACGCCGCTCTTCCACAAAGGCGCGACGCTCTACAACATCGCCACCGCGCGGCAGGCGGCGCACGACGGCGCGCCTGTGGTTGCGGTCGAAGGCTATGTCGACGTCATCGCCATGGTGAGCGCGGGCTTTGCCGCGACGGTCGCCCCGCTCGGCACCGCGTTGACCGAGGATCAATTGACGCTGCTGTGGAAAATGGCGGACGAACCGGTGCTCTGTCTCGACGGCGACAGCGCGGGCTTACGCGCTGCCTATCGCGCGGTCGAACTCGCCATGCCGCGGCTCAAACCCGGCAAGAGCCTGAAGTTTGCGCTGCTGCCGCAAGGGCAAGACCCGGACGATCTGTTCCGTTCGGGCGGACGCGAGGCTATCGCCGACGTGATCGGTGCGGCGCGCCCGCTCGCCGCCATGTTGTGGGCGCGCGAAACCGAGGGCCACCAGTTCGACACGCCGGAGCGGCGCGCGGCGCTGGAAGCGCGCCTCAACGAGGTCACCGCCGCGATCGGCGACGACAGCGTGCGCAAATACTACCGGCAGGATTTCAGCGCGCGGCTGGCGCAATTCTTTGCCCCTGCGCAAGGCGCGCCGCGCGGCAATTTCCAGCGCGGGCAGGGTCAGCAGGCATGGCGCGAGCGCGGTCCCTGGCAGCCGCGCAACGGCGCAGCCCAGCGCCCGGCAACCGGCGGCAAGAACACGCCCTATGTGGTGGTCAGCCAGCAGCTCGCCTCAAGCCCGCTGCATCGCGGTCACCGCACGTCGGTTCCCAAGCGCGAGGCGCTGATCCTGCAGACCGCGCTCAATTACCCCTGGCTCTTGCACGACCACTTGGAGGAGTTTGCCTCGCTCGAGTTCCGCCATGCCGACACGGAACGGCTCAAAAGCGCCCTGGTCGATATCGCCGCCCATGCGGCGGCGGCCGATGCCGGGGCGGTGCGGGCGGAACTTGA
Organism: uncultured Alphaproteobacteria bacterium; assembly: GCA_963721665.1. Taxonomy (GTDB): domain Bacteria; phylum Pseudomonadota; class Alphaproteobacteria; order Rhizobiales; family Xanthobacteraceae; genus Pseudolabrys. Next base: position 323,641 of record CAVRJZ010000006.1, read on the forward strand.
AGGACGCGGCCTTGCCGAGATCATGGACCGCATAGGCTCCTCGATTACGACCCAGTCGGTCTGGGGGGCGCGGCCGGACGCGGCGCCCGAAGACGTTTTGGTGACCTGGCAGCAGCTTGTCGCCTTGCATCGCCAGTGGCATTCCCTAACTAAGGAGTTGAAAGACGCCGAACAGGCGCTCGGCCAGGACGCGAGCGAAGCCAATTATTTGCGGATGCGCGACGTCAAGGCCCGCCTGGCGCGCATAGAGGGGACCGAAGCCCTGATCGAGGGGTTTGGCGCCTCTTCCGGTCGGGGCGCCCGTAGCTTATGAGCATGTCCGCTGCCGAGCGCGTGACCCCGAAGAGTGGGTACCGGCATTCGGATAAGGTCATGCGCAAGAAACACTTGGCGGCTCGGAAAACACCGGATTGGCGGGGAATAAAGGGTCGATTCCCGCTGTATTTTCAGGGTTAATCGGAGCTTAAGCGGGTTCCGGCGACACTGGCGACCTGATTCGGGGCGGCGCCTGGCGGGCGCGGCCCTTTTTGGCCATGGCCTATATATAGGAGGGCTATTTTGTCCCGCCTCGGAAGCACGGCCAAAAAGGCCCAGGAGAAACAGATGGCGAGCAAGCCTAAGGCGCAGGCGAAGGAAGAGGCCCCGGAAAAGGAAGCCGAAGGCGCCCCCGACAGCCCGCTGCCGCTGCTCGATCTCAATGACGCCGGCGTCAAGAAGATGATCAAGGCCGCCAAGAAGCGCGGCTTCGTCACCTTCGACGCGCTCAACGCCGTGCTGCCGTCCGACTCGACCTCGCCCGAGCAGATCGAGGACATCATGGCGATGCTCTCGGAGATGGGCATCAACGTGGTGGAGACGGAAGACGCCGAGGGCGAGGAGGGCGAGACCGAAAAGGCCGCCGACGAACACGACGACGACGATGACGACACCGGCACGGAAGTGGTCGAGGCCAAATCCAAGTCGCTCGCCACCACCGAGAAGAAAGAGCCGTCCGAGCGCACCGACGATCCGGTGCGCATGTATCTGCGCGAGATGGGCACGGTCGAACTGCTCTCGCGCGAGGGCGAAATCGCCATCGCCAAACGCATCGAAGCCGGCCGCGAGGCGATGATCGCCGGCCTGTGCGAAAGCCCGCTGACGTTTCAGGCCGTCATTATCTGGCGCGACGAATTGAACGACGGCAAGGTCTTCCTGCGCGACATCATCGATCTGGAAGCGACTTATGCCGGCCCCGACGCCAAGCAGATGCAGCCGCCGGTGATCGGTCCCGACGGCAAGCCGATCGCGGTCCCGCCCGGCGGCACGCCGATTCCCGGCGCGCCGCATCTGCAAATCGTGCAGCCGGTGGCCCCGCCCGCGGCGCCGCCTGCCGCCACGCCGTTCAAGGCGCCGGGCGAAGCGCCCGCCGAGGGCGAGGAGCCGAAGGATCCGGCCGAGGCCGCCGCCGAAGGCGATTACGACGAAGACGACATGGAAAATTCCTTGTCGCTCGCCGCGATCGAAGCCGAGCTCAAGCCGAAAGTGGTCGAGACCTTCGACAACATCGCCGACAGCTTCAAGCGCCTGCGCCGCCTGCAGGAGCAGGACATCGAATTCCGCCTGAAGAACACGTCTTTGTCGCCGGCGCAGGAGCGCAAATACAAGAAGCTCAAGGACGAGATCATCACCGAGGTGAAGTCGCTGCGGCTCAACCAGGCGCGCATCGATTCGCTGGTCGAGCAGCTTTACGACATCAACAAGCGGCTGGTGTCGAACGAAGGCCGCCTGATGCGGCTGTCGGAAAGCTACGGCGTCTCGCGCGAGGACTTCCTCAAACATTACATGGGCAACGAGCTCGACCCGCGCTGGCTCAACCGCATTTCCAAACTCTCCGCCAAGGGCTGGAAGGCTCTGGTCGCCAAGGAGAAGGACCGCATCAAGGAAATCCGCTCGCTGGTGCACGAGCTCGCCGGACAAACCGGCGTCGAGATCGGCGAATTCCGCAAGATCGTGCACATGGTGCAGAAGGGCGAGCGCGAGGCGCGCCAGGCGAAGAAGGAAATGGTCGAGGCGAATTTGCGCCTGGTCATCTCCATCGCCAAGAAATACACCAATCGCGGCCTGCAGTTCCTCGACCTGATCCAGGAAGGCAACATCGGCCTGATGAAGGCGGTCGATAAATTCGAATACCGCCGCGGCTACAAGTTCTCGACCTACGCCACCTGGTGGATCCGCCAGGCGATCACGCGCTCGATCGCCGACCAGGCGCGCACCATCCGCATCCCGGTGCACATGATCGAGACCATCAACAAGATCGTGCGCACCTCGCGGCAGATGCTCAACGAAATCGGCCGCGAGCCGACGCCGGAGGAGCTCGCCGAGAAACTCGGCATGCCGCTCGAAAAAGTGCGCAAGGTCCTGAAAATCGCCAAGGAGCCGCTGTCGCTGGAGACGCCCATCGGCGACGAGGAGGATTCGCACCTCGGCGATTTCATCGAGGACAAGAACGCCATTCTGCCGATCGACGCGGCGATCCAGTCGAACTTGCGCGAGACGACGACGCGCGTGCTCGCTTCCCTCACCCCGCGCGAGGAGCGCGTGCTGCGCATGCGCTTCGGCATCGGCATGAACACCGACCACACGCTGGAAGAAGTCGGCCAGCAGTTCTCGGTCACGCGCGAACGCATCCGCCAGATCGAGGCCAAGGCGCTGCGGAAGCTGAAGCATCCGTCGCGTAGCCGTAAACTTCGCTCGTTCCTCGACAACTAAGCCGGCAATTCATCGGAATCGAAGCGGCGGGCTTACGTCCCGCCGTTTTGCATTTCAGCCGCGCCGCGCATTCGTTTCCCTCTCCCCTTGTGGGAGAGGGTGGATCGCGCGGAGCGATAGCAAAGCGCGAGCCGGGTGAGGGGGACGTGCCGCTTTGCCCCCGCACCCGCCTCGCTCACTTCGTTCGCTCGGCACCCTCTCCCACGAGGGGAGAGGAAAAAAAGGAGCGCCCGCTATTCCAGCGCCTCGATAATGCGGATGTCGCGCACCGCGCCATCGCCGAGTGTCTTGAGCGCGGCCTGGTAGCCGGGTGAATCGTGCGCGGCGATCGCCTGCGCCAGGCTCGGAAACTCGGTGATGACGATGCGCTCCTTCTCGCCCGCCTCGTAGGTCGCCTGCGGCGTGCCGCGGCAGAGATAGCGGGCGCCGAACGGGGTGGTCGCCGGCGGCGCGAGCTTGGCGTAGGCGGCGAGCTTGGCGGGGTCTTTGACGGCGCGATAAGCAGTGATCCAATAGGCTTTGGGCATAGCGGGCTCCGGGGCGTTGCGTTGGTGCGATAGTCGTAGCGCAAGCGGAGGGGCGGGTGGAAGGGCGGGGCGACCTTCTGCCCGGTCACAACCTGTGCTAATCGTCGGCCATGCCGACCATCGCCTGGTTTTAGGGCATCGCGATTCGGATGTATTTTCTCGACCACCCGCCGCCGCATTTCGAGGCGGTCTATGGCGAGCACGAAGCCAATGTCGCGATCGCCACCAGCGAGGTGATTGCCGGCCGGCTTCCGGCGACGGCGGCGCGGCTGGTCAAGCAATGGACGCTCGCGCACCGGGCCGAATTGCAGGCGAACTGGGAACACGCGCGTGCTAAGCTGCCGCTCGAACGGATAGCAGGTCTCGATGTTGAATAAAGTTGCACGTCTCGAAAAGCTCGGCGGCTTCCGCCTGCGCGTTCGCTTCACGGACGGCAGCGAAGGCGTGCACGATTTTTCAGGGCTGGTGAGCGAGCCCGGACCGATGCTCGAGCCGCTGCGCGACGAGCCTTATTTCAACCGTGTGTTTCTGGAATTCGGCGCGCCGACCTGGCCGAACGGCTTCGACATCGCGCCGGAATGGCTGCGCCGCGAGATGGCAGCGGCCGGCGAATTGACGCAAGTGGCGGCGGAGTAGGGCCTCTCGCCGTCACCCTGAGGTGGCCGCCGAAGGCGACCCTCGAAGGGTGACGGCCCGCAACACACTCAACCGGTCATCCCGGCGAGAGCGGGGATCCAGTTCTTCGTTATTAGAACCTATCTCAAAATTGCTGACGGAGCCAGATCAGCTATAAATGTTGGATGATTCGACTGGGCGACGAGCAGTGGGAACGCATCCGGAATCATTTCCCGGAGGAGCACATTCCCGATGGTCGTCCCGGACGCAAACCGATACCGACGCGCCGCGTGCTCGAAGCAGTCCTGTGGATTCTCAACACAGGCGCGCACTGGCACATGCTGCCTCAGAGTTATCCGAACTACAAAACCGTGCATCGTCGGTTTCAGTCTTGGTGCCACAGCGAAGTTTTGCGTCAAATTTTGACCGATGTTGCCAACGAACTGCGCGACAAAGGGGTGCTAGACGAAGAAGAGAGCTTCATTGACGCGACCTTTGCGATGGCCAAGGGCGGCGGTGCGGAGATCGGCCCGACAAAGCGTGGAAAAGGCATGAAAATCATGGCGATAGTGGATCGCCACGGCTTGCCGCTGTCGGTGAGTACGCACGCCGCCAATCATCACGAAGTGCGTTTGGTTCAATTGTGCTTTGACTTTTACATGATTGAAGCCAAGCCCGAGACCCTCATTGGCGATCGCGCCTATGATAGTGACCCGCTCGATGAAGACTTACGCAAAGACGGCATCGAGATGGTCGCGCCGCACCGATCCAATCGTCGCAAGTGCGCCACGCAAGATGAACGCCGACTTCGGAGATATGCCAGGCGCTGGCTGGTTGAGCGGTTCTTTGCCTGGATTCAATGGCAGCGCCGCATTCTTGTCCGCTGGGAGTTCTATCCGAAGAACTTCCTTGGCTTCGTGCAACTCGCCTGCCTCGTCATCCTCTTCAAACGATTTTGAGATAGGTTCTAGTCATTGCCGGGCTTTTCCCGGCGATTTCGTTTCGGACGGCGGGGCCGCTCGGAAGTGAAACGGTGGGCCAAGAGCCCACCGTTTTTAGTTTATCCGGTGCTGCTTATGCCGCTTCCTGCTCGTCTTCAGCCGCAGGCTGCTGATCTGCGTACATCCAGAAATGATCAATATATGCTGGCGTATAGCCGTGAGCGACGTTCCAAAACTGACGCAGCGCGTCACGGATAGATGCCGACGCGCTCCGGAAATCATCGATTGAGAAATTTGGAGAGGTCTCGGCGGAATTGCAACGCTTTACAGCTTCTTTGCTGCCCGTCGCATAGCCAAGTAGATATCGACGGCAACACCGCCTTCGCATCCGAGTTCGCCAGGGTTTGCCACGCCAGGAAAAGACAATATCGCGCCTGCGCCGTGCCGGGCGTTCGTTGCAGCAATGCGCCGCCGCCGCGGCGCCGCTCGCCGGATCATACCGCGCGCATGGTGGCGCAGGTCCACCGCAAAATACGCGCGATGCAGGAGGGGCAGGAGGCGGACGAGTGATGTCCCTGTTTTCTGTCATCGCCGGCCATGACAGGAGGCGGCAATCTCCTCTAGCATCGGGGCCAAAACCGAAACGGGAGAACGCCCATGAAACTGCCCAGCCGCATGGTCGACATATCGGTCGCGCTCGACAACGAGACGGTGCTCGATCCGCCCTTCATGCGCCCGAAAATCGAATACGTCACCGGCAAGCAGAATGCCGGCGTGCTGACCTCGGTCTTTCCCGGCCTCAAGGTCGCAGACCTGCCCGACGGCGAAGCCTGGGCGATCGAGAACGTCACGCTCGCCACCCACAACGGCACGCACATGGACGCGCCCTATCACTTCCAGTCGAAGGACATCCACGGCAACCGGATGATCACCATCGACGAGGTGCCACTCGATTGGTTCTTCCGCCCCGGGGTCAAGCTCGATTTCCGCAAGCTGCCGGATGGCCATGTGGTCGGCGCGGCCGAGGTCGAAGCCGAGCTCAAGCGCATCCGTCATGAGCTCAAGCCGTTCGACATCGTGCTGGTCAACACGCGGGCGAGCGAGTGCATCGGCAATGACGACTACATGAGCGCCGGCATCGGCATGGGGCGCGAGGCGACGCTCTACCTCACGTCACGCGGCGTGCGCGTTTGTGGCATCGACGCCTGGGGGTGGGATGCTCCCTTCGTGCACACGGCGAAACGCTGGGAAAAAACGCACGACCCCTCGATCATCTGGGAGGGGCACAAAGCGGGGCGGGAGATCCCCTATTGCCACATGGAAAAATTATGCAATCTCGAACAGCTGCCGGCGCACGGCTTCATTGTCGCCTGCTTCCCGGCCAAGATCAAAGCGGCTTCCGGCGGCTGGACCCGCGCGGTGGCGCTGTTCGATTGAACGTGGCGGCAGGAGCGCGGGCTAGCCCACCCGCATCATTTTCTCGGGCTTGGCGCCGACGCGGGCGACTCGCACGATCTTCAGCGGCGCGCGGCCGGATTTCTCGGCGATCTCGCGGTCTTGCTCGATCAGAAAGCCGAGCGCGGGCGCGTCCTTCTCCAGTCCGCCGAGCAGCTCCGCCGGCACGCGCCGGTTGGAGCGCTGCGAGCCGTCCTCATAGACGACGTCGAAGAAGACGAATTCGCCCTTCGGATTGGTGCCTGGTTTCTTCGCCATGTCTGTCGTCCTACAAAAAAGAAAAACCCCGCGCAAGCGCGGGGTTTCTCCGATCGGTTAGTGTCAGACCGCCTGCAGATTGGCAGCGGCCGACTTGCCGTTCTTGCGATCGGCTTCGATGTCGAACGAAAGCTTCTGGCCTTCGTTGAGATTGCTCATGCCGGCGCGCTCGACTGCCGAGATGTGAACGAACACATCCGGTCCGCCGCCGTCCTGCACGATGAAGCCGAAGCCCTTTTGGGCGTTGAAAAACTTAACGGTACCTGTGGCCATCATGGCCTCCTTTTGAAACGCGCAAAGGCGTCAATGCCCCAAGCGAACCATTCGCTTGGGCCTCATATCCGGATTCGGCGTGTTCTTGGGGAAGGCCCTGTAACGGGCGAAACCATAAGGCAGGCGAAATCGGAACGAGGGTTATATAGGGACCAATCGCGCCCGATGCAATCGGCATGCGGACGCAGCGCCCAGCCGCCCAGGGTTAACGCTTGGCTAACGCCGGCGCCCGCCGCAGCGGTAGCGCGATATTGCCGCGGCGCGCGGCGTTCGTTTATTGCGCGCCCGCTGCCCTTTCAGACTCAATATGTCTGCCAACGCGACTTTGGTGCAACGCAGCGCATGATTTAAATGCATGGAACACATGTCTTGAAAGGACTACAGAAATCGGCGAACGGACGTATGTTGCACTGCAACAACAATAAGAACCATCGGGAAGCGCCTGGGTTCATCGGGCCCTTTGTAAGGGAAATGACTCCATGGCTCACGCACTGTCCACGCATTCGCTGCGCGACTTCTTCGTTGCGCAATCGCCCACCGCCAAACGATCCGTTGTCAAACGCCCTGGCCTGTTCGCGCGGCTGATCCATGCGATGGAGGTGTCGCGCCAGCACCAGGCCGAGCGCGAGATCGCGCGTTTCGTGGCCAGCCGCGGCGACAAATTCACCGACGAAACGGAACGCGAAATCGAACGCCGTTTCCTTTCGTCGCCGTCGGGCTGGTGACGGACGGCAATTCACAGCGAATAGTTTCGCTGTCCGCAAAAAAAACGCGCCATGGAACCGGCAGGCCGCGGCAATTCCTGCAACGGCCTGAATCAAATCGTGATGGAACCCGCGCGAGTTAACTTACTTACGTCACAAAGTTGCCGGGGTTCCCGACGAATAAGCGGACCTCCCAAAGGGCTGGAGCCGACATGATTCGCAAAACTTGTTTTGCCGTTGTTCTGGTTGCGGCCGCGGTCTCGGTCGCTTCCGCCAAGGACCGCCATGCCGTCCGGCTCGACGCCAACGGCAATCTCGATGCGCTGATCGCCCGTCACGCCGCCGCCAATAATCTGCCCGAGGATCTGCTGCGCCGCGTGATCAAGCGCGAGAGTGGCGGCAATCCGCGGGTCGTCTACAAGGGCAATTACGGGCTAATGCAGATCAAACCGGCGACCGCCCGCGCCATGGGCTATCGCGGCAGCGCCGCCGGCTTGCTCGATGCCGACACCAACATGACTTACGCGGTGAAATATCTCGCCGGCGCCTATCGTGTTGCCGGCGGCAATGCCAACCGCGCGGTGCATTATTACGCCGCCGGCTATTACTACGCCGCCAAGCGCGACCGCCACGCGCAAGCGCGCCACGCTGGCGCGCCGACGAACTTGGCTTCCAGGGCGTACGAGCCTAGTCCCGACCGCTAACGGTTGCCGGCGTCTGTCTTTGCCAGCGGCGCGGTTTTCGGCGCCGGCGGGGCGTCCTTGAGCCAACTCTCATTGTGCGACTTGACCCGGTGCGGCGCCCGGATCACCGGCGGCTTTTCTTCCTCCGGCGGGCCCACCGGCAATTCGAATGCCGAGGTCTCGCCGATATCGATCGGGATGGTGGCGGCCGGCTGCCGAACGATCGAACCGGTCGCGTCGCCGGCATCAGGATCGGCATTGTCGCGCTTGGCCGGCAGGCCAGCGATTGAGGGCGCGGGCGGCGGCGCGGGGGCGGCGGGTGCGATCTCGACATGCAGCGGGCCGTCGGGCAGCTCGCGCAACCGGCTCAATTCATCGGCGCGGCGGATGGCGGCCAAAATGAGGAATTGCCGCCATTCCGGATGGTCGGCGCGCGCGATCATCGCGCCATGCATCGGCAGGACGCCGGGCCTCGACGGCGCGAGCGAGCCGCCCGGCGGGTTGAGCGCCAGGACCAAAAGCAAAATGGCGAGGAGTACGCCGCCTACTGGGAGGATCCGAAGAATCGGCAGCATCGTCTGTGCATAACTGAGTCGGGCAAAACGCAAAACAAACTTCGCTGCCGTTTCGTAAGCTTGGCGCCCGCAGCACACGCAGAACGAGTCCGCGGCGGGGAGGGCACGGGGAGGCAGTGACAGGCGCCATGCCGGTTGCTAGGAAATGGCCTCGGTCGGGGGACGCGTCATGTTCAAGAAACCGAATTGTCCGGTCATTGCCATCGAAGAGCATTATTGGGACCCGGAACTGACCAAACACTATGTCGGGCCGGAATCCGGGCGCGGCGGCGAAACGGACCAGCGGCTTTACGATCTGGGCAGCCTGCGCCTCAAGGAAATGGACGAGGCCGGCATCGACATCCAGGTGATTTCGCACGGCGCGCCGTCGACGCAGAAACTGCCGATCGACATCGCCGCCGGGCTTACCCGCGCGGTCAACGATCGCCTGGCCAAGGTCTGCGCGGCTAACCCGAAGCGCTTCGCCGCCTTTGCCGCGCTGCCCACCGCCGATCCGCAAGCCGCCGCCGACGAACTCGAACGCGCGGTGAGTGAGCTCGGCTTCAAGGGCGCCATGCTGCACGGCATGACCAACGGCGAATTCCTCGACTGCAAGAAATATTGGCCGATCTACGCGCGCGCCGAGAAACTCGACGTGCCGGTCTATTTCCATCCCTCGCTGCCGCATCCGAAAGTGACGGAAATCTACTACCAGGACTACGCCAAGGATTTCCCGCTGGTGGTGCGCCCGGCCTGGGGCTTCACGGTGGAGACGGCGACGCAGGCGATCCGCCTGGTGCTGTCCGGCGTGTTCGAGGCGCACCCGAACCTGAAGGTCTTGCTTGGCCATTTGGGCGAGACGCTGCCGTTTTTGGTCTGGCGCATCGATTCCGCGCTCAAGCGGCCGGGGCAGAAGCCGATGAGCTTTCGCGACATTTTTTGCAAGAACTTTTACGTCACCACGTCGGGCTTTTTCTCCGATCCGGCGCTGTTGTGCTGCGTCATGGAGATGGGCGTCGACCACATTTTGTTCGCCATCGACTGGCCCTTTGTGATGAATCCGCCGGGCGTCGAATGGATGCAGGATGTGCCGCTTTCCGACGCCGACAAAGCTAAGATATTGAGCGGCAACGCCCAGCGGCTGTTAAAGATGTGAGCGGCCGGCGTCATTGCGCGCGGCCGGCTTGCGTTGATAGAAGGTGCGCGGGGCCCGTAGCTCAACTGGTTAGAGCCGACCGCTCATAACGGTCTGGTTGGAGGTTCAAGTCCTCCCGGGCCCACCATTCTAGTACCGACAGACGATGGTCGCCGCGCTGGTCCGTGCCGAGCAGCTGCCGGCCGCCGAACGCTTCCAGCTGAAACTCGAACGGGCCGACGTGCAGGCGTTCATCGAGGAAAAGATGCTGACGGCGGAGATCGCTGTCCGGACCGGATTGGCGTGCAAGTGTGTCCCCGACCACATGGCGAAACTAGGCGTCGAACCCATCGCAAGCGTCAGTCAGGGGAGGGGCTTTGTCTGGCCTCGGCATGCTGTTGAAGCGGTTCTAGGGGCGCCGCGGCGCGGTAATCGCGATCCCGTAATGTGATCAGCTGGTCGCCACCTGGCGGTTTTTGCGACCTATTCGCACTCCGCAGACTCCTCAAGCGACATTCGCACGCAAAGTCCCCGCCCGGTTGCTTGCGTGGCCCGAAAAAACTATGCGCATTTCCAATGATTTCTGACCGAGGAGTCTGCGGAATGCGAATTTCAGTGGGTAAGCGGCTGCGAAATGCGAATAGACGAGTTAGCGCAATTGCGAAACCTATTTGGAATCAATAGGCCGACGAGTCAGATTAGGTGCGAACTGACACGACATTTGGCGCTCGATAGTGACAGCCCAGCTAGCTTTGCCGAGCGCCGGACTTATAATCCGGCCGCGACCCCGGCGAGCGGCGAAAAACCACAACACCACGAAGGGCGGAAACCATGACCATCCATCAGAACTTCATTGGCGGACATTGGACCGAAGTCGGCACTGCCGCAGCCGATATCAACCCGTCCGATACCAAGGACATCGTCGGTGAATATGCGCGGGCCACAAAAGCCGACGCCGAAACCGCGATCAAGGCGGCGAAAGCGGCATTTGCCGGCTGGGCCCGTTCGACGCCGCAAGAGCGCTACGAGGTACTGAAGAAAGTCTCCGACGAGATTTTGGCGCGGCGAGAGGAAATCGGCCTTCTGCTCGCGCGCGAAGAGGGCAAGACGCTGCCGGAAGGCATCGGCGAGACCGCGCGCGCGGGACAGATATTCGCGTTTTTCGCCGGCGAAGCGCTGCGCGTTTCGGGCGAAAAAATCGCCAGCGTGCGGCCCGGGGTCGATGTCGAGATGACGCGCGAGCCGGTCGGTGTGGTCTCGCTGATCACGCCGTGGAATTTCCCGATCGCGATCCCCGCCTGGAAGATCGCCCCGGCGCTCGCCTACGGCAATTGCGTCGTGTTCAAGCCGGCAGATCTCGTGCCCGGCTGCGCGTATGTCTTGTCGGACATCATTTCGCGCGCCGGTCTGCCGGCCGGCGTATTCAACCTTGTCATGGGGCGCGGTTCGGAGGTCGGAACGACGCTGCTCACGCACGCGGATGTGTCGGCGATATCGTTCACCGGATCGGTGTCCACGGGCCGTACGGTTGCCGCCAGTGCGGTCGCCTCGACCCCCATGAAAAAGATTCAGCTGGAAATGGGCGGCAAGAATCCGCTGGTGGTCCTCGACGATGCCGACTTGAAAGGCGCGGTCGAATGCGCGGTGCAGGGCGCCTACTTCTCGACCGGTCAGCGCTGCACGGCGTCCTCGCGCCTGATCGTGACCGCCGGCATCCACAACAAGTTCGTCGATGCGGTCACCGAGCGGCTGAAATCGCTGGTCGTCGACGATGCCTGCAAGAAGGGTACACACATCGGGCCGGTGGTCGACCAGAGCCAGCTCGACCAGGATCTCAAATACATCAAAATCGGCGAAAGCGAGGGCGCCACGCTGCATTGGGGCGGCGAACTGCTCAACCGCGAGAAACCGGGCTTCTATCTGCAGCCGGCGATTTTCACCGACGTCGACAACAAGATGCGCATCGCGCGCGAAGAAATCTTCGGCCCGGTCGCCACGGTCATCAAAGCCAAGGATTACGACGAGGCGCTGGCGATTTCCAACGACACCGAATTCGGCCTGTCCTCGGGCATCTGCACCACGAGCCTTAAATACGCCAGCCACTTCAAGCGCAACTCGGAAGCCGGCATGGTGATGGTCAACCTGCCGACGGCCGGCGTCGATTATCACGTGCCGTTCGGCGGCCGCAAAGGTTCGAGTTACGGCCCGCGCGAACAAGGCCGCTACGCCGCGGAATTTTACACGACGGTAAAGACAGCTTACACGTTACCCTAGCAGCTTGCGCTTCGCGAGATTGCGCATCAAGTCGCGCAGGCCGTAATTCCACGGCTCGCAGTCGCCGCTGTGACGCATGCGGTTCACCAGGCTGCCGAGCGCCGGCGAGCTGACCGTGACGATATCGCCGAGCTTGTGGGTGAACCCACCGCCGGGCGTGTCGCGGTCGTCGATCGGCGCATACATGGCGCCGAGAAACAGCACGACGCCGTCCGGATATTGGTGGTTCTCGTTGACCATTTGAGCGACGAGGTCGGCCGGATCGCGGCTGATCTGCCGCAGCGATGATCCGGCCTCAAGCCGGTAACCGTCCGGCCCAACGACGGTTATGGTCACCGTCGCGGCCCGCACGTCGTCAAGCGAGAAACCATCGTCGAACAGGCGCAAGAAGGGACCGATCGCGCAGGACGCATTATTGTCCTTCGCCTTGGCGAGCAGCAGCGCGGAGCGGCCTTCGACGTCGCGCAGGTTGACGTCGTTGCCAAGCGTGGCGCCCACGATGACACCGCGCGAGGACACCGCGAGCACCACTTCCGGCTCGGGATTATTCCAGGTCGAGATCGGGTGCAGACCGGCGTCCATTCCGGTGCCGACCGCGGAAAGCACCGGCGCCTTGGTGAAGATCTCCGCATCGGGGCCGATGCCGACCTCCAAATATTGGCTCCAGGCGTCCTGCTCGAGCAGCACCTGCTTCAGCCGCATCGCTGCCGGCGAACCGGGCTTGAGCGTGCGCAGATCGTCGCCGCAAAGCTTCTGGATTTCCTGGCGAATGGCGGTCGCCGCCTGCGGCTTGCCTTTCGTTTTCTCCTCGATGACGCGCTCGATCATCGACACGGCGAAAGTGACGCCGGCGGCTTTGATCACGTGCAGATCGATGGGCGTGAGCAGCCACGGCCGCGCGCGGTCGCGCTGGTCCGGCGGTGTATTGGCCAGAATGTCCGCCAGCGCGCCTAACGGTTCGCCCGCAGCCGCGCGCAAGGCCGCCGCCGGATTCCCAGCCTCGGTCAAATTGGCCATGGTGGGAAAGCTTGCCGAGACATCGAAGACATCGGCGTTGCGGATCGCGACCACCGCCGGTCCGCCTCGGTCTGGACGCCAGATTCGGCCGGCGAGCGTGCCGGCACCGCCATCTTGGGGAAGCGTCTGCGAGAGATCGAGCATGGATCTGTGTGTCCGGTTCACATTCCCGAGTTCGTATTAGTGCGCTTCCCAAGTCATGCCATCAGAGGCGGTAGATGCGAATGGCGTTGTCATGAAATAGCTTGCGTTGATCCGCGACCGAATGCCCCGCAACCGCCGCGAAGAATCCGTCGTAGATAGTGTCGAAATCGCCGGCCAAGCTGTCGACCGGAAAATTGCTTGCGAACATACAGCGACCGACCCCGAAGATCGAGATCGTGTCGCGAATGATCGGACCGTTGGCCTCGACGGTCCATGGCAAGCCGGCGCGGCCGATGCCGGATATCTTGATCGCCACGTTCGGTTGGGTGGCAACCCGCTCAAGCGCGCGGCGCCAGCCGTCCAATCCTTCCGGCGTGCGGTCGGCCGGTAGGGCGGTGTGGTTGATGACGATCTGGGTGCGCGGGAAATCCGCTGCCAGCGCGGCCGCAGCATCGAGATGCCACCATGGCGTTTGCAAGTCGTAGGAGAATCCGAAGCGCTCGAGCAGGGCATAGCCGGCCCGCCAGCGCGGATCGTCCATCGACCCTGGAGCGCCGCGTTTGGCGTCGCGCGGACTAAGCGCGGCCTTGGGCTTATGACGGATGCCGCGAACGAGGGCGCTTTTGGCGTGGTTTGCCAGCACCTCTTCGATTTCTTCCCGATCCGGCTCGGCGTGGCCGACGCATGCACTCGGTAGCCCCGACGCCGCGTTGACGGATTCCAGCCAGCGCGTTTCCGCCACCGGATCGCGGCGGTCCCACTCGGCTTCCATGTGCACTGTCTTGACGATTTGGAATTTCGCCGTGTCGCGGCGGTAGTCGGCTGGAAGGTAATTCTTCCGGATCGCGGAATAATCGCCATAGCGGAACGGTACCGGTTTGCTGTCGCAGAGCCACGGATAGTAATTGCGCTGCAAATCCCAGAAATGATGATGCGCGTCGACGATCGGCATCTGCGCAGCGATGCTCGGTGTGTCTGGCTGCGTCATCGCGCCGGCCCGATCGTCGTTCGATCGATCCATGCCGTGGGCCTCCTAGGCGGCGGCGCGCGCTTTGCGCATGGTGCTCAATGAGACCAGAGTTTCGAACGCCTTGATCGTGGCGGACGGATCGGCAATGCCGCGCCCGACGATATCATAGGCGGTGCCGTGCGCGGGCGTGGCGATCGGAACCGGCAGACCGCCAAGAATTGTGACGCCGCGCTCGAAGCCGAGGAGCTTGAGTGCGATCTGGCCCTGGTCGTGATACATGCTGAGCACGACGTCGTAGTCGCCGCGACGCGCCCTGATCCAGACCGTGTCGGCGGGGAAAGGTCCTTCGACCGCGAGACCGCGGCGTTTTGCTTCCTCAACCACCGGCGCGATGACGTCGACTTCTTCGCGGCCGAACAGCCCGCCTTCACCGGCATGCGGGTTGAAACCGGCAACGGCAATGCGTGGCCGTGTCACGCCGACGCTGTTCAGCATCGCGGCGGTCGCCTCGATGGCGCTGGCGACACGCTCGCGCGTGAGCATGCCGGCAACCTCGCGCAACGGCTCATGCGAGGTCACCCGCGCGTTCCACAGATTGTCGAGACGATTGTATTCACTGGTCGGTCCCTTCCAACCCAGGATGTCGGCCGCCCAGCGGATTTCGTCGGGGTAGGGGTTGCCGGCCTTCTTCAAGGCAAGTTTGTTGAACGGCGTAAACATAATGCCGTCGGTGCGGTCGGCCTTGGCCAGCAGCAAGGCCTCGCGGAAATTCCGCATGGCGAATGTGCCGCCGGCCTCGGTCGGCTGCCCGGCTACGATGCCGGCGGGATCGAGATGGCCGAGATCGACGAACACCGGCTTGCCGGGGAAGGCCCGATCGATCTCTGACAGCGCGACGACGGGAATATCGATCCGCACCCCGGCTATTTTTTCACCTTCGGCCATTACCCGTCGGTCGCCGATGACGGCGACGGATGCCAGCCCCATTAAGTCGGCGCGGCTTAGCAATTTGGCCAGCAATTCCGGACTGACACCGGCCGGATCGCCCATCGCGATGCAAATTCGCGGGACCGAGGTCGTCATACGGTGATCTCCGTCGATTTTTATCTAATAGCACCACGGCATCGATCCCGATACGCTAACACCGCTCGACCGGGAGAATGGATCATGACCGCAAAACCCATAGGTTTCATCGGCATGGGATTGATGGGCCAGGGGTTCACCCGCAGGCTGGCCGAGAAGGGCTACAGCGTCGTCGGTTTCGATATCGACGCGGCAAAGATGGCCGCCGCCGCGGCCTGGGGCGTCAAACCGGCTGCGAGCGCGGCCGACGTCGCGCAGGCTTGCGATACGATCCTCACCTGCGTGATCAATACCGCCGCGGTCGAAGATGCGGCGATCGGTCCGCGCGGCGTGCTGGCCGCCGGCAAGCTCGACGGCAAGATATTCGTCGATCACTCGACGACCGAACTCGAAGCGACCAAACGCGTCGCGGCCGCGCTCGCCGCGCGCGGCATGATGTTTGTCGATGCTCCGGTGTCGGGCGGGCCGGGCGCCGCCGCGGCCGGCACGCTGGCGATCATGGCGGGCGGCAGCGAGGCGGCGATCGCGGCGATCATGAGCCTCATGCGCGACCTCGGAGCTTTGACGCATATGGGGCCGGTCGGCACCGGCCAGGCCACCAAGCTGGTCAACCAGACGCTGGTGCTCACCAATTATTGCGTGCTTGCGGAAGCCTTGCGGCTGGCCCAAGCCTACGGCGTCGATGCGCGGAAAATTCCGCAGGCGCTCAAGACGGGACACGCCGGATCCAACCTGCTGGCGGCGGCCTTTCCGCAGATGATCGACGAGGATTTCACCCCGCGCGGATTTGCCCGACAGGTTCTCAAGGACCTAGAAATGCTGCAAACCGCCGCCCGCGATCAGCATCTGGCGATGCCGATGGCATCGCAGGCGCTCACGCTCTATCGGTTACTCGTGGCGGGCGGCAAGAGCGAACTGGATGCGACGGCTGTCGTTTCCTTGTATCCAAAATCGCACGTGTAGGGAGCATTAAGCCAATGAGCGACGGAGAGGTGCGTTTGGTTCGCGACGGCGCGGTGGTGACGATTTTGTTCGACCGGCCGCAAGCGCGCAACGCCATGACTTGGCGGATGTATGAGGGGCTGGCGTCGGCGTGCGAACAGCTCCGCCGCGATCCCGACGTCCGCGCGGTGGTCCTGCGCGGCGTCGGCGGCAAGGCTTTCATTGCCGGCACCGACATCGCCCAGTTCCAGGATTTCACCACGGCCGAGCAAGGCGTTACCTACGAGACCAAGATGGAAGCCTATCTCGGTGGGCTGGAAGCGCTGCCGATGCCGACGCTGGCCGTCGTCGAAGGCTGGGCGATCGGCGGCGGTCTGGCCATTGCCGCCTGCTGCGATCTGCGCATCGCCACGCCCGGCACGAAATTCGGCGTACCGATCGCCCGCACCCTGGGCAATTGCCTGTCGGTTGCCAATTATGCGCGGCTGGTCGCGGCGCTCGGCTTGCCGCGCGCCAAGCGGATGCTGCTGCTGGCGGAAAATCTGCCGGCGGAAGAGGCGCTGGCGGCCGGATTTCTGCTCGACGTCGTCGAGCCGGCAGCCCTTGACGCGCGCGTCGCGGAAATCTGCGAACGGTTGAGCCAAAATGCCCCGGTCACCATGCGCGTCACCAAGGAAGCGATCCGCCGCATCCAGCACGCCGGGCTTCCGGACGGCGACGATCTTGTGCGTGCCTGTTACGGCAGCGACGACTTCCGCGCCGGCGTCAAGGCCTTCGTCGAGAAACGCGCGGTGCAATGGAGCGGCCGCTGACCTCGGCCAAGCCCGATACGGCTAGAGGATCTGATCGAGGAACTGCCGCGTGCGTGGATCGCGCGGATTGGCGAAAAATTCCTTTGGTGGGCCGTTTTCGACCAGCACCCCCTTGTCGGTGAAATAGACCTGGTCGGCGACTTCGCGGGCAAATCCCATTTCGTGGGTGACGATCACGCAGGTCATGCCTTCCTCGGCGAGTTGGCGGATCGTCACCAGCACATCCTTCACCGTTTCCGGGTCGAGCGCGGCCGTGACCTCGTCGAACAGCATAACATCGGGATTCATGGCCAGGCTGCGCGCAATCGCGATGCGTTGCTGCTGGCCGCCCGACAATTCGCCGGGATAGGATTCTTCCTTGCCTTCGAGCCGCACCTTGCGGATGAGCGCGCGCGCTTGCGCCTCGACCTCCTGCTTATCCCGCTTGAGCACGTGGATAGGCGCCATCATGATGTTGTCCAGCGCCGTCTTGTGCGGAAACAGATTGTATTGCTGGAACACCATCCCGACCTTGCGGCGCAGCGCCAGCTTGTCGAGCTTGGGATCGTTGACCTCCTGGCCCTCAACGATAATGGAGCCGCGCTCGATCGGAACCAGCGCGTTAACGCAGCGCAGCAGCGTGGACTTGCCGGAACCGGACGGCCCGATGATGCAGATGACCTCGCCCTTCATGACGTTGAGCGTAATGCCCTTGAGGACTTCGACTTTGCCGAAGGTCTTGTGCACATCGCGCATCTCGATGAGCGGACGATCGGGGGTCCAGACGGTCATCACTTCACCTGAAAACGCTTTTCCAGCGCGACGGTCGCGCGCGCGATCGGGTAGCAATAGATGAAAAACCATATCAGCAGATAAAGGTACATCGGCATGAGCAATTCGGTTCGCCCTTCCGCGTTGAGAATGTTGCCGGCGAGCGTCATCGACTCGGCGACGCCGACCACCGCGCACAAGGGCGTCGACGTCGTGAGGATCGCATAGAGATTCATCCACGGCGGCGTAATGCGCTTGACGCACTGCGGCAGGATCACCAGCCACAGCGTCTGCCGCCGCGTATAGGCAAGCGACTCGGCTGCTTCCCACTGCCCGAAAGGTATCGAGCGTACCGCGCCGCGCACCAGCTCGGAGACATTGGCCATGACCGGCAGCGACAGGCCGATGGTCGATTTGAACCAGCCCGGCAGCGGGATGATTGTATCGCCGATTTGAATCTGAAACGGCAGCAGCAACATGCAGTAGAACAGCAGCACCAGCCAGGGCGAGTTGCGGAAGAATTGCGTCACCAGCCAGGACGATGCGCGCACCGGCAGCAACAGCGAAATCTGCAACAGCCCGAGCGGCACGCCGACCACCGTGCCGATGGCCATGGCCAGGAAGCTGATCGCGATGTTGAGCGCAAATCCCTTCGCCAACAGTGGCGTCCATTTCCAGAGCGTCGCTGGTATGGAGGCAACGGCCGGCCCGGCGCCGGCATCGCCGAGTGCCACCGAAAAGAAGAGTGCAATGACGAGCACGACGCCGTGCCAACCCGAAAGTTGAAAGCCGCCGGCGGCGCGCGGCGTCTGCCGCCGCAGCGGCAGCAGAACCGGCAGATCGGTGCGACTTACGGTCACGGCGTGTATCCCGGAATGCGAAGCGACCGCTCGAGGTGATCCATGATGAGGACGAGAACGCCGACCAGCCCGACGTAGATGAGCAAAAGCACATTCATCATTTCCGGCACGTTCAACTCGTCCGACCAGATCTGGTTGGAGACGTAGAGCATTTCCGGCACGGCGATGGCGTAGGCGATGGTGGTTGTCTTGATCAGGTTAACGAGGTTGTTGTTGAGCGCGGAAAGGCTGATGCGGAAGGCCAGCGGCAGGATGATGTAGACATAAGCCTTAAAGCGGCTGTAGCCGAGACTTTCGGCGGCCTCGAGCGTTTCGCGCGGCACCGCCTCGATGCCGGAGCGGAAAATCTCGACATTAAAGGCGCCGGCCCAGAATGACAGGCAAATCGCCGCCCAGGTGAAATTCGAAACCAACGGCGCCGTGATGCCGCTGGCGGTCGCCACGCGCAAGTAGGCGCCGAGTCCGAAATAGAAGAAATAGAGTTGGACGAGCGGCGGCGTATTACGGAAGAACTGAATGTAGCCTTGCGTTGTCAGCCGCAGCGCGCGCAGGCGCGAGCCTTGAATCCACGCGCCGACCACGCCGATGACGACGCTGGCGACGATGCAGACCGCCATCAGGCGGACCGAAGTGAGAAATCCGTGGAAAAAACGGGCGCGGTCGAATGCGTCGTAAAAAATCGTCAGATTGATTCCGGTCGTATCGTGGAGCGTCCGGAACCAATCCCAGACCGGCTGCAGGTTCATCAGATCCGCCGATCAAACGAATGCGCGCGGGCGCTCCGCATGGCGCGTCCGCGCGGCATCGCTCGGGTTCCCGCTACTTATACTTTTCGTGCATTTCCGCCAGATACGGCGACGGCGGAATGTTCCATTTCTTCTCGAGCGCAATCAGCCGGCCGCTTTTGTGCCAGCTCACCAGCATGTCGTGCATGAACTTGCCCCAGGGGCCGTCGATCTCATCGAGCTTCACGGCGAGGCCCCATGGCTCTTCCTTGATTGTCGGCAGCGACATTTCGAAGCCGGACCATTTCGGCTCGGTGAGCAGGCCGGCGAAGGCCGTATCGTCATATACCCAGCCGATACAATTGCCCTGCAGCAGCGCCGACTGCGCTTCGGTCGTCCCGGTGAAGGCGACGATTTCGGCGCCGTAGGTCTCGGCGACGAACTTGTTGTACCAGGCGCCCTGAATGCCGCAGATCTTCTGGCCCTTGATCTGCTCCCACTTCTTCAGCGCGGCCTTCTTGCTCGACATCACGTTTACGCCGGAGGCGTAGTAATCCGGCTGCACGATGCCGACAGCTTTGCGGCGCTCGGGCGTGTCGTTCATCGTCGCGATCATCAGGTCGATCTTGCCCTGCTGCAGGAACTGCATGCGATTGGAGGAAACCACCGGCTCCAGCTGCAGCTTGACGCCGAGCTTGTCGGCTACGTCCTTGGCCATGTCGGGCTCAAAGCCGACAATGGCGCCGCTCGGATCGCGATAGCCGAAGGGCTTGTAATCCGCCTTGCTGCCGACGATGAGGACGCCGCGTTTCTTAATCGCGTCCAGGGTCTGAGCGTGGGCGGGAATTGCAGCGGCGAATGCGAGGGCTGCAGCGGCTGCAATTCCGGCGAAAAGAGTGCGATGGAATGTCATGTTACTACTCCGTGATACGAGGGAACGGCCGGCGCCTCATGCAAAAGTAATGCATCTTAGCGATACCGTTCCGTCTGCCGCAACCCCTGAACGCGGCTCGGTCAGTGTCCTTGCGGTCGCAATTCACGTACCGCAAGGGCCAATAGCGCCGGTCGCAAGGACACGCGCGGCGAGTGTATGGCATCTCGGGTCTCGATGGCGCGAGATAGCGGTCGGCAGTCGTTTCCTGTTAAATTGCAACGCGGAATGAACGCCAGTATAGCTCCACCGCGCTCCGGGTCTGTAAATCCCCATGCGATATTCCGCCTTTTCGCTGTTAGCGAATGCACTCAACGGCCAGCGCGGCTGGACGCCGATGTGGCGGGAGCCCGCGGCGAAGCCCGCCTATGACGTCGTCATCGTCGGCGGCGGCGGGCATGGATTGGCGACCGCCTATTATCTTGCCAAGGAGCACGGCGTCGCGAATGTCGCGGTGGTGGAAAAGGGCTATCTGGGCAGCGGCAATGTCGGGCGCAACACCACGATCATCCGGTCCAATTACCTGCTGCCGGGAAACATACCGTTCTACGAATGGTCGATGAAGCTCTGGGAAGGATTGGAACAAAACATCAATTACAACGCCATGGTCAGCCAGCGTGGTGTCCTCAACCTCTTTCATTCCGACGCGCAGCGCGACGCGTCGGCGCGCCGCGGCAACGCCATGCGGCTGCACGGCGTCGACGCCGAATTGCTGGATCAGACGCAGGTGCGCCGCATGGTGCCATTTCTCGATTTCGACAACGCGCGTTTCCCGATCGAAGGCGCCCTGTTGCAGGCGCGTGGCGGCACCGTGCGGCATGACGCGGTCGCCTGGGGTTATGCGCGCGCGGCGGACCAACGCGGTGTCGACCTCTTGCAAAACTGCGAGGTGACCGGCATCCGCGTCGAGCGAGGATCGGTGCTAGGCGTCGAGACCGCGAAAGGATTTATCGGCGCAAAGAAGGTCGCGCTCGCCTGCGCCGGCAATTCCTCGCGTGTCGCGTCGATGGCGGGCTTGCGTCTGCCGATCGAGAGCCACGTTCTCCAGGCCTTCGTTTCCGAAGGTCTCAAGCCTGTCGTCGATCATGTCGTCACGTTCGGCGCCGGACATTTTTACATCAGCCAGTCCGACAAAGGCGGCTTGGTTTTTGGCGGCGACCTCGATGGCTACAATTCCTACGCCCAGCGCGGCAACCTTCCGGGCGTCGAAGACGTCTGTGAAAGCGCCATGGCCCTGATGCCGATGCTCGGTCGCGCGCGGCTGCTGCGCAGTTGGGGCGGCGTCATGGATATGTCCATGGACGGTTCGCCGATCATCGACAAGACACCCATCGGCGGGCTCTATCTCAATGCCGGCTGGTGTTACGGCGGGTTCAAGGCGACGCCCGCTTCGGGCTGGTGCTTTGCGCATCTGATTGCGCGCGACCAACCGCACGCGAACGCCGCTGCCTATCGTCTCGACCGGTTCTCCAGCGGGCATGTCATCGACGAAAAAGGGGCGGGCGCCCAGCCCAACTTGCATTGAGGAGCGGAACGCTTGCGCATTCCATGTCCCTGCTGCGGTGAGCGCGATAGCCGCGAGTTTTCGTATCTCGGCGATGCCAGCGTGCGTCGGCCGGACGCGGCGAGCCCCGATGCCGATAAAGCATTCTTCGACTACGTTTATCTGCGCGATAACCGCGCCGGCGAGCAGCAGGAATTCTGGTATCACGCGGCGGGATGCCACGCCTGGCTCGTGGTCACGCGCAACACCGTCACGCACGAGGTCAAAGGCGCGCGGCGGGCGACTGATCCCGGCGCTTCGGCAGCCGCCCGGAGCGACGACGCATGAACGGTGCGCAGGCCCAACCCTTTCGTATCGGCCACGGCGGTACGGTCGACCGGTCGAAACCGTTGGCGTTTACGTTCGATGGCAAGCGCTACAGCGGCATTGCCGGCGACACTTTGGCATCCGCATTGCTCGCAAACGGCGTCCGCCTGGTCGGGCGATCTTTCAAATATCATCGGCCGCGCGGCATTGTTACGGCGGGCGGCGAGGAGCCGTGCGCCTTGGTCGAGCTGCGCACCGGCGAGCGCCGCGAGCCTAATACCAAAGCAACGACGGTCGAACTTTACGCGGATATGATCGCGCAAAGCCAAAACCGCTGGCCTTCGTTGTCGTTCGACATACGGGCGATCAATCAACTGCTGTCGCCGTTTATCGGTGCCGGCTTCTACTACAAGACGTTCATGTGGCCGGCGGCCTTCTGGGAGCGCGTCTACGAGCCGTTCATCCGCCGCACGGCAGGGCTCGGCCGGCTGTCAGGCGAGCCGGATCCCGATCTTTACGAAAAGGCCTATGCGTTCTGCGATGTTCTTGTCGTCGGCTCGGGTCCATCGGGATTGATGGCCGCGCTCGCCGCCGGCCGCGGCGGCGCCCGCGTTATTCTTTGCGAAGACGTTTTTCGCCTCGGTGGACGGCTTCTTTCCGAGCGGCACGAGGTCGACGGCCGCCCCGGCGTCGAATGGGTCGGCGCGATTGAGGCTCAGCTCAAGGCCCTGGCCGACGTACGCGTGATGACCCGCACTGCGGTGGTCGGCGCCTATGATGGCGGAAATTATGCCGCGCTCGAGCGCGTTGGCGATCACCTCGCGCAACCAATTTCCCACCAACCGCGTCAGCGGTTGTGGAACATCACCGCCAAACAGGTGATCGTCGCGGCCGGCGCCTCCGAGCGACCGATCGTATTCGGCGGTAACGACCGGCCCGGCATCATGCTCGGCTCGGCCGTGCGTTCGTACCTCAACCGTTTTGCGGTTGCTGCCGGCCGCCGCTTTGCGGTCTTCACCAACAACAACGACGGCTGGCGGACGGCGACCGACCTGGTTGCAGCCGGGCAGGAGGTCTGCGCCGTTATCGATGCAAGACCGGAGCACGCGCTGCCGGCGGATCGAAGCCGTATCGGCCAGGTGCTGGCAGACGCGCAAGTGATCGGCACGCGCGGCTGGCACGGTCTGCAAAAGGTTGTCGTCGCTACTCGTTTCGGCGAGACAACAATTGCCGCGGATGTGCTCGCCGTGTGCGGCGGATGGAATCCGACGCTTGCGCTCACCTGTCATCGTGGCGGCAAGCCGGTCTGGAATGACGATATCGCGGCCTTCGTTCCGGGTCCGGCGGTTCCAAAAGATATGACGGTTGTCGGCGCCGCCGGCGGTACGCTGTCGCTCGCCGGCGCTCTGGCCGAAGGCGCGCGCGCTGGCGCCGAGGCGGCGAGTCTGTGCGGGGGAAACGCCGCAACGATCCCCGTGCCGCAGGCGAGCGACGATAAATTTCAGATCGCCCCGCTGTGGCATGTCAAGAATTCGCGCGGCAAAGCCTTCGTCGATCTACAAAACGACGTCACGGTCAAGGATATCGCGCTGGCGCGGCAGGAAGGTTTCCGCGCTGTCGAGCATCTCAAGCGTTACACCACCCTCGGCATGGCGACGGATCAGGGCAAGACCGCCAACGTGATCGGCCTCGCCATCATGGCGGAGCTTAGCGGCCGTTCGATCCCCGAGACCGGCACCACGGTATTTCGCCCTCCCTTTATTCCGGTCAGCATCGGCGCCTTTGCCGGTAACGCCACGGCTAAGAACTTCAGGCCAACGCGGCTGCCCCCTTCGCATCGCTTCGCACAGGAGCAGGGCGCTGCCTTTGTCGAGGCCGGGCTGTGGCTGCGGGCGCAATGGTTTCCGCGCGCCGGCGAGAAGGACTGGCTGGAGAGCGTCGATCGCGAGGTGCACACCGTGCGCTCGAATGTCGGCGTCTGCGACGTCTCAACGCTCGGCAAGATCGACATTCAAGGGCCCGACGCTGGCGCTTTACTCGATCGTGTCTACATCAATACCTTCTCGACGCTTGCCGTGGGCAAGGCCCGCTATGGCGTCATGCTGCGGGAAGACGGGTTCGTGATGGATGACGGCACCACGTCGCGCCTTGCCGACGATCGTTTCTACATGACGACAACCACGGCGAACGCGGCGAAAGTGATGCAGCATCTCGAATTTTGCCATCAAGTATTGTGGCCCGATCTGGATGTACAAATGGCGTCGGTGAGCGAGCAATGGGCGCAATATTCGATTGCCGGCCCCAAGGCGCGCCAGCTGTTGCGCAGCGTCGTCGACTCTCAATTCGATCTATCGAACGAGGCATTGCCCTATATGTCGATGGGCGCGGTCACCGTCTGTGGCGGAGTCAAGGCGCGCGTGTTCCGCATTTCGTTTTCCGGGGAACTTGCCTATGAGCTCGCCGTGCCGGCCCGTTACGGCGAAGCATTGATACGCGTGTTGATGCGAAATGGCGCGCCGTTTGGCGCCATCCCTTACGGCACCGAGGCGCTCGCCGTCATGCGCATCGAGAAGGGTCACCCGGCCGGCAATGAGCTGAACGGGCAGACAACCGCCGCCGACATCGGCCTTGCAAAGCTGATGTCGAAAAAGAAGGACTTCGTCGGCCGCGTCATGGCACAGCGGCCCGCGCTTGTCGCTGCGGATCGCCCTTGTCTCACGGGCTTCAGGCCGCTCGACCGTGCAAAACGCCTGCGCGCGGGAGCGCATTTCCTGCCGCTTGGCGCCGCCGCGAGCGCGGAGAACGATCAGGGCTATATGACGTCGGTTGCTCATTCGCCGACGCTCGGTCATTGGGTGGGGCTCGGTCTCCTGTCCAATGCCGCGACGCGAATCGGCGAACACGTGCGCGCATACGATCCGGTGCGCAACGAGGACGTCGAGGTAGAGATTTGCAGCCCGGTTTTCGTCGATCCAAACGGAGAACGCCTGCGTGCCTGAAACACTCGACCCAGTCGCCGCGGCAGTTCTGCCATCCGGCCGTTACGGTCGCGACGATTGCGCGGCCGGCGTACGGCTGCGCATAGTTTCCGGCCGGGCGCTGGTGCAGGTGATGGCACGCGGCCACGACGACGACGCCATCGAGAGCGCCGTGCGAGAAAAATACGGCATCGCTCTGCCGAAAAAGTCGGTCGTGGCCCGTGGCCCGTGGCTTTCATTTCTGTGGGCCGGACATCGCACTTGGATCGCAATGGCGGATGAAAGGGACGCCGCCGATCTCGAATCCGTGCTGCGCGCCGATCTTGGTCCGCTCGCGTCGGTATTCGATCAATCGGACAGCCGGCTTTTGGTCGAATTGAGCGGTGGCAAAGCGCGCGAGTTGCTCGCCAAACTCGTGCCGGTCGATCTGCATCCACGCGCATTTCGTACTGACGGCACGGCCATGACGCTGGTCGGTCATATCGCCGGGCAAATCACCCAGATCGATGCGGCCCCGACCTATGAGCTGATGGTGTTTCGCGGATTTGCCGAGAGCTTTCTGCAGGACGTCATGGCTTACGGGGCGCAGTACGGGATCGACGTCGGCGCCGATTTTGGCCGGTAATGATCCCTGCGCAGACGTGATTTTCGGAAACGAAACCCATTGCGTAAGTCCATTGTATCGGGCAGGGTTTGTTTTACGTCGTGGAGCCGAGGCCACCGTCGCCAAAATACGTGCCAGCATTTCGCTGGGCGAACGGACGATCTAACCTCGGAGACCCGCAATGTTTGTCAATCCGCGACTGCTTCCCTCGCTTTTCTTCCTCGCCGCTTTCAGCCTTGTTTCGCCGGCCCATGCCGACGGCCTCGATTCCATTATGACCGCCAAGGTCATCAAGGTCGCGGTGCCGCAAGACTTTGCACCCTTCGGCTCCGCCGGACTCGATCTCAAGCCGCAAGGGCTCGACATCGACATGGCCAATTTGATCGGCAAGGCGCTCGGCGTGAAGGTCGACATCATCCCGGTCACCAGCGCCAACCGGATTCCTTATTTGCAAACGCACAAGGCGGATATCGTCATTTCCAGTCTCGGCAAGAACGCCGAACGCGAAAAGGTGATCGACTTCACTAACGCCTATGCGCCGTTCTTCTCCGGTGTGTTCGGCACAAAAGCCGAGGCGGTGAAAGGCGTGGCCGATCTCAAAGGCAAGACCATCGGCGCCACGCGCGGCGCGATCGAAGAGCAAGACCTGTCGAAAATGGCGCCGCCCGACGCCACCGTCAAACGCTTCGAGGACAATAACGCGACGATCTCGGCTTTCGTTTCCGGCCAGGTCGACCTGATCGCCACCGGCAACACCGTCGCTGCCGCCATCGCCGAGAAAAATCCACAGCGCCCGCCGGTTCTGAAATTTGTCATCAAGAGCAGCCCCTGTTATGTCGGCCTCAACAAGGGCGAGCCGAAACTCCTGGCCAAGCTCAACGAGATCATCGCCAAGGCCAAAGCCGACGGCGAACTCGAGAAGCTGTCGGAGAAGTGGTTGAAGAACCCGTTGCCGGCCGGTTTCTGACGCGCGCAAACCGAAAACGTCGGCGCGATGGTCTATCATCTGCACTTCGAGGCGCTGCTGCCTTATTGGCGGGTGCTGGTTGACGGACTGATCTTCACCATCGTGCTGACGATCGTATCGACGGTAGCGGGCGTCGCCGTCGGCACAGCCGGCGCGTCGGCGCGCACTTTCGGCCCGACATGGCTCGGCCGCGTCGTCGTCGTGTACGTGGAGTTGATCCGCAACACGCCGTTCATCGTGCAGCTTTTCTTTATCTTTTTTGGCCTGCCGGCGCTGGGGGTGAAGCTCACCGAAGCGACGGCCGCATTCCTCGCCATGGTGGTCAATCTCGGTGCCTATTCGACCGAGATCATCCGTGCCGGCATCGAGGCGGTGCCGAAGGGGCATCTGGAAGCCGGCGCGAGCCTCGCCATGAGCAAATGGGAAGTGCTGCGCTATATCGTGCTCAAGCAGGCGTTCCGCAAAATCTATCCGGCGCTGTCGTCGCAGATCATCATCGTCATGCTCGGCTCGGCGGTGGTGTCGCAAATCTCGGCGCAGGACTTGACTTACGCCGCCAATTTCATCGCCTCGCGCAATTTCCGTAACTTCGAGGTCTATATTTTGGTGGCGGTGATCTACCTGCTGCTGGCGATTGCCATGCGCGCCGTGCTGCGCGGGCTTGGCCGTTACCTTTTTAAGGCCGCGGTGTAGCGCATGATCCAATTCAGTTTCTGGGACATTCTGTCGAATCTGCTGATCGCCACGCAGTGGACGCTCGTGCTGTCGGCTATTGCCTTCGTGTCCGGCGGAATTGTCGGCCTCATCCTGCTATTCATGCGCACGTCGCAGATCGCGCCGCTCGGATGGTTCACCAAATTCTATATCGAGTTCTTCCAAGGTACGCCGCTCTTGATGCAGCTTTTCTTGTTTTTCTTCGGCATAGCACTGTTTGGCATCGAGGTTTCCCCGTGGCTCGCTGCGTGGATGGCGCTCACCTTCTGGACCAGCGCGTTCCTCGCCGAAATCTGGCGCGGCTGCGTCGAAGCGATCCCGCGCGGGCAATGGGAAGCCTCATCGACGCTCGCGCTCTCCTATATCGAGCAGATGCGCTACGTCGTCCTGCCGCAGGCAACCCGCATCGCCATCGCGCCAACCGTCGGTTTCTCGGTGCAGGTAATCAAGGGCACCGCGCTCGCGTCCATTATCGGCTTCGTCGAACTCACCAAGGCCGGCACCTTGCTCAACAACGCGACTTTCCGGCCGTTTCTGGTTTATTCGCTTGTGGCGTTGATCTATTTCTGCCTGTGCTTCCCGCTGTCCTGGTTTTCCAAGAAACTCGAGGGCCGGCTCAATGACGCTCGTTAGTATCCGAGAGGTGAGAAAAAGCTTCGGGCCGCTCGAGGTGCTCAAGGGCGTTTCGCTCGAAGTGTCGAAGGGCGACGTTGTCGCTATTATCGGCCGCTCCGGCTCTGGCAAGAGCACGCTGCTCCGCTGCATCAACGGGCTGGAGACCTATCAGGGCGGCGCTATTCTCGCCGACGGCATCGAAGTGGGCGGCGAAAAGGCGAACCTGCGCGAACTGCGCCGCCACGTCGGCATGGTGTTCCAACAGTTCAACCTGTTCCCACATTTGACCGCGGCGGAAAACGTCATGCTGGCGCCGACCGTCGTCAACAAGACGGGGAAAAAAGAGGCGCGCGATTTGGCCGCGGAAATGCTGGCGAAGGTCGGGCTGTCGGAGAAGATGGAGGCCTATCCGAGCCAGTTGTCCGGCGGCCAACAGCAGCGTGTGGCGATCGCGCGCGCGCTCGCCATGCGGCCCAAGGTGCTGTTGTGCGACGAGATCACCTCGGCGCTCGATCCGGAGCTGGTCAACGAGGTCTTGCGCGTCGTCGAGCAACTTGCGCGCGAGGGCATGACCTTGATGCTGGTCACTCATGAGATGCGCTTTGCCCGCGACGTCGGCACGCATCTCGTATTCATGCACCACGGCAAGGTGCACGAGCAGGGCCCGCCCAAGCAGGTCTTCGCCGCGCCGAAAACGCCGGAACTGCAGCAGTTCGTCGGTTCGATCGGCTAATCGCCTGCCGCATCGGCTGGAATGGACGGCTGATGCTTTTGTGATATACGAAATCGATGGACAAACTGCTCATCATTTCCGGCGCTTTTCGCTTCGACGC
Organism: uncultured Alphaproteobacteria bacterium; assembly: GCA_963721665.1. Classification (GTDB taxonomy): domain Bacteria; phylum Pseudomonadota; class Alphaproteobacteria; order Rhizobiales; family Xanthobacteraceae; genus Pseudolabrys. The sequence continues at coordinate 352,563 of CAVRJZ010000006.1, forward strand.
CCGCTTCGAAACGCAGGCGGCGCCGAAGACCTGCGCGATCTTTCGCAAACTGCTGCCCTATGAGAACAAGATCATCCACGTGCGCTGGAGCGGCGAAGCGGTTTGGATCCCGCTCGGCGAGCTTGATCTCGGGCTGACCTATGAGAACCACACCAGCTATCCGGCGCCGGGGCAGATGATCGTCTATCCGGGCGGCATCAGCGAAACGGAAATTCTGCTCGCCTATGGCAGCGTACGCTTTGCCAGTAAGGTCGGCCAACTCGCGGGCAACCATTTCATTACGATCACGTCGGGAATCGACAAGCTTTACGAACTCGGCCGTGCGGTGCTCTACGAGGGGGCCAAGACGGTCCGCATCGAAGCGGCATGATCGATCTTTAGCTGGCGGCGATCATGCGCTGCACGCCGTTTTCCGGCTCCGCCCAGGCCAATTCGCCTTGCGCCAACATGTAATTGACGTGCGCCAGCACCTCGCTGAACGCAAAGCTCATCTGGTGCGGGTCGAGCGGCGTATGGAACACGACCGGCACGAGGTCGGCGGCAGATTGCGGCGCCTTGCGGCAGGCTTCCGCAATCGCCGCGCAGCGCCGCTGGTGATGCTCGATCAATTCGTCCGCGCGCTTGTGCAGGCCGTAGAACGGCAACTGATGCCCCGGCAGCACCAGCGCGTCGGCGGCGAGCTTGCTTTTGATCGCTTTCAGCGAGCGCAGATAGAGGCCGAGCGGATCGCCGTCCGGCTCGACCGCCCAGACGCTGACATTGGGCGAAATCTTCGCCAGCACCTGATCGGCGGCGAGAAACAGTTTGTCCTCGGCGCAATAGAGCATGACCTGCTCGGGCGCGTGGCCGTCGCCGGTGAGCACCGAAAATGTGCGTCCGCCGAGCTTGAGCGTGTCGTCGGCGACAAGCCGCTTGAAGGTGAGCGGCAGGCCGGTGACCAGCTTGAGATATTCATGCCCGCGCGTGACCACCAAGCCGGTCGTTTGCGCGTCGAGCCCGTGCTGGAGATAGAAATCGCGATACGTCTCGGTATCGAGCGAGCCCGGGCTGAGCGAAATATTGATGCAGCCGAGATAGGAGGTCTGGCTGGTCAACAGCGGCAACCCGAAGCGCTGCGCGAACCAGCCGGCAAGCCCGATATGGTCGGGATGAAAATGTGTCACGATGAGGCGCGTCAGTCGCCGGCCGCTCAGTGGTCCTGAGAGCAGCATGTCCCAGACCGCTCGCGTTGCGTCGTTGCCGAGGCCGGTATCGAGCACGGCCCAGCCGTCGCCGTCGTCGATCAAATAGACGTTCACATGATTGAGCCGAAAGGGCAGCGGGATGCGCGCCCACAGGATGCCGGGCGCGACTTCGATGGTCTTGCCGAGCTCGGGCGCCTCGGCAAAGGGATAGACGAGGCCGTCTTTTGTTCTTTGCACTGCCGCGTTCATGGACAACTGGCCTTTAGCTTACGATCGGCTTGCGGCCCATGGGCGGATGCCGCGACCAGATCAGCCCCGGCGTTGCCGGATGGCCCGATGCGACGAGCGTATCGACGAATTTCTCGTCCTCGGCGGTGAACTTGTGCTCCAGAGCGCCGAGATAGGCCTTCCACTGCTCGAGCGTGCGCGGACCGGCGATGACGCTCGATATGGTGCGGTTGTTGAGCACCCACAGTATGGCGAAATCGGCCGGGGTCATGCCGCGCTTGGCGACATAGGCGCGTAGCGCCTCGACGACCTGAAAAGTCTGCTTGCTGAAGTCGCGCGTGAGCAGACTGTTGTCGCCGCGCGCCGCGCGGCTGCCGGCGGGCGGCTCGCCGCCTTCCTTGTATTTGCCGGTCAGCGCGCCGCGCGCCAGTGGCGAGAACGGCGCGACGCCGATGCCGTAATGCGCGCAGGCCGGCAGGTAGTCGTTTTCGATCATGCGCATGACGATATTGTACAAGGGCTGCGCGACGACCGGCCGCGGCGTGCCGGTCTTGTCGCAGAGCCGGACGATTTCGCCGATCTCCCAGCCGTAATAGTTGGAAAAGCCCCAATAGCTCGCCTTGCCGCTGGCGATGATGTAGCGCATCGCCTCGATGCTTTCGATCAGCGGCGTGTCGCGGTCGCGGTGATGCATATAATAGATGTCGACATAGTCGGTGCCGAGCCGCTTCAGGCTGGCGTCGATCGCCTGCAGCATCCAGCGGCGCGACAGGCCCATCTTGCGCTCCGGCGGGCCGTCCTGCTGGCCGACTTTGGTGGCAAGCACCCATTTGTCGCGGTCCTTGGCGAGGAGCTTGCCGAGCAGCGACTCCGAGGCGCCGTGATTATAGGCGTCGGCGGTGTCGATGAAATTGACCTTGGCCTCGCGCGCCAAGTCGAGCACCTGCTGTGCCGCCGCCTCGTCCATGCCCTCGCCGAAATCCATGGTACCGAGGCAGAGACGCGAAACCCGCAGCCCGCTATTGCCGAGATAGGTGTAGTCCATCGCCGATGCCTTTCTTTGTCATTTCACGTCCGCGATTGCCTTCGCCTGGCCCTGCATGTGGCCGTCCCAGCGTTTGACGAACGGCGTATTGATGCCGAATTGATCGAGTACCCGCGCGACGATATGATTGACGATGTCGTCGACCGATTGCGGATGATTGTAAAAGGCCGGCATCGGCGGAACGATGCTCACGCCCATGCGCGCGAGCTTGAGCATGTTTTCGAGATGCACTTCGGACAGCGGCAACTCGCGCGCGACCAGCACCAGGCGCCGCCGCTCCTTGAGCACCACGTCCGCCGCGCGGTGCACGAGGTGCTCGCCGACGCCATGCGCGATGCAGGCGAGCGTGCGGATCGAGCAGGGGATCACCACCATTCCCTCGGTGATGAACGAGCCGGACGAAATCTCCGCCGCCATGTCGGCCGGATTGTAATTGACGCTGGCAAGCGCGCAGACCTGTTTAACGGAGTAGGAGGTCTCGTGCTCGATGGTGCGTTGCGCCCAGCGGCTGATGACGAGATGCGATTCCACCTCGCAGTCCTTCAGCGCCTCGAGCAGGCGCACGCCGAAGATGGCGCCGGTTGCGCCGGTGATGCCAACGATCAGGCGTCGCATCGGTCTCGCTCCCGTGGCTCAAGCGGCGGCGCTAGGTCCGTCACCTGGGAAATTCAGCCGTCAAGTCAAGGGCTTCGTTATGGCCGAAGCCATTGCCGTTGTCGATCATAACCATGCGCATGGGTTCCAGGCGATAGACCAATAGCGGGCAAAGGATTGGCGCAGCTTTTCCGGTTCCGATCGCTCAGACGACGCGATGCAGCAGCGGCGCGCCGCTCGTCAGCCGCCGGCAATTCTCCACCGCGACCGCGAGGCTCCGTTCGAGCGTCGCGCCGGTGATCCAGGAGATGTGCGGTGCGACCACGACATTGTCGAGTTCGAACAGCGGATTTCCGACCGCCGCCGGCTCCTCGGTGAGAACGTCGAGGCCGGCGGCGGCGATATGGCCGGATTTGAGCGCCTCGATCAGCGCGGCCTCGTCGACCAGGCCGCCGCGCGCGGTGTTGACCAGGATCGCGCCCGGTTTCATTCGCGCCAGCGCCGCGCGGTCGATCAGCCGCGCGGTTTTGTCGGTGAGCGGCACATGCAGCGAGACGATGTCGGAGGTCGCCAGCAATTCCTCGAGCGGCAGGAAGGTGAATTCGACGCCGGGCCTCGCCGCGATGTCGGTATAGACGACGTCGGCGCCCATCGCCTTGAGCCAGGGCGCGAGCAGCGTCGGGATGGCGCCGAAGCCGACCAGGCCAACGCGGCGGCCGCGAATCTCGCCCAGCCGCTCCATCAAATCCGGCTCGATCACCCAGCCTCGGCCGGCGCGGGTGCGGCGGTCGAAATGTATGATGCGGCGCAAGCTCGCCAGCATCAGCAGCAGCGCCATCTCGGCGACGGCCTGGCTGTTGGTGCCCGGCATGTTGCAGACCGCGATGCCGCGTTCGCGCGCCGCCTCGAGATCGATGGTGTTGACCCCGATGCCGATCTTGTTGACCAGGCGCAGCCGCGGCGCGCCCGCCATCACCTGGGCGGTGACCGGCTTGAGTACATGCCAGAGCACTTCGGCTTCCGCCATGAGCTCGGCAAAGCGCGCATCGTCGCGCTCGCTGCAGGTGTCGACGTTGAGGCCCTGCGCGGCAAATGCCTGCAAGCGGCTGATAAACCATGGCCCGGCGTCGTAATGCAGCACCACCTTGATGTCAGCCAAACCCGCGCGACCCCTTGCCCATGTTGCCGTTGCGCCGGGGCGTTTCCCGGCATGGCCATGATGGCCGAGCGGCCTTTGGCCGGCAATCGGATTCCGCATGCGTTTGACGCAACGCGGTTAGCCGCCCGGTTGCGAGGTCCGACTTTGTGCAGGTCTGGCACAAGATTTTTCCCGATAATGCGGCTAAGTTCACGCGCGTTTCGTCCGCAACCCGGAGCAGGGTCATGAAGATTATTCGTTCAACGCCCGGTGTCGGCGATGGCGCGCGATAATCCGCTCAACGAAAGGGAAATCGGCCGCGCGCTCGTCCACATGGGACTGGTCGCGGCGGGCGACAAGCTTGCCTGCGCGCCGCTTGACGGCGGCGTGTCATCGGATATCTGGCGGGTGGAGATCGGCGAGCGAAAATATTGCCTCAAACGCGCCTTGCCGCAGCTCAAAGTGGCGAGCCTCTGGCAGGCGCCGGTCGAGCGCAACGACGCCGAATGGAAATGGCTCGCCGCGGCCGAGACGATCTGGCCCGGCTCGGTTCCCCATCTCGTCGCGCAAGACCGCGACGCCGGGCTGTTCGTCATGGAATATCTCGATCCCGCCTGCTATCCGAACTGGAAGAGCCAGTTGCGCGACGGCGTGTTGCGCGAGGAAACCGCGCGTGCGGTGGCCGAGCGGCTGGTCGCGATCCATGCCGCCACCGCCGGCCGCGCCGATATCGCCGCCGAGTTCGATACCGGCGACTGTTTCTACGCCATCCGGCTCGAACCTTATTTGATCGCGACCTCGCGCGTGCACAAGGATCTCGCGCCGCAACTGGAAGCGTTGTCGGCCAAGACGCTTTCGACCAAATGCGCGCTGGTGCACGGCGACGTCAGCCCGAAAAACATCCTGATCGGCCCGGACGGGCCGCTGTTCATCGACTCGGAATGCGCCTGGTACGGCGAGCCCGCTTTCGACCTTGCCTTCTGCCTCAATCATTTGCTCCTGAAATGCATGTGGCGGCCGCTCAACGCGCGCGGCTTTTTGCACCTATTCAAGGTGCTCACCGACACCTACCTCGCCGGCGTAAATTGGCAGCCGCGCGCCGAGATGGAAGCGAACACCGCGGCGCTCCTGCCGGCGCTGCTCTTGGGCCGCATCGACGGCAAGTCAACGATAGAATATGTCACCGAGGCGCGCGCGAAGGACCAGGTGCGCAGTTTCGCGCGCCGCTTCATCGCAACCCGCACGGATCGTTTGAGCGATGTTCGCGAGGCGTGGCGCCAGGAGATTACGGCATGAGTGCGAGCGACATTGGCAGCGTGCACGGCCGCCGCGTCTGGGATTCGCGCGGCAAGCCGACCGTCGAGGCCGAGGTGACGCTTGCGGGCGGCGCACGCGGGCGCGCCATCGCGCCGGCCGGCGCTTCGACCGGCAGCGGCGAGGCGGTCGATCTGCGCGACGGCGGCAGCCGCTTCGGCGGCGCCGACGTGATGAACGCGGTCGCCAATGTCAACGGCGAGATTGCCAAGGCGCTCGCCGGCCGCGACGCGCGCGACCAGGCCGGCATCGACGCGGCACTAATCGCACTCGACGGCACGCCCAATAAGGCGCGGCTCGGCGCCAATGCCACGGTCGCCACCTCGATGGCGGTGCTGCATGCCGCGGCTGCTGCTGCCGGTGTGCCGCTTTACGCCTACCTGCTGGGCGACAGACCGGCGGTGATGCCGACACCCGAGATTCAGATTTTCGGCGGCGGCGCGCATGCGGGGCGGCGCGTCGACATCCAGGATTTCATGGTGGTGGCGCCGAAGGCGAAAAGTTTCGCGCAGGCGCTGGACTGGACCGCCGAGGTCTATCGCGCGGCCGGCACCATGATGAGCGAGGCGGGACGCCTGCAAGGCGTCGCCGACGAAGGTGGCTATTGGCCGGCCTTCGATTCGAACGAAGCCGCGCTCGACGCTTTGGTTCGCGCCATCGAACGTGCCGGCTTCACGCCCGGCGACGAGGTGGCGATCTCGCTCGACATCGCCGCGTCCGAATTCTATCGCGACGGCGCTTATCGGTTGGCGCTGGAGGAGCGCGCGCTCGATTCCGACGCCATGGCGGCCATGCTGATCGACTGGCTCGACCGCTATCCGATCGTCTCCATCGAGGATCCGCTGGCCGAGTACGACACGGCCGGACTGACCAAATTCACCAAGGCGGCCGGCCATCGTGTGCAGATCGTCGGCGACGATTTCCTAGTGACCGACGCTGGCCGCCTGCGCCGCGCCGCCGCCATGCCGGCTTGCAACGCCATCTTGGTCAAGCCGAACCAGGTCGGCACGGTGAGCGAGGCCAAGGCCGCGGTCGACGCCGCGCGCGCCGCCCATTGGGGCTCCATCGTTTCCGCCCGTTCGGGCGAGACCGAGGATGTCACCATCGTCCACCTCGCGGTCGGCTGGAACGTACTGCAGCTCAAGGTCGGCTCGTTCTCGCGCTCCGAACGCATGGCGAAGTGGAACGAAGCGCTGCGCGTCGAGGAAGCCCTGGGTAGCCGTGCGCGCTTTGCCAGCGCCGAACCGTTCCGCCGGCCCGATCGCTAGTTTGCGCTATGTCAATGCGGTCTTCGCGCATTCGGTTATTTTGTTTCGTAATTTGGAAGCCCTATGAAACATTTGCGTAGGGGGATGTCGTGACAACGACTTACGACGCGGACCACCGCTGGCAAAACATGTGTGAGATGCTCGGTCGGCTGGGTCTCGATGTGGAAATGCTGACGCATGGACGGCTGGCCAGCGACCTGCGCGCCGCGGTGATCGCGTGCCAGTCCTGCAAAGCGGACGAGACTTGTCTCGATTGGTTGACGCGCGCGCCGGAAGCGATCGATCACGCGCCGAATTTCTGCCCCAACGCGGAACTTTTCGCCTGCGTGCGCGAATTGATCGAAGGCGGTCGCGAATAGGCGTCAAAACAAAGCAATTTCAATACGTTGTTTCGGCGCCCGCGCGCGCCCGCAAATTTTTCTATTGCGCCAGATCAAAAGCCCTATTGCGGCAAATCAATACGGCCTTGCCCGCGCGGCCCTATATTTTTTCCGCCTATCGAGGGTTTTCTAGATGTTTCAAATCCGTATCCATGGACGTGGGGGCCAGGGCGTGGTCACGGCGGCGGCCGTTCTCTCCGTCGCGGCGTTTCTCGAGGATAAGCACGCGCAGGCTTTTCCAAGTTTCGGCTCCGAGCGCATGGGTGCGCCGGTCGTCTCCTTCTGCCGCATCGACACCAAAGAAATCCGCCTGCGCGAACCGATCGCTGCGCCGGATGCGCTGATCGTCCAGGACGTCACGCTGTTCAAGGGGATCGATGTCGTTCAAGGCCTCAAGGATAGCGGCTACCTGCTCGTCAATACCAACCAGAGCTTTGCCGACCTTCACCTTGAAGCGGTGGTGGCCAAGCTCGCGCCCGGCCATGCGGTCACGGTGTCGGCGACCGAACTGGCGCTTAAACATGTCGGCCGTCCGGTGCCTAACGCCGCATTGCTTGGCGCCTTTGCGGCCTTGACCGGCGTGGTCCGCCTCGAATCGGTCGCCAAAGCCATTCGCGAACAGTTCCCCGGCAAGATCGGCGACGCCAACGTTGCCGCCGCCACCGAGGCGCATGATGCCGTCATCGCTCGCATCAAGACGGCGGCGTGAGGAAGATCGCATGTTGAAGCAAGTCGAAGGTTCCCACTCCACCGCCGAGGCCATCGCTCTGTGCCGGCCCGAGGTCATCTGCGCCTATCCGATCACGCCGCAGACCCATATCGTCGAAGGGCTCGGCGAGATGGTGAAGACCGGCGAGCTGACGAACTGCGAATTCATCAACGTCGAATCCGAATTTGCCGCGCTCTCGGTCGCCATAGGTGCATCGGCGGCCGGCGCGCGCGCTTATACCGCGACCGCGAGCCAGGGCCTCTTGTTCATGGCCGAGGCGGTCTACAACGCCTCCGGCCTTGGCCTGCCGATCGTGATGACGCTGGGCAATCGGGCGATCGGCGCGCCGATCAATATCTGGAACGATCATTCCGACGCGATGTCGATGCGCGACGCCGGTTGGCTGCAATTGTTTGCGGAATCGAACCAGGATTCGATCGACCTGCACATCCAGGCGTTCCGCCTGGCTGAGGAACTGTCGATGCCGGTCATGGTCTGCGTCGACGGATTTATCCTCACCCATGCGGTCGAACGCGTCGATATACCGACGCAAACCGACGTCGACGCCTATCTGCCGCCCTATGAACCGGTGCAGGTGCTCGATCCCGCGCAGCCGATTTCCATCGGCGCCATGGTCGGGCCGGATGCATTCACCGAGGTGCGCTTCCTGCAGCACTACAAGCAGACTTTGGCGCTGCGGCTGATCCCGGAATTGGCCGCGGAGTTCAAGACGCGGTTCGGGCGCGATACCGGCGGCCTGTTGCGCACCTACCGCACCGAAGATGCGGAAATGCTGGTGGTCGCCATGGGGTCGATCAACGGCACCATCAAGGACGTCATCGATGAAATGCGCGCCGACGGCTTCAGCATCGGGCTCGTCACCATCGTGTCGTTCCGGCCGTTCCCGACCGAGGCGTTACGCCGGCAGCTGGCCGGCCGCAAACATGTCGTGGTGGTCGAAAAGAGCTTCGCAGTCGGCATGGGCGGCCAGCTCGCCAATAATGTCGATCTTGCCTTGCGCAATACACCGGCAGCACCGCAGGTCCATTCGGTGATCGCCGGACTGGGCGGCCGCTCGATCACGCGGGCGGCGTTGCAGCGCGTGTTCAGCCGCGCCATGGCGCAGCCCTGGGAGGGCGCGCATTTCCTCGATCTCAACGAAGAAATCATCGGCAAGGAACTGCACCACGTGCGCAAGGTGCGCCGCTCCGGGCCGACGGCCGAGAACCTGCTGCGCCGGCTCGACCAGGCCGCGCAGTCCACGGCGGCCGAGTAGGGATAACGACGATGACCGATTCCACAGCAACCGCCGCCGCTATCCAGAAGCTCCACTTCTACCAGAAGGGCACCTTTACCGTCGGCAATCGGCTGGTGCCGGATACCGAGCGTTCGGTGCAAGCTTCGATCGACCGCTCGAACGCGCTCACCTGCGGGCATCGCGCCTGCCAGGGATGTGGCGAGGCGCTCGGTGCGCGTTACGCCATGGACGTGGCCATGCGTGCCACCGGCGGCAACCTGATCGCGGTCAACGCGACCGGATGCCTGGAGGTCTTCACCACGCCCTATCCGGAAACGTCGTGGCAAATGCCCTGGCTGCACTCGCTGTTCGGCAATGCCGCGGCGGTTGCCACCGGCGTCGCCGCCGCCATGCGGGTGAAGGGGCGCCCGGAAGTGCGCACGATCGCCCAGGGCGGCGACGGCGGCACTACCGATATCGGATTTGGCTGCCTGTCCGGCATGTTCGAGCGCAACGATGACGTGCTCTATATCTGTTACGACAACGAAGGCTATATGAACACCGGCGTGCAGCGTTCCTCGGCGACGCCGCCGACCGCGCGCACGGCGACAACGCCGGCCATAGGCCCGGAGCCGGGCAACGTCTTCGGCACTGGCAAGAGTTTGCCGCGCATCGCCGTTGCGCACGGCATTCCCTATGTCGCGACCGCGACCGTCGCGGACTTGCATGACCTCGAGCGCAAAGTCGCCAAGGCGATGGGTATTCACGGCGCGCGCTATATCCACATTCACGTGCCGTGCCCGCTCGGCTGGGGCTCGGCCTCCTACGACACCATCCGTCTGGCGCGGCTCGCCGTCGAGTGCGGGCTGTTCCCGGTGTTCGAAGCCGAGCACGGCGCTGTCACCAACAGCCGTAAGATTCGCCGTCCGGTTCCGGTCGACGAATATCTCAAGCCGCAGCGGCGGTTCGCGCATTTGTTCAAGGATGCAGCCGGTGCGCAGCGCCTCGCGCATCTGCAGAGAATCGCCGACCACAATATCGTCGAATACAAGCTGCTTGGGACTGAAGAGGACGCGTGATGAAACACCCTTTCGCCATCACGCTCGATAGCGGCAGCAGCCTCGCCAATCTCACCGGCTCCTGGCGCACCGTGCGGCCGGTCTATGTCGACCGTCTGCCGCCGTGCAATCACGCTTGCCCGGCCGGCGAGAACATCCAGGCTTGGCTCTACCACGCCGAATCCGGCGACTACGAAAATGCCTGGCGCGTACTCACGCTGGACAATCCGTTGCCCGCCGTGATGGGGCGCGTCTGCTATCACCCCTGCGAAGCCGCCTGCAACCGGGCGCAGGTCGACGAAGCGGTCGGCATCAATTCGGTCGAGCGTTTCCTCGGCGACGAGGCGATCAAGCGCGGCTGGAAATTCGCGAAGCCGGAGAAAGAAATCGGCAAGCGCGTGCTGGTGGTCGGCGCCGGCCCCTCCGGCCTTTCCGCCGCCTATCATCTGCGCCGCATGGGGCATTCCGTTGCTATCCACGACGCCGGGCCCGCCGCTGGCGGCATGATGCGTTTCGGCATTCCGAAATACCGGCTGCCGCGCGACGTGCTCGATGCGGAAGTCAAACGCATCCTCGATCTCGGTGTCGAACTCAAGCTCAACGCCAAGGTCGACAACATCCTCGACACTATGAAGGCCGGCAAATTCGACGCCGCCTTCCTGGCGGTCGGCGCCCATATCGGCAAGCGCGCCTTTATTCCCGCCGGCTCCGCCTCGAAGGTGCTCGACGCCGTCACCATGCTGCGTTCGATGGAAGGCGAGGATAAGCCGCTGCTTGGACGCCGCGTGGTGGTCTACGGCGGCGGCAACACCGCGATCGACGCCGCGCGCACCGCCAAGCGCATGGGCGCGACCGAAGCGATCATCGTCTATCGCCGTACCCGCGAGCGCATGCCGGCGCATGACTTCGAGGTCGAGGAGGCGCTGGAAGAAGGCATCATGATGAAATGGCTCTCGACCATCAAACGTGTGGACGAGGGCGTGCTCACCGTCGAGAAAATGCAGCTCGACGACAAGGGTTTCCCGCAGCCGACCGGCGAATTCGAGACGCTGGAAGCGGACTCGCTGGTACTCGCGCTCGGCCAGGACGTCGATCTGTCGCTGCTCGACGGCGTGCCCGGATTGCAGATCAAGGACGGCACGGTGCAGGTCGCCCAAAACATGATGACCGGTCATGAAGGCATCTTCGCCGGCGGCGACATGGTGCCCTCGGAGCGCACCGTGACGGTTGCGGTCGGCCACGGCAAGAAGGCCGCGCGTCACATCGACGCTTGGCTGCGTGGCGCGGTCTATGCACCGGCTGAAAAGCACGAGCTTGCGAGTTTCGACAAGCTCAACACCTGGTACTACGCCGACGCGGAAAAGACCGTGCGGCCGATGATCGAAACCGCCCGCCGGCAAAGCACGTTCGAAGAGGTACAGGGCGGGCTCGATGAGACCAACGCGCTGTACGAGGCGCGGCGATGTCTGTCCTGCGGCAATTGCTTCGAGTGCGACAACTGCTACGGTGTCTGCCCGGACAACGCGGTGATCAAGCTCGGCCCCGGCAACCGCTTCAAGTTCAATTACGACTACTGCAAAGGCTGCAGCCTCTGCGCCACCGAATGCCCGTGCGGCGCCATCAAGATGATCCCGGAATCCATTTGACGCGGCATTGTCGTCCCGCCGATGAACCCAGTATGCTGCCCGCCTAACGTAGGGCTGCCGGCATGACGCAATCGACGCGTGGCTATCGCGACCTGCACGAGCATCTGCAGGCGCTGGACGAGCGCGGCTTGTTGCGCACCATCGACCGGCCGATCGACAAAGATTCGGAATTGCATCCGCTGGTGCGCTGGCAATTCGTCGGCGGCATGGACGAGGATGACCGCAAGGCCTTCCTGTTCACCAACATCGTCGACGGGCGCGGGCGCAAATACGATATCCCGGTCGTGGTCGGCGCCATCGCCGCCAATCCGCAGATCTACAGCGTCGGCATGGATGCCAAACTCGAGGACATCCAGACCAAGTGGGACCATGCGATCGCCCATCCGATCGCGCCGCGCCTCGTGAACGAGGCGGCGTGCCACGAGGCCGTGATCGAGGGCGAGGCGCTCAAGGGCGAGGGCCACGGCCTCGACGCCCTGCCGATCCCGGTGTCGACGCCCGGCTTCGACTCGGCGCCGACGCTGACCGCGACCAATGTCATCACCCGCGATCCCGACAGCGGAATCCAGAACATGGGCACCTACCGCGCGGCGCTGAAGGCGCCCGACCGTCTGGTGGTGCGCATGGCGACGCGCGTCGGCGGCGCCGGCGGTTATCAGCATTACCTCAAATACCAGAAACGCGGCGAGCCGATGCCCTGCGCCATCGTGCTCGGCTGCCCGCCTTACGTCGCCTTCATGGGGCCGCAGAAACTGCCCATCGACGTCGACGAATTCACCGTCGCCGGCGGACTGGCCGGCGAACCGATCAATATCGTGCGCGCCCGAACGGTCGATCTCCTGGTGCCGGCCGAATCCGAGATCGTCATCGAGGGCTTGATCGACACCGTCTGGCTCGAGCCGGAAGCGCCGTTCGGCGAGTCGCACGGCCACGTGGCGCTGGAAGAATTCAACATGCCGATGCGGGTGACCGCCATCACGCATCGGCGAAAGCCGGTCATCCCGTCTTACATCAGCCAGGTGGCGCCGTCGGAATCGAGCGTGATCAAGCGCGTCGCCTATGAGCCGCTGTTCCTTTCGCACCTGCGCAACAATCTCGGCATCAAGGGCGTCACGCACGTCGCCTTGCACGAGCCGCTCACCGGCCTGTTGCGCGCCATCATCGTCACGGTCGACAAGGGCCTGCCGCGCACGGAAGTGTGGCGCGCGCTCTATGGCGCCGCCTTCTTCAAGGGCGACTGCGGCAAGATCTGCATCGCGGTCAACGACGACATTTCCGCCGATAATGCCGACGCGTTGCTCTGGGCCATGGCCTACCGCATGAACCCGGTCGAGGACGTGCAGATCGTGCCGCGCCGCGGCCAGGGGCACGGTCCCAAGCGCGAACACAACCAGGAAGAGGATTCGACGCTTCTGATGGACGCCACCATGAAGGGCGACATGCCGCCGCTCGCGCTGCCGAAAAAGGAATACATGGAGCGGGCGCAGAAAATCTGGAACGAGCTCGGCTTCGAGCCCTTACGTCCGCAGCCGCCCTGGTTCGGCTACTCGCTGGGCGATTGGCTGCCGCAATGGGACGAGGCGGCCAAACGTGCGGCGCTCGGCCGCTATCTGGAAAACGGCCTGATCAGCGCCAAATTTAAACGCAGGGGCCTCAAACCCGAGACCAAATTCCGCCCCGATAAAGATGGCGCAAAAGGCGGCAACGGCAAGGCTTGAGGCGCTCAGGCGCGCTCCCGACAGGCCGCCGCGTTAACGATTCGTTTACCAGGGGTTAACCGCATAAAAAGCCGGGCAGTGAATAATCCGTGCCGTTCGTCGCGAACGATAGGCCGGTCAATAGAATGTTCTTCTCCCTGAGCTTCTGGCGTGCCTCTTCCTTGGTCATCCTGGTCGGGCTGATCACGTTCGCGCTCGTCTTCGGCGGGATGACGATGGTTGCGCCCAATTGGGCCGCGACCGTCATTTCCAATGTGTCCGAAACGGTGCTCACCGCGCTGCTCGCCGCGGCCGTCGCCCAGTTCGCCATGAGCCTGACCGGCGCGGCGCTGACCCGCCGGCAAATCCACCAAGTCGAGCACGTGCGTGTCGCCATCGACAGCATGGCGCAGGGCCTGTGCATGTTCGACGCTGCCGAGCGCCTCGTCGTCTGCAATTCGCAATATTACAAGATGTACGATCTGACCCCCGATGACGTGCGCCCGGGCGCGACGCTCACCGAGGTGCTGCAGCGGCGAGTCGCCAAGGGCACGTTCTCGCGCGATCCAAAGGAATACCGCAAGGAATTTCTCGCCGCCGTCGGTCTCGGCCGCACCATCGTGCATGAGGTCAAGTCCAAGGGCGGGCATCTGCTTCTGGTGACCAATCATCCGATGAAGGGCGGCGGCTGGATCGGCACGCACGAGGACATCACCGAGCGGCGGCAGGCCGAACAGCAGCGCGCCACCTTGCAACACCAGGAAGAGCGCCGTGCCGTCATCGAAAATGCCATCGCGGCGTTCCGCGAGCGCGCCGAGTCTTTGCTGCGCACGGTGGCCGACAGCGCCGGCGAAATGCGCGCGACCGCGGCGAGCCTGTTCAACGCCTCCGGCCACACCTCGAAACGCGCCGAAAGCGCCGTGCATACGTCGAACGAGGCCTCGACCAATGTCGAGAGCGCGGCGATCGCCGCCGACGAAATGTCCAGTTCGATCGCGGAGATCGGCCGCCGCCTCAACCAGACCGCCGAGGTTGTGCGCGTCGCGGTCGACGAGGCGGAGGTGACCAATCAGGACATCGGCGCGCTGGCGGTCGGCGCGCAGAAGATCGGCGACGTCACCAAGCTGATCCGCACCATCGCCGGGCAAACCAATCTGCTCGCGCTCAACGCCACCATCGAGGCGGCGCGCGCCGGCGAAGCTGGCCGCGGCTTCGCGGTGGTCGCTTCCGAAGTGAAGTCGCTCGCGGTGCAGACCGCAAAGGCGACCGAGGACATTTCCAGCCAGATCCACGCGGTGCAGAACTCGACTGACAAGGCGGTGGAGGCGATCGGACGCATTGCCCACCGCATGCGCGAGATCGACAACTTCACCGCCGCCGTCGCCGCTTCGGTGCAACAACAGAGCGCCGCGACCGGCGAGATTTCGAAAAACGTGACCGGCGCCGCCGACGGCGCCAAAATGATCGTTGCGGTGTTGACCGAAGTGGCCGACGCCACCACGGAAACGCAAGAATCGGCGCAGACCGTGCTCGCCGCTGCGGAATTGGTGGAGCAAGCGGCGGCCAATCTGCGCGGCGAAGTCGAAGGCTTCCTCACCAAAGTGGCGGTCTAGCCGCCGCCGTTCACGCGGCGGTCTGCAATAGCGCCAACAAGCCAGCCAGCAAGGCTTTCGGATTGGGTGGGCAGCCGGCGATGTGCAAGTCGACCGGCATCACATCCTTGACGCCGCCGGCGACCGCGTAGCTGCCGGCGAAGACGCCGCCATCGGCGGCGCAAGCGCCCACCGCAATCACCCATTTCGGATCGGGCGTGGCGTTGTAGGTGCGCAGCAGGGCCTCGCGCATGTTCTTGGTCACCGGCCCGGTCACCATCAGCACGTCGGCATGGCGCGGCGAGGCGACGAAATGCAGGCCGAAGCGTTCGAGATCGTAGAAAGCGTTATTGATCGCGTGGATTTCCAATTCGCAACCGTTGCAGGAACCGGCGTCGACCTGGCGGATCGACAGCGAGCGGCCGAGCTTGGCGCGCGCGGCGCGGTTAACGCTTTGCGCGAGCTCGGCGAGCGCCGGCTTCGTCGGGCTTGGGCGCGGCTTCCGTGAGCGGGCCGCGGGTGAAGCTTTCGAACAGCGTGCGGCGCATCAGAGGACCCTTTCTTTGCGCATGATCTTATCCGAAAACCGGTTCCCACTTTTCGGGATCATGCGTCATGCCCCGAATACGAGCAGTTGAACGATTTGTTGCAGAGCGGGAAGTCGGCGACGATGTTGCCCTCGATCGCCGTCTCCAGCAGCGGCCACTGGAACCAGGACGCGTCGCGCATATGGCAGCGCTCGACGCGGCCGTCGCCGCCGAGGCGCATCCAGACCAGCACGTCGCCGCGGAAGGCTTCGGTGAGCGCGAGACCTTCGCACGCTTTGCCGTTGAATTTGATCTCAGTCTTGACGTCGCCGGCCGGCAGGCGTGCCAAGAATCTGCTCGATCAGCTTGAGGCTCTGCTCGATTTCGCGGATGCGGATCCACACCCGCGCATTGACGTCGCCGGCGTCCAGCACCGGCACCTCGAAATCGAGCTCGCCATAAGGCGCATAACCCGGAACGCGGCGCGCGTCGAAGGCGCGGCCCGATGCGCGCCCGACATAACCGCCGGCGCCGAACTGGCGCACATAATCCGGCTTGACGATGCCGGTGGTCACGGTGCGGTCCAGCAGCGAGGCGGTGTTGTCGTAAAGCTCGATCAGGCGCGGGAATACGCGGTCGACTTCGGTCAACAAATCCTGCACCTGCACCACGCCGTCGGCGGCGATATCGCGCGCGAGCCCGCCCGGCACAATCAAGTCCATCATCAGCCGGTGGCCGAAGCAGGCGTCCGCCGCGCGTAAAGTCCGCTCGCGCAGGATGCCGGTTTGCGCATGCATCAGCGCAAACGAGGCGTCGTTGCAGATGGCGCCGATGTCGCCGAAATGATTGGCGAGGCGCTCCAGCTCCGCCATCAGCGCGCGCAGGTATACCGCGCGCGGCGGCGGCCTTCAGCTGCAACGCGGCTTCGGCGGCCTGCGCAAAGGCAAACGCATAGGCAACCGTCGCTGTCGCCCGAGGTGCGGCCGGCAAGCTTGGCCGCCTGTTCGAGCGTGGCGCCCACCATCAGCTTCTCGATGCCCTTGTGCACATAGCCGAGCCGCTGTTCCAGCCGCACGACGTGCTCGCCATTGGCGGTGAAGCGGAAATGGCCGGGCTCGATGATGCCGGCATGCACCGGACCGACCGGAATCTGGTGCAGGCCTTCGCCCTCCGCCGGTAGAAAGGCGTAGGGCGCGGCCGGGCCGCCCTTCCACACGCCATGATCGAGCCAGGGCCGCGTATCGGGCGCGCCTACGGCATCGAAGTCCGTACAAATCGGCAATGGTCCGCTCCAGCCGGATGGCCGGCGGATGCCTGGCGCCGACGCTGGGGAAATTGCCGTCCGTGCAAGCATAAGTGAGTACGGCGATGGCGCCGGTGCTCTCGTCGAGCAGCGCCATGTGCACGTTCGGCGGATCGCCCCACAGCCCGAGCAGCGTTTGCTCGCCCGCCGCCAATCGCGCGACGGCCTCGTTCCATTTTTGCTCGTTGACGGTGCTGCGGTTCATGGCGTTATCCCAACAGCCGCGCCACGTTCTGGAAGCCGGTCACCAGCGCCGGCGGCAAATAGATGCCCGCCATGAACACGATGGCGAGATGGGCGAACATCGGCACGTAAGACGCTTGTGCCGGCGCGGTCGGTCCGCGCGGCTCGCCAAAGACGATGCCGTTGAGCCGCAGGAACAGGCCGCCGAGCGCGACCAGGATTCCGAACACCAGGATGATCACCAGCCACGGCTCGCGCGCGAAGGTCGACGACACCACCAGAAACTCGCTCATGAATATGCCGAGCGGCGGCAGACCGGCAATCGCCACCACGCCGAGCACCAGGCCCCAGCCGAGCACCGGATTGCTCACGGTCAGCCCGCCCATGTCGGCGATCTTCTGCGTGCCCTTGACCTGGGCGATGTGGCCGACGGCGAAGAAGATCGCCGACTTGGTCAGCGAATGCATGGTCATGTGCAGCAGCGCCGGCGAAATTGGCGAGCGGGCCGCCCATGCCGAAGGCGAACACGATGATGCCCATGTGCTCGATCGAGGAATAGGCGAACATGCGTTTGATGTCGCGCCGCCGATACAGCATGAAGGCGGCGAACACGCAGGAGATCAGCCCCATGGTCACCATCAGCGGGCCTGGCGCGATCGCCACCGGATTGAGCGCCAGCAGCATCTTGAAGCGCAGCAGCGCGTAGAGCGCGACGTTCAAGAGCAGGCCGGACAGCACCGCCGAAATCGGCGTCGGGCCTTCCGCGTGCGCGTCCGGCAGCCAGGCGTGCAACGGCGCGAGGCCCACTTTGGTGCCGTAGCCGAGCAGCAGGAACACGAAGGCGACGTTGAGCAGCGCCGGATCGAACTTGGCTGCGTGCGTGCACCAGCACGCGTCCACACCATGGCGTTGAGGCCTTCGCCGATCACCGGCTTTGCCGCCATGTAGACGAGAATGGTGCCGAACAAAGCCAGCGCGATGCCGACGCTGCCGAGGATGAAATATTTCCAGGCCGCCTCCAGCGCCTCGTGCGTGCGGTAGATGCCGACCATCAGCACGGTGGTCAGCGTCGCCATCTCGATCGCCACCCACATCAGGCCGATATTGTTGGCCACCAGCGCGAGGTTCATGCCGAACATCATCACCTGGTACATGGCGTGATAGAAGCGCACGTAGGTCAGCTTCAAGCGGCCGATCTCGATCTCGTGCCCGATGTAGCTTGCGCTGAATACGCTGGTGGTGAAGCTGACGAACGTGGTCAGCACGATGAACACCTTGTTGAGGTCGTCCACCAGAAGATAAGGCCCGGACTTCGGCTCGACGATGAACAGCGACACCGCCGTCAGCGAAGGTCAGGAACGTCGCCACCACATTGAGCCGCGCGGTCAGCTGATAGCCGGGCAGCGCGGCGAGCAGGCACGCCGCCACAGCCGGTATCAGCAGAACGCCGGTGAGCGCGTCGAATTTCATCGCCGCTCTCCGCGGAATTTATCGAGCGCCTGCACGTCGACGGTGTCGAAGCGCTCGCGAATGCGGAACAGGAAGATGCCGATGACGATGAAGGCGATCAGCACCGAAAAGGCGACGGAAATCTCCACCACCAGCGGCATGCCCTTGGCGCCGGTCGCCGCCAGCACCAGGCCGTTTTCCAGCGACATGAAGCCGATCACCTGGCTCACCGCGTTGCGCCGCGTCACCATCATCAACAGTCCGAGCAGCACCACCGACAGCGCGAATGCCAGGTCCTCGCGCGCCAGCGGATCGGCTTCCGCCGTCACCCGCAGCATCACCACCATGGACAGCGCCACCAGCCCCATGCCGAGCAGCATCGCCGGGCCGACGCCGACCACGGTTTCGATCTCGCGGTGGATGCCGAGCTTGACGATGATCCGGTGCAGCGCCACCGGGATGACGATGGCCTTGAAGATCAGCGCGATCCCCGCCGTCACATAGAGATGCGGCGCGTCCTGGATGAAGGCCTGCCAGGCGACCGAGGCCGCCAGGATCAGCGCGTGCAGCGCAAAGGTGTTGAGCAGCGCGTAGAGGCGGTCCTGATAGAGCTGCATGAAGCTCACCAGCACCAGCGAGCCGGCCAGCATGTGCGCGATGTCGAAGGTGATGCTGTGCATCCTACAGGCTCCGCGACACGAACAGCAGCAAGGTGGCGAGCAGGCCGAGCATCAGCGCCGCGCCGAGGAAGGCGGGCACGCGGAACACACGCATTTTGGCGATGGCGGTCTCGAATACGGCGAGCAGAAAGCCGCCGACCGCGAGCTTGGCGATGTAGGCGGCCAGCCCGATGGCGATGGCGCGCGGGCTGGCATCCGGTCCGGCGATGCCCCAGGGCGCGAACAGGCAGCCGATCACCGAGACGTAAAGCAGCAGCTTGAGTTCGGACGACAGATCGATCAGCGCCAGATGCCGGCCGGAATATTCCAGCACCATGGCCTCGTGCACCATGGTGAGTTCGAGATGCGTTGCCGGGTTGTCGACCGGAATGCGCGCGTTCTCGGCGATCGCCACGATGATCAGCGCCAGCAGCGCCAGGCCGAGCGACACGCGCAAGCCGACCGCGCCCGAGAGCATAAAGGCCGCCATGGTTGAGAGCTGGGTGGAGCCGGCGACCAGCGCCAGCGTGAACACGATCATCAGCATCGCCGGTTCGGCGAGCGAGGCGATCATCACCTCGCGGCTCGAGCCGATGCCGCCGAACGACGGTGCCGACGTCGAGGCCGGCGAGCGCCAGGAAGAAGCGCGCACTGCCGAGCAATGCGATGATGGCGATCAGGTCGGCCGACCAGGAGAACAACAGCCCGCTGCCGAAAGTCGGCACCAGCGAAGCCGCCACCCAGGTGCCGGCAAAGATGATGTAGGGGATGACGCGGAACAGCCACGACGCGCTCTCCGCCAGCACCACGTCCTTGCGCATCAGGCGGATCAGATCGCGATAGGGCTGCAACAGCGGCGGGCCCTGCCGGCGCAACAGCCGCGCCTTCACCTTGCGCACAAAGCCGGTGAGCAGCGGCGAGAGCAGCAGCACCAGCAGCATCTCGCGCGCCTTGCAGGGTGAAATCGCGGATCACGGCCATATCGCCAGCACCAGCAGGAGCAGCACTAAGGCGGTGAACACCAGCGTCAGATAGCGGCGGATGGTGAGGAATTGCAGCACGTTAAGCCGGTCGGCGGCGTAAGCCGACGAAGCCGGCGATCGGCGCATAGGCGAAATCCCAGATCAGGTCGCGCAGCATCGACGGTCAGCCGTGCCGGCGCAAGCGAGCCCGGCGGCGGCATCACGCCGATCTCGCGCGCGCGGAACACGCTGGTGCCGTAAACGCGGCGGATCGGTTGCGCGAAGCTCGAGGCGGTGTATTGCGTTGCCGGGCTCGGATCGGGAAAGCCGCAGTCCCAGGCCGGCGCGCGGCGCAATTTGTCGGAGGCGAGCCGATGGATGGCGAAGGCGGCGAGCGAGCCGGACAGCATGACAAAGACGAAGACCAAGAGCCCGTTATAGGAGCTGCGGCTTTCGGCGATCGGCACGATGGTGAGCCATTGCAGGCCCGCCTGGTGCGGCATGCTCATGCCGACCAGCGCATTGCGTCACCGGCGCCAGCGCGTCGATGAAGATGCCGGGCAGGATGCCGGCGACGAGACAAAGTGCGGCGAGGAAATACATGGCGGCGAGCGAATTGCTGTCGGTTTCCTGCGCCTTCGCCGCGGCCGGCGTGCGCGGCCGGCCGAGGAAGCTGACGCCGAAGGCCTTGACGAAACAGGCGGCCGCCAGCGCCGCCGACAGCGCCAGCAGCGCGCCCACCGCCGGCACCAGGAATTTCAGGCCCCAGGCCGGCAACTGCGGGCTGATCAGAATGGCCTGGAACGTAAGCCATTCGGAGACGAAGCCGTTGAGCGGCGGCAGCGCCGAGATCGCCACGCAGCCGACCAGGAACACGAAGGCGGTCTGCGGCATGCGGTGGATCAGTCCGCCGAGATGCTCCATGTCGCGCTCGCCGGTGGCGTTGAGCACGGCGCCGGCGCCGAAGAACAACAGGCTCTTGAAGACGGAATGATTGAACACATGGAACAGCGCGGCGGTGAGCGCGAGCGCGGCGGCCAGCGGCATGTCATAGGCCTTGAACGCCAGCGCCAGGCCGAGCCCGATATAGATGATGCCGATATTCTCCACCGTGTGATAGGCGAGCAGGCGCTTGAGATCGTGCTGCATCAGCGCGTAGAGCACGCCCATCACCGCGGTGATGCCGCCGACGGCAAGCACGACCATGCTCCACCACCAGGCCGGCGGCCCCAACAGGTCGAACACGATGCGCACGAAGCCGTAGACGGCGACCTTGGTCATCACGCCGCTCATCAGCGCGGAAACGTGGCTGGGCGCGGCCGGATGCGCGAGCGGCAGCCAGGCGTGCAGCGGCACCACGCCGGCTTTCGAGCCGGCGCCGATGATCGCGAGCACCAGCACCAGCGCGGCGAGCGCGGCCGAGGGATGCGACTGCGCGGATGGCGTCGAAGGCGTAATTGCCGTCGGCGCCGGCGAGCAGGCCGAAGGCGAGCAGCAGCGCCAAGCGTGCCGAAGCTCGCCATCAGCAGATAGACGTAGCCGGCGCGCACGTTCTCGGCGATGCGGTGATGCGAGATCACCAGCGCCCAGGAGGTGAGCGACATGAATTCCCACGCCACCAAAAAGGAGAAGGCGTCGTCCGCCAGCACCACCAGGTTCATGGCGGCGAGATAGGCGGGATAGAACGGCAGCACGCGCTGCGGCGCCTCTTCGTGACGGCCATAGCCGAGCGCGAACAGGCTCGCCGCCGCGCCGCCGAGATTGACCACCACCAGGAAAAAGGCGGCGAGCGCGTCGATGCGGAAATGCGCGCCCAGCCACGGCAGGCCGAGCGGCAAAGTCACTGCCGAGGGTTCGGCAAATCCGGACAGGCAGAGCAAAGCGATCATGCCCAGCGTCAGGGTGACGATGAGGCTTGCGCCATAGACCATGGCCGTCGCGCGCGGCGATGCCGCCAAGCGCGACCGCCGCCGGGCGCCAAGACCACCAGCGCCGCCACGCCGTAAAGCGCGTAGACGACCATCATTTGAGCCGCACCCCGCGTCCGCCGCCGCCGCTCACCGCGCCTTCGCCGATCAGTTCGATGCCGTCGGCGGCAAGCGCGTCGACCAGCTTCATCAGCGAGTCGACATTGCCGCGCACCACGCCGTCGCTGGCTTCCATGCGCTGGATGGTCGGCAGCGACAGGCCCGCAGCTTGCGCCAATTGGCGCTGGTCGAGGCCGAGCAGCGCCCGGGCGGCCCGCATCTGAGTGCCGGTTATCATGTTTTAGATATCAGTATAGATATGTACGACGTAGTTACTGATGGATACTACTGCCAAATCGAGGATTCAAGAGGGTCGCTAAGCCTGTGATTAAGGCCGCTTTTTAGCCTGTAGCCGGGCATTCAGCCGTCCCAAATCGACCACCATGCGCTCATGCGTGCCGTTGCCGATTTCCTCGATTTCGTCACGCGCGCTCACCTTGAATTCGATGCGGCGGCCGTCGACCTTGGTCACCTCGGCCTCGGCGGTCACCGTGTGGCCGACCGGCGTCGCCGCCAGATGGCGTACGTTGACCTGTGTGCCGACTACGCTCTCGCCCGGATCGAGATAGTCGCGCACGGCGTTGAGCGCGGCGTTTTCCATGGCGGTCACCATCATCGGCGTGGCGAACACCTGCGGCAGGCTGATGTCCTTGAACTGATTGGCGAGATGCGCCGGCGTCACCCGCAGCGTGTAGGTCCCCTTCGCTCCCACCGGTATCGGACGCATCAACTACTCCCCGCGGGTTTGACGTGATTGATCGCCGGCGCCATCGCCACCAGGATGATGCCGCAGATCGCGATCGGTGCAAACGCGAGACCGGCGATGCCGCTCATATCCCAGGTGAAGCCGCTGATCACCGGCACGATCACCGCGCAGCTATAGCTGATGGTGAACATAGCGGCGGTGACGCGGTGCACGTCGTCCGGCGCGCTCAACAGTGGCGGCAGCGCCAGAATGAGAATGAGCACAGCGGCGGCGGCAAAGCCCTGTACGGCGCAGGCCGCCACGATCCACGCCCCGGTGCCGAATACGATGCCGGCGGTCGCCATCACGCAGAGCAGCCCGCAGGCGACATAGGGCCAGGCCTTGCGCTCCAGCCGCCCGGCGACCGCCAGCAAAAGAAGCGAAGCCGGCACTTGGCCGGCATTCAACGCGGAGAGCGCGCCGCTGATCCATTCGCCCTGACCGTTGCTGCGCAGATAATCGGGCAGGAAGGCGTTGCTGGAGAAATAGATGGCGTTGATCGTGCCCAGCATGATGCCGAGGCGCCAGATCAAGTGACTGTTCCAGTCTGGCCACCAGCGGCGGCTGGTGGCGGACGCGACGCCATTGCTCGTCGCCGGCGCCAGCGTGACCACCAGCACGGCGATAATCGCGACCGGCACGCTCCAGAACACGAAGCCCCATTGCCAGCTCCCGCCCACGAACGGCAGCACCAGCGGCAGCGTCAGCGCGACGGGAATTATTTCGCCGATCAAGAGGCCGTTTGTATAGACCGCGGTGGCAAAGCCGATGCGTTGCGGAAACCAGGCGCGCACCGCCGGCGGCATAGTCACCTGCATGATGGCGACGCCGGCGCCCATGGCGACCGTCATCGCATAGAGCCAGGCCACGTCGGGGATGGCGCCGCGCAGCGCGCCGCCGAGCGCGGTGATCGCGAGGCCGACCACCAGCGCCGTGCGCGTGCCGAGGCGCGCGATCAGCAGCGCGCCGGGCACCGCGGCGAAGGCGAACAGCATCGAGGGCAGGCCGGTGAGAATACCGACCTGTGTGGCGTTGAGCTTGAGGCCGTCATGGATCAGCGGAATGACCGGCGGCACCGCGAGAATGGTGAGGCGCAGGCCGGTACCGGCGAGCCACAGCAGCGCCAGCGTTAAGAGGAAGCGAGCCCGCGGTCGCGGCTCGCCGGGGCTTTGCATAGGGATAACCGGCATTGTAGGGAAGGGGCTAACGTGTTGATCTTGCCGCGGGCGGGATAACATAGTCCGCCGCGCCATGCCTACCCGGTTTATGGGTGGTTCGGTTATGCGGACACACGAGACTGAAGGCCTCCTCTGGGAGGGGTTGCTTCAGACAATCGCATATTTATAAGGGGCGCTGGTGAGGGTGCTATGCACGACGCTTTGGTTCACGAACACCTATTCAAGGCGGTTGTCGATATCGCGAGGTCTTCTTAGGAGAGAAATTGATTGTATCGAGGCTCGTGAAAAGCACGGCATCTTTACGCTGCACCATCAGATGACGAATTTGGAACGTCGCTTTCGGCTAAAGAAAAGTGATGGCACAGCGTATATACGCACTGAAGCCAGTACTGAGGGCGGATGGCAAGAAAACCACGATCAACCAAACACCTTGCGGCGTTTCTTCTATTCGGACTTTCGCTGATGATCCTTTGTTTTGCGCACGTGATGTTTCGCTTTCGCGTACACCAAAGATCGCTTAAGGGATATGCGGCTACATCACCTTTTCGATCCGCATCAACATATACACAGCTAATGATAATTGCGGAGGCGGCATTCCTGTTCACTCTAGGGCTTCTCGCAACAGGATCAATTCCGTTTTGGTGGTGTGTTGCAATTGGAGTAGCCGCATTCGTAACTTTGACCGTTAGTCGAGAGTTGCGTCTACGATCTGAGATAGATTCAATTTCAAGATTGCCATAGGGCAACGAACCGAAAGTGTTAACTCGGGGTGCCAGGCTGAATTAATCTGAAGTGACAGTAGACAAAGTATCTCGTAACCAACGCGGCGAGGTGACCGCTGGCCCGCAGCCGACCCGTCGCGTCTTTTGATTTGACCGTCGAATTGCCGCTCGACGGGCTGAGCTGACGGCTACAGTGTCGCCGACATCCCGATTAGCGTGCCGACTTTCATCGCCGTCCAGCGGGCGGCCGATTACTTACTGTAAGTTAGCTTGAATATGTACCCTCCACGCCGCGGCAAACCTTTGTAAAGGACGAATTCGCGGTATAAAAGATTGTCCGGGGAAATCCTTGGAGCCTTAGTTTTCGAGCGCGGCGGCGTGTTGCTCCCGCTGGAGATGAACGTGAAGCAGCTTTAGGCCTGAGAAAGATGATGCGGTTACCAAGGCTGACGCCGCGCCAGATCCTGATCGTATTGCACGATCTTGCCGCCACCGCCGCGGCGATCGTGCTGACCTTCTTGGTCCGCTTCGAGGACCAGGCGCTCGATCAGCGGCTGGTCGGGCTCAAGTATCTGCCGCTGTTCTTGGCTTACGCCGCGGTCGTTTATTTCGTCTTCGACCTGCACCGCAACAAGTGGCGCTTCACTTCCGTTCCCGACCTCTTCAATATTTTCCGCGTCGCCACCGTCTTGGCGGTGTCGCTGGTCGCGCTCGATTACGTGCTGCTGTCGCCGCGCCTCTATGGCACCTTCTACTTCGGCAAGATCACCATTTTGCTCTATTGGTTGCTGCAGATATTTTTCCTCGGCGGCTCGCGCGTCACTTACCGCTATTTCCATTACGCGCGCACGTTGCAGCGCGCCCGCGTTGCCGATGCGACGCCCACGCTGGTGCTCGGCCGCGCAGCCGACGCCGAGGTGCTGCTGCGCGGCATCGAAAGCGGCGCGGTGAAGAAAATCTGGCCGGCCGGCGTGCTGTCGCCGTCCGCGGCCGACCGCGGCCAGTCGATTCGCGGCATTCCCGTGCTGGGCGATATCGACGATCTCGAGCGCGTGGTCGCCGATTTCGCCGCGCGCGGCACGCATGTCACGCGGCTGGTGCTGGCGCCCTCGGCGCTGTCGCCGGAAGCGCGGCCGGAATCGATCCTCATCCGCGCGCGCAAGCTGGGTTTGACGATGAGCCAGATGCCGTCGCTCGACGCCGGCGGCACGGCGGTGCAGCTTGCGCCGGTCGCGGTCGAGGACCTGCTGCTGCGGCCGAGCGTCAGGATCGACTACGGCCGACTGGAAGAGTTCGTCGGCGGCAAGGCCATCGTCGTCACCGGCGGCGGCGGCTCGATCGGCTCGGAAATCTGCGACCGCATGGTCACCTTCGGTGCCGCGCGGCTGTTGGTGATCGAGAATTCCGAGCCCGCTTTGCACGCCGTGCTTGAGGCGCTCAAGTTGAAGCAAACCGAAGCGAAAATCTCGGGCCGCATCGCCGATATCCGCGACCGCGCGCGCATCATGCGCCTGATCGCGCAGTTCAAGCCGGACATGGTGTTCCACGCCGCCGCGCTCAAACACGTGCCGCTGCTCGAATTGGATTGGGACGAGGGCATCAAGACCAACGTCTTCGGCTCGATCAACGTCGCCGACGCGGCCGCCGCCGCGGGAGCGGCCGCCATGGTGATGATCTCCACCGACAAGGCGATCGAACCGGTCTCCGTGCTCGGCGCCACCAAGCGGCTGGCGGAGATGTATTGCGAGGCGCTCGACAATGAATTGACCCGCCATGGCGCCGGCGGCAAAAACCCCACGCGCATGATCTCGGTGCGCTTCGGCAACGTGCTCGCCTCGAACGGCTCGGTGGTGCCGAAATTCAAGGCGCAGATCGAGGCCGGCGGCCCGGTCACCGTCACGCATCCCGACATGGTGCGCTATTTTATGACCATCCGCGAAGCCTGCGACCTGGTCGTCACCGCGGCGACGCACGCGCTCGGGCCGGACCGCGGCGAGGTGTCCGTCTATCTGCTCAACATGGGCCAGCCGGTGAAAATCGTCGATCTCGCCGAGCGCATCATCCGCCTCTCCGGCCTCGAGCCCGGCCGCGACATTCAAATTACTTTCACCGGCATCCGTCCGGGCGAGCGATTGCACGAAATCTTGTTCGCGCGCGAGGAAGAGACCACCGACATCGGCATTCCCGGCATCGTCGCCACCAAGCCGGTGCAGCCGTCGCTGGAGGCGATCCGCGCCTGGGTGGCGCGGCTGGAGCAGGGGCTCGCGCGCAACGAGCGCGCGGTCATCGACAATGTGTTGCGCGACGCGGTGCCGGAATTCCGCGGCGAAGCCGCGTAAGGAGATTGCTCGTGGACCTCGCAGCCTTCTTCAAAGCCGAATTCGCCGAGCATCTGGAAACGACGCGGCGCACGGAGGCGGCCTTGTCGGCGGCTTTCGCCGGCCTGGTGGCGGCCTGCGTCACGTCCATCCGCGGCGGCGGCAAGCTGATGTTCTTCGGCAATGGCGGCAGCGCCGCCGACGCCCAGCATCTCGCGACCGAATTGACCGTCCGCTACAAGACCGACCGCGCCGCCATCGCGGCGCTCGCGCTGACCACCGACACCTCCGCGCTCACCGCCGCCGGCAACGATCTCGGCTTAGACAAAATCTTCGCGCGCCAGATCGAGGCGCTGGGCCGCCCAGGCGACGTCGCCATCGCCATCTCCACGTCCGGCAAGAGCCCGAACATCATCGCCGCGCTGCGCCAGGCCAAGACGATGAAACTTGTCACCGCGGCGCTCACCGGCAAAGGCGGCGGCGATCTGCCGGGCCTTGCCGACCATCTGCTGATCGTGCCGTCCGACGTGGTCGCGCGCATCCAGGAGATGCACATCACGCTCGGGCAGATGCTCTGCGGCGCCGTGGAGATCGAGCTCGGGCTTGCCAAAGCGGCGCGCTGACAGCGATTTTTCCAGCTAACCCGCTATGCGGGCTAGTCTTTTACAGTTTCATCATATGAAAACAGCGTTGTTGATGCTGAAAATGCCTTGACTCATTCTTGGCGCGCCATTTCCCTTAACGGCGGGGAGAAACGACGCCATGGACGCAACAATTTTGCCCGGTCCGGGAGCCAAAGCCCGTCCGCCGCGCCCGCGCGGCGAGGGCGACCGCCACAGCATTCAATCGGTCGATCGTGCGCTCTATCTTTTGGAAACCATCGCCGAAGCCGGGGGTGAGGCATCGCTCACTGATCTGTCGACCCGCACCGGGCTGAACATTTCCACCTGCCATCATCTGCTGGCGACGCTGATCCGGCGCGGCTTCGCCGCCAAGGTGCCGGGCCGCAGGCTCTATGCCTTGGGCGCCCGCATCCTTTATCTCGGCCATGCCTGCCTGCAGGTCGATCTGCCGCGCCGCGCGCAGCCTTACATGGAGACGGTCAACCGGGCGACCGGCGAAACCGTGCACCTCGCCGCGCTGCAGGGCGACACGGTGGTCATGCTGGCAATGCAGGCCGCGCGCCACGCCGTGCGCGTCGACACCGGCAAGATCGGCCGCGTGGAAGCGCCGCACGCGATCTCGGTCGGCAAGGCGATCCTCGCCTGGCTGCCGGAGGACGAGATCCGCCGCATCGTCGCCGGCGGCATGAAGCGCTACACCGCAAACACCATCATCGAATTTCCCGCCTTGATCGAGTCGCTGCGCATCGTACGCCGCCATGGCTATGCCGTCGATCGCGAGGAATTCCTGCCCGGCGTCATCTGCGTCGGCGCCGCCATCCGCGACCAGGCCGGCACGGTGATCGGCGCGATCAGCGCCTCGACGCCGGCCATGCGCGCGACCGATACGCATATCGCGTTGATGCGCGACGAGATCGTCGCGGCGACGCGCGCGTTGTCGGCCGAATTCGGCGGGCCGGATGCGCAATCGGGCGCCGCCCAGGTGACGGCGGCGGAGTAGCGGACGCCTAGCGGATCGCCACCGCCTTGCCGTTGCGCGCCGAGGCGACAATCGCCTCGGTCACCGCCACGGTATTGACGATCTCCTCCGGCGCGATGGTGAATTTCACGCCCTGCGCCACCGCGTCGGCGAAGGCCTCGAGCTCGGCGCGTTCTTTGTCGACCGCCGCGTAAGTCGTGCGCTCGATCTTGCCTTCGAGGTCGGCGGCTTCGAGCTCGGTCTCGCCGCGGGTTTCCAGCGCACCTAGCGAGCCGAAAGCCTGAATGCGCCATAAGCGGCTCGCCGCGTGCAGCGTGCCGAGCATGCCGGTGACGCCGCCGGCAAAGCGGAACAGGCAGGCGGTGGTGTCGTCGACGTCGATTGCGTGTTGCAGCCGCTCGCTGAACGCGAACACCGTGTCCACAAGTCCCGCGATATGCACTATGCCGTCGACCACGTGCACGCCGCGCGCGGTCATGGCGCCGCCCGGGCTTTCCGCCTGGTTGGAACGCCAATTGCCCGGTTCGGTCTGGTAGTTCGCCGGCCCGGAGAATTGCCCCTCGATGTGGCGCAGCGTACCGATCTCGCCGGCCGCTATGCGGCGCGCCATGTCGGCATAAGACGGCGCGTATCGCCGATTAAAGCCGACGCCAAGCGTGATCCCGGCCGTGCGGCAGGCGGCGATGGCCGCCTCGGCGTCGGCGCGCGTGAGCGTGAATGGCTTTTCCGCGAACACGTGCTTACCGGCGCGCGCCGCCGCGGCGATCTCGGCCGCGTGCCGGGAATGCGGCGTCGCCAGCACCACCGCGTCGATGCGCGGATCGGCCAGCACTTGCGTGTAGTCTGTCGTCAGCTTGAGCCCGAAGCGATCGGCCAGCGCGCGCTTGCCCGCCGGATCGCGAGTCACCGCCCTGACAAAGCCGATCTTGCCGGTTTTGCCCTGCACCGCCTCGATGAGCCGCGTGCCCCAATGTCCGGCCCCACAAATCGCCGCCCGCAGCATGTCTTGATCTCCCGCCGGTTTGACGGAACCCAAACCGGGCTCCGGCCGTTTGTATTGCAGGTTAACGGGAGCGGTCCATGGAAAAGCCGAAACAACACGCGGAAGACGAGCGCGAGCGCATCGAGACGGAGGAAGACGAGGTCATCGTCAGCTCCGACGAGAGCTTTCCGGCCAGCGATCCACCTTCGTTCAATCCAGGGGTGACCGGCTCAGCCGAGGTCAAAAAGAAAAAGCATTAGCAAAATTCGTCTTTGGCCATGGCCGCGGCTCCCGTTCAGGGGGCGGCCTTCATGCGCGCCTGCATGGCGTCTTTGGTGGCGAGCAGCTTCTCGACGATCAGCGCCTGTGCGTGCTGGAAGCGATGCGTCGGCACCGGCACCGAAATGGCAACCGCGTTGCCGAGCGGGTCGTGCATGGCCACGCCGGCGGCGCAGATGCCGAGCGTGTGCTCCTCGCGGTCGAAGGCCGCACCCGTGCGGCGCGCGGTTCGCAGTTCGGCGAGCAGCGCGTCGAGGCGGGTGAGCGTTTTCGGCGTACGCTCCTCGTAGCTGCGCCCGATCAGCGCCTCGATCCCGGCGTCGGTCAACTGCGCCAGATAGGCCTTGCCGTTGGCCGTGCAATAGAGCGGAAATGTTTCGCCGACCGCCGACACCGCGCGCAGGCGCTGCGCGCCGATGACCTGGTCGATGAAGACCAGGCGGTCCTTCTTCACCATGCCGAGATCGACGGTCTCGCCTAATTCCTCGCTCAAGCGCTCGAGGAACGGCCGCGCCAGCGCGAGAAAATCGCTGCGCACCGACGCGGCGAGCCGCATGATGGTGGGGCCGAGCCGCACGCGGCCGTTCGGCGTCGCCGCGATCACCAGCTTTTCGGTTTCCAGCGCCGCGACGATGCGCTGCACGGTGGAGCGCGCGAGATTCACGCGCTGAGCGATCTGCCCGAGGCTCAGGCCGGTGTTCTCGTCTTCCAGCGCGCGCAGGATGGTGGCCGCGCGCGCGATTACCTGCACTTGGCTTTTTTCGTTGGTGACGTGGCGGTTCATCGGCAACTGCTCAACGCTGACGCGGCGGTCCGCCCGCCTTGCATGATGGTACACGATTGCCCAATATGCGGTACAAGGGAAAGAAAAGAAAAACGCCTGTTTCGCCGGACTTTGAGGGAACGCCATGGTCAAGAAGATCGCGCTGGAAGAACATTTCCTCGACCCCGCGACCGAAGCCTATTGGCGGCCGACCATGGTCGACGTGGCGCCGCAAAAGACCGCGCAGCTTTATGGCGCGCTCACCGACTTTGGCGAGCGGCGGCTGGCGATGATGGACAAAGCCAGCATCGCCCGCGTCGTGCTGGCGGTCGCCGGCCCCGGCGTGCAGGTCGAACGCGACGCCGCGACGGCCGTGCGCAACGCGCGCGCGTCCAACGATTTCCTCGCCAAGGAAGTGCAGAAGCGGCCCGACCGCTATTCCGGCTTTGCGCATCTCGCCATGCACGATGTGAATGCCGCCGCCGACGAGATGGAACGCTGCATGCGCGAGCTCAAGTTCTGCGGCGCCATGATCAACGGCCACACCAACGACAAATATCTCGACGACCGTTCCTACGATCCTTTCTGGGAACGCGCCGCGGCGCTCGGCGCTGCCGTTTATCTGCATCCGGCCGATCCGGTTAAGCCGCTGGCGGCCATCGCCGGTTACCCGGTGCTGGCGCGGCCGATGTGGGGCTGGGGTATCGAGACCGGTTCGCACGCGCTGCGCCTCATCTGCGGCGGCGTGTTCCACCGCTACCCGAAAGCCAAGCTGATCCTCGGCCATCTCGGCGAGACGCTGCCGTTCCAGCTCTGGCGTTTCGACAGCCGCTCCAAGCCTTACGGCTGGAATTTGCCGAAGCCGCCCTCGCAATATTTGCGCGAGAACGTGTGGGTGACGCTGTCCGGTATGTACGACCTGCCGCCGGTGCACTGTTCGCTCGACGCGCTGGGGCGCGAGCGCGTGATGTTCTCGGCCGACTATCCGTTCGATTCGGACGGCTCCGCCGAATTCATGGACGGCGTGGCGATGGAGGAAAGTTTGCGCGCCGACATCGCCTACAACAACGCGGCGAAGCTTTTGGGGCTTTAGCTATTTCGCCTCGATCACCCGGATCGGCTTGCCGTCGAGCCAGGCGCGGATGTCCTCGACGACGCCGGTGTAAAGCGCGCGGTAGTTCCGCTCGCTGACGTAGCCGAGATGCGGGGTGAGCACGACGTTGTCCATCTTGCGGAACGCATGGTCGAGCGGCAGCGGCTCGACGTCGAACACGTCGAGGCCGGCGCCGGCGATCGATTTTGTGTTGAGCGCCGCGATCAGCGCCTTCTCGTCGACGATCGGCCCGCGCGACGTATTGACCAAATAGGCGGTCTTCTTCATCAGCCCGAGTTCGCGCGCTCCGACGAGCCCACGCGAACGCTCGCCGAGCACGACATGAATGGTGAGAACGTCGGCATTGCGAAAGAGATCGTCCTTGGCAACGTAATCGACGCCCGCCTCCTTGGCCTTTTCCGGCGTCAGGTTCGGGCTCCAGGCGATGACCTTCATGCCCAGTGCCTTGGCAATCGTCGAGACGCGCTGGCCGAGCTTGCCCAGGCCGAGCGTGCCAAGCGTCATGCCTTCCACGTCCGTGCCCATGGTGATCTGCCAGGGCGCGCCCGACTTCAGCCGCGCGTTTTCGAAACCGATATGGCGGGTCAATTCCAGCATCAGGCCGATGGCGATAGAGGCGGTCGGGTTGCCGAAGCCGCCGGTGCCGCAGACCGGAATGCCGCGCTCGGCCGCCGCCTTGACGTCGAACGAATTGTTGCGCGCGCCGGTGGTGACCAACAACTTCAAGTCGGGCAGCGCCTCGATCGTTTTGCGCGGGAAGGGCGTGCGCTCGCGCATGCCGACGATGATGGCGAAGCCCTGCAGCGCCTTGATCGCTTCGTCGGCGCCGGCGAAGGGTTTATTGAAAACTTTGATCTCGACGTCCTTGGTAATGGGCGACCAGTCGGCGTAGGTCAGCGCGACGTTCTGATAGTCGTCCAGAATGGCTGCCCGAAGCATCGTTCCATGTCCTTTGGCGGCGCCCAGAAACCGCTGGGCCGCGTCACCTTAGGCATCGAGCATCGAAAGGAAAGGGGGTGTCAGAGCGGGGGCAGGCCGTGCTTGGCGCGGTATTTCGGGCCGGGGCCGCGCATATAATGGCGCTCGGGCCGGTAGGGGCCGCCCATGTCGCGGGTCATTCCCTGCCAGAAGGCCAATAGCGCCGGGCGGATGAGGGCGAAGGGGCGGGGCAGCAAGGCGGCTGCCGAACCAGAGAGGACTGTAATCGCGCGACCCATGGCGCAGTTCCCATAACCAGGCAGGCTCCATTGCCCGCATATTGCTATGTCGCGGCGAGGCGCGACCTGGTTCATTGATTCGGATCATGCGGGAACACCCGTAAAAATACGGTATCGGCCAGTTTGTCCGACAATTAATTTTAAAATCAGCCTTTCCAGAGTTTTACCGGGGGCTGCCGCGCGCTCGTTTCCCTCTCCCACAAGGGGAGTGGGGAAGACGGGATGTCGCCACGCTCTCCGCCGCCTTGCCCTTTGTGGCTCCCGCCGCTACATCAGCCTCGAATTTCCCGACATTGCGTCACGCAGCGCTTAAGGCGCGGACGATGCGGATTCGCTGACTTTCGAGGGGTTTTATGAACGGCCGCCAATTCATCTATCACATGCAGGGTCTGACCAAGACCTACCCGCCCGCCAAGAAGGTCTTGGACAACATCCACCTGTCCTTCTACCCGGACGCCAAGATCGGCGTGCTCGGCGTCAACGGTTCGGGCAAGTCGACGCTTCTGCGCATCATGGCCGGCCTCGACACCGAGTTTTCCGGCGAAGGCTGGGTCGCCGAGGGCGCTCGCGTCGGTTACCTGGAGCAGGAGCCGCAGCTCGACCCGAAAAAGACGGTGCGCGAAAACGTCATGGAGGGCGTCGCCGCCAAGAAAGCGCTGCTGGACCGCTACAACGAGATCGCCGCCAACTATTCCGACGAGACCGCCGACGAGATGGCCAAGCTGCAGGACCAGATCGACAGCAAGAACCTGTGGGACCTCGACAGCCAAGTCGACCTCGCCATGGACGCGCTGCGTTGTCCGGCGGACGACGCCGACGTCACCAAGCTGTCGGGCGGCGAGCGACGTCGTGTTGCTTTGTGCCGCCTGCTGCTCGATGCGCCCGACCTGCTGCTGCTCGACGAGCCGACCAACCACCTCGACGCCGAAAGCGTCAACTGGCTGGAAGGCCATCTGCGCAATTACCCGGGCGCCATCCTCATCGTCACCCACGACCGCTACTTCCTCGACAACGTCACCGGCTGGATCCTCGAGCTCGACCACGGCCGCGGCATCCCTTACGAGGGCAACTACACTTCCTGGCTGCACCAGAAGCAAAAGCGCATGGAGCAGGAAGGCCGCGAGGACGAGGCGCGCCGCCGCACGCTCGACCGCGAAAGCGAATGGATCGCCTCCTCGCCGAAAGCGCGGCAGTCGAAATCGAAGGCGCGCTACGAGCGCTACGAGGAACTGCTCAAGATCGCCAACGCCAAGCAGAACACGGTGGCGCAGATCACCATCCCCGTCGCCGAGCGGCTCGGCCAGCACGTGGTCGACTTCGACCACCTGAAGAAAGGCTACGGCGACAATCTGCTGATCGACGATCTCTCCTTCAAGCTGCCGCCCGGCGGCATCGTCGGCGTCATCGGACCGAACGGCGCCGGCAAGACCACGCTGTTCCGCATGATCACCGGCCAAGAAAAGCCGGACTCAGGCTCGATCAAGATCGGCGCCTCGGTGCAGCTCGGCTATGTCGATCAATCGCGCGATACGCTCGACGGCAAAAAGAACGTGTGGGAGGAAATTTCCAACGGCCAGGACATCATCCTGGTCGGCAAGAAGGAGATGAACTCGCGCGCTTACGTCTCATTGTTCAATTTCAAGGGCGCCGACCAGCAGAAGAAGGTCGGCTCCTTGTCGGGCGGCGAGCGCAACCGCGTGCATCTCGCCAAGATGCTGCGCACCGGCGCCAACCTGCTGCTGCTCGACGAGCCGACCAACGATCTCGACGTCGATACCCTTCGGGCACTTGAAGAGGCGCTGGAGGATTTCGCCGGCTGCGCCGTGATCATCAGCCACGACCGCTGGTTCCTCGACCGCATCGCCACCCACATGCTCGCCTTCGAGGGCGACAGCCACGTCGAATGGTTCGAGGGCAACTTCCAGGACTACGAGGCCGACAAGATGCGCCGCCTGGGGCAGGACTCAATCATTCCGCACCGGCTGAAGTATAAGAAGTTCAAGCGCTGATCCACCGGGGAGGGCGTCTATGCGTTATCTCATCACCGCCAACCTGAATGAATCCGATCTGCCGCGCGGCGTCGCCGCGATCGCGCGGGGTGAGGCGATCTCGCTGGAAGGGCCGTGGCCGTTCGGACGGGTGCTGATTTCGCGCGTCGAACCGGGTTATGAAACCGGCGTTGCGAAACTCAAAGCTGTCCCGAACGTCGTCGCTTTCGATGTCGCCGGCC
This sequence comes from uncultured Alphaproteobacteria bacterium, assembly GCA_963721665.1. Classification (GTDB taxonomy): domain Bacteria; phylum Pseudomonadota; class Alphaproteobacteria; order Rhizobiales; family Xanthobacteraceae; genus Pseudolabrys. Next base: position 387,913 of record CAVRJZ010000006.1, read on the forward strand.
TCGCCGAGCCGAACAAAGGCGCCGTGTTCATGTTCGGCGCCCATATCATGAAGGATCCCGAGGGCATGAAGCCCTATATCGAGGGGGTGTCGCCGGTGATTGCGCCTTATGGCTGCACCTATCTCGCGCGCGGCAGCACGGTCGCCATTCGTGCCGGGGTGTTCACGCCCGACCGCGTCGCGGTGATGCAATTTCCGACCGCCGAGAAGGCGGCAGCCTGGTACACCAGCGACGCCTATGCCCCGCTGCTGGCGATCCGCCTGCGCTGCACCGAGGCGCGCGAAGTTCTGGTGATGGCGGACGGCAAGATTCCCGAAGGCGTACGGCAAATCATCGGCCGCAAGGTGCCCGGCGCCGCCGCGGTGTGAGCGCGCGTCAGGCCTTCACCACGGCTATCGACTGGTCTGCGAGCAAACGTCACGACACTTTTTTGTACATAAACCAGCCGACGACGGCCATCGCGACAACGGCTCCGGCCAGGACGATCAAAAACGTCTGCGTGTCTAATGCCATGGGACACCCCTTTGTCGCCGCGCGCAGCATGCCTCTGTTGCGGCCATTCGGCTAGGGCCATGGCAAGGCTTGTGGCGTCGCATGGTTCGCGGGCAACTTGCGGGGACGAGGCCGGCAAGATGCGGCGGGTGACCGCGACAGACGGCGCTAGTGATGTTTCACGCGGCGAGCGACTTTTTTCTTCGGCTCCGCTTTTGGACTTTCGAACAGGTGCGAGAGGCCACACGTCATCGCCTCTTTGGATGTCAGTTCGCGGTTTTCATGCGCGCTGACATAAGCCGCCGCCACGAAGATTCCCAAGACGCACACCTGCGCGGATGCAATCGATGACGTGAACAAAAGAATCGCGCCGGATATCGCCGCGATGGCTGCCCTTTTCATATCGCTCCCCCCAACATTGAAGCGTCAATACAGACCATAGTTTCAATCTTTTGTCTCCGGCTTTGCATTTTTGCCTGCACGGTCGGTCGCTTCCAAAAATTCAGGCTTGTCATGGCCCACGAAAGCGGGGCATCCAGTATTCCGTGACGATGCGATTTTTCATGGCCATCTTATTCGCGCTCACCTTTGCCGCGTCGGCGTTCGCGGACGCCGCCTTCGAGCAATGGCTGCAAAGTCTATGGCCGGCGGCGCAAAACCTCGGCGTCTCGCGCGCCGTGTTCGACGCTGGCATCAAAGGCCTCGAGCCCGATTATGGGCTGCCGGATCTCGCGCTGCCCGGCCGGCCGGAGAAACAGCCGTTGCAGCCGGAATTCGTGCAGACGCCGGGGCAATACTTACGCGAGTCGAGCCTCAGTCGCCTGGCCGCGCAGGGCAAAAAGCTCAGCGGCCAATATCGCGACACGCTTCTGCGCATCGAGAAAACCTTCGGCGTGCCCGGCAATGTGGTGCTGGCGATCTGGGGCCGCGAAACCGATTTCGGCAGCGAGCGCCAGCCGCACGACGCGCTGCAAGTGCTGGCGACGCAAGCTTTCGCCGGCCAGCGCAAGGAATTCTTCCAGAACGAATTCCTGCACGCGCTGAAGATGCTGCAGGACGGCGTGCCGCGCGCCAATTTGCGCTCGTCCTGGGGCGGGGCGATGGGCCTGACGCAATTTTTGCCCTCGGAATATTACAAATACGCCGTCGATTTCGACGGCAACGGCCGCGCCGACATCTGGCATTCGGTGCCCGACGCGCTTGCCTCGGCGGCAAAGCAGCTCAAGGACAAAGGCTGGCGAACGGGCGAGCCCTGGGCGGTCGAGGTGCATCCGCCGGCGGCGGTCGATTGCACTCTAGCCGAGCCGGGCCACCGGCGGCCGATCGGCGACTGGATCAGACGCGGCTTCCACCCCGCTTATGGCCACAAAATCGGCGCGCGCGAGGCGGCGATCGAGGCGTCATTGCTGCTGCCGGAAGGCGCCTACGGGCCGGCCTTCCTCACGCCGAAGAATTATTACGTGCTCAAGGACTACAATTATTCCGATCTCTACGTGCTCTTCGTCGGCCAGCTCAGCGACCGCATCGGCGGGGCCAAGCCCTTCGAGACGCCGTGGAGCAAGAACGCGCAGCTCAAGACGCGCGAGGTCGAGGCGATGCAGCAGCGGCTCACCGCCCTCGGCCTCTACGCCGACAAGATCGACGGCAAGGCCGGCATGCTCACGCGGTCAGCGCTCGGCGCCTATCAGAAGAAGAACGGCCTGAAGGTCGACTGCTGGCCGACCGCCGCCGTGCTCGAGCACATGCGGCGCTAGCGGCTCGCGGAAAAAAGCAACGCCGCGGCCACCGGAGCGGCCGCGGCGAGGATAACAATCGAAGACTTCGTGCAAACTCGTTTCGCGCCGAATTCGATTTCGGCGCGATGGAGCACTCCAGCCGCTACCTGACGTTTAATCGCAGAATTTGCGCGGGCGGCTGTAGTGCACGTTGCCGTCTTCGTCGCGCCACGCCCTACGCGCCCAATAGCAGTTCGGGCCGGCGTATTCGTCGTAGTCGTCGTATCTGTAATAGCCAGGGTGGCTGGCGATAGCCGAGCCGACGATAGCGCCGACGACGATGCCGCCGAGGAGGCCAGGCAAGAACCCGCCGCGGGCGTCGGCGGAAGTCGGTGCCAATGTGCTCGCGGCGATCGTCGCCGCCGCCGCGAGAGCGAGGATGGTCTTCTTCATAAGGGTTTCCTTCCGAATCGGGGGCGGCCGGGACCGACCGCCAAGCGGTGCATTTAAAGCCTGTCCCGGCTCTTGTGAAAGAGGCAGGCCTAATATGTCGGAAAATTGTTCGTTTAGGTTCACCCCCAGGCCGAAAAAGCCCGAAATCGGCGAAGATCCCGGGCTTTTCGGTCTAAATACGCGATTTCGTCGCGCCGATTAGTCGCAAACGCGCACGCGCCGCCAGTGCCAGCCCCAGCCGTCCCAGACGCGTTCACGGTGCCACCAGCAATCCGGTCCGTAATAGACCGGGGCGGGACCGTAATAGTAGGGACCGGGGCCATAGTAATAGGGCCCGTGCGCTGCGGCCGCGCCGATGATGGCGCCGGCGGCGAGCCCGCCGATGATACCGGCGGCAATGCGTCCGCCGCGCGCCTCGGCCGGTTGCGGCGTTGCCACGGCCGCGACGGCAAGGGTCGCTGCGGCCGCGATGGCTGTCAGGGTCTTGGTCATCTTGGTCATGGCGCACTCCTTCGATTCGCTTGGTCGCATTTATTCAACGACCGATCCGGGCATTTCCTGCGATTCCATTGTGCAGCGATAACGTCCGTCTTGCCCGCAAGGTTCCGGATTTCGCGTGAATGTGCGCTGAATGAGCCGTTTGGAATTGCCTTTGCCGCACCGCCGCGCGAATTAAATTTCGGTAGGACTTGCGGCAGGATTGCGGCGACACTGCTCAGCGCGCGCGCGACCGCCGATTGGTTTTGCGCCGCTTGACGCGATGGCGCTTGGCGGAACGGCCGGCGGCCTTGTGCCGCGAAGATTTGCGCCGCCGCCTGACGATGCGGCGCCCGACATTGCGCAGAAACAGCTTCTCCAGCGGATAGCTCAGCCGCCGCACCGCCGCGGCAAGCGGCAGCCACTCGACCGCCACGATGTCCTTCATCACGTCGCGGCTCGGCCGTGCCGCCGCCTTCATGCGCCAGAACTGCACGACCTTTGGCCGGCCGCGCGCGCGATAGGTGATGGCGCCGAGAAACTCATAGACCTTGACGCGATGTCCGGTTTCCTCCAGCGCTTCGCGGCGGGCGCCGACGGTCGGATTTTCGTCGCGCTCAAGCTTGCCGCGCGGCAGCACCCAGGCATCGTCTTTGCTGCGCTGGACCACGGCAATACGGGGCCGCGCGCTGCCGCCGCGCACCACGATGCCGCCCGCCGCTTGGATAGTCTTACGCGCCATCGCTGCCCGCTCACGACCCCCGCAACACATCTAAGCAAAAATGTCCGGCGCATGAAGCAAAATGCGCGTCGACTGTGCGCGGTTGTGCACAACGTGGCCTCGCCGGCTGTCATAATTGGGTCATCTGAGCCGGGACGGGCGGCCGCATGCGTCGCGAGCGGCCGTGGAGCGTTTGCGCGGCAACCCCACCGGCTCGCAACTCGTCATCCTCCCCCGTCAGAGATGGGGAAAAGAATGCGCTTTATTTCCAACCGGCTTCCCGGTCGCAGGCCTTGCGTTCGGCGACGTGGGTCTTTTCCCACTGCGTGATCGACTGGGTTTCGTTGTCGCTCATTTTGTTGTTCATGCTGGTGCAATATTTCAGCACCACTTCGGCTGCCGCGCCGCCCCTGTTGTCGGCAACGCATTGGTTGATCCATTTGACGTCGTCGGTGGTGGCGGCGAAGGCGGCATTGCCGGCGACGGCAAGCGCGGCGACCACGAATACAAAGGCGGTGCCTTTCATGCGGTGTTCTCCCTGCGGTTGGCTTTTTGATCGGCGGCTGAGTTTGGACACGAGTGGGGATAACAGGCAATGCGCCGCCAAGCCTATTTAACGCAATTGTAACGCCACCGGCGTTTCATGGCGGCCCATGCGGATGGCCGCTGTCCCCACCCGATTGATCACCGTGGCGCGCAGCTTTGTCGCCGCCGCCGTGTTCGGCTATTTCGTCGACCTGCTGCATCAGACGCACAATCACCTGGTCAGCGCGGCCGGACGGCCGTTCGGCGACGACTGGGTCAACTACTGGTCGGCCGCCTGGTTGGCGCTGCACGACCGCGCCGCCGAAATCTACGACATCCACGCTTTCCATTCCTTCCAGCAGACGATCGTCGGCTCGCCGCTCGACGGCTATCACTACAGCTATCCGCCGCTAATGCTGCTCATGACCGCGCCGTTCGCGCTCATCCCTTATGTGCCGGCGCTTTTCGTCTGGCTCACCGCGAGTTGGTACGCCTTCTACCGCGCGCTCAAGCTGGCGCTGCCGGGGCGCGGCGTATTGCTCTTGGCGCTCGCTTCGCCCGCGGTACTGATCAATGCGGTGGGCGGACAGAACGGTTGCTGGACGGCGGCGCTGCTCGGCGGCGGGCTGAGCGTCATCGAGCGGCGGCCCTATCTCGCCGGCTCCCTGTTCGGCCTCATGATCTACAAGCCGCAACTTGCATTGCTGCTGCCGGTCGCGCTCATCGCCGGACGGCAGTGGAAGGCGATCGCAGCCGCTACGGTAACGGCGGGCGTGCTGCTCGCCTTAAGCTGGCTCGCGTTCGGACCCGACCTGTGGGCGCATTATTTGCGCAACCTGACGGCGCTGCGCCACGTCATCCTGGAAGACGGCACCGGCGTCTGGCACCGCTTTGTGTCGGTGTTCGTGGCGGCGCGGCGGTTGGGCGCGTCGGTCGAAGCCGCCTATGTGATCCAAGCGGCCGCAGCCGGCGTTGCTTGCATCGCCGTCGCCTGGGTCTGGTTCCGCGACACGCCCGCCGCGGTCAAGAACGCCGTGCTGGTGCTCGGCACCTGTCTGGCGACGCCGTATCTGCAGGACTACGACTTGGTGTTCGGCGCCATGGCGGTGGCCTGGCTCTGGCGGCAGCCGGTCGAGAGCGAGCGCGCCGAGCGCCTCTTGCAGATCGCTTGCGGCTTGTTGCTCATTCTGCCGCTGGTCGCGGCGGCATTGGCGCATCTGACCGGCATTGCTTTCGGCCCGCTGTTCGTGCTGCCGGCATTCGTGCTGGCGCTGCACATGAGCTTCGCCGCGCGCGGCGAGGCGCACGCTTTTTCCGCGATCGGCCGCCGGCAGCCGACTTAACTTTATTGTAACCGGGCTGGCGTTTTATGGACCGCGGACGCTGGGCCACCGGCAAAATCGCAGTTTTCGGCACGCTGCAAGGACGGCGCGGTTATGAACCTTAGTCTGCGTGCGCGTCATTATTCCGGCGCCATCGTTCAGTCCCGCGTCAGTCCGGTCTCGCGCTCGGCGATCGTCCTGACATTGGCTTTGGCGACGATCGGGGTCGTCGCCTCGATCGCCACCAAATTCATGCTCGCGTCGCTGCCGAATGTCCTGCCCGTGGTCGTCGGCGTCGTGGCGCTCGACGCCGCCAGCCGCTTCGTGCCGCAAACGCGGATCGCCGCAACCCTGCAAACCATTCTCTACGGCTTTTTGTATCTCGCCATCACCGTTCTAGCCGCGGTGCTCGCCGCTTATGCGATGCAACGTTTCGCCTTTCCGCTGCAAGACCGGCTGTTCCAACGCGTGGATTTGGCGCTCGGCTTGAATTGGCTCGATTACGCCCATTGGGTCGATGGCCATCTCGCCGTGCAAAGGCTTTTTCATTTTGCCTACGACACCATTCAAGTTCAAATCGTGCTGCCGCTCGTCGTGCTGGCCTGTGCGAACCGGCTGAGCGAACTGCGCGTCTATCTGCTCGCCTTCACCATCGCGCTCAGCGTCACCATCGTCATTTCCGCCCTGTTGCCGGCGGCCGGTCCGATCGCCTTCGTCGATCGCGCGAGTTTCCACATTCTCGGCTTCACCGGGGCGACGCCGCTCGATCATCTGATGCGCCTGCGCGAGGCGGGGCCGTTGATCCTGCACGAGCGGCCGGGCGGCATAGCGACGTTTCCGTCGTTCCACTCGACCGTCGCCGTGCTGACGCCGCTGATCTTGCGCCATCATCGCCGCACGTTCGTCGTCCTGCTCGTCCTCAACACGGCGATGCTCGGCGGCACGGTCACCGAGGGCGCGCATTATTTCTGCGATATCCTGGCAGGCAGCGCCATGGCGTTCTTCGCCTACGCCTTGGCAAAGCGCATCATCGGCATGGAAGATCGGCAACCGGCGCTGCGAGACGGCTGATTTTTCCCGCCGGCGGGAGCGCGTTCAGCGTATCAACATCGCGGCTATCGTCAGCACAATCATAATCGCGGCCATCACCAGGATCGGCAGCGGGTTCGACAGCATGTGGCGGACGAACGCGAAGCGCGCGCCTTCCGGCTGCAGTTCCATGCCGCACAGCGGGCACTTGCCGGGGCCTGGCTGCTGCACGCCCTTGTGCATCGGGCAGCTATAGATGCGCTCGCCGTCTTCGGGGGCGCTCACGGTCAGGCGTCCCGCCGACGCCGGCGTTTTTCGTATTCGCCATTGTCCGGAAAATTCCACCCCATGGCAACCTCAATTGGATGACCTGGGCAGCATGGTCGCGGCTTGCGGTCGCGCGTTGATGTGGATCAAGCTGGACGTGTCATGCTGCCGCCGGCAAACGCCCCATTGCGTCCGGGTGGCCCTCATGCGCTAAATTCGCGCCAAAGCGTCACACAGGGAGAAACGTCATGGCGAGCTTTACCTGGGATCACGTTCATCTGCGCACGCCCGACCCGGAGGCGACCGCGCAATGGTTCGAACGCATGTTCGGAGCGCAGGTGAGTCGCACGATGCAGCACGGCAAACCGCGCATCGATATCAAACTCGGCGGCGCCAATATTTTCACCGCGCAGGTGGCGCCCGGTGACGGCGTCAATCCGGCGCCCGCCACGCCCTATCAGGGGCTCGATCATTTCGGCCTGGCGGTTTCCGGCATCGACGCTATTGCCGCCGAGCTCAAGGCCAAGGGCGTCGAGTTCACCAAGGAACCGCATTCGCCGCGGCCAGGCATCAAGATCTGCTTCCTGCGTGGGCCGCAAGGAATTTCAATCGAACTCTTGGACCGCGATCCGAAATACACCTGACGGCGCGACAATTTGGCGCCGATATTTAGTTTTGATCAAGCCGGCGCGCGGGTTGCGCATCGAGGCCGCGGTGGCCTAAAAGGCCGGGGACCAGGCGGGAAGAGGTGGAATGCGGGCGTTCGGGTTAGCGATCGGCGCGGCCTTGCTCATCGCGGCGTCAGCCGCGAGCGCGGAAAGCCGGATCGAGCGCGCCTTGAAGATGGTGGCGCCTTCCGAGCGGCTCGAGCAGCTCTGCGACTACGCCGCCATGACACAAATCCGCAAGGATGGCCGCCATTTCCGTCCCGACCGCGCGGTGACCAGCGCCACGGCCGATGCGCATTCCCACAAAGATACCATCGTGGCCAAGGGCGCCGCGTTCCGCAGCCGCGGAAAATGGTACGCGCTTTCCTTCGTCTGCGAAGCGACGCCCGACCACATGACGCTGCTGAAGTTCCACTACACCATCGGGGAGGAGATTCCCGAAATCAAATGGGCGTCGGACGGCCTGTGGCAGTGAACGCCGCCGCGATCGAGCGAAAGAAGCGGCCATGACGAACGGCGACTTGGTGGGTGTGTGGCGCGAGCGCGGGCGTGAAATCGTGCGCGCCGACGGCAGCGTGATCGCGGACATGGCGCGCGCTTCGCAGATCATGTACTCGCCGGACGGCTATATGGCCGTGGTCAACACGCCGATCGGGCGCGCGAAAGTGAGCGAGACGGTGGCGCGCATGGATCTTGACGCCACCACGAAGGCCGAGCGCGCCGCGGCCGCGCTCGGCGTGGTCGCCTATGCCGGCCGCTTCGAGGTCGTGGGCGATGAGGTGCGCCACACCATCTTCACCGCGGTCAATCCCAACCGCGTCGGCGACACGCAAATGCGGCACATCACGCTCTCCGGCGACGACCTGACCCTGACCTCGCCGCCCGACAAACAGGGCAACCACTTCCGCATTCATTGTCGGCGCGCCGCGAAAATGTAGCGATCCGCGTACGCGACCGGGCCGGAAATTCCGTAAACCAAACGGGCGTCGGACGGCCTGTGGCCGTGAGCGCGGGCTTCAATGCACCGCGGCAAGGCGTCCGGCTGCCGGCGTCGCATTGCTGCCCGCGACAGGTTTGAGCGGACAATTGACATAGGCCGCCGCAATCGCGTCCAGCGCGCCGGCCACTTTGAATTCCGCGCTGGTGCGTCCCGCGTTGAGCGAGCGGATGCGCAGGACGAGAGTATCGGATGTCGCCAGTTCATTGACGAACTGGGCCACCTCTTTCGGATCCTCGATGATCAGCGACTTGTAATCGTCGACAATACGCACGGTCGGCTCATGGCCCGGCTTTTCGTCGAAGCGGTAGCCGACCTCGACGTTGCGGCTGGAACCAATCTTGATACCGAAGGAGACGAAAACGGTGGGCCGCTGTTTGAAGCACATCAGCTGCATCTTCGCCGGCGGCGGGAATGGGACGTTGCTATTGGCAACGTGCATTGTCGGCAAAATTGAATCCGAAACCGGCGCGTTGGTGATTGGATCGATATTTTGCTCAATCGTCCATTTTCCGACCGGGACGAGTCCGGGATGGGCATAATTGCTATGCCCGCAGGCGGCGAGCAGGATGGCCGCGCAGGCTAGGCACCCCGGCAAACCCGCGCGCGTACTACGCAACCAAACCACGCCCCACCCCCTACAACCGGCATTCTGCCTGCCGCACGTCCTGCGTGTAACCGGGCTTCGCCCGGGCCAAGCGCGGCCGGGCATGCTAGAAAAGCGCCTATGGCTAGGCATCCAACCGATTCGCGTCACGCGGCCGAGATGGCATTCAAGGCGGCAACGACCAAGGCACTGGAATCGTTGCCGAAAAGCGCGTCGCTGCCGGGCGTCAAGGAGCTGGTTTCCTTGCGTATCGACCGCGACGTCTTAGATTACTTTCAGGATGGCGGGGCGGGTTGGCAGGAGCGGATCAACGCCGCCTTACGCAAAGCCGCTGGCAAATAGGCTCCGCGCCGGGATAGGCAAGGCGCGCTCGGCTTGGCGTTTCGATACCCGAAAGATTTGAGCCATGGAGATTGGTAGTGGCAGACAATAACGACAAGCAGGCTAGCAATAAGCAAGCCGCCAACAGTCAATTCAGGAAGCTGCGCCAGGCCGAGGACGGCAAACGCGCGATGCTCGACTATGAGAACGCGGCCGCCGCCATGCGCACCAAGACCGCGCGCTTACGCGAGCTGCGACTGGCGCGCGAAGCGGAAGACGCTGCGACCGCCGCGGCGACGCCGGCGCCGGCGAAGAAAAATGCCGCGAAAAAATCCTGACGGGGGTGGCCTAGTCCTTATCCTTGACCGACGTGCGCGGGCGGTCGCGGCCGCGCGCGGTCTCGGTGTGCCACTTGCCCGCTTCGTCCTCGTATTCGATCTCTTCGGTCTTGCCGGGTTCTTCCTGCTCGGCGGCGGCCATTTTGGCGGCGGCAAGCGCGGCGGCGTGGGTGGGGAACGGTTCGGAGAAGGCGCCGCCCACCTTGTAGGCCCAGCCGCCATCGTGTTCGACGATCTCATAGGTGATTTCCGGCATGCGATACCTTCCGGGTTTGTCTTGTCTGCCCCTAACGTAGCGCGCCGGGGAAAAGTTGCACAGACGCGATTATAGTCCGCGCTCGCGCTTGATGCGGTCGATGGTGGCGGCGACCTCCGGCGGCAGCGATCGCAGGCCCTGTTGGCCGGCCTTCGACAACGCCGGCCGCCATTTCGAACCTTGCAGGAAGGAGGGGTCGTAGCCGGGCGGAATGATGCGATCGAAGACGAGCACCATGACCACCGCCAACAGTCCGACGCGCGCGGCGCCGAGCAGCGCGCCGGCCAGCCGGTCGGGGATGCTGATGCGTTCGCCGACCATTTCCTTGACGGTAAAGCGCAGCAGCGCGGACAGCACGATGCCGCCGACTACAAAGATTCCGGCGAAGGCGATCCAGGCCTGCTCCGGCGCTAGCTTGAATTGGGCGATGAGCAGCGGGGTCAGCCGCGGCGCCAGCGCGACGGCGAGACCCATGGCCGCTACGTAGCCGAAAATCGTCGCCAGGCTGCGCAGCAGCCCCGACATGAAGCCCACCACCACGCCGACGAACAGGCAGATATAAACGACGGCGTCGAAGGGGTTGATCGCGGCGCGCAAGTCGGTCATCGGCAAAGAGCCCATTGCGATTTGTCCAGGCGGGATTACGCTTATCGCATGCGAGGAATATGACCGCGGCGCAGGCGTAACGGAAGGAGACCGAGCATGGCATTTTCAGTCAGCAGCAGCAGTTTCAAGGACGGCGACTATCTCGGCAAGGATTTCATTTTGTCGGCCGATTTCGGCTTCGGCTGCGCCGGCGGCAACAAGTCGCCGCAGCTGAAATGGTCGGGGGCGCCGACCGGGACCAAGAGCTTCGCGGTCACCTGCTACGACCCCGACGCGCCGACCGGCTCGGGCTTTTGGCACTGGCTGGTGGTGAATATCCCGGCCAATGTCAGCGAGCTTAGCGTTGGCGCCGGCAGCCAAGGCGGCGCCCTGCCGGCGGGCGCACTTCAGACGCGCACCGATTTCGGCGCGCCCGGCTATGGCGGCCCGTGCCCGCCGGAAGGCGACCACCCGCACCGCTATCTGTTCACGGTGTTCGCGGTGAACACCGACAGACTGCCGGTCGCCGCCGACACGTCGGCGGCCGTGGTTGGTTTCAACCTGCATTTCGCCACGCTCGCCAAAGCTGAGATCATGGGGCTGTTCAAGCGGTAGATTTCTGCCGCTTAGGGAAAATAAATATCCCGTTCCAGCCAATAGCTCGTCGCCGTGGTGACGACGACCGTCGCGAGGCAGATGAGGGAAGCGCGCATCGCCGCCTCCTCGGTGGTGTGCCGCTTGCGTTCGACGAACAACACGAGGCCGAGCACCGCCATCAGCGCGAGGTCTATGTAGATCCAGGCGCCGACGTGTACGCCGCGCCAATAAGTCACCCCGCTCCAGACCACGTCCACCGCCATCAGCAGCAGCACGGCGACGTAAAATCGCCGCCAGTGCTTGGGCCCCAGCGCGCGCGACATGACGTAGAAGCAAGCCGATTCCAGCGTGAACAAAACGCCGTCGAAGATCAGATAGCCGGGCTGGAATTTCAACGCGGTCGGCGCGTTGAGGTAGGTGAGGTAGAGATACTGGCTCATGCTCTGGAAGAACGGGAAGAAAATGAGCAGGAAGCTGACAAAGGCGGGCGTGCGGTCCCAGTGGATCGGCCGCTCGTCGTCGCCGGCAACGAAGGCCTTGAGCGCCTCGCCCAGCGCCAGCGCCAGCACGATGGTGAAGGCACCCTGGAAAAAATTGACCGTGTGGACGACGTTACCGCTGATCGGCACGGATTTCCCCCGTTTCCTCGCCGGTCGTTCGAGCCTGGCCGCTGGATCGGAGGCAAACTAGCCGATTCGGCCGCGGCCGGCATAAACGGGCCTCTGGATTGCGTCGCCTGCGGATGGAACTTTGTTCCGGCGGGCGTATTGTCGCCCTGCAATCGATCCTTTTGATTTCCAGCCGCACGCCCTGACGGGCTTCCAGGAGAACATCCCCATGCGTTTATCTCACCGATTTCGTAGCGGATTCCGCGCCGCCTGCTTCGCGCTGATCGCGTTTACCGCCGTCGCCGCAACGACCGCCGCGCGCGCCGACGAGGGCAGCATCCGCTTCCGCATCGTCAAGGCCGGCTTCGTCATCGGCGGCTCGGCCGGCAGCGGCGTGCTGACCTTCCACGGCCGCAGCTATCCGGTCTCGATCGGCGGCATCAGCTACGGCTTCACCTTCGGCGCCTCCGAGACCTGGTTCCACGGCCGCGTCAGCCACATCAACCGGCCGTCGGACGTCGCCGGCGTCTATGGCGCGGCGGGCGCGGGCGGCACGATCGGGCGCGGTGCGCGCGGCATCGTGCTGACCAACGAGAAGGGCGCCGTGCTGGCGCTCTCCGGCCGGCAGGCCGGACTGATGGTCAACGCGGATCTCAGCGGGATGGCGATTTCGCTGAAGTAGGCGCTGCAATTTCCGCTCATTCCCGCGTAAGCGGGAATCCAGACAGGCTTTGTATTTGAGCACTGGATCCCCGCTTGCGCGGGGATGAGCGGGGTATGCGCGCGTCCCGATTCGAATTTCAAACAGCCCGCTTCCGCCTTTCTCCTCATGGTGAGGAGGCGCGAAGCGCCGTCTCGAACCATGAGGCCCAGAGGCCGCCTCGTCCTTCGAGACGCATCGCTTGGCGATGCTCCTCAGGATGAGGCGGAGAGAAGCCAACGCCACGCGCGCCGGGCTTGCCCGGTTCGCGTCAGGCAAGAACCATCACCCGTATTCTTTAACGGCCCCGGGTAGGCCGTCTTCCCGTTTTCCCCCTCGAAAAACTGAGGGGATGGAGCACCGAGCGGCGCACCAGTCTTGTTCGTGCCGCACCCTCTTTTGGAGGATGCGGGCGCCTCTCGGCGATCCATCGCGGCGTCTTGACAGTGCCGGGTCGCGCTTTCTGACGGGCGTTGCCGCCCGGCGTCAGCGAGCTCCTCGCGGCAGGTCATAGTGCCCGCGAGCGGTGCCCCGGCGCCGCCCGGGAGCTTGGAGGGAGCGTTCGTCCTCCGCCCGCGGGCGCCGCGCCTCCTCCCGCCCGCACGACGCCTCATGAGAGCGCCCTCTAGCGGAGGAGACGATGGGGAATATAGTCCTATCGGAATAAATGTCAAGGGGCGAAGCCGAAGTGAACAACATCATTGAAGCTGTTTACGACGATGCGAAAGCATATTCGCTACGGGATCGGGGTTTGCAGCCTGAAGCTATCAATGATGTCGGGCATGTAATAAGGATGAGATTGGGGTGTCGCGCGGCAGAAAACCTCATGTTAGCCGACGAAACTCTCGCCCTTGCTGGAATGAGCTGGCCCACTTTGCAAGAACGAATAACGCAATGGGCGGCCGCGAACGGTCAGCATCAATATCATGCAGATGTGCGAGCGTTTATTGAACAGGGGTTTAATAGAAAGCGTCATGACCTGAAGACGATTCGTAATGTCTTAATTGGCTTATTCAGTAATAAGCCCTGGGAGGTATTGGTCGGGCAGGCGATCGCGCAACTGGCTCTAAACGATGGCCCAGCCGCCCCGAATTCATTGCGTGATTACCTCGGCCCGAAAGTCTGCGTTCGCTTGTTAAAGCTAAAGCTGCGTGTGCCACGGCGGCTTTGAAATACGGCCGAGCTTTCGACCGGTTATTAAGGTCACTTGAAAATGCGACCGGGACGCTTACTCCGCCGTTATTTGTTTTTATTATTAGATGAAGTGAAAATGCGCACGCTTGCAACGATATGGCTCAACGCTGCCAGAAAAACCGAAAGTGTAAAGTAAGCTAATATCGTTTGGATCGAATTCACGTTGACGACGTTGTCGGACGCAAATATCCGCCTGGCGTAATGAGGAACCCTAGAGCGGAACATAACGCCGCGATTGCGAGCAACTTCAGCAAATTCTGTATCGAGTTTTTCACGCGTGGCATTGCATCGCGCCGTAACGGAGATCCGCTGGCAAAAAGCCCAAATAGAATAGCGAAAACAGTCAACGATGACTGGCAAGCTGTAGAATAGAATGAGATGATGATATCTTAGAGCCGATCCAAGAAGAAGTTGAGTTTGGTGAATCAGTTGTGATTCATTGTTGGGCGCTTGATTCGCACAGGAGCGCCCGATGTGGAAGCCTGAACACCGCCATGCGGCTGAGTGGCATGGCCTTCGCTATCCGAGTGATCTGACAGACGCCGAGTGGACGTTGGTGGGACCGATGATACCGCCGGCCCGGCACGGCGGACGACCGCGCGATGTGAACGTGCGTGAAGTATTGAACGCAATTTTCTACGTGCTCGCCACCGGCTGTCAGTGGAAGGCGCTGCCGAAAGACCTGCCGCCGAAGAGCACGGCGCATTATTACTTCATGTTGTGGGACTGGGATGGCACGCTCGATCGCATCCATCACACGCTCTACGTCGCGGTGCGCGAGCAGGCTGGGCGCGAAGCAAGCCCGAGTGTGGCGATCATCGACAGCCAAAGTGGCAAAGCGGCTCAAAAAGGGGGTCTACGCTCGATCCGCAGGGCTACGATGCGGGCAAGAAGGTTACGGGTCGAAAGCGGCACATCCTGGTCGACACGCTCGGCCTCTTGCTGAGCGTTGCCGTTCATCCCGCCAACATTCAGGATCGCGACGGCGTTGCGCTGGTCCTCGACCGTCGCACGCGCCGCTTGTTTCCCTTTATCGAACGCATCTACGCCGACGGTGGCTACCAAGGGCCGAAAGCGGCTGCCGCCGCTGCTCGAACGGGCGCCTGGGTGATCGACATCGTCAAGCGATCCGACAATGCAATCGGCTTCGAGATCGTGCCAAAAAGATGGATCGTCGAACGAACAATCGCCTGGATCAGCCGCTTCCGTCGTCTCGCCAGAGATTTCGAACGCTATGCCAAAACTGTCGCAGCCTTTATCCGTCTCGCCATGATCCACATCATGCTCAAGCGCTTGACCAGATCAAATCTTTGCCGCTGAATCCAAACTTCTTGGATCGGCTCTTAGAAATCTGGCCAGTATCGAGAAATACGATAGCTGCGGGTGGCGCAAGAATGCCTACTACAATGGTGTCGTTTTCCATTTTAGCCGCGACGTATTCGTTGTAGATTTGCGATTTATATGAAAAACACAAAAAAGTAGGTCCAATTAAAGCGGTCGCAAGTGAATTTGTCATAATACCGATGTATTCGATTACTCCAGCCGCTACGAAGCTTACAAAATAAAAAAGTTTATCGCCAAATCCGAATTTCCGAATGGTAAAGCCGATTGTTCTTGCAGGAACGAATGTTGCAGCCGCAAATAAAAGAAAAATCAACTTTTCATGGCTCGCAGACATGTTGCCACTCCACTGCGGCAAGCGGTAGGGATCTCGACGATAACTAGCAAAATATAATGTTCCGCATGCATAGAGTGTCGCGACTTTAACACCCTGCTATTTTCCTTCACATTTTTTCCGCATCGACATAAAACTGTTCACCCAGCGGCCTATTAAAACCTGACGACTATATTATACGCATCCACCAGCCGATTGTCGTCGCGCAAGCGCCGCGGCGGCGAGCTCTAGATCATCCGGCCGCCCCGTCAAATCGTCCGATAGCCGCCATCCGCCATGACGATCGCGCCGGTGACGTAAGCCGACATGTCGGAGGCGAGGAACACCGCCGGCCCGACGATGTCTTCCGGCTTGCCGGCGCGGCCGAGCGGGGTGTGATCGAGGAAAATCTGGATCAGCCCCGGATTGTTGGCGCGCACGGCGGCGTTGAGCGGCGTTTCGATCAGCCCGGGGCCGATGGCGTTGACGCGCACGCCGTCCTTGCCGAGCTCGGCGGCGAGCGCCTTGGTGAAGCCGACGACGCCGTGCTTGCTGGCGGTGTAGGCGGCCGAATTGGGCGTGCGCACGTGCACGAAGGACTGGATCGAGGCGAGGTTGACGATGCGCCCTTTGGCGGCGCGGATTTGCGGCAGGAACGCCTGCGTCACGTTCATCACGCCGTTCAGGTTGATCGCCATGATGTCCTGCCAGTCCTTGAGGAAGGCGTCAGGATCGCCGGCGAAGGGATTGCGCCGGTTGATGCCGGCATTGTTGACGAGGATCGAGACGCGGCCGACCTCCGCTTCGACTTTCTTGGCGATTGTCGCGCAGTCCTCGCGCTTGGTCACGTCGAGGATGTAGCTCGCCGCTTTGCCGCCGTCGGCCTCGATCTCGGCGGCGGTCTTGGCCGCCGTTTCGCCGTCGATGTCGAGCGCGACGACCTGCGCGCCCTCGCGGGCAAAGCCCAGCGCGATGGCGCGGCCGATGCCGGACCCGGCGCCGGTGACGGCGGCGATGTGTGAGGTCAGCAGGTTGGCCATGGTCGTTTCCCCGTCTTGCGATTTCGCCTGAGCATTGCAGGCGGGCGGCCGGCTAAATCCTCGCGCCCATATTGTACGCGTCGACCAGCTGATTGTAGTCGCGCAACAGCCGTTGCGGCGAGCCTTCGACCATCCAGCCCGAGCCGGCGTTGAGCATCATCTTGTCGCCGGTCGAATAGGGCACGTGATCGCGCAGGCGGCGCATCAGCTGCTTGGCCGTGACCAGATAGGACTTGGCGTTGTTGATGAACATCGAGCCGATCTTGGTCTTGTCCATGACCGCGCTGCCGGCGAATTTTTCGGCGCCCTTGACGATGTCCTCGTAACCTTTAAGCGCCTGTTCGATGGCGGCGAGGTCGGGTTTGCCCGCGTTCTCCGCGCGCAGCACGCGCTTGGCCTCGATCATCGTCGCCTGGACATGGTAGCGCGCCTGGCGGCCTTCGCTTTTCTCGATCTCGGCGAGTTTTTCCGCCGCGCGCCGGTCGTTGATGGCCTCGACCTCGCCGCGCAGCGTCTGGTCGGCGGCGGCGAAGGCATCCCAGGCGGCGACGAGCTTGGGGTGCAGCGCGCGGCCCTTGGCCATCTTGTCGTCCTTGTAGTTTTCTTGGCTGTAATAGTCGTCGGCCTCCTTGAGCAGCGGCTCGAGCGCGCCGACGGCCTCGGCGTAAGCGGCAGCCGCCGCTTCCAGCGCTGCGTCGCGCGGCTCGAGCGTGTTCGCCGTCGCGACGTTCTTCTTGCAGTCGGCGGTGTCGTAGATGGTGTAGGTGCCGTAGATGATGCGCTCGCGGCCGGTCGGGCCGCTTTTTGCCGCCCAGCTGAAATAGCGCTTGCGCGAATCGTAGGCGCGCGCCGAGAGCCGGTTGATGCAGCCGACATAGGCGTTGAGTTTTTGCGTGAGCGTGGGCGGGTCGGATTGCGCGGCGGCGGGCGGAGCGAGCGGCGGGAAGGCGAGCGAGGCGGCGAGCAACGCCGCGCCGAGAGCGAAAAATGGCTTCATGGTGTCACCCCAGGGCTAACGGCCAGGCGCTTGAGCTAATATTATCGAGACGCGACGAGCTTGTCCCGCCACCGACAATTGAAGCGCAGCCTGGGGTTAGACGCGCCGGCGCGGCAATAGGTTCAGGCGGACCGGTGTCACAGCGCCTTGTTGCTCGCCTTCACCTTCTCCGCATCGACATAAACCTGCTGGCCCATGGCGTTGAACTTCTCCGACATCTGATCCATGCCGGCCTGCTTCTCGTTCAGCCCCGCCGCATAATCGCGCACATCCTGCGTGATCTTCATCGAGCAGAACTTCGGGCCGCACATCGAGCAGAAGTGCGCGACCTTGTGCGCCTCCTTGGGCAGCGTTTCGTCGTGGAATTCGCGCGCCGTCTCCGGGTCGAGCCCCAAGTTGAACTGATCCTGCCAGCGGAAGTCGAAGCGCGCGCGCGAGAGCGCGTCGTCGCGCAATTGCGCCGCCGGGTGGCCCTTGGCGAGGTCGGCTGCGTGCGCCGCGATCTTGTAGGTGATGACGCCGTCCTTGACGTCGTCGCGGTCGGGCAGGCCGAGATGCTCCTTCGGCGTCACGTAGCAGAGCATGGCGCAGCCGAACCAGCCGATCATGGCGGCGCCGATGCCGGAGGTGATGTGGTCGTAGCCGGGCGCGATGTCGGTGGTCAGCGGGCCAAGCGTGTAGAACGGCGCCTCGCCGCATTCCTTGAGCTGCTTGTCCATGTTGATCTTGATCTTGTGCATCGGCACGTGGCCGGGGCCTTCGATCATCACCTGGCAGCCTTTCTTCCAGGCGAACTTGCGTGAGTTCGCCCAGCGTCTCCAGCTCGGCGAATTGCGCAGCGTCGTTGGCGTCGGCCTGCGAGCCGGGGCGCAGGCCGTCGCCCAATGAGAACGACACGTCGTATTTGCGCATGATGTCGCAGATTTCGTCGAAGCGCTCGTAGAGGAACGATTCCTTGTGCCGCGACAGGCACCACTTGGCCATGATCGAGCCGCCGCGCGAGACGATGCCGGTGACGCGGTTGCGGTGAGCGGCACGTAAGCCAGCCGCACGCCGGCGTGGATGGTGAAATAGTCGACGCCCTGTTCGCACTGCTCGATCAGCGTGTCCTTGTAACATTCCCAGTCGAGCTTGACCGGATCGCCGTCGACCTTCTCCAGCGCCTGATAGATCGGCACGGTGCCGATCGGCACCGGCGAATTGCGCAGGATCCATTCGCGCGTGTTGTGGATGTTGCGGCCGGTCGAGAGGTCCATCACCGTGTCGGCGCCCCAGCGGATCGCCCAGACCATCTTCTCGACTTCTTCCTCGACCGAGGAGGTGACGGCCGAGTTGCCGATATTGGCGTTGATCTTCACCAGGAAATTGCGGCCGATGATCATCGGCTCCAATTCGGCGTGGTTGATGTTGGACGGGATGATGGCGCGGCCGCGCGCGATTTCGCTGCGCACGAATTCCGGCGTGACGAAGGCAGGCAGCGCGCCGCCGAACTGCTCGCCGTCGGCAAGCGCTGCTTCCGCGCGCTCCAATTGTTTCTTGCGGCCGAGATTCTCGCGCTCGGCGACGTAGATCATTTCCTTGGTGATGACTCCCGCGCGCGCCCATTCGTATTGGGTGAGGGGTTTTCCATCCAAAGCCCGCTACGGCTTCGGCGTGTTGGGGAAATTGCGCGCCAGATGCTTGCCGCTGACATTGCCGTTGTCGACCGGCTGGATCGGGCCGGCCTTCGTATTGCTCGACGCCGCCGCGCTCCTTCACCCAGTCGATGCGGGTGCGGGCGAGGCCCTTCTCCACGTCGATGGTCACGTCCGGATCGCTGTACACGCCCGTCGTATCGTAGACCGGCAGCGGCGGTTCGCCCGACGACGCGATCGAGATCGATCTCGCGCACCGGTACCCGCAATTCCGGCGCCGCATCGGGCCGCGCGTAGACCTTGCGCGAAGCGGGCAGCGGCCCGGTGGTGACCTTGGGCGTGACCAGATCGGCGGTGGTGACGGGCTTGTTCATGGCGTGCTCCCTGCGCAATGCGACGCAAATCCAAATCGAACGCGGCTTGGGGCAAAGTCCCTGTCCCTTCGCCGGCATGACCCGGATCAGGTTCAAAGGGTTTTTCTCAGCCCGTATCCGGGCACCCCTCGGAACGGTGTTAATGTAGGCGCAGGGCAGGGGCTGTCAATGCGCGCCGTTCATGGCTTCCCCGCGCATTTGCCCCGCAAGACCGCATATCTAATCCAGTGGATATGTGCGGCGTGCTAGTTTCGCGCCGATCTTGGCGCTGGGACACAAAAACCCCACAACCGGATCGTTCAATCGCAACGGCCCCCATGCTGGAACAGTCGAGCCCACCCAAGGCCGCTACTGCCTCTGCCGACGCAACCGCGGGCTTGAGTTCCGCGGAGGCCGCGCGGCGGCTTGCGCAATACGGGCGCAACACGATTGCCGAGCACCACACCAGCGTGCTGGTGCGGCTGTTCAAGTTCTTTTGGGGTCCCATCCCCTGGATGATCGAGACGGCGGCTGCGCTGTCGGCGGCGGTGCGCCACTGGGCCGATTTCGCCGTGATTCTCGCCATGCTGCTGGTCAACGCCGCGGTCGGCTTCTGGCAGGAATTCAAGGCCGACAACGCCATAGCGCTGCTCAAGCAACGCCTCGCGCTCAAAGCGCGCGTTAAGCGCGACGGCAAATGGCAGGACATCGCCGCCGAGGAGCTGGTGCCCGGCGACGTGGTCACGCTCAAGATCGGCAGCATCGTGCCGGCCGACGTCAAACTGATCGGCGGCGCTTATCTGAGCGTCGACCAGTCGGCGCTCACCGGCGAATCGCTGCCGGTCGACAAGAAGGTGGGCGACACCGCCTATGCCGGCTCGATCGCCAAGCAAGGCGAGATGACGGCGGCGGTCACCGCCACCGGCATGCAGACGTTTTTCGGCCACACCGCGCGGCTGGTCGGCGAGGCCAAGACCATCTCGCATTTCCAGCGCGCGGTGCTGCGCATCGGCAATTTCCTCATCCTCGCCACCATCGGCCTGGTCGCGGTGATCGTGCTCGCCGCTTTGTTCCGCGGCGATCCGTTGATCGAGACCATGCAGTTCGCGCTGATCCTGGTCGTCGCCTCGATCCCGGTCGCGTTGCCGGCGGTGCTGTCGGTGACCATGGCGGTCGGCGCCGAGCGGCTGGCGCATCTGCGCGCCATCGTCTCGCGCCTGGTGGCGATCGAGGAATTGGCCGGCATGGACATGCTGTGCTCCGACAAGACCGGCACGCTGACCAAGAACGAATTGTCGCTCGGCGACTTGCAGCCGGCGCCGGGCGTCAAGCGTGAGGAGCTGGCGCTCACCGCGGCGCTCGCCTCGGCGCGCGACGCGCCCGACGCAATCGACGCCGCGATCCTCACCGCCGCGCCGGCGGCGGCGACGCTGGTGCAGTATAAAGTCAGCGTTTTTCACCCGTTCGACCCGGTGAGCAAATTCGCCCGCGCCGAAATCGAGCACGGCAGCGAGCGTTTCGAGGCGGTCAAAGGCGCGCCGCAAGTCATCATCGAGATGTGCAAGCTCGAAGGCGACGCCGGCAAGGCCGCGCACGCGACTGTCGATGCCGACGCGGCCAAAGGCTACCGTACGTTGGCCGTCGCCCGGCGCGACGCCGGCGGGGCGTGGCGTTTCCTCGGCATGCTGCCGCTGTTCGATCCGCCGCGCGAGGACTGCAAAAAAACCATCGCCAAAGTGCGCGGCATGGGCGTCGCTATCAAGATGCTGACCGGCGATCACGAGGCCATCGCCCGGCAGATCGCCGGCGAGCTCGATCTCGGCCGCAACATCCTGGTGGCCGACAAATTGTTCGGCAAGGACGCCACCGGCGACCGCGCGCGGCAAATCGTCGACGCGGACGGTTTCGCCCGCGTTTTCCCCGAGCACAAATTCCAGATCGTGCAGATACTGCAAGCCGCCGGCCATATCGTTGGCATGACCGGCGACGGCGTCAACGACGCGCCGGCGCTCAAGCAGGCCGACGTCGGCATCGCGGTGAGCGGGGCGACCGACGCCGCCCGCGCCGCTGCCGACCTGGTGCTGACCGCGCCGGGCCTCGCGGTGATCGCGACGGCCATCGAAGAAGCGCGCCGCATCTTCGAGCGCATGACCGGCTACGCCATCTACCGCATCGCCGAGACGATCCGCATCCTGTTGTTCATGACCGCCAGCATCCTGGTGTTCAATTTCTATCCCGTCACCGCGGTGATGATCGTGCTGCTGGCGCTGCTCAACGATCTGCCGATCATGATGATCGCCTATGACAACGCGCCGGTCGCGCCCAATCCGGTGCGCTGGGCCATGGGGCGGGTGCTGGCGATGGCGAGCGTGCTTGGCGCGGTCGGCGTCATCGCCAGCTTCGGCATGTTCTGGATCGCGCGCGATTATCTTGCGCTGCCACCGCCGCTGGTGCAGTCGATGGTGTTCCTCAAGCTGCTCGTCGCCGGCCACATGACCATCTACATCACCCGCCATCGCGGTGCGATCTGGGCGCGGCCGTGGCCGAGCTGGAAACTCGTGGTCCCCGCCGAGCTCACGCAAATCGTCGGCACGCTCGCCGCGGTCTACGGCTGGTTCATGGCGCCGATGGGTTGGCGGCTGGCGCTGCTCGTGTGGGGCTACGCGTTGGTATTTTTCGTTCTCACCTCCGGCGTCAAGATCGCGCTTAATCGCGCGCTCGACCACAGTTGGGGACGGCAGGCGCGCCATCTCGAGTGGGTCGAGAGCCGCATCAACCGCAGCTAGCGGCGGTATAGGGGACAAACAATGTTATCCCCGCCAGCGAGATAGGCTGCCGGCAATGACCGGAAAGGCCGCTGGATATACACTTTTCTAGTGAAATGTTGCCGTAACCCCACACCCCCAAAACGCCACATGGTGTAATCTGATTGGAACTCGTGTGATTTGCCCAATTGGGGGTTTGAAGTGAAAAGATTTGCTGCTTTTGCGGTGGCTTTTGCCGCATTTGGTTTTGCAAACGCCGCCGGCGCCGCGGACATGCCAACTAAGGCTCCGATCTACAAGGCCGCCCCCTCGGCCGCGACGAATTGGACCGGCTTCTATGTGAATGGCGGGCTGGGTTACGGGCTCTGGGCGGCCGACACGACTACCGAGGTCCCGGGAACGGGCGTCTGCATTCTCTGCTTCAATCAAGAGCAAGGCGGCAAAGGTTGGCTGGGCGTGATCGGCGCCGGTTACGATTATCAATTCGCCCCTGGTTTTCTGGCCGGTGTTTTTGCCGACTACGACTTGTCGAGCCTGAAAGGCACTATTCAGGATCAGGGTCCGTTTTTCGCCGGCGACATCAAGCAGACGTGGGCGTGGGCGGTCGGTGCCCGTGTGGGCTGGCTTTTTAGTCCGAAATTTTTGGCCTATGTGAACGGCGGCTATACGAGCGCGCGCTTCTCGGGCGCGGATATGGTCACCACCTTTGCCGGCGCGCCGACCGGATTTTCCACGCAGGCTTTCACAACCAGCGGCTGGTTCGTCGGCGGCGGCACTGAAACCGTAGTCGCGCCTGGCTGGTTCTGGCGCAACGAGTACCGTTACGCGAGCTACAGCAACAAGACCCTTGCCGACACCGACGGGACGGGCGGCGCCGCGGCCAGCATAAGGTTCAAGCCCGCGGTTCAAACAATCACATCGGGCATCGTCTACAAACTCAATAGCGGCGGCCCGTCTTATCCGACGCCGGCCTCATTCACGCCGATGACCTGGAGCGGGCTCTACGTAAACGGCGGCTTAGGCTACGGGCTCTGGGCCGCCGACACGACCACCGAGGTCCCGGGAACGGGCGTCTGCATTCTCTGCTTCAATCAAGAGCAAGGCGGCAAAGGTTGGCTGGGCGTGATCGGCGCCGGTTACGATTATCAATTCGACTCGCGTTTCCTGGCCGGCATCTTTGCTGACGTCGATTGGTCGAGCCTCAAGGGCACCGTTCAGGATCAGGGTCCGTTTTTCGTGGGCGACATCAAGCAAACGTCGGCATGGGCGGTGGGCGCGCGCGGAGGCTGGTTGGTTTCGCCGCAAACTTTAAGTTACTTGACCGCCGGCTATACGGCCGCGCGCTTCTCGGGCGCGAATATGGTCACGACTTTTGCCGGTGTGGCGAGCGGCTTCTCCACGCCGGCTTTCACGGCCAACGGCTGGTTCTTGGGCGGCGGCGGCGAAGTTGCCGTGGCACCCGGCTGGTTCTGGCGCACCGAGTACCGCTACGCGCACTATAGCGACAAGACCCTTCCCGATACCGACGGGACGGGCGCCCTTGCCGCGAGCATCCACTTCAAGCCTGAGGTGCAGACCTTCACTACGCAGATGGTCTCCAAGTTCAACTGGATGCATTAGCGAGCCGCGATCGGAAGCCGTTGGAAACCCCGGGCAATTCGTCCGGGGTTTTTCGTTATCGCGGTGAGTTGGCCAAAGTCGCGGCTCACATCTTCGGCAATTCGCTCACCGTCACCTTGGCGCTGCCGTCGGCTTCCGCGATCACGCGCAGCGTGGCCGAATCGAAGGCGATGCCGGTAAGGCGCAGGTCGTCGACCGCAGTGTCGACGCGCAAGCCCTGGCCGCTCTTTTCGAATTCGGCGAGTACGGCGGCGATCTTCTTCTTGGCGTCGGCGGCGAACGGCTTGAGGTCGATCGCCGCGCTGTCGGCCAGCGCCTGCTGCAGATACGGCATGCCGGCGCGGGCGGCGGCGCCGAACAGGCCGTAGGCAGCTTGCGATTCGACCGCCAGCGTGAGATCGGCGAGGCGGAGCACTTGGTTCTTCGCATCGAGCGTGGGCTTACCCCAGATATGCACGGTCGCCTCGGCGCCGAAGCCGAACCAGCTTTTGCGCTCGCGCGCCTTCACCTTGAGCGCGATCAGCAGGCGGTCGCCGGCGGCGGCCAGATGCACGCTGCGCACCTCGACCTCGACCGGGGCGCTGGTGTTCGTCGGGAGAATCGTTTGCCCTTGAGTTGCGCCTCAAGCACCTTGTCGAGCGCTGAGAACGGCACGTCGATCGGCACGCCGACCGCGAGCTTGCCGTTCTGCATCGGCGGCACCAGGTCGAGCTTGGCCGGGAACGGGCAGTCGGGTTTGGTTTCTTTCGGCGTGATGCGCGTTTCCGCCTGCACGCCGACGGTCAGCGTCATGCTGCGCAGGTCGATCTGCGGCTGCGCGGCGGCGACGCGGACCGGGCGCATTTCCAGCCACAGCTTGGGCAGGCCGGTATCGCCGCCGCCGAGCGGGATCGAGCGGCACATCTTGGCCCATTGCGTGCGCGCCGCTCGCTCGATGAAGGGATCGTTGCGCAGCCGCGTCTGCAGGGCGGCGATTTGCGAGTTGACCTCGCGCTCGATCAGCGGCCGCGCCTCGTTCGACAGGTCGAGCTTGAAACCGGCGAGCGTCACCGAGCTATCGGCGAGCGCAATCTGCGAGGTGAGGTTGGGCTCGAGCCGCCAATCGGCGGTGAGCGCGGGCTTGGCATGCACCACCACCTGGCCGCGCAGCTCGGCGCGTTGGTCGAGCACGTTGCTGGTGAGCTGGCCGACGGTCTTGCCGATCGACTTGTCGAGGAGGCCGGTGACCGCGCCGGTGATGTTGCCGGCTTGCATCGCGATCTGCCCGGTGATGCGCAGCGTGCCGCTGATCGGCGCCGTCACCGCCATCTCGTTCGGCTTGCCGGCGATGCCCAAGGTGCCGCGCCCGACGGTGATGCCGATATCGGCTTTCGACAACAGGCTGCTCACCGGGTTGTCGTTCTTGCCGGCGAGTTCGCGCGGGGCGGCGGCGTCCAGGCTGCGGCGGATGGCGGCGAGTGCGACCGCGACCGGCGCGATCACGTAAGACGACTTGGTGACGGTCGGCAAAGGCGGCGGCGGGTTCATGATGGCGAGCGCGGTCTCGAGGCCGGTGTCTGCCGGCATCAGCCGGTCGAGCGCCCATTGGGCGGCGGCGAAAAAGCCGGCGACGACGACGCCTGCGCCGAGCACCAGGCGGAAGCGGCGCGAGCGGCCGAACAGCCGGATCGGTGCCGTGGCGTAGTAGATCGCCTCGTCGAGCATGCGCCGCATCGGCCAAGCTCCACTGATTCGCCGGAAGCCGAATCCTAGCGCCTACGGGCGAAAAGTGCGAAGATTGAGCGCGATGAAGCGAACCTGCCCGCACACCGCCGAGGTCCGCCAGGTGACACCGAGCGCGCTTGGCTGCGAGGAGTGTCTCAAGATCGGCTCGCCTTGGGTGCATTTGCGGCTGTGCCGCACCTGCGGCCATGTCGGCTGCTGCGACGATTCGCCCAACAAGCACGCGCGCAAACACTTCCACTTGACCGGCCACCCGGTGATCGAGGGCTACGACCCGCCGGAAGGCTGGGGCTGGTGCTATGTCGACGAAAGTTTCGTCGACCTGCCGGACCAGACGCCGCAGCGCGGGCCGATCCCGAAATTCGTCTAGCGGAAGCGCCTTACTCGGCCGCTTCGGCGGTCTTGTGGTGGTCGGTGGGCAGCGCCATTTCGGTCGGCAGCGCCTTCGGCGCGCGCAGGCGCACGTAAATCTGCATCGCGATCAGCAGCACGGACAGGCCGATGAACACCGCGCTGATCGGATGCTTGAGGAACACCCAGATGTCGCCGCGCGAGATCAGCATGGCGCGGCGGAAATTCTCCTCGAAGCGCGGGCCGAGCACGAAGCCGAGCAGGATCGGGGCGGGGTGGAAATCGAGCAGCAGCAGCAGATAGCCGGCGATGCCGATGATGATGACCTCGCCGACCTGGAACATGTCGTTATTGGTCGAGTAGACGCCGATGGCGACGAAGAACATGGCGGCCGGATAGAGATATTTATAGGGGATGGTCAAAAGCTTCACCCACAGGCCGATCATCGGCACGTTGAGGATGACGAGGATAATGTTGCCGATCCAGAACGAGGCGATCAGGCCCCAGAAAATATCCGGGTGCTCGCTGATCAATTGCGGGCCGGGCACGATGCCCTGAATCATCAAGGCGCCGAGGATCAGCGCCATCACCGCGTCGCCGGGGATGCCAAGGCTCATGGTCGGGATGAAGTCGCCCTGCACCGAGGAGTGCGTCGACGCTTCCGGGCAGGCGACGCCCTCGATCATGCCGGTGCCGAACAGTTCCGGCGTCTTGGAAATCTTTTTTTCGGCGGCGTAGGAAATAAACGAGGCAATGGTCGGGCCGGTGCCGGGGATGAGCGCGCACAGGCTCCCGATCAAGGTGCCGCGGAACATGGCCGGCACCGCGCGGCGGAATTCGTCGCGCGTCGGCCGCAGGTCCTTGAAACTGACATTGGTGTATTTGGTGTCGACGTCGGAGAGTTGGTTGACGCTCTTCATGAACTCGGCGATGCCGAACAGGCCGAGCGCCAGCGCCACGATCTCCACGCCGTCGAACAGATTGGGAATGCCGAAGGTGAAGCGCGGCGTACCGGTTTCGATGTCGCTGCCGACGATGCCGATGAGCAGCCCGCATAGGGTCATGGCGACGCCTTTGAGCGGCGAACCGCGCGCCAGCGTCGAGCCGGCAAGAAGGCCGAGCAGCATCAGCGAACAGATTTCCGCCGGGCCGAATTTGAGCGCCACCACCACCAGGACCGGCGACAGGAAGATCATCTCGGTGATGCCCCAAGAGGCGCCGACGAAGGACGAGATGACGGTAATGCCGAGCGCGGCACCGCCGCGGCCTTTCTTGGTGAGCGGAAAGCCGTCGAGGCAGGTGACCGCGTGTGGCGGATGGCAGGGCAGATTGAGCAGGATCGAGCAAATGGCGCCGCCGTATTGCGCGCCGTAGAACACGCCGGCCAGCATCAGGATGGCGCCGACCGGCTTGATGCCGAAGGTGAGCGGCAAGAGGATCGAGATGGTGGCGAGCGGCCCCATGCCCGGCAGCACGCCGACCATGTTGCCGACGAACACGCCGATGAAGCACCACATCACGTTGTGCGGTTCGAGCGCGACGCCGAAGCCGTACCAAAGATCGGTCAGTGCGGTTTCGAACATCTAGTGGCCCCAGCGGAACATGGGGAAGGGAATTTTCAAAATGTACGTGAACAACAGCGTGCCGACGACGGTGACGCCGGCGGCGAGGATCGCCGAACCTTTCAGCGTCGCGGTGCGGTCGCCGAGCGCGGGCACGAAGACGCAAGCGAAGGTCGCCGGCACCAAGCCAAAAAATTCGCCGAGCACGATAAACAGCACCGGCCCGGCCAAAATACAGGCCCAGGCGAACCATTCCGGCCTCTCCGGCAGGACGCGCTCGTTGTCGCTTAACGGCGTGGCGGCGGCGGCGCCCAGGATCAACACGCCGACAAAGGTCAGCGTGATCCCCAACATCAAGGGGAACATGCCCGGGCCCATATGGGTCAGGGTGCCGAGGGAATAGTATTGCCAGGAATCGAAGGTGACCGCTGCGCCGATCAGCGTCATCAGTCCGCCGGCGTAGAAGTCCCGCTTTTTCACAAGCGTGCGGAACAAACTTATCCTCCCACGGCGGTTTCTTGACTGATTCGCCGCGCCCGACGGCTCGGCCCGTCGCATAGCTTTAGTCCAGATACGGGCGGTTTTCTATCCCCGTCCCCCGCGCGGTGGCGTGGCGCATTGTCGGTTTGTCGGGGTAGGCGGGCGTGTCGCCCGGCCGGGCGGGCGCCGGCCTAGTGCTGCTTCTCGAAGCCGCAGTAGTGTTGCAGCGCCTTGAACAGCTCCTGGGTATCGAAGGATTTGGTGAACACCTGCAAGGCGCCCGACCGCCCGCCGATCGACCGTTTCAGCGTCTGTTCGGTGAGATCGCTGAGTTTGCGCGCGCTGATGACGAAGACGGGAATATTCTCGGTTAACGGCGTCGAGCGCAGCCGGTAGAGCAGAAACCGGGCGTCGCCGTCGGGCATGAAATTGTCGGTGATGATCACCGTCGGCTTTTCCTTGCAGGCGACGCGGAAGCCCTGCACGGCGTCGGGGGCGTAAAGCGTGTCGATGCCGAATTTGCTCAATCGGGTGGCGAGGAACTTTTCGATGTCCGGATCGTCGTCGATGACCAGCACGCGCGGCCGCTGCGGCACGCCGGCGTCGCCCGCCGTACTTTCCAGCGCGCCGATCCTGGCCGCCAGGTCGGGATAAATTTCGGCCAGCGCGCCTTCCACGCTGTTCCAGAAATCGGGGCCCTTGTAACCGTAGAACATGCCGAGGCTTTGGCAGCGTTCGGCGGTTTCCGGGTCGTTGCTGCCGGTGACCACCACAACTTCCAGCGGCTTGTTGCCGGGATCGAGCAGGTGGCTGCAGACCGAGAGCCCGTCGAGTTCGGGCATGTTGACGTCGACGATGACGATGTCGGGCTGGCTGCGGCGCGCCTTGACCAGCAATTGCACGCCGTTGGTGGCGGTTTCCACCTTGAAGCCCATCTTCACGCAACGGTCGGCGAGCAGCCGCACGATGGCGGGGTCGTCGTCGGCGATCAGCATTTTGGGCGCCTTGTCTGGCGTCTCGACATTATCCGCCATTTCCCCTCTCCACCCCGTTTGAGTCGGTTACGCGGCCTCGATCGAGGCGAGCAGCGCGTCGAGATTGCCTTCGACCCTTCCGGGCGCGCCGCGGCCGGCGCGCCGCGCGATGATGGCGTCCTCGAGCGCGGCCGCGGTGGTGCTCACGGCCTTGAAGTCGAACACGCCGGCGGCGCCGGCGAGTTTGTGCACGAAGGATTGGAAATCCTCCGGCACGAAGGAGCTGTCGGCGCCGTTGCGCAATCTGTCGCGGAAGGTGGCGAGCGTCGCGGCGTCGCCGCGCAGACGCTGGGTGAAATTGTAGCCGGCCTGCGCCAGCCGGATCGACAGCATGTGGCGGCGCACGGTCTCGGCGAGCTTGACCGGGTAGAACGGCTTGGCGATCACCGCGACGGCACCGAGCGCCATCAGCCGCTCGCGCTCTGCCGGCGGACAGCGCGCGGTGATGAAGATCACCGGGATTTTTTCGCTGTCGGGATTTTCGCGCAGCCGCGCCAGCACGGCCGGCCCGTCCATGTCGGGCATCAAGACGTCGAGGATGATGAGGTCGGGCGCCCAGCCCGGCACGGCGGCGAGGGCTTCCGCGCCGCTGCCGCAGCTCATCACCACGAATTCCGAATCGAAACCGAGCGCGAGCTCAACTACGTCGCGCATCAGAGGATCGTCGTCGACATGAAGAATGCGAAACGATTTCACGCCTATACCCATGTGCGAACTCCGTGTGCAGTCTTTGCACGGCAACCATTATTTTTTCATTGCCGCCGCGAACGACAAAAGCTCCGGCCCGCGTATCATGGTGTGGCACGCGGCCGCGCGTCCGTAACATGGTAGGTTGCCGCGCCGGTGTGCGCTTACGCAATCGCGCGGCGTGGCTGGCCGAGGGTTTACGCGTCCGGAAAAATTCTCGGTTCCAAAGTAATGAAATCGTTGCCGTTTGCGCGCGGCAAGTAAAGCGGTAGCGGCGGCGTCAGCGCGGCGCGCCCATGCGGTGCAGCTTGAGCACGGTGTAGACGGTATCGCTTGCCGGCGTCGGGATGTTGAGTGCGCGGCCGAGGTCGCGCACCTTGCCGGAGAGCCAGTCGAGTTCGAGGCGGTTGCCGCGCTCAAGATCGTGCGCCATCGAGGCTTTCATGCCCGGCTCGATCTTGTTGATCAGATAATTCATGCGGGCCTCGACAAAACCGGGATCGAGCGCGACGCCTTTGGCCTTGCCGACCGCGTAGGCCTCTTGCATCAGCGCGCGGTAGAACGCCAGCATTTCGGGATCGGCCACGATCTGTCCGGCATTGGCGCGCAGCGCCGACGTTGAGCCGGCCATGGCGGTGAGGAAGATGAATTTCTCCCACAGCTCCACATTGATGTCGGCGGAGAGGCCGATATCGAGCTTGGCGGCCTGGCTCGCATCGGCGAAGGCTTGCAGCACGGCGTCGGGACGTTTGTCGGCGCGGCCGAAGCGCACGCGGGCGAATTGGCTGGTGTGCCTGATGACGCCGGGCGCGGCGATCACGCTGGCGATATAGGCGGCGCCGCCGACGGTTTGCTCGGCGCCGACGATCGGCGCCATGCGCTCGACGCTGTCGATGCCGTTCTGCAAGGTGATGACGCGGGTATTGGCCGCGACGAGCGGCTTTGCCTGCGCGGCGGCCGTCTCGGTGTCCCACAGCTTCACCGCGAACAGCACGATGTCGACCGGGCCGACGCTCTTAGCGTCGTCGGTGGCGTTCACCTTCGGCAGATGCAGGTCGCCGTGCACGCTCTCGATTCTGAGGCCGTTGCTCTGCAGCGCCGCCAGATTGGCGCCGCGCGCGATGAACAACACGTCGTGACCGGCGGCCGCCAGCCGCGCGCCGAAATAGCCGCCGACCGCCCCCGCTGCCATTGCCGCAATGCGCATGAATTTTCTCCCGTAACGCCGGCAAGCGGTATAGCAAAAAAATTGCCCGGCGCGAGGGCCGGGCAAGTTTGGGGGAGGTTAGCGGAAATCAGTAGAGGCCGGACGCCCGGGCGACGTTCCAGGTCACGCGCGCGTTACGCGCGCGCGCCTGCTGCGCGGTCTGCGTCGGCGCCGCTTGCGGCAGGACGACGACCTTGGCGCCGATCTGCACGCGGTTGTAGAGATCTTCCACGTCCTCGTTGGTGAGGCGGATGCAGCCCGACGACACCTGCTTACCGATGGTGGTCGGATCGTTGGTGCCGTGGATGCGATATTCGGTGTTGCCGATATACATGGCGCGGGCGCCGAGCGGATTGCCCGGACCGCCAGCTGTCATGCGCGGCAGGTAAGGTTGGCGCGCGATCATCTCGGACGGCGGATACCAGTCCGGCCATTCCGCCTTGCGCGCGACCTTGTTGACGCCCGACCAGGTGAAGCCTTCGCGGCCGACGCCGATGCCGTAGCGGATTGCCTGGCCGTCGCCGAGCACGTAGTAGAGGAACGTGTGCGGGGTATCGATGATGATGGTGCCAGGCGCCTCGTTGCCGGCATAGGCGACAACCTGCCGCTGCAGGCGCGGATCGAGCTGGGCGTCGGCGTCCGGCTCGGCTTGCTCGGTGGGAGCGTATTGCCGGGCGTCGGGGGAATTGTAGGCGAAGCGCGATTGCGCCTGCGCGCCGGACAACGCGGCAGCGGCGATCAGCGCGCTCAGCGAAGCGGTGGCGATGAACTTGGTGGCGACGGACTTGGTGGACATTTGAGCCTCCCCGATGAAACGACTGCTTCATCGTTCGTCGGGGCAAGCTCTGGCGAGGTTCATTAGTTCCGGAAATATACCTGCTCAAATCACTGTAATAAGATGGAACCAATTGAAAATGTTGGCGTTTTCGGTCCTTATTGTTTCTTGTGCCAGCCCACGACGGCCTCCGGCACGCTGTCGGTGGAGGCGAAATAGGGCTTGATGTCGAGCAGCGGCGTGCCGTCCAGGCAGTCGAGCCCGATGACCGTGAGCTTGTTGTCGGCGATGCCGACGAGTTTCACCACGCTCATGGCGATGGGGTTGGGGCGGGCCGGCGAGCGCAGGCCGAAGGTGCCGCGCCGCACGCCGTAATGCGCGGGCTTCTGCAGCACCAGATTGCGCGGCGCCTTGTCCATCCAATAGAGCAGCACCAGGTGAGTGCAGGTTTCCACGTCTTTGAGACCCGCCGCCCATTTTTCGTCGAGTTCGACGGTGCAGGTCGCGTCGGATTCGCGGGCGTTTTTCGGGCAGTCCTTGCGGTCGTGCCAGGGGCTGCGGATGCGGCCGATGTAATAGAGGCCGGCGTCGGATTGCGCCGGCAGCTCCACCGTCACCTCGCCATCGCGGACGCCGAAATCCTGGGTAGTCATGTCCAATCCTCCGCGGTCATTCCGGGACGGCGCATTCGCGCCGGACCCGGAATCCAGAGGCAGATTCAATGCTTGCATCTGGATTCCGGGTTCGCGTGCCATAGCGCGTCGAAGACGCGCGTAAACGCGCTAATGGCACGCGCCCCGGAATGACGAAAGGGGGACCTTGCGGACAGCCGTTTCAACGTATAAAGATATCTTTATATAGTGGGAAGCGGCCCAAGTAGCCGTAGCAAGATCCGATGAGCACCGGCGCCAAGCTCCGTTTCAACGCCCTCAACGCCGCCCTCAAAGCGGCCGGCGAGGAGACGCGCCTTCGCGTGCTGGCGCTGCTGGCGGAAGCGGAACTGACCGTTTCCGACCTGACCGATATTTTGCGCCAGTCGCAGCCGCGCATCTCGCGGCATCTTAAGTTGCTCGCCGAGGCCGGCCTGATCGAACGCTTCCGCGAGGGCACCTGGGCCTTCTTTCGTCTGGCCGAGCGCGGCGGCGGCGCCGAGCTTGCGCGCGCGCTGCTCGAACGGCTCGATCCTTCCGATCAGACTATCGCGCGCGACCGCGCCCGGCTTGCCTCGGTGCGCCAAGCGCGCGCCGCGGCGGCGCAGGCTTACTTTCGCGCGCACGCCGCCGAATGGGACCGCATCCGCAAGCTGCACGTCGCCGATGCCGCGGTGGAAGCGGCCATCCGCGCGGCGCTTGCCGGCAAGCCGTTCCGCTCCTTGCTCGACCTCGGCACCGGCACCGGGCGCATGCTGGAATTGTTCGGCGCGGGAATCGAGCGCGGGCTCGGCCTCGATCTGTCGCTCGACATGCTGGCCATCGCGCGCGACCGGCTGGAACGCGCCGGCTTGAAACATTGCAGCGTGCGGCAGGGCGACATCTACGATCTGCCGCTCGCCAATGACAGCTTCGACGTCGTCATCGTGCATCAGGTGCTGCACTTCCTCGATGATGGCGCGCGCGCGATCAAAGAAGCGGCAAGGGTGCTGCGTCCGGGCGGGCGCTTGTTGGTGGTCGACTTCGCGCCGCACGAGCAGGAATTTCTGCGCGAGCAGTTCGCGCACCGGCGATTGGGTTTTGCGCGCGAGACGGTGACGCAATGGATGACCGCGTCCGGGCTCGAGCCGCTGAGCTTCAAGAGCCTGCCGCCGGAGCCCGGCTCGGACGGCAAGATCGCGGTGTCGCTGTGGCTCGCGCGCGACGCCCGCGCCTTGATGGCGCAGCCGCCGCAGCGGGAGGTGGCGTGATGAACGTCCGCGCCAGCCGTTTCGCCCGCGGCGAGGGCCGCCGCATCGCGGTCTCCTTCGAGTTTTTCCCGCCGGCCAGCGAGGAGATGGAGAAGGTCCTTTGGGAATCGATCGAGCGGCTGGCTCCGCTCTCGCCCAATTTCGTGTCAGTGACCTACGGCGCCGGCGGCTCGACGCGCGAGCGGACGCACGCGACGGTCAAGCGCATTCTGGCGGAAACTTCGTTGACGCCGGCCGCGCATCTGACCTGCGTCGCGGCGACGCGCGAGGAGGTCGACGCCATCGTGCGCCAATATCACGACGCCGGCGTGCGCCATATCGTGGCGCTGCGCGGCGATTCCATCGGCGGACCGGGCACGCAATACGCCGCCCATCCGGGCGGCTATCGCAACGCCGCAGATCTCGTAGCCGGCATCAAGCGCGTTTACGGCGATCTTGAAATTTCGGTTTCGGCCTATCCGGAGAAGCATCCCGACAGTCCGACCGTCGCCGCCGACATCGACATGCTGAAGGCGAAAGTGGACGCCGGCGCCGGCCGCGCCATCACGCAGTTTTTCTTCGAGAACGATCTCTATTTCCGCTATCTCGACCGCGTGCGCGCGCGCGGCATCGATATCCCCATCGTGCCGGGCATCCTGCCGGTGCAGAACTTCAAGGCGGCGACAAATTTTGCCGCGCGCGCCGGCGCAAGCGTGCCGGCCTGGCTCGCCGAGCGCTTCCACGGGCTCGACCACGACGCGGCCACGCGCAAGCTGATCGCCGCCGCGGTCGCCGCCGAGCAGGTGATCGATCTGGTCGACCGCGGCGTCACCACTTTTCATTTCTACACCATGAACCGCGCCGACTTGGTCTACGCCATCTGCCATCTGCTCGGCTTGCGGCCAAAGCTGGAGGACGCGGCGTGACACAGGAAGCAACCGTTTTCGGCATCGATCACGTCCAGGTCGCCGTGCCGCCGGGCTCGGAAGCCAACTGCCGTGCGTTTTACGTCGAGCTGCTTGCGCTGCCCGAACTCATCAAGCCGCCGATCCTCGCCGCGCGCGGCGGCATCTGGGTGAAGGCCGGCCGCCACGAGTTGCACTGCGGCGTTACGAAGGATTTTCAGCCCGCCCGCAAGGCCCATCCGGCCTTCGCCGTCGGCGGGCTCGACGCGCTGGCGGCGCGGCTTACGGCCGCCGGTCATCCGGTGACGTGGGACGATACCAACCCGGCCGTGCGCCGGTTCTTCACCCTCGATCCGTTCGAAAATCGCCTCGAATTCGTCGAGGCGAGCCGTCCTCCCGCGGCCTGACGATCGGAAAAAAAGCAATGGCGTCGCGTTCTCGTTCCGAAACCGAAACTTTGTTCCGCCGCGCAGCGGCCGAGCGCATTCTGGTGCTCGACGGCGCCATGGGCACCATGATCCAGGCGCTCAAGCTCGACGAGGAGGGCTATCGCGGCGCCCGCTTCGACGCCTGGAACCGCGAAGTGCGCGGCAACAACGACCTGCTCAATCTCAGCCGGCCCGAAGCGGTGCGCGACATCCATCTGGCTTATTTCCGCGCCGGCGCCGACATCGTCTCCACCAACACGTTCTCCTCCACCAAGATCGCGCAGGCCGATTACGGCATGGAGGACATCGCCTACGAGCTCAACCACGCCGGCGCGATCGCTGGCGCGCGAGGCGGCCGTGCTTGGCCGAGAAAGAAGACGGCCGCCGCCGCTTCGTCGCCGGCGCGCTCGGCCCGACCAACCGTACCGCCTCGATCTCGCCGGACGTTTCCAATCCCGGCTTCCGCGCCATCACCTTCGACCAGTTGCGCAGCGGCCTATGGCGAGCAGATCACGGGCCTGATCGACGGCGGCGCCGACCTGCTGCTGATCGAGACCATCTTCGACACGCTCAACGCCAAGGCGGCGATCTACGCCATCGCGGAAGCTTGCGAGGAGCGCGGCATCGACGTGCCGGTGATGATCTCCGGCACCATCACCGACCGCTCCGGCCGCCTGCTGTCGGGGCAGACGCCGGCGGCGTTCTGGAATTCGGTGCGCCACGCCGACCCGGTGACGATCGGGCTAAACTGCGCGCTCGGCGCGCGCGAGATGCGCGCCCATATCGCCGAGATCGGCCGGCTCGCCGACACCTTCGTCTGCGCCTATCCGAACGCCGGCCTGCCCAACGAATTCGGCTATTACGACGAGAGCCCGGAATACATGGCCGAACTGCTCGGCGAGTTCGCCGCGGCCGGGCTGGTCAACGTGGTCGGCGGCTGTTGCGGCACCACGCCCGAGCACATTCACGCCATTGCCAGGGCGGTGGCCGGCAAGCCGCCGCGCGCGGTCGCGCAAGTGCCGCGGCAATTGCGGCTGTCAGGGCTGGAAGCCTTCGCGCTGACGCCGGAAATCCCGTTCGTCAATATCGGCGAGCGCACCAATGTCACCGGCTCGGCCAAATTCCGCAAGCTGATCACCGCCGGCGATTACGCCAGCGCGCTGTCGATCGCGCGCGAGCAGGTGGAGAACGGCGCGCAGGTGATCGACGTCAACATGGACGAAGGCCTGCTCGACTCGGAAGCGGCGATGGTCACCTTTCTCAATCTGATCGCCGCCGAGCCGGACATCGCGCGCGTGCCGGTGATGGTCGACTCGTCGAAATTCTCGGTGATCGAGGCGGGCCTCAAATGCCTGCAAGGCAAGCCGGTGGTCAATTCGATCTCCATGAAGGAAGGCGAGGCGGCCTTCATCGAGCACGCCAAGATCGTGCGCCGCTACGGCGCCGCGGTGGTGGTGATGGCGTTCGACGAAAAAGGCCAGGCCGATACTCTTGAACGCAAAACAGAGATCTGCGCGCGCGCCTACGACATTCTGGTGAACCAGGTCGGTTTTCCGCCCGAGGACATCATCTTCGATCCGAACATCTTCGCCATCGCCACCGGCATGGAGGAGCACAACAATTACGGCGTCGACTTCATCGAGGCGGCGCGCTGGATCAAGGCCAGAACCTGCCGCACGTGCATGTGTCGGGCGGCGTCTCGAACCTGTCGTTCTCGTTCCGCGGCAACGAGCGCGTGCGCGAGGCGATGCATTCGGTGTTCCTCTATCACGCCATTCATGCCGGCATGGATCTCGGCATCGTCAATGCCGGGCAGATCGCGGTCTATGACGCCCTCGATCCGGAATTGCGCGAGGCTTGCGAGGACGTCGTGCTCAACCGGCGCGCCGACGCCTCCGAACGGCTGCTGGCGCTGGCGGAGAAATTCCGCGGCGCCGGGCAGGCGGCGCAAGCGAGGTCGATCTCGCCTGGCGCGAACGCTCGGTCGACAAGCGGCTGGCGCACGCGCTGGTGCAACGGCATCACCGATTTCATCGAGGCCGACGTCGAGGAGGCGCGCAAGGAGGCCAAGCGCCCGCTCGACGTGATCGAAGGCCCGCTGATGGACGGCATGAACATCGTCGGCGACCTGTTCGGCTCCGGCAAAATGTTCCTGCCGCAGGTGGTGAAATCGGCGCGGGTGATGAAGCAGGCGGTGGCCTATCTGATGCCGTTCATGGAGAAGGAGAAGGACGCGCCGGCTGGCGCGGCACAGCGAGCGCTCGCAACGGCAAGATCGTGATGGCGACGGTCAAGGGCGACGTGCACGACATCGGCAAGAACATCGTCGGCGTCGTGCTCGCCTGCAACAATTACGAGGTCGATCGACCTCGGCGTCATGGTGCCGGCGGCGAAGATCTTGGAGACCGCGCGCGCCGAGAAGGCCGACATCATCGGCCTCTCCGGCCTGATCACGCCCTCGCTCGACGAGATGTGCCACGTGGCGGCCGAGATGGAGCGGCAGGGCTTCGAACTGCCGCTGCTGATCGGCGGCGCGACGACCAGCCGCGTGCACACGGCGGTGAAGATCCATCCGAACTACAAGCGCGGCCAGGCGGTCTATGTGAACGACGCCAGCCGCGCGGTCGGCGTGGCGCAGGCGCTGATGTCGGGCGAGGCCAGGGGCAAATATGTCGCGGAGCTGCGCGGCGAATATAGCAAGCTCGCCGCCGCGCATGCGCGCGCGCAAGCCGACAAGGTGCGGCTGCCGCTTAGCGCCGCGCGCGGCAACGCGGCCAAATTCGACTGGTCAGGGGCTTACGTTCCGCCGAAGCCGACCTTCATCGGCACGAAGACGCTCAGCGATTATCCGATCGCCGAACTCGCCGAGTACATCGACTGGACGCCGTTCTTTTCGACCTGGGAATTGCGCGGCAAATATCCCGGCGATTCTCGACGATGCCAAATTCGGGCCGGTGGCGCGCTCGCTGTTCGAGGACGCGCGCGCCATGCTGGATAAAATCGTGGCCGAGCGCTGGTTCACGGCGAGCGCGGCGTTCGGCTTCTGGCCGGCGGCAGGCCGAGGGCGACGACATCCGCGTCTATGCCGACGAAGGACGCAGCAACCCGATCGCGACGCTGCACACGCTGCGGCAACAGCTATCCAAGCGCGAGGGCCGCTTTAACGAGGCGCTCAGCGATTTCGTCGCGCCGCGCGGCAGCGGGCTTGCCGATTACATCGGCGCCTTTGCGGTCACCGCCGGCATCGGCGAGGACGCGGTGGCCGAGCGCTTCAAGCGCGCCAACGACGATTATTCCGCCATCATGGTCAAGGCGCTGGCCGACCGGCTCGCCGAAGCCTTTGCCGAAAGATTGCACCAGCGCGTGCGCCGGGAATTCTGGGGCTATGCCGCCGACGAGGCGTTGCGCGCCGAAGATTTGATCGCGGAAAAATATCGCGGCATCCGCCCGGCGCCCGGCTATCCGGCGCAGCCCGATCACACCGAGAAGGGCACGCTGTTCCACCTGCTTGAGGCCGAGCGCATCGGGGTGAAATTGACCGAGAGCTTTGCCATGCATCCGGGCGCGGCGGTGTGCGGGCTCTATTTCAGCCATCCGCAGAGCCATTATTTCGGCGTCGGCAAGATCGAGCGCGACCAGGTCGAGGATTACGCCAAGCGCAAGGGCTGGAGCCTGGTCGAAGCGGAGAAGCTGGCTGGCGCCGATCCTCAATTACGAGCGCGCCGCGCCCAGCATCGTGGCGGCCTAGCGCTTCCGCACGCGCGCCTGGCGTAAGATCGGACTTAGACGTTCACGTGGAATATTGAGCGAAGGCCGCCGTGCCAGCGCGCGCGCGATAGTCGGTCTTGACGTTGACCAGCGCAACCGAGCCGCGATCGACTTCGCGTTGTGCGCGGTCCAGCGCGGCGCGGATTTCGCCGGGTTGTTCGACATACTCGCCGTAGCAGCCGAGCGTTTCGGCCATCTTGTCGAAGCGCGTATAGCCGAGATTGCGGCCCGGCTTGTTGCCGGCCGGATCGGCGGTCCAGCCGCCGTTGAGGCTGACCACGACCAGAATTGGCGTGTTATGGCGCACGGCGGTGTCGAGCTCGAGGGCGTTGAGGCCGAACGAGCCGTCGCCGTGCACGACGATCACCTGCTTGTCGGGCTTGGCGATCTTGGCGCCGATTCCGAACGGCAGCCCGACACCCATGGTGCCGAACGTCCCGGAATTGAGGCGATGACCCGGCGCAAAGGTCGGCATCGACTGGCGGCCGTAATTGAGGATTTCCTGGCCGTCGACGACCAGGATCGCGTCGCGCTGCATGAAATTCTTGATCTCGTCGCACAGCCGCAGCGGATGGATCGGTGCTTCGTCCATCGCCTTGTTGGCGCCTGGCGCCTGGCGCTTCGTTGCTTCGCCGTCGCTGAGCGTTCGGCGCCAGGCGGAAAACCGGTCCGCGCTAATCCGGCCGGCGCTCGCGTCAATGAGCTGGCGCAGCACCGTCTTGCAGTCGCCGACGATGCCGATGTCGATCCGCCGCGGCGCGCTGGCGATTTCGTCGGCGTCGATGTCGATGCGGGCGATCTTGGCGCCGGCGTTGAAGCGCGGCGGAGCCGCGTGGCCGATGACGTAGTTCATCCGCGTGCCGACCACGATAATCAAATCCGCGTCGCGGAACGCCGCGGAGCGCATCGTCAGATAAGAATATTCATGATCGTCCGGCAGAACGCCGCGGCCCTGCGGCGTGGTGTAGAATGGAATACCGGTCTTTTCGACGAACGCCTCCAGTTCCGGCCAGGCTTGCGACCAGATCACGCCGCTGCCGGACAGGATGATGGGTTGGTGCGCCTTGGCGATCGCGTCGACCAGGGCATCGACCTTGTTGGGGTCGCCGAGCGGCCGCGCGTCAAGCAGCGGCCGGCCGGAAAGGCTCCAGTCGACTTGTTCTTCGGGAATCTTGGCGTAGAGAATATCGCCGGGGAAATCGAGATAGACCGGGCCCGGCTTGCCACCCATCGCCTTCTGGAAAGCGACGTTCACCTGCTCGGGGATGCGTTTGATGTTGTAGATTCGATCGGCCCATTTGGTGCACGGCTTCATGATGGCGAGTTGGTCGATCTCTTGGAAAACCTGGCGGCCGCTCAGGCCGATCGGGCTCGAGCCGCCGATCGCGACCACCGGGCAGCAATCGATCAGCGCGTTGGCGACGCCGGTGGTGAGGTTGATCGTCCCGGGCCCGCTCGCGGCCATGCAGACGCCGGGCCTTTGCAGCAGGCGGCTGTAGGCCTGAGCCATGAACGCGGCCGATTGCTCATGGCGCACGTCGAGCGGGCGAATGCCTTCCTTGATGCAGGAGGCCTCGGCGAGCAGCATCGGCCCGCCCATGAGGAAGAACAGGATTTCGGTGCCCTCGTTCTTCAACGATCTGGCCAAGATCTCCGAGCCGGTAATGTCCGCCATGTCCCGCTTCCTTTTAGATGACGTTGTTTTTGCCGAGTTGCTCGATTTGATCGTCATCGAGACCGAGCCATTCGCCTAAAACCTCCTTGGTGTGTTGCCCAAGCAGCGGCGCCGGCTCGACCTTCGGCGTGCGCCCACCCAAGCGCACCGGCCAGCCCGGCATCTTGAACGGGCCGGCAACCGGGTGCTGCATCGTCTGCATGATGCCGCGCCGCTCGAAGTCCGCTTCGTCGGTCAGCTCCATCGTGTCGAAGATTGCGCCGGCCGGCACGCCGGCGTCGCCGAGCACGCGCATCGCTTCGCGTTTGTCATGCTGGCGCGTCCAGGCGGAGATCATTTCGTCGACCGCTTCCTCGTGATCGAGGCGCGCTATCGCGGTATTGAAACGCGGATCGCCGCTCAGATCCTTGCGGCCGATCACCTCGAGCAATCGCTGCCAATGCACCGGATTGGTGCGGCTCGTATAGATGTAGACATAATCGTTCGGCCCGCCCGGCTTGCACGGAAAAGTGCCGCTCGGCACGGCGAAGCCGGAAACGATCTTGGCGCCGTTGCGCTTGGCGGCCACGCCTTGCGATGCCTGGGCGGAAAGCGCCACGCGCAGATATTGCAGCATGGCGTCCTGCATGGCGATCTCGATGCGCTCGCCCGCGCCGGTGTCGCGGCGGCGGTAGAGCGCCGCCAAAATGCTGATGGCCATCAGCATGCCGGTGCCGGTATCGCCCAGCGTCACGCCGGGTTTGAGCGGAGGCCCGTCGGCCTCGCCGGTAATGCTCATGACGCCGCCGGTCGCTTGCGCGATCATGTCGAAGGCGAGGTAGTTC
This sequence comes from uncultured Alphaproteobacteria bacterium, assembly GCA_963721665.1. GTDB lineage: Bacteria > Pseudomonadota > Alphaproteobacteria > Rhizobiales > Xanthobacteraceae > Pseudolabrys. The sequence continues at coordinate 429,145 of CAVRJZ010000006.1, forward strand.
TCGTACGGGCCGCCGGTGCCGAAACCTTTCAACTGCGCGTAGATGAGGCCCGGATTGACGGCGCGCATTACGTCGTAGCCGAGCCCCAGCCGCTCAATGGCGCCGGGCGCGAAATTCTCCACCATGATATCGGCGTGCTTCGCCATATCCTTGACGAGCGCGAGCCCGCGCTCGGATTTCAGGTTGACGGTGACGGATTTCTTGTTGGCGTTGAACAGAAGGAAATACCAAGAGTCCTGGACGTGGCCGGACGCCCCATGCAACAGGAAACGGCCCGCCTCGCCGTTGCGCGGGTTTTCAATTTTGACGACCTCGGCGCCGAGCCAGGCGAGCGCCTCGGTGCAGGATGGGCCGGCCTCGAATTGCGTCAGGTCGAGAACGCGGACGCCGGCGAGGTAGCCCGGCCGCGCGCCGTCGGTCGACATTTTTTCGTTCCTCCCGGTTCGGAACGCATTTTTCATGATTGAAAGGCGTTTGGCGCACGCCTCTTGAGCGATCGTAGCGTAGCCGTCCGCCTCCCGCGACTCAATGGCCCGCGCCAGTCCTCAATGACGATACGCGCCGCGCGCGACATTGTGGCGGCGCGATTCTTCACTGTCGTCCCCGCGCAGGTGGGGACGCATAATCTCGCGCGTATCGAAGAGACACGAGGTAGGGGTCCCGGCCCTCGCGCGGAGCCTGTCATCGGGCCGTGCTTCGCGCGGACCCGTTGGCGCTCGACCGGGCGACAACTACTAAATTGAAAAACAAAACACCGGAGAGGGCTGCTCTCCGGTGTCTAACTCTCGGCCGGTTTTACACCGGCGGTTTATGGTTTGGCGTCGTCGTCGGCCGCTTGAACTCAGAATGCCCCCAGCAAGATCGCGCCAACGAAAACGAACACGGCGCACACAGCGAGCACATTCAGTCTCAAGGCAAGGTCCACGGCAGGTGCCTCCCTTGTTGATGTGGTTCAAGATTAGCAGAAAACGCAATTGCTCAGAAGTGGTTGCATGGAACTGCCGCGAAATTTGCGCGCGCCGTCATGCGTGGCCGGAATGGCGGCGGCAAGAGCTTGATCGTGCGCAGAAAAAATCTGTGTGCGGAGCAACATGGCGGTGCACAGAATGTGGGCAGAGGAGCCGCGTGGCCGGGTTTTGCCGGGGAACCCGCATGACAAACTCGCGACAAGCCGCGCATGCGTCGCCGGCGAGTCCTCGGCGCACCCTGAAAAAGAAGGTGTCGTTTCGCGCCGTCAACGATTCCTTATCCTTAACGAATTCCCGTACGCTCAGCATTGAAGCCTCGTTAAAGAAACTGCTCGCATTTTCGCGGGTATGAAGCGTGGGGTCGTTTCCTATCTCGGCGGCGCGCTGCTGCTGCTGGCGCTCGCCGGCTGCGGGCGCAGCTTTTTGCATTTCGGCGAACGCGCCTCGTGGCGGCACGAGGCCGAGGTGAAATGCCTGCAGTCGGGCGCCGTCAAACTCGGCGCCGGGGTCGTGCGTATCGATCCGATCGAAGGGCCCGGCATGTGCGGCGCCGATTTCCCGCTCAAGGTGTCGTTGCTTGGCGAGGGCGGCGCGGCCATGGGTTATGGCGACGATCTACGGCCTCCGGCATCGATCCCCAATGCGTCGCAGCCGCCTTGGCCGCCAAGCGAGCCGCGCTATCTGCCGCCGCCGCCGGTGCAAAGCGAGCCCATACAAAACGGCAATATGCGCTGGGTGCCGGGGCCGCCGGGCATCGAGCGGCCCGAGGCGAGCGCGCCCGCGCGCTATGCTCCCGCGGCCGAGCCGGAGGAACCCTCCACGCCGGCCGGCCGGCCGATGTCGATCTATGCGCCGGGGGTGACGCAGCCCGACGATATTCCCGACGATGCCGTATTGCCGCCCGGCCGCAGCCGGTCTGCTCCGAGCAGCCAGCCGGCCTATAACGCGCCGGTCTATCAACCGGCGCCGCAGCGCGCGCCGCCCGCGCTTGGCCCGATGCGCGGTCCGGCAAGCACCGCCGCGCTCATGCCGGCGGCGGTGTCGCCGGCGGCGACGCTCGCTTGCCCCATGGTATCTGCGCTCGACCGCTGGGTCAGCGAAGGCGTGCAGCCGGCGGCGCTGCATTGGTTCGGCAGCCAGGTTACCGAGATCAAGCAAATCGGCTCCTATGCGTGCCGCGAGATGGTGGGGGCGGGGAGCTCGCATATGTCCGAGCACGCCTTCGGCGACGCGCTCGATATCGCCGGCTTCACGTTCGCCGACGGGCGCAAGATCAGCGTCAAGAACGGCTGGCACGGCACGCCGGAAGAGCAGGGCTTCCTGCACGACGTGCAGCTTTACGCCTGCGAGACGTTCAACACGGTGCTGGCGCCGGACTACAATATCTATCACTACGACCACATCCACGTGGACCTGATGCGCCGCGCGAGCGGACGCCGGCCGTGCCGGCCGGACGCCATCCCCGGCGACGTGGCGGCGGCCAAGGCGCGTTCGGTCTATGCGGCTAGGCACGGCGCGCCCGCCTATACCGGCTCGGTGCCGACCAAAGCGGCGAGCGCCGCGCCCATCGCGGTCGCCGGGCAGGACGGTTATGTCGAAGGCGACGACGCCGATGTCGTGGCCGGTCCGGCCGCCACTGCGCGCCGGCTGACCGGCAGTGTGGATCACGACTACGATGTCAGCGGACAAGGCGCCGGGCCGCCGCAATAAAAGTCTGCCGCCTCAGGCGCGGCCGGCGATGACGCTATTGGCGCCGAAGAACGCAAGTCCGGGGCGAATGAGCGCGCGGCTGAACAACAGACGCAAAATCAAACGCCGCAGCCAGGGATGCGAGCGCGCCGACGGCACGAACAGCCCGGCGAAACGCGCGGCATCGTTTTGTTTCTTGTCCACGAGCGGCTTCAGAAACGACTGATAGGCGGCAAAGGCCGCTGCATGATCCGGCTGCCGCGCCAGCTCCTGCGCGAGCACGTAGCCGCCCGCCATGGCCATATGCGAGCCTTGGCCGGCGAGCAGCGTGAGACAGCCGCAGGCGTCGCCGATCAGCGCGACGCGGCCTCTGCACCATTGCGGCATAACGATCTGCGTCGCGCTGTCGAAAAAGATCGGCACCTCGCCGGTATAGGCGGCAAGCGCGCCCTGCATCAGCCAGCCGGCGCCGCGGATTTGCTCGCTTAAGAATTCGAAATGGCGGTCTTTCGCGACCGGCACCTCGGCGTGGCGGAAGACGTAAGTGGTGTCGAGCCGGTCCGCGTCGAGCGGATAGAGGAACATCATGCGGTCGGTTTCCTGGTAGATCTTGACCTTGCGGTCGAACGGCAGCGACCCGCGCGCGATATGGAAGGCCGCAACGTAGAGGCCGAGAAACTTGTCGAATTGCCGCTCGGGGCCGAACTGAAGTTCGCGCACGCGCGAATGCACGCCGTCGGCGCCGACAACAAGCGCGAAATCATCTTCGCCGCCGCCGTCGAATTGCGCGTGAACGCAGGTACCGCGGTCCTCGAGCGCGGCGAGCGAGGTGGCGTAGCGGGTTTCGACTTTGAGCTCGCGCGCGCGGTCGGCCAGGATGGCTTCGAGATCGCCGCGGCGCAGATAGACGTATTTGCCGCCGAGCGCGTGGCGCACCCGCTCGATCGGGGTGTGCACGTAAGGCGTGCCATCGGCATCGACGAATTCCAGGACGTCGATCGGATAGCCCACGTCGCGTAGGCGGTCGGTGAGGCCCATGCGTTCGGCCACGTCCCAGCCGGTGCCGAAGAAATCCATCATGTAGCCTTCGCCGCGCGGGCTTGGCTCGCCCTCGATCACCAGCGGCTCGAAACCGTTGCGCTTGAGCTCAATGGCCAGCGTCAGGCCGGCGATGCCGCCGCCGGATATGAGGATGCGTTTGCAGTCCATGATCGGCCAAGACTTGGCATGCGCGCCCCCGACAATACGCCCGGGCCGAGCCATCGTTGCGTGGCGCGTTGTCGCGGCTACACCACCGCCTGCAGCAGCATCGCCGCGAACAGGATCAGCCCGGCGTCGCGGTTCGATTTGAACAGCATCAGGCAATGCGCCGGGTCGTCGATGTCGAGACGCACCACCTGCCAGGCGAGATGCGCGGCGAAAGCGACCAGCCCGATGATGAAAATCAGCCTGCCGCCGGCCATCAGTCCGGCCGCGCCGATCAGCACCACCGCGCCGGCATAAAAGGCGGCCAGCATCGGCCGCGTGTTCTCGGCGAACAGCAGCGCCGTCGACTTGATGCCGATCAGCAGGTCGTCCTCGCGGTCCTGGTGCGCGTAGATGGTGTCGTAGCCGATCACCCAGGAGATCGAGCCGGCGTAAAGCACCAAGCGCCGGCCAATCGAGCCGGCCGAAGGCGGCCGGCCAGCCCATCAGCGCGCCCCAGGAGAAGGCGAGGCCGAGCACGATCTGCGGCCAATAGGTGATGCGCTTCATGAAAGGATAGATCGCCACCACCAGCGAGCGAGAGCAGGCCGCGTGAGCACCGTGAAGCGGTTGAACTGGAGCAGCACCAAGAGACCGATGAGCGCCTGCGCCAGCATGAAGGCGCTCGCCTGCGGCGACGCGTCACCTGGCCGGAGGGTATAGGGCGCGAGCGCGTGCGCTCGACCAGGCCGTCGAGATCGCGGTCGACCAGATCGTTCCAGGTGCAGCCGGCGCCGCGCATGGCGAAAGCGCCGATGAAGAACAGCACGATGTGCCAGAGGCTGGGAAAATGCCCGGCGCGCATGCCGGTCAAGCCGACCGACCACCAGCACGGCATCAGCAGCAGCCAGGAGCCGATCGGCCGGTCGAGGCGGGCGAGCCGCAGATAGGGGCGGGCGAAGGACGGCGCCAGGCCGTCGACCCAGTTACCGGTCGCATCGGCGACGCGTCCGGCTTCACCGCTCATTTGCCGCCGAGCGGGGAGCCGGTCAACGTGTCGAAGGTGCCGCGGCCGGTCCGGATATTGTTGGAATCGGTAACGGGCGCGGTGAGCGCGTCGCTCAAGGTCGGACCCACCGGCCGCGCCGGCGCGGCGGCCGCTTGGCAGACCTTGGTGCGCATGTCGACGGTCTTGGCGTGCGACTGCTTCATGGTGTCGATCACGTTCGGGGGAATGCCGCACCACACTGCATTGTCGGTGGCGAATTTCACCATCTTGGCTTCGGCGGCGGAGAACGCATTGAATAATTTGCACGCCTCGCGCACATCCACGTGACGCTTGCTGGCCGCGCCTATGGCCGCGGCCTTTTTCGCGGCGTCTTCGCGCAACTTGACGAAGTCCTGCATGCAGGGGGGCTCCTGCTGCGGCGGCTGCATCTGCGCCACCGCACTGGCGGTCGCGCCCGGCGTGAGGCAGGCGGCGATCAACATGGCCCGGCGCAAGTTCATCAAATGTCCTCTCCCGGTCGCGCGCGCATTATACAGGCCGGCGGGCAAACGGCGGCCAATACCAAGCCGCCGAATGCGTCGGGAACACGGCAATCCAGGCATAATCGGCGCCTCTCGCCAAGGCCTAGCCCTCTGGCGCATGATCTTACCCGAAAACCGGTTCCCACTTTTCGGGATCATGCGCTAGCGTTACCCCCGGCTGCACCCGTGTTAACGATTAGCCCATGCCGCACTACGATTTCCGTACGCCGCGCCTCTATGTCGACTCAGCCGCTGGCCGTCGGGCAGGAGGTTGCGCTCGACCGCGGCCGGCCAATTACCTGCAAAACGTGCTGCGGCTGAAGGTCGGCGACGAATTGCTGCTGTTCAACGGCCGCGACGGCGAATGGCGGGCGCGCCTTGCCGGCGCCGGCAAAAGGGCGCTTACAGCCGTCGTCGGCGAGCGGCTGCGCGAGCAGCCGCGGCCGTCCGACCTGCATTTCCTGTTCGCCCCGCTCAAGCACGCCCGGCTCGATTATCTGGTGCAGAAGGCGGTGGAAATGGGCGCCTCGCGCCTGCAGCCGGTGCTCACCCGGCACACGCAAGTGGCGCGCGTCAATCTCGAATCGCATGCGCGCCAATGCGATCGAAGCGGCGCAGCAATGCGGCATTTTGAACTTGGCCGAAGTCGCCGAACCGCTCGCTTTCGAAACGGCGATCGCGGATAGCGGCCGCCTGCTGGTGTTCTGCGACGAGGACGCCGAGGTGACCGACCCGGTGGCGGCGCTCGCCGCGCATGCGCGGGCGGGCGCGCCGCTTGCGGTGCTGATCGGGCCGGAAGGCGGCTTTGCGGCGGAAGAGCGCACGGCGCTGCTCAGGCGGCCGAACGTGGCGCGCATCGCGCTCGGGCCGCGCATCCTGCGCGCCGATACGGCCGCCGTGGCGGCACTGGCGCTGGTGCAGGCGGTGCTGGGCGATTGGCGCGGAAAATGACGGTGGCGCCGCCCGCATTGTCCCGCGTCCGGCCGGGTGCAATTCTGTGCACGAACGGGCTGCGGCGGGAAAAAACTGTGATAAAGTGCGCACCGGTTCCAGGGAGTACGGCGATGCTGTCTGCGTTGCGCTGCGTTCGGTCCTTCACGTTGCTGATTTTGCTCGGCTTTGCCGCCGTGACCGCGGCCCAAACGCCGGCCGAAGCGGCGAGTTGGCTGGAAAAGAACTTCTACCTGAGCGGGGCGAATTACGACGGTGACTTGCCGCCCTGCGAAGCCGCGCTCGGCACCATCGCCTCACGCTTCGCCGAAAAGGAAGGCCGTTTCTGGAACTCCAATCTACAGATCCTCGACTTCGAACGGGTGCGGCAGATCGCGTTCCGGCCCTGGGCGAAGGGAACTATCCCGCGCCGCTTCTGCAGCGCGGTCGCCACCGTCAGCGACGGACGCCGTCACCGGGTCAATTTTTGGATCGGCGAGGATACCGGCATCGTCGGCTCGACCTGGGGCGTCGAATGGTGCGTGGTCGGCCTCGACCGCAACTGGGCCTATAACCCCGGCTGCAAAATGGCGCGGCCCTGAGACGAGCCGGATAGGCCTGTTCCGGTTTGTTTCATTTTGTTCTTGAAATGTTCTGATTTTTGCACTACGGTTGTCTGGAACCGTTGAGGAAAATCAATTTCCGGTTTGTTCCGGTGTCCGCGTGATGGGGGTCCGATGCCGCGTCATTCGTCCCGTGATTGGTTTCGTTATCGCGTTGCCCGAGCGGCCCAGGCCGCCGCCGTCGCCTTCAGCTTTTTGTTTATTTTTGCCATCGTCGCGCTGGCGCAGGAGCGGCAAACCCAAGGCAGCCTTGGGCAAGACCCGCGGCAGAATGCGCCCGGCCAGTTCGATTTCTACGTGCTGGCGCTGTCTTGGTCGCCATCCTATTGCGAGGCCGCGCGCGAGCGCGCGTCCGCGCGGGCGCCCGACCCGCAATGCGCAGGACGGCCCTTCGCTTTTGTCGTGCATGGGCTGTGGCCACAATACGAGCACGGGTTTCCCGCTTTCTGCCTGGTGCCGGCGCCGCGCCTCAATCGCAATATCGTCAGCGGCATGCTCGATCTGATGCCGAGCCCGCGGCTGGTGTTCCACGAATGGGATCGCCACGGAACTTGTTCCGGGCTTTCGCAGGCCGCCTATTTCGAGGCGGTGCGCAAGGCGCGTGCGGCGGTGAAAATTCCGGCCGAATTTGCCGCGCTGGAAAAGCCGGTGGCGGTCAAGCCCGACGACGTGGTGGAGGCTTTCGTCAAGGCCAATCCGGGCCTGTCGCGCGCGGACTTGGCGGTTGACTGTGACAGCAAGCGGTTGCGCGAAATTCGCGTATGTCTCTCCAAGGATTTTGCCTTCCGCGCCTGCGCCGAGGTGACGCGCCGCGCCTGCAGGCGCGACACCGTCGCCATGCCGGCGCTGCGCGGCGGATGAACGGCGTGTAAACACGCGCGGCGAAACACCGTCCGACACTGTCCTTGTGTCGGCGCTGGCATTAAGCCGCCACTAACGATGGCCATAGGCGTGACGGGGATAACCCCGCTACGTCGAGTATTGCGCAAGATTCTCGTAAGGGAAATCCGCAATGTTCCACCCGCGATCGAGCGCGGGGGAGCGCGCGGGTATGAATCGTGTGTGGGACTATATCGGCTTTGCCGTCTGGTTCGCCGGCCTCGGCTACATCGCATTGTGGCTGACCGGCCCGGTCGGGCATTTGACCTTGCCACCGGGCCTGCACGCGCTCGGCGTCGCCTCGGCCATGTTTGTTCCCGTGCGCCTCGTCTGCCGCGCCGTAAGCCGCCGGCGCACCGCGGTCAGCGCTGCTCGCGCGGTGCGCCCGCGCTCGGCGGCAACCGTCCTGCGCCCGCCGCGCCGCAAGTCGTCCTACCCGCTGCGCACGGTCAAGCCACGCAGCCAGTTCGGCCTGCGCGGCAAGCGGGACTAAATTTGGCGATGGCGCAAGGTCACCGGTTTAGCCGATATTGGCCGGCATTCGGCGGAACCCGCGAGAGAGCCCTTTGAACTATCGCCACGCTTTTCATGCCGGTAATTTCGCCGATGTGTTCAAACATGCGGTGCTTTGCCGCATCTTGCATTATCTGCGCGCCAAGCCCGCGCCGTTCCGCGTGATCGATACCCATGCCGGCGCCGGGCTCTACGATCTTGCCGGGCGCGGAAGCGAACCGCGGCGGCGAATGGCACGAGGGCATCGAGCGGCTTTTGGCGGCCAATTTGACGGCGCCGGTGGCGGCGCTGCTGGCGCCCTATCTCGAGGTGGTCGGCGGCGCTCAACGAGCGCGGCCGGCTCACCACTTATCCCGGCTCGCCGGCTCTGGCGCGCGCCTGGCTGCGGCCGCAGGACCGCCTGATCGCCTGCGAAATCGAGCCGCTGGCAGCCGTCGCGCTCAAGCAAAATCTGCGCGGTGACCCGCGCATCAAGACGCTGGAAATCGACGGCTGGACCGCGCTCGGCGCCTACGTGCCGCCGAAAGAACGGCGCGGCCTGGTGCTGGTCGATCCGCCCTTCGAGGAGGACGGCGACTTCTTCCGCCTGAGCCGCGGGATTGCCGCAGCGCACCGCAAATGGGCGACCGGCATCTACGCGCTCTGGTACCCGATCAAGGACCCGCGCCGAACCCGACGCGCTGGCCAAGGCCCTGCGCCGCCTCGGCATCGCAAAAATACTGCGCGCGGAACTTATCGTCGCCCCGCTTGCCGATCCGACCCGCCTCAACGGCTGCGGTCTGATCCTGGTCAACCCGCCCTGGACCCTGGAAAGCGAACTGGCCGTCCTGTTGCCGGCGCTTGCCGGCATCCTGGGACCCCAGGGCAAGGGCGGATTCCAGCTCGACTGCCTCGCCGGCGTGGCGCCGCAAGCCGCTCGCTGACAGCTTGCCCCTTTCCACAGCCGCGCAGTTGGTGTGTAGTTCCACCATTGGCAGGTACGTTCCGCCTCCGGGAGGGGGGCCGGCGGAGTGACTGAGGCCGGTTTGGCCGACGCTTTCCCCGATTGTGAATGTCCGGCCGAGCCGCCGAGCGTGGGGCTGGCGGCGGAGCAGTGCGGGGAGAGGAGTTTTCCCTATGGCGCAAACCGGTGTTGTGAAGTTCTTCAACAGCGAGCGGGGCTACGGTTTCGTGAAACCGGACGACGGCGGGCGTGACGTGTTCGTGCACATCACTGCCGTGGAAGCGGCCGGATTGAAGAGCTTGAATGAAGGCCAGAAGATCAGCTTCGACGTCGAACCGGACAAGAAGGGCAAGGGCCCGAAAGCCGTGAACCTGGTCGTTACCGGCTGACCGCGTTGCCGGCGGCGCCGCCTGGCGCTGCCGATCGCGTTACTTGCGACCTTCATCAGCTGCGGGACGCCCCGCGACTGTCACGCGTGAGATATTCCGAAAAATGATCCTCCTTTCGTCGCCGGCTTCTCCGTTCGTCCGCAAAGTCCGCATCGCCATCAGTCTGCTTGGGTCTCGCCGACAAAATTGAAACGCGCTTGCCCGATCTCAACGATCCGGCGGACAAGATCCGCGTGCAAAACCCGCTCGGGAAAATTCCGGCGCTGCTCCTCGACGACGGCACCGCTTTATTCGACTCGCGCGTGATCCTCGAATATCTCGATCATCTCACCGGCGGCGGCCGCATCATTCCGCGCGAGCCGACGGCGCGCTTCGCGGCGTTGCGGCTGCAGGCGCTGTGCGACGGCATCCTCGATGCGAGCGTGTTGTTGGTCTACGAGAACCGCTACCGGCCGGCCGACAAGCACGTGCAGGTCTGGATCGATCGCCAAGCCGGCAAGGTGGCGCGCGGTTTGGCGGCGCTGGAAGCTTCACCGCCCGCGCTCACCGATTTGCCCGACGTCGGGCAGATCGCGCTCGCCTGCGTGCTCGGCTATCGCGACCTGCGCTTCGCCGGCACCTGGCGCAAAGAGCATCCGCGCCTCGTCGCTTGGCACGACAAATTCGCCGCCCAGGTGCCGGCCTTCGCCGCGACTAAGATGCCGGCGTAATCAACGTCATAACGCGCACAACGCAAAAACCCCGGAGCGAGCTCCGGGGTTTTGCAGTTTTCAAGTCCGCCGCGCGATCAGAATCGGTAGTTGATGCCGCCGCGCACAATATTGCTGGTGAGGCTCACGTCGGTGCTAACACCACAGACCGCGACACTGCAGCTTCCCTTGCCGAGATCGGCATAGAGATATTCGACCTTGGCGGTCCACGGACCGGCGATGGCGAATTCGACGCCGCCGCCGAGCGTCCAGCCGACCTTGGTGGTGGTCGTGGTGCCGAGCCCGGCCGGGGTCGCCTTGATGTCGCCGAAGGCAGCGCCGCCGGTGACGAAGGGCATCACGCGGTCGAAGGCGTAGCCGATGCGGCCGCGCGCCGTGGCGAGCCACGAGTTACGGGTTTCGCACGAAGTGCCGGTGCAGATGCCGGTCGAGGTGGTGCCGCGGATATTGCTCCAGTCGAGGTCGCCTTCGAGGCCGACCACAGTCTGGCCGATCTGATAGTTGTAGCCGAGCGTGCCGCCGACGAGGCCGCCGGCGAGATCGGCGCCGGCGGTGCCGGCCGGATTGCCCCAGGTCGAACTGCCCCAGCCGCCGCCGCCGTTGATGCCGACGTAGAACCCGGTCCAGTTATAGGGCGCTGCGTAAGCCGGCGCCTTGACCGGCATGGCGTGCCGGCGCGGCAGGTCCGCGGCGTTCGCCGAACCCATCGCCGCCACGACGGCGAGCGTAGCCAGACTCGCCAAAACAAAACGCTTCATCTTAAAACCTCCGTCATTGTGGACCCCCCACAGTTCGAGGCTGCATAAGTATTCAAAACCGGATGAACGTCTAGTGTGTAAAAGACACACTAGAAAACTAAGTCGTTGCAGGTATTATCATAATTATGCCGATGAAATGCCATGTTGTTGCCTTGATAAAGACTGGTAAAGCGGCGCGGCATGGTGAAGTAATACTTAAGACTCAAGCCAGCAATGGAACCGCTGCGCGGCAAAGAAAAACCCCGGGCGCCGAAGCCCGGGGTTTTCCGCCACGCGAACGGCGATGCGCCGCTCAGAAGTGATAATTGAGGCCGAAGCGCAGCAAGTTGGCCTGCAGGCCGTTGTCCACGCCGGTGATCGTGAAGGTGCGGCTGCCGAGATCCATATAGAGATACTCGACCCGGGCCGACCAGTTCGGCGTGATGCCGACTTCGGCGCCGAGGCCGCCGGTCCAGCCGGTTTCCGTCTTGGTCTCGGTGAGCCCGAGGAACTCGCCCTTCAGATCGCCATAGGCGAGGCCGAGGGTGGCGTAGAGCAGCACGTTGTTGAAGGCGTAACCGACGCGGCCGCGCAAGGTGCCGAACCACGGGTTGGAGAACTTCCACGGCGCGAAGGTGTCGTCGGCGCCGGAAAACTGCAGGTCGGTTTCGCCGCCGAACACGAATTGGCCGTTCTGCCAATTGTAACCGATCTGTCCGCCGCCGGCGATGCCGCTCGGATTGATCGTGCTGTTGGTGACCTTGCCCCACTCGTAGCCGAGGTTGAGACCGGCATAGGCGCCGGCCCAGTTATAGACGCCGGCCGGCGCCATCGGCGCGGAATAGTAAGGCGTCGGTCCGCGCGGCAAATCGGCCGCGGAAGCCGCGCTCGATGCCAGCAAAGCGGCTGCGAGCGCCGTCGCGAAAAGTGTTTTTTTCATCAGACCCTCCACACAACTCGTGTCTCCGCAGCGCTTTGCGCTTGAAGCGGAGTGCGAGAATTACATGGAGGATTTATCGAGCCTTTTAAGTTAAGCGGTCATGAATCGGTAAGCAAACAGCAGTCGTTATCCCTAAGGAACCGTTAGGCGCTTAGCGTTTCTCATTTTACAATTTACCATGTCGGCTCAGCTTCTATTTACTATGACGGAGCCGCGATCCACGCTGTGGCGTGTGACGGCGCGATGGTGAGGGAAAATGGCCGGCAGTTCACAGACGACGCGCGCGGCGCTGATCACAGGAGCGGGCAAGCGCATCGGCCGCGCCATTGCGCTCGCGCTGGCGCATGACGGCTATGCCGTGGTGCTGCACGTCAATCGCTCGCGCGCCGAAGCCGAGAAACTCGCCGGCGAAATCCTCGCCAAGGGCGGCAGCGCTTCGGTGGTGCTCGCCGATCTCGCCGACAGCGAAGCGGTGCGCGGGCTGATCCCGGCGGCGGCGGCTTTTGGTCCACTCACGCTGCTCGTCAACAATGCCAGCCAATTTGACGAGGACGCGATCGGCCATCTCGATCGCGCGCGCCTGGAGCACACGCTGGCCGTCAATCTGACCGCGCCAGTGCTGCTGGCGCAGGATTTCGCCGCGCAGGCGCCGGAGGGCGCCGATGCGTCGATCGTGAACATCCTCGACCAGCGCGTGCTCAAACCGACGCCGCGCTTCTTCTCCTACACCTTGAGCAAAAGCGCGCTCAGCGACGCGACCGTCACGCTGGCGCAGGGGCTGGCCCCGCACGTGCGGGTCAACGCGGTGGCGCCCGGCCCGACACTGCCGAGCCCGCGGCAAACGCAGGCCGAATTCGCGCGCCAGGCGGCGTCCGTGCCGCTCAAACGCGGCCCGTCGCCGGAGGACATCGCGGCGGCGGTGGTCTATCTGGCGCGAGCCAAAAGCGTCAGCGGCGCTATCGTCCCGGTCGACGGCGGGCAGCACATCGCCTGGCAAACGACCGACAGCGACGTCCCGGAGTAGCGAACGATTTTATCTGCATCGTCTGGAGCATGAACCCAAATCCGGCGCCAACATTAGGCATTACAGGAGCGACGTCGATGTCAAGACCTATCAATCGCGTGGCCGTGATCGGCACCGGGGTCATTGGTGCGAGTTGGTCGGCGCTGTTCCTGGCCAAAGGCCTGGAGGTCGTCGCCATGGACGTCGTCCCATCCGCCGAAGCGCCATTGAAGCGCTTCGTAGAAACTGCCTGGCCCGCACTCACCAAATTAGGACTTAGCCCCGGAGCGTCTCAATCGAATCTGCAATTTACCACGGACATGCCGGCGGCAGTGAAAACAGCCGACTTTGTTCAGGAGAACGGACCCGAGCGCATCGACTTTAAGAAAAAATTATTCGCTCAGCTCGACGCGTTACTGGGGCCTGACGTCATTATTGCCTCAAGCTCGTCCGGCATCACCATGAGTGAAATTCAATCGGAATGCCTATCGCATCCCGAGCGGTGTGTGATTGCTCATCCCTTCAATCCGCCGCACTTAATCCCGCTCGTCGAGATCGTCGGCGGCGCCAAGACTTCTGAAGCCGCCATTCAAACCGCCTCGCAATTTTACACGGCATTAGGCAAGCGAACTATTCGTCTGCAAAAGGAGGTCATGGGCCACGTTGCGAATCGGCTGCAGGCCGCGCTTTGGCGAGAAGCGGTGTCCTTGGTCGCTTCGGGTGTCGTCAGTGTAGCCGACGCAGACGCCGCAGTGGCATGGGGGCCTGGCCTACGTTGGGGCATCATGGGCCCAACGCAGCTGTTCCATCTCGCCGGTGGCCAAGGGGGTATTGAGCATTTCTTCCAGCAGTTCGCCGGGCCGATGACGGCATGGTGGAACGACCTTGGGTCTCCCGAACTCGATCGCGAGTTGCAACAGAAAATTATCGACGGCTTGCACGCGGAAGTGGGAACGCGTTCGATCGACGAGTTGGCTGCGCGCCGTGACGAGAAACTGCTCGGGCTGCTCGCGCTTTAGGCAAGCGAATAGAAGTGGTTTTTGGCGCCTAGCGGACAGGTCCGCCGCGTTGCCCAACCTCCGCTTTTGGGGGTAAAGCGAATACCGGTCAATCGCCGATATCGACGGCGCTGAGTAGCGAGCAAAATCGCGCGCCGCGTATTATGTTTGCCTTATGAACGGCACGCCCAAGGACATCGACCCGGCAAGCGAACTGCGGGAAGAGGATGAGGAATCCTCGCTGCCCGAGCTGGAGCCGGCGGAGCGGCCGCCCGGCACGCTTGCCGCCGGCCGCGCGGCGATCGCGCGCGCGGTCAAGCATGCGCCGGCAAAGCCCGGCGTCTACCGCATGATCGATGACAAGGGCGAGGTGCTCTATGTCGGCAAGGCGAAAAACATCAAGAAGCGGATCGCCGCCTATACGCGGCCGACCGGGCACGACAACCGCATCGTGCGCATGATCGCCGGCACGGTGACGATGGAATTCGTCACCACCAAGACCGAAACCGAAGCGCTGCTGCTCGAAGCCAATCTGATCAAGCGCCTGCGCCCGCGCTTCAACGTGCTGCTGCGCGACGACAAGTCGTTCCCGTTTATTCTCATCACCTCCGACCACTGGGCGCCGCAGATCTTGAAACACCGCGGCGCGCGCACGCGGGCAGGGCATTATTACGGGCCGTTCGCTTCCGCCGGCGCGGTCAACCGCACCGTCAATGCGCTGCAGCGCGCGTTCCTCTTGCGCTCCTGCTCGGATTCGTTTTTCGAGGCGCGCACGCGGCCTTGTTTGCTCTATCAGATCAAGCGCTGCTCGGCGCCCTGCACGCAGGAGATCGATTTCGCCGGCTATTCCGAACTGGTGCGCGAGGCTAACGATTTTCTGTCCGGCCGCAGCCGCGCGGTGCAAAAGGAAATGGCGGCGGAAATGGACACGGCGTCGAACGCGCTCGATTTCGAGCGTGCCGCGGTCTATCGCGACCGCCTCGCGGCGCTCTCCGCCATCACCTCGCATCAGGGCATCAATCCGCGCACGCTCGAAGAAGCCGACGTGTTCGCCGTGCATCAGGCCGGCGGCTACACCTGCGTCGAGGTGTTCTTCTTCCGCACCGGGCAGAACTGGGGCAATCGCGCTTATTTTCCGAAAGCCGACCGGGCGCTGGCGGCAGGCGAGGTGCTCAGTGCGCTTCCTGGCGCAATTCTACGACGACAAGCCGCCGCCGAAGCTGGTGCTCGCCTCGCACGATTTCGAGGAGCGCGCGCTGCTGGCGGCGGCGCTCGACCGCTAAGAGCGGGCGCAAGGTCGAGGTGAGCGTGCCGCAACGCGGCGAGCGCAAGGAACTGGTGCAGCACGCGCTCGCCAATGCGCGCGAGGCGCTGGCGCGCAAGCTCGCCGACACGTCGTCGCAGCAGAAGCTGCTCAAGGCGCTGACCGAAACTTTCGCACTGCCGCGCCAGCCGCGCCGCATCGAGGTCTACGACAACAGCCATATCGCCGGCACCAACGCGGTCGGCGCCATGGTGGTGGCCGGGCCCGAGGGCTTCCGCAAGAACCAGTACCGCAAGTTCAACATTCGCTCGGAGACGATCACGCCGGGCGACGACTACGGCATGATGCGCGAGGTGCTGCAGCGCCGCTTCAAGCGGCTGTTGGCCGAAAGCCCGCGCATCGGCCTGGACGACGCCTTGGCGGCGGAACAGAGCGGCGAGGTCGTCATCGACGACGAGCAGCCGTGGCCCGACCTGGTGCTGATCGACGGCGGGCAGGGGCAGCTCACGGCGGCGGCCGAGACGCTCGCCGCGCTCGGCGTCACCGACGTGCCGCTGATCGCCATCGCCAAGGGGCCGGACCGCGATGCCGGGCGCGAAACTTTCTTCATGGCCGGGCGCAGCCCCTTCAAGCTGCCGCCGCGCGACCCGCTCTTGTATTTCATCGAGCGGCTGCGCGACGAGGCGCACCGCTTCGCCATCGGCTCGCACCGCGGCCGCCGCAAAAAAGACATCCGCGAGGCGGGCTTGCAGGAAATCCCCGGCATCGGGCCGACCCGCAAGCGGGCGCTGCTGCGCCATTTCGGCACCTTGAAAGCGATCGAACGCGCAAGCCTGCCCGATCTCGCATTGGTACCGGGCATCAACGCGGAAACGGCGCGTAAAATATACGAGTTCTTCCATGAACAGGCGGTGCAGTGAACGCCGCGTAGCCCGGCCGCCCAGTCGTTAATCAGCGGGGAACAAAGGCCGGCGGCGGTTGACCTGACCGCGGGCCGGGTGTTCCTTGGGGCCCAATGAATGCCTTGAGCTCCGAACGATTGCCGGCGCGTCCGCTCGCGCTGCCGAACCTGTTGACTTACGGCCGCATCGCCGCCGTGCCGGTAGTGGTGGCGCTGTTGTATTGGCAGAGCATCATCGGCGGTGGCTTGTGGCTGCGCTGGGTGGCGCTGGCGATCTTCATCGCCGCCGGCATCAGCGACATTCTCGACGGCTATTTCGCCCGCATGTGGGGCCAGCAGTCCTCGCTCGGCCGCATGCTCGACCCGATCGCCGACAAGCTTTTGGTGGCGTCCTGCCTGCTGATGCTGGCGGCGGAGAAAAGCATTCACGGCTGGACGCTGCTCGCCGCGGTGATCATCCTGTGCCGCGAAATCCTGGTGTCGGGCTTGCGCGAATATCTCGCCGAGTTGCGCGTCGGCGTGCCGGTGACGCGGCTCGCCAAATGGAAGACCATCGGCCAGATGGTGGCGATCGGCTTCCTGATCGCCGGCGAGGCGGGCCAAAAAGTGCTGCCGCCGACCATCGAAATCGGCATTGCGCTGCTGTGGATGTCGGCGGTGCTCACGCTCTACACCGGCTGGGACTATATGCGCGCCGGCCTGCGCTATATGATCGATTAGCGCGGGAACGAGCGGAGTGCGTATGAAACTGCGTTATTTCGCCTGGGTGCGCGAGCGCGTCGGCAAGCCTGAGGAAGACGTCGAAATTCCCGCCGGTGTGGTGACGGTCGGCCGAGCTGATGGCTTGGCTGGCCAAGCGCGGCGAGGAATACGCGCACGCCTTCGAGAACCCCAAGGTGATCCGCGCGGCCATCGACCGCGCGCATGTCAAACCGCAAACCTCGATCAAGGGGGCCGGCGAAATCGCCTTTTTCCCGCCGATGACGGGGGGTTAGCCTCGCGGGCGCGGGCGCGCTAGATTACCCCCATGACCGCTCTGTCCACCGTGCGCCTGCAGCGCGAGCCGTTCGACGCCGCCGCGGAAGCGGCTTGGCTGTCGCGCGGACGAACCGACGTCGGCGCGCTGGTCACTTTCACCGGCATCTGCCGCGGCGACGAAGCCGGCGAGCCGATCGCCGCGCTGACGCTGGAACATTATCCCGGCATGGCGGAAGCCGAGATCGAGCGCCACGTCGCTGAGGCAAAGGAGCGCTGGCCGCTTACCGGCGTCATCGTCATCCACCGCTACGGGCGCATCCAGCCGGGCGAGGACATCATGATGGTGGCGACCGCCTCGTCGCACCGCCAGGCTGCTTTCGCGGCGGCGGAATTCCTCATGGATTACCTGAAGACGCGCGCGCCGTTCTGGAAGCAGGTGGAAAAGGCCGGCGCGAAAACCTGGGTGGACGCCAAGGAAACGGACGACGCGGCGGCCGAACGCTGGACGTCGCGCGGCCCGCAGGCGGCGGAATGATTGGGAGAGCCACGATGGTGCCGGTCATTTTCGCGACAATGACGGTGCTCGCGCTCGGCCTCAAACCGGCACAGGCGGCGGAGGTGACATATTACGAGGTGCCGCGCGGCGCGCATCCGCATGACGTGGCACCGGCGCCCGACGGCACGGTCTGGTACACCGCGCAGTCACAAGGCGCGCTCGGCAATCTCGATCCGAAGACCGGCAAGACGACGCAAATTCCGCTCGGGCCCGGTGCGGCGCCGCATGGTGTCATTGTCGGCCCCGACCGCGCCGCCTGGGTCACCGAGGGCGGGCAGAACGCCATCGCGCGCGTCGATCCGGCGACCAAGGCGGTGAAGCTGTTCCCGCTGCCGAAGAATTTCCCCGACGCCAATCTCAACACCGCGACCTTCGACCGCAAAGGCATCCTCTGGTTCACCGGGCAGAACGGCGTCTACGGCCGCGTCGATCCGGCGACCGGCAAGGTGGAAGCCTGGAAGGCGCCGAAGGGCGTCGGCCCCTACGGCATCACGACGACGCCGAGCGGCGAAGTCTGGTACGCCTCGCTCGCCGGCGATCACATCGTCAAGATCGACACCGTGAGCGGCGATGCGCTGATGGTGCCGCCGCCCAAGCCCGGCGTCGGCCCGCGCCGCATCTGGTCGGACTCCAAGGGACTGTTGTGGGTGAGCTTCTGGCACACCGGCGAGGTCGGCCGCTTCGATCCGAACGGCAAGACCTGGAAGGTGTGGGCGCTGCCGAAAAGCGGTGCTGGCTGCTATGCCGTTTATGTCGACGACAAGGACAAGGTATGGCTGAGCGATTTCCTCGCCAATGCCATCGTCCGTTTCGATCCCACGACCGAGAAGTTCGAGAGTTTCCCGAGCAACAAACGCGGCGCCTCGGTGCGCCAATTGCTCGGCCGGCCGGGCGAAGTCTGGGGCGCGGAATCCGGCACCGACCGGCTGGTGGTGGTGCGGGATTGAGGCGCTAGGATTGGTTTTATGCCGCTCGATTCGGCCATGCATCGCCGGGATATCCTGCGCATCCTCGCAGGCGGTATGGTTTTGGCGGCCGGCGTTACGGCCAGCGCTGCCGCCGAGGCGCATGTTGCACGGCTGATTGCAGAAACGCGCGGGCTCGAGCCGCTGTCAAAGCGCATCGATTTCATTTCCGCCGCGCTGCTCGGCACCCGCTATCAAGGCTACACGTTGATCGGCGGGCCACGCCGGCCGGAGCGCTTCGTGTTGCGCGACGACGCCTTCGATTGCGTGACTTTTTGCGAGACGGTGCTGGCGGCGGCGCTGTCGCACGACATGGACGAGTTCGAGAACACCTTGCGGGAAATCCGCTACCGCCACGGCTTGGTGAACTGGTTCGAGCGCAATCATTATTTCTTCGAATGGAGCACGCACAATATCGAGAACAAGACCTGCCGCGCGGTTGTCATGGACGGCGCGGTGGCGCTCGAAAAGACCGTCTATTGGCACCAGCGCGCTCGGCCGGCGGCGCTTCGACATGCGGGTCATCCCGCGCGATACGTTCCTCGCCAACAAGGCGATGCTCGAGGCCGGCGACATTGTCGGCTTCGTCACGCGGCGGCCGAATCTCGATTATTTCCACATCGGCTTTATCGCCTTCGGCACCGGCGGCGAATGGCTGCTGCGCCACGCTTCGGAAAGCCACGGGCGGGTGCTGGACGAGCGCATGGAGCGCTTCGTCGCGCATAACCGCGTGCATTATGTGACGCTGCTGCGGCCGGTCGAGCCGCCCGCCGCGGTCGCCGCGCGCAAGACTTTTTAAGCGGCAGCAGCCTTGCCCTTCGGCTGCACTTCGGCGGTGTAGTCTTCCATCAGCGTCTTGGTGATGCCGCCCGGATTGAAATTCCACTGGGCGATTTCCGACACCGCGGTGACTTCCGCCGCCGAGCCGGTGATGAAGCACTCGGAGAAGTCGCTGAGCTCGTCGGGCAGGATGCGGCGCTCGATCACCTCGAAGCCGCGCTTCTTGGCCAAGCGCGATCACGGTCTGCCGGGTGAGCCCGTCGAGGAAGCAGTCGGCGATCGGCGTGTGGATCTTGCCGTCCTTGACGAAGAAGATGTTGGCGCCGGTGCATTCGGCGACGCGGCCCTGCCAGTCCAGCATCATGGCGTCGGCATAGCCTTTGCGCTCGGCCGCGTGCTTGGAGATGGTGCAGATCATGTAGAGGCCGGCGGCCTTGGCAGCGGCTGGGCGCGGTCTTCGGATCGGGCCGGCGATAATCGGCGAGATCGAGCCGGATGCCCTTGAGCCGCTGCTCGGGATCGAAATAGCTCGGCCATTCCCATGAGGCGATGGCGAGGTGGATGGTGTTATTCTGCGCCGAGACGCCCATCATCTCCGAGCCGCGCCAGGCGACCGGGCGGACATAGGCGTTCCTTCTTGCCGTTCTTCTCCACCACCAGTTTCTTGGCGGCGACGATCTCGGCGACCGAATAGGGGATCTCGAAATCGAGCATCTGCGCGGAGCGTTTCAGCCGCTCGGAATGCTCGTTGATTTTGAAGATTTCGCCGCCATAGGCGCGCTCGCCCTCGAACACGGCGCTCGCATAATGCAGGCCGTGGCTGAGCACATGCAGATTGGCGTCGTCCCACGGCACCAGTCTGCCGTCGTACCAGATGACCCCTTCGAGCCGGTCATAGGACTGCGCTGCCATCGCTTCCTCCTTCAACTCAACCTGCGAACCGTTTGGCTATTTTTGCCGCGGTCTCTTGCCTCAGTTGTGGCGCATTTTCCGCGCCTATTCCAACACTTTGCGTCGGCGGGCAACACCCGGTATGAATGGGTCCGGAACGGTCCTATTGCCGTCCCACCGGCACACTGCCGGAAAAAAGGACCGTTTCGGTATGATCCTTTCGTCTATGGTAGTGTTTTTGTAACATAAAATCAAAATATGTCAACATGGCTGACATAAATGTGAGCCCCAAGCTTGCCGCCCCAGCCGGCGGCCTCGCCGAGCGTCCCGGGGCGCCGACGGCGGAGCCGACCTGGGACATCATCGAACTGTTGTTCTTCGCCTACCGCGATTTCGTCGGCGACGCCGACGAAGTGCTGGCCAAGCTCGGCTTTCGGTCGCGCGCATCACCGGGTGCTGCATTTCGTCAATCGCAATCCCGGCATGAAGGTCGCCGACCTGCTTGGAGATCCTCAACATCACCAAGCAGTCGCTCGGCCGCGTGCTCAAGCAATTGGTCGACCAAGGCTACGTGGTGCAGAAGGAGGGCGCGCAGGACCGCCGCCAACGCCTGCTCTACGTGACGCCGAAGGGCGAGGCGCTGGCGCTCAAGCTCGCCGGCCTGCAGACCGAGCGCATCAACCGCGCTTTCGCCGAGCTCGGGCCCGAACGCGCACGAGGCGGCGCGGCGCTTTCTCACCGCCATGATCGACGCCGACAATCGCGAGGGCGTGCTGCGCCTGATCGCGCGCGCCGAGCGCGCCAAAACGCGGGCCTGACGTGGCAAGCGAGGAACTGACAATGCTGCCCGCCACGCTCGTCAGACGACGCGCCGCATTTGCTGGTGGTCGACGACGACCGGCGCATCCGCGATCTGCTGTCGCGCTTCCTCACCGGCGAGGGCTATCGCGTCACCACTGCGGAGACGGCGGCGGACGCGCGCGCCAAGCTGCACGGGCTCAGCTTCGATCTGCTCATCCTCGACGTGATGATGCCCGGCGAATCCGGTTTCGACTTCGCCAAATCGCTGCGCGGCACATCGAGCGTGCCGATCTTGATGCTGACCGCGCGCGACGCCGCCGAGAGCCGCATCAAAGGCCTGGAGATGGGCGCCGACGATTATCTGTCGAAGCCGTTCGAGCCGCGCGAATTGTCGCTGCGCATCGCCAACATCCTCAAGCGCGCGCAGCCGGCCGCGGCGCCGCCGGTCGAATCGGTGCGCTTCGGGCCGTTCGTCTATCACCTGGCGCGCGGCGAATTGCGCAAAGGCGAAGAGATCATCCGGCTCACCGACCGCGAACGCGAGATGCTGCGCATCCTGACCGCGACGCCGGGCGAGACCGTGTCGCGCGCTGGCGCTCGCCGGCAACGGCGGCTCGGTATCAGCGAGCGGGCGGTCGACGTGCAGGTCAACCGGCTGCGCCGCAAGATCGAGCGCAACCCGGCCAATCCGCTGTTCGTGCAGACCGTGCGCGGCATCGGCTACCGGCTGGTGGCCAGCACATGACCAGCCTCGACCTCGGCAATGGCGTGCGCAGCGTGCTCGCCAGGCTGCGCGAGGCCTGGGAATGGTACGACGCGATCCCGCCGGTCCGAAAAATTCACGCCGCGCTCGGCCAGGTGCGCGAAGGCTGGCGGCGGTTCACGCCGCTGGCTCAACAGCGTCATGCCGAAGGGCCTCTACGCGCGCGCGTTGCTCATCATCATCCTGCCGATGGTGATCCTGCAGTCGGTGATCGCCTTCGTTTTCGTCGAGCGGCAACTGCAGCGAAGTCACCGAACGCCTGTCCGCCGGCGTGGTGCACGACATCGCCGCCCTGATCGACATCTATCACGGCTATCCGCAGGACGCCGACAAGTCGGAGATTCGCCGCATCGCGCAGAACCGGCTCGGCCTGGTGGTCGATTTCCTGCCCTTGAGCGACATGCCGCCGCCGGGGCCGAAGCCGTTTTTCTCGTTGCTCGATTCGGCGCTGTCGGAAGAATTGCGCAAGCAGATCGGGCGGCCGTTTTGGATCGACACCGTCGGCAAATCGGCGCTGGTCGAGATCAGGGTGCAGCTCGACAACACCGTGATGCGCGTGTTCGCGCGCCGCAACGCGGCCTATGCGTCGAACGCGGAAATCTTCCTGCTTTGGATGTTCGGCACCTCGGCGGTGTTGATCGGCGTCGCCATCATCTTCCTGCGCAACCAGATCAAGCCGATCCTGCGGCTGGCCGATGCCGCGGAAAGCTTCGGCAAGGGGCGCGAGGTGCCGAATTTCCGCCCGCGCGGCGCGCGCGAGGTGCGCCGCGCGGCGCAGGCTTTCATCGAGATGAAGACGCGCGTCGAACGCGCCATCGAACAGCGCACGGCGATGCTCGCCGGCGTCAGTCACGATCTGCGCACGGTGCTCACGCGCTTCAAGCTGGAACTGGCGCTGATCAAAAAGAAAACGCCGGAAGTCGAGGCGATGAAGCGCGACGTCGACGAAATGGCCCGCATGCTGGAGGCCTATCTCGCCTTTGCGCGCGGCGACCTCGGCGAGAGCGCGGCGCCGACCGACATGGCGGCCTTCCTGCGAGGAGCTCAAGGACGACGCCGAGCGCAACGGCCACAAGACGAGCGCCGTGTTCCACGGGCCGCCGATCGTCACCGTGCGGCCGGCGGCCTTCAAGCGCTGCCTCGGCAATCTGGTGTCGAACGCCGCGCGCTTCGCGCCCTCGATCGCCATCACCGGGCACCGCGATCACCGCTATCTCACCGTCACCGTCGACGACGACGGGCCGGGCATCGCGTCCGACATGCGCGAGGAAGTGTTCAAGCCGTTCCTGCGGCTCGACGACGCGCGCAATCAGGACGAGGGCGGCACCGGCCTGGGGCTCGCGATCGCGCGCGACATCGCGCGCTCGCATGGCGGCGACATCACGCTGGGCGACAGTCCGCTCGGCGGCTTGCGGGCGACGGTGCGGGTACCGGTCTAGGCCGCTTCCGCTTCTTCGTCGTCGCGATAACGGCGGCGGCGGCGCAACGGTCCGCGTCCGATGCATTTCGGCAGCGAGCACAAATCGCCGACAAAACCGTCCCAGCGCTCGGCGCTGGCGAGACCGCGGCCGAGCGCGGCCATGCTGCGGTCGAGGCCCTCGGTCGTCGTCGTCGAACCAGACGCCGAGCACGCGGGCGAACATCAGCGCGGCGCCTTGCGCGCGCAAGCGCGCCGCGCGGGCCGGCAGCGCAGATGCCGGCGGCCTCCAGCATCCATTGCTGCGAACGCACGGCCATGGTATTGAGTGCGAGCGCGAGGCCGGCATTGCAGCGCGCCGAACGCATCAGCGAGCGCACCGCGTCCTTGTAGGGCGCCAGCGCCTCGAGCCGCCGCATCAGCACATCGAACAGCCGCTCGCGCGCGGGTTCCTCGGCCATGTCGGCGGAGCCGCCGGAAAGCACCGTGCGGTCGATGTCCTTCATATGGGCGGCGAGGATGGCGAGCGTCGAGCCGAACTCGGCGCGCAGGGCCGAAAGCTTCAGGCCGGCGCGGCCGGCCACTTCGGCAAGCCCGATCTCGTTCGAAGGAATGCTCGGCGAGCAGCGCCATCAGCGCGTCGGTCGCCTTGTCGCGGTCGGTGGTGCCGCGCGGCGCGGCAGCTTTGGCTGGGGCGCGGCGCTGTTTTTTCGGCTTGCGGGCCATGGCGGCCTCCTGGGTTCCGTTGCCCTTAATCTAGGCCCGCAAAGGCGCCGGTTCTAGGGCAAGGAATTACCCCGCCAGCTCGCGGCTTCGCCTTGTCGCGGCGGCGATGGCTTTGGTCAAAAGCTCGTCGAATCCGCCCGGTCCCATCAGCACCTGCAGCGCCGCGGCGGTGGTGCCGCCGGGCGAGGTGACGTTCTGTCGCAGCGTAGCAGCGTCGAGCTCGGAGCGGTGCAGCAGCTCGCCGGAGCCGGCGACGGTTTCGCGCGCGAGCCGCGCGGCGAGATCCACCGGCAGCCCGGCGGCGATGCCGGCCTTGGTCATCGCCTCCGCCAGCAGGAAGACATAGGCCGGGCCGGAGCCCGACAGCGCGGTGACCGCATCGATCAGCGCCTCGTCCGACACCCATTCCACCTTGCCGATGGCGGCGAGCAAATCGGAGGCGAGCTTGCGCTGGCGCGCCGAGACTTTGCCATTGGCGACCGCGACGCTGATGCCGCGACCGATCGCCGCCGGCGTGTTCGGCATGGCGCGCACGATGGCTGCGCCCGGTAGCAGCGATGCTTGCAGAAAATCCGAGCGTGCGGCCGGCCATGATCGAAAGCACCAGCGTGCTCCTGCCGACATGAGGTGCAAGCGGCGGCAACGCTTCCGGCGCGCTCTGCGGCTTCACCGCGATGATAATGACCTCGGCCTTGGCCCCGTCTTTCGGATTGAGCACTAGCCCGCGCCGCGCCAGCGCCTTGATCGCCTTGCCCGGCTGCGGCTCGATCACGGCGACGCGCTTCGGCGGTAGCCCGCGCGCGATCCAGCCGCCGAGCATGGCGGGGCCCATCTTGCCGGCGCCGACCAGAAGGAGCGAGCCGATGGATTTGAGCGGTTGGGGTTTACGAGCGGCCATGACGATCATCATACATGGTTACGGTCGGCAGTGCCCAATCCGGCGCCGGACATCCACGCCTTTCCGCGGCCGTTGCCAAGCCGCGCGCGGCGATCCAGAGTGCGCCGGTCATGGACGCCAAAACGCCGACACGGCCGGCTTATGTCGAGGCCATCGCCGCCGAAGTTTTCGCCACGCTCGGCAGCGGGCGGCAGATCGCGCCGTTTTCGGCGCGGCCTGACGGCTTGACGCTCGACGAGGCCAACCGGGTTTTGCCGCTGCTGCGGCAAAAGTTCATCGCGCGCGGCGAGTACATTGCCGGCCGTAAAATCGGCTTCACCAACCGCACCATTTGGCCGGAATACGGCGTCTATGCGCCGAACTGGGGTTACATGACCGACCGTACCGTTTCCGACCTTGCGGCGACGACGGCGCTGCCGCTCGGCGGCTTCGTCGAGCCGCGCATCGAGCCGGAGATCGTGTTCGGCTTTGCGCGTCGGCCGCAGGCCGGTATGGACGATGCGGCGATGCTCGACTGCGTCGATTGGGTCGCGCACGGCTACGAGATGGTGCAATCGATTTATCCCGGTTGGAAATTCACGCCCGCCGATACCACCGCCGCCAACGCCATGCACGGCGCCCTGCTGATCGCCAAGCGGCATCCGGTGGCGTCGCGCAAGGCGGAGTGGCTGCGTGAATTGCCGTCCTTTGAAATCGATCTTTATTGCAATGGCGTCCTCGCCGACCGCGGCCGCGCGTCGAACGTGCTCGACGGGCCGGTGTCGGCCTTGCGCCATCTCGTCGATCAGCTGGCGCAGGATGCGCTTAGTCCGCCATTGGCGGCCGGTGACATCGTCACGACCGGCACGTTGACCAAGGCTTTACCCGTGCGGCCGGGCGAGACGTGGACAACGCAGCTGCGCGGAATTGCGCTGCAAGGGATCGGCTTGCGCTTCGCTTAGAGTTCGATCCGTTTAGATTGAATCACTGTACCCCGATAACATTTTGCTTACGCATGATCTTTTCCGAAAACCGGTTCCCACTTTTCGGGATCATGCGCTAGGCGCTCACGCCTCGCCTGAGGTGTCGAACATGGCGGCTTCAAGCGCCTCGCGCGCGTCCTTGCCGGCCCAGACCACGAATTGGAAGGCGGTGAAATAGCGCTCGCAGGCATCGAGCGCGGTGCCGAGCAGCGCCTCGCATTGCTTGCTGCGAGGCCTCGGTGCCGCCGGCGAGCACCAGCGCGTGGCGGAACATCAGGATGCCTTCGGTGATCCACAGATCGAAATGACCGACCCACAGCCGCTCGTTGATCAGCGAGATCAGCGTCTGCACTTCGCCGCGCCGGCGTTCGGGAACCTTGAGGTCGAAGGCGCAGGCCAGATGCAGCGCCTCGATGTCGCCCATCCAGGTGTAGGAGACCTGGTAGTCGGTCCACTTGCCGGTGACCAGGATGGTGATCTCGTCGTCGCCGGCGCGCTCGAACGACCAGTCGTTCGCCGCCGCCAGGCGCTCCACCACGTCGAGCGGATTGATCCGGGGTTCGTCCGCGTAGGCGATCTGGGACATGACGTCTCCGCTTTGCCGAATCGAAAAGGGAACGCACGCAATACCGCGCACGACGCAAGCCGACCAGATTGTGACGCAGGGATACGGGGACGCCTTGACGGCGGAAGCGAATCACTTGGCCAACTGACTATAACCGCTCGATTCAGCCCGCCAAAGGCATCATCGAGGCTCAATGGGCCGTGATTTGCCTGTCATAGGCAACCGCGCGGAGTGGAATCTCCACAGGCAATCGGCCGGTATCCTGAATCTTTTGGTGGATAACTAGGTCAGGTGAATCTGCGTCAGTCGAACAGACTCGACACCGACTCTTCGGTCGCGGTGCGCCCGATCGCCTCGCCGATCAGCGTGGCGATCGGCAGCACGCGGATATTGCCGGAGGCGAGCACTTCCTTGGTCGGCTGGATCGAGTCGGTGATCACCAGTTCCTTCAGCCGCGACTTGGCGATGCGCGCGACCGCGCCGCCCGACAGCACGCCGTGGCTGATATAGGCGTAGACCGCCTTGGCCTTCTGCTCGAGCAGAGCTTCGGCCGCGTTCACCAGCGTGCCGCCCGAGTCGACGATGTCGTCGACCAGCACGCAGGTGTAGCCGGCGACGTCGCCGATCACGTTCATCACTTCCGATTCGCCGGCGCGCTCGCGCCGCTTGTCGATGATGGCGAGCGGCGCGTTGATGCGCTTGGCAAGCCCGCGCGCGCGCACCACGCCGCCGACGTCGGGCGACACCACCATGACGTTGTCGAGCTGGAAGTGCTCGCGGATGTCGCGCACCATCACCGGCGAGGCGTAGAGGTTGTCGGTCGGGATGTCGAAGAAGCCCTGGATCTGCCCGGCGTGCAGGTCGAGCGTCATCACCCGGTCGGCGCCGGCGCGCGTGATCAGATTGGCGACGAGCTTGGCCGAGATCGGCGTGCGCGGCCCCGGTTTGCGGTCCTGCCGGGCATAGCCGAAATAGGGGATCACCGCCGTGATGCGGCGCGCCGAGGAGCGGCGCAGCGCGTCGATGATGATCAGCAATTCCATCAGGTGGTCGTTGGCCGGAAACGACGTCGACTGGATGACGAAGACGTCGGCGCCGCGCACGTTTTCCTGGATTTCGACGAACACCTCCATGTCGGCGAAGCGCCGCACCACCGCCTTGGTCAGCGGCGTCTTCAGATATTCGCCGATCGCCTGCGCCAGAGCCGGATTCGAGTTGCCGGCGACGAGCTTGATCGCTCCGTTCTTGCCCGACATCCCTCAATTCCTCGTCTAACCCGGCACTTTGCTTGCGCATGATCTTGTCCGAAAACCGGTACCCACTTTCGGATCATGCGCTACCGGCGGCGTGGTCATAACAAGGCGGGGAGGGCCTCGCAATACGAGTCCAAAGCCTTGTCCTAAAGCTTGTCGGCAGGGTGAACGGAGCGCTGCGGTCAGCGGTCGGACGCCGCCAAGATCAACGCTTCCCGGCTCGATACCAGCGCGGCGACCGATGGCCGGCGCGGCGGCAGCGGGACCGGCTCGATGACGGCCTGCAGGCTGGACGGCGGCTTCCGGCGCCGGATCGGCATCCGGCCGGAAGATGCGGAAAATGCCGGCCGCTTCCGGCGAGGACGCGGGCGTCCCGGCCCACGCCATGCGCGGCTCGGCGTCGGGCGTGCCCGGCGCCACCTCGGGCGAGGTCAGGAAGGCGGCGAGCTGATCCATGCTGTTGCTGGCGATCCGCTGCAGCATGGCGTCGTCGGCGGCGGACCAGGCGTCGTGGTGGTGGCCCAAGGTATGCGATTGGGTCGTCTCCTCGCCGGCGATGCGCAAGGCGCGCCGGTCGTCGCGGTCGAACACGTCCCAGACCCAGGAGATCGTGGTTTCGTGTTTGACCACCTTGGCGGCGAGATAGCCGCGCACGCGATAGGCCGACGGGCTTTCGCGCGACATCACCGCCAGCCGGCGCGTCTGCGCCTCGTCGTTGAGGTCCTGCACCAGCCGGTGAAATTGATCGGGCGGCGGGCCGTCGATGGATTCGAAGGCGACGGTGGCGCCGCGCGGCTGGCCGGCCGCGGCGACCCGGTGGTTGTCGGTATCGCACCCGGCGAGCGCCAGCGCGCAGAGGACCGCGACAAGCAAACTTGTCCGTGAGAAACGCCGCGCGGCGCGCAAACCGCGCCCGCCCGAACTCGACTGCATTGACACCCCTGTCGCTGGCTTTTCTTCTTTGAGTCCCTCGATTGCGGCGGACCGTAGCGGCTCAATGGGGCCGGAGTTCAGCCGAGCGGCGTTTGGCCGCGGCAAGCGGTCAATCGATGAGCGCGATGGCGTTGATATGGCGGCCGTAATCCGGCTCGCTGAGCTTGGTAGTGCGGCGGTAGCTGAAAAAGCGTCCGGGCTCGGCGTAATTGCACAGGCCGAGATCCTCGAAATTCACAATGCCGGCGTGGTGAATGCGATCGGCGATGTAGCCGGTAAGTCGAACATGGCGTGGCCGGCGCGCTCGCGAGGGCGCAAAGAAACGCGCATTGGTCCGCGTCTGCCGCCAGGAAGCGTTCGACGAATTCCGGCCCGACCTCGTAATTCGGCTGGCTGATGGTGGGGCCGAGCGCCGCCAACGATGCGCGAGCGTTTCGGCGCCGAGTTTTTCCATGGCCGCGACGCGTCGCCTCGATCACGCCGGTGAGCGCGCCGCGCCAGCCGGCATGCGCGGCGCCGATCACGCCGCGCCTCGCCGTCGGCGAACAGCAGCGGCCCGCAGTCGGCGGTCGACACGCCGATGGCGAGCCGCGGCCGTGCGCGTGACGATGGCGTCGGCGCGCGGGCGTTCGCTTGGCGTCCACGGCTTGTCGGCGACGACCACGTCGGGCGAATGGATTTGATAGGCGGTGATGCAGGCGGTCCGGCTTGACGCCGAGCGCCGCCGCCATGCGCGCGCGGTTTTCCGCCACGTGCTCGGGCGCGTCGTTGGAGCCGACGCCGCCGTTGAGCGAGGCATAGACGCCCTGCGAGACGCCGCCGTTGCGGGTGAAGAAGCTGTGGCGGATGCCGGCAAGTTCGCTGAGCGATAGGGCCTGGAGCATGTGTTCGGTCCGGTGGGTCTGACCTAGATCAATGCACGCAAAGGGTTTCGATTGTAGACGTCATCATACTCTGGGAAGTGCGCCCGACACAGGGAGGTTCTGTCATGCGATCGCAATTATACGCACTCGGAGCGCAGATCGGCGTCTGCTTGCTGGCGAGCCCGGCGCCGACGATCGCCGCGCCGCTGGCCGGCGCCACGTCGAAGAATCTTTTGACGCAAGCCAGCGGCAATTCGTTGGTCGTGCAAGTACAGCGTCGGCGTGGCCGCGCTAGCGGCGGTTTCCGTGGTGGTCGCGGGTACCGCGGCGGTGGCGGCGGCTACGGCTACGGCTACGGAGGTAACGGCGGCGCGGCTGCTGCCGGCTTTCTCGGCGGCTTGTTCCTCGGTGCCATCATCGCCAACGAAGCCCAGCACAATCAGGGGGTCGATTACTGCATCCATCGCTATCGCAGCTACGATCCCAACAGCATGACTTATCTCGGCTATGACGGTCGGTGCCATAGCTGCCCCTAATCAAACCTAGGTTTCGAATCCGGGCGGTATGCCGAGCGCAGGGTTTGCGAAGGCGGCGACCTTGAACAGCGCGCCCATGCCGGCGCTGTCCTCGCCGATCAGGCGCGCCAGCGCCGCGTCGATGTCGGCGCCCACGGTGCCGGCGGCCTTGGCCTTGAGCGATGCCGCACGCGTCTCGATGCCGAGCCGGCGCAGGAACTCGGCTTGCGTGAGCGGGCCGAAGCCGCTGGCGCCCATGGCTTCGACCGCCTTGCCCAGCGCCTGGAAATCGACATGCGCGGTGAGATCGATGTTGCCCGGCGCGGTCAGCGGATCGGCGAAGGCGTGCTGGCCGACCGCCTGCAAGGTGTCGCCGGCCGCGCTTTCGGCGTGGCCGTAGTCGATGACCAGCGCGGCGCCGCCATCGCGGGCGAGCCGCTTGCCGAGTTCCATCGCCACATTGTCGGCGCGCCATTCGAAGATCGATCCCGGCGGCGCCCGGCGCACAGCCTGCGGCAGCAGGCGGTCGAAATGCGGCAATACGGATCCGGCGCGGCGACGAAGGCGAGGTTGCCGGCGGCGATCGATCTCGACCTGGCGCTCGTGCCAGCCGCGATTCGGATCTTGACCGCCTGGTGCACCGGCAGCGCGTCGAAGAATTCGTTGGCGACGACGATGGCGGGGCCCTTGCGGCACTTCGTTGAGCGCCGGATGCCAGTACATCGGCATCGACAGATGCTCGAGCGTGCGCTCCTGCTGCGCTTCCAGCGCCGGGCTGATCTCGACCAGATGCATCACCACCGCTTCGCGGAAATCCGGCATCACCTTGGCCGCGCGCAGCGCATCCTTCATCATGGTGCCGCGGCCGGGCCCGAGCTCGATCACGCGCAGGTTTTCCGGCGAGCCCATCTGCTTCCACACCGCGGCCATCCACAGCCCGATCATCTCGCCGAACATCTGGCTCACTTCCGGCGCGGTGATGAAGTCGCCGCGCGCGCCGAGCGGATCGCGCGTGGTGTAGTAGCCGTGCTCGCCGTCGGTGAGGCACAGCGTCATGTATTCGTTGACCGGCATCGGGCCGGCCGCCGCGATGCGGCGGCGGATTTCAGCTTCCAAGCGGCAGCACGTCGGTCATGGTCGCGCTCCGCAGCGGCGGATGCTTCATCGCGTAGACGATGAACGCAAGCCGGCGATGAACAGCGGGATCGACAGCAATTGCCCCATGGTCGCGCCGCCCCACAGGAAGCCGAGCTGCGCGTCGGGCTCGCGGAAAAATTCGCAGAAACTGCGCGCGACCGCGTAGCAGCAGGCGAAGCTGCCGATGATCAGGCCCGGCCGCTTCAAGCGCGCCGGCGCGCATCATCAGCGCCAGCACCGCGAGCAGCACCAGGCCCTCCAGCGTCGCCTCGTAAA
Source organism: uncultured Alphaproteobacteria bacterium (assembly GCA_963721665.1). Taxonomy (GTDB): domain Bacteria; phylum Pseudomonadota; class Alphaproteobacteria; order Rhizobiales; family Xanthobacteraceae; genus Pseudolabrys. The sequence continues at coordinate 460,626 of CAVRJZ010000006.1, forward strand.
GCTGGCTCGGATGCCGCGGCAACGGCCCGCCGCCGGGAAACACCATGGCCCAGGGCACGTCGGTCGGCCGGCCCCACAATTCGCCGTTGATGAAATTGGCGATGCGGCCGAGGAACAACCCGATCGGCCCCACCGCGCAGGTGAGGTCGCCGAGCGAGAGCACCGGAATGCCGCGCTTGCGCGCGAACAGCACCACCGCGACCACGCAGCCGGTGAAGCCGCCGTGGAACGACATGCCGCCGTTCCACAGTTGCGAAGATCTCGAGCGGATGGGCGGCGAAGTGCGGCAGATTGTAGAACAGCACGTAGCCGGTGCGGCCGCCGAGGATGATGCCGAGCGTCACCCAGAGCACGAAATCGTCGAAGTCGATGACGGTAAGCGGCGCCGGCCCGCCCCACAGCCGCTCGGAGCGGATGAGCGCGCGGGCATAGACCCAGCCGAGCAGGATGCCGACGATATAGGCGAGCGCATACCAGCGGATGGCGAAGGGGCCGAGATGGACCAGCACCGGGTCGAAATGAGGATAGGGAATGACGAAGAGAGGCATTGCGAATTCCAGGTTCAGGCGCGCCCGCGCCTAAGTGGTAGCATGCCGCCCCTTGCGGCGGGATGACCGGATCGCCATTGTTGTACGCATGATCCCGAAAAGTGGGTACCGGTTTTCGGATAAGATCATGCGCAAAAATGCTTTCGGAGCCGAGCCATGACCCAGACCAACAACCGCATTTTCGACGAGATGGCACGCCTGATGAACGATGCCGCCGGGGTCGCGCAAGGGGTGCGCAAGGAATTCGACACGTTGTTCCGCAGCCAGGCCGAACGCATGTTGCGCGACCTCGACGTGGTCCAGCGCGAGGAATTCGAGGCGGTCAAGGAAATGGCGCGCCTGGCGCGCGAGGAAAATGAGGCGCTCAAAAGCCGCATCGAGGCGCTGGAAGGCAAGGGTGTTGGCAAGGCTTCGAAGAAAGCCGCGAGCCCGCCGCCCTCCGAATAGTCATTCCGGGGCGTGCCGAAGGCGCGAACCCGAAATCCAGAAACAACCACCAAATCTGCATCTGGATTCCGGGTCCGGTCCTTCGGACCGGCCCGGAATGACAAGAATGGGCCTTTCTTGCCCTTTACGCGACCCGCCGCTATAACCCCGGCCGTCGCGCGGCCCCCGGCACCCCTGGAGGCTTGCCGCGTGCGCAGGCGGCGGAAAATGCCGCCTTTTCAATTGGTTAGACGAGGATAGCAAAATGGCCACCGTACAGGAATTGAAGGCGACGGTGCGCCCGAAAGCCGGCAAGGGGGCCGCGCGGGCAGCACGTTATTCCGGCAAAGTGCCGGGCGTGATCTACGGCGAGAACAAGCCCCCGGTCATGGTGCTCATCGAGCACGATGAGCTGCGCAAGCGCATCTACGCCGGGCGCTTCCTCACCACGCTCTACAATCTCGACATCGACGGCGAGAAGCACCGCGTCATCCCGCGCGACTTCCAGCTCGACGCCATCAAGGACCTGCCGATGCACGTGGATTTCCTCCGCGTGGCGGAAGGCGCCGTCATCCGCGTCAACGTCGCCATGCAAGGTGCTCAATGCCGATCAGTCGCCCGGCGTGAAGCGCGGCGGCGCCGTCAACATCGTCACCCACACGATCGAAGTCATGTGCCCGGTCGAGACCATTCCGGAATCGATCGACGTCGATATTTCCGAACTCGACATCAACCATTCCAAGCACCTCAGCGAGATCAAGCTGCCGCCGAACGTGCGGGTGGTGGCGCAAGGCGACATCACGCTGGTCACTGTGGTGCCGCCGTCCGGCTACGCCGAAGAAATGAAGGCCGCCGCCGAAGCCGCCGCCGCCGCTGCTGCTGCCGCTGCTGCTGCCGCCGCCGCGGGCGTGGTGCCCGGCGCCGAAGGTGCGGTTCCAGGGGCAGCTCCTGCCGCAGCGCCCGGTGCGGCGCCCGGCGCCGCTCCGGCCGCGGGGGCTGCACCCGCTGCCGCCGCAGCGCCGGCCAAGTCCGACAAGAAGTGAGGCGCGTCCATCGCGCCTCACTCGTTCGCTGAAATCCTCTGGGGCGGCGACGCCGTAGAAGCCATGCTGCTCTTCGTCGGCCTCGGCAATCCCGGCGAACGCTACGCCGGCAACCGTCACAATATCGGCTTCATGGCGATGCAGGCCATCGCCAAGCGCCACCACATCGCGCCGTGGCGGCGGCGCTTCCAGGGCGTCGCGGTGGAAGGCACAATCGGGGCGGAGAAGGTTCTGCTGCTCCTGCCCGGCACCTATATGAACGAGTCGGGACGCGCGGTGGCGGAAGCCGCGCATTTCTACAAGCTCGATGCCGGCGACATCGTGGTGTTTCACGACGAGGCGGAACTGGCGCCCGGCAAAGTGCGGGTGAAAAAGGGCGGCGGCAATGCCGGCCACAACGGTCTGCGCTCGCTCTCCGAGCATATCGGCAACGACTACCGTCGCGTGCGCCTCGGCGTCGGCCATCCCGGCAACAAGGATTTGATGGAAGCCTATGTGTTGCAGGATTTCGCCAAGAGCGAATGGCCTTGGGTGGAGGCGCTGTGCGAGATCGTCGCCGACAATGTGGGGCTGCTGATCGAGGGCAAGGATTCGACGTTCCAGAACAAGGTGCATCTCGCCATGGCGGCGAAAGGCTTCGGCGCTGCGGAGCCTGACGACAGCAAGAGCGAAGACTAATCATGGGATTCAAATGCGGCATCGTCGGCCTGCCGAATGTCGGCAAGTCGACGCTCTTCAATGCGCTGACGCAGACCGCGGCGGCGCAGGCGGCGAATTATCCGTTCTGCACCATCGAGCCGAACGTCGGCGAGATCGCGGTGCCCGATCCGCGCCTCGACAAGCTCGCCGTGCTCGGCAAGTCGGCGCGAGATCATGCCGACCCGCATCACTTTCGTCGACATCGCCGGTCTGGTGCGCGGCGCCTCGAAAGGCGAGGGGCTCGGCAACCAGTTTCTCGCCACCATCCGCGAGGTCGACGCCATCGTGCATGTGGTGCGCTGCTTCGAGGACGACGACGTCACCCATGTCGAAGGCAAGATCGATCCCATCGCCGACATCGACACCATCGAGACCGAGTTGATGCTGGCCGATCTCGATAGCCTGGAAAAGCGCGTCGACAATCTGGAGAAAAAAGCCAAGGGCAGCGGCGAGGATGCCAAGTCTGCCAAGGAGACGCTCGATCTCGATCAACCGCTCGCTGGTGCTGCTGCGCGAGGGCAAGCCGGCGCGCCTCGTCGCGCGCAAGCCGGAAGAGGAAAAGCTGTTCCATTCGCTCGGCCTGCTCACCTCGGCGCCGGTGCTTTACGCCTGCAATGTGGACGAGGCCGCAGCCGCGACCGGCAACGAGTTCTCCAGGCGCGGTCGAAGCGCGCGCCAAGGAAGAGGGCGCGGTGGCGGTGGTGATCTCCGCCAAGATCGAATCGGAAATCGCCACTCTGCCGCCAGCCGAACGCGTCGAATTCCTCGATGCGGTGGGCCTGAAGGAAACCGGCCTCGACCGTCTGATCCGCGCCGGCTACGCGCTGTTGCATCTGGTGACTTATTTCACCGTCGGTCCGAAGGAACGCAGGCCTGGACCATCACCAAAGGCACCAAGGCGCCGCAGGCGGCGGGCGTGATCCATTCCGATTTCGAGCGCGGCTTCATCCGCTCCGAGACCATCGCCTACGACGATTTCATCGCCTGCGGCGGCGAGACCGGCGCCAAGGAAGCCGGCAAGATGCGGCTGGAAGGCAAGGACTACGTGGTCGCCGACGGCGACGTGATGCATTTCCGCTTTGCGACTTAACTTCCGTCATTACGGGACGCGCCCAACGGGTCCGCGCGAAGCGCGGCCCGATGGCAGGCCCCGTCGCGGACCCGGAATCCAGATGCGCGTGAGGGCTGGTCTGGATTCCGGGTTCACGCGCTTTGCGCGTGCCCCGGAATGACAGTAAAACACGCCGCCATGCCGAAACTGCATTGGGAAGACTTCGAGCCCGGCGCGGTCGCCGTCTACGGCCCGCGCCTGGTCACGCGCGAGGAAATCGTCGCCTTCGCCGCCGAGTTCGACCCGCAGCCCATGCATCTCGACGAGGCGGCGGCAAGCGCCACCATGCTCGGCGGCTTGGGCGCTTCCGGCTGGCACATCTGCTGCCTGTTGATGCGCATCATCGCCGACGGCTTCGTGCTCGAATTCGAATTCGATGGGCGCGCCCGGCGTCGACGAAGTGCGCTGGCTCAAGCCGCTGCGGCCGGGCACGCGCATCCGCGTGCGCGCGACGGTGCAAGGACAAGCGCGTCTCCAACAGCCGGCCGGAGATGGGCTTCGTCAGGGTTTTCTACGAGGTGATCGACGAGCGCGACGAAGTGCTCTCGACCTTGGTGAGCTCGATGATGATGGTGCGCCGCGAGCCGGGAGCGGCGCCATGAAATATTTCGAGGATATCCAGGTCGGCGACGTGTTCGAGGTCGGCCGCTATACTTTCACGCGCCGACGAGCATCAAGGCCTTTGCCATGCGTTTCGATCCGCAGCCGTTTCATCTCGACGAGGCGGCGGCCGAGCGTTCGCATTTCGGCGCGCTGGTCGCCTCCGGCTGGCACACGGCGGTCGCCTGGATGCGGCTGATGGTCGATTATCGCCGCCGCATGGCGGAAGCGGCGCGCGCGCGCGGCGAGCCGGTCGCCGGCATCGGCCCGGCGCTCGGCTTCCGCGAACTGAAATGGCTTAAGCCGGTCTATGTCGGCGACACGATCGAGTACAAAAGCGAAGTGATCGAAATGCGTCTGTCCGACAGCCGCCCGCTCGCCGGGCTGATGACTTTCCGCTCGACCGGCGTTAATCAGAGCGGCGAACCGGTGCTCTCGCTCATCAGCACCACTTTCGTCGAGCGACGCGGGGAGGCGGCATGACCGAAGCGGCCGGCAGCGCAGGGCAAGATCGGCGCACATTGAGCGTCGCCTGCGGCGCGCATGCGCTGCACGACGGCTATACCGACCTGATCTACGTCATGCTGCCGATCTGGCAGCACGAATTCGGCCTCGGCTTTGCCGCGCTCGGGCTGATGAAGACGGTATTTTCCGGCACGCTCGCCGGGTTTCAGATTCCGTCGGGATATTCTGGCCGAACGCTTCGGCACCCCGATCGTGCTCGCGCTCGGCACCGCGCTTGCCGGCCTCGGCTATCTCTCTCGCCGGTTTGAGTATCGGCTTCGGCACTGTTGATGGCCGCGCTGTTCGTTGGCGGCCTCGGCGCCAGCACGCAGCATCCGCTGGCGTCGTCGCTGATCGCTCGCGCCTACGCCGGGCCGCGCTCGCTCAAGGCGCTCGGCACCTATAATTTCGCCGGCGATCTCGGCAAGATGACGATGCCGGTCGCGGCCTCGCTGATGTTCGTGCTGATGCCTTGGCGCGAGGCGCTCATGCTGCTCGGCGGTCTGGGCTCGCTCGCGGCGATTGCCATCTATGTCCTGATCCCGCGCTTTGGCGCCGAAGTTACGGCCCCGCGCAAAACCGACAACAACGCGGCCGTTCCCTCGCGGCTGACGCAATACGGCTTTCCGCTGCTGCTTTCGGTCGGCGTGATCGACAGCGCCACGCGCATGGCCTTTCTCACCTTTCTGCCTTTCGTGCTCACCGCCAAGGGAGCGAGCGTGCCGACCGTCGGCCTGGCGCTGACTTTGGTGTTTACCGGCGGGGCGGCCGGCAAGCTGGTCTGCGCTTTCATCGGCGCGCGCATCGGCGCGGTCGCAACCGTGTGGCTGACCGAAGCGGCGACCGCGCTCGGCATTGTCGCGCTGCTGCCGCTGTCGCTCGACGCCGCGCTGATGTTGCTGCCGCTGGTCGGCGTCGCCCTCAACGGCACCTCGTCGGTGCTTTATGGGTCGGTGCCGGACCTGGTCGAACCGGCCAAGCGCCAGCGCGCCTTCGGCATTTTCTATACCGGCACCATCGGCGCAGGCGCCATGTCGCCGGCGCTCTACGGCGTGCTCGGCGACGCGGTCGGCGTGCCGTCGACGCTGATGGTGGTCGCCGCGGTGGTGCTGTTGACGCTGCCGATTACGCTGATGCTGCGGCCGGCGCTGGCGGCGCGCACCTCGCTCAACGCGCCGGCGTCTTGATGCGCACCTGCTTGACCACCGCGGCGGGCAGCACGTCGAGATAGGGGCCGAGCAGAAACGCCTCGCCCGTGCCGCTGCCATACATGCGGTCATGCGCGTCGATCATCGCATGCACCGGACGATCGCAGGCCGAAATCGAGTCGGCCAAGAGATCGTTGAAATCTTCCGGGCGCATATTGGCGCGGTAGCGCGGATCGGCCGACGCCTTGCGCACGATGCATTCGGTCGCGTGCTGCACCAGCGGCAGCAGCGCGGCGTCCTTCTGCCGCACCGACATATGCAGCCAGGCCGCCGGATTGGCGGCGGGGATGGCGGGATCGAGCGAGACATTCAACACAAGCGACAACCCGAACACGAATTCGAGAATCATCCCGTGGGCCTCGCGAATCAGAGTCTGCAACACCGGTACCAGCGCCGGAGTCGCGCCGCACGTGAAACTTGAATCGGCGGCGGCGGAAAAATGCCGATGAAGAATCCGAGTCACGGCGGTGTGCGGCGGAACAAAATGAGTCCAAACCGCGCTAAGCGATTCAATCGACTCGCCTTTTCGCGGCCGGTGCCGGCCGGCGAACGTCACATCGGTATACCGGTGCCGGCGGACGGCAACGGCCCATAGACGATGGTCAATGCATGGTGGCGAAGATCGCGCGTCCGATCCGATTACCGATGAAGTCGCGGCGGAAATCGCCGGCAAGCGTTATCCGTGCAGCGTGAATGGCGGTCCGGCGCTCGTGCGAAGCGCCGTTTTTTCATTGTGCGGAATTTACCTTAGCGGGAGCGGGCATCCTCGCGCGGTCCCGCGACCGCTGGATTTTTCGCGCTTTCGGGCCCATATTATGCGTGCAGGAGTGAGTACTGATGTCGATGATCAACTATCGGGCCCCGTCCGAGCTATTTCCCAGCCGCAGCCGTAAATCACGCCGGCCCATAGGCTATAAGCGTTTTCCGACCGCAGCGGAGGCTATCCGTTTCGCTATCGAAGAATTGCCGCCGGAGCTATTGCTCGGCGCCTATCTTGAGGTCGAGGAAAAGCGTTTCGACGGCAACGGCATCCGCCGGCTGTACGAGAGCGAAGACTATCCGCTGCCGCGCAAAGCCCCCGCCAACTAACGTAAAAGCCGTCCGCCCGCACAATAAAAGAACCCCGCCTGAGCGGGGTCTAGTTTGGGAGGAATGCCCAAAGACGAGGCTGCATCTGTCGCCTGTCGCAGCAGTCTCGTCCGGCGGCGGCCGCATGCGACCTTGGCCGCTTTCGAACACGCACCACCCTAAGCGCCACCGCCACATCGCGGAGGTGCCACTGTCCGCTGTCCCGGCAATCCACAGGTTATGGTTGCCGAAATCTGGCGATACCCAACAGCATCCGGTTGGCGCGGTCAGCCCGCCGTGCGCCGGCCGTGGTTCGCCGGGGCTTCTTTCCATTGCTTGAGGCTGTCGCCGATGACCTTCATCGCGGTCATCGAGGCGTGGCTCAGACTGGCGTAGCCGGAAAGCTCTCGGCTCACCCGTTCGCCCTCGTTGCGCAACATGTCGCGCACGCCTTGCAGTTCGAGGATGACGCGGTCGATCTCTTCCATCGACGCGCCGGCGACGCGGCGGATCAGCGCGTTCAGATTTTCGGCGGCCGCGTCATTGACCGTCTCCGGCTCGTTGCGCTGGCGACGCAGGAAGGCAACGTCGCGGCGGACGAAATCGCGGATCTCACCCTCGAAAGCATTCGCCGCCGCCTGATCGATGTCGGCGAGTTTTTCCGGGTTTTTGCGGTCGGGCGCGAATTTTTCCGGCCCGGTCTTTTCGGGAACGCTCTGATCCAAAACAAGCCGCTCGGGTCTGGTGGCCGTCATGCTGCACTCCTACACAGACGCAAAACCGCTGCGCCGACGCCCCCCGTCCGGGAGGGATTGCCGCATGGAACTTGGGCGGCCTTTGGGCGTGGGGAGGGCGGCATCGGGGCGCCGCCCGCGTTCACCAGTTGAGCGTGAGGCCGGCGCGGATGCTTCGGCTGGCGGAAGGCTGGCCGAGATCGGTCACCGCCGTGGTCACGTGCAGCGGGCCGTAGAGTTTCTGGTCGGCGCTCAGCGTATTGTGAGTGAGCGGATCGTTGCTGGCCACATTGACGCCGGCGCCGAAGCTGGTGCCGGTCGACAGCACGTCGAATTTGATCGTGTTGTGGCTGTCCCAGACCTGCGGCGGCGGGGGCGTCGCCGCCGGCAGCGTCATCAGCGGCACATCGGAGGGCGCCGGATCGGGCGGGCCGAGCGTTTCGGTTACCGAATAAGTGTTCTGCAAGGTCACCGAAAATGTTCCGCCGACCGGGATCGAATGCTTGAAGGTGGTGCCGAGCTTGCCCTGGTCGTTCGCCGGGTCGACGCGCGCGTCGAGGCTGGCGAGATTGGGCAGGCCGACCGAGGCCCAAGCGACGCCGGAATCCTGGCTCGCGGCGGCCAGCGGCTTGGCCGGCCGGTAGCTGTCGGATGGCGCCGGCGCGAGATTGAGATCGGCGCCGACGGTCGCGTCCCATTCGCTCGCCAGTGGCTGCTTCACCACCAGCATGCTGGAACCGTCGGGTTTGTCGGTACGCTTTACGTCGAATTTGTCCGGATCGGGCAATGTCGGCAGACGCAACGGCTTTACCGGTTTATCGGCGGCAAACGCCGTTGCATCGAACAGCAGAGCATTGCTGAGCGTGGCGCTTTCCTCGGGCGTGAGCGGGGTGTCGGCCGGCGGTGTTTCGTCCGCCTCCTGCGCGGCGGCGGGACATGCGGCCCACAGCGTGGCCGCCACGGCAAACACGCCGGCAGCGCAAAAAACGGCGCCCGATCGCATTCCCGCTAACTCCCCCGAAGTGCCGTTCCAGTTTTTCCGAGGCGCGATGGTCGGCGCCAACCGGTTAAGCATTGGTTTCCTCTTGCCATGGAACTTGGGCGGCGGTGTGAAAGCATCACGGCGGAATTCGTGCTGCCAATAATTTAGTCAGCTGCAGCTCGCGGCGATGGCGCTGTTAATGCTTTCGACGTCGGCATCGAGCCGGCCGAGTTCGCGCTCGCGCTCGGGCCCGCTCTTGCACAGCGCGGTGACGGCGCGCGCCTTCACCACCTCGAGGAAATACAACTTGGTCGCGGTGCAAGCCTGGGCGCCATGCGCCGCTTTCACGCGCGCCTGCTGCGACGACACTTTGGCGAAGGCGTCGGCGAGATTACGCTGGCAGCCCGGCGGTTCGAGCGGAGCGGGGCGGGCGGGCGGCGGCGCCAACAGCGCGAAGGCGAAGGCGGCCGGAATGACCAGGCCGATGAAGCTGATAAAGGCGACGATAAAACGCTTGGCCACGACGGCCCCCTTGCTCTGACAGCAATGGGTCGCCTACGGGGACGAAAGGGTTCATAATTACGAAACCTGGAACTCGGTTCGCGCGTTTGAAATTGGAGATCAACAGCGGGGTTTCGACCATGCCGGCTCTATTGCCGATCATGTTGACCGTGTCGCACGTCGCGTTGGCGGCCGACCGGGTGCCGGACTTGAACATCGGCCCGGGCTGCGAGGCCTCGGTCGCCGCCGCGGTCACGCCGGGCCGCGACGCCGGCGCCTGCAAGCGCGACGAATTCACCGCCCGCGACAAGCTGAAACAGGAGTGGCCGCGCTTCACGGCCGAGGAAAAGTCGAGCTGCGTGGCGCAGACCAATCTCGGCGGCCTGCCGAGCTATGTCGAACTGCTCACCTGCCTGGAAATGGCCAAGGAGGCGAGCAAGCTCAACGCCACGGGCAAGAAAGACTGACGCTCAGGGCTTCTTGCCGGGAGGGTTGGCGTAGGGGCTGCCGGCCGTGCCTTGCATCTGCGACAGCTTATAGGCGGACATCTGCTTGGGCTTGTCCTTGTCGGCCTTGGGCTTCTTCTTTTCCTTGGGAACCCGCATCTGACCTTTAGCCATGACGACCTCCTCCGGATGGTGGGTGACGAATGGTGATACGGCCGCGCGCCGGCGGCAAGGGGTGTCGGGGTGTGAGGGTCAGGACTTAGGCGCCGCTGGCGCCCCCTTCATCTTCTCTTGGATGCATTTGTCGACCACGTCGGCGCGCTTATCGAGATTCATGTCGGCGTGGCCTTTTTCGGTGGCCATCCAGCAGATCTCGGCGGCGCGGGTGTGGGTCATCGGCGGCTCCGGCGGCTTGGCGGCCTGCGCGGAAGGGCCGGATCCGGTGGTTTCGCAGGCGGCGAGCGCGAGGCCCGCCAGGGTCACCAACAGGACGCGCAACGCGGCGCGGGAAGGCAAAATCGAAGACATCATCACGGGTTTTCCAAAACTCGTAGGGTCGCCCCCGGCGGGGTTCGCCGCCGCTCGCGCAACGCAGGCGGCGGCATTGGCGAATCACCATAGGCCCCTTTTATTACCGGCATCTTTCCCGTTTCGGCAACGGTGCGGAGCCGAGTCTAATGCAAAGCGGCGTATGGGTGCGCCCCGTATTCTTCGCGGCGCTTCTTCTTTCCCCTCTCCCCTTGTGGGAGAGGGTGGATCGCGCGGAGCGATAGCGAAGCGCGAGCCGGGTGAGGGTGTGGCATTTTGCGAGAGTTTCGCCCCCTCACCCGCCTCGCTTCGCTCGGCACCCTCTCCCACGAGGGGAGAGGGAAGCGAGATTGCCGCGCGCTTGTTTTCCCGATGCAATTGTCAATCAGCCCGCCGAAGCCTCGCGCGAAGGCGGGCGTGCATCGTCGCCCCTGTTTTTTAACGGCGCGGGGACGCCGGCCTTTCTCTGTCCCTCGGCGATAGGCCGAGGGGGTGGAGCGCCAAGCGGCGCACCGGGTCTTTCCGTCTTGCCGCGCCTCTTTTCGAAGCGCGGGCGCCTCTCGGCGCTCCACGCGGCTTTTCTGTCCCCGGGACCGTAACTTCCGGGCGCGGACGGAGCCCTTCTGGGCCCCCGATCCGGCAGGCTTTCGCCCGCCTTCGTCCGCGCCGCGTCCAGCCATTCAAGGCAGCCCCGCATAGTAGGGACGGACGGCGACCCAGGGCCTCCCGGGGCAAGTTTACGAGCCTTGCGCGCGGGCGCCGCATCCCACCCCGCTGAAATGACGTCGCATGACAACGCCCTCGGATGGGTGGGATGAAAAGAGGAGATATTCCTATAGGAATTAAGTCAAGAGGCTAACGAAGATTTTCAGCTGTCGTCCCGGGCGACCCCCGACTTGATGGGGGGAGGCCCTGGACCCATACGCCGTGTCCTATCGAGAGTCCGCGGCGTATGGGTCCCCGCCTGCGCGGGGACGACAGCGGAGTTTGCCGTTGGTCAGGCCGCGGCCTCTCCGGTCACGCGCGCGATCTTGGCGAGCTGCTTGCCGATCGCCCGTTCCGCCGTTTGGACGTCGTACCGGTTTTGCAGATTGAGCCAAACCTGCGCCGAGGTGCCGAGCGCCTTGCTCAGGCGCAGCGCAGTGTCGGCGGTGATGCCGGTCAATTCGGCGGCGATGCGCTCGACCCGCGTGCGCGGCACGCCCATCGCTTTCGCCAGCGCGCCGGGCGAGAGGCCGAGCGGCACGAGGAATTCCTCGCGCAGGATTTCGCCGGGATGGAGGGGAGGGAGTTTTTTGGGCATGGCAGCGGTCCTCAATGATAGTCCATGATTTCAACGTCGGTGGGCCCTTCCGGTGTCCACCGAAAGCAAATCCGGAATTGATCGTTGATCCGGATTGAATGTTGTCCCTGACGGTCCTTGGTTAACGCTTCAAGTGATTGCCCGGTGGCACCTTCAGGTCGCGCAGATCGTGCGCAGCATCGAGTTAGCCAAGCTTGCGGCGCGCGACCTTGACCAGATCGGACGGAAAGCCCTTCGGGCTCTCGCCGTGGAAGACAGCTTCGGTGGTGCGATCCCTAAAGCCCTTGATCATAACGAAATGTATCAATAAATGATACAGAAATCAAGTCATAGTATCAATGAGTGATACAATAGGTTGCCTCCGGTGACTTCCAAAGACGATCTGAGGACCCGATCGATATGCCTTGGCTTCAAGATTATTTAGCTAATTTAGATTTAACAGACGCTTTGATAATTCTCCGAACTCGCCGTCCTTGATTTTGGTAAAGTTGATGATCTGTAAAGCGTCGTAAATATTTGACAGCAAATTCGGCAACTTGCAATTTCTTGATAAAGTCCGCGTCTAAAAGTTTTTGCTTTTCATCAAATGTTTTCTCTGGCCATTTGTAGTGAATAAATGAGTTTCAAATCTCGCTTATCCTAATAATTGAATTTACAAATCCAATTTTTAACGAACGATAATTCAGTAATGTCATCACCCATGTGCACTTAGCTCTTAAGTTTACCTCCCGAATTAATTGCCGTGTCGCGTCGTCATCGATCTTTTTCTTGCGGCATATTTCCACGATGAGCCAGTTCAAGCGGTGCGCAAAATATGTTGCGTAATAGAGTGCGCTCAATTCGGGCTTTTTTTGCCAAAAATATTTTCTAGCTTCGGCGAGTAACCTATCCGAAAAATCGATGTGGAATACGATCTTCAGTCGTTTCTTCTCAATTAGCGATTTTAATTGAGTGGCGACTTCCGTTGCAATTTCATTGTCGGTCCTTCCGCGAATCGATATGTCGCCATCGTGGAGTGATTGCAAGGCCAAATCGGAAATCAATTTAGCCGTAATCCTCCCCAGAAAAGCCCGATCTTTTCCACGAAATTTAGTGAGATCCAATTTCTTCTTCATTTGGATTTCATCGCATAATCGTAGTTAAGATCTCAGCCCCTCGACCTTGGCTTAAACCCACCCCGCATCCCGGGCCTTCCGAGCTTCGAGCGTCCGGCTTCGCCCTGACCCGCCTTCGCGCTACGCGCTTCGGCGGGCAAGCCCCTCACGCGGCCGCGCTGCGCGCGGCCACCCTCTCCCGCAAGGGGAGAGGGCAGGCGCTTCGCCGTCGGGTCGTCCACCACCGCCATCTCGGTCGCGCGCAGGCGCTTGATCTCGTCGCGCAGGCGCGCGGCTTCCTCGAAGTCGAGGTCGGCGGCGGCCTCGCGCATGCGCGTCTCCAGGTCGCCGATCACCGCCTCGAAATTGTGGCCGATGGTGGCGGCGTCGTCGAACTCGCCTTCGCCGGCGCCACCGGTGGAAATCAGCACGTGGTCGCGCTCGTACACCGAGTCCATGATGTCGTGGATCGAGCGCTTGATGCTCTCCGGCGTGATGCCGTGCGCGGTGTTGTACTCGACCTGCTTCTCGCGCCGGCGGTTGGTCTCCTCGATGGCGCGCTGCATCGAGCCGGTGACCTGGTCGGCATAGAGGATGACGTTTCAGTCGACGTTGCGCGCGGCGCGGCCGATGGTCTGGATGAGCGACGTCTCGCTGCGCAGGAAGCCTTCCTTGTCGGCGTCGAGAATGGCGACCAGCGCGCATTCCGGAATGTCGAGGCCCTCGCGCAACAGATTGATGCCGACCAGCGCGTCGAAGGCGCCAAGCCGCAGGTCGCGAATGATCTCGATGCGCTCCAGCGTGTCGATGTCGGAGTGCATGTAGCGCACGCGGATGCCCTGCTCGTGCAGATATTCGGTGAGGTCCTCGGCCATGCGCTTGGTCAGCACGGTGATCAGCGCGCGGTAGCCTTTTTGCGCGACGGCGCGCACCTCGCCGACCAGATCGTCCACCTGCGTGCGCGCCGGGCGGATTTCGACCGGCGGGTCGATCAGTCCGGTCGGGCGGATGACCTGCTCGACGAAGACGCCGCGCGCCTCGTTCATCTCCCAGTGGCTGGGCGTGGCCGACACCGCCATGGTCTGCGGCCGCATGGCGTCCCATTCCTCGAAGCGTAAGCGGGCGGTTGTCCATGCAGGAGGGCAGGCGGAAGCCGTATTCGGCGAGCGTCGCCTTGCGGCGGAAGTCGCCGCGGAACATGCCGCCGAGCTGCGGGATGGTGACGTGGCTCTCGTCGACAAAGACCAGCGCGTTGTCCGGCACGTATTCGAACAAAGTCGGCGGCGGCTCGCCCGGCTTGCGGCCGGTGAGATAGCGCGAATAGTTCTCGATGCCGGCGCAGGAGCCGGTGGCTTCCATCATTTCCAGGTCGAACACCGTGCGCTGTTCGAGGCGCTGCGCTTCCAACAGGCGGCCGGCGACGTTGAGCTGGTCGAGACGGCCTTTGAGCTCGCTCTTGATGCCGGAGATGGCCTGGATCAGCGTCGGGCGCGGCGTGACGTAATGCGAGTTGGCGTAGATCTTGACGAATTCTAGTTCGTCGGTCTTTTGCCCGGTGAGCGGGTCGAATCTCGTCGAATCGATCTCGATCTCGTCGCCGAACAGCGACACGCGCCAGGCGCGGTCCTCGTAATGCGCCGGGAAGATTTCGACCACGTCGCCGCGCACGCGGAACGAGCCGCGGTAGAAGTCGGCCTGCGTGCGCTTGTATTGCAGCGCCACCAGGTCGGCGAGCAGCTGGCGCTGGTCGATCTTGCCGCCCTGCTTGAGGGTGAAGGTCATCGCCGAGTAAGTTTCCACCGAGCCGATGCCGTAGATGCACGAGACCGAGGCGACGATGACGACGTCGTCGCGTTCGAGCAGCGCGCGCGTCGCCGAGTGGCGCATGCGGTCGATCTGCTCGTTGATGGAGGATTCCTTCTCGATATAGGTGTCGGTGCGCGGGACGTAGGCCTCCGGCTGGTAGTAGTCGTAATAGGAGACGAAATATTCCACCGCGTTGTCGGGGAAGAACGACTTGAACTCGCCGTAGAGCTGCGCGGCCAGCGTCTTGTTCGGCGCGAGAATCAGCGCCGGGCGCTGCGTCGCCTCGATCACCTTGGCCATGGTGAAGGTTTTGCCCGAGCCGGTGACGCCCAAGCAGAACTTGCGTGCGGTCGTGGCGCTTGACGCCCTCGACCAGGTCCTTGATCGCGTTGGGCTGGTCGCCCTGCGGCTCGAACTCGGATTTGATGACCAGGCGCTTGCCGCCTTCGGATTTTTCCGGGCGCGGCGGCCGGTGCGGCGTCCACACTTTGCCGCTCGCCGCTTCGTCGCGCGAATTCGGCGCGGCCCTCGCGCAGCAATTTATCCAGCGACTGCTGGCTGGCCAGCCCGCCGAAACCGCTGACGCCGCCTGAGGTGTTGGTCGGCAGGTCGGCGCGCGGCAGGCGGTATTTGGGATCTTCCTTTTTTGGCGGAGCAGAGGCGGTTTCGTCGTCGCCCAGCCCCAGTTCCTTGGCCAACGCCGGATCGAGCCCGGTGATCGGCGAGGCCGCATAATCGCGCTGCGGCGCCTCCTCGAAACCCTGTTGCGTCGATTTGCGCGCCTTGTGCGCGGCGGAAAAATCGGCGCGGCGATCGAACGAATTGTCCGGCGGCGGCTGAAGCCCCGTGCCGGAGCCTAGCCCCGCGGTGCCTTTGCCGATCGCCGGATTGAGCAAATCCGCGAGCGCGTCCGGCGTCGCCGGCTCGATCGGCCGCGCCGCCTTGGCGCGCGTCGGTTTGGCCGGGTCTTTCGGTTTCTTGGGAGGCTTCGCCATCGGAGCGAATATGGGGCGAGTCCGGGCGCGGGGAAAGGGCGCTTGACCGGCGCCTCGCCGGCCACGCAAATCGGCTTTTCAGCGGAGAATCATGATGCTTGCTTTGCGCCCCAATTGCGAATGTTGCGACAAGGACGTGCCCTTCGACGCGGCTGACGCCATGATCTGCACCTTCGAGTGCACGTTCTGCCGCGATTGCGTGGAGACGAAACTCGGCGGGCGATGCCCGAATTGCGGCGGCAATTTTGCGCCGCGGCCGATAAGACCCGCGAGCAAGCTGGCGAAATATCCGCCCTCGACCGAGCGCATTTTCAAGCCGCAGGGCTGCGGGCGGGTGGCTTAAAACCGCCTCAGAACCCCTTCACCACCTCGGCGACGTGCTCGACCTCGGGCGGGGCGGCGAAGCAATGGCCGACCAGCTTGCGCCATTCCTGGAAATCGGCGGATTGGCGGAAATCCACGGTGTGGTTTTCCAGCGTGTCCCATTGCACGAACAGCCGGTAGCGCGCGGGCTTCTCATGCGAGCGTTGCAGGGCCATGCCGCGGCAGCCTTTGGCGCGCTTGAACAGCGGCGCTGCGGCCTTCACGCCGGTCTCGAAATCGTTTTCCATGCCCGGCTGCACGTCGATCTGCGCGATTTCCAGAATCATGTTTTCCTCGATTATTTCAAAAACCCGAACGCCCGCGGCAGCCAATCGTAGCATTCCGGCACATAGGTGACGAACAACAGCACGACGCACAGGCAGGCGAGCAGGGGCAGCAGCGGCGCGATGATCTTGTCCATCGGCAGATTGGCGACCTTGAGCGCCACGAACAGCGAGGTGCCGACCGGCGGCGTGGTTAGCCCGAAGGCGAGATTGATGACCATGATGAGGCCGAGATGGACGAGCCCGATGTCGAATTTCGCCGCCAGCGGCATCAGCATCGGCACCAGCATGATCAGCGCCGGCGTCATGTCGATGAACATGCCGACGACCAGCAAGAAGACGTTGAGGATGAGCAGGAACGCCCACTTGCTGTGGATCAGGCTGAAGAAATTCTCCGCCAGCATGTTCGGCAGATTCTCGTAGGTGAGAATCCAGGTGAACACCGAACAGGTGGCGATCAGCATCATCACCACCGCGTTGGTGAGGCAGCTTTCCCACATGATTTCCGCCAGATCGGGAATCTTGATCTCGCGGTAAACGATGACGGTGAGAAACAGCGCGTAAACGGCGGCCGCGGCGCCCGCCTCGGTGGCGGTGAACACGCCGGAGATGATGCCGCCGAGGATGATCACCATGGTAAAGATGCCGGCCATGCCGTCGAACACACGGCGCACTTTCTCGCGCAGTGGCAGCACCGGCAGCACCTTGCGGTGGTAGAGCATGCCGTGCACGAACGAGGCGCCCATCAGCGACACGCCGATGAGCACGCCGGGCACGACACCGGCGAGGAATAGCGCGGCGATCGACACGTTGCCGGCGATATGGGCGTAGACGATCATGCCGATCGACGGCGGGATGATCGGCCCCATGGTCGCGGCGGTGAGCACGATGGCGGTGGCGAAGCGCCGCGAATAGCCGTCCTTCTCCATCGCCGGGATCATCATGCCGCCGATGGAGGAGACCTCGGCGACCGCCGACCCGGTGACGCCGCCGAAGAACATCGAGGCGACGCAGACGATCTGCGCGAGACTCCCGGGTAGCCAGCCGACCAGGACCTCCGCCATGTTGACCAGGCGTTTGGCGATGCCGCCGCGTGACATCAGCACGCCGGTGAAGACGAAGAAGATGACGGCGAGCAGCGGGAAGGTATTGATCGCGGTGAGCATGCGCTGGACGATCGTCGCGTTGTCGACGCCGGGCAGCAGGAAGGTCGCGATCACCGAGGCGACGCCGACGGCAAAGGAAATCGGCAGACCGACGGTCATGAGCAGGACGAAAGCCAGGCCGAGGATGATCAGGGTCATGGCGGCCTAATCCACAGATGTACTGATCTTGTGTTCCGGCTCGCCGTACACCAAGTCATCGACGATCAGCTTGAACGAGAACAGCATGATCAGGAAACCGGAGGTCGGCATCGCCGGGTAGTACCAGTAATTGGTGTAGGGGATCGTCTCCATCAGGTCGGAGCCGAAGTCGCGCACGAAATCGATGCCGTAGCGGAACACGACCCAGCCGAACAGTAAGATCAGCGTGTTAAGGAAGAAGCCGAGCCAACGGCGCGGCCCCTTGGGCACCGCGTTGAACAGCACGTCGAAGGCGACGTGGTCGCGCCGCAGCACGCAAGACGCACCGGCAAGGAACGAAATCCAGATCAGGATGTAGCGCGGCACCTCCTCGGTCCACGACACGGCGTTGTCGAAGCCGTAGCGTGCGATGACGGCGACGACGATGATGATAAAAAGCGCCGTGGCGAGCGTAATGCACGCCAGGCGCACCAGCGCCGCCACCAACCGCACGAAGCGATCGAGCAATCTCGCGAAGGCCACGGGCTACCCCTCGTAAGACAAAAGGGGCGGCGGAACGCCGCCGCCCCATGGATTGCGCTCTACCGGGGAACTCAGAAGTTCTTCTGCGAGGCCAGGATGAAATCGACGGTCTTGGTGACGCCCAGGCGCTTGGCCTGCTCCTGCACCATCGGCCCAACCGCCTTGATGAACGGCGTCTTGTCGACCGTGATGATCTCCTTGAACTTGCTCTTGAGCTCCTCGAGGTCTTTCACCTCGGAGACGTGCCAGGCGCCGCGCATATAGGCCTGCGCGCGCTGACCGGCTTCCACGACCGCCTTCTGCTGGTCGGGGTTGAGTTGGCCCCACAGCTTCGTCGACATGATCATCACGTCGGGAATGCGCATGTGCTCGTCGAGGGTGTAGTACTTGGAGACCTCATAGAACTTCTTGGCGACGATCGAGGGATGGTTGTTCTCGGCGCCGTCGACCACGCCGGTCTGCAGCGCGGTGTAGAGCTCGGACCAGGCCACCGGCACGCCGGTCGCGCCCAGCGCCTTCATGGTGTCGACCATGACCGGCGAGGCCATCACGCGGATTTTCTCGCCCTTGAGGTCGGCGGGGGTGTGCACCGGCTTGTCGGTGAAGAAGTTGCGCGCGCCGGAATCGATGTAAGCGAGGATCTTGATGCCCTTGGCCTCAAGCGGCTTGGCCAGATCCGCAGCTTCCGGCTGCGCCAGGAACCACCAGAACTGCTTCTCGTTCTTGAACAGGAACGGTAGCGAGTACATGTCCATCGCCGGCACGACCTGGTTGAGGTTCGCCGAGGACACGGTGGTGAAGCCGATGGTGCCGTTACGGATGCTCTGCACGTTGGCGACGGCGTCGCCGAGCTGAGCATTGTGATAGACCTCGACCTTGATGGTGCCTTTCGACAGGGTCGCGACTTCGTCGGCGAAATACTCTTCGGTGTAACTCGCCGGGTGGGCGTTGGGCTGGATGCCCGAATATTTGGTGACGATTTGTGCATTCGCCGCCGTCGTCACGGCAAATGCGGCAAGCGCAAGCACGGCCAATTTCCGCATCGTATCCTCCCTGAGCATTGTTGATTTATTGTTGATTATTGTTCGGGAAGGGTAGTGCCCGCGCGCTCGGCTTGTCAAACCGCCGTTCGTCTAACCTGCTGCCGCGGTTATCGGCGCGCGTCGGGGTGGGCCACGGCCCCGAAAGCGTCAAAACACCCGCATCCGCCGCAACGCCCAGTAGCTCGCCGCGGCGGCGGCCAGCGCCACGGCGAGGGCGAACCAGGTGCCGCCCTCGGTGTTTTGCCAGGGCAGGTCCTTGGTGTTCATGCCGAAAAAGCCGGTCACCAAAGTCGGCGGCAGCAGGCAGGCGGAGAGGACCGATAGCGCGAAGAGCCGGCGGTTAGTGACCTCGGTCATCTTCACCGCGACCTCATCGAACAGGAGCCGCGCGCGGTCGTGCAGCGAGGCGACCTCGAGGTCGATGGCGTCGAGCTTCTGCGCCAGCGCGCGGATCGCGGCCGCCATGGCTGCGTGATCGGCCGCCATGCGCGGCTCGAGGCGGTGGAACATGCCGCGCAACTGCGCCAGCTGCCGGTGCACGCGCACCGCCTGCAGGCGCACGCGGCCGATACGGCGCTGCTCGCTGTCCGGCGCGTCCTGCATCACGCGATCCTCGACTCCGTCGAGCTCGGCGGCGAGCCGTTCGGCCATGCGGCCGATGGCGTCGGCGAAATGGTCGACCACCGCGTCGAGCAGCGACACCGCGCTGGGGAAACGTTTGCCCGATTCGATGGCGCGGCGGTTGATCTCCACCGAATGCACCGGTGTGCGCCGCGCGCTGATCAGCATGCGCTCGGTCATGGTGAAACGCAGGCGCACCAGCGCCTCGCCGGCCTGCGAAAATTCCTGCTGCAGATCGGGCACCACGCCGACGATCTCGTGGCCGAACACGTCGAGCCGCAGATGCTCGTCCGGCCCGAGCAAGATTTCACGCGCCAGTTCCGACAGCCGTTCGTTTTGCGCGATCCAAAGCCGGCAGCGCCTATCGGCGAGCGACAGATGCACCCAGGTCCAGCCGACGTGGTTGGCGAGCGCTTCTTCGACGCGTTCGTTGGGCACGAGCTCGGCGCTGCCGTCGGGCTGGAAATGATAAATCCAAACGATGCCGGAATGCGGGTTGGCATCCGCGGTATCGCCGTCGGCGGCGGTATGGCTTTGGCTCATCGCTCGCTCCCTCGCTTAAGTTCTGTCGAACCAGCGAGTGGGTGCGCGGCCTATGACAGGGCGATGACGGTGGGCCGGGACTAATCTGCCGCGTGCGGCTCGGCGGCCAGCGCCGCTTTGCGCAGGCAGGCTGGGCACAGGCAATCTTCGGCTTCGCCGGCGGGCGTGAGCGGCAACCGGTAGGGCTCGGCCGCGCACCAGCAATGATCGCTGCCGGCGCCGCATTCGAGAACGGCTCCGCAGCGCGCACAGGCGAGACGGCGGGGTGGGAGCGGCGATGTGGCGGTCATATTTCAATCCGAATGACGAACATCACTGCGGCTCGCCGCCGCCGACATAGCCGCCGATCTTCCAGACGCCGCCGTCCTTGACGTAGCAGACCTGGTCGTTGCCGATCGGCGCGACGGAATCGATGGAGACAAAGCCGATTTTGCCGGTGGGCGTGGCGATACGCATGTAGGACGGCGGGTCGGACGCCTGGTCCGGCATGATGCGCACGAAATAAAGGCCGAGTCTGTCGAGTGTCGGCGCGTTGGCCTGCGGCGCCGCGTGCACGTCGATGCCGGACGACACCGGATAGCCCCAGTCGGTCGCGTCGGTATTGGTCGCCGCGAGCAGCGCCTCGAGCGCGGTCAAGTCATAGGCCGGCTCGGCCGGCGCGCATAGGGCGCCGTCGTGGCGCGGCGAGGGCGAGACGCTCGGGTCCTCGGCATAGCCGGAGAGAATTTCCCAGCCGGCGGCATGCCGGTTGTCGAGGCCGAGCGCCGCCGACAAATTATCGAGGCCGGATTTGCGCTTGTTGGCGGTGTTGTGGCCCTCACGCAGCCAGAAGAATCCTGGGCCCACCACCAGACGCGCCAAGGCGGCGCGGTCCTTGCGCTGGGCGGCCTCGCCGAGCTGCTTGCGCATGGCGTCGAAACTGTCGTCGGTCATCGGCTTGGGCAGCGTAATCGCGACCGGCGCGTAGGGGACGGCCGGCGCAGACGCGCGTTTTTGCGCCGCCGCCGCGCCGGCGATCAGCACGGCGGCCAAAGCGGATATGAAACGACGGCCAAGCATTGCACCGCCCCGCGCATCACGGCGTGGCAAGGCTAGCACAGGGCGGAACCGGCGTGGCTGGGAACTCTGGCGCGCGAAATAGGCGCAGCGGACAAAAAAATGCGGTCCCGGAGAGCAGGGTCAGCCGCACGGGACCGCAAAAAAGGGGATTTACTCAATACTCAACAAGCGACAGAAGCAAGCTTTGCATAGCGCGGGCCTGTGACGCCGCGGTGACAATTGAATGTCTCCGGCAAGCCGCTAGATATCGCTGCGCCGACCCCGCCATCTCAGGAAGTTCCATGCCCGCATTGTCGCCCTATCTCGCGCCGATCTTCATGCTGATCGGCTCCAACGTGTTCATGACCACCGCCTGGTATTGGCACCTGCGCTTCAAGGCGGTGCCGCTGTTCATCGTCATCCTCATCAGCTGGGGACTCGCCTTCGTCGAATATTGCCTAGCGGTGCCGGCCAACCGCTACGGCAGCGCGGTCTACGATCCGGCGCAGCTCAAGACCATTCAGGAAGTCGTTACGTTGACGGTGTTTGCGGCGTTCTCGGCCGTCTATCTCAAGGATCCGCTGAGCTTGAGCCAAGGCTTCGGCTTCGCGCTGATCGCGGCCGGCGCGTTTTTCGTGTTCCACAAATGGTGATTACTTCGCCGGCGTGACGCGTAGGATGCGCCCGGCGTCGTTGTCGGTGAGCAGATAGAGCGCGCCGTCCGGACCCTGGCGCACGTCGCGGATGCGCTCGCGCAAACCTTGCAGCAGGCGCTCCTCCTTGACCACTTTGTCGCCCTTGAGTTCGAGGCGCGACAGCAGTTCGAATTTGAGCGCGCCGTTGATCAGGCTGCCCTTCCAGGCGGGGAACAGATTGCCGGTGTAGAACGCCATGCCGGACGGCGCGATCGACGGCGTCCAGTGCCAGACCGGCGGCTGCATACCGGGCAGGGCGCTCTTGCCGGTGCCGACCGGCGTGCCGTCGTAGTTGATGCCGAAGGAAACCTTGGGCCAGCCGTAGTTCTTAGCCCTCTCGATGATGTTGATCTCGTCGCCGCCTTGCGGCCCGTGCTCCTGCTCCCATAATTTTCCGTCGGCCGGATTGAAGGCGAGACCTTCCGCGTTGCGCAGGCCATAGGCCCAGATTTCCGGCAGCGCGCCGGCTTTGCCGACGAACGGGTTGTCCGGCGGCACGGAGCCGTCGGGGCGGATGCGCACGATTTTGCCGATGTGATTGTCGAGCGTCTGCGCCATCTCCGCGGCGGAGAAATGATCGCCCAAAGTGACGAACAGATTGCCGTCGTTCGCCTGGGCCATGCGGCAGGCAATGTTGTAGCCGCGCGAGGCGGGACCGCGCTGGCGGAAGATCACCGATATCGCCACCAGGCGCAGTGTGCGGCCGTTCTCCTGCAGCCGTCCGCGCGCGACCGCAACGCGGCCGCCGCCGCCGTCAGCCCGTTCGGCGTAGCAGAAAAAGACCGTGCGGTTCTCGTTGAAATCGCGGCCGAGCATCACGTCCATCAACCCGGCCTGGGTCCGCGCATAGACCTCGGGCACGCCGGCGAGCGGGGCCGACAATTCGCCGCCGCGCGTGACGATGCGCAGCCGGCCGGGCCGCTCGCTCACCAGCATGCGGCCGTCGGGCAAAAAGGCGAGCGCCCAGGGATGCACCAGGCCGCCGGCCACGGTTTCGACTTTGAGGTCGCCGGCCGGAGGACGGAAAAATCGGCGTCGCCGCGAAAGCGGCGAAACTCGGCAACAGCGCGGCTGCCAGCGCAACAATCAGTCGCATGCCCGCTCCATTCGGTCGCGCGTCAACGGCGCGGCGGCGCGCAAGGTTCCGCCTATTTGCCCCAGCGCAGCACCAGCGGCTCAACCTCGCGCGCGAGTTCGATCAATCCGGCGCGCGTCGCCGGATGCAGCGGCGCCAGCGGATGCCGAACCGTGTCGCTCTTGATGACGCCGCCTTCCATCATGGCGGTTTTGCTTGCGCGCAAGCCGCATTGCCGGTTCTCGTAGTTGATCAGCGGCAATATGCGCGCGTAATGCGTGGCCGCTTCGTTGCGCCGGCCGGCGCGGTGATGCGCAAGCACCGGCTTGATCAGATCCGGCAGCAAGGCGCTCGGCATGGTGCCGGTCGCACCGGCGTCGAGGTCGGCCATCAGCGTGATCGCTTCCTCGCCGTCGAACGGACCGGCGATCGTCGCGCCGCCTTGTTCGATCAGCGCCCGCAACTTGGCCGCCGCGCCGGGAACTTCGATCTTGAAGTAGCTCACTTGCGGCACGGTCTGCGCCAGCTTGACGAGAAACGGGACGGATAGCGTCACGCCGCTCAGCGGCGCGTCCTGCACCATGATCGGGATCGGCGCCGCGTCGGCGACGCGGGCGAAGTGCTCGCGATTGCCGGCGTCATCGGCGCGCAACCCGGCGCCGTGATAGGGCGGCATCAGCATCACCATGGCGGCGCCGGCCGCGTGCGCCTTGTGGGCACGCTCGGCGGCGATGCGCGTGCTGAAATGGCTGCAGGTCACGATCACCGGCACGCGGCCGGCGACGTGTTTCAGGCACAGGTCGAGCAGCACGTCGCGTTCTGCGTCCGCCAACAGAAATTGCTCGGAGTAATTGGCGAGAATGCAGATGCCGTCGACGCCCTGGTCGACCATGCAGTCGAGCACGCGGCGCTGGCCGTCGAGGTCGAGGTCGCCGTTTTCGTGAAACGGAGTAGGCGCGATGGGAAATACGCCGCTCAGCGGTGGCGCGCGCGACTCGGACAAGGACATCGTCTCCCCAAACGATCGAGCGCCAGTAGGCTATCGCGTCGTGCGAAAGTCAACCTGCGGGAAGCCTGTCGCGCGCCTAGCGCTTCTTCGCCCGCTGGCCGGGCAAAGTGAAAACCGTGAAGCCGCCGACGGCGATGAAGATCAGGCCGAGCAACAAAGCGACGGCGAACAGACTGCTTTCGTTGCCGACGACGTCGTCGACGACATTGGCGTGCGCGATGCCGACCGACACCGCGGTCGCCGCTACGATGGTGGAGAGCGCAAGCCCGACGATGGCGACCAATTCGGCGAACGCGACGGTGCGCCGCTCGCTGCCCAGCGTGCGGGTGGACGGGGCTTCGAAACCGGAGCTTTCAATGTTATCGCGCATGGCGGAACCTATAACGACTCAGTCGTCGAATCATTGCACGATGCGGCTGGAACCCGGCGACCGTTGGCCGCCATTGCGGCGAAGCCAGTCGCGAAACGCGGCGTTTTCGTGGCGCCGGTAAAGGAAGGGTGAAGGCTACTCCGCCGCAGAAAGCGCTTCCGGCTGCCAGTCCATCGTCACGTGGCCGGGTTCCGCTTCCACGCGTTCGAGCCAGGCGCGCACGGCGGGATAACGTCCGAGATCGTAATCGCACAAATGCGCGACGTGGGTGTAGGCGTAAAGCGCGATGTCGGCGATGGTGTAGTGGTTGGCGACGAAAAAGCGGCGGGTGCGGGCAAGATGCATCTCCATCACGCCGAGCGCGCGATAGCCGTTTTCCATCCAGTCCTCAAGCGCGTGGCTCTGCAAGTCGCGGCCGCCTTTGACCAGCGCCAGCCAGAAATAGGCGGCGCCGATGTTCGGCTCCAGGCTGTGCTGCTCGAAGAACATCCATTGCAGCGCTTCCGCACGCTCAATGCGGTCTTCGGGCGCCAGCGTTGAGCCGCCGGCGACGTACCAAAGGATGGCATTCGATTCGGCGAGGTAGCGGTTGGGCGCGACCTCGAGCAGCGGCACATGGCCGTTCGGATTCTTGGCGAGGAATTCCGGCGTGCGGCTGGCGCCTTGCAGGATGTCGATTTCCACCAGCTTGAACGGAATCCCCAGCCGGGCCAGCGCCAGGCGGACCTTGTAGCTGTTGCCGGAACGCTGATCGGAATAGAGCGTGTACATATTGAAGCGGCCCCGAACTCGTCGCCGGATATGGGGAGCAAAGTCCGGCAATTACAAGGCCGACCTGGGTCGAAGCGGAAAATCCAGTCCGCGATTATTTCAGCGGAGCCGCAAGCCGCCAAAGGCCCGCCACGCCGCATTCGCTCATGGCGCGGCGCAGCAACAGCGCGAAGGCGAGCAACATGACCGGCACCGCCAGCGGGATGAAAGTGGCCTGCGGCACCGAGCGGGCGACCAGCGGCACCAGCCATAAAGCGGCGAGCACGGTTTTTTCCCAAGCGCCGAAGCCGCGCGCCATGCCGTCGAGCGCGAGATAGGCGATGGCCGGCGCCAGCAGCATCAGGTCGTAGTCGAGGCTGTAGGGCGTCGCCAGCGCGCTGCCGATCAGCAGGCCGGCGGCCTTGAGCGGGTAGGCGGCCGGGCTGCGCCAGAGCCAGACCAGCGCCGCGGCGATGGCGACGGTCACGGCGGCTTGCGCCGCATAAGCGAGCGCGATGCCGCCGCCCCACATGCGCACCCAGGAAAACACGCTCTGGATTTTGAACCAGCCGGTGTCGCCTTGTTCGAGCACCACGGTGCGGCTGAACTTGGTCGAGGCAAGGAACGCCGGCCAAACGTCGGGGCCGAAAGCGAGCGTGACGGCAATCGCCATTACCGCGACAGTGACGGCGGCGGCGGCGAAGGTGCGCCAGCGCCCGCTCACCGCCAGCACCAGCGGAATGAGTAGGCCGAATTGCGGCTTATAGGCGAGGCAGCCGATCAGGATGCCGGCGAGGATCGGCCGACGGTCGAGTTGGCAAAGCGCTGCGCCGATCAGCGCGGCGGTAAGAAAGCCATTGTGGCCCTGGCCGAGATTGATGAACACGGCCGGAAATGCGAGCGCGAGGAGGAGCCACATCTTCTCATTCTCTAGCCTTCCCGCGCTTGCGGATGCGGGCGAAAGAAGAATCGCGCGAATCGCCAGGAGATAGAGAACGAGCGTCACGCCCTGCCAGACCGCCAGCGACAGCGCATAGGGCATAGTCGCCAACGGCGCGGCGAGGCCGAGGAAAAACGGCGGGTAGTGCCAGCCGTAGAATTGCGTGGCCGGGCCGAAGATCGCCTTCTCACGGGCGAACTGGCGCGCCGGATCGAACGGCGCGGTGGCTTGGCCTTCGAGCACGTCGGTGCCGGCGGCATAGATGTCGGAAAAATCGGTGCCGAGCGGGCGGCCGAAGCGGTCGTTGCGCCCGTCCGAAGTGGCGATCAGAAAGCCGGCGCCGAGCACGAAGGCGGCGAGCAGAACAAAGCTCACCAGCCGCATCCGCTCGCGGGTGAGCCAGCGTCCGGAGCGCAGAATGTCAATAAATCCGGCCATCCGCGCCGGTTTAGCAGGGCATGTTTAACGTTCCCTATCCCGCACGCCGGTAGTGCCGAAAAAGCCCATCAACAGGCTTGATCAATGCTTTCATGCAAAGCGTCTTGCCCCTGCCTTTTTAGGCCTTTAGACCACTGTCGAACCACGGAGACTTTCGATGGCCTTCCTTGCGGACACCCTCAAGCGCGTCAAACCGTCGGCCACCATCGCCGTCACCGACAAGGCGCGCGCGCTGAAAGCCGCGGGCCGCAACGTCATCGGCTTGGGCGCCGGCGAGCCGGACTTCGACACGCCCGACAACATCAAGCAGGCGGCGATCAAGGCGATCGAGAGCGGCAAGAGCGTCGAAATATACCAATGTCGACGGCATCGCCGAGCTGAAGGACGCGATCGTCAAGAAATTCAAGCGCGAGAACGGCCTCGACTACAAGACATCGCAGATCACCGTCGGCACCGGCGGCAAGCAGGTGCTGTACAACGCCTTCATGTGCACGCTCAATCCGGGCGACGAGGTGATCATCCCGGCGCCTTATTGGGTGAGCTATCCCGACATGGTGCTGCTCGCCGGCGGCGAGCCGGTGGCGGTCGAGACCTCGATGGCGACCGGCTTCAAGATGACGGCGGCGCAACTGGAAAAGGCGATCACGCCGAAGACGAAATGGGTGCTGCTCAACTCGCCGTCGAATCCGTCGGGCGCGGCCTATACGCGCGCCGAATTGAAGGCGCTCACCGACGTGCTGGTGAAGCACCCGCATGTGCACGTGATGACCGACGACATGTACGAACATCTCGTCTACGACGACTTCGTGTTCTCGACGCCGGCGCAGGTGGAGCCCGCAGCTTTATCCGCGCACGCTCACCATCAACGGCTGCTCGAAGGCCTATTGCATGACCGGCTGGCGCATTGGATATGCAGGAGGCCCGGAGCCGCTGATCAAGGCGATGGCCATGGTGCAGTCGCAGTCGACCTCGAACCCGGCAGCGGTGTCGCAATGGGCGGCGGTGGAAGCGCTCAACGGGCCGCAAGATTTCATCGCCAAGCACAACAAGATCTTCAAGGAGCGGCGCGATCTCGTCGTGTCCATGCTCAATCAGGCGAACGGCCTCAAGTGTCCGACGCCGGAAGGCGCCTTCTATGTCTATCCGTCCTGCGCCGGCACCATCGGCAAGACGGCATCGACCGGCAAGAAGCTGGCGAGCGACGAGGACTTCGTCACTGAACTGTTGGAAGCGGAAGGCGTCGCGGTGGTGCAGGGCACGGCCTTCGGGCTCGGCCCCGCGTTCCGCATTTCCTACGCCACCAAGACCGAGGACCTGGAAGAAGCCTGCCGGCGCATCCAGCGGTTCTGCGGGAATTTGAAGTGACGCGTTAACGTCATTCCGGGACCGCGCGCAGCGCGGGACCCCGAATCCAGAAACAGACTCCGCACTTGCATCTGGATTCCGGTTTCGCAGGCTTACGCCCGCGCCCCGGAATGACAAAAATTCCGCCCTTGCCAGTGCCGTCGCCAACTGAGACGATGCTGTGACAGGGCCGGGATATTGGTCCGACCTCCCGGCCGGCAAGGGAGGTATTTATGGGACAAAACGGCGCGGGTCCCAAGGGTCCCCGGTGTATTGCACTGGTGGGCCCTTTCCAGAGCGGCAAGACAACACTCTTAGAAGCAATTCTCGCGCGCACCGGCGCGGTGCAGCGGCAAGGCGTGGTGGATGCGGGTACCACCGTCGGCGACGCCAGCAAGGAAGCCCGCAGCCACAAAATGAGCGTCGAGGCCTCGGTCGCCACCACCAATTTCATGGGCGACAGCTACACCTTCATCGACTGCCCCGGCTCCATCGAATTCATCCATGACATGCGCACGGCGCTGCCCGCGGTCGACGCGGCGGTCGTGGTCTGCGAGGCCGACGAAAAGAAGGTGCCGCAGCTGCAATTGATCCTGCGCGAGCTGGAAGACCAGAACATTCCGCACTTCCTGTTTCTCAACAAGATCGACAAGGCCGACAAGCGCGTGCGCGAGACCATCAAGCTCTTGCAGCCCGCGTCGCGCGTGCCGCTGCTGTTGCGCCAGATCCCGATCTGGAACGGCGATATCATCGCCGGCTTCGTCGATCTCGCGCTCGAGCGCGCGCATGTCTACAAGGAGCACGCGCCGTCCGAGGTGATCGAGCTCAAGGGCGAGGATCTCGATCGCGAGAAGGAAGCGCGCTTCACCATGCTGGAGACGCTGGCCGATCACGACGACGAGCTGATGGAGCAATTGCTCGAGGACATCCAGCCGCCGCGCGACAAGGTGTTCGACGATCTGGCCAAGGAACTGCGCGAGCGGCTGATCGTGCCCGGTGCTGCTCGGCGTCGCCAGCCGGCAGAACGGCGTGCTGCGCCTGCTCAAGGCGCTGCGGCACGAGGCGCCGGGGGTCGCCGCGACCATCGCGCGGCTCGGCGCCGAAGCCGGCAACGATCCGCTGGCGCTGGTGCTCAAGACCTTCCACACCACGCACGGCGGCAAGATGTCGGTCGCCCGTCTGCTCGCCGGCCAAGTCGGCGACGGCACCACCTTCCATACGCCGGAAGGCGAGGCCGGGCGCGTGTCCGGCGTGTTCAAGATCATGGGCTCAGCATTTCGAAAAGCGCGGGGCAGCGACGGCCGGCGAAACCGTCGCCTTCGGCAAGCTCGACGGCGCCAAGACCGGCGACACGCTGTCGGCCGGCAAGACGGCGCACGCCGCGCTCGTCGAAGTGAAGCCCTATCCGCCGGTGCTGGCGCTGGCGGTGCAGGCCAAGGAGCGCAAGGACGACGTCAAGCTGGGCGCCGCCTTCACCAAGCTCACCGAGGAGGATCCCTCGCTCAGCGTCGTCCATAATCCCGAGAACCACGAAGTGGTGATCTGGGGCCAGGGCGAGATGCATCTGCGCGTCGCCGCCGAGCGGCTCGGCGACCGCTTACGCGGTGCCGGTGTCAACGCGGCCGCCTTCGGTCGGCTACAAGGAGACCATCCGCAAGCCGGTGACCGTGCGCGGCCGGCACAAGAAGCAGTCGGGCGGCCACGGCCAGTTCGGCGACACGATGCTGGAGATCAAGCCGCTGCCGCGCGGCTCCGGCTTCAAGTTCGAGGACCGCATCACCGGCGGCGTGGTGCCGCGCAATTACATCCCGGCGGTGGAAGAGGGCGTGCTCGACGGGCTCAAGCACGGGCCCGCTCGGCTTCCCGGTGGTCGATCTGCAGGTGGCGCTGATCGACGGCTCCTACCATACGGTCGATTCCTCCGACATGGCGTTCCGCATCGCCGGCCGCATCGGCATGGCCGAAGGCTTGCCGCAATGCCAGCCGGTGCTGCTGGAGCCGATCCATCTGGTCGAGATCGTCTGCCCGAACGAGGCGACCGCCAAGATGAACGCCATCCTTGCCGGCCGGCGCGGACAGATCCTCGGCTTCGACACCCGCGAGGGCTGGCCGGGCTGGGACACCGTGCGCGCGCAAATGGCGGAAGCCGAGATCGGCGACCTCATCATCGAGGTGCGCTCGGCCACCGCCGGCGTCGGCAGCTTCGCCTTCAAGTTCGACCACATGGCGGAGCTCACCGGGCGCACGGCCGACCAGATCATCGCGGCAAGACGGGCGGCGGAGTGATTCAATCTGATTGAGTGGAAGCCGCGAGGCAATCTTGCTTCCCTCTCCCCTTGTGGGAGAGGGTGGCGAGCGCGGAGCGATAGCGAGCGCGAGCCGGGTGAGGGGGCTGGACTCACTTTTGGCGCAGACCCCCTCACCCGCCTCGCTCATGCTGACGCATTCGCTCGGCACCCTCTCCCACGAGGGGAGAGGGGAAGAGGCGCCGCCGCCCCTTCGCGGCGAACCTCCCACATCCGTGATTTGCCAGTGAGCTGCCGCCGCCGTACTTCTTGAGCTACGAATCCACGGGAACTGCTGCCTATGAACGTCATCCGCCGCCGCGGCTGGGAAATTCCCGAGCGCCTCGCCACGCCCGAGCATGTGTTTTTCAACCGCCGCGCATTCTTGGCGGGTAGCGCGAGCGCCTTGGCGCTGGCGCCGGGCACCGCTCTGGCGCAGCGCGTCACCGACCTTGCCAATTTGCCGGACCCGAGCGCTAGCCTCTATCCGGCCAAGCGCAACGAGAAATACAAACTCGACCGGCCGATCACCGACGAGAAGGTCAACGCGCATTACAACAATTTCTACGAATTCAATTCCTCGAAGGAAGTCGTCCGAGCAGGCGCAGTTGCTGCCGATCCGGCCGTGGACGGTGAAGATCGACGGGCTGGTGGAAAAGCCGTTCGAGATCGGCATCGACGATCTCATTCGCAAGATGACTCTGGAGGAGCGCACCTACCGCCATCGCTGCGTCGAAGCCTGGAGCATGGCGATCGCCTGGACCGGCTTCCCCTTCGCCAAATTGGTCGACTTGGCCAAGCCGCTCGGCTCCGCTAAATACGTGCGCATGGAAACCTTCATGATCCCGACGGTGGCGCCGGGCGAGCGCATGCCCTGGTTTCCCTGGCCCTATGTCGAGGGCCTCACCATGGCGGAAGCGACCAACGAGCTCGCCTTCCTCGCCACCGGCGCCTATGGCCACCCGATGGTCAAGCAGCACGGCGCGCCGTTGCGCCTCGCCGTGCCGTGGAAATACGGCTTCAAGTCGATCAAGTCGATCGTGCGCTTTTCCTTCGTCGAGCCAGCGGCCGAAGGGCTATTGGGAGGCGTTGCAGGATTCCGAATATGGCTTCTGGGCCAACGTCAATCCGGCGGTGCCGCATCCGCGCTGGAGTCAGGCGAGCGAGGAGTTGATCGGCACCGGCGAACATCGGCCGACGCTGCTCTTCAACGGCTACGGCGAATACGTCGCCGACATCTACAAAGGCCTGGAAAAGGAACGGCTGTGGGCGTGAGCCCTTCCGTTCGTTGCCCGCAATCCCTATCTCGCAGAAACCGCCAACCGTCGTGATTGGGAGGGTTTCTTGCGCGCCTTATTCGCCGTTCTTATCGCCGGCTTCACCGCTTTCGCCGCGATGGCGGCGCAGGCGGCCGAACAGCCGGATCTCATCTTCAAGCGTTCGACCGTGTTCAAGTGGCTCACCCCGAACGACAAGCTCGCAACCTATGGGCTGGACGACCCGGACGTGGACGGGGTGGCCTGTCATTTCACCGTGCCCGAGCGCGGTGGCGTGAAGGGCTGGATCGGGGTCGCCGAAGAGGTCTCTGACATCTCGCTCGCCTGCCGGCAAATCGGCCCGATCCATATCAAGGCCAAATTCGAGCAGGGCGAGGACGTGTTCCGCAAACGCCGTTCGCTGTTCTTCAAGAAGATGCAGATCGTGCGCGGCTGCGACACCAAGCGCAACGTGCTGGTGTACATGGTCTATAGCGACCGCATCATCGAAGGCTCGCCGAAGAATTCCACCTCGACCGTGCCGATCATGCCCTGGGGCGCCGATGCCGCGGTGCAGAAATGCGCCGACTGGGTGGAAAAATAAATTTTGCGCGGCCCCGGCTGGGCCGCCTTGGAAGCGCTATGATTGCATAGGGGCTAGAGGAGATTGCCATGTCCACCGGTCAACCCGATATTGCCAACATTAAACGCGCGGTCGCCAACGCGCTGCACGAGCATTGGGTGCTGTTCCTGGTCGAGGGCGTCGTGCTGCTGGTGCTGGGCACGACCGCCATCGCCTTGCCGCTGCTGGCGACGCTCGCGCTCACCATCCTGATCGGCTGGCTGCTCCTGGTCAGCGGCGTGATGGGGCTGATCGCCACCTTCATGATGCGGCAGGCGCCGGGCTTCTGGTGGTCGCTGATTTCCGGCCTGCTCGCCCTGGTGGTCGGCGTGCTGCTGCTGGCGCGGCCGGTGAGCGGCGCGTTCTCGCTCACCATCGTGCTGGTCGCCTTCTTCATCATCGAAGGGGTCGCCTCGATCATGTTCTCGCTCGATCACAAGCGCGAACTGTCCGGCAAATGGGGCTGGATGCTGGTCAGCGGGGTTATCGATCTGGTGCTGGCGCTGATGATCTTCACCGGCCTGCCGAGCACGGCGGCCTGGGCGATCGGGCTTCTGGTCGGCATCAACATGGTGTTCGGCGGCTGGGCGCTGATCGCCATGGCGCTGCACGCGCGCAAGGCGGCGCCGTAACCCATTCGCTCGTGGGGACGAGCGGAAGATACTATTTCCCGTATCGTTCGGCCAATTGCCGGTCGTAATCGAGCACGGCTTGCAGCAGCACCTGCGCGCCGGCCGCGCATTGCTCCTTGGAGGAATATTCCGCCTCGTTATGGCTGATGCCGTCCTTGCACGGCACGAAGATCATGGCCGTGGGCGCAACGCGCGAGATGTAAGTCGACGTCGTGGCCGGCGCGCGAGACGATGTCGCGGGTGGATAAGCCCGACACCTCCGCCGCCGCGCGTACAGCGGCAATGCAGTCCTTGTCGAAGCGCACGGCGGGCTCCGCCGAGATCGGCGTGACCGCGATCCGCAAGCCGAGGTCTTCGCCGACGCGTTTGCTGGCGGCGACGAAGTCCTTCTCCATCGCGGCGATCACGGCCGCGTCCGGGTCGCGCAGATCGAGGGTGAAATAGACCTCGCCGGGAATGACATTGGGCGAGCCGGGTCTGACCTCGACGCGGCCGACGGTACCGACGGCTTCCGGATAATTGCGCGCATTGGCGTTGACGAATTCGACCAGCCGTGCGGCGCCGACGAGCGCGTCGTGGCGGCGCGGCATCGGCGTGGTGCCGGCATGGCTTTCGCTGCCGATGACCGTGACTTCGTACCAATTCATCGCCTGCACGCCGGTGACGACGCCGATGTCCTTGCCCTCGGCTTCGAGGAACGGGCCCTGCTCGATATGCAGTTCGAAGAAAGCAGAGAGCTTGTGGTCGCCGCAGCGCTGCGCGCCGCGATAGCCGATTTTTTCCAGCGCCGCGCCGAACGTCTCGCCGTCGCGGTCCTTGCGCTCGTGCGCAAAGGCGCGGGTGAAGGCGCCGGCGAAGACGCCGGAGGCGATCATCGACGGGGAAAAGCGCGAGCCTTCCTCGTTGGTCCAGTTGATCACCTCGATCGGCGCGAAGGTCTGGTAGCCGGCGCGATGCAGCGTGCGCAAAGTCTCCAGCGCGGCGAGCACGCCGAGCGCGCCGTCAAACTTCCCGCCGGTCGGTTGGGTGTCGAGATGGCTGCCGATGCCGATCGGCGGGACGTCGGACCGCTGGCCTTCGCGCCGCGCGAACATGCTGCCCATGTCGTCGACGGCGACGGCGCAGCCGAGCGTCTGCGCTTGCGCCTTGAACCAGTCGCGTACCTCGCGGTCGAGTTCGGCCAGCGTCAGCCGGCAGATGCCGCCCTTCGGCGTCGCGCCGATCTTGGCGGTCAGCATCAGGTCATCCCACAGCCGCTCAGGGTCGATGCTCAGGTTTTTCATCTGGCGATAAACTTGCGCGCCCTGCCGCGATGGCCGATGTTTGCCGGACCGATTTATGCCAGTCTCAGTCAAGACGACGACACTGTCCAGGAGGCCAGCATGCCCGCTTATTGGGTTGCCCGTTCGAAAGTCAACGACCCGGTCGAATACAAAAAATACACCGACCTGGTGCCCGCCATCCTCGCCAAGTACGGCGGCAAGGTGCTGGCGCGCGGCGGCAAATTTCAGATCATGGAAGGACCGGACAAATTCCACCGCTTCATCGTCATCGAATTCCCCACCTTCGAGCAGGGCGTGGCCTGCTTCACCTCGCCGGAATACGACCGTGCCGCAGCATTCCGCCGCAGCGGGGCAGGCGAGGTGGAGACCATCATGGTGGAGGGGGTCTAGCCCACTTGGCCCACCTGCCGACCCTCTAGCGTTGCGCGGGGGATTACGCATAAGATGTAAAAAAACAACAAGTTCACGGGAGGACAAATAATGCAGCGTCTGAAAACTCGTACCATTGCGTGGATTGCCGGTCTGGCCGTCACGCTGGCGGCCGGCGCGGCGTTCGCCGTCAATGCCGCCTCTGCGCAGGACAAGAAGCCGATCACCATCGGCTTCGGCATGTCGCTCACCGGCTTCCTGGCGGCGAACGGCAAGCAGGCTCTGCTCGGCATGAAGATCTGGGAAGAGCAGACCAACAAGGCCGGCGGTCTGCTCGGCCGCCCGGTCAAGCTGGTCTATTACGACGACAAGAGCGCGCCGGCGGAAATTCCCGGCATCTACACGAAGCTGCTCGACGTCGACAAAGTCGACCTCGTGCTATCGGCTTATGCCACTAACGACGTGGCGCCGGCCATGCCGGTTATCATGCGCAAGGGCAAGACCTTCATCAGCCTGTTCGCGCTCGACGTGAACGAACAGTTCCATTATCCGAAATATTTCTCCGTGCTGCCGACCGGGCAGGATACCAAGGGCTCGTTCACCGAAGGCTTCTTCGATATCGCGGCCCAGCAGAATCCGAAGCCGCAGACGGTGGCGTTGTCGATGGCCGACGCCGAATTCTCGCAGAATGCCTGCGCTGGGCGCGCGCGAAAACGCCAGGAAGCACGGCTTTAAGATCGTCTACGACCAAGAGCTATCCGCCGCCGCCGAAGACCACCGATTTCGCGCCGATCGTGCGCGCGATCAAAGCGGTGAATGCCGATCTCGTCGTGGTCTGCGCCTATCCGCTCGACTCGGTCGGCATGGTGCTCGCCGCCAACGAAGTCGGTCTCACGCCGAAAATGTTCGGCGGCGCCCTGGTCGGCCTGCAGGCCACTGTGTTCAAGGACAAGCTCAAGGGCAAGCTCAACGGCATCGTGAACTACGAGACCTGGGTGCCGGATCAGAAGCAGATGTATCACGGCACCGAGGCGTTCTTCAAGGAATACCAGGGACGCGCCAAGACCGAGGGCGTCGATCCGCTCGGCTATTACCTCGGCGGCTGGGGCTATGCCTATATCCAGATCCTCGGCGATGCGATCAAGGGCGCCAAGAGCATCAAGGACGACAATATCGCCGACTATCTCAGGGCGCACACGTTCGACACCGTGATGGGTCCGATCAAGTTCGGCGCGAAGGGCGAATGGGCCGTCGGCCGGATGTTGACCGTGCAATATCACGACATCAAGGACGACGCGAACCTGGAGACCTGGCGCGGCATGAGCTATCAGACCGTGCTGGCGCCGGAAGATCTGGAGACCGGCAAGGTCATCTATCCGTACGAGAAGGCGCACAAGTAGCCGATCGACGTCTTCGACGAATAAAAAGCGGCGCGGGCGAAAATCCCGCGCCGTTCTTTTTTGCGCATGCGCATCACATGCCGAGATAGAATTTACGGATCAAATCGTTGTCGTTGAGCTCGTCGGCCGAGTGGCCCTCGAACGCGATCTTGCCGTGCACGATAACGTAGCCGCGGTCGGCGATGCGCAAAGCCTGCGCGAAGTTCTGCTCGGCCATCAGCACGGTGAGTTGATAATGGTCCTTGAGCTGCTTGATCGCGTCGATGGTGCGGCTCACGAGCACCGGCGCCAAGCCGACGGACGGCTCGTCGATCAGCAGGATGCGCGGCGACAGCATCAGCGCGCGCGCCAGCGCCAGCATCTGCTGCTCGCCGCCGCTCATCGAGCCGGCGAGCTGCTTCTTGCGCTCGGCCAGCCGCGGGAAAATCTCGAAGCAGAAATCGAGATTGCGCTTGATCTCGGCGCGCGCCTTGGCGCGGAAGGCGCCGAGCAGCAAATTCTCCTCCACCGTCTGGCGCGGGAACAGCCGGCGGCCTTCAGGCACTAGCGCGATGCCGAGGTCGACGATCTGCTCGGTCGGCATGCCGATCAGGTCGTGCTCCTGCCCCTCGATCTCGGCGACGATGCGGCCGCTGGTCGGCCGCACGATCCCCATCACGCATTTCATCAGCGTCGATTTGCCGTTGCCATTGGTGCCGAGCAGCGTCACGGTCTCGCCGGAGCCGACATTGATCGAAACGCCGTGAATGACCCGCACGGAGCCGTAGGCGGCCTCGACATTCTCGATCCTGAGGCTGCTACTGGCCAATGTAGGCCCTCACCACTTCGGGATCCTGAACGACCGTTTCCGGCTTGCCGTCGGCGATCAACTTGCCGGACACCAGCACGATCAGACGCTGCGAAAAGCTCATCACCGCGCGCATGATATGCTCGATCATGATGATGGTGATGCCGCGCTCGTTGAGCCGTACCAGCAAGGCAACGATATCCTCGACCTCGGAATGCGACAGGCCGGCCATCGCCTCGTCGGCGAGCAGCAGCTTGGGTTCGGCCGCCACCGCGCGCGCGAGCTCGAGCTTGCGCATTTCCACCTGGGTGAGATCGCGCGTGGAATGCGTGGCCTTGCCGTCGAGCGCCACCAGCTTGAGCAGTTCGTTGCAGCGGTCGTTCAATTCGGTGGCTGCTACGTGGTGGCCGCTGCGCGCCGCCACGGTATAGAGCAGCGGCACGCGGATATTCTCGGCAACGCTGAGGCTGACGAAAGGCCGCGGCAGTTGGAAACTGCGCGACAGCCCCCGCCGCGTGCGCTGATGCGCGGCGAGCCCGTCGATCGGCTTACCGTCGAAATACACGCTGCCGGTTTCGTTCTGCAACGTGCCGCAGATGCAATTGACCAGCGTGCTCTTGCCCGAACCGTTCGGCCCGATCAGGCCGACGCGCTCTCCCTGCGGCACCTGCAGGCTGATGCCGTCAAGCGCGACGAAGCCGCCGAAACGTTTGCTCAGGTTTTTCACCTCGAGGATCGGTGCGTTCATGACTTGCGCCCCTTCCGCGTCCAGCCTTGCACGAGTCCGACCAGGCCGTTGGGTGCGACGATCACGAAAGCGATCAGCAGCACGCCGACGATAAGCAAATTGCCCGCCGAAGATATGGTGACGGTGGCGACCTGCTGCAGCGTGCCGAGCAGGATAGCGCCGACCAGCGGGCCAATCCACGACGTCGTGCCGCCGATCATCGGCATGGCAATCGAGTTGACCGCGTAGGACAAATCGAAGGCGGTGTCCGGCTGCACGTAGCCGAGGTAGAAGGCGAACGGCGCGCCGGCCATGCCCATAAGCGCGCCCGAAAGCGTGGTCGCGATCAACTTGAGTTTCAGCGTCGGCACGCCGGAGGCTTCCGCCGCCATTTCGTCGTCGCGGATGGTGGCGAAGCCGAAGCCGAGCCGCGAACGCTCGATGAGCCGCGCGGTGGTCAGGGCGACAATGACCAGAACGATCATCAGCACGAACAGATATTGGATATAGGGGCCGAACAGCGGGACCTTTTCCGGCGGAATGACATAGGCGCCGCGCGAGCCGCCGACAAACGACCAGTTGACGATCAGCGTCTGCAGCACGACGGCGAGCGCGAGCGTCGCGATGGCGAAAAAGACGCCGCGCAGCCGCAGCGTCAGGTAGCCGGTGCCGAGCCCGACCAGCCCGGCAACGACGCCACTGATGACGATGAGAATGGGTAGCGGGAGCGGAAAGATCGCGTGCGCGATGTCGCCGAGGAATTTGGGCGCGAGAGCGTCGATTTGCTGGCCGACATTGAAAAGAAAGATGGCGGAATAGGCGCCGAGCGCAAAAAAGCCGGCGCTGCCGAAATTCACATAGCCGCAATAGCCGCCAAGAATGTTCCAAGCGGTCGCCAGCACGATATATTGCAGGACGGTGTAGCCGGCGAAGAACAGATAGTCGTTTCCGAAAAAGCGAAACAATAGATAGAGCGCCGCGCCGATCGCCAGTTGGATGAGAATGAAAGCAGGTGTGCGCACTGGCCTAGCGTCCCAATATTCCGGACGGACGCACCGCCAAGGTCAGCAGCAGAATACCGAACGACACGGCGGGCGCCCAGGAGGGGCCGTAAAACGTCGCGGTGATGCTTTCGATCACGCCGAGCAGAAGCGCTGCGATCAACGTCCCCGGCAGGCTGCCCAATCCGCCCAGCACGCAAATGGCGAAGATGCGGCCGATATAATCGCGGCCGGCCGACGGGATGACCGGCTGGATGATGATGAGGAAGGCGCCGGCCAGCGACGCGGTGGCGATCGATATGCCGAAGGCGATCCGCTTGATGCGCGTCGGATTGACCGACATCAGTTGCAGCGCCAACGGGTCCTGCGATACCGCCATCACCGCGCGGCCGATGAATGTGCGCGAGAGATAAATTTGCAAGCCGGCAAACATCGCCAGCGACACCAGGCAGGGCACCAGCATGCGCAGCGGAAACTCCATGGCGCCCAGGTTGACGCTGCCGCCGATATAGGGCGCGTTGACCGAGCGGTAATCGACGCCGAAGACCAGGTTCAGCACGACCTCGGTGACGAACAGAAGGCCGAAGAAGAAGGCTAGCCCGCGCAGCGATTCCTGGCCGCGTTTCTCGAACGATTGGTAATAGATCTGATAGACGAGCATGCCGAACATATAAAACACCGGCAGCATCACGATGCTCGCCACGATCGGATCGATGCCGAGCGTGACGTTGATGATATAGGCGATGTAGGAGCCGAGGATGATGAAGCCCGGATGCGCGATGTTGACGATGTCGAGCATGCCGAACGAGATCGACACGCCGGCGGAAACCGCGGCATAGAATCCGCCGAGCATCAGCCCGGCGATGATCGCGTTGATCAGGAGATCGAAGTTCATAAGGCGCCGCCCGGTTCATCCGCTGAAGTGGATTGCGTTCGCGCCGGGCGCGACGCGCGCCTTGGCCTGAACGCAATCCGCATGATGAGCCGGTCTTCCTCCCCCTCTGAGCGTTTTCTTTTTATCGGCGCGCCCCGAGGCTTGACGGCATCCGGGCGTCGCGCGGCAGTTTGCAGGAAGGGCGGCGGCTTGGCTAGCCCATTGATTGCTCGAACAAACCGGCAATTCTGCCCACTTGCAATAAACGCAACGCCCACCGCCAAAGCATGGCGGTGGGCGTTTAAGCGAAATTCAGCTCAGGCCGCGGCTTGCCGGCGCACGCCGGGGGGCAGCGGCATCGGCTTGTTGGCGCTGTCTTTGAACTCGACGGTCATGAACACCATTTCGCCGTCGCCGAGATTTTCCAGATCGTGCACCTTGAACTTGCCCTTGCCGTAGGTCTCGTGCCGCGTCTCGCCCGGGCGCATAGGTGTATTCGACCGTGGTGCCGTCATGCACGTGCTGGCGGCCGCGCCCGCCCGATACGCAGGTCCAGAAATAATCGAGCACGTGGCGGTGGAAGCCGATGCGCTCGCCGGGGGCGAGGCGGATGATCCAAACCCGCGTGCGCTCGGTTTCCGACAGCAGCGTCGAGCCGACGCAAGGGTTCGGCTGGGCGGCCTCGCGCTCGAATTCGGCGACGAGGTCGGCCGGCCAGGCCGATTTGTCCTTTTTCTCGGCGGCTTTATCGAGCATGGTCAGGGCCATGGCAATTCCTCCGCTGCGCGTTGCGCTCATATATAGCATATCGTGCGCAACGGGAAGATTGAGGGCGTTGCATTGCCGGGGCCTAAGGCGGTTATTATCGGCGGCTCGATGAGCGGCTTGCTGTGCGGGCTGATGCTGCGCCGCGCCGGCTGGGACGTCGATATTTACGAGCGGGTGGAGAGCGAATTGTCCGGCCGCGGCGCCGGCATCGTCGCGCAGGCCGAGCTGATCGAGCGCTTGCGCAAGCTCGGACTGCAGACCGACGCGCTCGGCGTCGCCATCACCACGCGCAAGATTCTCGATCGCGCACGGCCGGCTGACCGAGGAGGTCGAGTGCCCGCAGGTGCTCACCGCCTGGGAGCGCGTCTACCGGCTGTTGCGCGATGCCTTTCCGCCCGAGCGTTACCACCGCGGGCGCGGGCTTGTCGATTTTGAACAGAATCCGAAGTCGGTGCGGGCGCATTTTTCCGATGGCGAAACCATTGAGGCCGATTTGCTGGTTGGCGCCGACGGCACACGCTCGACCGTGCGCCAGCAGGCGCTGCCGCGAAGCGGTGCCGCTCTATGCCGGCTATGCGGCCTGGCGCGCGCTGATCGCGGAGAGACGCCATTCCGCCCGACAACGCACCGCGATCTGTTCGCGTACATGACCTTCACGCTGCCGCCGGGCGAGCAGTTCCTCGGCTATCCGGTGGCGGGGCCGGACAACGATCTGCGGCCCGGCCACCGCCGTTACAACGTGGTGTGGTATCGGCCGGCCGACGAGCGCGGCAAACTGCAATGGCTGCTCACCGACGAGAGCGGCGTGACGCACGCGATCTCGATCCCGCCGCCGCTGATCCGCCGCGAGGCGATCGCCGAAATGCGCGCCGACGCAGAGCGGTTGCTGGGGCCGCAATTCCGCCAGATCGTGAAGCTGATCGAGGAACCGATCCTGCAACCGATCTACGATCTGGAGTCGCCGCATATGGCCTTCGGCCGGGTGGCGATCCTGGGCGACGCGGCTTTCGTCGCCCGCCCGCACGTGGCGGCCGGCGTGTCGAAAGCGGCGGACGATGCCGCCGCGTTGGCGCAAGCCCTGCAGGCCGAGCCCGACGTGCCGGCGGCGCTGCGCCGATACGAGGCGGCGCGGCTGGGCGAGAATTTCCGCATCATCGAGCGCGCCCGCCATCTCGGCGCCTACTTGCAGGCAACGCAAACGCAAGAGGAGCAGGCGCGCGCCGGCCGGCACTCGACCGATGCCGCGGTGATCGCCGAGACGGCGGTGCTGGATTTTTTGTACGCCTGAGCGGCGCTATTTCAAGCCGAGAATGTTCCTGGCGTTGCCGCCGCACAACGCGGCGGTATCGGACGCATCGAAGCCGGTCGAAACGACGTGCTCGATCGGATCGAAGTCGGCCATGTCGAACGGAT
Organism: uncultured Alphaproteobacteria bacterium; assembly: GCA_963721665.1. GTDB lineage: Bacteria > Pseudomonadota > Alphaproteobacteria > Rhizobiales > Xanthobacteraceae > Pseudolabrys. The sequence goes on from CAVRJZ010000006.1 coordinate 501,978, forward strand.
AGTCCGTCCCCATGACGATGCGGTCGGCGCCGTAGGTCTTCACCAGCGCTTCAAGCTGATGCGGCGTGAACACGACGGTGTCGAAATAGACGTTGCGCCTGAGGTACGCAGTCGGCGGCTTCGGCAGCGTCGCCATGCGAGTCCGATCGCGCGCCCCAGGCATGGTCGATGCGGCCGGAATAGGCGCCGAGAAAACCGCCGCCGTGCACCGCAAGGACGCGCAGCTTCGGGTGACGTTCGAACACGCCGTCGAAAATCAGGTAGTGCAGCGCGACGGTTGTATCGAGCGGATTGCCGATCACGTTGTTGAAATAGAAGCGGGCGAAGCGTTGCGGCTGGGTGAAGCCGGTCGGGTGGATCAGCACCAGCGCATCGAGCTCTTCGGCCTTCTTCCAGAACGGCGCGAAGGCGGGGTCGGACAGTTCCTTGCCGTTGACATTGGTCAGGATTTCGGCGCCCTTGAAGCCGAGTTTCTTCATGCCGCGCTCGAGTTCCTTGGCCGCTTCGTTGCCGTCCTGCAGCGGCACGCCGCCGAGCGCGACCAGGCGATCCTTGTGTTTGCCGACATAGTCGGCGATGCCGTCATTCATCGCGCGCGCCGCCGCAACACCGACCTCGAGCGGAAGGTTGTAATAGATTTGCGGCGGCGCCGGGCAGACGAGCTGCATATCGACGCCCATGTCATCCATCACGCGGAACCGCTGATCGGTGGTGGCGATGCGCTCGCGGATGTCGGCGGCCTGCTTGGCCATCAGCGCCTGCGTTTCCGGCGTCGAGTGTTGCACCAGCGGATCGGTGGATTGCTTGAGATGCGGCGTGACGATGTCGGCGACGCGCGGCACCGCCACATGCGCGTGCATGTCGACGGTCAAGCTTTTCGGCCGCGTCTCGCGTCCCGGCTTGCCGCGCTTGCGCGCGGCCGTCGGCTCGTACTTATTCCAGATTTCCGCCATTTCCATTGCCCTCGTGACGGCCAAAATCAGAAAACGCCGAGATGCTGGCGCAGGTCGACGCCGTCTTTGTCGAGTTGCGCCGGCGTCGACACCACCGCGACGTGGCCGGTGTTGAGGATGACGATGTCGTCGGCGACGTCGAAGACGAGCCTGGGGTTCTGCTCGACCAGCACGATCGACAGCCCGCTCTCCTTCAGCTTGCGGATGGTGGCCATCACCTCGGTCACGATCTGCGGCGCCAGCCCTTCGGACGGCTCGTCCATCAACAGCACGCGCGGATTGCCCATCAGCGCGCGGCCGATCGCCAGCATCTGCTGCTCGCCGCCCGACAGATGCGCGGCGATTTGCTTTGCCCGTTCGGCAAGGCGCGGGAACATGGCGAAGACGGTTTCCGCCGTCCACGGCGCGTGCTTGCTGCCGGCGTCCGGCTTGCGGGCGGCGACGGTTAGATTTTCGCGCACGGTCAGGCTCTTGAAGATGCGGCGGCCTTGCGGCACCAGCGCCACGCCCTTGCGCCGCGACCATTTCCGGCGACAGGCCGGTCACCGGTTCGCCAAACACCGTCACCTCGCCGTGGCGCGGCGGCAGCAGGCCCATGGCGACATTCATGCAGGTCGATTTGCCGGCGCCGTTGCGGCCGAGCAGGCCGAGCATGCGCGCCTCGCCGAGCTCGAACGACACGCCGCTCAGCACGTGGCTGTCGCCGTAATAGGCTTCGATCGTGCGCAAGGCGAGGGCGCTAGTGGCCAAGATAGACCTCCCGGGTGCGCGGGTCGGCCACCACTTCGGCGCGGTTGCCTTCGACGATCACCTCGCCGAAATGCAAAAGCGTGATGCGCTCGGCGAAATCGAGCGCCACGTCCATGTTGTGCTCGATCATCACGATGGTGACGTCGCGCGGGATCGCCATCAGGCACTCGTGCACGTCGTGCCGCTCGTCGATCGACAGGCCGGCGAAGGGTTCGTCGAGCAGCAGCACTTTCGGCTTCTGCGCCAGCGCCATGGCGATCTCGACGCGGCGGCGCTCGCCGTAGGATGTCTGCGTCAGCGGCCGCTCAGCGATATGCGCGAGGCCGACCCGTTCGAGCGCCGTGCGGGCGTGCTCGGCGATGTGCCCCTGCCGTTTCATGTCGATGAACGGGTTCCAGCGCACCGGCGACAAGCCGAGCAGCGCCAGCGATACGTTGTGCACGATGCTGTCGCGCGGGAACAGCGTGATGATCTGGTAGGTGCGCGCCATGCCGAGGTGCGTGCGCCGCCGGCTCGGCACCCGTGTGATGTCCTGGCCGAACAGTTCGATCGATCCGCTATCGGGGCTGATCTCGCCGGTGATCAGGTTGAACAGCGTGGTCTTGCCGGCGCCGTTCGGGCCGATGATCAGCCGGCGCTCGCCCGGCGCGACGTTGAGATTAACCTCGGTGGTGACGCGCAGGCCGCCGAACGATTTGCACAAGCCCGCTGACGATGAGCGCGCTCATGGCTTGCCCTCCGTCGCGGCGCCTTTGCCGGGCGAGCTCAGCTTGCGCCAGGCCAGCCGCCACAGCCGCGCGCTGCCGGGCACCAGGCCTTCCGGCATCAGAATGACGATGGCGACGAAGATGAAGCCGAGCAGCATGTTCCAGCGCTCGATGAAGCCGGAGACCACGCTTTTCACCACCACCACCAACGCGGCGCCGACGATGGGTCCGAGCAGCGTACCGGCGCCGCCGGAGATCACCATCAGCAGCACCTCGGCCGAGGAGGTGAGATCGAGCGCTTGCGGGCTGATGAACTGGGTGTAGTAGACGAACAGCACGCCGGCGATCGCGGTGAGCAGGCCGGAGAACATGCAGGCCCAGAAGCGGATCGCCCAGACGTGATAGCCGAGCGCGTTCATGCGGCGCGGCTGGTCGCGCGTGCCCATCAGCGCGGCGCCCATCGGCGAGCGCACGAACACTGCCACCGATGCGAACGCCACAAGGAAGACCACGAGCGTCGTGTAATAGAAGGCGCCGGGCGAGTCGATCTCGAAGCCGAACGGATGCGGCCGTCCGTGCACGTTGATGCCGTTGTCGCCGCCGGTGATGCTGATCCAGCGGTAGGCTAGGCCCCAGATGATTTCGCCGACCGCCAGCGTGATCATGATGAAGCCGATGCCGGTCGCACGCAGCGACAGAACGGCAAAGACCGCCATCGCGGCCATGCCGACGGTGAGCGCGGTGAGAATGGCGACGGTGTGGCCGAAGCCCGCCTGCAACATATATCCGGTAGCGTAGGCGGCGATGCCCAACAGACCGGCATGGCCGAGCGACACCAGCCCGCCATAGCCGGCGAGAATGTTCAGACCTAGCGCGAAGATGGCGGAGAACAGAATCTGGCTGGACACGTTGACGTAATAGTCGCCGTGCATCCAGAAGGGCAGCGTGACCAGCGCCAGAAGGCCGGCGGCGATTGCAATGAGGCGCGTACTCATGGCCGGATTCTCATGGCACGAACCTGCCGAACAGCCCTTGCGGACGCAGCAGCAGCACCAGCAGCATGGGCAGGAACAATACGAAATAGGAAAGCTCGGGCAGCAGCGCCTGGCCGAAATTATAGATGACGCCGATGACCAGGCTGCCGACGAAACTGCCGAGCAGGCTGCCCGAACCGCCGAGGATCACCACCACGAGCGCGAGCGGCAGCATGTCCTGGTCGAGCCCGGGATAGACGGAGAGGATCGGCGCGCCGATGATGCCGCCGAAGGCGGCAAGGCCGGCGCCGAGCGCGAACACGATGGTGAAAAGCCGCGAGCACGCGGATGCCGACCACGCGCGCCATGTCGGGATCGTCGACGCCGGCGCGGATCATGGCGCCGAGCCGCGTGCGGTCGAGCAGCAGCCAGAGGCCGAGCGCCACGATCACGGCAATGACGATGATCGCCAGCCGGTAATGCGGGAAGACCAGCGGGCCGTAGCGGATGAAACCAGTGAGGCTGTCCGGCGTGGCGACGCGAACCGGGTCGCCGCCCCAGACCATCAGGCAAAAATCGGCGACGATGAAGGACACGCCGAGCGTCACCAGCACTTGCGCCAGCGGTTGGCCGGGCAATTGGCGCAGCAGGAAGCGTTCGATCAAGGCGCCGAAGGCGGCGACCAGAACGATCGCCAACAGCACCGCCACCCAGAAATTGAACGTCATGCTCAAATAGCCGCCGACAAAGGTGGCGCCGAAATATGCCCCGAGCATGAACAGCGAGCCATGCGTCAAATTGGGGATGCGCATCAGGCCAAAGATCAGCGAAAAGCCCGCCGCCAACAGAAACAGCAGGCCGCCGAAGGTGATGCTGTTGACCGTCAGCAGCAGCCAGAAGGTCATCTTGCCGTCTTTCCGCTTTGCCCCATAAGCGTCCGCGGGCGTCGGCGAACCGGCGCCCGCGGGGGTCTAGGCGCCGATCAGCACTTGGTCAGCGGCGGATAGTCGCGCGAATAGACCGGGTGCGCGAGGAACTCCTTCTCCGGCCAGGTCCAGAACTGGCTGACGTTCTCGTAGGTCTTGACCGTCTTGTTCCAGAGCTTGAGGCCGTAAGGCGCGTTGGCCATTTTCTCGCATTGGCGGACGTAGAAATTGCCGACCACGTTGCCGAGATGGTCGAAGCTGATCGGCCCGCGCGGCGTGTCCTTGAGTTTCACGGCCTTGAGCGCGGCCATGAATTTTTCCTTGTCGTCGGTCTTGCCACCGGTCGCTTCCAGGCCTGCGTTGACAACGTCGCAGTTGACGTAAAGGCCCGCGGCGTAAAAGCCGGGCACGGTCTTGTACTCTTTCAGCATTGCCTGCACGAACTTCTTGTTGGCGTCGTTGTCGAGGTCGAGCGTATAGGGGCAGGCGCTCATCATGCCGACCGCTTCGTCGCCGAACGAGTGCAGCAGCGCGTCGTCGCCGCCGGTTTCGCCGGTGACCACCGGGAATTTGAGGCCGAAGCTGGCGTACTGCTTGAGGAAGCGCAGCGGCACGCCGCCGGGGAAGCCCTGGCAAACGACGTCGCAGTCGCTGATCTGGGCGATGAAGGGCGTGTAGTCCGGCGTGCCCAAGGGCGTATACAGCTTCTTGGTCACACAGCCGCCGTCCTTCTGGAACGCCGCCTGGAAGCCGCCTTCCTGTTCGTACCCGAAGGCGAAATCCCAATCGAGGGTGACGGCGCGCTTCTTGCCCATTTCCTTGGCGGCGTAGTGGCCCATCACATGCATCGCCTGCGAGGAGGTTGCCGATGCCCGCAGGAAGTAGGGGTTGGGCCGGCGCTGGGTGAGATCGTCGGCGCCGGCGAGGCTGAGCGTCGGCGTCTTGTGCTTGTTTGATGTAGTCGTCGATCGCCAGCAACTCGAAAGCGGCGAGCGGCCCGAGGATGACGTCGACCTTGTCGCGCTCGATCAGTTCCTGCGCTTTGGTCTTGGTGCCGGCCGGCTTGCCGCCGGTATCGGCGGAGAAGAACTCGACCGGGCGGCCGGCCATCTTGTTGCCGTGCTCCTTCAGCCAGACTTGCACGCCTTGCTCCATCTGGATGCCGCCTTCCGCCAGCCCGCCGGTCTTGACGGTGAGCAGGCCGAGCTTGAACGGCGCGTTCTGCGCGATCGCCGGCATCGGGAATTTGAACGTCGCGAGCGCGGCGCCGGCGGCGGTGCCGGCCATGAATTTACGGCGAGTCACTTTGCGAGACATTTTGTTCCTCCCTCGATCGCCCCTCAAAAGGGGCTGTACATTTTTGAGCCGCTTCGTGCGGGCATTCTCGATCGGCCGGCACGGTCGAATTGAAATCGTCAAACATCGTTTCGAGCCGTCGTTGCAAGGGCAGCGGACCGAAGCAAACCTATCATCGGCCAATGTCTTCCATCCTGTAAAGCCCGGTTGCCCGCGGTGGCGAAGCGCCGCAGCATCGACGCCGTCCGGCTGCCATCGCAATTGCCACCTGTGGCAGGAGTGGTTATCGTCGCGTGTCCAATTTTGGGAGGACCCGATGCGAGCGACATTGGCAATTGTTCTGGGAGCGTTACTTATCATCGGATTCGCGGCGTCCGCCGGACCGGCGGCGAGCAAATCGCAAGCAGCTTGCAACAAAGGATGCGCGACCTACACCGGTGGCAAGCGAAACAAAATCTTCCAAGCGTGCATGGTGAAATGCCTGAACAAGTAGCGGTCTTTGAGATGGTGAAATAACCAGGTTTCGCCATCGGGGCTGCTATTTGTGGCGGCGCTTTTTGCCGCCTGGCTGTTTGCGCGCCGGTTTTTTCGGCGGAATGATTGGCAGTAGCAAATAGGCCGCCTTGCCGCGGCCGAAATGCAGGGTGGTGGTGCCGTCGAACACGGCGGGCGGCCGGTCGCGCGGATCGTTGTGCAGGAAGGGGCCGCAGCCGGTGAGTTCGTTCTTGAAATTCGACAGTTTGCCGCCGCTGGCGCCGCCGTATTCGTAGTCCTTGCCGCGCACACTGAGGCCGATGCGGTAGCCGGAGGGTACCACGATGCAGGACGGCCAGATTTCGATGTCGAGTTCCACCGGCTTACCCTTAGCGAGCGGCTGTTTCTTGTCGTGCGTGTGATAGGGCCGGTAGGGCAGCGACAGTTTTTTGTCGAGTTTGCGGTGCGAGGCGCGCAGCCAGCCTTGCGCGATGGGCGTGTGCGGATCGATGGCGCCCTGGAACACGACTTCCTTGAGGTCGCCGGTGAACACGCGCAGCACGACAAAGAAGTCGGCGTCGCGGGTGGAGGAGGCGGCGAACAATTTGAGCGCCGAGGGGCCGGTGATCTCGGTGTCGTGCTCAAGCACAGGCGTGAGGAACGTGAGGCCTTCGCCCATGGCGGCGAAGTCGAGCTTGGCGTTGCCCGCAGGCTTCTTGGTGGAGAGCGCCATCGACTTGGGGTCAAGATAATATTTGGTCCACTGCGTGCGCGCGATCGGCCATTCGTTCTCCGCGCGCGCGACGAATTTCTCGCCGGGGTGGCGGATCTGCAAAAAGACTTTCGGCTGCTTCGACCAGCTTGTGTCTTTGCCGTGCAGGAAATAGTCGAAGAACTTGAGCTGCTGCTCGCGGCCGTAGTCGGTGTAGAAATGCGTCCAGTGCTCGATGCCATGCGCCTCCAGCCATTTTTGTTTTGACGCCGAGCGCACGAAGCCTTCGAAATTGCCGCGCGGATGCAAGCCCTGGCCGCCCCAATTGGCGGCGGAGAACAGCGGCGTGACGATTCTGTCCCAGACCGGCGAGCGGTCGCGGTGATATTTGTCGTCGAGCGGATGGGCGCGGATCATGCCGCCGAAATCGGCGCGGTTCTTGACGAGTTCCTCCTCGCTCAGCGTCTCCGGCCCGCATACCAGTTCGCCGTGCACGCGGCTGCGCCCGCCTTTCTCGCCAAGGCCGTATTGCACGACCTTGACCTGCATGTCGTACCAGTTTTCCCAGAACGTCGAGAGAATGCCGCCGTGATGCGTCATGTCGCGGTACCAGTCGGCCGAGCCTTCCCACACGCACATGGCGGCGAGATGCGGCGGCTGCAACGAGGCGACGTGCCACTGGTTCATGCCGTAATAGGAAATGCCGTTGAGGCCGACTTTCCCGGTCGACCAGGGCTGCACGCCCGCCCATTCGATGCAATCGTAGAAATCCTTGGTCTCGCGCGGCGAGAAATGATCGATGAACCCTGGCGAGCAGCCGGCGCCGCGCGAATCCACGCGCACGCAGACATAGTCGTGCGGCACCCATTTCTCCGGGTCGACCACTTCCCAGCTTTGGTAAAGGTTGCTGGAGCCGGCGGTGACGTCGGGATGTTTTTCCGCCATGCGATTCCAGGCGCTCGGATAGCCGTCCTGGAAGGCGAGGTTCTTGGCGTAGGGGCCGTAGGTCAGGATGACCGGGAATTGCCCGTCTTTCGCCGGGCGAAAAACGTCGGCGCGCAACACCAGCCCGTCGTTCATGCGGATCGGAACGTTCCAATCGATCCGCATGCCGTCGCGCAGCTCCGACAGCTTCTGCATCGACGGCATGACGCCCCTCCCCACTCGTGTTTTCGTCATGCCCGCGCTTGTCGCGGGCATCCTCGTCTATTCTTCCGCGCGATCTTGCAAGACGTGGATGGCCGGGACAAGCCCGGCCATGACGGTGGGTGGGTTAACGTGCCCGTTTGCGCTTCACCTTGGCCTGCTTCTCCAGCACGGCGCAGACGGCAGCCGTGTCCTGCGCGCCGAAGCCGCTCTTCTGTGCCTTGATGTAGATCGCCTTTGTGGCGTCGAACATCGGCGTCGGCACCTTGATCTTGCGCGCATAGCCGCCGATCACCCGCATGTCTTTGTCCCAGACGTCGATCTTCATGCTGGCGTTTCTGTAATCGCCCTTCACCATCATCGGCGCGCGCAATTCGAACACGCGCGAATTGCCGGCGCCCGGCATAATCAAATCGACGATCAGTTGCGGGGCGAGTCCCGCCTTCATGCCCAGCACCATGGCTTCGGCGGTGGCGACGTTGTTGATGGCGACCAGCAGATTGGCGACGTATTTCATCTTGCTGCCGTTGCCGAAGGCGCCGACACCGGAGACTTCGCGGCCGAAATCCTTAAACAACGGGCGCAGCCGCTTGATCGCGCGCGCATCGCCGCTGGCGTAGAATACAAGATCGCGCTTGGCGGCTTGCGAGCCGGTGCCGCTGACCGGCGTATCGAGCATGAGGTGGCCGGCCTTGGCGAGCACGGTTTGCGCTTTTTCCTTATCCGCGATCGCGAAGGTGCTCATTTCCACCAGCGTCTTGCGCGGCAGCTTGGCAGCGGCGATGGCGCGCACGGTGTCCATAAGCGCGGCCGGCTTGGGCAGGCTGGTGAGGATGGTCGGCACCGCGGCGGCGAGTTCCGCGGCGTTGCGTGCGATCTCGACGCCGTTGCGCGCGGCCGCACGGCGCGCCGCCGCACTGATGTCGTAACCGATCACGCGCCAGCCGGCTTGGCGCAGATTTTTCGCGAAGGCCCCGCCCATGATGCCGAGGCCGATAATGCCGACGGTGCTTTTGGTTTTCCTGCCGGCCGCGACCATGCAAATTTCTCCTGCTGAAAAAAAAATCGCGACAAACGCGCGCGTCGACCGGCATCCTCTTAGTGGGTCGGAGGCGGACCTGTCGAGAGCAAAAGGCGGCGGGGTGCTTTCATGCCGCGGCGCGATCGCCTATCGTTGCCGGCAAAGCCAAAAGCATTGACGGAGGAGCCATGCAAATCGGAGTAGCCGGCCTCGGCGCCATGGGCGGCAATGTCGCCGCGCGGCTGATGGAAGTCGGCCACCAGGTCAGCGTGTGGAATCGCTCGGCGGAAAAGACCAAGCCGCTGGCCGAAGCCGGCGCCAAGGTCGCCGCCACGCCGGCAGCGCTCGCCGGGTCCTGCGAGGCGGTGATCACGCTGTTGACCGATGGCGCCGCGATCGACGCCGTCTACAACGGGCCGAATGGGCTGTTGTCGGGCGATGTGAAGGGCAGACTGTTCATCGAGATGAGCACCGTGGCGCCCAAGGTCGAGACCGATCTGGCGCCGAAGGTCCGCGCCAAAGGTGCGGCGCTGGTCGAATGTCCGGTCGGCGGCTCGATCGCGCCGGCGCGCAAGGGCCAGTTGCTCGGGCTGATGGGCGCCGAGCCGGCGGACGCCGCGCGCGCCAGGCCGATTCTCGAACAGCTCTGCCGCAAGGTCGAACATTGCGGGCCGGTCGGTACCGGCGCGGCGATCAAGCTGTCGATCAATTTGCCGCTGATGGTCGCCTGGCAGGCCTACGGCGAAGCCTTCGCCATCGCGCGCAGCGTCGGCTGGGAGCCCAAGCGATTGCTCGATCTGTTCTGCGAGAGCAACGGCGCCAACAATGCACTGAAGATGCGCGCCGAGATGATCGTCAAGATGCTGGAGGGCAAAGACCCGGGGCCGACCACTTTCTCGATCGGCAACGCCGTCAAGGACCTGCGCACCATGATCGCGACCGGCGAATCGCTGGGCGCCGACATGCGCGCCACCAAGGCGGCGCTCACCGGCTTCGAGGACGCCGTCAAGCACGACCTTGGCGGCAACGACGGCGCGCGCATGACGGTCTATTGGTCGGGGCGTAAGAAATAACGCGGCAACCGGGGAGAGTAAGGTGAAACTGTTTTCCTTCTGGCGTTCGCTGGCGACGTTCCGCGTGCGCATCGCGCTCAACCTCAAGGGCATCACGCCCGACGAGGTGATCGACATCAATCTGCCGCAAGGCAAGCAGCGCGATGATAGCTTCCGCAAGATCAATCCGATGATGGCGCTGCCGGCACTGGTCGAGGACGACGGCACGGTGCTGTTCGAGTCGCTCGCCATCCTCGAATATCTCGACGAAACGCATCCCAACCCGCCGCTGCTGCCGAAGACGCCGAAGGCGCGGGCGCGGGCGCGTGCCATCGCGCAGATCTGCGCCTGCGACACGCATCCGCTGATCGTGCCGCGGGTGCGCGAATATCTCGAGCACGAATTCAAGATCGACGCTGCCGGCGTGGAGAAATGGGGCCACCACTGGCACGAGACGGCGCTCAAGGCGCTGGAGGCAAATCTCGCGGGCTCGAAAGAGACCGGGCGCTACGCGCAAGGCGACGCGATCACCGTCGCCGATATTTGTCTCGCCGCGCAATCGGTTGGCGCCGCCTATTTCAAGTGCGGCATCGCGCCTTATCCGACGTTCAAGCGCATCGTCGATACCTGCTTCCAGAACGAGGCCTTCGCCCGCGCGCATCCGCTCAAGCAGCCGGGCGCGCCCGCCGCGGTCTGACGCATGCTCAAGACCGCGATCGTCGGCCTCGGCTGGTGGGGCAAGACCTTGGTGCAGGCGGCGCGCGAGTTCGGTGCGCCGATCGATTTCGTGCGCGGCGTCACGCTCGAGCCCGAGACGGTGCGCGACTTCGCCGCCGAGCATAAAATCCCCATCGGCACCTCGTTCGAGGAGGCGATCGCCGACCCGCAAATTCAGGCGGTGATCCTGGCGACGCCGCATTCCAAGCACCGCGCCCAAGTCGAGGCGGCGGCCGCGGCCAAGAAGCACATCTATTGCGAAAAGCCCTTCGCGCTCAGCAAAGCTGACGCTGTCGCCATGTTGGACGCCTGCAAGCGCGCCGGCGTGTCGATCGGCGTCGGCCATCATTTCCGGCTGATGCCGTCGATGCGCGTGCTGGCCGAGCTGAAAGAGACCGGCGCCTTCGGCACCATCATGCACGTTGAGGGCAATTACAGCCACGACTGGCTCGCCTACCTGCCGGCCGACACTTGGCGCATGCAGGCCGAGGAAAGCCGCGCCGGCGGCATGACCGGCATGGGCATCCATGTGCTCGATTGCTTCCGCGATCTCGCCGGGCCGATGAAACGCGTCAGCGCGTTGTCCAAGGCGCGCGTGCTCAAACCGCCGACCGGCGACACCACCGCGGCCTTGATCGAATTCGACAGCGGTGCCACGGGCACGCTCGGCACCACCATCAAGACGCCGTTCCGCTGGCGCATCGCGGTGTTCGGCGAGAATTGCTGGGCGGAGAGCGTCTCCGAAACGCGCGCCATTGTGCGCCGCCCCGGCAAGAACGATCCGGAAGTGATCGAACGCCCGGCCGATAATCACCTCGGCCGCAATCTCGATTATTTCGCCAAGGCCGCGCTCGGGCAAAGCGCGTTTCCGGTCCCGCCCGAAGGAATATTGCAAACCGCCGCCGCTTTGGAGGCGGTGTTCAAATCAGTCGACGCCAACGGGGCGTGGATGCCGGTGTGACCGCCGTTGGCAGTAGCCGGTTAGGTCAATGGTCCTGACCATTCCGGCGGACGAATTCTCGTCGGTTGATTTTGACTTGGATCATTGCGTTGGCGCCTGAATGGCACAGCTTGGCCGCATGACGATCAAAACGAAAAGGAGGGCCTCTATGCGAACCTCCCCGGGGGCACTACCAGTTTCAACGTCCTGCGACCGCTGCCAGGCTATTTTGATGGCGCCGGAATGGTCCGAATCGCTCAACGAGCGGGAGACGGTCCATCTCTGGTTCTGCCCGGTCTGCGGCAATGAATTTCAAACGGTCGACGGCCGCGCCGAGCCGGTGTTTTCCGAGGCCGAGCTGGCGCAGGAATTCCTGCCGAGCCTGATGGTCGCCTGACTTCCTCGTCGTAGTAGGACCACGCCGCCGCTATGGCGCCGGCCGGCCGTTCGCGTTAGGCATCGTTTCGCCACGCAGCAGGACGCAGACCATGCTCCAGGATAAATTCGCGCCGCCCGCCGGCGCTTTCACGCGCAGCGTTCCGGTGCGCTTTTCCCATTGCGATCCCGCCGGCATCGTCTACTTCCCGCACTATTTCGACATGTTCAACGGGCTGATCGAGGACTGGTACGGGCGGGAGCTTGGCTACGACTACGCCGAGCTGATCATGGGCAGTAAATTCGGCTTTCCCTTCGTGCATATCGAATGCGATTTCAAGATCCCCAGCCGCATGGGCGACGTCATCGATCTCACGTTGCTGGTCGACCGCATCGGCCGCACTTCGCTCGGCATCGCCATCGTCTGTCATCGCGAGGGGCTCGAGCGGTTGCGCGCGCGCATGGTCACCGCCATGATGTCCTTGGAAACGCACCAGCCGGTGCCGTTGCCGCAGGCTTTGCGCGACAAGATCGAGGCCTATCAGCGCAAGACCGCAAGCAGTTGAGAATTATTTCTCGACCGGGAAGCCGACGATGCTGCCCCACTCGGTCCACGAGCCGTCGTAGATCTTGATGTTCTTGTTGCCGAGAATCTGGCTGAGCGCGACCCAGGCGATGGTGGCGCGGTGGCTGAGCCGGCAATAGCAGACCACGTCATTATATTTTTCCGGCGCGATGCCGGCGCCGGCGAACCCTTGGCGCAATTGCTCGGGCGATTTGAACGAATCGTCCTCGTTTAACAGCTCCTTGAAATAAAGATGCACGGCGCCGGGAATACGCCCCGTGCGCTCGGCGCCATGGTCGACCGCGAAACTATATTCGGAAACGCGGTTTCCCGAATATTCCTCCGGCGAACGCACGTCGAGCAACAGCCGCTGCGGCTCGCGCAAATGCGCGCGCACGTCGTCGCGGCCGACCCGCATTGACGTATCGGGCTTAGGCGGCGGATAGGCGACGGCGGCAAAACGCGGCACGGTGCGCGACAGCGGCCGCTTTTCCATCACCCATTTGCGCCGGCCGCCGTCGAGCAGCTTGAGGTTGCGGTGGCCGGCCATGGTGAAGGCCCAGAAGGCGTAGCTGCCGTATTGCACCGGGTCGCCGTAGAGCACGACGGTCGATTGCGGGCCTATCCCGAAGCCGCCGAACAGCTTGGCCATCGCCGCCGGCGAAACGAATTCGCGGTCGGTCTCGTGCCAGCAGGCCGATTTCCAGAACAGCCATAGGGCGCCCGGAATGTGGCCCTCGTGATAGGTCTTGTCGTCGCGGACGTTGCAGATCTCGAGGATGCGCAGATCGGGATCGGCGAGATGATCCTCGAGCCAGGCGGTGGAGACGAGCGGCGAGGCGGCCATCGGCGATTTTCCTTAACTAAGCGCAATCATGACACATCGGCGCATCAAGCGGAACGCTTGCGCCGCTTGGTTCCGGCAAGCGTTGCGTCCCATGCGGCGTGGATATGCGCGACCTCGTGCTCGAATCGCTCGAGGAACAGCCGCGCTTGTGTCGTGAGCGTGCGCCGCGTCGGCTGGATCACCACGAATTCGGCGTGCATTTCCGGCCGCACGATCGGATTGACGATCAATTCGCCGCGGCCGACGTCGTTGATCGAGATCACACTGGGCAGGATCGTTACGTAGTCGGAGCGGGCGACGAATTCGAGCGTGGCGATCATGGCGTCCATTTCCAGCATGGCCTCGACGTCGACGCCGTGGCTCTGGAAATAAGTTTCCAGATTGCGCCGGCGGGTATTGTCCGGCCCCGGCAGCACGAATTTCAGCGGCTTGCAGTCGGCGAGCCGTAGCGGCGCGAGTGGCACAAATCCACGCTTTGCCCCGGAGATCAGCATCTCGCGGTCGCGCACCAGCAAACGCGATTTCAGCCCGATGGTGCCTTCGAAGGCCGGCACCACCGCGAAGTCGAGTTCGCCATCAAGCACCTGTTGGGTGAGCAGCCCGCTATAACCCTCGACGATGTGCAGGCGCACCTCCGGGCAGCGCGGCACGAAGTCGTCGAGCACGGGCGCCAGCACCGCGCGGGTAAAGGTCGGCATCAGCCCGATACGCAATTCGCCGGTGACCTGGCCGGCGAGCGCGCGCGCCTCCTCAGCGGCGTTTTCCAGCGCGCCCACCGCCGCGACGCAGCTTTTGTAGTAGCGCAGGCCGGCCGGCGTCGGCGTCACCTGGCCGGCGCCGCGCGCGAACAGCTTGACCCCGAGCTTGCGCTCGACGGCGGCCACGTGCTGGGAAATGCCCGATTGCGTTGCGTTTTCGCGCATCGCCGCGCGGGTGAACGAGCCTTCCTCGCAGACCGCGATGACCGCGCGCACCTGGCCCAAGGGGATATTACGCATGCGGAACCCACATTATAAAAACTAATGGCGAAGCCATGATTATATTATTTCTATCGGGGCCGCCAGCCGCTTAACATCCCCCGAAATGGTCAGAAAACGGCGCGCTCAAAAAGCGCCGATCGGGAGGACAGCATGGGTACGGCGAATTTCGGCACCGTCGGCATGGATTGGCAGCAACGGGTCAATTGGGACCGGCTGCGCAAGTACCGCACCGAACGCGCGCGCACGATGATGAAAAAGCACGGGCTCGGCGCCGTGCTGTGCATGTATGACGAGAACGTGCGCTACATCACCGGCACGCTGACGCCGGGCTGGAACCGGCTCAAGCCCGGCCTGCGCTACGCCATGCTGTGCGGCGACGGCGCGCCGATTTTGTTCGAGCAGGGCGATCTCGGTTTCCAGATCGAGCGGCATTCGCCGTGGATTCCGAAAGAGAACGTGCGCCACTCGTTTGCCTGGATCAAAGGCGCGGCCGGCCCGGCCTCGGTGCAGCAGGTCAACAAGTTCGTCGTCGCCGTGCAAGAGGCGATGAAGGAACACGGTGTCGCCGGGCAGAAGCTCGGCTGCGACTTCATCGACATCAACATGATCAACGTGTTCAAGGAGAAGGGCATCCACTGGACCGACGGCATGAGCGCGATGATGGACGCGCGCGCGGTCAAGAACGAGGATGAGCAGGAATGCTTCCGCATCGTCGGCGCCATCGGCGATGCCACGCACTGGGAATGCATGAAGTTCCTGCGCCCCGGCATCACCGAGAACCAGGTGACCGCGCATCTGATGGAATATCTCTACAACTTCGCCGGCATGGAGGACGTCGAGGACGTTATCGTCTCCTCCGGTCCGAACACCTGGCCGAACTGGCGCAACTTCTCCGACCGCATCATCCAGCCCGGCGACATCGTGTTCATGGATTTGGCCGCGCTCACCTGGAACGGCTACAAGTCCTGCTATTACCGCACCTATTGCGTCGGCAAGGAGCCGAGCCAGGAGCAGAAGGACACCTACGAGATCGCGCTGAAGTGGCTCTACGACTCGATCGGCGCGGTGAAGGTCGGCGCCACCACGCGCGACATCGCGCTGAAGTGGCCGTCGGCGATGGAGACCTGGGGTTACGAGGACGAAGACCAGGCCGCGGCGAACTTGTGGGGCCACGGGCTTGGCCTTGCGCAATACGACCCGCCGGTGATCTCGCGCATCTGGTCGCTCGATCATCCGATCGACATCCAAGAAGGAATGACCTTCGCGCTGGAAACCCAGCACGGCAAGAAATACCGCTACGGCGTGCGCATCGAGGAAATGCTGATCGTGAAAAACGACGGCATCGAGATCGTGTCGAACTTCCCGGTCAAGCAGATCACCGTGGTCGATCCGCTGCCGGGTTATGGGGATCATGTGAAGTGACGTCGGCCTAAGCCGACGCCATCCCCGGGCGAGCCGAAGGCGAGACCCGGGGATCTCGCGCCACGCACTGTGCCTTCCTAAGCGAGATGGCCGGGTCAAGCCCGGCCATGACAACGGAAAGCCAAATGACCGCCTTCATCTTGCCCCTCAGCGACCCCGCCGCCACCGATCCCGATCAGGTCGGTCCCAAGGCGGCCAATCTCGCGGCGCTCGGTCAGGCCGGACTGCCGACGCCGGGCGGCTTCGCGCTTACCGCGCAAGCCTATCGCCGCCAAATCGAGCATCTCGGCATCGGGGACCTGGTCGGCGCCTATAACGCGGCGGACCAGCCCAGCGCGCGCAAACTGTCGGTGCAAATCAGGCTCGCGCTCTATCAGCAGCCGATCGTGCCGGAGATTCTTGCGCCGCTGCTCGCCGCCTGGCGCGCGCAGCGCGCGGCCGGAGCGCTCGGCGCGGTGCGTTCCTCGGCGCTGATCGAAGACCGCAAGGGCGCGAATTTCGCCGGCCAGTTCGAAAGCTTCTTGGGGCTTTCCATTGAGGCCGAATTCCAAACCGCAGTGCGCGCTTGCTGGGCGGCGTTGTGGACCTCGAACGCGCGCCGCTACATGGAGAATCATGAATTGTCGCCGGCCGACACCGCGATGGGCGTACTGATCCAGCCGCTGATTTCCGCGCGCGCCTCGGGCGGGGCCTTAAGCGAAACCGCCGAAGGCCAGATGCTGATCTCCGCCACCTGGGGGCTCGGTTCGGCTATCGCGCAGGGCGAAGTGGTGCCCGACCGAATTGTTTTGTCCAAGAACGGTTTCCTGCGCACGGTGGAAGCCGGTCGCAAGAGCCATCGCGATACCTGCGAACACGGCGTTGCCGCGCCGCAACTGGTGCCCGACGATCTGGTGAGCGAGCCGTGCCTGACGGCCGGCGAAGCGGTGACGCTCGGCCGCTTGCTGAAGAAATGCGAGCAGCTCGCCGGCGCGCCCGTCGAAATCGAATGGGCGCTCAACGAAGGCGGCTTCAAGTTGCTGCAATCGCGGCCGCTGCACGTCGAGCCGGCGACGGTCCCCGACCAGATCTGGCTGCAACATCCCGGCGTGCGCGGCCACGCCGCCGGCATCGGCTGGGGCGCGGGCCGCGCGGTGGTGGTCAACTGCGAATGCGAATTGTCGCGCGTTGCGCCCGGCGACATCCTGGTCACGCGCGTGGCCGGTCCGGCGCTCAGCCAGATTCTGCCGCGCGTCGCCGGCGTGGTCGCCGAACTCGGCGGTTCCACCTCGCACCTCGCATCGCTTGCGCGCGAGCGCGGCATTCCGATGGTGCTCGGCGTGCTCGACGCCACGCGCAAGATACCCGACGGCTCGCAATGCGCGGTCGACGGCGTCGCCGGTATCGTGCGGTGGCAGCGATGAGCGGCAAGTCGAAAAAGTTGCCGCGCGTCTTCGTCAGCCAGCCAATCGCCTCAACTGCGCTCGACCGCTTGCGCGGCATCGCCGAGGTCAAGATCAATACCGACTCGAGCAAGATCATTCCCAAGGCCAGACTGATCGCCGGCACGCGCAAGGCCGACATCCTGTTTTCGCTGCTGCACGACAGAATCGACCGCGCCGTGCTCGCCGCCAATTTGAAATTGCGCGCGGTCTGCTCGATGTCGATCACGCCCGACAATATCGATGTTGCCGAGGCGACCAAACGCGGCATCGCGGTCACCGTGGTGCCGCCGATCGTGGCGGAGGCGGTCGCCGACCTGCATATCGGGCTGATGATCGCGGTGGCGCGGCGCATGGTCGAGGGCGACCGCTCGGTGCGCGCCGGCCGGTTCCCCGGCTCGCAGTCGAACCACCTGATCGGCGGTTTCGTGCACGGCAAGACCATCGGGCTCGTCGGCGCCGGCCGCATCGGCCAGGCGACCGCGCGCCGCGCGCAAGGCTTCGGCATGCGCATCATTTATTGGGGCCCGCGCCGCAAGCCGGAGCTCGAGCGCGAGTTGAAAATGACCTATCTGCCGCTCGATGAATTGCTGGCGGAGGCGGATTTCGTTTCGCTGCATCAACCGCTCAACGCGGAAACCCGGCACATGATCGGGACGCGCGAATTCGCTTTGATGAAGCCGAGCGCCTTTATCATCAATACCGCGCGCGGCGCCGTGATCGACGAAGCGGCGCTGGTGCGCGCGCTGAGGAAAAAGACGATCGCCGGCGCCGGCCTCGACGTGTTCGAGCAGGAGCCGAAGGTGCCGGCGGCGCTGTTGACGATGAAGAACGTGGTGCTCACCCCGCATCTCGGCAGCGCGGTGACCGACGTGCGCGACATCATGGCGAACACGGTTGTCGACAATATTCAGGCGCTGCTCGATGGCGTGATGCCGCCGAATTGCGTCAATCCGCAGGTGTTGAAAGCGACCTGACGGCGCGGAACAAAGACTTGGGAGGATAGCTATGGCGGACTTGCCCAAACTCGACGTGGTGATCGGCAATAATTTCGGCCACCTGCCGATGTTCGTCGGCGCGGAGAAGGGCTTCTTCAAGCAGCACGGCGTCGACGCCAGGATGCTGGTGGTCGACACCGGCACCGACATGGTCAACGCCATGCACGACGGCCGCGCGCAGATCGGCGACATGAGCACCACCACCTATCTCAAGGCGGTGCATGCCGGCGAGCCGTTCAAGGTGATCGGCTTGATCATGAACGACGCCACGCGCGACAATTGCGACGATCCGCTCGCCATCGTCACCAAGAAGGGCAGGGGCATCGAAGCCGGCAAGATCGCCGACCTTAAGGGCAAGACGATCGGGCTCGCGCGCGGGCAAACGTCCGACGAATATTTCAAGATGGTGCTGCGCCGGAACAATTTGAAATACGAGGACCTCACCATCGAGAACATCTGGTCGCAATTCGGCCTCGCCCCGGCGCTGGCCGAGGGCAAGGTCGACGCGGTCGTGTCATGGGAGCCTTACGTCACGCAGGTGCTCACCGAGGTGCCGGATTCTTTTCCCGTGATCCGCGCCGGCCAGTACATGTCCTATGTGATGGTGGCGACCGCGCACGGGCCGACGGTCGAGGCGAAGCCCGCGTTGGTCAAGGCGATCGCCGCGGGCCTCGCGCAATCCTCGCATTACACGCGCAACAACCGCGACGAGGCGGTGGAGATTTTCGCGCGCGCGGTGCCGAAAACCGACGTTGCCATCGGCAAGCAGGCGGTCAAGCACATCAGTTTCGATCCGCGGCTGTCGCCGAACGTGCTGCGCGCCTTCGAGAATGCCGAGGACGAGGTGCTGATGAACACGCTCAAAGGCGCGCCCCGTCTCGACGTGCCCTCGCTGTTTCGGCCGGAATTCATGGCCGAGGTTCAGAAAGAACATCCGGAATATTTCGCCGATCTGCCGAAACTGAAATAGCTCCGCCTCATCCCGAGAAGTCGCGCCAGGCGCGGCATCTCAAACGATGAGGCAGGGCGGCGTTCTCAATATTTCATTCAGCCGGGCCGGCGAACAGCAGCAGATTGCCGTCCGGATCCTTGACGATAAACGTCTTGGCGCCCCACGGCTCCTTGCGCAGCGTCTGGAAGAAGGCGACGCCCTTGGCCTGAAACTCGAGGAACAGCTGCTTGATCTCCTCGGCCGTGTTCACGCACATGTCGGACGACAGCAGGCTCTCGCGGTCGCGCAATTCAGGATCGACGACTGGCCGGTCCATGCATTTGAGATTGATGATGCCGGCGTCGCGCTTCACCTGCGCGTAGAACGGCGGCTTGCCGTAGACGAAGACGATCTTGAAGCCGAGCTTCTCGGTGAAGAAGTCGCACGAGGCCTTGATATCGGCGACAAACAATTGGGCGGCGGTTGCGGTGATCGTTGCTTTGGCGATGGTCTGATCCGTTTGCTGCGGCATGGCTTTAAGTCCCGATTTGAGCGCCTGCCAATTCTCGAAATCCGATTGCCGGACGATCATTTCCTGTGCGTCGCTGAGCTTGAACGTCGACGCCAAGATTTCCGGATCGCTCATCTGCCGAAAGCGCGGCAGCGCCGCCCTGATCTGCGCCGCTACCGGGTAGTACCGCTCGCGATGCCAGCGGAAAATCAGCTTGGCTTGCTTTTTGAGGTTTTCGAGATTGGGCATAGGCGCATGAGGTTGACCGTTTCGTAGGTGGGCTTAGCCCCTTCGGCCTAGCGGCCGATGCGCCCTACTGCAGCACGGCAATAATGGCACGGTTGCCGCATGCCGGCAATACGGCCGCCGCACGCCTCGAACCATACGGCGACGACAAGCGCATCGTGATCACTTGATCGCCTGCGGATTGATCGGCGAACCGGAGCCGCCGGGGATGATCAGCGGCGGGCCGCAGAAGAAGAATTCGTAGACGCCGTCCTCGGCGCAATCCTCGGCCAGCTCCTTGACGTAGAACATCTCGCCCATGCACAGGCCCATGGCCGGGATGACCACCCAATGCCAGGGCTGATTGGCTTCCTTGGTCTCGTTCGGCCGCACCTCGACGCCCCACGTGTCGCTGCAGATGGCGGCGACTTGTTTGTCCTGGCACCAGTAGCAATTCTCGAATTTGACGCCGGGCGCGTCGCCGCCGGCATAGCCGCCCCATTGCTTCTCGGACAGGCAGCGCTCCATCTGTCCGGTCCGCACGATGACGAAATCGCCGCGCCCGATCGACACGTTCTGATCCTTGGCGCATTTGTCGAGCTCGTCGTTGCCGATGCTCTCGCCATCCTGCAGCCAGGGCACGCCGCGGAAGCGCGCGATGTCGAGCAATACGCCGCGCCCGACCATCTTGCTCTTGGTGTGCTCGATGCCGAGCACGCCGAGGCCGCGCGAGTCGATCATCTTGGGGTCGTGGCCGTTATAGGCGGCGTCCTCGTAGAAGATGTGGCCGAGCGCGTCCCAATGGGTGGCGCCCTGAATGCAGAGCATGATGGTGTCGTCGGAATAGCGCAGCTTGTTCCAGTCGTGCCGTCCGGCGACGGCGTCGGTGCCGGTGGCGAGCATCTGGTG
The DNA here is from genome assembly GCA_963721665.1 of uncultured Alphaproteobacteria bacterium. Taxonomy (GTDB): domain Bacteria; phylum Pseudomonadota; class Alphaproteobacteria; order Rhizobiales; family Xanthobacteraceae; genus Pseudolabrys. The sequence goes on from CAVRJZ010000006.1 coordinate 522,830, forward strand.
AATCGGATTGAAGCGGCCGCCGAACAGGCCGCTCTGCGGCCCGTGCCGGTCGAGCGGAATGCCGAGCGCGAACACCTTGCCGGTGCGGATGAGGCCCGCCGCCTTGACGATGTCCTCCGGCGTGACGTGATTGAGCGTGCCGATTTGATCGTCCTTGCCCCAGCGGCCCCAGTTGGACAGCTTCTTGGAGGCTTCGGCGATCGCCTGCAGGCCGACTTTGATGTTCATGACGTCCGTCCCTGACATTTGTTTTTTGCAGGCCGCGACTGTGCAAAAAGGCCGGCCGTTATCAAGCGATATTGCGCTGGGTTTCGGTGTTTCAGCAAGCAGAACCGCGCCGGCGAACGGTCGGGCGCATTTTCATGAAGCGAAAACGATCGCTGCGCGCAGCGATGCGGTGACGACGCCGAACGAAGCCTCACACCTTCCCGAGCGCCTTGAGAATCTTTCCCGGCGTGAACGGCATGTCGGTGAGTGGGATGGCGCCCAAAGGCCGCAGCGCGTCGTTGATGGCGTTCATCACGCAAGCCGGCGCGCCGGCGGTGCCCGCTTCGCCGGCGCCCTTGACGCCGAGCTCCGAGTCGGCGGTGGGCGAAACGACATGGCCGCATTCGATGTCGGGCATTTCCGCCGCCATCGGCACTAGGTAATCGGCCATGTTGCCATTGAGCATCTGCCCGCGCTCATCATAGAGGCAGTGCTCGAACAGCGCCGCGCCGATGCCCTGCACGATACCGCCGCGAATCTGCTCGTCGACCAGTTGCGGATTGATGATGGTGCCGCAGTCCTCCACGCACCAGTGCTTCAACAGCTTGACGAAGCCAGTATCGATATCGACTTCGAGATAGCTCGCCTGCACGCCGTTGGTGAAGGCGAAGGGGTAGGCGCGCGGAACGTAATGCCGCGTGGCGACCAGTTCGGCTTGCACGCCGGCCGGCAGCGTGTCGGGGCGGAAGTAGGCGACGCGCGCCAACTCTTCGAGCGGCAGCCGCTCGGTGCCTTTCACTTTATCCACGACGATGCCGTTGCGGATGTCGAGATCTTCAGGCTTGGCCTGCAACATCGCGCCGGCGACATCGAGCACATTGGCGCGCAAGGCCTTGCCGGCCTGCCAAGCCGCTTCGCCGCCGATGCCGGCCGCGCGCGAGGCCCAGGTGCCGCCGCCGTAAGGCGTCGCGTCGGTGTCGCCGGTGATCACGCGCACGCGCTCGATCGACACGCCGAACGAGGTGGCGACGACTTGCGCGACCACGGCTTCCGCGCCCTGGCCCTGTTCGGTGACGCCGGTCGCCACGGCGATATTGCCTTGCGCGTCGAGTTTCACGGTGGCGCCGTCCTGCGAGGAGATGCGCGCGCCGCCGACGCCATAGAAAGCGGCGGACGGGTTGGTCACTTCAATGAACGAGGCAAAGCCGATGCCGCGATAGATGCCCTTGTCGCGCAACTTCTTCTGTTCCGCGCGCAGGCCGGCGTAATTCATCAGCGAGTCGAGATGGGCGAGCGATTCGTGGTGCGAGAGTTTTTCGTATTTGAGCCCGACGGCGGAGGTGTACGGATAGGCGTCGTCGGCGATCAGATTGCGCCGGCGGAATTCCAGCGGGTCCATGCCGATTTTCGCCGCCGCCAGTTCCACTAGCCCTTCGGTCACCGCCACGGCGAGCGGATGGCCGACCGCGCGGTACTGGCACATCACGTTTTTATTCTGGAACACCACGCGCGCCTGCGCCCGGTAATTGCCGCAGGTGTAGGGGCCGCCGATCAGGTTGACGACCTGGTTCGCCTCTATCCCTGAGGTGCGCGGATAGACCGAGTAGGGGCCGATGCCGGTCAGGTCGTCGATCTCAAAAGCGGCGATGGTGCCATCGTTCTTGACGCCGATCTTGGCCTTGATGCGGTGGTCGCGGGCGTGGATGTCGGTGACGAAACTCTCGATGCGGTCGGCGACGAACTTCACCGGGCGCTTGAGCAGTTTCGACAGCGCCACCGTCGCCATCTCGTCGGCATAACAGTGCACCTTGATGCCGAACGAACCGCCGACGTCCTTGGTGATGACGCGCACCTGGTCATGACCGAGAGTCAGGTGTTTGGCGAACAGGTCCTGCATCATGTGCGGCGCTTGCGTGCCGTGATAAACGGTTAAGCGCTCGTCGCCCGCGTTCCAGTCGGCGACCACGGCGCGCGGCTCGGTGGTGACGCCAGTGTGGCGGCCGAACATGAAGGTCGTCTCCACCACCGCCTCGGCGTCGGCGAAGGCCTTGTCGGGCGTACCGACTTCCAGCTTACGCTCGAAGCAGAGATTGTCGCCGAGCGAGGCATGGATCACCGGCGTTTTGGCGTCGAGCGCGGTTTCCGCATCGGTGACCGCAGGCAGTTCCTCGTAAGCGACCTCGACCAGTTCGCAGGCGTCCTCGGCTTGCGCACGCGTGCGCGCCACCACGGCGGCGACCGCTTCGCCCTGCCAGCAGGCGCGCTCGACAGCCATGGGGTATTGCGGCGCGGATTTCAGGCCCTTGAGATGCGTGAGCACGCCGACCCAGGGTGTCATCACCTTGGCGAGCTCGGCGCCGGTGACGACGGCGATCACGCCCGCTGACTTCTCGGCCTTGTTCTTCTTGATCGATCTTATTTTTGCGTGCGCGTGCGGCGAGCGCACAAAAGCGACATGCGACATCCGCGGCAAAGTGACGTCGCTGACATATTGCCCGCGCCCTTGCGTGAGGCGTTGCAAATTTGGCCGCGGCACCGAGCGGCCGATGTAGGAGTTGGGCCGGTCGAGCGCGCTTAGCACGGGCGGGGAGTCGTCGGTGATTTTCATCTCGGCGCTCCCGCGCGGGCTTTGGCCACCGCTTCAACAGCGTCGACGATGGCGTGGTAGCCGGTGCAGCGGCAATAATTGCCGGAGAGGTGTTCGCGGATATCCTCGCGCGACGGCACGCCGCCGCGTTTGAGCAGTTCCTGCGCCGCCGCGATCATTCCGGGCGTGCAATAGCCGCATTGCAGCGCGTTGCGCTGCTCGAAGGCCGCCTGCAAATCGGCGATCTCGCCCGAGTCGGAGAGGCCCTCGATGGTCTCCACCGTCGCGCCGTCGCATTGCACCGCCAGCATCAGGCAGCCGCGCACGATCTCGCCGTTCACGCGTACGGTGCAGGCGCCGCAGACGCCATGCTCGCAGCCGACATGGCTGCCGGTGAGCGCCAGTTCCTCGCGCAGGAAGTCGACCAACGTTTTGCGTGGTTCCACGCGCTCGGCGACGCGTTCGCCGTTGACGGTGAGCGAAATGTCGAGGGCGTGCTCGCTCATGCGCGCGCCTCCATCAACTGCCCAGCGACGCGGCGCAACAAGACGCCGGCGAGGTGCTTCTTCACCGCGCCGGTTGCCTGCAGGTCGTCGGGCGGATCGAGGTCGAGCGCGGCAACCGCGGCATCGACATTGCCGGCGGCGAGCGCCGCCTCGGATTTCCGGGCTCGCATGGCCGTCGCGCCGACACCGAAGAAGGCGAGCCGCACGTCCTTAAGGCCCTTGCCGTCGGCTGTGGCGCTGGCGGCAAGGCCGACGATGGCGTAATCGCCGTGCCGGCGTGCCAATTCGGCAAAACCGGTGCGCGTGTTCTTGTCGGCGGCCGGCACGCGGATGGCGGTGAGCACATCCTGCTGCCCCAAAGCGGTCTCGAATAGGCTTTTAAAAAATTCGCCCGCCCTAACGGTCTGCTTGCCCTTCGGGCCGACGGCTTCCACCTTGCCATCGAGCGCCATGAGGCAGGCCGGCAATTCGGCGGCCGGATCGGCATAGGCAATCGAGCCGCCGAGCGTGCCGCGGTTGCGGATGGCGGCGTGGCCGATATGCGGCAGGGCGCGGGCGATCAGCGGGGCGTGCTTGGCGATCGCGTCGGAACGCTCGGCTTGCGCGTGCCGCACCAGCGCGCCGATCTCGAGCGTGCCGCCGTCGATCGCGATACCGTCCAGTCCGCCTAAGCCGTTGATGTCGATGAGCAGCGCGGGTTGCGACAGCCGCATGTTCAGCGTGGCGATCAGGCTCTGCCCGCCGGCGAGCAGCCGGGCGTCCTTATGTTCGCCGAGCAGCGCAATGGCTTCGTCGAGCGAACGCGCGCGTTTGTAGGCGAACGGCGCCGGCTTCACGTTTCCCCCAACAGTTTTTCTTATTGTGACTGAGAACGCTGGCGGGTCAATGTATAAAGCCCGCACCTACAGGGGAGGGAGCCAATGGCTGGAGAGTTTGCAGGAAAAGTCGTCGTCGTCAGCGGGGGCAGCCGCGGCATCGGCCGGGCCATCGCGGCGGCCTTCGCGCGCGAGGGCGCGCAGACGGTGCTGGCGGCATCGAATGCGGCCAATCTCGCCGAAGGCGCCAAAGCGGTTGCTGCCTGCGGCCCGGACCCGTTGACCATTGCCGGCGATTTGCGCACGCTTGCCGCCTGCGAGCAGGTTTTCGCCCAAGTCAACGCGCGGTTCAAACGCTGCGACGTGCTGATCAACAATGCCGGCGCCACCAAAGGCGGCAATTTTTTCGAGTTACCGGATGAGGCCTGGACCGACGGCTTTGCGCTAAAATTTCACGCCACGGTGCGGCTCACCCGGCTGTTCTGGCCGCTGCTCAAAGAAGCGCACGGCAGCATCGTCAACATCGTCGGCGGCGCCGCGCGCACGCCGGGGCCGGAATTCCTCATCGGCGGGGCGGTCAACGCGGCCATGGCCAATTTCGCCAAGGGCCTCGCCGCGCTCGGCAACCGCGACGACGTCAATGTCAACGTCATCCATCCCGGGCAGACGCAGACCGACCGCATCGAGCAATTGTTTGCCCAGTTCGCCAAAGCGCAGGGCAAAACGCCGGAGCAGGTGCGTGCCGAGGCGCTGAGCAAGAGCGGCTTGCGCCGCATCGGCCAGCCGGAGGACGTGGCCGCGCTGGCAGTGTTCTTGTGCAGCGCGCGGGCGCGCCACATCCACGGCACCGCGATCCCCGTCGATGGCGGCGGCACGCCGGGGTATTACTAGGAACCGTCTTTCCGGGGCGCGAGCGCAGCTCTGGATTCCGGGTTCGCGCCTTTGGCGCGCCCCGGAATGACTAGATGAGCGTCTTCACAATATCCACCGCCCGCCGCAGCAACGTCATCGAGGCTTCCAGCGTGCGGAAGGCGGCGTGCGCGGTCAGCGTCACGTTCGTCATATTGGCCAGCGGATGATCGGCTTTCAGCGGCTCGTCATGGAACACGTCGAGCCCGGCGTGGCGGATGTGGCCGCTGTTGAGCGCGGCGATCAGCGCGGCCTCGTCGACCAGCGCGCCGCGCGCGGTATTGATGAAGATGACGCCCGGCTTCATGCGGGCGATGCGCTCGGCGGAAAGAAAGCCGCGCGTCGCGTCGTTGAGCACCAGATTCATCGACACCACGTCGGCGCGCTTGAGCAACGTGTCGATGTCGACCAGCGATATGGCAGCGTCGGCATGCGGCGTGCGGTTATAGGCGATGACCTCCAGCCCCATGCCTTTGCCGATGCGCGCCACCTCGCGGCCGATGCCGCCGAGGCCGATCACGCCCAGCGTCTTGCCGGTGAGCTGCACGCCCTCATGCGGCGTCCAGGTGCCGGCGCGGATTTCGCGGTCCATGCGCGCCAGGTCGCGCGCCGCGGCCGTCATCAGTGCAATCGAATGTTCGGCCACCGCGGTGTCGCCGTAGCCCTTGATGATGTGCACCTTGATGCCGCGCGCATTGATCTCGTCGACGTTCATGTAGCTCGCCGGGCCGGTGCCGAGGAACACAATGTGCTTGAGCTGCTTGCAGCGGTCGACCAGCTCGGTCGGCATGTAGGAATGGTCGTCGATCGCGATGTCGTAGCCAGCGAGCACCAACGGTAGTTCGTCGCGCGCGAAGGGTTCCCGGTTGACGTCGATCGGCGGATCGTCGGCGCGGATGATGCGCTCCCACACCGGTGCCAACTGGTCGTTGCAATCGAGGAAGATGGTTTTCATGCGGCCTCGGGGCGTTGACGGCCTCTCAAGCAGGGAATACATGCTGCGGGCGCCGCCGATCCCGCAGCATAACGTTGAACCGACGACAACTCCAAGCCGCCCGCGCGCGGGCCCGGCAATGCCTGGAAATTCGCATGAAACTTGCAAGCTACAGGACGCGCGGCCGGGGCAGTTTCGGGATGGTGGTAGGGGAGGACGCGGTCGATCGGGCCGCTCGCGGCGGCGTCTGCATGCCGCGCGAGCCCGGCGATATCATGGTGATGGGAACAGCGGTGAATCTATCGCATAGCAGGGTGGTGGCGGAAGTATGAGTGAGGCACGTAAGTCAGTCTGCATCATCGCCTGGCCGGCGGGCCATTCGCGCTCGCCGTTGATTCACAATTACTGGATCAAGCAGCACAACATCAACGCCGAATATCGGCGCGAGGCGGTGCCGCCGGAAAAGCTTGCGGACTTCATCGCGCATTGGCGCGAGCAGGGCTATGTCGGCGCCAATGTCACGGTGCCGCACAAGGAAGCCGTGATGGCGTTGTCGGAGCCGGACGCGCGCGCCAAGGCGGTCGGCGCCGCCAATTGCCTGTGGTACGAGGGCGACGTTCTGCGCTCGACCAACACCGACGTGGAAGGCTTCCTCGGCAGTCTCGACAGCGCGACGCCGGGCTGGGACCGCGGCTTGGAAACCGCCGTCGTGCTCGGCGCCGGCGGCGGCGCGCGCGCGGTAGTGTTCGCGCTGGTCGAGCGCAATGTCGGCCGCATCTATGTAATCAACCGGACGATTGAACGGGCGCAGGCATTGCAAAAGAAATACGGCGCGCGCGTGCAGGTCGCCGGCTGGAGCGAGACCACCGGCTTGCTCGGCGGCGCCGGCCTCTTGGTCAACTGCACGACGCTCGGCATGGTCGGGCAGCCGCCGCTGGAGATCAATCTGCGCTGTCCGGCCTCGCTGGTGGTGGCGGACCTGGTCTACGCGCCGCTGGAAACCGGTTTGCTGAAATTGGCGCGCGAGCGTGGCTTACGCACCGCCGACGGCCTCGGCATGTTGCTGCAACAAGCGGTGAGCGGCTTCGAGCGCTGGTTCGGCGTGCGGCCGGAAGTGACGCCGGAACTGCGTGCGCTGGTGGAGGCCGACTTGGTTGGGTCGGCGCCGGCACCGCCGGCGGCGGAAAAGGCAAAGCCGCCGGTCAAGCCGAAACAGCGGAATAAGAGGCGCGGCTAGGGGTTCTCCGGTTGACGGTCCGGCGCAACGATGCCGGTCTCCGTCGGGAGGACAAAATGCATCGGGTGAATATGACGCGGCGCGCGTTTGGCGCCGTCGCGCTGGCGCTAGGCCTGGCGGCGAGCGCCGCGCTGGCGCAGCAGCCGGGCCGCATCCGCGGCGAGATCGAGAAGGCGGACGGCGCCATGCTCGTGCTCAAGACGCGCGACGGCGCCATGCTGAACGTGAAGGTCGCCGACGACGCGCGGGTGGCGGCGCTGGTCAAGGCCTCGCTCGCCGACATCAAGACCGACAGCTTTCTCGGCATCGCCGGCATGCCGCAGGCGGACGGCAGCATTGCGGCGTTCTCGATCCACATCTTCATGCCGGCGCAGCGCGGCGTGGTGCCCGACCGGCATGGGCCGTGGGACGCGCGGCCGGGCAGCACCATGACCAACGCCTATGTCGAGAGCGCGGTGACGAGCAAGGGCGGCGAGACGCTGACGGTGAAATACAAGGACGGCGAGAAGAAGATCGTCGTCAGCAAGGATACGGTGATCGCTGCGGTGGCGCCGGGCAAGAAGGAAGAACTCAAGGCCGGCGCCTCGGTCGTCATCTTTGCCTCGGTCAAGCAGCCGGACGGCTCGCTGCTCGCCAAGGTCATGTATGTCGGCCGCGACGTAAAGCCGGCGATGTAGTCAGACGACGCAGAGCATGATCCCGAATAATGGGAACCGGTTTTCGGAAAAGATCACGCCAACTAAACAGCTCTTCTCGTCGGCGCGTGCGCCGAGCCGGGCGCCGGCACGTCGAGGTCGGAGACGAGTTCGGGCATCTCGCGCATCAGCCGCAGCAGCCGGTTGCGGCCGCCCAGCATGTGCGCCTCGCGCTGATCCTCGACCGGGCGGCGCACTTCGTCGGCGCGCGTGAGGCTGTCGATGTCGGCGCCCTGGTCGGCGAGCCGCGCCAGCAGCATTGTGAGATCCTCGAGCGCGTCGGCCACTACGTGGATGACGCCCGATTCCGCCTGCACGCGGCCTGCGACCGCGACGTAGCGCGCGCCGAGTACCACCGGGCGCACGCGCTCGAACACTTTCGGCCAGACGATGACATTGGCGACCGCGCTCTCGTCCTCGATGGTCATGAACACCACGCCCTTGGCCGAGCCCGGCCGCTGCCGGCAGGTGACCAGCCCGGAAATCGTTACGCGCGTGTTGTTGGCGAGGTCGCGCAGCACTTCGTTGCACAAGATGCCGCGTTGGTCGAGATCGGCGCGCAGGAATTGCGCCGGATGCGCGCGCAGCGACAATCTGAGGAAACGATAATCGTTCACGACCTCCTCGCCCAGCGGCATGGGGGGAAGCGCGACGTCGGGTTCGCGCGACACAATGCGCGCCGCCGCCGCGTCGCCATCGACGGCAAACAACGGCAGATCGTCGTCGCGGTCGCCGACGCGGCCGAGTGCCTTGGCCGCCCACAGCGCCTCGCGCCGCGTGAGGCCGAGCGAAGCGAACGCATCGGCGTCAGCCAGCCGCTCCAGCACGCGCGGGCTAAGGCCCGTGCGCAGCCAGACGTCGCGCACGGAATCGTAATTCATGCCGCGTCGCGCGACGACGAGCTTGGCATCTTCCTCCTTCAGCCCCTTGATCTCGCGCAGGCCGAGACGGATGGCGTGGGTCGCGTGTACATCGTCCCGCATCGCGCGATGCAAATCGTGCAGGCGCGCGGCCGCCTCCGACCCCGACTCGAGCGTCGAATCCCATTGCGAACGATTGACGTCGGGCGCGCGCACTTCGACGCCGTGCTCGCGCGCGTCGCGCACGATCTGCGCCGGCGCGTAGAAGCCCATCGGCTGTGCGTTGAGCAGCGCGGCGGCGAAGGCGTCCGGGTAGCGGCATTTCAGCCAGGCCGAGGCGTAGACCAAGAGCGCGAAGCTCGCCGCGTGGCTTTCCGGGAAACCGTATTCGCCGAAGCCCTCGATCTGGTGGAAACAGCGCTCGGCGAAGTCGCGCGCGTAACCGTTCGCCAGCATGCCGTCGATCATCTTGCGCTGGAAACTGCCGATGGTGCCGACGCGCTTGAAGGTGGCCATGGCGCGGCGCAATTTGTCGGCCTCGGCCGGCGTGAAGCCGGCGGCGACGATGGCGATCTTCATCGCCTGCTCCTGGAACAACGGCACACCCAGCGTTTTCGAAAGCACCGCTTCCAGTTCTTTCGACGGATAGACGACCGGCTCCTGCCCGCGCCGACGGCGCAGATAAGGATGCACCATGTCGCCCTGGATCGGACCGGGGCGTACGATCGCGACCTCGATGACCAGGTCGTAGAAGTTCGCCGGCTTGAGCCGCGGCAACATGGTCATCTGCGCGCGGCTTTCCACCTGGAACACGCCGAGCGAATCCGCGCGTTGCAGCATACGGTAGATGGCGGGGTCTTCAGCGGGGATGACGGAAAGGTCGGCGGTCGTTGTTGCGCCCTCTTCCCTTGTGGGAGAGGGCAACGCCGCGCGGTCAACAGACGCGATCGGGTGAGGGGGGAGGTCCGTCCCCTCACCCGACCTTTTGCTTTGCATCTCTGAGAAGCCCTCTCCCACGAGGGGAGAGGGCACGAGAGGCGCTCTCCGCGCTTGCGGCCACGCGGAAGGATAATGCCTTCCCACCAAATCCAGCGCGTTGCGCAGGCACGACAGCATGCCGAGGCCGAGCACGTCGATCTTGAGAATGCCGAGCGCGTCGAGATCGTCTTTGTCCCATTCGACGAAGGTGCGCTCGGGCATGGCGCCGTTGCCGATCGGCATCACCTCGTCGAGCCGGCTGCGCGTGATGACAAAGCCGCCGACGTGCTGCGACAGATGACGCGGGAAGCCGGCAATTTCGCGCGCCAGCGCCGCGATCTGCTTGACCCGGCGACTTTGCGGGTCGAGCCCGGCGCGCGCGAGGTCGGCTGAGCCATCGCCGCCGCCGCCCCATATGGATGAAGATAGCGCACCGATGGTGTCCTCGCTCAAGCCGAAGGCCTTGCCGACCTCGCGGATGGCCGAGCGGCCGCGGTAGCAGATGACGGTCGCGGCGATGCCGGCGCGCTCACGCCCGTATTTGCCGTAGATGTATTGAATGACCTCCTCGCGCCGTTCGTGCTCGAAATCGACGTCGATGTCGGGTGGCTCACGCCGCTCCGGCGAGATGAAACGCTCGAACAGCAGGTCGGCGCGGTCGGGATCGACCTCGGTGACGCCGAGGCAGAAGCAGACTGCGGAATTGGCCGCCGAGCCGCGGCCCTGGCAAAGGATTTTCTGCGAGCGCGCGTAACGCACGATGTCGTAGACGGTGAGGAAATAGGGCGCGTATTGCAGCTGCGCAATCAGCGCCAGTTCGTGCTCAATCGTGGCGCGTACTTTTTCCGGCAGGCCTTGCGGATAGCGCCGGGCGGCGCCTTGGTAAGTGAGCTGCGTGAGCGCCTCTTGGGCGTTGGCGAAGCCGTCGATGCTCTCGTCGGGATATTCGTAGCGCAGTTCGTCGAGCGAGAAGCTGAGCTGCTCGGAGAGGCGCAGCGTCTCCTCGATCGCCTCCGGCGCGTCGCGGAACAGCCGCGCTATTTCTTCCAGAGATTTAAGATGGCGCTCGGCATTGGGGCTGAGTTTGCGCCCGGCGCGGTCGATGACCGTCTTCTCGCGGATGCAGGTAAGCACGTCGGCGAGCGGGCGGCGGTCGGGGTGGTGATAAAGCACGTCGTTGACCGCGATCAGCGGGACTTGTGCTTCGCGCGCCAGCGCCGCGAGACGCGCGAGCCTTGCACGGTCGCGCCCGCGGTAGAGCATGGACGCTGCCAGCCGCACCCGACGCGCCGTTGCTTCGCGCAAGCGCGCAAGCAATCGCGCATCGCCGCCCATGGCGATCAGCTCGAGTCCGAAGACATGCGCCAGCAGGTCGTCGAGATTGAGAATGCACTCGCCCTTTTTGCCGCGCAGGTTGCCAACCGTCAGCAGCCGCGTGAGCCGGCCCCAGCCGGCGCGGTCGCGCGGGAAAGCCAGAATGTCCGGCGTGCCGTCGGTGAAAACCAGCCGCGCGCCGGGGTGATATTTTAGTGCGAGGTTCTGCTCGCGTCTGGCGAGGTGCGCGCGCACCACGCCGGCCACCGAATTGCGGTCGCAGAGGCCGAGACCGGCGAGGCCGAGCTGCGACGCCTGCGCCATCAACTCTTCCGGGTGCGACGCCCCGCGCAGGAAGGAGAAATTCGAGGCGCAGGCGAATTCGAGGTAGGGCAGACTCAACGCGGGCACTTCTTAACCCTCTCCTCTGGTGGGAGAGGGTCGCGGCCGAAGGCCGCGGGGTGAGGGGGATTGCCTGACCGTTTCCAGGATCCGCTCGAGTACTCCGTTGGCGTTCCCAAGGACGTCGTTGTTCCAGAAACGCAGAATACGAAAACCACATTTCCGCAAGTCGGCATCGCGGACTTGATCGTGTGCGCTCTCGGCGTGCTGACTTCCATCCGCTTCAACGACGAGCATTTGTTTGAACGATACGAAGTCGACAACCCAAGGCCCGAGCGGCACCTGTCGGCGAAATTTAATATGCGCGAGCTGTCGCGAGCGGAGAAGCCGCCATAGCTTCTGTTCCGCGTCCGTCAGGGCATGCCGAAGATGGCGCGCTTGGCTTTGCTTGGATTTTTCGCCTCGGTACTTTGGCATGTCCCCCTCACCCGCCTCGCTCACTTCGTTCGCTCGGCACCCTCTCCCACAAGGGGAGAGGGGAAGAAAAAGAATCACGCAAAGGTCCCATGCAGGAACCAGCTCGGCGCGGCGGCGCCCTGCGTGAGATCGCGGTAGAGGCCTGAGCGGAACAGCCAGAAGCGCAGGCCGGTTTTATCTTCCACGCGGAAATAGTCCCGCGCGGCTCCGCCGCGTTCGCTCCACCAGGCGCCCTCGATGCGCTCGGGGCCTTCGGCGGCGATCACCTCGTGCAGCGCGCGCCGCCATCGAAAGCACAGCGGCGGGCCGTCCGGCACTTCCGCCAGCGCCTCGATCGGCTCCGGCTGCGTGAGCAGGCGCAGCGGGCGCGGCGCCAAGTCGGCTTGCGTGCGGAACTGGCGGAACGCCGGCCAGCCATTATCGATGTCGGTCATTTGTGCCGGCACCGCAGTGGCGGCGATTTCGGGGATATGGCTGTCGCGCGCAATCAGGCGCCGCACGCGGCGGCTGCCCAGCCGCGCGGAGAGCCGGTCGACCAGACGGTCCATCTCGGCCGTGTCCTCGCTGCCGCCAAGGCCGATCTGTTCAGGCGGGCAGGGCTCGGCGACCAGCACCGACAGCCGAGCCATGTCGAAGCCGAAACCGGGGTCGAATTGGTCGGCCAGCGCCGCCAGCCGCTCGACGAACAGCGCGCGAATTTGTTTGGGATCGCGCAAGGGCCGCGAACAACCGGCGGCGAGGCGGCGTACTTCGCCGTCCGTGCGGAACAAGGTCAGCTCGAGCCGGCGGGCGCCGTCGCCGCGCCGCTCCAAGGCAAACTCAAGCCGGTCGGCAAGCCGCGCCACGGTGCCCAGCACGTCCTGCTCGCGCGCGATCGGCTCGGCAAAGCGCTGCTCGGCGACGTAAGGCGCGACTGGTAGGCGCGGATTAAGCGGCTCGTGCTCGCGGCCGAGCGCGCGATCGAGCTGACGCAGGAGCTCAGTGCCGAAGCGGGCGGTGAGGGGTGCGCGCGGCAGATCGACGACATCGTCGATGCGCTTCAAGCCGACGCGCGCCAGCGCCGCGACGGTTTCCGATGGCAGCCGCAGCGCGGCCAGCGGCAGCGGCGAAAGCAAAGTGCGTTCCTCGCCGCCAGCGTAGCTTGCGGGTTCGCCGAAATGCGCGGCGGCCCAGGCCGCGCCCATCGTACCGGCGATGGTGATGCGGTAGGTGAAGCCCGCTTGCGCGACGCGCCGGCCGAGATCGGCGGCGAGCGCGTTCTCGCCGCCGTAAAGATGCGCGCAGCCGCTGATGTCGAGCGTGAGGCCGTCAGGCGGATCGCAGGCCACCAGCGGCGTGTAGCGCAGGCACCAATCGGCGGTCTTTTCCAAGAGCGCCGCGTCGGCCCCGGCGTCTTCCTCGATCGCCTGCAACGACGGATGCATGGCGCGCGCCTGTGCCAGCGCTGTTCCAGCGTGCAGCCCGAGCCGCTCCGCCGCTTCGTCGACGGCGACGATCAACTCGGCATTGCCGCGCTTGCCGTAGATCGCGAGCGGCGAGGAAACCTCACGCGACCTTACGATGCGGTCGGTCGAGAACCGGCGCAGCCACAGGCTGAGCAGGCGCGAGGATGAAATGTTCATCGCTGTCACTCCATTGTAGAATCCACGCGCCGAGCGGGCCGCGGCGGTTGCGCACGAGCTCGACAGCAAAGCAGGCATTGGGCGCCGCGCCGACGATCCAGCGTGTTGCTGCGGTGGAGGCCTCGCGCGCCGGCCGCGCGCGCAGCAGCAAAGCGAGCGCGCCGCTTTCTCCTGCCGCCAGCGAGAGCCGGCGCAGCGCCACGGGGTCGATCTCGCCGTGGCGCAGTTCGCCGATCGCGGCGTGGACCGCGCGGCAGCGCAGCGCCTCCTCCATCGCCCACAACAGGTCGCAGCGTTGCGCGGCGGAAACCGTCAGCAGGCGCTCGGGGCGAAGGCCGAAGACGTCGAGGCCGGCCCCGTAAGGCGCGCCGCTTTCGGCGAGCGCCATGTCCTCGGCGATCCAGAAAACGCGGATCCGTCCGCCCGCTGCTAGTCCGAGCGCAAAGCCCGTCGCCGCGGCGAGATGGGCCTCGCTCGCCGCCGCGATCTCGTGCAGCGCGCCGCGCGCCAGGCCGCCGCCGAGCGCATCGTCGATCGCCGCGATGCCGAGCGGCAGCGTGCGCGCACCGTCGACGATCCCGACGATTTTCTGCAAGGCGCGCAGGCGCTGGCGAAGCTGGTCGATCATTATTAAGCCTCTGGAGACGCGGAGAAATCCAACCCCCTCGGGCAGGCTGCGCCTCTTTCTTGTTCCTGGTTTGTTCTAGTGTGCCGGAGGGGCCGGTGACCGTCAAGCCGCAAGGGATAGGGGCGAAAGCTGGCCGCGGGGCAGCCCGTGGCGTTGTCAGCCGTGTTTGAGCAGCGCGCGCCCGCGCGGGGTGAGCACCAGCCGCGAGCCCTGCATGCTGCTGCCGTCCTGGAAGCGCACCAGGCCATCGGAAATGGCGTCTTCCCAGATCGACAAATGCGGGCAACTGCGCCGCCAGGCTTCGGCGTCGGCGTAACTGCGCGGCGCCTCGTCGACCCAGACGAGGAACTGCTGCGTCAGCGCGGGCGCGGCGGGATGCATGGCGGGCGACCTTATAAACAATTCGATCGATAATTTCCATTCCGTCATTCCGCGACGGCCCGCAGGGCCGGACCCGGAATCCAGATGCGATCTCGGAATCTGTTTCTGGATTCCGGGTTCGCGGGCCATAGTGCGTCGAAGACGCGCGTAAACGCGCTAATGGCCCGCGCCCCGGAATGACGAGTTAAGCCGCCCGCTCGACGGTGTGGATGTCGATTTTCGATTCCAGCGTCTGGTGCACCGGGCATTTGTCGGCGATTTCCATCAGCTTCGCCCGCTGCGCGGAGTCGAGCGCGCCTTCCAGCGTGATGGCGCGCTCGATGTGATCGACCTTGGTGACCTTGTCCGCGCAGTCCTCGCAGTCCTTGGTGTGAATCTTTTTCTCGTGGTTGAGCCGCACCGAGACGTTCGCGAGCGGGATCTTCTTGAAGTCGGCATAAAGCCGGATGGTCATCGCGGTGCAGGCGCCCAAGCCCGCCAGCAGAAAATCGTAAGGCCCGGGCCCTGAGTTCGAGCCCGCCCAGCTTGATCGGCTCATCGGCGAGCAGGCGGTGCGGGCCGGTCAAAATCTCCTGCTGGAATTTGCCGCCGTGCGTCTCGCGAACCAGCACGAGGCCCGCTTCGACCTCGGCCTCCGTCATGACCTCCGGCTTGTCGAGATAGCGCTCGGCCCAGGCGGCGATCACGTTGGCCACATAGACGGCGTCGTCCTTCTTGCTCAGTAGATGGTCGGCCCCGGCGAGCGAAACGAAGCTCTTGGGATGCTTGGCGGCGCCGAAAATGTGCGAGGCATTGTCGATGCCGACCAGGTCGTCGGTCGGCGAATGGAACACCAGCAGCGCCTTGCGCAAAGTAGCGAGGCAGGCGTCGAGCTTCTTCTCCGCCACGTCGTCGAGGAACTCGCGCTTGATGGTGAACGGCCGCCCAGCCAACGCCACTTCCACCTCGCCTTTTTCCTTGATCGTGTCGATGTGCTGCTTGAACAGGCCGGTGACATGCGAGGGATCGTAAGGCGCGGCGATGGTCACCACCGCGCGGGCGTCGGCAATGCGGTGCGATGCGGCCAGCACGGCGCAGCCGCCCAAACTATGGCCGATCAGGATCGCCGGCGCGCCAGCCATCTTGCGCAAATGATCGGCGGCGGCGACCAGGTCATCGACGTTCGAGGAAAAATGCGTATTGGCGAATTCGCCTTCGCTCGAGCCCAGCCCGGTGAAATCGAAACGCAGCACGGCGATGCCGTTGATCGCCAGCCGCTCGGCGATGCGCTTGGCGGCGAGGTTGTTCTTGCCGCAGGTGAAGCAATGCGCGAACAGCGCATAGGCCGTGGGCTTGCCGAGCGGCAAGTCAAGCGTGGCGGCCAGTTGCTCGCCCTTGGCGTTGGGAAAATTGAAGCGTTCACTGCGCATGGTTAGCCTTTGAAAGTTGGCGCGCGCGGCGGCGTCACGTCCTTGAAGCTGTCGAAGCTCTTCCAGGCCGGTTCCGGCGGCTCGCATTGCGGCTGCGGGGTGTATTTCGACGGCCCGGTCATCAGCATGTTGGGGATGTAGCGCGGGCAATTGGGGAAGATGGCGCGCGCTTGGACGCGCACGATCAGTTGCGCGCCCACAGTTTCGCCGAGCAGCGGATCGTTCTCGCTCACGCTCGCGCTGCCGTTGACGCGCAGGCGCTTGGGTTTGTCGTGCAGCGCGATAAACAGCAGACCGACATTGGGATTGACCGTCATATTGCCCAGGCTCTTGAACATGCCGTTGCCGTCGTAATCGGGAAACGCCAGTTCGGAGGCGCCCGTCACGCGCACGAAACCGGGCAGACCGCCCTTGAACGAACAGTCGGGCCGCCCTTGCGCGTCCGCCGTCGCCAGAAAGAAATAGGCCGCGCCCTCGACGAAAGCCTTGTCGTCCTCGCTGAACGCCGTGCGGGTCAGCTTTTCCTCCAGCCGGTCGGCCAGACGGCGGCTGTCGAAGCGGTCTTGTAGCTGCCGGTTGCCGTCGTGATACATGATGCTCATGGCAGGCCCCCTTCGTGTGTCGCTACGTCGTCAGTCTCCCGCAATATGCCGGCGCCGGATGCGGCGCACGACGAACCAGATCGCCAGCACGGCGACCGGCACGAACAGCGCGGTGGCGAGCGAGATGTTCACCGGCACGCCTTCGTCCTGCGCGCCCTTCACCAGATAGCCGAACAGGCCGACCACGTAATAGCTCACCGCGGCGACCGAGAGCCCTTCGACCGTGGTCTGCAGCCGCAATTGCAGCCGCGTGCGCTCGTTCATCGACTTGAGCAAATCGCGGTTCTGCCGCTCCAGTTCGACGTCGACCCGCGTGCGCAGCAGATTGGCGGCGCGCGCCAGTTTTTCCGACAAATTGGTTTGCCGGTCCTCGGTGGTGGCGCAGGTGCGCATGGCCGGCGCCATGCGCCGCGCCAAAAACGACGACCAGGTCGGCAGGCCCTCGACCTTGCGCTCGCCGATGGTGGCAAGCCGCAACTGCACGATCTCGTTATAGGCGCGGCTGGCGCCGAAGCGGAACAGGCTCGCCGCCGCGCCCGCTTCCAGTTCGGCGGCGAGCGCGGTCAACTCATCAAGCAGGCGGTGATTATCGATCAGTTTGTCAGTGCGCCGCATTTCCTCGGTGACCTCGGCGAGCCGCGTCTCGATGCGGTTGATCGACGGCGTCAGCCGTTGCGCCTCCGGCAGGCCGAGCAGCGCCAGCGTGCGGTAGGTTTCCAGTTCGACGATGCGCTGCGCCAGCGCGCCGGCGCGCTCGGCTCCCAAGCCGCGGTCGAGCACCAAGATGCGCACAAAGCCGGCCGGATCCGCCTGGAAGTCGGTGGCGAACAGCGCGTCGCCTTCGGCATTTTCCGCCACCGCCAGGCTTGCGCGGTCGAACAATTGCTCGAGCGCGATTTTTTTGTCCGCCATCAGATGCAAATCGAGCGCGACCACGAGCGGCCCCGGCTGCGACACGCTCGCCATCGGCGTCGCCAAGGACGCGGCGGCGGGGTGGAACGGCGTGTCGCCTTGCGCCGGCAGTTCCCACGTATAGGTAGTGAATTCGGAATGCTGTTCCCAGCGCAGCGTGGCGCCGCCGAGCGCGACGCGATGTTGCTTGGCCGCCGGCTGCGGCGGTTCGAGCTGGCGGCGGGCGCAGAAAGCGGCGAGCGCCGCCCGGTCGGCCTTGGCGGCCTCGCCCGCAGTATCGAAGGCGAAATGCAAGATGCGGCGCGGCGTCTCGAGCGCCGTGAACGGGCGGGCATGTACCTCGCCGAGCACCGCCGCGCGCAAGGGATGCGGGGTAAGCCGCCCGCCGTCCTTGATGGTGACCTCTGCCGTCATGGCCATCCGGTGGCATGAACCGGCCGGGCTTGGCAAGCCGGGCCGTCGGTTGGCGTAAAATTTGCTTGCATCGATCCGTCACGATTTTGCGCGCATAACAAGGAGTTAGCGATGACGCGGGACGGGCTCACGGAGAAACTTCTCGATATCAAACGCGAGAAGGGCTGGACGTGGAAATATATCTGCGGGGAGATCGGCGGCATGTCGCCGATTCTGATCACCGGGGCGATCCTCGGCCAGATGAAGCTGACCAAGCCGCAGGCGGCCAAGGCCGCCGCTTTGTTCGGGCTCACCAAGAGCGAGCAGGCACTGCTCAACGAGGTGCCGATGCGCGGCACCGGCACGCCGATGCCGCCGACGGACCCGCTGATCTACCGCTTCTACGAGCTGATCATGGTCAACGGCCCGGCGCTCAAGGCGCTGATCGAGGAGGAATTCGGCGACGGCATCATGTCGGCGATCGACTTCGACATGGATATCACCCGCAAGGCCGACCCCAAGGGCGACCGCGTCAGCTTAGGGATGACCGGAAAATTCCTGCCGTACAAATATTACGGCGCGACGGGCAACGCGTTGGCGTTGGGGTTGAAGGAGGAGTGAAGCACTGAGCTGTCGTCCCGGGCGAGCGAAGCCGGGACCCATAGCCACCGCGCTATCGAGAGGGCACGGCTTATGGGTCCCCGCCTTCGCGGGGACGACAATTCGGATTAGCTTTTCTTCTTCCCCGCCTTCTTCTTCCCCCCGCCACCCACCAGCACATGGCCGTCGATGTCGGCGATCCGGTTGGTGCCGGTGAGCGCCATGGTGACGCTGAGTTCCTTTTCCAAAATGTCGATCGCCTTGGCGACGCCGGCCTGCCCGCCGGCGCCCAGCCCGTAGACATAGGCGCGGCCGATCATGCAGGCGCGCGCGCCCAGCGCCAGCGCGCGCATGATGTCGGCGCCGGTGCGGATGCCGCCGTCGAACAGCACCTCGGTGTCGTTGCCGACCGCGTCGGCGACCTTGGGCAGCGCCGAGATCGAGGACGGCGCGCCATCGAGCTGACGGCCGCCGTGGTTGGACACCACGATGCCGTCGGCGCCGAGCTTGACCGCGGTCTTGGCGTCCTCGGGATCGAGAATGCCTTTAAGGATCAGCTTGCCCGGCCAGATGCTCTTGATCCACTCGACGTCCTTCCAGGACAGCGCCGGATCGAACTGGTTCTGGATCCACTACGCCGAGCGAATTGACGTTGTCCATGCCCTTCACGTGGCCGGCGAGATTGCCGAAGGTCTTGCGCTTGCCCCACAGTACGCTCCAGGCCCAAGCCGGCTTGGTGGCGATGTCGATGATGTTCTTGATGCGGATTTCCGGCGGCACGGTCATGCCGTTCTTGACGTCGCGGTGGCGCTGGCCGAGCACCTGCAGGTCGACGGTGAGCACCAGCGCGTTGCATTTCGCCGCCTGCGCGCGCGCCAGAATGTCTTTGGAGAAGCTGCGGTCGCGGATCACGTAAAGCTGGAACCAGAACGGCTTGCCGGTCGCCTCCGCCACGTCCTCGATCGAGCAGATCGACATGGTGGACAGTGTGTAGGGAATGCCGGCAGCGTTCGCCGCGCGGCGCGGCCAGGATTTCGCCGTCGCCGTGCTGCATGCCGGTGAGGCCGACCGGCGCAAGGATGATGGGCGACGAAATCTTCTGCCCGATGACGGTGGTGGCGAGGCTGCGTTCGGAGACGTCGACCAGCACGCGCTGGCGCAGCTTGATCGCCTGCAGATCGGCGCGGTTGGCGCGCAGCGTTTCCTCTTGTAGGAGCCGCTATCGGCGTAATCGAAAAACGCGCGCGGCACCTTGCGGCGGGCAAGCGCACGCAGGTCGTCGATGTTGGTGATGTCTTTCATGGGCCACCCGGAAATTCGGCAATCCCCATCGGGTAGCACACAGGCGCAGGCTGCGAAACGGCGGTATTCCGGCTGCATATTCAACGGCTGCGATTGTTAACGGCCGCTGGTAATGATTACTCACAATATTTGAAGCAAATTCGCCGCTTAGGCCCTATTATGTGGCCTCGCGGGGCAGGCGCCGCCGCCCGCCAATAAGCCAGCCGTTTCCGCGTGCTTGGCAGCAATAAATGGGCATCAAGGGGATTGCATGGTTCGTCGTTATTTCGGCACCGACGGCATTCGCGGCCGGGCCAACCAGGTGATTACCCCTGAATTGGCGCTCAAGGTCGGCCAGGCCGCCGGGCTCATTTTCAAGAACGGCGAGCACCGCCACCGTGTGCTGATCGGCAAGGACACCCGCCTCTCCGGCTACATGATCGAGACCGCGCTGGTCGCCGGCTTCACCTCGGTCGGCATGGACGTGCTGCTCACCGGCCCGATCCCGACGCCGGCGGTCGGCATGCTGGCGCGCTCCATGCGCGCCGATCTCGGCGTGATGATCTCGGCCTCGCACAACCCTTACGACGACAACGGCATCAAGCTGTTCGGGCCGGACGGCTTCAAGCTCAGCGACGAGGTCGAAAGCGAGATCGAAGCGCTGATCGATTCCGATCTCAGCAAGCAGCTGGCCAAAAGCGACGATCTCGGCCGCGCCAAGCGCATCGACGGCGTGCAGGACCGCTACATCGAATTCGCCAAGCGCACACTGCCCAAGGCGCTCGATTTGTCCGGCCTGCGCGTGGTTATCGATTGCGCCAATGGCGCCGCCTACAAGGTCGCGCCCGGCGCGCTGTGGGAATTGGGCGCCGACGTGATCTCGATCGGCGTCGACCCGGACGGCATCAACATCAACAAGGAATGCGGCTCGACCGATCTTGACCGCCATCTGCCACAAGGTGCGCGAGATGCGCGCCGATATCGGCATCGCGCTCGACGGCGACGCCGACCGCGTGATGATCGTCGACGAGCGCGGCCATGTGGTGGACGGCGACCAGTTGCTCGCGGTCATCGCCGAGAGCTGGAAGGAAGACGGCCGCCTGCAGCGCCCGGGCATTGTCGCGACCGTGATGTCCAATCTCGGGCTCGAGCGGCATCTTGCCGAGCTCGGCATCGAGCTTGTGCGCACGCCGGTCGGCGACCGTTACGTGCTCGAACATATGCGCGCGCACGGCTACAATGTCGGCGGCGAGCCGTCCGGCCACATCATCCTCTCCGACTACACCACCACCGGCGACGGTTTCGTCGCCGCTTTGCAGGTGCTCGCCGTGGTCAAGCGCAGCAACAAGCCGGTGTCGGAACTCTGCCACCGCTTCGAGCCGCTGCCGCAGGTGCTCAAGAACGTGCGCTACAAGAACGGCAAGCCGCTGGAAAACGCGCAGGTGCGCTCGGCCATCGCCAGCGCCGAGAAAAAGCTGGGCTTGAGCGGCCGCCTGATCGTGCGCCCGTCCGGCACCGAGCCGGTGATCCGGGTGATGGGCGAGGGCGACGACAAGGCGCTGGTCGAGGCCGTGGTGGACGACGTGGTCGAGGCGCTGGCCCAAGTCGCCGCATAATTTGTTTCCGGCCAATAGTTTAGAACGCCTGCAAACAACGTTTTGTTTTGACTCGGCGTAAAGAAGCCGGTAGCGAAACTGCCGTCGCGAAAGCCAATCGCGACCGGCCGGGCTGTGCAATGATCATCTGCTCCTGCAACGTGCTCAGCGACCACGACGTGCGCAGCGCGGTTGAGCGCGCATCGCCGCGCACAACGTTCGAGGTCTATGGCTGCCTCGGCTGCAGCGCCCAATGCGGCCGCTGCGCCCGCAGCATCCGCGAGATCATGGATGACGTTAAACGCGGCAGCGCCGCACCGCCGCTGAAGATCGCCGAGGTTTCGGCGCCGCCGCAACCGTCGAGAAAATTGAGGAGCGTCGCATGAAGGGTGATCTCAAGGTTGTCGAATATCTCAACAAGGCGCTGCGCCACGAACTCACGGCGGTCAGTCAGTATTGGCTACATTACCGGCTGCTCGATAATTGGGGCTACAAGGATCTGGCTAAGCAGTGGCGCAAGGAATTGATCGAGGAAATGGAGCATGCCGACAAACTGGTCGAGCGCATCATCTTCCTCGACGGCTTCCCCAATATGCAGGTACTCGATCCGTTGCACATTGGGCAGAACGTGAAGGAAGTGCTCGACTGCGACCTGGCGGCGGAAATGTCGGCGCGCGCGCTCTACCAGGAGGCCGCGACCTATTGCCACTCGGTCAAGGACTACGTCACCCGCGACCTGTTCGAGAAGCTGATGTCGGACGAGGAACACCACATCGACTTCCTCGAAACTCAGCTCGGTCTGGTGGCCAAGCTCGGGCTCGAGTTATACGCCCAGCATCATATCGGCGAGATGGGCGAAGACGGCGAAGACTGACGCCGCCGCAGAATCAGTGTCTTGCGCGCCACGTACCGGCGCGCAACGCGTCACAATCGTAAACGAAAACTTAAATGCGGCCCGGCTCGCGCGGTGCACGCCGCCAATTCGCGCGTCCGCACCCTCGACCGGTTAAAGGACGTGGTTAAAGAACAAAGTTAAGAGCCACTTAAGGATTTCCTGCCATCGTCCAGCATCAATCCGCCGAAGCTACCGGCGGAATCGACAAGGAACGATGCCATGGTCGGTGCGCGTCTAAAAATTTTCGCCCTAACGACGATCGCCACGCTTGCCGGAAGTGCCGCGCAAGCCGCCGATTATTCGCCGCCGCCTGTCATGATCCAGCCGCCGCCGCAAGAGTGCTGCGACAATTGGTATCTGCGCGGCTTTGTCGGCTATGGCGTGACCAACACTTACAAGCTCGACTATCAGACGGAGACGAATGCCAGCCTGCAATTCAATTCGAACGCCGACATCGGCTTTGTCGGCGGCGCCTTCGGCTACGACTGGAACAACTGGTTGCGCTTCGACTTCAGCGCCGAATATCGTGCGAAATCGAGGGTCTACGCCCTGGTCACCTATCCACCCAGTGGCGTCGATGAATATCAGGGCTACCTGAAATCCTGGGTGTTCCTAGCCAACGCTTTTGTCGATCTAGGCACCTGGAATTGTTTCACACCCTTTGTCGGCGCGGGCATCGGCGGCGCGTACAACAGCCTGGTCGAATTTGTCGACGTTAATCCGAACGGCGGATATGGATTCGGGCGCAATCCGAGCGAATGGCACACGGCTTACGCGCTGTACGCCGGCCTCGGCTACAACGTGAGCAAGAGCCTGAAAATCGATCTGACGTACCGCTATCTCAACTATGGGTCGATCACCGACACGGTCGATTGCAACGTCACCTGCACTCACGACACCTTCAAATTCGGAAATCTGATCTCGCAAGACATCATGCTGGGTCTGCGCTGGACCTGCTGCGAAACGACGCCGCAGCCGCCGCAGCCGCGCTACGTCTACACGCCGCAATATGCGCCGCCACCGCCGCTGCACAGCAGGGGTTGACCGGCGCGGACAAAACACGCGCCGCCGGTTAACGGCGCGCCAACGTGGTGAAAAGTTATGGTTAAGCCGCACTTAACCTTCCTTCGGCATGGTGGGCAGACGCGTAGCGAAGGAATTTGGGTCATGGGTTGGTTGCGGACGTTAGTTGTCGCCGGTGCGGCCTTGGCGATCTCCGGTGCCAGTGTGCTGGCCGCCGATATGCCGGGCTCTCGTCCGCCGCCCTTGCCGCCGCCGCAATACCGCGCGCCACTGCTTGAGCTCGAACTCGGGCTGGTACTTGCGCGGCGATCTCGGCGGCTTCTGGGGACGCGTGGATGGCGCCGAAATGACGGCGCCGCTCGCCAACCCGACCAACAGCAGCATGGGCAACGGCTACACCGCCGGTTTCGGTTTCGGCTTGAAGTCGCGTTGGCTGCGCACCGACGTCACGATCGATTACGCGACGCCGACCAAATACAAGGGCACGATCGCGAGCGCCGACGACACCGCCGCCAAGGTCCAGCCGACCACCGCGCTTCTCAACGGCTATCTCGATCTCGGCACTTGGTATCACATCACGCCCTACATCGGCGGTGGCGCCGGCGTCGCCTACAACCGGATCACCGATTTCGCCACCGCGGTGCCGGTGACCGGCGACTCCAACAAGAATCAATGGAATTTCGCCTATGCCGGCATGGCGGGCATCGCCTTTCCCATTTCGCACAACATGATGGTCGACGTCGGATATCGCTACCTCAATGTCGGCGATGTCTCGACCGGCGGCAGTGCATCGCCGGCGATGACGATAAAGAACGTCGCTGCGCACGAGGTGCGTGTCGGCGTGCGCTGGAGCTTCGATGATTTCCGCTAGGCGTCATCGCTACGCGCTCGGTACGGCGCTCGGGTTGCTCCTGCTGGGGGCGGCGACCGCCCGTGCTCAGGATTTTCCCGATCTGCGCGGCACTTTCAGCAACTGGTCAGCGTCGTCCAATTACAGCCGCTGGGATGGCCTCAATTTTGGCGGGCAGATCGGCGTGACCAATATGGACACTGATTTTGGCAACAGCACGAGCGGCTTGATCGCATATATTCTGCGCAACACAGAGGTTGAAGACCAGTTCTCACCGTCGAGCTGGACGACGTTGCCCTCCAACACAACCAATGGCAGACAATACGGCGCTTTCATCGGTTACAATTGGCAATGGGATCAACTCGTCGTCGGATTTGATCTTGCCTATAATCGCATCTCTACGTTGTCCTCGTCTGCGAGCGATACAATCGCGCGCCAGGTGGTAACCACTCCGGACAATGTCAACAATGCCTTGACCATTACGACGCAGTCGTCACTCAAGATGATCGACTATGGGACGATGCGCGCACGCGCAGGCTATGCCATAGGTCAGTTTCTGCCCTATGCCACGATCGGCGCGGCGGTCGGCCGCTTCGACTATACGAGTACTGCGACGGTCCACGACATCGGAACGCCTCCGTCAGGCAGCCCCATATTGCCCTTCGACACCACGGATACTCAAGGCAACGCCAAGAATAACGCGATCGTTGGCGGGTTTGCTGTCGGGCTTGGCCTGGACGTCGCGGTGACTGCCGAATGTATTCCTGCGCGGCGAATGGGAATTCGTCGCCTTTGCGCCGGTCAATGGAATTAGAGCCATGACGAACACCGGCAGAGTCGGCATCGGCGTTCGGTTCTAGGCGCCAGGCGCCGCTCATTTCCTCGGTATTCCGCTAAGCTTGCTGCGCCGGTTGACCTGGCGCCCGCGTTCGCCTATGCCCGCCAGTGGGACACCCCTCCCCAACGAGGGGCGCCTATCTGGAAGGATAGAGACATGACTGGAACCAAGCCCGGCGTGCGGCCGGTCGATCCCGCACTTCTCGTCCGGCCCCTGCGCCAAGCGCCCCGGCTGGAGCCTGCAAGCCCTCACCGACGCCGTACTCGGACGCTCGCACCGATCCAAGATCGGCAAGGCGAAGCTCAAGCGCGCCATCGATCTCACCCGCGACGTGCTGGAAATCCCGGCCGATTACCGCATCGGCATCGTGCCGGCCTCCGATACCGGCGCGGTGGAGATGGCGCTGTGGTCGCTGCTGGGCGCGCGGCCCGTCACCATGCTGGCCTGGGAAAGCTTCGGCGAAGGCTGGGTCACCGACGTCGAGAAGCAGCTCAAGCTGAAGGACGTCACGCGTGCTCAAGGCGCCCTATGGCGACTTGCCCGACCTTGAGCAAGGTCGATTTCGCCACCGACGTGGTGTTCACCTGGAACGGCACCACCTCCGGCGTGCGCGTGCCGAACGGCGACTGGATCGCCGCCAACCGCGAAGGCCTGACCATCTGCGACGCCACCTCGGCGGCGTTCGCGCAGACGCCTCGATTGGCCAAAGCTCGACGTCGTCACCTTCTCCTGGCAGAAGGCGCTCGGCGGCGAAGGCGCGCACGGCATGCTGATCTTTCGCCCGCGCGCGGTGGCGCGGCTGGAAAGCTACAAGCCGGCCTGGCCGCTGCCGAAGATTTTCCGCATGACCAAGGGCGGCAAGCTCAACGAGGGCATCTTCGCCGGCGAGACCATCAACACGCCGTCGATGCTCTGCGTGGAGGATTATCTCGACACGCTCGGCTGGGCGAAATCGGTCGGCGGGCTTACCGCTACCGTCGCGCGCTCTGACGCCAATGCCAAGGCGTTGGCCGACTGGGTGGCGGTGACGCCCTGGGTCGACCATCTCGCCAATAAGCCGGCCGAACGCTCGAACACCTCGGTCTGCCTGAAGGTGGTCGATCCGGCGGTGACGCGATTGTCGGCCGACGATCAGGCGGCCTTCGCCAAGACGCTGGCCGGCCTGTTGGAGAAGGAAGGCGTCGCCTACGACATCGCCTATTACCGCGACGCGCCGCCGGGCCTGCGCATCTGGTGCGGGGCACGGTGGAGACCGCCGACGTCGAGGCGCTCACGCCCTGGCTCGACTGGGCCTTCGCCGAAGCCAAAGCCGCGCTGCCGAAAGCGGCGTGAGGCTGGCGATGT
This sequence comes from uncultured Alphaproteobacteria bacterium, assembly GCA_963721665.1. Taxonomy (GTDB): domain Bacteria; phylum Pseudomonadota; class Alphaproteobacteria; order Rhizobiales; family Xanthobacteraceae; genus Pseudolabrys. The sequence continues at coordinate 549,064 of CAVRJZ010000006.1, forward strand.
TCGCCAATCCTCTTACAGAACGGCTGGCGGAGTTCGTGCGCGACATCGGCATCGATGTGCGCGCGAACGAACTGCCGGACAAAACCTTCCTGCCCGGACTCGAGGTTCGCGATGGAGTCCTGCTGATCGATGAAGCGCGGCTGACTTATCCAGGCGATCTCTTGCACGAGGCCGGCCATATCGCGGTGGCCGAACCTGAGGCGCGCAATGCATCGTCACTAGCACCCAACGACGGCGAGGAGATGGCGACGCTGGCCTGGTCCTTCGCGGCGCTTCGTCATCTCGGCCTCGCGCCAGAGGTCGTCTTCCATCCGCACGACTACAAAGGTGGATCGCAGGCACTGATTGACGCCTTCGCAAACATATCCGCCGGCACCGCCATCGGCGTGCCGATGCTCCAGTACTTCGGCATGACCGTCGAACCGAAATTCGCCGCCGAGCGCGGCGTCGAACCTTTTCCCCACATGCTGCGCTGGCTGCGCTGACGGCCACGCCGAACGTCATAAGGAAAGCCATGGCTCCCCGCGTTCTCATCTCCGACGCCCTCTCTCCCGCCGCCGTGCAGATCTTCAAGGATCGCGGCATCGAGGTCGATTTCCAGCCCGCGCTCGGCAAGGACAAGGAAAAGCTCGCCGAGCTGATCGGCAATTACGACGGCCTCGCCATCCGCTCGGCCACCAAGGTGTCCGCCGAAGATCCTGGAAAAGGCCAAGAACCTGAAGGTGATCGGCCGCGCCGGCATCGGCGTCGACAATGTCGACATTCCGGCGGCGACCGCGCGCGGCATCATCGTGATGAACACGCCGTTCGGCAATTCGATCACCACCGCCGAGCACGCCATCTCGCTGATGCTGGCGCTGGCGCGGCAGATCCCGGAAGCCGACACCTCCACCCGCGCCGGCAAATGGGAAAAGAACAAGTTCATGGGCGTGGAGATTTTCGCCAAGACGCTCGGCGTCATCGGCTGCGGCAATATCGGTTCGATCGTCGCCGACCGCGCGCATCGGCCTGAAGATGAAGGTGATCGCCTACGATCCGTTCCTGTCGCAGGAGCGCGCGACCGATCTCGGCGTCGAGAAGGTCGAACTCGACGAGTTGTTCAAGCGCGCCGATTTCATCACGCTGCACACGCCGCTCACCGACAAGACGCGCAACATCATCGACGCCGCCGCGCATCAAGAAAATGAAAAAAGGCGTGCGCATCGTCAATTGCGCGCGCGGCGGTCTGGTCGACGAGGCGGCGCTTGGCCGAAGCGCTCAAGGCGGGGCAGGTGGCGGGCGCCGCCTTCGACGTGTTCGTCGAGGAGCCGGCGACGGCAAGCCCGCTGTTCAGCCTGCCCAACGTGGTGTGCACGCCGCATCTCGGCGCCGCCACCATCGGAGGCGCAGGAAAACGTCGCGCTGCAGGTCGCCGAGCAGATGTCGGACTATCTGCTGCGCGGCGCGATCTCCAATGCGGTCAACTTCCCCTCGATCAGCGCCGAGGAAGCGCCCAAGCTCAAGCCCTTCGTCGCGCTCGCCGAGAAGCTCGGCTCCTTCGCCGGCCAGCTCACCGAGAACCCGATCAAGGAAGTGCAGATCACCTACGAAGGCGCGGTGGCGCAGATGAACATCAAGGCGCTCACCTCGGCGGTGCTTGCCGGCCTGCTGCGGCCGATGCTGGGCGACGTCAACGTGGTGTCGGCGCCGCTGGTCGCGCGCGAGCGCGGCATGGCGGTGGAAGAGACCACGCGCGAGGCGGTCGGCGACTACGAGAGCCTGATCACCGTGACCATCGTCACCGAAAAGCAGACGCGCTGGGTCTCCGGCACCGTGTTCGCCGACGGCCGCCCGCGCATCGTCAACATCAAGGGCATCCGCATGGACGCCGAGTTCGGCCCCTCGATGATCTACATCACCAATCTCGGACAAGCCGGGCTTCATCGGCCGCTTCTCTTCGACGCTGGGCGAGGCCGGCATCAACATCGCCACCTTCCACGTCGGCCGCGAGGCGGCCGGCGGCAACGCCGTCGCGTTGATCGAGATCGACGGCGAACTGCCCGAAGGCGTGCTCGCCAAGGTGCGCGCGCTGCCGCAGGTGCAGCAGGCCAAACCGCTGAAGTTCTAGGAATTCCGGCGTAATATCAAATCGTTAAAGGCCGCTTCCCGGAGCTCTCCGGACGGCTTTCATGCCTTGCCTCGGCCCGGTGGGTCCTTTATCCAAAGGTGGACCTGCCCGGCTCCGCCCGGCGCCAGTGTCCGGTAATGCTGGCGCCGCGCATGATCCCGAAAAGTGGATACCGGTTTTCGGACAAGATCATGCGCGCAAAAAGGTAAGTCCGTCTGATGGCGAACGTGGTGGTAGTCGGGTCCCAGTGGGGCGACGAAGGCAAGGGCAAGATCGTCGACTGGCTGTCCGAGCAGGCCGATATCGTCGTCCGCTTCCAGGGCGGCCATAATGCCGGCCACACATTGGTGATCGACGGCGATCACCTACAAGCTGTCGCTGCTGCCCTCCGGCGTGGTGCGCGGCGGCAAGCTGTCCATCATCGGCAACGGCGTGGTGGTCGATCCGCAGGCGCTGATCGACGAAATCGCCACGCTCGGCAAACAGGGCGTCGCGGTGACGCCGGAAAATCTGCGCATCGCCGAGAACGCGCCCTTGATCCTGCCGCTGCATCGCGAATTGGAAGCCGTGCGCGAGGATTCGGCGGCCCGCATCGGCACCACCAAGCGCGGCATCGGGCCGGCCTACGAGGACAAAGTCGGCCGCCGCGCCATCCGCTTCATGGACCTCGCCGACCTGCCCTCGCTCAGCCAAAAGATCGAGCGGCTGCTGGCGCATCACAATGCGCTGCGCCGCGGGCTCAATCTGAAGGAGCTCGAAGGCGCGGCGATCTACGATTATCTCGCGGCGATCGCGCCTAAGGTGCTGCCTTATATGGATTCGGTCTGGTCGCTGCTCGACGCCAAACGGCGCGAGGGCAAGCGCATTCTGTTCGAAGGCGCGCAGGGCGCACTGCTCGACATCGACCACGGCACCTATCCTTACGTCACTTCGTCCAACACGGTGGCGGCGCAGGCGGCGACCGGCTGCGGCCTCGGCCCCAACGCGATCGATTACGTGCTCGGCATCTGCAAGGCCTACACCACGCGGGTGGGCGATGGGCCGTTCCCCACCGACCAGATGGACAACGCGATCGGCAAGACGCTGGGCGAACGCGGCCGCGAATTCGGCACCGTCACCGGCCGCGCCCGCCGCTGCGGCTGGTTCGACGCCGTGCTGGTGCGGCAGACCGTGATCACTTGCGGCATCGACGGCCTGGCGCTCACCAAGCTCGACATTCTCGACGGCTTCGACGAGATCAAGGTCTGCGTCGGCTACCGCCTCGACGGCCGCACCATCGACTATCTGCCCGCCGGCGAACGTGCGCAGGCGCGGGTGGAGCCGGTCTACGAGACGATCGCGGGCTGGAAGGAGCCGACCGCCCGCGCGCGGTCCTGGGGGCAATTGCCGGCGCAGGCGATAAAATATGTGCGCCGAATCGAGGAACTGGTCGGTTGTCCGGTGGCCTTGCTGTCGACCAGCCCGGAGCGCGAGGACACCATCCTGATGAAGAACCCGTTCGAGGCATGATTCGGAAAAAAGTCGAAAAGTGATGGTACATTGAAGTCCAATGGCTGATTACCAACCGCTCATCGCCCGCGCCGTATACGGCCTCGAAAAGAACACCGGCGAAAATCGCCGAGCGCTGTACGAGCGCGCGCGCAGCGCGTTGGTCAACCAGTTGCGCAGCGTCGAGCCGGCGCTGGAGGAATCCGACATCACGCGCGAGCGGCTGGCGCTGGAGGAGGCGATCCGCAAGGTCGAGGCCGATGCGGTCAAGCGCATGCGCAGCGAGCCGGTCGAGACGCCGGAGACTGCGCCCACGCTCTCCGATCAAGGCCTGCGCGGCTTCCGCGAGACGGTGGCCGATGCCGAGGGCCTGGGCGATGCTGCGGCGCACGCCAATCGCGCGGCGCACGAGGTCTACGAGGCAATGCCCTGCGAGCCGGCGCGACCGCCAATCGAGGGCCCACCGCCGCCGGCCGAGCATTATTTCGAGCCGCCGCCCGCCGACGCTGCGCCCGAACAACATGGCGGGACGCTTCCGGCGGCAGAGCCGGCGGCGGCGCCGCTTGCGGAAACCTTGCCACCGCCCCCGCCGCCGCATTACGAGGAAGCCGAGGACGTCCATACGCGGCCTCCGCGCTCTTATGGCCGCGTGATTCGCTTCATCGTGCTGCTGGTGGTGCTCGGCGGTCTTGCCGGCGTCGCCTATCGGCAGCGCGCCCCGATCATGCAGCTGGTGGCGAAATATCGCACCCAGTTGACGACGGCGTTGGCGCCGGCGCCGGCGTCGAAGCCGAAAGAAGTCGCCGCGCCGGTCACCAAGCCGAAAATCGCCGACCGCATCGGACCGGCAAGCGGCGCGCCGGCGCCCGCCAACGCGCCGGCCGCCGCGGTCGCGCAAAAGGTCGTGCTTTACGACGAGGACCCGAACGACCCGAAGGGCAAGCGCTATGTCGGCTCGGCGTTGTGGCGCACCGAGACGGTGTCGCCTGGCCCGGGGCTCGCGCCCGAACTGGCGATCCGTGCCGACGTGGAAATCCCCGAGCGGCACATGCGCATGACCTGGTCGCTTCGCCGCAACACCGACAAGGCGCTGCCGGCGAGCCACACTATCGAGATCATGTTCACGCTGCGGGCGGATTTTCCTGAAGGCGGCATCGCCAACGTGCCCGGCGTGCTGATGAAGCAGGACGAGCAGGCGCGCGGCGTGCCGCTCGCCGGCCTCGCGGTGAAAGTGACCAACGGCTATTTCCTCATCGGGCTGTCCGCCGTCGGCATCGACGTCGAGCGCAACATCGAATTGCTCAAGGAACGCGACTGGTTCGACATTCCGATCGTCTATACCAGCGGCAAGCGCGCCATCCTGGCGATGGAGAAGGGCGCGCCCGGCGTGCGCGCCTTCGAGGAAGCATTCCGCGCGTGGGGCGAGTAGGCGGCTTATTCGTCATCGGCCGCTTTGGGCTCGCCGCGGAACAATATCGGCGAGAAAGTCCATTACGGCGCGCACGCGCGCGGTTCGAATGAGGTCGTGGTGCGCGACCAACCAGAGATCCACCGAGCGAACACGCTCCGGCGGCAGCAGTCGGACTAGATCCGGATCGCGATCAGCGGCGATGCAGGGCAGGATCGCGGCGCCCAGCCCGGCTTTGCAAGCGGCGTATTGGACGTGCCGTGAGTTGGCGGCAAAAACGACCGACGCGCCGCGCGCATTCTTGTCGAACCAATCGCCGCCGCGGAAATCGCTCTCCTCCGTCCAGGTGATGATATCGATGTCGCGGAAGTCGTTCAGGCGCGGCTTGAGCTTATGTTCAGCAGCGAATCGCTTCGAGACATAGATCGCGCAGTTCCATACTCCGATTTGGCGGACGACGAAATCGCCGTGGGCCGGACGCACCGTGCGCACGGCTATATCGGCTTCGCGCCGCGTCAGGTTGACGATGTCCCAACTGGAGACCAGTTCCAGCACGATGCCGGGGTAGGAGCGGCGGATTTCGTCAAGCCTGGGCGCGATCACGAAGGCGCCGATGTCTTCGGCGGTCGCCACGCGGACTTTACCAGTCGCGCGCAGGTCGCGGCCAAACGCTTCGCGCTCGACCGACAGGACGGCCTCCTCGATCTCTTCGGCTTTCAGCCGGATGGCTTCGCCGCTTTCGGTCAGCGTATAGCCGGTCTGGGCGCGGTCGAAGAGCCGGGCGCCCAATCGGTCCTCCAAAGCAGCAATCCGGCGCCCGACCGTTGCCGGGCTGGTTTTGAGCACGCGCGCCGCTTTGCTCAGGCTGCCCGAGCGCACGACCGCGAGAAAATGCTTGAAGTCGTCCCATTCCATGGTGGCGGGTGCTTTTCATATTTGAAAAATAAGATTGCAATATTCGAGCTATGTCTTTCAAATTTCAATAGCTAACCTCGGATTGCAGGGACCAATGCGACCGCCCAGGTGGGGCTGAGGGGTATCGCTATGACCAAACTGACGCGCCGTACCGTTGTTGCGGGATTATCGGCATTTGCCGCGATGCCGGCCTGGGCCGAGGCCGGTTGGCCGAGCCGCCCGATCACCTTGGTGCACGGTTTTCCACCCGGTGGACCGGTCGACACCCTTGCGCGAATTCTCGCCGAGCCTTTGTCCCGTCAGCTAGGCCAGACGGTTGTTATTGAGGCCAAGCCCGGTGCGACCGGCACCACCGCTGCCGGACTGGTCGCCCGTGCCAAGGCGGACGGCAACACTCTTTTGGCCATGCCGGGGACGTTCACGGCTTCGGCTGCCATGTTCCGAGCTTTGCCCTACAACCCTACCGCGGACTTCACATTCATCAGCACCACGGCGGAATCCCCTCTGGTGCTGGTGACATATCCCGACAACGAGATTCAAACGCTTGCAGACGTCGTTCGCATCGCGCGATTGCGGGAAGCACCATTGCAGTATGGCACAGCCGGTATCGGCTCGATCCAGCATTTGTCGATGGAGCTCTTCGCGAAAAAGGCAAACATCAAACTCCAGCATATCCCATACCGGGGCGGCCTGGCGGCAATCACCGATCTTCTCGGCAAGCGAGTTGACCTTGTGTTGGATCCGCCGACCGTGCCCGTTCAATTCATAAAAGATGAAAAATTACGCGCGCTCGCCGTGACCGGAGCGGGTCGTTTCTTTGGCCTCCCGGAAATTCCGACCATGGTTGAATCTGGTTTTCCTGGACTTGTCGTTGCCGCGCGACAGGGTATTGCCGCGCCGGCAGGGTTGCCTGCCGACATTGTCAGGAAACTTAATCGCGCAGTCGCCACTATCTTGACTGACCCGTTGCTCGTCGAAAAACTGAAAAAGATCGGCAGTGTTCCAAAACCATCAAGCCCGGATGAATATAAGACCCGTGTCATTGCCGACATCGCGCAATGGAAAAGCGTGGTGGAGGATGCACATATCGCCCGCATTTAAAAATCGCTCAGGGATTACAGACGGGCTTGAATGCTGAATGCCGTTGCTGCTACCGCTCCATTTGTGACTAGTGGGGGTGGTCGACCATGCTCACAGTTTGGGGCCGAAGAAATTCTTCGAATGTGCAAAAGGTGATGTGGGCGATAGGCGAACTCGGCTTGTCCTACGAGCAAATCGACGCGGGCCTGGAATTCGGAGGCAACGACACGCCCAGCTATCTGGCGATGAACCCGACCGGGCTTGTGCCGACGCTCAAAGACGGCGATTTTATCTTGTGGGAATCCAATTCGATCGTCCGGTATCTCGCCAACCGCTACGGGCAGGGCGCGCTGGAGCCGGCCGACCCGAAAACCCGCGCTCTCGCCAATCAATGGATGGATTGGCAGATGTCGGCATTCTTGCCAGCATTCTGGGATGTTTTTCACGGGCTGGTCCGCACCCCGCCCGAAAAACGCAATTACGCCGCCATCGCGGAAGCTAAAACTAACACTGTCGCGTTGGCAAAAATCTTCGATGCCGAATTGGCATGCCATTCCTATGTCGCGGGCGACACGTTCTCGATGGGGGACATTCCGATGGGCATCCGTATGTACCGTTTCCGGCAGCTTATTTCCGATCGGCCGGCGCTGCCGAATATGGAACGTTGGTATGCGGCGATCGAGAAGAGGCCGGCATATCATGAGCACGTCGGCAGCATCCCGCTGACGTGAGCACGACAACAAAAATGGCCGGGATTGCTCCCGGCCATTTGAATTCTTGAATGTGACGGCGAAGGCTTAGTGCACCGTGCTGGAAATCGCCGGGGTCGCCGTCGGCTGCTCCATGGCGGCGACTTTGCTCTTCACCGCCTTCTGCACCTTCTCGAAAGCGCGCACCTCGATCTGGCGCACGCGCTCGCGCGAGACGCCGAATTCGGCGGCGAGATCCTCGAGTGTGATCGGGTCGTCGGCGAGACGGCGCGCCTCGAAGATGCGCCGCTCGCGTTCGTTGAGCACGTCGAGCGCAGCCGTAAGCGCCTGGTGGCGGTTATCCTTTTCCTCGCTGTCGGCCAGCAGACGTTCCTGGCTTGGCGCGTCGTCGACCAACCAGTCCATCCATTCGCCGCTTTCGCCGTCGTCGCGGATCGACGCGTTGAGCGAGGCATCGCCGCCGAGACGGCGGTTCATATCGATCACGTCCTGCTCGTTGACGCCCAGCCGCTTGGCGATGATCTTGACCTGATCGGGCCGCAGGTCGCCCTCGTCGAGCGCGGAAATCTTGCTCTTGGCCTTGCGCAGGTTGAAGAACAGCTTCTTCTGGTTGGCGGTGGTGCCCATCTTCACCAGCGACCACGAGCGCAGGATGTATTCCTGAATGGCGGCCTTGATCCACCACATGGCGTAGGTGGCGAGGCGGAAGCCCTTCTCCGGCTCGAAGCGCTTGACCGCCTGCATCAGGCCGACATTGCCTTCGGACACGACTTCCGAGATCGGCAGGCCGTAGCCGCGATAGCCCATGGCGATCTTGGCGACCAGGCGGAGATGGCTGGTGACGAGTTTATGCGCGGCCTCACGATCGCCGTGCTCACGCCAGCTGCGCGCCAGCATGTATTCTTCCTGCGGTTCCAACATCGGGAACCGGCGGATTTCGTCCAGGTAGTGAGAAAGGCCGGATTCGGCCTTGAGTGCCGGCAAAGCGGCAGAACGGGCCATGATAGCGCCCTCCTTAATTTGCCCCCGATGAATCGGCGGGCGATTGTCGCCGCCGCTCCCCGAGCCGACGGCACCCATCCAATTTTGCGACCGCGAAAGCTTGATCGCAGGTGCAGCATAGCCGAATAAGGCAGACAAAACCAGTATCCCCCCGTCACGTCAGCGTGACCCCGGTGATACCGACCAAGCTATTGTACAGATTGACCTATTTCGACCGTCGCGATCCCTGGTTGCGGCTCTCCGCGGCCAAGGCATCACGTAAACGTCTCAGGTCGCCCGGCAGTTCCGATTGGAACCGCAGGCTTTTTGCGTTTTTGGGGTGTTCGATGACCAGTAGATATGCATGTAAGGCCTGTCTTCCAAGACCCTCCAGGGCGGCGCGAGCTTCGGCGGACAACCGGTTGGCCTTGCTCTTGAAGCCGGTGCCGTAGGTCGCATCGCCCAGGATCGGATGGCCGATATGGGCCAAATGCACCCGGATCTGGTGGGTGCGGCCGGTTTCCAGCGTGCAGGCCAGAAGGCTGGCGACCGGCTTGCCGTCCGCCCCCGCGAATCGCTCCAGCACCTGCCAATGGGTCACGGCATGGCGTCCGCCTTCGCGCACCGCGCGTTTGTCGCGGGCCTGGGGATGGCGGTCGAGCGGTGCGTCGATGGTGCCCTTAGGCCGCGCAGGGGCGCCCCAGACTAGCGCAAGATAGCCGCGCTCGATCCCGCTCTCCATCTTGTTGGCGAACTGGGCTGAGAGCGCGCGATGGGCGGCATCGGTCTTGGCCACCACCATCAGCCCGGTGGTGTCCTTGTCGAGCCGGTGCACGATGCCGGGCCGCTTGACCCCGCCGATGCCGGATAGGCTGTCGCCGCAATGGGCGATCAGCGCATTGACCAGCGTACCCTTGGCGTGGCCGGCGGCCGGATGCACCACCAGACCTTTCGGCTTGTCGATGACGATGAGCGCGTCGTCTTCGTAGACGACGTTGAGCGGGATCGGTTCGCCCGCCGGTTTGGCCGCTTCGGGCGCCGGCAGCGTGACGGTGACCGTGTCGCCGGAATTGACGTGCGTGGCGGGATCGCGGATCGTGCGCGCCGCGATGGCGACTTGGCCGCCGAGGATCAAGGCTTTCAGGCGCGAGCGCGACAGCGAAGGAATGCGCGCGGCCAGCACGCGGTCGAGCCGGCGGCCCTGCTCCTCGGGGCGAATGGTGACCGTCTCGATCGCTTCATTCGTCATGATTTGAGCTTTGGTTCATCCGATGTCCGACCCACGCCCTCTCGACCCGGAAGCCGCCGCCGCCATCGGCAAAGTGCGGCGGATGATGATCATCATCATGACGGCCACTTTTGTCGCCATCGGCCTCGTCCTCGTCGTCATCGGCTACCGCCTTTCGCATGTCCAGGAAAGCGCCCCATCCTACGCCGACGTTACCGAGGCGTTGCCGGCCGGCGCCAAGGTGATTTCCACGACAATCGCCAACGACCACATCCTGGTGACCATCGAGGTCAATGGCGTTACCGAGCTACGTACTTTCGATCCGGATACGCTTAAGCCGCTAGGGCGGCTGCGGCTTGAACCGAAACACTAAAGCCCGCGAATCTTCTCCAGCACCGGCAGCAGATAGTCGTTGAACCGCTGCGGGTCCTCGCTCATCGGGAAATGGCCGAGCCCTTTCATGATGGTGGCCGGCGCGCCGGTGCGTTCGGCGATCGCCAGCGTGCCCTCGGCGGTGCAGGAATAATCGTATTCGCCGCTGAGCAAATAAAGCGGGCAGCGCGTGATGTCGATCTCGCCCACCTTGGCGCGGATGTCGCCGTCGATCATGTAGAAATAGAGGTCGCCCTTGAACACGCCGGGCCCGCTCTGCATGTAATGCCAGAGCGTTTCCCAGCGGCCTTCGGCGGGCGCGGTTGGCGCCACCAGGCCGGAGACCACGCCGGCGCAGACCATGCCGCCATGCACGTCGGGCCGGTTGAGCCAGGACAGGTCGTAATAGGGTTCGGTGTGCGCCGCGGATTCAAGCCCGATCAGCGCGCGGAAGCGTTCCGGGCACTCATGCGCGAGATGCAGCACGATGCGTCCGCCGATCGAGCAGCCCATGGCCACCGGCCTGTCGAGGCCAAGCGCGTCGGCCACTTCCACGATCATGCGCACGTAATCGCGCGAGGTGAGCTGGTATTCGGTGTCCTGCCAGCCGGCCGGCGGCGACGATTTGCCGTGCCAGGGCATGTCGAAGGCGATGACGCGATAGTTTGCCGTGATGCGCGCATCGTTCATCAGCCCGCGATATTGGCGCGCGTCGGAGCCGGCGGTGTGCAGGCAGAGCAGGGGAATGCCCTTGCCCGCCTCTTCGACATAAAGCCGGTGTGGCTTGCCGAGCAGGTCGAGATGCAGATAGCGGCCGGTGATGGGTTCGAAAGTCGGCTTCATCGTGCGGCCTCCTTACGAGGTGCCGCGATCACGTCCTTGAAATAGAGCAGGTTGGCCATGAAGGGATGGATGTCGCCTTCCACCCGCATGAGTTTTTGTTTGACCAGCGCGAACACGTCGGTGAAGCCGAGCGGCGGCAGCGGCTGCCAAAATTTCTCCCACACGCTGCGCGAGGCACGCAAAGCGAAGCTGTAGTCGGGCGTGATGAACGGTCCCGGCGTCACCTTGGTGACGCGCCCCTCCTGGATGCGCAGCAGATAATAAGTATCGTCTATGGCGATCATGAACGTGGTGTCGACGAAGTGGCCGCGGTGGACGAGCTTGGCATCGGCATTCACGAGGCTGGCGATTTTGTCGATCATGCGGGCGGACTCCTGACTGCCGGCAGGGTGGAATGCCGCGCCGCCGGCTGCAAGCTTGCGTGGCCCAGTGATCGAGGCTATCTCGATAGGCCGTGGCCCCAAGCTCCCTTCGTCTAGCGGCCCAGGACGTCGCCCTCTCACGGCGAAAACAGGGGTTCGAGTCCCCTAGGGAGCGCCAGATAAATCAGTGACTTATACTCGGGGCCGCAACGTTTGCGGCGAGTCGCGCCAGGTGTCGGCCAGTGAACGGGCAGAAAGTCGTACGCACGATCGGCTGTGGGGCGGGCTTTGCCGGCGACCGCATCGAGCCGGCGGTGGCGTTGGCGTCCTCCGGCGAGGTCGACACCGTCGTGCTCGAATGTCTTGCGGAGCGCACGCTGGTGCCGGGCTTGCGCGCGCGCCGCGCCGACCCCCTGGCGGGTGCCGATCCGCGGCTGCGGCGGCGGCTCACGCCCTTGCTGCCGGCGGCGCGGGCGAATAGTTGCCGCATCGTTTCCAATCTCGGCGCCGCCAATCCGGCTGCGGCGGCGCATCAGATCGCGGCGCTCGCCGGCGAGCTCGGTTTGCGCGGTGTTAACGTTGCCGGCGTGCTCGGCGACGACGTGCTGGCTTTGCGCGACAACATTGCCTGGCACGCGCCGGTCGAAGGCGACCTGCTCGGCGCGCATGCCTATCTCGGTACCGGCGGGTTGATCGAGGCAATCGAAGCGGGCGCCGACGTGGTGGTGACTGGGCGCGTCGCCAACTCCGCATTGTTCGCCGCCGACCTTGTGCCGCACATCGACGACAATGCCGATGCCTTCGCCGGCGCGACGGCGGTCGGTCATCTTTTGGAATGCACGGGCCAGATCACCGGCGGCAATTTCGAGGGGCCGGGCGGCGACATGCTGAGCGGCGCTGACTACGCCCATCTCGGCTATCCGTTGGCGCGGGTTATGACCGACGGCAGCGCCGAGATCGGCGTGCTCGACGGCGTGCCCGGACGCGTCGATGAACTAACCTGCAGTTTGCAACTGCTCTACGAGGTGCACGATCCGGCGGCCTATATCACGCCGGACGCCATCGTCGATTTCACCGGCGTCACGTTCAGACAAACCGGGCGCAATCGCGTGCTCGTTTCGGGCGCGCGCGTGGTCGGCAAGCCGACGCATCTAAAAGTGTCCGGCTTCGTCGAGCGCCGCGGCGCGGTCGCCGACGTCGAAATCGCCTATGCGGGAACGCGCGCTTTTGAGCGGGCGAGCCGCGCGGCCGAGGCTTTGCAGATCCGGCTCGGCCACCTGCCGCGCGAAGACCTGCGCATCGATCTTGTGGGCGTCAATTCGGTGCTCGGCGGCGCTTCGGCTGCGAGCAACGCGCGTCCGCCGGAGATGCGGGTGCATGTCTCGGCGCGCTGCAGCGACAATGAGACGGCGCAGGCGGTCGAAGACGAAGTCTATACGCTGACCGTCTCGGGGCCTGCCGGCGGCGGCAGCGTGCGCAGCGAGCGGCGGCCCAATCTCGAAGTGGTCGACGGCCTCATCGACCGCGCGCTGGTGAAAACGTCATTGGAGTGGGCGCGCGCATGAAGGTCGGCGACATCGCTTGCGGGCGATCGGGGGACAAAGCGAGCACCCTCGACCTCACGTTGGTGGCCAAAGATGACGCAGCCTATGCGCTGCTCGAACGCACGATTACGGCGGAAGCCGCGCAGGAAGCCATAACCCGCGCCATGCCAGGCAGGGTGCGCCGCTACGCGGTGCCCAAGCTGCGTGCGCTTAAATTCGTCATCGACGGCGCGCTGCCGGGCGGCATCTACGCGACGCTGCACGCCGGGCTGCATTGGCAGAAAGCGGCCGCCTATATCCTGCTCGATATGGAAATCGACGAAGCGGTAAAGCCCCGCGGCAAGTCATAGATCAGGCGAGGGCGCCCAATAGCTTCTGCTGCGCCGACTTGAAAACCTGCGAGTAGTGGCAATAGGTCCAAATCGTCGAGGCGATCATCTCGGTCTTCATCTGATCGAGCGGCGCGCGCCTGCGCGCCGGGAAGCCGGTGTAAAGGAATCCGTCCTCCAGCACCTGGCCTTCTTCCGTGCGCGCGCCGGCGGCGAGCAGCACCTGATTGCCGATGACCGTGCCCTTGGCAACCGTGCTGCCGATGCCGATCAGCGAGTAGTCGCCGATCGTACAATCGTGCAGCATGACGTTATGGCCGATGGTGGAATCATGGCCGATGCGGAATCCATCGCCCGAGCATTTGATGGTCGTGTTGTCCTGGATATTGGTGTTTTCGCCAATGGCAATGGTTGCATTGCCGGCATCGAGATCGTTGGAAAAAAAGACGCTTGAGCCCTTGGCTGCGACGAGGCGGCCTTTCACCGACGCGGTGGCGGCGATGAACAGTGTCGGATGCATTTCGGAGCTCGCCGCCGGGCGGATGCGCGGCGTCACTTGCTGATTCACATCGCCGCGTGCGCGCAGTTGCGCCGCGCGCTCGGCGATCTCGTCGAGGCCGATCTCGCGCACCGGCTTTGCCGGCATGCCGGCGTAGAGATGGCCGCCGTGGATCTTGGCGCCGGGAAAGACGATGCTGTTCGGCTCGAAGGCGACATTATCGGCCACCACCACGCCGTCGAGGATGACGCAATTGTCGGCCACCACCACGTTGTTGCCGACCGTGCAGGCATGCACACAGGAATTCTTGCCGACCGTCACGCGGTTGCCAACCAGGCAGGGAAACACCTCGTGCGCGATATGCAGGGTCGAGCGCGCATCGAGGAAAAAATCGTCGCCGATTTCCACCACATGGCCGTCCGCGCGCACCAGAGTCAGCGCGCCGAGCCAGGCGTCCTTGCCGAGCGTGACACGGCCGACCACCGCCGAGGTGCTGCCACGGTGGCGCGCTGGCGTGGCGAATTGGGGAGAGGTCCCTTCATACGGCAACGTAACAGCTTGCATCGATCTCTCGCGCTGACTTGCGGATTACGTCTTTAGATAGTCGTGCCAGGGGGGTCTTCGCAAGCGCGCCGCTCAATAAACCGGCGTCTCGCGATAGGTGCCCCATAGGCCTTTCAGTTTTTCGACGATGTCGCCCATGGTGGCGCCGTTTTCCACCAGCTCGATAGTGAGCGGCATGACGTTCTTGCTCGTATCGTTCGCGGTCTCCACCAGCGCGTCGAGCAGGCGCTGCAGCTTCGCTTCGTCGCGCGTCGCGCGCACGTGGCGGGTGCGGGCAATCTGGCGCTCGGCCGTGGTCGGATCGTAGGGATGGGTTTCGATCCCGTGCTCTTCCTCGTCGATGACGAACTTGTTGACGCCGATCACCGGTTTGTCGCCGCTCTGCTTGCGCAGCGCGGTCTCGTAGGAGAAATCGGCGATCTGTTTCTGGAACCAGCCTTCCTCGATCAGCTTGATGGTGCCGCCATTGGCATCGACATAGTCAAGGATTTCGAAAATCTTGCGCTCGTAGTCGTTGGTGAGCAACTCCAGATAATACGAGCCGCCGAGCGGATCGATGACGTTGGCGACATTGGTCTCCTCGGCGATGATCTGCTGCGTGCGCAGCGCCATCTGCATGGCTTCCTCGGTGGGGATGGCGAAGGCTTCGTCGTAGCCGTTGGTGTGCAGCGACTGGCAGCCGCCGAGCACCGCGGAGAGCGCCTGCATCGCCGTGCGCACGATGTTGATCTGGTATTGCGGGGCCGTGAGGGTCGCCGCCGCCGTCTGGCAATGGAAGCGCAGCCGCATCGAATCCGGGTTCTTGGCGCCGAAGCGGGTCTTCATGATCTTGGCCCAGCAGCGGCGCGCGGCGCGGAACTTGGCGATCTCCTCGAAGAAGTCGCCTTGCGACACGAAGTAGAAAGCAAGCCGCGGCGCGAACGTGTCGACGTCCATGCCGGTTTTTAGCACCTCCTGCACGTAGACGATGCCGTTGGCCAGCGTGAACGCGGCTTCTTGCAGCGGCGAAGAGCCGGCCTCGGAAATGTGGTAGCCGGAAATATTGATCGGGTTGTAGCGCTTCATGTGCTCGGCGCAATAAGTGATGCAGTCGCGCACGATGCGCACCGAGGGCGCGATCGGATAGCAGTATTCCTTCTGCGCCATGTATTCCTTCAAGATGTCGGCCTGGATCGTGCCGGACATCTTGTTGAGATCGTAGCCGCGCTTTTTGCCAAGCGCGATATACATCGCCAGCAGGATCCAGGCGCTCGGATTGATGGTCATGGAGACCGAGATTTTCTCCAGATCGATGCCTTCGTAGAGCGCCTCCATGTCGGCGAGCGTATCGACGGCGACGCCTTCGCGGCCGACCTCGCCTTCGCTCATCGGGTGATCGGAGTCGTAGCCCATCAGCGTCGGCATATCGAAGTCGGTGGAGAGGCCCGTCTGCCCCTGCGAAATCAAAAACTTGAAGCGTTTATTGGTGTCCTCGCCGGTGCCGAAGCCGGCGATCTGGCGCATGGTCCAGAAGCGGCTGCGGTACATCGTCGGATAGGGGCCGCGCGTGAACGGGTAGCGGCCGGGCAGGCCGATATCCTCGATCGGCGTGTCGGCGATATCGGCGGCGGTGTAGACGCGTTTGACCGGAAAATCGCCGATGGTGAAGAATTGCTGTTTGCGCTCGACCTGCTTCTTCAGGAAAGCGCTGACTTCATTCGCCTCCCAATCGGCAACTTCGTGCTCGAGCTGGTCAAGCGATTTTGGTTCGAGCATCTTGTTCATGCTGCACTCCTTGCGATTTATCCCGAAGCAGCGAGCGTTCGAGCAGTTGATTTGCCAAAGAATAAGGATCGGCCGTTCGCTCGGCGAGCCTGGCCGCGAGCGGCGGGCCGGCAGTGTCGACGACGCCGGCAAAACGCTGGAGCAAGATAGTCTCCGCGGTCTTGCGCAGACGGAAATTGGCGATGGCAAGCCGGCGTTGCCGCCCGGTCTCGGTTTCGAATGAGATGGTGCGGTGGCCGGCAATCGCTTCGACGAGTTCATCGAAGCCTTGCCCGGTGATCGCGCTGGTGCCGATGACCGGAACGGTCCATTCGGGTTTCGCGTGGCCCATGCCGAGCATCAGCATCTGCTTGAGGTCGATCATGGTGCGGTTGGCGTCGCTGCGGTCGCATTTCGAAACCACATGAATGTCGGCGATTTCCAGAATGCCGGCCTTAATCGCCTGGATTTCGTCGCCGAGGCCGGGCGCCGACACGACGATGGTGGTGTGCGAGGAGCGCACGATCTCGACTTCGTCCTGGCCGACGCCCACCGTCTCGATGACGATGGTATCGAAGCCGGCGACGTCGAGAATATCGACGGCGTCGAGCGTCGCCCGCGCGATGCCGCCGGTCGCCCCGCGCGTCGCCATCGAGCGGATATAGACGCCGGGGTCGGTCGCCATGTCCGCCATGCGGATGCGGTCGCCGAGGATCGAGCCACCGGAATAGGGGCTCGACGGGTCGATGGCGACGACGCCGATCTTCTGCCCCTTGGCGCGCAGTTTGGCGGCGAGCTTGCCGACCAGCGTCGATTTGCCCGAGCCGGGCACGCCGGTAATGCCAATCACATGCGCCCGCCCGGCAAGCGTATATATTTTCGCCAGCGCCTCGCGATCTTCCGGCCGGCCGCCCTCGGCGCGCGAAATCAGCCGCGCGATGGCGGCCGGCTCGCCGGCGCGCACGCGCTCGATCAGCGACATGGATGTGTGCGAGCGGTTCAGCTTTTCACTCCGTCGATGTGCTGTTGCATGTCGCGGAAGACAGCGCGGTCGTCGATGACGCGGCGCGCCTTGAAATCGGTGCGCGGGATGGAATTCGGCTCGGCGATCTCGACCAACGTGCGCAGGCCGAGCACCTTCTGCAGCTTGCGTTCGACCTCGCCGCGGAAACGTTCGACCGCCTCGGCGCCTTGCTTGAAGGTCGCGGCATCCGCTTCGACACGGAGCAGCAGCTCGTCCATCATCGCCTCGCGGCTGATGACGATGCGGTGCTCGCCGCCATACTGCGGCAATTCGTTGAGCGCGGCGTCGATCTCGCTCGGATAGACGTTTTCGCCGCGGATCGTGAACATGTCGTCGATACGCCCGAATATGCCGTGCGGCAGGCGCGGATAGGTGCGCCCGCAGGGGTTCTTATCGTTGGTCCATTGCGTGAGATCGCCGGAGACGAGCCGGATCATCGGCTGCGAGGCGCGCTCGAGCTGCGTGTAGACCGGCGTGCCGCGCTGGCCATAGGGCACGCGGAGCATGGTCTTGGGATCGCAGACTTCGGTGTAGACGACGTCCTGCCAGCACAACATGCCGGACGTCTCCTGCGAGCCGGCGACGTTCATCCACGGCGACATTTCCGCCATCGAGCCGCTGTCGAAGACGCGCGCACCGTAAAGCGCCTCGATCTTGTCGCGCACGCCGGGAATGGAGGCGCCGGGCTCGCCGGAAAAGAACATGTACTTGAGGCCGAAATCGCGCGGGTTAAGGCCTTCCTCGCGTGCGACGTTGGCAAGATGTAATGCGTATGTCGGCGTGCCGTAGAAGCCCTGCGGCTTGACGATGTCGAGCCATTGCGCGCAGCGCGCCGACATGCCGGATGCCCCGGCGCCGAAGGGAAAGGCGCGCGCGTGCAGCCGCTCGGCGCCGGCAAGCGCCCCCCAACTGCCCATGTAAAGCGAAAAGATGGAGGCGACGCAGATCGTGTCGCCCGGCCGCATGCCCATGCCCCACATGATGCGCGCGTGCGCGTTGGCGATCGCGCGCCAGTCGTTGCGGCTGATGGCGAAGGCGGTGGGGCGGCCGGTGGTGCCGCTGGTTCCGTGGATGTGGAAGACGTCGCTTTCCGGGATGCACAGGTAGTCGCCGAACGGCGGCGTGCGCGCCTGCGCCTCGCGCAAATCCTTTTTCTGTACCACCGGGACTTTCGCTTCGAAGTCTTCCAACGACTTCAGATGGCTCGGATGAAATCCGGCCTCGTCCCATTTGCGCCGGTAGAACGGCGCGTGCTCGTAGGCATAGGCGCAGACCTGCTGCAGGCGTTCGAGGATCGCCTTTTCGCGCTCGGGCGCCGGCATGGTCTCGCGTCGCGGAAACCAATAGCGGTTGTCCGGCGCGGGCAGGTAATCCTCGTCATAGGCCGGTGGGAAAGACCAGGACTCCATTGACACCCCCGCCGCCTAGCGCGGCCCGCGTTCGGCCACGAGCTTCTTCAGCGTATCGATAATGGCCTGCGGCGGTGTGTCCTGCAGCAGGACTTCCTTCACGCCCATCTTCTTGAGCGCGACGACGTCCTCTTCCGGCATGACGCCGCCGGCGACGACGATAATATCGCCGGCGCCTTCCTTTTTCAGTTTATCGAAGATTTTCGGGAACACCGTCATCTGCACGCCGGAAAGCAGGCTGACGCCGAGTACGTCGACGTCTTCTTGGATCGCGGCGGTGACGACTTCATCGGGGGTGCGGTGCAGCCCGGTATAGATCACGTCCATGCCGGCGTCGCGCAAAGCGCGCGCCACCACCCTGACACCGCGGTCGTGCCCGTCGAGCCCGACCTTGGCCAGCAACACACGAATGGGGGTACTCAATTGAAGGACTCCCTGGATTTGGCGCTTTGCAAGGGACGCGATTACTGTATACTGTATTCACTATCACGGCAAGGCACCATGGAGATAAAAACGTGGAATCGCTAGTTGCGCCAAAAACCCTTGTCGATCAGGCCTATGCCGCGATCTTGGACGCCATTTGCGACGGCACGCTGAAGCCCGGCGAGCGGCTGACGCAGGAATCGGTCGCCCAGCGGCTCAACGTTTCGCGCCAGCCGATCCACAACGCGCTGCTGGTGCTCAAGGCGCAGGGCTTCGTGCGCGAAGTCGGCCGCCGCGGACTGGCGGTCGCGCCGCTCGACCCGAAGCTGTTTGAGTCGATCTATCAGTTCCGCTCGGCGATCGAGCCGCTGGCGGTGCGCATCGCCATTCCGTTTCTCGACGACGTGAACATCAAACGCGGCCGCTCCATCATCGAGTGCGGCAAGGCCGCGGTAAAGCGCGGCGACAGCGCCGCGCTGGTGCAGGCGGACATGGATTTTCATTCCTTCATCTACGAACTGTCGGGCAATCTGCTGGTGATCGACACGATGCATCTCAATTGGCAGCATTTACGCCGCTCGATGGGCGAGGTGCTGCGCTATCCGGCGTTGTCGACGCGCGTCTGGCGCGAGCATGCCTATATCTTCGAGGCGATGATCGCGCGCGACGCCAAGAAAGCGGCGCGGCTGATGCAGGATCACATGGTCAACGCGTATCAAGACGTCCGGGCTAATCTGCCGGTGCCGGAAAAGAGCGCCTGATCCGCCGGCGCGCTAGGCCGACAACTTTATGCTGGCGCGCAGGCCGCCACCGGGCCGATTGGCGAGCGTCAACTCGCCGCCCTGCGCCTGCACGATGGCTTGCGCGATGGCGAGGCCCAAACCGGTGCCGCCGCTGTCGCGGCTGCGCGAATCCTCGACCCGGTAGAACGGCTGAAACACTTTCGCCAGTTCCGCCTCGGGAATCCCCGGACCGTCGTCGTCGATGGTGATCACGATTACCTTGTCGGCGCTGGCGATCGAGACTTGCGCGCGTTTGCCATATTTCACCGCGTTGTCGAGCAGGTTGGTGAGCGCGCGTTTGAGGGCGCCCGGCTGGCATTCGTGGATCGTCGGTGCCGCGGCCGCCATGGTCACCGGCATCCCGGCATCCGCCATGTCGTCCACCACGCTCGCCAGCAGCGCGGCGATATCGACGCGGCGGCGCGGCTCGGCCTGCACCTCGTCGCGGGCGAAGGCGAGCGTCGTGCCGATCATCTCGTCCATCTCGCCGATGGTGTTGAGCATCTTGTCGCGTTCCTCGGTATCGGCGACTTCTTCGGTGCGCAGCCGCAGCAGCGTCAGCGGCGTGCGCAGATCGTGCGACAGCGCGGCCAGCATCTGCGTGCGGCTCTCGATCATCCGGCGCAGCCGCTCCTGCATGCGGTTGAAGGCGCGGGCGGCACTCTGCATCTCGACGGTGCCGCTTTCGGCCAGCGGCTCGGCCGCCACGTCGCGGCCGAGACGGTCGGCGGCGGCCGACAGCACGCCGAGCGGCGCGGTGAGGCGGCGCACCGCCCAGACCGAGACGGCGATGACGATGACGCCCATCAGCGCCATGGAAATAATGAACTGCCACGATAGCGACGGCGGGCCTTGCGGCAGCGTGGTGGCGAACGACAGCCATTGCCCGTCGGCGAGTTTGATTGCCACCTGCAGGCCGCGCCAGACGCCGAAGCCGCCGTAGCCGCCGTAGCCCGGCCCCATCATGCCGTGCATCATTCCGCTCATTCCGCCGCCCATTGGTCCCGAATATTGCCGAGGATCGAAGGGCGGGCCAAAAGGCGCGCCGGAAGGCCGGTCCGCGGGTTGCAACACGGCCGCGCGCACCTGCCGGTTCGCCGGGTCGGGCAGTTGCTGGCGCACGTAGTCTTCAATGGCTTGGGCGGCATCTTGGGCATCGTTCGACGGCAAGCGCGGCGGCTCGGCCGAGAGCACGACACGGAAGGTCGGATCGCTGAGCGCCTGCACAATGCGTGCGCGCCAGTCGGCCGGCGCTTCCTCGACCAGGCGCGAAAGGTTGGCGACGCGCTGCGCCGCGGCGAAACCGCCGATGGCACGCACCGCCTGCTCGCGCGCGCCGGCATAGATCCAGGCGCCGACCGCATGCGAGATCACGAGCCCAAGGAGGAGGACTAGCAGGGTCTGCCCGAACAGGCTTTTGGGAAAAAAGCGGCTCATTCCCGACTCACTTCCGGGGTGAAGATGTAGCCGCCGCCCCACACGGTTTTGATGATGGCCGGATCGGCGGAGTCGCGCTCGACTTTCTTGCGCAGGCGGCTCACTTGCGTGTCGATGCTGCGGTCGAAGGTGTTGGCGGCGCGGTGGCGCGCCAGATCGAGCAACTGGTCGCGGCTCAGTGTGCGCTGCGGATGCTCGACCAGCGCCAGCAGCAGGTCGAATTCGCCGGTGCTCAGCGGCACGGCGACATTATCATCGTCGCCGATGAGTTCGCGTTTGTCGACGTCGAAAGTCCAGCGCTCGAAGCGGTAGCGCTTGGGCTTGTCTTTATTCTGCGCCGGCTCGCGCACGCGATTGCGGCGCAGCACGGCGTGGATGCGCGCGACCAGCTCGCGCCCACCGAACGGCTTGGGCAAATAATCGTCGGCGCCCATTTCCAGGCCGATCACCCGGTCGACCTCGTCGCCTTTGGCGGTGAGCATGATGATCGGGATGTCGCTTTCCGCGCGCAGCGACCGGCACAGCGACAGCCCGTCTTCGCCGGGCAGCATCAGGTCGAGCAGGATGAGATCGATATTGGCATCGGCCAGCACCTTGCGCATGGCCTTGCCGTCGCCCGCGCTGCTGACACGAAAGCCTTCCTTGGCGAGCGCGCGCGAGACGAGGTCGCGCATCTCGCGATGGTCGTCGACGATCAGGATATGCGGCCCGTCGTTCATGGCGGCAATTTAGTTCGGTCCGGCCCGCTTGGGGCAAAAAATTTGTAACGATTTCTGCCAGATAGCCGCTCTGACACATTTGGTCATAACTTCGCGCTTCGCCGACAAACTTGAGTGACAGGTCGCTCCCTTAATGCCGCTAACGAGGGCGGCAGATACTCAAGCAAGCGGAGCGATCCAATGAAAACGTCCAATATTCTTATCGGCCTCGCCGTTGCAGCCGCGCTGGCGGCAGGGGGTTACACGGTTAACGCCGTCGCGCAAGACGGGCCCGGTTATGGCTACGGCCCGAGCATGATGGACGGCTACGGGCAGAACTATGGCCCCGGCTATCACATGCGTGGCAACGACCGTGATCGCGGCAACGACCGCGACAACGCGCAAGGGCAAGGTTACGGCCCGGGCTACCACATGCGCGGTTGGGGCGGTGGATACGGCCCCGGCATGACGCAAGGCGAGGGCTATGGCCCCGGTTATCGGCACGGGATGATGGGCTGGTAGCGCAACGGCTCCGCCAACGAATTCCAATTCAATCGACACACGTCAATCAACACACGAAGGAGAAATGAAATGCGTACGCGAACACTGATTGGTGCCGGACTTGCGTTGGCACTGGCGGCCGGCGTCGGCGCCTACAGCTATACCGCCGTTGCACAAGACGGCCCCGGCTACGGTCCCGGCTGGATGATGGGTGGCGGTTACGGTCCGGGCATGATGGGCGGCGGCTACGGCCCCGGCTATCACATGCAGGGCGGCGGGCCCGGAAACAGACAATGGAATTGTCCGGCGTTCGGACAGAACGGCGGCCCTGGCCCCGGCCAGCAGGGCTACGGCCCCGGTTATCGCATGCGCGGCGGCTACGGCCCGGGCATGATGGGCGGCTACGGCCCTGGTTATGAACGCAGAGGTGACGCGCAGAACGATCAGGGCGCCCAGAGCGCCCAAGGCTCCCAGGGTCCTCAGAATAATCAGAGCGCTCAGAACAATCCGGGCAATCAGACTCTGCTGAGCACCGACGACGTGAAGGCGCGCGTCGAACGCTGGCTCACCTGGCGCGGTAATCCGCGGCTCAAGGTCGGCGAGGTAAAGGAAAAGGATGCCAATACGATCACCGCCGACGTCGTCACCAAGGACAATTCATTGGTCCAGCGTTTCGACGTTGATCGGCACACCGGCTTCTTCCGCCCCGACAACAGCTGAGCGTACGCGCCCAGCCGTAACTTGAAGCAACCGCATGCCCGCGCGACTCCTCTGTCGCGCGGGCATCGTTTTTTTCTGACGGCTCAGCGCGTGCCGCAGGCGAAGGCAGCCCCGGGCTTGAGGCCGAGCTTGTTGAAGATCATGGCGGCTGGGCAGAAGCCGGTGAAAGCGGCTTGCAACATATTGGCCCCGACAAAGGCGGCGAGCAGCAGCCAGTAAGGGCTGACCAGCCAGCCGAGCACGACGCTCGCCAGCACCATGGTACCGGCAAGGGCGAACACTGCACGATCGACGTTCACGGGCGTAACTCCTGATTCGGGGGACCCTTCCTGGAAAACCGCGTTTGGTCCCGGCAACGCCGGTGCTTGACTATATATACTATTATTCGTATATACGCAACTATGAAAATTAAAGTCAACGAAATGTTGGCCGCGGCGGATGAGGCGAGCGCCTTGCTCAAGGCGCTATCCAACCGCCACCGCTTGATCATCGTCTGCCAATTGACCGAGCAGGAGCGCTCGGTCGGCGAATTGGCGGCGCTCCTGAAAATCCGCGATTCGACCGTATCGCAACATCTCGCCTTGCTACGTAAGGACGGGTTGGTGACGGCGCGGCGCGACGGGCAGACCATCTGGTATTCGATCGGCAGCCCGCAAGCGCGCGAACTCGTGCGCACGCTCTATCGCGTTTATTGCGAGCCTTCGGCTTGCGTTCCGAATGAGCGCCGCAAGGCCAAGGTCAATTGAGGTGACATGCTGATGCGTGCCGGTATCGTCGTTGCGGCCATGCTCGCGCTGTTGGCGCAGCGGGCCCTTGCGCAAGAGACTTTCGTCGTCGCACCCAAACAAGTTGCCGACGAAAAGGCGGTCTTCGCCACCGTGGAAAGCACCAATGTGGTGCCCGCGCGGGCGCGCATCGGCGGCACGGTGGTGGAACTCGCGGTGAAGGAAGGCGATGCGGTCAAGCAGGGGCAGGTAGTTGCTACCATCGGCG
Source organism: uncultured Alphaproteobacteria bacterium (assembly GCA_963721665.1). Taxonomy (GTDB): domain Bacteria; phylum Pseudomonadota; class Alphaproteobacteria; order Rhizobiales; family Xanthobacteraceae; genus Pseudolabrys. The sequence goes on from CAVRJZ010000006.1 coordinate 573,224, forward strand.
ACGAAAAGCTCGCACTGCAAATGAAGTCACTCGACGCGCAGATCTCCGGGCTGGAGGCTCAGTTCGCCCAGGCGCAGAGCGACCTCACCCGCGCGGAAGACCTTTTCGCCAAGGGCACCATCCCGAAGACGGTTCTCGACCAGGCGCGCACGGCGTTCAACGTCGCATCGAACACGCTGAAATCGCGCACCGCCGAGCGCTCGGTGATTCAGCAGCAGGTCACCGAAGGCAACGTGCTGGCGCCGACTGCCGGCCGCGTCCTGAAAGTGCCGGTGACCGCCGGCACCGTCATCCTGCCCGGTGAAACCGTCGCCACCGTTGCGGAGCAGCATTTCATTTTGCGCCTGCGCGTGCCGGAGCGCCACGCGCGCTTTCTCAAGAGCGGCGATTCCGTCCGCATCGACGGCGAGGAATTCGGCAAAAGCGGCGCGCAATTCGGCACCATCAAGCTGGTCTATCCGCAGATCGAGGACGGCCGCGTGATCGCCGACGCTGCGGTTTCCGGGCTCGGCGATTATTTCGTCGGCGAGCGCATCCGCGTCTGGGTCTCGGCCGGCGAGCGCGAGAGCTTCATCGTGCCGGGCGCGTTCATCATGACGCGCTTCGGCATCGACTATGCCCGGGTGCGCAAGGGCACTTCCACGATCGACGTGCCGGTGCAACGCGGTCGCGCGCAGCCGCGCCCGGACATGCCGGACGCGCTGGAAATCCTTTCCGGCCTTAAGCAACGGCGACGTGCTGGTGCACCCGTGAAACTCGGACTGTCCGGGCGTCTCACCCAAGCGACCATCCGCTCGCCGCTGACGCCGCTGTTCCTCTTGGCGGCGCTCGCGGTCGGCCTGGTCGCGCTTCTGACCATCGCGCGCGAGGAAGAGCCGCAAATCAGCGTGCCCATGGTCGACATTCGCGTGAATGCCGACGGGCTCAAGGCGCCCGACGCGGTCGAACTGGTGACCAAGCCGCTCGAAGCCATCATCAAGGGCATCGACGGCGTCGAGCACGTCTACAGCCAAACCGTCGACGACCGCGTCATGGTAACGGCGCGCTTCCTGGTCGGCACCAAGGCCGACGACGCCATCCTGCGCGTGCACGAGAAGATCCGCGCCAATATCGACCGCATCCCGGTCGGCATTCCCGAACCGCTGATCGTCGGCCGCGGCATCAACGACGTCGCCGTCGTGGTGCTCACGCTGTCGCCGAAGCCGGAAGCGGCGACACGTTGGACCGACAAAGATCTCTATGAATTGGCCGACCAGTTGCGCTCCGAACTGGTGAAAACCGACAATATCGGGCTCACATATATTTCCGGCGGCAATGCGCAGCAGATCAGGGTCGAGCCGGACCCGGAAAAGCTCGCGCTCTACGGCGTCACGCTGCAGCAACTCGTCGCCAAAGTGCGCGACGCCAACCGCTCGTTCCAGGCCGGCAGCGTGCGCGACAACGATCGCATGCGCGACGTGGCGGCTGGGCAGACGCTCACCGGCATCCCCGATATCGGACTGTTGCTGGTGACGACGCGTGACAATCGCCCGGTCTATGTGCGCGACGTCGCCAAGGTCGTGATCGGGCCGAGCCCGCTGGAGCACCGCGTCTGGATGGACACGCCGGGGCAGGGCGGCCATTGGGACCGCGTGCCGGCGGTCAGCGTCGCCTTTGCCAAGCGCGCCGGCGCCAATGCCGTGGTCGTCGCCGAACAACTGCTGGCGCGCCTGCACAACGTCGAGGGCCGGCTGGTGCCACCCGACGTCAAGGTGACGGTGACGCGCGATTACGGCGAGACCGCCAACGATAAGGCGAACGAACTCCTGTTCCACCTTGGCCTCGCCACCGTGTCGATCGTGGTCCTTATTGCCTTTGCCATCGGCTGGCGCGAGGCGCTGGTCACGCTGGTGGTCATCCCGACCACCATTCTGCTCACGCTGTTTGCCGCGAAAATGATGGGTTACACCATCAACCGCGTTAGCCTGTTCGCGCTCATCTTTTCCATCGGCATATTGGTCGACGACGCCATCGTGGTGATCGAGAACATCGCCCGGCACTGGGCGATGAAGGACGGCCGCTCGCGTATGCAGGCTTCGATCGAGGCGGTGGCGGAGGTCGGCAACCCGACCGTCGTTGCCACCCTGACCGTGGTGGCGGCGCTGTTGCCGATGCTGTTCGTGTCCGGACTGATGGGTCCTTATATGGCGCCGATCCCGGCCAATGCCTCGGCGGCGATGCTGTTCTCCTTCATCGTCGCCATGGTGGTCGCGCCCTGGTTGATGCTGCGCCTGCATCCGGAAGGAAAAGCGGTGCACGAGCATGAGGCCGCCCATGGCGAGGGATTTCTCGGCCGGCTGTATCGCCGTTTCGCGACGCCCGTAGTGCGCTCGCGCCGCTCGGCCTGGATATTCCTGGGCTCGGTCGGGGTGGCGACCGTGCTGGTGTGCATATTGTTCGTGACGCGCAGCGTGACGGTCAAGTTACTGCCGTTCGACAACAAGTCGGAAATGGCCGTGGTGGTCGATCTGCCCGAGGGCGCGACGCTCGAGGATACCGAGCGCACGCTGTTTTCGATCGCCGGCGCCGCGCGGCAATTGCCGGAAATCCGCTCCATCGAGACTTATGCCGGCACCCCGGCGCCGTTCAATTTCAACGGGCTGGTGCGGCATTATTATCTGCGCGAATCTGCCCGAGCTGGGCGAATTGCATCTCAACCTGGCACCGCGCGGCGAGCGCGAGCGTTCGAGCCACGAAATCGCGCTCGACCTGCGCGCGCGGCTGAAGAAAGTGACGCTGCCGGCCGGCACCGTCGCGCGCGTGGTCGAAGTGCCGCCCGGTCCGCCGGTGCTGGCGACGCTCTTGGCCGAGGTCTATGGGCCGAGTTCGACCAACCGGCGCGCCGTCGCCCACGAACTGAAGAAGATCTTCGCCTCTGTGCCCTACATCGTCGACATTGACGATTCGATCGGCCAGCCGCGCCCGCGGCTGCGCATTTCGATCGACCAGGATCGCCTGGAATTTTTCGGCGTCGAGCAGCGCGATGTCTACGACACGATCCAGGCGCTGTTCGGCGGCACCGCGGTCGGTTATTCGCACCGCGGTGAGGGCCGCAATCCGATCGAGATCGTGGTGCGCCTGCCCAAACGCGATCTGTCGTGGAGCGAGTTGCTCGCTTCGACGCCGGTTCCCGCCAATAGCGTGCCCGGCAACAAGACCGTGGTCGAATTGGGCGACGTGGTGCGCGTGACCAAGGAAGTCGGCTCACCGACCATTTTCCGCCGCGACGGACGCTTCGCCGACATGGCGATGGCGGAACTCGCCGGCACATATGAGGCGCCGATCTACGGCATTCTCGACGTCGACAAAAAAATCGAGGCGCATGACTGGGGCGCACTCGGCAAGCCGACCATCCGCTTCCACGGCCAGCCGGATGATGAGAGCAAGCCGACGATCCTGTGGGACGGCGAATGGGAGATCACTTATGTCACCTTCCGCGACATGGGCGCCGCCTTCATGGTGGCGATCGTCGGCATCTATATCCTGGTGGTCGCGCAATTCGGCAGTTTCAAATTGCCGTTGGTCGTGCTCACGCCGATTCCGCTCACCTTGATCGGCATCGTCATCGGCCATTGGCTGTTCGGCGCGCCGTTCACCGCGACCTCGATGATAGGTTTTATCGCGCTCGCCGGCATCATTGTGCGCAATTCCATTCTACTGGTCGATTTCATCCGCCACGGCACCGGGCAAGGGAAAACTTTGCGCGCGGTCTTGCTGGAAGCGGGCTCCGTCCGCTTCAAGCCGATCCTGTTGACCGCGCTCGCCGCCATGATTGGAGCTGCGACCATCCTGCTCGATCCGATTTTCCAGGGCCTGGCGATTTCGCTGCTGTTCGGGCTTGCCTCCTCGACCTTGCTCACCGTGCTGGTGATTCCGGCGATCTATGTCGTGCTGCGCGACGCCGACCGAGTACTCCAATAGGCTGCGTCGCGGAACCGACTCTTTTGCGGCTGGAACCAGTAGCCGGGTAGCGGATTCGCCACGGCCGCAATAATAGAATTGTCGCACAACCGCTCCCATCTCTTTTCGCAGATTTGGCCATCTGCTATCTTAAGTGCCGTTCCAGATTTCATCCGCGCAACGCCGGATGAATCGATGGGACGATCAGGAGATCGACAATGCGAAAAGAGATGCATGGCGTTTTGGCGAAGGCCGTGGCGACGGTGTCGGCGGTTATGCTCGCGGGTGCGATGATCGCGATCACGACCGGACAATCGATGGCGACCCCGGCCATCGCGGCGAAGGAAAAGAAACCGTGCACGGCCTGTCACACTTCGCCGCCGACGTTGAATGACGCCGGCAAGAAGTACAAGGCAAGTCACTAACCGACCGTGGTTCGCCGGGCTTGGGGCGACGTTGGTCCGACAGGCCGGGGCGCCGGAATTGGCCGGCGCCTGCAATGCGGGCGGCATCATTAATGCTCGACTGTCCGCCGGAATTTGTTTCCCGATAGTTTGCGATTGCTGAACGGGCCGTGCCGCAGGCCCGATTTCCGGCCGTTGTGAGGCCGGAACCTAAAAACCCCCGTTTGATGCGTATCAATGGCGATTCCGGCCACGACGGTTAGTATATTTAGTGGATTCCGGGCTGAATGGGACGCGACGGTGCGATGCAACCGCAAACCCTGAAATTCAAGGTGGTGCTCTACCTCGCGATCGCGCTGACCGCGACCATGCTGTCGTTCACCGGGCTGGTCGCCTGGTTCTTGTACAGTGAGATCGTCAGCAAAGTATCCGAGCACGTCACCCAGCTCTCCGAGGTGATCAGCAAGAGCACGCGCTTCGCGATGCTGCAAAACCAGCCAGCCTATGTCGATCGCATCATCCACGACGTGGCCAATCAGGGCAACATCGCCCGCATCAGGGTGCTCAGCAATGACGGGACCATCATCTTCTCGACCAACACGGCCGAAGTCGGGTTGACGGCTGGCGGCAACGCCGACACGTGCGTGGACTGCGATCAGCACCAACCGCCAATCGGGCAACTGATCCACGGCAACCGGACCTGGACGTTCAAGGGCGCCGACGGCCAATCGTTTTTGAGCAGCGCGGAAGTCATCCGCAACGAACCGTCCTGCTACAATGCCGCCTGCCATCAGCACAAGAAAGAGACCGCCGTCCTCGGCGTGCTCGACATCATCTATCCGCTCGACGACGTCAATCGAAGATTGCGCGCCAGCACCGCCTGGATCGCCGGCGTTTCCTTGACATTCATCCTGATTGCCTCGCTATCGATCGGCTTTTTCGTGCACCGCCTGGTCTATTTGCCGCTGCGCGACCTCGAAAGCGGGGCGCAAAGACTGTCGGCCGGCAATCTCGACGAGCCGATCCCGGTGCGCAGCCACGACGAATTCGGCAGGCTTGCCTCCGTGTTCAACGGCATGACCGACGCTTTGCGCAAATCGCGCGAGCAACTGCGCGATTGGGCGCATACGCTCGAGCAAAGGGTGGATAGCCGGACGCAAGAGCTGCGCCGCGCGCAGGCCGAAACCATGCGTGGCGAGAAGCTCGCTTCGGTCGGCCTGCTCGCCTCCGGCGTCGCCCACGAATTGAACAATCCGCTGACAGGCATTCTCACTTTCTCACATCTGGTGCGGCAGAAAATGCCGGACAAGAGCGCGGACGCCGAGGACATGGACCTAGTCATCCGCGAAACCAAGCGCTGCGCCGCGATCATCAAGCGGCTCCTGGATTTCGCCCGCGAAAAGCAGCCGGAGAAGAAATTCACCGACCTCAACCAGGTCATCGATGATACGGTGCGCATCGTCGAGCGGCCGGCGCATCTGCGCGACATCGAGATCAGCGTGGACCTCGACCGCACGTTGCCGCAGATCTGGATCGACGCCGACCAGATCAAGCAGGTGGTCATGAACATGCTTGTCAACGCCCAGCACGCGGTCGAGGAAAAGGGGAGCATCACCGTGACCACCCGCCGCGCCAAGGACCCTCGCGCCGCGGCTACCGAGGATAAGCCGATGGTGGCAATATCGATCGTCGATACCGGCTGCGGCATTCCGGAAGTGAACCTGCGGCGGATATTCGACCCGTTCTTCACCTCCAAGGACGTGGGCAAGGGAACCGGCTTGGGACTTTCCGTCAGTCATGGGATTATCGAGGCGCATGGCGGCCTGATCGAAGTGGAGAGCAAAGTGGGCGAGGGCTCGACCTTCCGCGTCTATCTTCCGCAGACGCCGCCGGCGGCCGAACCCGCCGGCAAAGCCAGCGAGGCGGTCGCATGAGCGCGCGAATTCTGGTCGTCGACGACGAGGAAATCGTCATCCGCAGCTGCCTCCGCATCCTTGCCGGCGACGAATATCAGGTCGAGGCCGTGCAGGACGGCCGTGAGGCGCTGCGCAAGATCGAGGAAAACGCGTGCGACGTGATGATCCTCGACATCATGATGCCCAATATCGACGGGCTCGAAGTGCTGCGCCGGGTCAAGGAGACGCATCCCAATATCGACGTCATCATGGTCACCGGCCTGTCGCAGATCGACACTGCGGTGCAGGCGATGAAGCTCGGCGCCTTCGATTATATCTCGAAGCCGTTCGAGCCGGACGAACTCAAGCTAGTGGTGCAGCGCGCTTTGGAGCGGCGCCGGCTGCTGCAGGAAAATTTCAACCTCAAGAACGAAGTCTCGTCGAAATACCGGTTCGAGAACATCATCGGCTTGAGCCCGCAGATGCAGGCGGTCTATCGCCTGGTCGCGCAATGCGCGCCGACGAGTTCGACCGTGCTGATCACCGGGGAAAGCGGCACCGGTAAGGAACTGATCGCCCGCGCCATCCACTACAACAGCCTGCGCAAGGACAAGCCGTTCGTTCCGGTCGATTGCAACTCGCTGAGCGAAAACCTCCTGGAGAGCGAGCTATTCGGCCACGTCAAGGGCTCATTCACCGGCGCCGTGTCGAACAAGAAAGGCATGTTCGAAGTCGCCGGCAGCGGCACGCTGTTCCTCGACGAAATCGGCAATTTCTCCATGTCGATCCAGGGCAAGCTTTTGCGCGTGTTGCAGGAGCGCGAATACCGCGCGGTCGGCGACACCCGCACGCTGACCGCCAATTTCCGGCTGATCACCGCCACCAACAAGGACCTCAAGGCGATGGTCGCGGCCGGCACGTTCCGCGACGACCTCTTCTACCGGATCAATATTTTCCCGATCCATGCGCCGGCGCTACGCGAAAGAAAAGAAGACATCCCCGCGCTCGCCTATCATTTCCTCAAAGTATTCAGCGCCGAGCTTGGCAAGAAGGTCACCGATATTTCCGACGGCGCGCTCTCGACGCTGGTCAATCACAATTGGCCGGGCAATGTGCGCGAACTGGAAAACGTCATCCACCGGGCGGCGATCCTGACCGGCGACCACGTCATCCGCCAGGCCCATTTGGTCAACATCATCGACGCCTCGCAGGCGCAGGCCGAACTATCGGTGCCGCGCACCGGCGACGAGCTCAAACGCGTCAAGAAAGCCGCGCGCGAGAAGTCGGTCGAGGAGATCGAAAAGCAATTCGTGCTCGAGGCGCTCAAGCGCAACGACTGGAACGTGACCAAGAGTGCCGAGGAAACCGGGATGCAGCGCCCGAATTTCCAGGCGCTGATGAAGAAATACACGATCCGCGTGCGCGACACCGAGCACGATGTCGAGGGCGGCAGTCCCGACGCAACGTCGTAAAGCGCGCCGGCTTCAGCCGGCTTGGCCGTCACTCCGCAACGCGGCCTTTTCGGCCTCTTCGTCGACGTCCTCGTAGCCGGTCATCATGGCCTTGAAGTGCGCGACGCGGGTGTGCCCGAGCGTGCCGAGATAGACGTGCACCAGGATGTAAAAGACGAAGGCGATGAAAATCAGCACGTGCACGGTATCGATGACGCGAATGCCGCCGAAGAAATCGACCTGCGCGGAGAAACGCTTCACGTCCCACATCAGGATGCCGGTGTAGATCTGCACCGGGAACAGCAGCATCATGATGATCTGATAGATCATGCTCTGCAGCGGATTGAACTTGCGGTAGATGGTCGGCGTGAACGGATTGGGATCACCGCGGAAAATGCCAAAGGCGTAGTAGTAGGCCTGCCGGAAACTGCCGATGAAATGCTTTTTCAGGTTCAGCTCCGAGTGATAGGCGCGGATACGGTCGGAGGTGATGTAGAAGGCCGCCCACAGGCAGAAATTGGCAATCAGCACGAAGCCGACAAAGTTGTGCACGGTGACGGCGGTGTGGAACGACACCACGTCGATCAGCCCGACATAGCGGATCTGCATGCCGGAAAGGATCATGAGGACGAAGCCGACGGCGTTGGTCCAGTGCCAGATCCTGACCGGAATTGGGTGGATATAGAGTCGCATGATGCGGTTCCTTTTAACTCGCGCGTGCGGTCAGGCGGCCGGCTTGGGTGTGTCGCCGCCGGCCGGCGGATGGCCATGTCCGTTGTGCGAGTGATACAGGCCGAAGCGCTTGAACATCCAGCCTAGGATCACGTGCCCGACGGCGATGCCGAGGCCGCCGAGGATGGCGAGCGCCAGCAGGATGTCGAGCAGTTTGATACGCGTGCCGCCGATCGCATAGAAGCCCTTCACCGAGTCGACCGAGAAGGCGGAGTTGAGTACGTCCGCATTGGCGCCGTAGCCGACACGGCGTCCGTCCGGCCCGATCAGCGAAATGGTCACGCTCTGGAAGACCTGCGAGCCGGCGCGATGACAGGTGTGGCAGTCGCTCAGCGCCTTTGACTTGTCGGCGAGCTGATGCATCTGCGGACCGGAGGCAACCTCCAGGCGGCCGCGCACGACCGTCTTTCCGGCAAGGCCGCTGCGGTCGAGCGTCTGCAGCAGATTATAGAGCGCCTGCGCGTCGATGCCCTTGCCGTTCGAGCCGACACTCGCCTCGAACAGCGGCACGCCGACTTGTTCGGTGTTTTTCGCCTTGCCCTTGGTGTCGATCAGCATGAGATCGACGTTGCGCTGCGCATTCGGCACGTGGCAGGCCGGGCAGGACACCACCTCGAAATGCAAGGCGGCGTTGGGCAACCATTTTTGATGCGCTTCCAAGACGCCGGCGTGACAGCCGAAGCAGGCCGCCTCCGGCCCTTGGCTGAGCAACCCGGCCTCGGTCGATTTGACTGCGTGCGCGGTGTGGCAGCCGGAGCAGACCGGCGCGTAACTGTCTTTTTGATGCAGCCGATTTTGTCCGTGCACGCTGCCGAGATAGGCGGTGTAGATATCCGCATGGCACTTCTTGCAGGGTACCTGGCCAATCTCGGCTGCCGCGCCTTTGATCACCGCATGCGGATTGTGACAGTCGGTGCAGATTGGCGCGGCCGGATTGCCGCTGCGCACCAGCGCGGCGTGAATACTGGTCTGCCATTGGTCGAACTTGTCGGAATGGCAGGTCTTGCAGACCTGCGTCATCTTCAACGAGAAACTGCGCTTGCTGGCGATGTCGTTTTTCTCGGGCGGGTGCTTGGCGATGTCGACGTCGGCGTGACAACTGGTGCAGCCGTTGGCGCCGTGCACGGAGTGCAAATAGGGAGCGGGCGGCACCAATAATTGCAGCGTGTCGCCGTCGGTGAGTTTCTTCTCCATGCCGGCGACGCCATGACAGCCGAGGCATGTCTGGTCTGCGGCGGATGGCGCCTGATCGGCCGCCAAAGCCGGCCGCGCCGCGGGCGGTAACAGAATAGATGCCGCGACGATGGCGGCTACTGCGACGTAATTGTTTGGGAACTTCGGCCTGATTTTGCTCACGGCGCCGTATCCATTCATGTTCGCCCGCATGGCGCCCTCGCTTTCAGCATCATCCAGGGGGTCGTTCAACCCCCTGGATGATCAATCATGACTTGGTTGGAATTGCCTGCCGCATCGCACTACGGCTCGCATTGATCTAGCTCATTCAGCGCGCGGCGACTGCGCGGCCGCCCATCCAGGCCAACGCCACCAGGCCGATGAAGGGGAACAGCACGATGTAGGCGAGGCCGAGCACCGGGGCGGCAGCCGCCATTCCGACAGCCCGCAGCACGCGGGCGGTAGCCCGGACCGTTTCGTATTTGGCGGCGAGGCGGCCAGTCAGCACGGCCAAAACCGCGAGGCCGACGAAGGGGAATGCGATGATGTAGACCAGTCCGATGAAGGGCGCGGCGAAGAACAACGCGATGTTCTTGAGGGCGCTGCCGGCTTTCTCGGGTGCGGCGGCTTCCGCCGGCACATTGTTGCTCACGACATAGAGCTTGGCGGGGGCCCGGGCGGCTTCGGTAGCGGCGACTACGGGCTCTTCCTCGATGCGGATTTTGCGAAGGGCGGTCATGGCGAACTCCTGTTTTTTGCTTGGTTCTTTTTCTCGCTCTATAGAGCGCAAGGGCCGTGCCAACCGCTTGGCGGGCGCCAGATATTTGTTGTTCTTCAAATACTTAGATATATTTCTCGGTGCCGCCGAGGGGTCCTAAAGGGGGCACCAGGTATAGTTTTTTTGTCCAAATAGACCGGCAATTCTCTAAAGGTATAATAATTTCAAGTACTTAGTATTTTATCGATATGCATGTTTTTCTTATACAATCGGCGCTCGCGGCCGGCCGGCCGCATACAAGCTGTTGAAATGAAAGAGAAAAAAGGCCGGGGGAGATTTTCCCCCGGCCGTGGCCTTGCCCGTCGACCGGGCGAGGCTCAGTTGGCCATTCGCATTCAATTCTTGACCCGTCCCATCACCGCGCGGCCGGCCAGCCAGAACAGGGTCGCCAGGCCGATGAAGGGGAACAGAACGATGTAAACCAGTCCGAGCACTGGGGCGGCGACCACCATGCCGATTTGCTTCAGCGCGATGGCGACATTCCTGACCTTTTCGATCTTGCTCCCGGCGCGCCACGCAAACACCGCCATGGCGCCGAAGCCGGCGAAGGGGAGCGCCACGATATAGGCGAGGCCGATAAAGGGCGCGGCAAAGAACAGCAGGATGTTCTTGAGGATGCTTCCGCGGACGGCCGGTTCGGCCTTGGCGACTTCGGGCGCTGCCGGCAAAGCCAGCACTTGCGCTGAGGGCGCCGCCAGGGCGTCACGGGCGCTGTCTTCGATCATCTCGGGCGACAGCGGCTTGTGCACGAAGCTCGCAACGCCGGCGGCCTTGGCGCGGGCTTGCGCGGCTTCCGTGCCGTAACCGGTGATGATCACGACCGGGGTCCAGGGCTTGTGCGCCTTGACCTCTTCCGCCACCTCGAGCCCGCTCATGCCGGGCATGCGAATGTCGGTATAGACGAGGTCGTATTTCTCTTCGTTCAGCTTGCGCAGCGCCTCTTCCCCGCTTTCGGCGGTGATGACGGCGTAGCCCTTGCCGGTGAGAACGCGGTCGAAGCTCTTGCGGACGACGGGATCGTCGTCGACGACGAGGACTTTGCGAGATGCGGTCATGGCTTTCTCCATTTTGAATGCTTGCTTGTGTTGGGTTTTCTGTTCGGGTTCATGTGGGTCGTTCAGGCAGCGCAGGTGCCGCCGGCGACATTGGATTCGTCCGGCACGCGGCGCAGGGCCCATTGTTTGCGGGTGAGGGCGCCATCGGCGATGTTGATCACGTCCTGCGGGCCGACCGGCTTGGCGAGGTAGTCGTAGGCGCCGAGCTGGACCGCCTGTTTGGCGCCGTCCACGGTCGGATAACCGGTGATGATCACCACCTCGCTCTCCGGCCATTTCTGTTTCATGGTGCGCAAAACCGCGAGACCGTCCTGCCCGGGCATGCGCATATCGAGCAGCACCACATCGGCCGGGTTCTGTTCCATTGTCTGCAGCGCTTCTTCGCCGTCGCTCGCTGCCGTCACCTGACAGCACGAACTTTGCAGCGACCGCAGGTAGCTCCAGCGCACCGTTTCGTCGTCATCGACGATGAGGATTTTGGTTTTCTGGGTCATCTTGGCCACCTTGCTTGCCTACTTGGTCTTGCCCCTATTTCAGCAAGCGCCGTGCCATGACCCGAAATTTTGAATTTCCTCTTGGAATAACAATCGCTTAAATGAGCGGGCGGCCGCACCGAACCTGCGCTCAAGTATATTTTTTCTATACAGTCGATGGCGGGATGGGGCGAAAAAGCCAATGAATTTAGTCCAATGAACCTACCGACGACGCATAGTTTTTTTATTGGCGCCTGACGCGATCCCCTGAGAGTCACGTTTGTAGATGAATCGCCTTGTTTTTTCGGCGCCTTTTGGCATTCTGGAAAAAATGCAGATGAGTGCAGGTGAGCTATGCAGTTGTTCACGACCGCCGAAGCCGCCACCTATCTCCGCCTCAAGGAACGCAAGATCTACGAAATGGTGGCCGAGGGCACGGTGCCCTGCACCAAGGTCACCGGCCGCTGGCTGTTTCCCAAGGCCGAGCTCGACAATTGGCTCGCCTCCAGCATCACGCGCCCGGAAGGCATGACCCGGCCGGAGCCGGCGCCGATCATCGGCGGCAGCCACGATCCACTGCTGGAATGGGCCTTACGCGAGAGCGGTTCGAGCCTCGCCACGCTTGCCGTCGGCAGCGAGGCCGGCTTCAACCGCTTCATCGCCGGCGAAACCACTGCCGCCACCATGCACCTGCATGCTTTGGAGGACCCCGAAGCTGACGCCAATGTTGCCGCCGTCGCCGGCCGCAGCGATCTGCAGGACGCAGTGTTGATCGCCTTCTGCCGCCGCGAGCAGGGCCTGCTACTGGCGCCCGGCAATCCGCTCAAGATCCGCACCATCGACGACGTGATCGCCAAGCGTGCGCGTATCACCATGCGCCCGAAAGGAGCGGGCGCGCAGTTGCTGTTGCTCTCGTTGTTGCACCGGGCGAAAGCCGCGCTTGATGCGTTGGCCGCCGTCAGTCCGGTCTGCCCGACCGGCCCCGATATAGCCCAGGCCATCCGCGCCGGGCGCGCCGACACCGGCATCGCCACGCGGTCGGTCGCCAATTCCGCCGGCTTCGATTTCGTGCCGATCGTCTGGGAACCGTTCGATCTGTTGATGCGCCAGCGCGATTACTTTCATCCGCCGCTGCAGGCGCTGATCCGCTTCCTACGCTCGGAGGAACTTGCCGCCCGCGCGCAGGAAATGGGCGGCTTCGATCTTAGCGCCGCCGGCACCGTGCGGTTTGTGGTTTAGGCGCGTGCGCTATAAGACAGCGCCATGACCGCCAACGACAGGGAAGTCTGGCCGAGCGAATTGCGCCTGCACAAGGATCGCAAGACGCTCACCGTCATCCTTCGACGGCGGGGAGAGTTTCGATCTGCCGGCCGAATATTTGCGGGTGAAAAGTCCGAGCGCGGAAGTGCAAGGCCATTCCGCCGAGGAGCGTAAGACCGTCGCCGGCAAACGCGATGTCGGCATCATCGAGGTGCTTCCGGTCGGCAATTACGCGGTGCGCCTGGTGTTCGACGACCTGCACTCGACCGGCATTTTCGGCTGGAACTATCTGCACGACCTCGGCCGCAATTACGCGGCCTATTGGCAGGATTATCTCGACGAACTGGCCGCCAAGAACGTCAGCCGCGATCCGCCCATGCGCAAGAAGTAACGCACCCCGGAGTGGGGGTATTGGAAGCAGTGCCGCAGTGAGGGAAATCAACGACTTAGCATGGCCGACTCGATAGAGGGAAGGTCGTGACGCCCATATGGGCGTGGAGTAACATCGCCATCACGTCGACCGGGGAATGATCGAGACCACCACGGTTCGCCCGGCGTCACACGAGGGGTATCATGTCAAAAATTCGATCGCTTTCTGCCGTCGCCATCCTGGCGACGCTGGTTGCTACGCCGCTGTCGGCGAAGACTTTAGTATTCTGTTCCGAGGGCAGCCCGGAAAACTTCTATCCCGGCATCAACACCACCGGCACGTCGTTCGACGCCAATAGCCAGATCTACAGCCGCATTGTCGATTTCGAGCGTGGCACGACCAAGGTTATCCCCGGTCTCGCGGAAAAGTGGGACATCTCACCGGACGGCACCGTCTATACGTTCCATCTGCGCCACGGCGTGAAATGGCAATCGAACGCCAACTTCAAGCCGACGCGTGACTTCAATGCCGACGACATTCTGTTCATGATCGATCGGCAGTGGAAATCGGACAATCCCTATTTCAAGGTGACCAGTTCGAACCACTCCTACTTCAACGACATGGGTATGCCAAAGCTGATCAAGTCGGTGGAGAAAGTCGACGACTACACCGTCAAGATCACCTTGAATGCGCCGGAAGCTCCGTTCCTCTCCGACCTCGCGATGGAATATGCCGGCGTTCAGTCGAAGGAATATGCCGACGCGATGCTCAAGGCGGGTACGCCGGAAAAAATCGACCAGGAGCCGGTCGGCACCGGTCCCTACATGCTGGTGCAGTACCAGAAGGACGCCATCATCCGGTACAAGGCGTTCCCGCAATATTACGCCGGCAAGGCCAAGATCGACGACTTGATCTTCGCCATTACGCCGGACGCTTCCGTGCGTTGGGCGAAGCTGCAGAAGAACGAATGTCAGGTCATGCCCTATCCGAATCCGGCCGACCTGCCGGCGATGCGCAAGGACCCGAATGTCGTCGTGCTTGAGCAGCCGGGCCTCAACATCGGCTACCTCGCCTACAACACGACCAAGAAGCCGTTCACCGACGTGCGCGTGCGCAAGGCGATCAACATGGCGATGAACAAGAAAGCCATCGTCCAGGCGGTGTTCCTGGGGACCGGCATTCCGGCGATCAATCCGATCCCGCCGACCATGTGGTCCTACAACAAGAGCATCAAGGACGACCCCTACGATCCGGCGGCGGCCAAGAAGCTGCTCGCCGAAGCGGGCTATCCGAACGGCTTCGACACCGACCTGTGGGCGATGCCGGTGCAACGCCCGTATAACCCGAACGCCAAGCGCATCGCCGAATTGATGCAAGCCGACCTCGCCAAGATTGGCGTTAAGGCCAAAATCGTGAGCTATGAATGGGGCGAATACCGCAAGCGCGCGCAGGCCGGCGAGCATCAAATGGCGCAGCTCGGCTGGACCGGCGACAACGGCGACCCGGACAACTTCCTCAACACGCTGCTCGGCTGCGACTCGGCCAAGACCAACGGCTCCAACATCGCCAAGTTCTGCTACCAGCCGTTTGAGGATCTGGTGCAGAAGGCCAAGCACGTCAGCGATATCGCCGAGCGCACCAAGCTGTATGAACAGGCGCAGGTTATCTTCAAGCAACAGGCGCCCTGGTTCACCATCGCACACTCGGTGCAGCTCAAGCCGGTGCGTAAGGAAGTGATCGGCTTCAAGTTGAGCCCGTTCGGCCGCCATACCTTCTACGGCGTCGACATCAAGCAGTAAGCGCTGAGCGGAGCGGCCAACAAGCCGCTCCGCTTTCGCTTCCGATGCTTCGCTTTCTTTTCACACGCGTCAGCCTCATTGTTCCGACATTCATCGGGATAACGCTGCTCGTGTTTGTCCTCGTCCGCCTGATCCCCGGCGACCCGATCGAGACCATGGCCGGCGAGCACGGCATCGACGCGGCGCTGCACGAGAGGCTGCGCCACGAATACGGCTTCGACCGTCCCGTCATCGTGCAATACGGGCTTTATCTGTCGCGCCTGATGCATGGCGATCTCGGGCGCTCGATCGTCACGCATAAGCCGGTGATCGAGGAATTCACCGACCTGTTTCCGGCAACCGTCGAACTCTCCGTCACCGCTTTGTTGTTTGCACTGTGCATCGGCTTGCCCGCCGGGATCATCGCCGCGGTCAGGCGCAATTCGATCTTCGATCACGGCGTCATGGGGCTGGCGCTCACCGGCTATTCGATGCCGATTTTCTGGTGGGGGCTGTTGCTGATCCTTTTGTTTTCGGTGCAACTCGGCTGGACGCCGGTTTCCGGTCGCATCGCGGTGCTCTATTTCATCGAGCCGAAGACCGGATTTCTCCTCATAGACACGCTGCTCGCCGGCGACACGGCCGCGTTCTGGTCGGCGCTATCGCATCTGATTCTGCCGGCCATCGTGCTCGGCACCATACCGCTGGCGGTGATCGCGCGCATGACGCGCTCGGCGATGCTCGAAATCCTCGGTGAGGATTACATCCGCACCGCCCGCGCCAAGGGCCTGTCGAATTTCCGCGTCATTGCCATCCACGCCTTGCGCAACGCACTTATCCCGATCGTAACGGTGATCGGCTTGCAAGTCGGCGTGTTGTTTACCGGGGCCATCCTGACTGAGACAATCTTTTCCTGGCCCGGCGTCGGCCACTGGCTGATCGAAGGGATCGGGCGGCGCGATTATCCCGTGCTGCAGGGCGGCACGCTCTTGATCGGCGCCATCATCATGACGGTCAATCTGCTGGTCGATGTCACCTACGGCATGATCAACCCGCGCATCCGGCATAACCGATGAGCAGCGAAACTTTCCAAGCGCCGATTGCCGCGGGCTTGCCGCCGCCGCACCCGTTGCGTGAATTGTTCGCGGATTTTTCCCGCAACCGTGGCGCCGTCGCCGGCCTCATCATTATCGGCGCGCTCTTGTTCATCGCCGCAACGGCCAACATCATCACACCCTATTCGCCGATCCTCACCAACGACAGCGGCTTCCTCCTACCGCCTTTCTGGCAGGCCGGCGGCACGCTATCGCACCCGCTCGGCACCGACGCGATTGGCCGCGACATGCTTTCGCGCCTCCTCTTCGGCACGCGGCTGTCGCTGCTTATCGGCGCCGCCGTCGTCACGCTGTCGGTGCTGATCGGCACGACGCTCGGGCTGATCGCCGGATTTTTTCGCGGCATTGTCGAGATCGCGATCATGCGGCTGATGGACATCATCCTGACGCTGCCGAGCCTGCTTTTGGCGATCGTCATCGTCGCCATTCTCGGTCCCGGCGTGATGAACGCGCTGCTCGCGGTCGCCATCGTCTTGCTGCCGCATTACGTGCGCATCGCGCGCGCCGCCGTCATCACCGAGACGGCGAAGGATTACGTCACCGCCGCCAAGGTCGCCGGCGCCGGCAGTTTGCGGCTGATGCTCAAGGAGGTGCTGCCGAATTGCGCGGCGCCGCTGATCGTGCAGGCAACGCTCGGCATCTCCACCGCCATTCTTGACGCTGCTGCCCTCGGCTTTCTCGGCCTCGGCGCGCAGCCGCCGACGCCGGAATGGGGCACCATGCTTGCCGATGCGCGCGAATTCATTTTACGCGCCTGGTGGGTAGTGACTTTTCCCGGCGTGATGATCCTCATCACCGTGCTCGCCTTCAACCTGTTCGGCGACGGCTTGCGCGACGCCCTCGACCCCAAGCTCAAGCGGTGAGCGGCATGGCCCTGCTCGACATCGACGATCTCACCGTCGAGTTTCCCTCTGCGGCCGGCCCGCTGCGCGCGGTGGACCGCGTGTCGCTTACGCTCGAGCAGGGCGAAATTCTCGGCATCGTCGGGGAATCCGGCTCCGGCAAGAGCCTCGCCATGCTGGCGCTGATGGGGCTGGTGCCGT
This sequence comes from uncultured Alphaproteobacteria bacterium, assembly GCA_963721665.1. Lineage (GTDB taxonomy): Bacteria > Pseudomonadota > Alphaproteobacteria > Rhizobiales > Xanthobacteraceae > Pseudolabrys. The sequence goes on from CAVRJZ010000006.1 coordinate 590,690, forward strand.
TTCCGGGCGAGGTGAGCGCCGGCCGGCTCGCCTTCGACGGCAACGACATGCTCTCCCTCCCGGAAGCCGCGCGGCGCAGCCTCACCGGCAAGTCCATGGCGATGATCTTTCAGGAGCCGGCGACCAGCCTCAATCCCTGCTTCACGGTCGGTTTCCAGATCATGGAGACCTTGCGCCTGCACGAGAACATGGACCGCCAGAGGGCGCACCGACGCGCCATCGAACTGCTCGAGCAGGTCGGCATCCCGGCGCCGGAAAGCCGGCTCGCCGCCTATCCGCACCAGCTCTCCGGCGGCATGAACCAGCGCGTCATGATCGCCATGGCGATTGCCTGCAATCCGAAGTTGCTCGTCGCCGACGAGCCGACCACGGCGCTCGACGTGACCATCCAGGCGCAGATCCTCGATTTGCTGCAATCGCTACAGCGCGAGCGCGGCATGGCCCTCGTCCTCATCACCCACAACATGGCCGTGGTGGCGGAGATCGCGCAGCGCGTCGTGGTGATGTATTCGGGCCAGGTTATGGAGGAGCGCGCGGCGGCCGATTTGTTCGCCGACCCGCAACATCCTTACACGGCGGCGCTGCTCGCGGCGCGCCCGGAAAGCCGCATCGGCGAGCGGCTCGCCACCATCCCTGGTATGGTGCCCAGCCTGTACGAGCGTCCGCGCGGCTGCCTGTTCAGCCCGCGCTGCGCCTACGCCACGCCGCGGGTGATCGACGTGCGCCCCGAACTGCGGCCCTGGATGGGCGGCAAAGTGCGCTGCCACTATCCACTCGGCGACAAAACGCGCGAGGCGCGCATCGCCGCCGACCGGCAATCGGATAAGGACAGCGCCGCATGAGCCCGCTGGTCGTCGCCAAAGACCTGACCCGCGTCTACCGGACGAAAGACAGCGTCTTCGCCGCGGCGCAGGAGCTGCGCGCGGTCGGCGGCGTGTCGTTTTCGCTTCAAGCCGGCAAGACGCTCGCCGTAGTCGGCGAATCCGGTTGTGGAAAATCGACCTTGGCGCGCCTGATCACGCTAATCGAGAAGCCGAACGCCGGCTCGCTGACGCTCGACGGCGCCGATGCGGTCAATACACCGGCGGCCGATAAAAAGCGGCTGCGCCGCACCGTCCAGCTCGTCTTCCAAAACCCTTACGGCTCGCTCAATCCGCGCAAGAAGGTCGGCTCGATCCTGGAAGAGCCGCTGATCATCAACACGACCGCGAGCAAAGCGGAGCGGCGCAAACAGGCGCTCGCCATGATGGCGCGCGTCGGCTTGAGCGCCGAATACGCGTGGCGCTATCCGCACATGTTTTCCGGCGGCCAGCGCCAGCGCATCGCCATCGCCCGCGCGCTGATGCTGCAGCCTAAACTTGTTGTCGCCGACGAGCCGGTCTCTGCGCTCGACGTCTCGGTGCAGGCGCAGGTGCTCAATTTGCTGATCGACCTGCAGCGGCAATTCGGGCTCGCTTATTTGTTTATCTCGCACGATCTGGCCGTCGTGCGCTTCATCGCCCATGACGTGCTGGTGATGTATCTCGGCCTGGCCGTCGAGCAGGGCGACAAGGGGCGTATTTTCGAGCGGCCGCTGCATCCCTATACGCAGGCGCTGCTCGCCTCGACGCCGGCACTGGGCGGCATTAAGCGCGCGCGGCAAATGGTCAAGGGCGAGGTTCCCTCGCCGCTCAATGTGCCGAAAGGCTGCGTATTCGCCACGCGCTGCCCCTATGTCACCGACATCTGCCGCAGCGAGCGCCCGCCGCTACGCGACTGCGATGGACGGCAAGTCGCTTGCCACCATGCGGAAACGATCCCGGCTTTTAAGATGTAGTGGTGAGAATGGTGGGCGGTGTAGGGATCGAACCTACGACCCCACCCGTGTGAAGGGTGTGCTCTCCCGCTGAGCTAACCGCCCGGGCCGTTACGGCCGCGCGATATAAGGAGCGGCTCGCCGGGGTGTCAAGCGAAGCCCGAATGCCGCGCCGATTTCAACCTAGTTCGTGGTCTTCGGCTTGTCGGCATGCGACACGCGCGAGGCGTGGCCCTGCAGCGCGCGGATGCGGTCGGCGAGGTCGCCACTGGCCGAGACCGGCTCGCTCAAGCCGACCTCGTCATTGGCGGCTACCGCGCCCATGCCGGCGCGGTCGCGCACCGTTTCGGCGGCGAGGATCGCGTCGATCGGCGAATTCGGCCCTTCCAGCGCCGACGCTAGCCGCGCCACTTCGGCGGCGACGTCGTTGATGCGCTCGCGCAGCAGCGCGTTCTCCACCCGCTCGGACGCCCAGGTTTCCTCGGCCTCGCGCTTGATGTTGCCGAGTTCGCGCGCCAGCCGGTCGCGTTCATCGACGGCGCGGTCGAGTTCGGACTTGCAGCTGGGCCTTTTCCGCCTTCAGCGACTCGGTCGCCGAACTGGTGCGGTTGTCGAGCTCGGCGATGGCCGCGCGCAGGTCGCCTTCGGTCTTGCGCGCGGCGTCGAGATCGACGCGCAATTGTTTGGCCTCGAAATCGCTCTGATTGAGCAGGCGCGACTGCTCGCCGAGCCGGTTCTCCAGATCCTGGGCGCGGCGGCCGAGAATTTCGGCTTCGGTGGTCTGCGCCACCAGTTGCTGTTCGAGTTCGGCGACGCGGCGGCCGAGATTTTCGACGCGGCCGCGCTCTTCGGCCAATTCCTGGGTGGCGGCTTTCAGTTCGACGCCGCTCGGCGTCGCGGCGATCTTCCACGGTCTTGAGTTCGTTGCCGGCGCTGGTGAGCCGATCCTTGAGCGCGTCGACCTGGGTCTTCAGCGCGACGATCTCGAGCTTCTGCGCATCGGCCAGGCTCGAGCGCTCGTCGAGTGCGCCGACGAGCTTGGCGAGTTCGGCTTCCTTGTCGGACAGCGTGCGCTCAGCTTCGTGCATGGTGCTGGTCTTGGCGGCGATTTCGTCTTCGGTGGCGCGCAACTGGTCGCGCAGCGCCTTGTCGCGCGCTTCCAGCGCAAAAATGGTGGCGGTCTTTTCGCCCAGCTCCATCTTGAGCCGGTTGATGGCGTCGCCCTTCTTGCCGAGTTCGGCGAGTTGGCTGGTGGTCTTGGTCTTGAGCTGCTCGACGCTCATTTCCAGGCGCCGCGTCGACATGGCGAATTCGGCGCGCAACTGATCTTTGTCGGCCTGGATTTCCGCCATCGACAGCGGCGTGGCGGCTTCAAGACGCCGCATGGTCAGCCGCACCGCGCGGCCGTGCACGAGGGGAATGACGACAAGCCCGATCAGGGCCGCGACAAGGAATCCGATCCCGAAATACATGATCGGTTCGATCATGATACGACGCCTCCAACTCACCCTTGCCCGCGCTAACCCCACGGAAACCATGACACGGCGGGCAGGGGCCTGCCGGCGCGACCCAAGATTAACCTAAACCCGGGCCTCGCGTCCCGGGCGGCATTTGGCGCCAGCGCTCGATATTAAGCAGAAGCGGCGGCGGTCAGAACGGGTTCCAGGTCGCCTTCGGGGTGAATTTGAGATAGCCGATATTGGCGCCCAGCCTTAACCCCACGCCGGAGCGGATCGGCACCACGATGATGTGGCCGGCGGCGAGCGCCGTCATGCCGAAGCCGCCGATGAAATAGGCCGAGCCGTCGATGCCGGCAAAGCGCTGATAGATCGCGTCGGTGGCGGGCAGATTGTAGACCAGCATCATGGTGCGGGCGCCTTCGCCGCCGTAGTCGAAGCCGACCGAAGGCCCTTCCCAGAACACGCGCCGGTCGCCGGCGTTTTGCGTATAGAGCTTGCCGTCGCCATAGCGCAGGCCGACGACGATGGCGCCGCTGCCTTCCTGGCCGAGCACATAGCCGTTCGGCTCGCCCCAGCGGCTGACCGCCGTCTGCACCACTTCGGCGAGGCCGCGCGACACGCTGCCGAAGAAACGATGGCCTTCGCGTATGATCTCGTCGGGTCTGAAGGTGTCCCGGTGATGCGGCGGCGGGGGCGGCGGCTGGGTCTGAGTGGCGGCCGGACCGACGCCAAAGGCGACGAGACACAAAGTGAGGGCCGCAAGGCGCAAGGTAGCGCGCATCGGATGCTCCATGGATCGAAAAGTTCCAGCCCCGCTTAACCGGTTGCTCATGGCGATGGCAGTAATGTGGCGGTCAAATCCACCACGAATCGCTTGAAGGTCGGCGAGGACTATGACTGCAGCACGGCAGCAACGGAAGTCACCCCGCGTTCCGGCTTTTGCCCTTGGGCTGGCCATTTGGGGGGTTATTTTGGCCCCGCTCGCGGGTTATGCGGCGGTCGACGACCTGATCGTGGTCAACGCCCATACCGGGCTCGCCATCAGCGGCTTCGACCCGGTGGCCTATTTCACCGACGGCAAACCGAGAATCGGGCGGCCGGAGCTGGAATTGCGTGCCGACGGCGTGGTCTGGCGCTTTTACAACGAGGGCAACCGAGCGGCCTTTGCCGACCACCCGGAGGTCTATGCGCCGCGTTTCGGCGGCTACGATCCGGTGGCGATCGCCCGCGGCGTATCGGTGCCGGGGCATCCCTGTTCTGGGCGGTGACCGGCGAGCGGCTCTATCTCTTCTATAGCGCCGAGGCGCGCACGACATTCCTCGCCGATCCCGGCCGCATCCTCGATGCCGCCGACGCGCAAATGGCCCATCGTCACCCGCAGCATCGCGCGCTGATCCGTTATCGTGTTATTTAACGTTGGACGCGGCCTTCGCCGGATCGCCCCAGGCGATGAAGCCGGGGACGAGGAAGTTGTTCGCTCTGCGCCCGAAGCGAAGCGCTCCGCCGCTCGGATCGGTCACCGTTCCGCCGGCGGCCGCCAGAATGGCGCAGCCGGCGGCGATATCCCATTCATGCGTCGGTGCGAGCCGCGGATAGAGATCGACCTCGCCTTGCGCGAGATAGCAGAATTTCACCGACGAGCCGCAGGTCAAACGCTGCGCTACCGGCAGCCGCGCCAGGAAGGCTTCGCTCGCCGCGTCGAGATGGCTGCGCGAGGTCGCCACCACCAGCCGGTCGGGCGCCGGCCGTGTGCGAATGACGCTGCGCTCAACCGCTTCGCCCGCATCGCCGCCGAAATGCAGCCGTAGCCGTTCGGCTTTGCCGCCGACAATTCCGCGCCAGAGCAATCCTTGTTTGGGCGCGGCGATCATGCCGGCGATGGCAACGCCTTGCGTCACCACGGCAAGATTGACGGTGAACTCGTCGCGGCCGGCGAGAAATTCCTTGGTGCCGTCGAGCGGGTCGACCAGCACGAAGCTCGGCGCAAGGCTCCCGGTCGGCGCCGAGCGGCCGACGCTTTCCTCGGCGATCACCGTCACGCCGGGCAACAGGCGGGCGACGCCTTGCACGATGATCGCTTCGGAAGCCTCGTCGGCGGCTGTCACCGGCGAGCGGTCGTTCTTGATGCGCCGTTCGATCGAGGAGAACGGAACGGCAAGCGTCGCCGCTGCCGCGCGCGCGACGATCTCGGTCAGCGCGTCCAGATGCCGTTCGGCCAGTTGCGGGGTCAGTCCGCTGGTCACGAGGCCCCCTTTGCGCCGGCCCTTCCCAGTCCTTGGCGGTCGCGGCGGTGCGGTGTATCACGCCGGCAAGCCGGTGCCGCCAGCGATTCGCCGGTTTTTTCACCCTGCACGCCCCGCGGAGACCCGTCTATGTCCGGAACGCCCATCGAAGCGCTCGATCTCGCCGCCTTGCTGTGCTCGCGCGTCTGCCACGACCTGATCAGCCCGGTCGGCGCCATCGTCAATGGGCTGGAAGTGCTGGCCGAGGAAAAGGACGAGGAGACCAAGACCTTCGCCCTCGATCTGATCAAGAAGAGCGCCGGCACCGCCTCCGCCAAGCTGCAATTCTGCCGCATCGCCTTCGGCGCGGCCGGTTCCGCCGGCGCCCAGATCGACCTCGGCGACGCCGAAAGCATCAGCCGCGGGTTCTTCGAGGACGACAAGACCAAGCTCGCCTGGAACCTGCCGCGGGCGCTCTTGGCCAAGAACCGGGTCAAGCTGCTGCTCAATCTGCTGCTGATCGCCGGCCAGACCATTCCGCGCGGCGGCAGGCTTACGGTCGATCCGATCGGGGCGGGAGACGCCATGAGCTTCAAGATCAGCGCCGCCGGCACCAATGCCAAGGTGCCGCCGGCGGTCGCTGCGCTGCTCGCCGGCGAGGCCGGCGAGGCCGGGCTCGACGCCCACCGCATCCAGCCGTTCTATGCGAGCCTGCTTGGCGCAGGCCTGCGGCCTCAAAGCCGCCATGGCCATGGAAGGCGAGGCGGTGGTGGTGAGCGCACAGTAGCGACCGTTTTTTGGGCGTTAACGATTCGTTAAGCCACGCAACTGTCGCCCGCTCCGCAACTAAAATTAAACGCTTCGCCGACACACTGACCGCGCTCTCGACGGAGAGCGGCGGACGGCCGGTGCCCGTCGAGTTAAGGCGTTTTCCATGGACGACCTGTTGCGGGAATTCGTGACCGAGACCAACGAGAGTCTCGACGTGGTCGACGTCGAGCTCGTGCGTTTCGAGCAGGATCCGAACAACGCCAAGATCCTCGATAACGTCTTCCGCCTGGTGCACACCATCAAGGGCACCTGCGGCTTCCTCGGGCTGCCGCGGCTGGAAGCGCTGGCGCACGCCGCCGAGACCTTGATGGGCAAGTTTCGCGACGGTCTGCCCGCGACCAACGACGCCGTCACGCTCATTCTCGCCACTATCGACCGCATCAAGCAGATTCTGGAGAGCGCTCGAGCGCGAACAGCGCGAGCCGGAGGGCGACGACGACGACCTGATCGCCGATCTCGATCGCATGGTCGAGAGCGTCGCCGCGCAGGCGCGCCGACGCCGTCGCAATTTCGCGGTCGGGACGCTCACGCCTGCAGGTGCTGGAGCGGCCGTTGCGGCCGGGCGAGGATTCGCTCGACGATCTCGAACGCGCCTTCCGTGAAACGCCGGTCGACCCGCCCGCCGCCAAAACCGCCAAAGGCGCACCGGCCGAAGCCGCCAAGGAAGACGACGCCAAGGCCGCCAACCAATCGATCCGCGTCACCGTCGATACGCTCGAACACCTGATGACGATGGTGTCCGAGCTGGTGCTCACGCGCAATCAACTTTCGGAGATCGTGCGCCGGCACGAGGATTCGGAATTCAAGGCGCCGCTGCAACGGCTGTCCAACGTCACCGCCGAGCTGCAGGAAGGCGTCATGAAGACGCGCATGCAGCCGATCGGCAATGCCTGGCAGAAGCTGCCGCGCATCGTGCGCGATCTATCGCACGAACTCGGCAAGCAGATCGATCTGGAAATGCAGGGCGCCGAGACCGAGCTCGACCGCCAGGTGCTCGACCTGATCAAGGATCCGCTCACCCATATGGTGCGCAATTCGGCCGATCACGGCCTGGAATCGCCGGCGGAGCGGCGCGCCGCCGGCAAGCCCGAGCATGGCCGCATCCGCCTGTCGGCCTACCACGAAGGCGGCCACATCATCATCCAGATCGCCGACGACGGCCGCGGGCTCGACACCGCTTTGCATCAAGGCCAAGGCCATCGCCCAAGGCCTGGTCAACGAAGCCGACGTCGACAAGCTGACCGAAGCGCAAATCCACAAATTCATTTTCGCGCCCGGCTTTTCCACCGCCTCGAAGGTCACCAGCGTGTCCGGCCGCGGCGTCGGCATGGACGTGGTGCGCAACAATATCGACCAGATCGGCGGCACCATCGACGTGAAATCGGTGGCCGGCGTCGGCCTTAGCTTCACCATCAAGATCCCGCTGACGCTCGCCATCGTCGCCGCGCTGATCGTGGAGGCCGGCGGCGACCGCTTCGCCATCCCGCAGATTTCCGTGGTCGAGCTGGTGCGCGCGCGCGCCGGCAGCGAACACCGGATCGAGCGCATCAAGGATACCGCGGTGCTGCGCCTGCGCGACAAGCTGTTGCCGCTAGCGCGCCTGAGTCATTTGCTCGGCAGCGAAACCGGACCCGGCGACCTCGAGGACGGCTTCATCGTCGTGACCCAGGTCGGCAGCCAGAGCTTCGGCATCGTCGTCGACGGCGTGTTCCACACCGAGGAAATCGTGGTCAAGCCGCTGTCGAGCAAGCTGCGCCACATCGCCATGTTCTCCGGCAATACCATTCTCGGCGACGGCGCGGTGATCATGATCGTCGATCCGAACGGCATTGCGCAGTCGCTCGGCAGTATCGTCTCCAGCCAGTTCGATACCGAAAACCCGGCCGATACCAAACACGCCGCGCCCGCCGAACAGATGACCTCGCTGCTGGTGTTCCGCGCCGGCTCCGCGCAGCCCAAGGCGGTGCCGCTCTCGCTGATCACGCGGCTGGAAGAAATCGACGCCCACAAGATCGAACTGTCGAACGGCCGCCACATGGTGCAGTACCGCGGCCAGTTGATGCCGCTCATCGCCATGAACGAGAGCGTGCGCGTCAAGGGCGAGGGTGCCCAGCCGCTGCTGGTGTTCTCCGACGGCGCCCGCTCAATGGCGCTGGTGGTCGACGAGATCGTCGACATCGTCGAGGACCGCCTCGACATCCAGGTCGGCAGCGAGAACGCCGGCGTGCTCGGCTCCGCCATCATCAAGGGGCAGGCCACCGAAATCATCGACGTCGGCCACTTCCTGCCGCTCGCTTTCGAGGATTGGTTCCGCAACAAGGAGCCAGCCGAGCGCGCGCGGCCGCGCTCGCTGCTGCTGATCGACGATTGCCCGTTCTTCCGCAACATGCTCACGCCGGTGCTGCAGGCGGCCGGCTACGAAGTGACCGCGGCCGCCTCCGCGCCGGAAGCGCTCGCGCTCATCAAGGACGGGCGCGTCTTCGATGTCGCCATCACCGATATCGAAATGCCCGAGATGAACGGCTTCGAATTCGCCGAGACGCTGCGCGCCGATCCGCGCACCGCCGAATTGCCGGTCATCGCGCTGTCCTCGGTGGTGTCGGCCGAGGCGGTCGAGCGCGGCCGCCAGGTCGGCTTCCACGACTACGTCGCCAAATTCGACCGCCAGGGACTGATCGCGGCGCTCAAGGAGCAGACCGACGTCGGTCGCGCGGCGTGACGGGCAAGCCATGAACATGGAAAGCACCCCGCAGAATTTGACCGAATACGTCACCGCCATGATCGGCGGCCAGTTGTTCGGACTGCCGATCGTGCGCGTGCAGGACGTCTTCATCCCGGAACGGCTGACGCGGGTGCCGCTGGCGCCGCCGGAAATCGCCGGCGTGCTCAATCTGCGCGGCCGCATCGTGACGCTGATCGATCTGCGCCGCCGCTTCGGGCTCGCTGAGCGCGACGCAGGCGACGCGGTGATGGCGATCGGCGTCGAGGCGCGCGGGGAATCCTACGGCCTCTTGATCGACAGCGTCGGCGAGGTGCTCAAGCTTGACGATGCCGCGCGCGAAGCCAATCCGATCAATCTCGAACGGGGGCTGGCGCGCGTATCGTCCGGCATCCACCGCTTGGACGGGCAGTTGCTCATCGTCGTCGATGTCGACCGCGTTCTCGATATCGACGTCAACGCGATCGCGGCATGACGCGGCGCGCGAACCATGATCGTTTTTTACGCCGATGCACGAGAAAAAGAGGGTATGCGATGAAAACCTGTTTGGTCGTTGACGACTCGAGCGTCATCCGCAAGGTGGCGCGGCGAATTCTCGAGGGGCTCGAATTCGACATCGTGGAAGCCGAAGACGGCGAGCAGGCGCTCGACGCCTGCAAGCGCCATCTGCCGGAAGCGATCCTGCTCGACTGGAACATGCCGAAGATGGACGGCTACGAGTTCCTGCGCCTGCTGCGCAAGCTGCCGGGCGGCGACGGGCCCAAGGTGGTGTTCTGCACCACCGAGAACGACGTCGCCCATATCGCGCGCGCGCTGCACGCCGGCGCCAACGAGTACATCATGAAGCCGTTCGACAAGGAGATCGTGGAAGCGAAATTCCAGGAAGTCGGGCTGATCTGACCGTCGTTGCCGCAAGAATAACAAGTCAGTAGAGGCGTCAAAGTCCGATGAACGTCGTGGTGTCCCCCGCATCGTCGACCAGCCCCTTGGGGCGGCGCATCCGCGTCATGATCGTGGACGACGCCGTGGTCGTGCGCGGCCTGTTCGCGCGCTGGGTGGAGGCGGAAGCCTGACCTTGAAGTGGTCGCCTCGCTGCGCACTGGCCGCGAAGCGGTCAACCAAGTCGAACGCGCCGATCCCGACGTAGTGGTGCTCGACGTCGATATGCCGGAGCTCGACGGCATCGCCGCGCTGCCGCTGCTGCTCGCCAAGAAGCCCGACCTGATCGTCATCATGGCCTCGACGCTGACCCGGCGAAACGCCGAGATCAGCCTGAAGGCGCTCTCGCTCGGCGCCGCCGACTACATCCCCAAGCCGGGCAGCACCCGTGACGTCACCGGCTCGCCCAGCTTCCGCCGCGACCTGATCGAGAAAATCCGCCAGCTCGGCCTGCGCGCAAAGCGCCTGCGGCTCGGCCAGTTAAGCGTGCGCACTCCGGCCGGCGGGACATCGGCTGCGCCGTCGGCGAGGCTGCGCGCTTCGCTTGGCCAGCCGATCGTGTTGCGCCCGATGCCGGCGACGCCGCCACGCGTGTTGGTGATCGGCGCCTCTACCGGCGGCCCGCAGGCGCTCAACACCATCGTCGCGCACCTCGGCGCCGTACTCGACCGCGCCCCCGTGCTGATCACCCAGCATATGCCGCCGACCTTCACCGCGATCCTGGCCGAGCATCTCGCCCGCCTCGCCAACCGGACAGTGCGCGAAGCGCGCGACGGCGAGGCGATCAATGCCGGCACCGTCTATATCGCCCCGGGCGGCCGCCACATGGCGGTCGCGCGCCGCGACGGCACCGCGGTGATCGCGCTCGACGACGGTCCGCCGGTCAATTTCTGCAAACCCGCGGTCGACCCGCTATTCACCTCCGCCGCCCAGGTCTGGGGCCAATGGGTGCTCGGCCTAGTCCTGACCGGCATGGGCGCGGACGGTTTGCGCGGCGCGGAAGCGGTTGCCGCCTCCGGCGGCTGCGTCCTGGCGCAGGACGAGCCGACCAGCGTGGTCTGGGGCATGCCGGGACAAGTGGCGCATGCCGGCCTCTGCTCGGCCGTGCTGCCGCTGGGTGAGATCGCGGCAAAGCTCACGCGCATATTCGCGGGAGAGCGGCCGTGACCCCGCAGGATTTCGACTATCTGCGCCAGATGTTGCGCCAGCGCTCCGGCCTGGTGCTGTCGGCCGAAAAGCAATACCTCGCCGAAAGCCGCCTGCTGCCGGTGGCGCGCAAGCATGGGTTCGCCAGCCTCACTGAACTGGTGGCCAAGCTTCGGGCTTCGCCCGCCGCCGCGCCGCTCGACGTTGCGGTGGTCGAGGCGATGACCACCAACGAGAGCTTCTTCTTCCGCGACAAGGTCCCGTTCGAGCATTTCCGCGCACCGTCATCATGCCGGCACTGATTGCCGCGCGTTCGCGCGAAAAGCGCATCCGCATCTGGTGCACGGCGGCCGCCACCGGCCAGGAGCCCTATTCGCTGGCCATGACGTCTGAAGGGCATCGGGGCCTCGCTCGCCGGCTGGCGCGTGGAAATCGTCGCCACCGACATTTCCAACGAGGTGCTGGAGAAAGCCAAGGCCGGCATCTACAGCCAGTTCGAGGTGCAGCGCGGGTTGCCGATCCAACAACTGGTCAAATTCTTCACCCAGGTCGGCGAGGCCTGGCAGATCGCGCCCGAGATCCGCGCCATGGTGAAGTTCCGCCCGCTCAATCTGCTCAACGACTTTTCCAGCCTCGGCACCTTCGATCTGGTGTTCTGCCGCAACGTGCTGATCTATTTCGATCAGGACACCAAAATCAGTGTGCTCAACCGCATCGCGCGGCAGGTGCCGTCGGATGGCTATCTTGATCCTCGGCGCGGCCGAGACGGTGGTCGGCCTGACCGACGCGTTCAAGCCGATGCCCGACAAACGCGGGCTCTATGCGCCGAATACGCCGGCCGTAAAGCCGGCGCCGGCCGGCAACGTGCTCAAATTCGCGATGAAGGCGTAAGCCGCCAGCGGTCTACCGGCTAAGTCGCAATGGCGAATTACGCTTCTCTTATCCGCCCGACCGGCTCAATTCCCGATTCACCCGTTCGGCAACATCATTTCGCTGGCCTGCTGAAGCACGGCTGACGGCAAGTAGGGTTTGGCGTGAAAGCGGATGCTTATCGGAAGCTCGTCGGGGCGCGGCCGGCCGGACGTCATGATGATACCGACCTTCGGCCATCGTTCCGCGACTTGGCGCGCCAGATCCGAGCCGCTCAACAAGCCGGGCATGCTGACATCCGAGAAAAGCAACCTGATTCCCGGGTTTGCTTCGAATAAGCGCAACGCTTCGTCGGCGTTCTCGGCTTCGAGGACGCTATATCCCGCATGTGAAAACATGTCGGATGCGCCCATCCGTTCGAATACGTCGTCGTCGACGACGATCATAACCAGAGCTTGGTTGGGGGATGGGATCACCGAGTTCAACACATGATGGCCCGAGTCGTTCCAAATTTAGTTGTCTTGAAATGTGACCCTACGCCATGCTTGCCGATCCGCCTAATCGGCGCGCCCGGTCCTTTAGACTGGCACGATATCCGTCAGTCGGACGCAAACGACCCGCCAACCGACCGAAAGCCGCGCTTCCGAGGCCGGTATTGCGAATTAATCGATTGCGATCCGATTTATGCAAACTCAGCGCGATATCGGGCGTACGAGTACTAGTTCGGTGTTTGTCCAGCTTTGCCTCGACAGCCGAAGCCCAAGCACTTGCGACGTCGACCCGCTCTGTCTCGGAGCGCGGAGACAATTCGTGGAGGTTTCGTGCAGCAAACAGGCTTTAGGGAACAGTTCGTCGGCCTCGCCGATGCGTGGGCCCTCGCTCAAGGCATCGTCGACACCGTCCACGAGCCGGTTCTCGTGCTCGACGGCGATCTGCGTGTTATCGCCGCGAGCCGTTCGTTCTATTCGACATTCAAGGTCAAGCCCGAAGATACCCAAGGCCGGCTGCTCTATGCGTTGGGCGACGGACAGTGGGACATCCCGAAGCTTCGCGTGCTGTTGGAAAAAATCATACCCGAGAAGGGCGTGATGGAGGGCTATGAGGTGGAACACGAGTTTCCCGGCCTCGGGCACCGCACCATGCGGCTCAACGCCCGCCAGGTTTTCTATGCCGACGGCGCCAACACGACGATCTTGCTGGGCATGGAAGATATCACCGAACGGCGAATTCTGGAGCGCGAAAAGGACGAACTGTTGCGCGAGAAGGACGTGCTTCTCGAGGAGTTGCAGCACCGGACCGCCAATAGCCTGCAAATCATCGCCAGCATTATTCTGATGAAAGCGCGTTCGGTAAAGTCGGAAGAAACGCGGCATCACCTGGAAGACGCGCACAAGCGGGTCTTGGCCATTGCCGCCGTGCAAAAACAACTGCATGCATCCGCGGCCAGCGGCGCGGTGGAACTCGAACCTTATCTCTCAAACCTGTGTGCGACGCTTGCGGCGTCGATGATTGGCGATAGCCGGCCAATCACCTTGAAAGTGACTGCCGGAGACGGCCATGCCACGTCTCGCCACGCCGAGAGCCTCGGTCTGATCGTGACCGAGCTTGTCATGAACGCGCTTAAACACGCTTTTCCCGACCCGAAGATCGTCGGCCAGATCAGCGTCACTTATGAAACGGCGGGCGCCAATTGGAAACTGTCGGTGGCCGACAACGGCGTTGGCAAGGTCAGCGGCAGCGTCGCCAAAGAAAAGCCCGGCCTCGGTACCGGCATCATCAAAGCGTTGTCGCATCAGCTCGACGCTCAAGTGGAAACCTTGGCGGGTGCGCAAGGCACCACCGTAACGATCACGCACGCCACATTTCCGAGCAAGACCGTTCTCGCCGCCTAAATCGTAATAATGTGCGCCGTCTGCTCACTTGCAGCGCGATTGTTACACATTGGCGGATTTTGCCGGCACAAAGCTGAGCACAAAAAACCCCGGACCTTGCGGTCCGGGGTTGAAGTTTTGGGCCGAGCCCGGAGGCTCGTTTAAGATTTACGCGCGCGCGAACGTCAATCGCAGACGCGAATGCGTCGCATATGGACGCGTCCGTAATTGTCTTCGACCTGCTCGCGCTCGTAGCGGCAGTTGCTGTACACGGGCTGATACGGCGCTTGATCGTAGCCCGGGCCGCCGTAATAGCCGCGATCCATCTGCGAGCCGACGATCGCGCCAACGGCGAGGCCGCCGATAATGCCAGCCGCGACCGCGCCGCCATCATGGGCGAGCGCGGGCTTCGGTGTGACGGTGACAGCCAAAGCCAAGCAGGCGATGGCCGCAACAGTAATGACTTTCATCATGGTTTGGTTCTTTCTCAATCTTGGCGAGAGGCCGAAGCTCAATCGATGATCTGCACGATCACGCGGGTGCGCGGATCGACCAGCACGGCGTGGTCGTTTACGTAGGCGTAGCGATAGCCCTGCACGTGATATTCGCCGGGAATGTCGTAGTAGGTCAGGCCGCTGTCCGGCAGCACGGCGCCGACGATGAATTCACCGTTGTACCGATAAGACGGCAGACGTTCGTGGGCGACGTATTCGCGAAAGCGCGGGCGATCCTCGACGCCGAGAATGCCGCCGACAGTGCCGGCGACCGCGCCGACTGCGCCGCCAACCACCGCGCCGACCGGGCCGGCCGCATGGTTACCCTCCACCGCGCCGCGTTCCATACCGCGCACGGTGCCTTGCGCCTGCGCCGCAAAAGGCATGGCGATCGCGCCGGCAAATAACATCGATACCAAAAGCTTGGTTTTCATGGTCGCTCCATTTGGATGGGGAAGTCCAACCGCCTGGGGCTGGATCGAACACAGGCTAACGTGCGTCGCCGCCGTTAGTTCCAAGGCAACGCGATGATCGCGCGATTAAAGGCGGAATCGGCGGTTCACGGCGAAATCTGCGATACGCATGCCGCGCCATGGAACGAAGGTGGTCTGCCGGGTCTTGATGCAGGGACAAGGCGGCTCAATGTGCCCAAAGGAACAATGGATGCTGGCGTTTCAAATCATCGGCGGTATTTTCGTCATTCTGTTTCTGGCTGTGGCTATGACCAGCATCGAAGGCGCGCACGGCGGCGAATAATAGCGCGTTGTGATGGGGCGCCGCCGCTACGCCGAACAGTCCGCCCATTAAAAAACCCCGCCGTATCCGGCGGGGTTTTCAGTTGGGAGAGAGCCCGAAGGCTCGATCAAGATGACGCAGACAGCTTAAGCAGGAATGCGCTCTTCGACCTCGCTCGGCTCGCGCAGCACATAACCGCTGCCCCACACCGTCTCGATGTAGTTCTTGCCCGAGGAGGCGTTGGCGAGCTTCTTGCGCAGCTTGCAGATGAACACGTCGATGATCTTGAGCTCCGGCTCGTCCATGCCGCCGTAGAGATGGTTGAGGAACATCTCCTTGGTGAGCGTCGTACCTTTGCGCAATGAGAGCAGCTCGAGCATCTGGTATTCTTTGCCGGTGAGGTGCACGCGCTGGCCGCCGACTTCGACCGTCTTGGTGTCGAGGTTGACGACGAGATCGCCGGTATTGATGACCGACTGGGCGTGGCCCTTGGAGCGGCGCACGATGGCGTGGATGCGCGCGATCAGCTCGTCCTTGTGGAACGGCTTGGTCATGTAGTCGTCGGCGCCAAAGCCCAGCCCCTTCACCTTGTCCTCGATGCCGGCAAGGCCGGAGAGGATCAGGATCGGGGTTTTAACCTTGGAGACCCGCAGCGAGCGCAGAACCTCGAAGCCCGACATGTCGGGCAGGTTCAGGTCGAGCAGGATGATGTCGTAGTCGTAAAGCTTGCCGAGATCGACGCCTTCTTCACCCAGATCGGTGGTGTAGACGTTGAAACTCTCGGATTTGAGCATCAGCTCGATCGATTGAGCGGTCGCGCTGTCGTCTTCAATGAGTAAAACGCGCATGCCAGTCCCCTTCTCGCCGCAACCGGGCCTTAGGTCAGCGCCGCAAAGGCGGCGAGGCTGAAAAAACGCTGTGGGACAAACCGATTCGACACTATGCGGACATGGTTAACAAAACCTGATTCTCTTGCGCAAGCGGGCCGTAGGCAAATTCGCCCGAATCGGCGTAAGATATTGCCAGAGAGTGGTTTTTTGGCCACGTACCGGTTTCATGCCCCGGTTTAAGAGTCGGGCCTAACCGACTCTATCGACTCGCCCCTTTCGTCCAGGCCGGGCGAAATGCAGCCTTCAGTCCCACGGACGATGACCCAATGATTAACGACCCGGGTAAACACTCCGTTAAAGGCAGCGATTGGGCGGTAAGCCTAAGGGCTCATGAATGCCGGCTCCAGGGCATTAACCCGCCTTCGCGCGCTTCCGCGGGCAAGCCCGCAACCATCCGGCTGAGACAATGAAGGCGCTCGCCGAACAGATCGCCGACCTCGATGCGGTCGAGACCTACGGCCGCGTGGTTGGCGTGCGCGGGCTGATGGTCGAGGTAGCAGGACCCATCCACGCTATGTCGGTCGGCGCGCGGCTGGCGATCGAAACCGGCAGCGGGCCGTCGATCCCTTGCGAGGTGGTGGGCTTTCATGGCGGCCACGCCCTGGCCATGCCGTTTGCCGCGCTCGACGGGGTGCGGCGCGGCTGCCGCGCGGTGGTGGCGACCGCCGCCGGCACCATCCGTCCTTCCGAGCGCTGGCTCGGCCGCGTGGTCAATGCCATGGGCGAGCCGATCGACGGGCTTGGGACCGCTGCCGCCGGGCCCGGCGCCTTACCCGTTCCGCGCGGCGCCGCCGCCGGCGCATGCCCGCATGCGGGTGGGCGAGCCGCTCGATCTCGGCGTGCGCGCGCTCAACACCTTCCTCACCGTCTGCCGCGGCCAGCGCATGGGCATTTTCTCAGGCTCCGGCGTCGGCAAATCGGTGCTGCTGTCGATGCTCGCCCGCAACGTGTCGGCCGATATTTCGGTAATCGGCCTGGTCGGCGAGCGCGGCCGCGAGGTGCAGGAATTCCTGCAGGACGATCTCGGTCCGGCCGGTCTCGCGCGTTCGGTGGTGGTGGTCTCGACCTCCGACGAGCCGGCGCTGATGCGGCGCCAGGCGGCCTATCTGACTTTGACGATCGCGGAGTGTTTCCGCGACCTCAACAAGGACGTGCTGGTGCTGATGGATTCGGTCACCCGCTTCGCCATGGCGCAGCGCGAGATCGGCCTCTCCGCCGGCGAGCCGCCGACCGCCAAGGGCTATACGCCGACGGTGTTCACCGAATTGCCGCGGCTGTTGGAGCGGGCAGGGCCCGGCACCGAGCAGGGCACCATCACCGGTATCTTCAGCGTGCTGGTCGACGGCGACGACCATAACGAGCCGGTCGCCGATGCCGTGCGCGGCATCCTCGATGGCCACATCGTCATGGAGCGTGCGATTGCCGAGCGCGGCCGCTACCCGGCGATCAACATCCTCAAGTCGATCTCGCGCACCATGCCGCGGGCCGCCGACCCCGCTTATCTGCCGGCCATCAACCGGGCGCGCGAGGTGATGGCGACCTATTCGGACATGGAGGAACTGATCCGCCTCGGCGCCTACCGGCCCGGCTCCAGCGCCGAGGTGGACGAGGCCATTCGCCTGCATAAGCCGCTGGAGGCCTTCCTCGCCCAGCTTAAGGAAGAATCAACCAGTATGGCGGAGGGATATCAAAGGCTTGAGCAAATCCTCCAGGCGAAAGAAACCGAAAACTAACGTTATTGGGCCACAGTCGGTCCGCTGAACGTCCGGGAACGCCCGCGCGGTATGGCAGTATGCCGTGCACGGGCGTCTATTCGGGGCTTCGGGGGAGTATTTAGTCGATGAAGTCACGCGAAACCCTCATACGCCTGAAGAAGTTTCAGGTCGACGAGAAGCGGCGCAAGGTGGCCCAGATCGAGGCCATGATCGCCGAGTTCGACCGCATCGCGGCCGAACTCGACCGCGAGATCAAGACCGAGCAGGAACGCGCCGGCATCCACGATCCCGCCCATTTCGCCTATCCGACTTATGCCAAGGCCGCGATCGGCCGGCGCGAGAACCTCAAGCGCTCGGCCGGCGAGTTGAAAGCCCAGCTCGACGAAGCCCAGGCCATGCTGGGAGAAGCCTTCGAGGAGCTCAAGAAAGTCGAGATGCTCGACGAGCGCGACCACGCGCGCGAGAAGGCCGAGCAGAACGCGCGCGAGCAGGCCGAACTCGACCGCATCGCTGCGCTGCGCTTTTCCACCGGCGGGGCGCACGCTTAAATCTCGTCCGTCCGTTTCCGGCACGCTTGCCATGATGGCTCGTCCCCGCGCACACGATGCGCGGGCGGCGGCGTTTACCAACTGTTAGTCATTTCACACCTTTGACACGCAATAACCTGATTTCAACGCCGGGAAATGCCACTCGTTCACCGCCATCCATTACGACTTAGCGCTCAATTTAGTTCAATCGTGAAGGCCGCATGCGCATACAAGAATTGTATTCGCGGTTTCGCCGAGCGCTGCGCGACTTGCTGACGTCGGCGCAGCAGATCATTTCGACGTTCGACAACATCAGCTTCAAGATCACCCAATTGCATCTCGCGCATTGAGCGCGCGCGGGCGTTAGAACGCCGCGGCGAGACCGCGGGCGCCGGGCGCTTGCGATGCGCGCGTCATCTTGCCTTCGATATCGGCGAGAAGGCCGGCAACCGTCGCGGTGCGGCGCGCCACCGGATTGCGCGCATAGCCCGACTGCTGGAAGAAATTCGCCGTCGGCACGCGCTCGCGCAGCGCTTGCGGCATGCTCACCATGTCGAACCCGTTGCCGTCCCCGGTCAGGTTCATCAATTCGAGCTCTGCCGCGCTGAGCGGCGCCGTATAACCCCTGGCACGCGCGAAGCGCACCGAATTGATCAGCTTCTGCACCTGCAGCAGCGGGCCGATATCGATGTCGAGAATGGCCGCGTGAATACCCATTCCGCCGGCAGTGGTCTTGGCCAGGCGGTCGTGCTCGTTCCATTTGTCCGGCACGCTGCGGCTGAACGCGATCATGCGCTCGACCGCCTCGATCTTGCGCCCCATGGCGGCGCGGGCCTCGCCGCCGAGCGCCTTGTCCTTTTGCCGCAACGCCGCCAGCAGGCCGGCACCATGCTCGGCCATCAGCGAAACCGAATTGGTGCTGAGCAACTGGTTGTAGCCGATGGCCGGCGAGATCGCGCGCGGCTGCGTCGGCGTGACGCCGGCCTGCATGTCGTAGGTGCCGTTGCCGCCGGTCTCGAAGGCATAGACGCCGACGATCTGCCCGCGCGTCAGCCCGGCGGCGAGCGCCGCTTTGGCATAGGCACGTTTGAAATCCGTCTCGCTTGCCGGACGCTGCGGCACGAAACCGTATTGCGCGGCGGCGCTTTTGAGAAAATCGGCGAGCAGCGGGATCGGCGGCCTCTCCTCCGGCGGCGCGGCGGGTTCGAGTGGATTGATCGGCCGCGGCGGGCCGCTATAGAGCGGCGGCTGGGTCAACACATAGTCGGCAAGCCCGATCGCGAGATGCGCGCGCCGCTTGGCATTGCGCATGCGGCGCTTTTCGATGACCGCGTTCCAATAGGCATCGGCTGCCGCGTCATAGGCCTGCCGCGCTTGCTGATAATGCGCGAGCTTGGCCTGATAGTCGGCGGGCGGCGCGTTTTGCGCGCGCGCCGCCGGCGTCAGCAGCAGCGCAGCGGCCAAAGCAAACAAGGCAATGCGCGGGGCGGGGCGCGGCATATCCGGCTCTTAGCGAGGGAGCACCGATTCGACCATCGCCCCGCGCGGCGGCATTTCGATGGCGCTCAGCGCTTGCCGTCGGCGTCGTATTCCGCGCTGCAGAAGGGGCCGCCTTGGAAGTGGTCGCCGATCGGGTCCGCCGGCAGTTTCGCCTGCGCCGCCATCGCCTGGTGCAGGAAGTCTGCGGACTTACCCTCCGGCTTATAGCCGTAGCGGCGCGCATTGCTGTTGTCCCACCACATGTCGACATTGTCGGAGGCGCCGTAGAAAATCTCAAAGCGGATATCGGGATGCTCCAGCCCGATGCGGATCAACTGCACCAGGTCTTCCGGCTTGAGCCAGATTGACAGCCGCCGCTTGTCGAGCGGCACGTCGCCAAAATTGCCGATGCGCAGGCAGGTGACGCGAAGCCCGTGCTTGTCGGCGTAGAAGGCGCCGACCGCCTCGCCGAAGGCCTTGCTGATGCCATAGCGGCTGTCCGGGTGCGCCGTGACATTGACGCCGATCTTCTGGCTGCGCGGGTAAAAGCCGACCGCGTGATTGGAGGAGGCGAAGACGATACGCTTGACGCCGGCACGATAGGCCGCCTCGAACATGTTGTAGCAGCCGATAATATTGGATTGCAGGATCGTTTCCCACGGACCCTCGATCGAGTAGCCGCCGAGGTGCACGATGCCATCGACGCCGGCGACGATTTTCTCGACTTCGGCGAGGTCGGCGAGATCGGCAATGACGAATTCTTCGTCGGCGCCGAGGTCGTCCGGCTTGCGCATGTCGCTCCAGCGGATACTCGGGTAGACGCCCTTGAGCAGCTTACGCAGACGCGTGCCGATGCCGCCCGCGGCTCCGGTAACGAGAAGTTTTTCCATTGCTCTCTCTTAATGATGGTCGCGCCGATTATTCGGCTTGAGGTTACTTGATCCCGGCCGCGGTCGCGAGCTTCTCGTAGCGGCGGCGGCTATTGATCAGGTGCCGTTGCATGGCGATGCGCGCCTGCGCCACCGCGTGGTCGCGGATCGCATCGAGGATCTGCCCGTGCTCGATCTGGAAAATATCGAGATCGCTGCGCTGGGTCGGCGGCGCCGAGCGGCCCCAGACCGTGCGGCGCGGAATGATGAAACGGCCGAGATATTCGAGGAATCGCTTGAACTGCGGGTTGCCGGTGGTCTCGGCGATCTCGCAATGGAATGCAAAATCCTGATCGACCGCGTTGCCGCCGCGATCGATCGAGCTTTGAATCGCGTCGAAGCGGTCGGTGAGCTTCTTGATCTGCGCCGGCGAGGCGCGTTCGGCGGCAAGGCTGGCGGCCTCGATTTCGACGCCGGTGCGCAACTCCATGACGTTGAGCACCTCCTGCAGCGTCGAGCGTTCGTCGAAGTCGACCCGGAACGGCCGACGCACCTGCTCTGCGACAAAAGCGCCGACCCCCTGGCGGGTGAGCACCAGCCGGTCGGCCTTCAAGGCGGCGACCGCCTCGCGCACCACGGTGCGGCTTACCCCGGTAGCGGCGATCATTTCCTGTTCTGTCGGCAATTGCGAGCCGGGCGGCAGCTTGCCGCTGACGATATCCGCGGTGAGCCGGGAGACCAGTTCCGCGGTCAATCCGCGCGGGGCTTCCAGCGGCCGCAACAAGGCAAGATTTTTTTGCGCACGCTTGTTCAAAGGCTTGACACCGGACTATCGGTTAAGGTCATCATATGACATGATGAGTACCATGCACGGCGCCCTCAAGCAATAAGCCGTGTCAAAAACGCCAAGAAAAGCCGTGTCTAAGGCGCCTGGAACTTTAACCGCTTGAAAAAAGCGACAACCTCGGGAGGCAAAGTCCGCCATGAAAACCTGCACCACCTTGATCGCCGCCGGTATGCTCGCCGCCGCGGCCGCCTTTGCGCCCGGCTCCGCCGTCGCGCAGGGCAAAATCGTTCTCAAGGCTTCCGATGTGCATCCGGAAGGCTATCCCACCGTTCAGGCGGTGGAAGACATGGGCAAGAAGCTGTCCGAAGCGACCAAGGGCAAGCTCTCCGTCGCCATGTATCCGTCCATGCAGCTCGGCGGCGAGAAGGAAGCCATCGAACAGGCGCAAGTCGGCGCCATCGCCTTCGCGCGCGTTTCCGTCGGCGCGCTGGGCCCGGTGGTCGACGCGCTTAACGTCTTCAACCTGCCTTACGTGTTCCGCAACACCGAGCACATGCGCCACGTGATCGATGGGCCCATCGGCCAGAAACTGCTCGACGACGTCACCAATAGCGGCAAGGGGCTTATAGGCCTTTGCTGGATGGATGCCGGTGCGCGCAATTTCTACGACACCAAGAAGCCGATCAAGGATCTTGCCGATCTCAAGGGCCTGAAGATCCGCGTCATGGGCAACCCGATGTTCGTCGACATGGCGAATTCGATGGGCGCCAACGGCGTGCCGCTCGGCTATGACCAGGTGTTCAGCGCGCTGCAGACCGGCGTGGTCGACGGCGCCGAAAACAATCCGCCGAGCTTCGTGTTCGACAACCATTACCAGGTGGCGAAGTATTACACGATCGACGAGCACCTGATCGTGCCGGAAATGCTGGTCATGTCGAAGAAGATTTACGACTCGCTGTCCAAGGCCGAGCAGGCTGATGTCAAGAAGTTCGCCAGACAGGCGCAGTTCGACGAGCGCAAGTACTGGGACATCTATCAGCAGAAGGCGATGGATAAGGCAAAGGCCGCCGGAATTACGATCACCCAGGTCTCGGCTGCCGAGAAGAAGAAGTTCCAGGAGGCGGTGAAGCCGGTCTGGGACAAGTACGGCCCCAAATACGCCGAGATGATCAAGAGCATCGAAGCGACGAAGTAACGCTCAACACTTGCGCCACGCCTTTCCGTAAGCGAATTCCGCAAACGGAGCGGCGTGGCGCGCGTGCGTTTATCGTATAGTACGATCCGGCGTACAGGCTCAGGCGGCAGTCGAGGGGGTTATGGCGGCGTTTTACCGGCGGGCGATGGATTTGGCTTATCTCGTCTGCGTGTGGGTCGCGGGCAGCGCGCTGGTGCTGATATCCGCGGTGATCCCCTGGGGGGTTTACACCCGGTATGTCCTCAATAGCGCAGCCTCCTGGCCCGAGCCGACGGCCGTGCTGCTCACCATCGTGCTGACGTTCTACGGCGCCGCCGCCTGTTACCGGCTCGGCACCCACATGAACGTGACGGTCGCCATCGCGGCCTTGCCGCCGCGCGCGCGCCGGGCGGTCGATTTTCTCGTTGAGATATTGATGCTGATCTTCGCGCTGTTCATGGTGGTCTACGGCTACAGGCTGTGCGTTGCCACCTGGAACAACACCATCGCCGAATTTCCCGCGCTGCGCGTCGGCATCGTCTATTCGCCGATCCCCTGCGGCGGGGTATTTACCCTGCTGTTCATCATCGAGCACCTCACCATCGGTCGACCGGAGTACGAGGCCGATCCGCATCTGCCGACGCCGGCTACCCCTTCGCCGCCGCCCAGTTGAGCCCAGGACCCAATGGACCTTTTTATACTACTCGGGACGTTGTTCTTGTGCTTCGGCATAGGCATGCCGATCTCCTACGCGCTCGGCTTCGGCGCGCTGGTCGGCGCCTTGTGGATCGGCATCCCGCCGGAAGCGGTGATGCTGAAAATCTCCGACGGCGTCAGCAAGGTGGCGATGCTGACCATTCCGTTCTTCGTGCTGGCCGGCGCCATCATGGCGGAAGGCGGCATGGCGCAGCGCCTGGTCAAGCTCGCCAACGTCATCGTCGGCGTGGTGCGCGTGCGCGGCGGCCTTTCCGCGGTGAACATCCTGGCGACCACGTTCTTGAGCGGCATTTCCGGCTCCTCCGTCGCCGACGTCTCGGCGATCGGCTCGGTGCTGATTCCGCAGATGGAGAAGGTCGGCTATCCGCGCGTGTTCGCCACAAACGTGACGATCAGCGGCTCGCTGCAGGCGATCGTGGTGCCGCCGAGCCATAACGCGGTGATCTATTCGCTGGCGACCGGCGGCACGATTTCGATCATCAGCCTGTTCATGGCCGGTGTCGTACCCGGTCTGCTGCTCGGCGTCTGCCTGACCATGTTGTGCATTTTCATCGCCTATCGCGACGGCCATCCGAAAGGCGAGTCGGTACCGATCCGCGACGCGGTGAAGATCACCATCGACGCCCTGTGGGGCCTGATCACGATCATCATCATCATTGCCGGCATCCTGCTCGGCGTCTTCACCGCCGTCGAAGCCGGCGCCGTGGCCTGCATCTGGGCTTTCTGCGTCACCATGTTCATCTACCGCGACTACCGCTGGAAGGACCTGCCGGGGCTAGTGCACCGCACGCTCAAGACGGTCGCCATGGTGATGACGCTGATCGCGATGGCCTCGTCGTTCGGTTACGTGATGGCGCTGATGCAGCTGCCCACTAAAATAACGGCGTTCTTCCTCAGCGTCTCGGAAAACAAATACATCATCCTGATGCTGATCAATTTCATGCTGCTGGTGCTCGGCTGCCTGATGGACATGGCGCCGCTCATCCTGATCTGCACGCCGATTCTGCTGCCGGTGGTGATGCGGCTCGGCGTCGATCCGGTGCATTTCGGCATGATCATGCTGATGAACCTCGGCATCGGCCTGCTCACGCCGCCGGTCGGCTCCGTGCTGTTCGTCGGCTGCGCCATCGGCAACGTCAAAATGGAAGACGTGATCCGCAGCATCTGGCCGTTCTACGGCGTCATGTTCGCGGTGCTGATGCTGGTCACCTTCATCCCGGCGCTGTCGCTGTGGCTGCCGTCGGTGGTGATCCACTAGGCGCGACGACTCAACCCTGACCGGGGTAGTCCGCATCGAGGACAAAGGGATAAGGCCCCGGATAGTCCTCGATATAGACGGTGTGCGACACGATCCCGGTCTCGGGCGTGAAATGGTGCAGTTTGAAGGCCGGCGGTTCGAGCACCAGCGCGCCTTCGTGGTCGTCGTGCAAATGAAAGGCCACCTGGTGGGCCACGCCGGCGATGATGCTCGCCGGCACGCCGCCGAACATCGTCTCGATCGGGCGGTGGTTATGGCCGCACCACAGGCCGAGGACCTGGTGATGGCGCTTGAGAATCGCCGCGAGTTCGGCGCTGCCGTCGATAAGCCGAATTCGGTCCATGTGACGGATGCCGCAGTCGAACGGTGGATGGTGCATGAAGATAACCGTCGGGCGCTTCGGTTCGGCGTCAAGCGCGTCGGATAAAAACTTAAGCCGCCGCTTGCAGAGCGCACCGGCGCTCGACTTTTCCACGACCGTGTCGAGCCCGATCAAGCGCACGGGAAAATCGTCGACGACAAATTGCACGAAATCCGGGTCGGCCACGACCGTCGGCCAGTCGGCAAAAGTCCGTTTTAGATTGTCGCGCCGATCGTGGTTGCCGGGGACCATGAAGACAGGCATCGGCAGGGCTGAGAGCAGCGTGCGCAGCAATGCGTATTCCTCGGGCAGGCCGCAATCGGTCATGTCGCCGGTGATGATGACCACGTCCGGCTGCGGCCGCAGCGTCCGCAGTCTGCCGAGGGCGCGCTCGGCCAGCATATTGGTTTCGGCCACCCGATAGGCCGCCCGGCCGGGCGGCCGCAGGTGCAGGTCCGTCAATTGCGTGATCAGCATGGGTAAGCCGTTATGCGAGAGCGCGACGATCCGTCAAGATCGCCGCGCCCCCTCGATTGGTCAAAGTTAATTTGTCGGCGGAAGCTTGAGCGCGGTTCGCTCCACATAGGGCCGCAGGATTTCATCCGCGTTCTTCTGCGCCTTCGCCACCGCCTCTTTCGGCTGTTCTTTGCCGGAGAGGACGGCCTGCATTTCATCCTCGATCGCCTTGCGCACGGCGAGCGTCTTGTAGGTCGCAAACCACGGCTTGGCGTATTCGAGCTGCTCGAGCGCGATTTTGGCTTCCGGGGCCTTCGCCAAATACTCCTTCATGTCGGCGAGATCGTAGGCCGCCTTGTTCGGCGCGAAATACCCGGTGGCGCGGCTCCACCAGCCGGATTGTTCGGGCGCGGTAAGCCAAGTGATCAAGGTCCAGCCGGCTTTGCGCTTTTCCGGGTCGAGACCGGCCGGCTGCACCAGCGAGGCGCCGCCGATCGGCACCGCATGGCGCACGTTCATAGGCACAAAGGCGACGCCAAACGAGAACTTGGCGTGCGTGCGCACGTGGGTGAGCGAGCCGGTCGACAGGATCATCATCGCGCTTTGGCCGGCGAGAAACGCCGTGGAAACGCCGGGCCCTTTTTGCTCGCCAGCCGGATGCAGTTTGTATTTGTGCACGAGGTCATTCCAGAAGGTGACGGCGCCGAGGGTGCTCGGCGCGTTGTAATAAACCTCGCCGCCGTATTCTTCATTGAACCAGCGGCCGCCGTTCGACATCGTCAGCGCTTCGAGAATCCAGCCGCAGTAGTCGTAGTTCGACGGCATCATGATGCCCCATTGGGTGACACGATCGCCATCGCGCTTGGTGAGCTTCTCCGCGGCGCCGACCAGCTCCTGCCAGTTTTGCGGCGGATGGTCGGGATCGAGGCCCGCCGCCTTGAACTCGTCCTTGTTGTAATACAAAAGCGGCGTCGAATTCTGGAACGGCACGCCGTAGACCTTGCTGTCGACGATGGCGTTGGGATGCAGTGCCTTGAAGAACTGTCCCATGAACTCGTCGTCGGTCTTGCCGCTCGCCTTGATCAGGTCGTCGAAGGGTTGGATCTCGCCCTCGATGACCAGGTCGGTGAGGAAATTCGCCGACATGATGACCGCGGCCGGTGGCTTGCCCGCCTTGATCGCGGCGTTGGTCTTGATCAGCGTCTCGTCGTAGCTGCCGGTGTAGACCGGCGTCGCCACGATGCCGGGATGGGTGTCGTTGAACTTCTTGACGAGCGTTCCCATGTCGCGGGCGAGTTGCCCGTCGACCGGCACGGGGAAGAACATCTCGATCTGCGTCTCGGCTTGCGCCGGTTGACCGCCGAAGGCTGTCAGGCACGCCGCCACGGCGAGCGCGCCTGCATTGAAGAAGCGGTTTGACATCCTGTTCTCTCCTTTTGTTTTCACTTGAGTCCTGACGTTACGAAACTGTTGACGAAGCGGCGTTGGAACAGTGCGAAGCAGATCAGAAGTGGCGCGATGACAAGGAAAGTTCCGGCGGCGTTGACGCCCCAGGCCTGCGCGCCCTCGGCGCCGCGGGTGAAGGCGGCGAGGCCGACGGTCAGCGGGCGATTGTTCGGCGAATTGATCACCATCAGCGGCCAGAGAAATTCGTTCCAGTGGGCGGTGACGGAAATGATGGCGAAGGCGATGAGCGCCGGCTTCGATAGCGGCAAATAGACGTGGCGGATCAGTTGCCACCAGCGCGCGCCGTCCATCAGCGCGGCCTCTTCCAATTCGATCGGAATCGTTCGGAAACTTTGCCGCATCAAAAACGTGCCGAACGCCGTGGCGAAATAGGGCGCCATGACGCCGAGCAGGGTGTCGTAAAGGCCGAGATGCACGATCGTCGTGAGGTTGGGCACCAGCAGCACAATCGGAACCAGCATCAACTGCGCCAGGAACATATAAAACAGCACGGTGCGTCCGGGGAAATTCACGCGCGCGAAGGCGTAAGCCGCGAGCGACATGGTGGTCATCTGCACCGCAAGAATGCCGCCGCACATCATGACCGTGTTGAGGTAATAGCGGGGGAAATCGGCGGAGGCCCAAGCGTCGTGGAAGTTTGCCAGCGTTGGCAAGTAATCGGGCACGAGCGACGCCATGGCCGCCGCGCCTTGCCCGGCCGGGCGAAAAGCCGAAACAACCATCCACAAAAACGGTACGGTCCATAACAAGGCGAAGGCGACGACCGCCGCGTAGCCAAATAACGGCCAAATGTTGTCAAAACGCGCAATGCTGTGCCGCGCGGATGTCACGTCTGCGCCTCCGCACTTTGCTCCATGCGGCGCAAGGAGACGGCGGACAAAGCGAGCAGAAACGCAAGGGCCACAACGGTCGCGGCGGCTGCTCTGCCGATGTCGTATTGCTCGACGGCCTGCTGGTACACGTAAAACAACAACAGGTTCGTCGACTCGGACGGCCCGCCTTTGGTCAAGACGAAAATGTGATCGACCTGCGTCACAACATTGAGCAGGGCGATGACGAACACAAAAGCGAGCGAATTGTGCAGGTACGGAAGCGTGACATGGCGCAGGCGCTGCCACGGCGAAGCGCCTTCGATCAGTGCGATTTCGTAGGCTTCGTCGGGGATCGACTGCAGCCCGGCGAGAAAAAACAGCATGTAGTAGCCGGCGTTTTTCCAGATCGTGAGACCGACGATCGATGCAAGCGCGATGTCCGGATCGCCGACCCAATTGATGCTCGCGACGCCGACCTGCGCGAGGTAATGGTCGAGCAAGCCGACGCCCGGAAGGAAGATGAACAGGAACAGCGATGCCACGGCCACCAACGGCACGAGGACGGGGACGAAGATCAACGACCGCAGCAAAGCGTTGAACCACGTCGACTGCTGCAAGGCGACCGCAAACCACAGCGCGAGAATAAGACTGGGGACGATCGTGCCGAGCGCGTAGAGCAGATTGTTTGTGAGGGCATGCCGAAAACTCACATCCTGGACGAGCGCGGCAAAATTCCCCAAGCCGACAAAGGTGCTGTGCCCACGGTCGAATTGGTGCAGCGATTGCCAAAATACCTGCGCCACCGGCCAGTAGGTGAATGTCGCGAGAGAGATCAGCGATGGCGCAAGCAGGGCATAAGCGCGCGAATTAAGCCTGACCGCCGAAGCAGGCAGGCCGCTGCGCGATGAAAGGGTCGCGGGCCAAGAAAGCGTAATATTGGTCATGCGGACCTCAGGCTGAGCCACATAACGTGGCGAGAGCCGCTACAGTCCAGTGACGGATTAATTACAGGTTTGTGAAAGCGGGGGACTTCTGGCCGGCCGGGTGTGCATTTTTTAGGCAGCTATAGTGCTCGGTCCCACCGGCCGATTTTGCGACCGATGCTCGCCTCAAAAAATTACGCGCCGCAACCGCGGCGCGCCAAGTTGGGGGAGGTTCGCGGTAACGTCGGTGCTAGCGGATGGTGGTTCGATCGCGCTCGGTGAGCAACACCGGGCCGCCGGCCTTGATCACGGTCGGCGCCTGCGCGGTCAGAATATCGGTGCCGAGATTGAACTGCTGCGCGGCAATGCCGATCACGGCGATCAGCAGCGCGGCGGCAAGGCCAACCACCACGATCTTCAGATGCGTGGTGCGGTCTGCGGTGTACATCGACCAGTTCATGGCAGCCTCCAAGGTCATGCCTTTTGTCGGGCCAGCCTGGAAAAAGGTTCAAAGGTTGTCGGGGGCTAACGTAAGCGCGCCGCCATAGTTCCCAAGGACGCATCACGCAGTGTTGAAACAGCGTTGAACGGCGCTGTTTTGACCTCGAAATGGCGGGAATCTGGCAGCCGGCGGGCGCCGCGATGGCGCGCGGGCCTAGTCGGTGCGGGTGAGCTGGTGTTCCTCGGCGATGCGCTCGAAGGATTCGGCGATGCTCTTGATCCGATAGGCCAGCCGGTTGTCGTTTTCGACCGGCAGCGAACGGACGATCTTATACTTGCCGTGCGAGGCCGCGTTGCCGAACGTCGGCTCGTAATAGACGTTCTGGCCGCTGGAAAATTTGTGGGTCATGTCGATCCTCCGCGGTCCTTGAATGAAAACGCCCGGCACGGGGCCATGCGTCGCGCCGTTCATCGACGAGACGCAGTCGTTCACGCGTTCTGCAGATTGGACGCCGCCTGCTTGCCGCGTTCGGTTACGATTTCATACGTGAGGCGCTGGCCTTCGTTGAGCGTGCTCATGCCGGCGCGTTCGATCGCGCTGAGATGTGCACGAACACGTCTTTCGAGCCGTCGCTCGGCGTGATGAATCCGAAGCCCTTCTGGGTATTGAAGAACTTGACTGTGCCTGTGGCCATGGCGGCCTCCTTGTTCCGGTTTCTGCGTGAGACGCTCGCGACACTTTGCGCACGTCGATGTCCGAGTTTTTTGGGATGACTTGGCCAGCGCCCGAAATCGGGCAGCATTGCAAGGCAGAACCGAAAACCAGGCTGCGAGTAGTCTAATGCGCCAATTGCGCGGAAGCGTCAAACGCGCGGCGCTCAGCCAGCACGCTTGGCCAAGGGGTATTCCGCGCTGTCGTAAAGCCCGCGAATATCCTTGTGACCGAGCCGCTCCTCGTCGATTTGAATATAAGCGCCGAGCAGCAGCGGCTCCGGCAATTCCTCGACGGCAAAGCGAATCGCCTCGGCGGCGTGGTCGAAGCGACGATATTTGATCTTGTTGACGATCTTACGGTTGCGCGACGGGAAGAGTTCCGCCGGCGCGTCAAAATTGAATTTTTCCACGATCAACTCCAGACTGGTCGGCCAAGCCGAAACGATTGAAACAATATACTTCATATGGGTATCCGCGCGCACTTTGGCCAGACCCGCGCGGAAAACTACAAAACAGGGTGAAAAAACGCAGTTCATCGCCGCGCGCACGGCAAAAAGACGCAAACCTCGACTTATCGGGCCAAATAGCGCATTTTATCGCCGGCCGGCGGCAGCATTCGGCGTGAGCGAGCAGGATAAGGGATGGCGATTTCGACCGCGGACGGGGCGATCTTCCACTTCGTGATGATCAAGCCGACGCATTACGACGACGACGGCTATCCGATCCAGTGGTTCCGCTCGGCGATTCCCTCAAACACGCTCGCCTGTCTCAATGCGCTCGCCGAGGACGCGCGGCGCCGCAACGTGCTCGGCCCCGGCGTCGATATTCGGCTGCACACTTACGATGAGACCAACCGCCGCGTCCGCCCCGACACGATCATCGACCTGATCGCGCGAGAGGGCGGTCGCTGCCTGATCGGGCTCGTCGGCGTGCAGTCGAACCAGTTTCCGCGCGCGGTCGATCTGGCCAAGCCGTTTCTCGACGCCGGGCTGCCGGTCTGCATCGGCGGCTTCCACATTTCCGGCTGCATTTCGATGCTACCGGAATTGCCGGGCGACATCAAAGCGGCCCAGGCGATGGGCGTGTCGTTCTTCGCCGGCGAAGCGGAAACGCACCGGCTCGATGAGGTTCTGCGTGACGCCTTCGCCGGCAAGCTCAAGCCGCTTTACAATCACATGGACGACCTGCCGGCGCTCGCCGGCGAGCCGCCGCCTTATCTGCCGCGCAAGCACGTCCAGCGCACCGTCGGCAACCTGTCGAGCATCGACCTCGGCCGCGGCTGTCCCTATCAATGCTCGTTCTGCACCATTATCAACGTGCAGGGACGCAAGAGTCGCATCCGCTCCGCCGACGATCTGGAAAAGATCGTGCGCGAGAACTACGCCGAAGGCATCAAGCGCTTCTTCATCACCGACGACAATTTCGCCCGCAACAGCGAATGGGAAAGCCTGTTCGACCGCATGATCCAAATGCGGCACGACGAGGGGATGAATATCGGTTTCACCATCCAGGTCGACACGCTCTGCCACAAGATCCCCGGCTTCATCGAGAAGGCGACCAAGGCCGGCGTGCGCCGCGCTTTCATCGGGCTCGAAAACATCAACCCGGACAATCTGATCGCCGCCAAGAAGCGGCAGAACAAGATCACCGAATATCGCGAGATGCTGCAGATGTGGCGCAACCACGGCGCCATCACTTACGCCGGCTACATCCTCGGCTTCCCCGCCGACAGCAAGGAATCGATCTTGCGCGACGTCGAGATCATCAAACGCGAATTGCCGATCGACATCCTGGAGTTCTTCTTCCTGACGCCGCTGCCCGGATCGGAGGACCACAAGGCTCTCTCCGCAAAGGGGGTCTGGATGGACCCGGACATGAACAAATACGACCTCAACCACCGGGTCTCACACCACGGCACCATGCCCGACCAGGATTGGGAGGACGCCTACCGAGCGGCTTGGGAGGCGTTCTACACGCCGGAGCACATCTACACGATCCTGCGCCGCACCTGCGCCTGCCCGATCGGCCGGCCGGGCACCACGCTGTCGACCATCCTGTGGTTCTATCTGACGATCCTCTATGAGGGCGTGCATCCGCTTGAAAGCGGCGCGTTCCGCCTCAAGTACCGCCGCGACCGGCGTTCAAGCCTGCCGCGCGAGAACCCGCTTGCGTTCTACACCAAATACTGGGGCGGCATGGCGGTGAAGGCCGTGCAATACCTGCGTGTCTATCTGCGCTGCAAGGCGCTGCTGAAGAAGGCGCTCAACGCGCCCGACCGCTGGACCTATTCGGATATCGCTATCGCGCCGCCCAAGGCCGACGAATTCGAGACGCTGGAAATGTACCACGCTACCGCCGGCGGGGAGGCCGCCTTAAAGCGCAAATTCCGCGACGACAATATCCGCGCGCATGGGCATGCGCACGACGAGGCGGCGGCGGACGCGGCGGAATAACGGGTTTTGTCATGGCCGGGCTTGTTCCGGGCATCCACGCCTTGTTTTCCAGGAATTTGACAAAGAAGGCGTGGATGCCCGGAACAAGGCCGGGCATGACGGTAGCGAGGCCTAAATACTGGCGACCGTCTTTAGCCTTGCCCTCGGATGGATCTCGCTCTGCGAGACTACCGGGGTCTGCGCCCTAAACCGTTCGACAATGCCGCGCACGAACGGCCGGATATTGGCCGAGGTGACCAGCACCGCCGCCTCGCCCTCGCGGGCGGCTTCCTCGAACTTCTCGCGCACCAAAGTGATGAATTCCGACAGCTTGGAGGGCTGCATCGCCAGCGACCGCTCGTCGCCCTGGCCGACCATGGATTCGGCGAAGGCCTGTTCCCATTTGGCCGACAACGCGATCAGCGGCAGGTAACCGCCCGGGCTCAAATGCTGTGCGCAGATCTGCCGCGACAGCCGCGCCCGCACGTGCTCGGCCAGCGTCACCGGGTTGCGCGAGGCACCCAGCCCGTCGGCGATGCCTTCGAGGATCGTGGCGAGGTCGCGGATCGATACGCGCTCGGCCAGCAGGAGCTGCAACACGCGCTGGATGCCGGAGACCGTGATCAGCGAGGGCACCAGGTCCTTGAGCAGTTCGCTCTGTTCCTTCGGCAGTTCCTTGAGCAGCTTCTGTACCTCGCCGTAGGAGAGCAGCTCCGCCATGTTGTTCTTGAGCAGTTCGGTGAGATGCGTGGACAACACGGTCGCGGCATCGACCACCGTATAGCCCTTGAGCGTGGCGTCTTCCTTGACCGCGGCGTCGACCCAGGTGGCCGGCAGGCCGAAGGTTGGCTCGGTGGTGTGGGTGCCGGGCAGTTTCACCTGGCCGCCGGCCGGGTCCATGACCATGTATTGGCCGGCCCAGACTTTGCCGGTGCCGGCTTCGACTTCCTTGATCTTGATGACGTAGCTGTTGGCGTCGAGCTGCACGTTGTCGAGGATGCGCACGGCCGGCATCACAAAGCCCATCTCGGCGGCGAGCGAGCGGCGCAACGCCTTGATCTGCTCGGTCAGCCGGTCGCTGCCGTCGGGCGAATTGACCAACGGCAGCAGCGCGTAGCCGAGCTCGACCTTGAGGTCGTCGATCTTGAGCGAAGCGGAAATCGGCTCATCCCCGGCCTCGGTTTTCTTGGCAGCGGCCACTTTGCGCGCTTCTGTCGCGGCGGCGAGTTTGGTGCGCTTGTCGATGACGAAGGCGAGGGCGCCGGCGCCGCCGCCGAGCGCAAGGAACGGCAGCATCGGGATGCCCGGCAACAGGGCCATAACGATCATCACCGCACCCGACATGCCGAGCGCCTTAGGATAGCCGGAGAGCTGTTTGAGCAGCGCCTTGTCGGCGGAGCCGAGAACACCGGCTTTCGATACCAGCAAGCCCGCCGAAGTGGAGACGATCAGCGCGGGGATTTGCGTCACCAGCCCGTCGCCGACGGTGAGGATGGTGTAGGAATGCGCCGCGTCGGAAAAGCTCAAGCCCTGCTGCGCGATACCGATGATCATGCCGCCGATGACATTGATGAACACCACCAGCAGGCCGGCGATGGCGTCGCCGCGGACGAATTTGGAGGCGCCGTCCATGGCGCCGAAGAAGCCGCCTTCGTCCTCGAGCTTCTGACGGCGGCGGCGCGCCTCCTTTTCGTCGATCAGCCCGGCGGACAAGTCGGCGTCGATCGCCATCTGCTTTCCCGGCATGGCGTCCAAGTGAAAGCGCGCGGCGACTTCGGCAATGCGCCCGGAGCCTTTGGTGATGACCACGAAATTCACGATCACCAGGATGGTGAACACGATGATGCCGATGACGAAATTGCCGCTCATCACGAAATTGCCGAACGCCTCGATGACATGGCCGGCGGCGTCGGTGCCTTCGTGACCGTGCGCCAGGATGAGGCGCGTTGACGCAAGATTGAGCGCCAGCCGCAGCATGGTGGCGATGAGCAGCACGGTGGGGAAGGAGGAGAATTCAAGCGGCGCCTGGATGAACAGCGCGGTCATCAGGATCAGCACCGAGATAATGATCGAAATGGCGAGCGCCAGATCGAGCAGGATCGGCGGCAGCGGCAGGATCAGCACGACGAGGATGGTGAGCACGCCGACGGCGAGCGCGATGTCGCCGCGCTTCAAGAACGTGCCGATCTCGCCGAGCCCGGGCAGCTTGATGGCGTTGGATGCTGATGCCGGTGCGGCGGTGATGTCGCTCATGCCTTACCAATAAATCCGCCAAAGCCGGACGGTGCGGACACGGGACAACACAAAAGTCATCGAACGGGAACCGGGCACCGTCGGCGCTGCCATCGTGCCGATTTGCGGTGGGCGATTACCCTTACCCCGGCAATATTTGCCTCTTTTATGGTTAGCGGCTGGTTAATCCGGGGGTGGAAACGGGCCCAAAAGCGGCCGCTTCCGCTCCCGCCTGGAACGAGGGAGAGGACCGATCGCCTTCGCTTTGGCGGAGCCGTCGCCGGCTATTCGCGCTTCCAGACTTCGGTGCCCATCTGGCGGGCGCCGGAATAGGCCCCGACGCCGCCCCAGTTGCCGCCGTCGGCGCCGTAAAGCGCGAGACCAGTGTCGCTGCCGGACTTGTAGGACACGGCGAGGAAATCGTGACCGCCGATGCCGGTGCCGACATAGCGTGTGCTGCCGACCACCCAGATCACGCGATAGGTGTCGCCGGTTTTTTCCACCGTGACCGTACCGCGGTATTTGGAGTCGCTATGGCCGGGATTGGTGCCCTCGACCGAATAGCGCCCGACCGGATCGGCGGCGAAGGCGGATGCCGTGCTCCACAGCAGGACGGCGGCGCTGATGGCGAGCAGTTGACGCATGGTTCGTTCCCCCGGAATGCCGGCGCGCTGTCTGTCCGGCCCATTGACTGGCCGACATTATGGTGTCGGCGATATTGCGGCAATGACCCCGATAGACCGCCGCACTCACG
Organism: uncultured Alphaproteobacteria bacterium; assembly: GCA_963721665.1. GTDB lineage: Bacteria > Pseudomonadota > Alphaproteobacteria > Rhizobiales > Xanthobacteraceae > Pseudolabrys. The sequence continues at coordinate 625,780 of CAVRJZ010000006.1, forward strand.
GGTCGAGCGGTGGGAACACATGCCGGCCGTCGGTACCGAGTGGCAGGGGATCGACTCGGGTTACCGTCTTGGGGTCGAGTTCGCCATAAAAGTGCGGGAACAAAGCGCCGCCGCGCGAGGGTTCCCATTTCAGCCGTTCGCCGAGGCGGGAGGCGTCGACGCGCAGCAGCACGAGATCGCGTTCGCCGGCGAAACGCTTGGCGGCGGTTTCCGAGACCTGACCGGCGCTGGAGAAATGGATGAAGCCGTCGCGCAGGTCGACCGCCGCACCGCGGAAAGTTCCCGCGCGTTCCGCGTTGCGCCAGAGCGCGGCGGAGCAGATTTTGTAGACTGTGGGCAATGCGGCGATCCGGCTATCTGGTTGGGATACCAACCATTATCACGAAGGTTCCGGTGGCGCATAAGCCATGCGGGGAAATCACCTTGTATTGCCGTAATTAATATGCATATGCGCGGTCAAATCGTTCACGGAGCGATCATGCTGAAGACTGAGGAATATCTTGTTGAAACCGCCGACCGTTGCAACCGGCTGGCGCGCGAAGGGCGGCAATTGGTGGAGCGTCTGGAAGCTATCAGCAATGAAATGATGGCGAAGGCGGTCGAACTCGACACCGTGCGGGACAAAAATCAGAATCCCGCCGGCAAGTCGGCAGGAACACCCAGGACCTAGCCACAGCGTCCGACGTTGCTGCCAACAAAAAGCCCGGCTATTGCGCCGGGCTTTTTGCGTTTCAAGGGAAAATCCACGGCCTAAGCCGCCCCGCGCAGCTCGCCGCCGCCCGCCGGCGGGATCGGCGCGCCGTCGGCGGCGTATTCGTTTAGCTTATTACGCAACGTGCGGATGGAAATGCCGAGAATATTGGCGGCATGCGTGCGGTTGCCCAAGCAGTGCTTGAGCGTTTCCAGGATCAGGTCGCGCTCGACCTCGGCCACGGTGCGGCCGACCAGATTGCGGGTGACCTGCTCGGCGGCCATCGCCGCATGCGCCACGGCGCCGGCGCCGCGCGCCTGGTCGAGTCGCGCGCCGTCGGGCGACAGGATTCCGTCGACGCCGATTTCCGCGCCGGTGGACAACAGCACCGCGCGGTGCAGCGTGTTCTCCAGTTCGCGTACATTGCCGGGCCAGCGGTTGACCGACAGCGCGCGGCGCGCTTCCGCCGACAGCGGACGCGCCGGCAGCCCGTTCGCCTCGGAATATTTCTTCACGAAATACTGCGCCAGCTCGCCGATATCGGACGGGCGTTCGCGCAACGGCGGGATTTTCAGGTTCACGACGTTGAGGCGGAACCAGAGGTCCTCGCGGAATTTGCCCTCGCGCACCGCCTCGGTGAGGTTGCGGTTGGAGGTGGCGACGATACGGATGTCGACCGGCACCGGACGGCCGCCGCCGACGCGGTCGATCACCCGTTCCTGGATGGCGCGCAAGAGTTTCGCTTGCAGCCGCACGTCCATTTCGGAAATCTCGTCGAGCAGCAGCGTGCCGCCGTTCGCCTCCTCGAATTTGCCGATGCGGCGGGCGGCGGCGCCGGTGAAGGCGCCTTTCTCGTGGCCGAACAGTTCCGATTCGAGCAGGTTCTCCGGGATCGCCGCGCAATTGACGGTGATGAACGGCTTCTTGGCGCGCTGCGAGCGCGCGTGCAGGTAGCGCGCCAGCACTTCCTTGCCGGTGCCACTCTCGCCGGTGATCAGCACCGAGGCGTCGGAGCCGGCGATCTGCTGGGCGAGCTTGACCACGCTCGCCATGGCGTCGTCGCGATAGATCATCTCGCGCGCGTCGTCGGTGACGGCGGCGAGCACCGCCGCGATCAGCTCCGGATCGGGCGGCAACGGGATGTACTCTTTGGCGCCGGCGTGGATGGCTTTGACCGCCGCGCGCGCGTCGTTGGTGACGCCGCAGGCGACGATCGGCACGTGGATTCGCTCGACGTCGAGCCGGTTCACCAGGTCGCGGATGTCGAGGGCAACGTCCACCATCAACAAGTCGGCGCCGCGTCCGGAGCGCAGCACGGCGAGCGCCTGCTCGTTGCTTTCCGCGTGGGTGACGCTGGCGCCGTTGTCCATCGCGATCTTGCTCGCAATGGTAAGCTGGCCTCCCAGTGTGCCGACGATCAGGAGTTGCATGACGGTAATCCCTTTAGTTCAGTTCTGCTCGGCCTTGATGATTTCGGTCATGGTCACGCCGAGCTTATCCTCGACCAGCACCACCTCGCCGCGCGCGACCAGGCGGTTATTGACGTAGATATCGATGGCCTCGCCGACCTTGCGGTCGAGTTCGAGCACGGCGCCCGGCCCGAGCTTGAGCAGGTCGCCGACCGGCATGCGGGCGCGGCCAAGCACCGCGGAAACCTGCACCGGCACGTCGAACAGCGCCTCCAGGTCGGCGGCGCCGCGGTCGACGCTCTCGCTGTCGCTCGGGGCCAAGGTTCCGGCGTCCTCGACCGTCTGCATGGCGCTGCCGCCGTCCAGATCGGGGAGCGGGACTTTGCTGTCGCTGTCACTCATGTGCGTCGGTCTCCGGAATTCCCATTAGTTCGGTTGCACGCGGGCGGCCACGTAGCGGGCGACCGCGTCGTCGATGGTGGCGAGCGTTGCGGCGCGGTCGCGGGCAACGCCGCCGTCGGCCCATTCGATGCGGCAGTCGCCGGGCGCCAAATCCTGCTCGGCCAGCACCACCAGGCGGCCCTCGAATCCGCGCGCCTGTGCGATCTCGTCGAGCTTGACCTTGGTCGCCTCGAATGCCTCGGCCCCGATCCGCACGACCACGTGCGGGGTCTTGACCAGGTGGCTGAACGTTTCGGTGGCGAGCGCGGAAATCTCGGCAAACGGCTCGCGCGCGATCAATTCGGGCGCGAGTTTGCCGGCGACCGCGACCGCGACTTCCACCGCTTCGCTTTCCAGCCGCGCCTCGATGCCGGTGAGCGCCCGGTGCAGCCGCTCCAGCCCGTCGGCGATCACCGCGAGCGCCTCGCGTTGCGCCTGCGCGAGGCCCGCGGCAAAGCCCGCCCGGTGGGCTTGCGATTCGGCGTCCGCGCGCCGGCGCTCGGCCTCAACCAGCGTAATGGTCGGCTTCTCGCGCGCGGCGAAATCCTCATCGAACAGATATTTAGCGGTCGCTTTCATTTGGCCTCAGTAGATCAACTCGTCGTCGCCGCGGCTCTTGGTGATCAGGATTTCGCCTTTGGCCGCCAAGTCCTTGGCGATGTTGACGAGAAGCGACTGCGCCTCGTCGACGTCGCGCAGACGTACTGGACCCATCGACTGCATCTCGTCGACCAGCATCTTGGCGCCGCGGGTGGACATGTTGCTGAAGAAGAACTGGCGCACCTCTTCGGAGGCGCCCTTGAGCGCAATCGCCAGCTTGTCTTTCTCGAATTTGCGCATCAGCGTCTGCGCCGAACCGGCGTCGAGCTTGACCAGGTCGTCGAAGGTGAACATCAGCGCCTTGATGCGTTCGGAGGCGTCCGGGTTTTCGTCTTCCAGCGCGGCGAGGAAGCGCGTTTCCGTCGTGCGGTCGAAATTGTTGAAGATCTCCGCCATCGCCTCGTGCGCGTCGCGGCGGCGGGTCTGCGACAGGTTGGACATGAATTCGGTGCGCAGCGTCTCTTCGACGCGGTCGATCACTTCCTTTTGGATCGCTTCCATCTTCAGCATGCGGCTGATCACATCGGTGGCAAAGTCTTGCGGCAGGATGGCCAGCACGCGCGCGGCATGTTCCGGGCGCAGCTTGCTCATGACCACCGCCACGGTCTGCGGGTATTCGTTCTTGAGATAGTTCGCCAGCATTTCTTCGTGCACGTGGGCAAGTTTCTCCCACATGTTGCGGCCGGCCGGTCCGCGGATATCGTCCATGATACCGCCGACGCGGTCCTTCGGCAGGTATTGTTGCAGCAGCCGTTCGGCGACATCGTAGCTGCCGAGCAGGCCGCCCGAGCCCGACATGAGCGACACGAATTCGAGCAGCAATTCCTCGACCAATTCGGCCTCGACGGTGCCCAGCGCTGCCGCCGCCGTCGATATTTCGCGTAATTCGTCGTCGTCGAGCAGACTGAAGATCTTGCCGCCGTAGCGCTCGCCGAGCGAGAGCATGAGCACTGCCGCCCGCTCCGGCCCTTTGAGCTTGCGGCGCCCCTTGTTGACCTGCGGGCGGCTGGCGAGATCGGCCATAAGCCCCGTGATATCGTCACGGCCGCTCTCTTTTTTCTCTTGGTTGTATGCGGAAGGCATGGATTAGGCCGCGTCCTCATGGATCCAGTTGCGGATGATGGAAACCGCCGCGCTCGGATTTTTCTCGGCGAGTTCGCCGACTTTCTCAACGGATTGGGCGTGCACTTGACCCTGCACCTGGGCGACGTCGATCATCGCCGAGGTGCGGTTGGAGACGGCTACCGCTTCTTGAGCGCCGGTGATTGCTGCGATTTCTGCGGCGCTGGGAGGTGCGACGACGCTGCCGGGAATGGTGACGCCGCCGGCTCCCGGCGCGCCGGCGGCAACGTTGTGTCCACCGATCGCGCGGGCGACGCCCGCCTTGCCGGCCGCGCTGGCGACCGCAGCTCCGTCCTCCGGCGTCACGATCCGGCGCACCAGCGGGCGCACGACTATGAGCAGCACGACCAGACCGAGCAGCACCATCACGCCCTGCTCGGCAAAGCGCATGATGTCGTCCTTGGTGAACTGCAAATAGCTCATCCAGCCGGTCGGCTCGTTGATCGGCGTCGCCATGGGTTCGGCGAAGCGTAGGTTGACGACCTCGACTTGGTCGCCGCGCTTGGCGTCGAAGCCGATGGCCGAGCGCACCAGCGCGGCGATGCGGTCGATCTCTTCCTTCGAACGCGGCTGATAGGTGATCGCGCCCTTGGCGTCCTTGCTGTAGTTGCCGTCGACCAGGACGGCGGCGGAAATGCGGTTGACCCGGCCGGCCTCGGTCACCTCGGTCTTGGTGGTGCGCGAGATTTCGTAGTTGACGATCTCCTCGGTCTTGTGGCTCTGGTCGCCGCTGACGTTCCCCGCCGGGGCCGGCTTGCCGGCGCCGGGAAGCTCGTTACCGACCGACACCGAGCCGGTCTTGTCCTCGCCGGCCGTGGAGCTTTCCTCTCGCGTCTGGCTCGAACGCACCACACGGCCGTCGGGATCGAATTTGTCGGAGGTCTGGGTTATGCGGTTGAGGTCGAAATCGGCGTTGATTTCCACCCGCGCGCGGCCTGGCCCGACCACCGAGGAGACGATGGTCTCGACCTCGTCGCGCAAGCGCTTTTCGTAGGCCGCCTTGCGCTCGTCGGCGCCGGCGCCCTCCAACGGATCGCTCTTGGCCGCGCCGTCGGCGAGCAGCTTGCCGGTTTCGTCGACCACCGAAACGCGCTCGGGCTTGAGCCCGTTGACCGCCGTCGCCACCAGATGGCGGATGGCGCGCACCTGTTGCGGCTCCAGCGTGCCGCGCACCTTGAGCACGATCGAGGCCGACGGCTCGATCTTGTCGCGCGAGAATAGCGGCCGGTCGGGTAGTACCAGATGCACGCGCGCGGCCTGCACGCGATCGAGGCTGCGGATGGTGCGGGCGAGTTCGCCTTCCAGCGCGCGCAGATGGTTGATGTTCTGCACGAAGGTGGTGGAGCCGAGCGCATCCGATTTGTCGAAAATCTCGTAGCCGACGCCGCCGCCCTTGGGCAGGCCGCTTTCGGCGAGCTTCATGCGCAGTCGCGTGACGTTGTCCTTGGCCACCATCACGATGGCGCCATCGTTCTTGAGCTGGTAGGCGATGCCTTGTCGATCGAGGTCTTTGATGATCGACGCCGAGTCGTCGCCCGACAGATCGGTGAACAACGGCACCATTTGCGGCGTCGTCATGCGGATCATCAAAAACGAGAAGAAGCCGATCAGCGTCAGCGTCACCGCGGCCATCGCCGCCATTCGCGCCGCGCCGAGCGACTTCACGAAATCGAAGAAACCTTGCACTGGCTTCCGTCCCGAGCTTCCGGCGCGAAGCGCGCGCCACCCGGCAAGATTTGCCCAGTTTATGGTTAGCGTCCGGTTAACTCGACGCAGCGGAAAATCGCTGCAATGCCCGCAACGGCAAAGGGAATTTTCTTAACGAGGTACGAACGAAATCGCCGGCCGCGATGGGCCGGCGCCGTCATCTTGTTCGGGCGGGGATAAAATTACTGGCGGTACTGCTGAATACGCGTGGTGCGCAGGCCGGCCAGGCCGTGCTGGTCGATGGAATACTGCCAGGAAAGGAATTCCTCGACGGTGAGCGTATAACGCGCGCAGGCCTCCTCCAGCGACAACAGGCCGCCGCGTACCGCGGCGACTACCTCGGCCTTGCGGCGGATGACCCAGCGCTTGGTTGACGGCGGCGGCAAATCCGCGATCGTCAGGGGACTGCCATCGGGCCCGATGACGTATTTGACCCTCGGGCGGTGGGGCTCGGTCATTGGTGTACTCACAAGACTCGACTTGACTGACATTTACTGACCGAAAGCTACTAGCCGCGACTTAAAATTTGCCTAAGCATGAGGCGCAGAACGGGAAATGTTTGCCCTGTTTCTGCTAACCTTTTGGTTACGGATTGGGCCCGTGAATCCCCTTACAGATAGGGTACAATCCAGCCTGGACCACGCCAATATACTATAGGATCGGCATTTTAGGGGGCAGTATTGGAAGAGTTCCCTGCCAGGAAGTCCAATCCGGGCTGGCGCACCCAAGCCGGCCGCTTGGCCCTTTACCTCGCCGCCTTGCTGGTAGTCAGCGGCGCCTATTTCGTGCTGGCCAAACTGGGGCTGCGGCTCGCCTCGATCAATCCGAGCGCCAGTCCGATCTGGCCGCCGACTGGTTTGGCGTTGGCTGCGGTGCTGCTCGGCGGCCCGCGCCTATGGCCGGCGATCTTCATCGGTGCCTTCGCCGCCAATGTCACCACCGCCGGCACGGAAGTAACCTCCGCCTTCATCGCGCTCGGCAATACGCTGGAAGCGCTCGCCGGCGGCTATCTGATCGCGCGCTGGTCCGGCGGGGTTGAGACCTTCACCAGCCCGTCGCGGGTGGCGAAATTCGTGCTGGTGGCAGTGGGGCCGGCGACCGTGATCAGCGCCACCATCGGTGTGGTGACGCTGAGCGTGGCGGGCTTTGCCGACTGGAACAAATTCAGCCCGATCTGGGTCACCTGGTGGCTGGGAGACGTCGCCGGCGCACTGGTGGTAACGCCGGTCATTGTGCTGTGGGCGCAATCGCGATGGCGCGACTTCAACGCCCGCGATGCCTGGGCGGTGGCGGCGACGCTGGGCACGGCAGTCGCGGTTGGCCTGATCGGTTTCAGTCCGCTGCTGCCGCACTCGGAATATACCAGTCCGCTCGGCTTCCTAGCGATCCTGCCGCTGGTGTGGGCGGCGCTGCGGCGCGGTCCGCGCGATACCGTCAGCGTCGGCCTGATCCTCGCCGGCTTTGCCATCTGGGCGACAATCCGCCATGTCGGGCCGTTCGGCGAAATCGGCCTCAACGAATCCTTCCTGCTGCTGCTCACTTTCATGATCAGCGTGTCGGTGCCCAGCCTCGCGCTCAGCGCCGACGTGGCGATGCGGCAAGCAACCGAGGACACGCTGCGCCACACCCAGATCGATCTCGATCAACGCGTGAGAGAGCGCACCGCGGCGCTGGCCGACGCCAATATCCATCTCACCGAGGCGCAGCGCCTGGCCAATCTCGGTAGCTGGCGCTGGGACATCGTGGCCAACCAAATTACCTGGTCCGAACAATTGTTCGAGATCTACGGGCTTCAGCCCGGCGAGTTCAAAGGCACATTGCAGGAATTCGTCGGCTTTATTCATCCCGACGATCGCGAGCAGGTCCGCGCCAGCATCGGTGCCGCCCTCAATGCCGGCAAGGAATTCAGCCACGAGGAGCGCATCATCCGCCCGGACGGCCGCATCCGTTATCTACATAGCGTCGGCGAGGTGGTCCGCGATGAAAAAGGCGCCGCGATCCGCATGCTCGGCATCTGCCAGGACGTGACCGAGCGCAAGCAGGCGGAGCGCGCGCTGCAGGACTCCGAGCAGAACTATCGCCTGCTGCTGCGCGGCGCGCGCGACTACGCGATTTACATGCTCGACGTGCAAGGCCGCGTGCGCAGTTGGAACGTCGGCGCCGAGCGCCTGAAAGGCTATACGGCGGACGAGATTATCGGCCGCCATTTCCGCATTTTCCTGCCCGATGCGGTGCGTGGCGGCGAAATGCCGGATGACGCTCTGGTCACCGCCGCGCGTGAGGGGCAGTTCGACGCGGAGACCTGGTTGGTGCGCAAGGACGGCAGCCGGTTCTACGGCAGCGTGGTGATGGACGCCATCCGCAACGATGCCGGCGAGCTGATCGGTTTCGCCAAGCTCGTGCGCGACATCACGGCCCAGCATGAGGCGCAGCTTGCGCTCGAGCAGGCGCGTGAACAGGTGTCGCAGGCGCAGAAGATGGAAGCGCTCGGCCAATTGACCGGCGGCATCGCGCACGACTTCAACAATCTGCTGATGATCGTGTCCGGTTACGCCCAAATCCTGCAAAGCCGGCTGACCGAGCAGAAGGACGTGCAAGCGGTCGAAGCGATCCGCGCCGCCGCCAACCGCGGCGAACGGCTGACCCGGCAATTGCTCGCCTTCTCGCGCCGCCAGCAATTGAGCCCGGTGATTGTCGATCTGCGCCAGCGGGTCGATGCGGTGCGCGACATGCTGGTGCCGTCGCTGCGCGGCAATATCCAGCTGATCTGCGACATCGAGGACAAGATTTGGCCGGTCGAGGTCGATCTCGGCGAACTCGAACTGGCGCTGGTCAACATCGCGGTCAACGCGCGCGACGCCATGCCGGATGGCGGCACCATCACCCTGTCGGCGCGCAACGTGGTGCTCAAGGCGGGCTCGGCGGCCGGCACGCTGGAGGGCGAATTCGTCGCGCTCGCCATCATCGATACCGGCAGTGGCATGCCGCCCGACGTGCTCGCCCGCGTGTTCGAGCCGTTCTACACCACCAAGCCGGTGGGCAAGGGCACCGGCCTCGGCCTGTCGCAGGTGCACGGCTTCGCCAACCAGTCGGGCGGCGCGGTGACGCTCGACAGCGACCCGGGCCGCGGCACGGTGGTCACCATCTATCTGCCGCGCAGCGTCAAGGCGGAGTCGTCGGAAGTCGGCGAGCGCGCGCCGGCGACCAACGGACAGACGCTCGGCACCGTGCTGGTGGTGGAGGACAGCCGCGACGTCGCCGAGGTGACGTCATCGCTGCTCGAGCAACTCGGCTACCGCGTGGTGCGCGCCGAAAACGCCGCCGAGGCGCTGCGCCATCTGCAGCAGGGTATCGGGGTCGATCTGTTGTTTTCCGATATCGTGATGCCGGGCTCGATCAACGGCCTGGGTCTCGCGCAAATCTGTCGGGAACGGTACCCGGCGATTCCGGTGCTGCTGACCAGCGGTTTCAGCGACGCCGCGCAAGCCGCCGACGGCCGCTTCGACATCCTGCGCAAGCCGTTCGAGCTTTCCGCACTGGAACGCGCGATCGATTGCGCCTTGCAAAATGGCCACGCCCGGCAACCGCCGGCGCGGGCTTCGTAGGCGCCGGCCGCCGGCGGCTATCGGCTAGGTGCCGGGAACCACGATCCTTTGGATATCGTTGATCGTGTAGGTCTGCCCGCCGATGGTCAGCGCCGGCGGTGTTTGCGTGAGGTCGATCGCGGTGACTTGTCCCTCCACCTGGGTAGTGATCGGGGTCGACTGACCGTTCGCGGAAATCGCGCTCGCCGTGAGCGTATAGTTGCCGGCCGGCCATACGGTGCCGTCATTGCCGATGCCGTTCCAGACGTAGGTCTGGCTGCCGGAATTGACCGCGCCCGTGCCGGTATAAACGGTCTGCCCGGATGGCGCGGTGATCGTGATCGTGGCCGTCGCCGGTTGTGTGGCGTTGAGCGACCAGGCCGCCTTGCCATTTGCTAGTTGCGCGGTGGTGCCGTTCACGACCACGGTCGCGCCGACCAGGCTGAGCGCCTGCGAGGTTTGCGCGCTCTGCTGCAGCGACACCAGCGTGCTCAACGTGTCGTTCGTCTTCATCTGCTGCTCGACGCCGGCGAATTCGACGAGTTGCTGCGTGAATTGATTGGTGTCCATCGGACTGAGCGGGTCCTGGTTCTTCAATTGCGTCGTCAGCAACTGCAAAAACGTGGTGAAGTTGCTGGCGATTTCGGTGTTGTTGTTCAATGCGCTGGCAACCGAGCCGGCCGGATTGGTTGTCGCAGTGGGCGTGATCGCGGTCATGGTTTTTCCTCAAACACGGATGTCGATGCCGCCGCGCAACCCGGCGAGGCGGCTATAATTGCGTTGGGTCGCGTCGTTAGCCGGAAGCGCGCTGTCGCTGACGATGATTTGTGCGGCGCGCGGTGTGGGCGCGTTGCCTTGCTCGCGGCCCATGCTCTGGTCGCGCAACGAAAATTGCAGGCCGTTGTCGGCGGTTTTCAGCCCGGCATCTTGCAGCGCGCGTTCCAGCCCCGAGGCATCGCGTTGCAGCAGATTGAGCGTGTCGGAGCGGTCGGCGGCGATGTGTGTCGTCACGCTGCCGTCGCGGGCGACGTCGAGGCGGACTTCGATGCGGCCGAGCTCGGGCGGATCGAGGCGGATCTCGAAACGGTTCTTGCCGGCGAGCGCCTTGGCCACGATGTCGATGGCGACGCCGGCAAGCGGCACTGCGGCGGCCGGCGGTGCAGCGGGGGCGGGGGCAGCCGGGTTTGCGGAGGCGGGCGAAGCGTCTTGCGGCGGTGCGGTCAGCGCGGCCTGCTGAGCGAGGTCACCGGTTGTCTTCTGCACGGCGGCCTGGGCGTCGGCCGGGACCGGCGGCGAAGTTTCCACGGCGGCGCGGTGGGCGGTGGCCGCGGCTGCGTCGCCCGCACGGACGGCGGATTTATCAGCGTCGCCGGCCGCGGCTTGCGGCTTGTCCTCGTTCGGTAGCTCGAACGCCGGCTTGGCGGAAAATTTCGCATCCTCGGCGGGGTTGGCGGAATCGGCCTGCGCGTTTGCCGGGTCGGCCGCTTTGGCTTTAGGCATTCCGGAGGCAACGATCGACGGCTGGGCAGCGGCCGCCGCTTGCGCGAGCGCTGCCGGCGCTGCCTGCGCAACTTGTGCCGATGCTGGAGGCGCCGCTTGCGGAGTTGCCACGGTCGTCTGCGAAATGACCGTGGCGGGCGGGGATGCGGCGGCAATCGCAACGACGGGAGAAGCCGGTGGAGCGGCGCCGTTCGTGGCGTCGACCGTTACGGCGGCTGACGCTGGATCGGCAGCCGGCTTGCCGTCACTCGCCGGCTTGGCGACGTCGCCGGCCTTCGCTTCTTCGATACGCTTGGCGTCAGCCTTTACCTTGCCGTCGCCGGGGATATCGGCGTTGGCGACTGCGGTTTCGGTTTCGACCTCGGCGCCGGCTGTATTGGCGGCGTCGGTGATTTTGGTGGCTTTGACGTTGCCGTTCGGCTGCGCCGGCTCTGTATCCTTGCTCTTGGCCGGCGGCTGATCGGCCGCACCCGGCTGCGTGGCTGTCTTGTCGGCGGGCGGCGGCGATTGCGGGGGCGGAGCGGCGGCGGCTTGCGTGCCATCGTCGATAAGGCTGTCGAATGACGAATTGCCGGCGCGGTCGGAACTCGCCGTCTCCCGCACGGGGTTCGGCGGCGCGGGCCTATAGGCAAGGGAAGTCGCTTCGGACGCAACTTGCGGCACTGACGTTCTCCGGATATCCGGCGTTTGATCTGCAATCGTCAGGCCAGCGACGGTCCGTGAAAAAGTTATATTATATCAATGGCTTGCACGACTGGCTGGGGTTTCCGACGCGGCCGAGGCGGGCAGGGCTTGCTGGCGGGGGGCAATATTTGCCGGGCATGGCGCTTCAATTGCGGCTAAGCGTCGCCAGCTATAGTAAGAAGAGCCATGCGCAATAGCCTCGATCTCAATCGCAAGCCGGCCGACACCCGTGTCGTCGTCGCCATGTCCGGCGGCGTCGATTCCTCGGTGACCGCCGCGCTGCTCAAGGCCGAGGGTTATGACGTGGTCGGCGTCACGCTGCAGCTTTACGACCACGGCGCCGCGACTCACCGCAAGGGCGCCTGCTGCGCCGGTCAGGACATCTACGACGCGCGCAGCGTGGCGGAGCGCATCGGCATTCCGCATTACGTGCTCGATTACGAGAGCCGCTTCAAGGAAGCGGTGATCGACCGCTTCGCCGAGAGCTACATCGCCGGCGAGACGCCGGTGCCTTGCGTCGAATGCAACATGTCGATCAAGTTCCACGATCTGCTGGCCACCGCGCGTGACCTCGGCGCCGCGGTGCTGGCGACCGGCCATTACGTCGCCTCGCGCGCGCTGCCCGCGGGCGGCCGCGCGCTCTTCCGGGCGCGCGAGGAAGAGCGCGACCAGAGCTATTTTTTGTTCGGCACCACGCGCGAACAGCTCGACATCTTGCGCTTTCCGCTCGGCGAACGAGCGAAGTCCGAGACGCGCGACCTCGCGCGCAAATTTGGGCTGGCGGTTGCCGACAAGCACGACAGCCAGGACATCTGCTTCGTGCCCACCGGGCACTATGCGGACGTGATCGAGCGGCTCAAGCCGGGCGCGGCGGAACCGGGATCAATCGTCGATGTCGACGGCCGCGTGCTCGGCTCGCATTCCGGCATCATCCATTTCACCATCGGCCAGCGCCGCGGGCTCGGCGTCGCCGCCGGCGCGCCGCTCTACGTGGTGCGGCTCGACGCCGAGCACCGCCAGGTCGTGGTCGGCCCGCGCGCGGCGCTGCGCACCAGCCGCATTTTGCTGCGCGACGTGAACTGGATCGGCGAGGGTTCGATCGAAGAGGCGTTGGTCGACGACCGCCGCGAGGTCTTCGTCAAGGTGCGCTCGAGCCGCCCGCCGCAGGCCGGCTGGCTGATGGCAGCGAACGGCGGCTACGAAGTCGAACTGGTGGATGGCGAGGAGGGCGTTTCGCCCGGCCAGGCTTGCGTGTTTTATGACGCCGGCGCCGGCCAGGCGCGCGTGCTCGGTGGCGGCTTCATCAGGAGCGCGGTGGCGGCAAGTGACCGGACGCGCGCCGCCGAGGAACCCATGGCGGCGGCTGCCGCGCGCAATTAAGCTCGCCCCATGCGGGCGGATATCAGCAATTCCAGCGTCGAGCGCGCCTATGCGCGCTGGGCGCCGGTCTACGATCTGGTGTTCGGCGCGGTATTCGAGCACGGCCGCCGCGCGACCATCGCCGCGGCGGAACGGATCGGCGGGCGCATCCTGGAAGTCGGCGTCGGCACCGGCATTTCGCTGCCGGCCTATGCGCGTTGCAACCGCCTGGTGGGCGTCGATCTCTCCGAACCGATGCTGCGCAAGGCGCAGGAGCGCGTCGCCGAGCTCAAGCTCAACAATGTCGACGCGCTGGCGGTGATGGATGCCGAGCGCCTGGCGCTGCCCGACAAATCCTTCGACGTGGTGGTGGCGCAATATGTCATCACCGCAGTGCCGCATCCGGAAGCAACCCTCGACGAATTCGCCCGCGTCATCCGGCCGGGCGGCGAGATCGTGCTGGTCAACCATATCGGCGCTGAAAGTGGGGCGCGCCGGCTGTTCGAAATCGGCTTTTCGCCGCTCGCGCGCCGGCTCGGCTGGCGGCCGGAGTTCCCCTTCGCGCGGCTTGCCGACTGGGCGGCCCGCCACGGCGGCGTGCGTATGATCGAGCGCCGCCCCATGCCGCCGCTCGGGCATTTTTCGCTGATCCGTTTCGAGCGATTGGGCGCCGTCGGCTGAGCGCGGCGGCCAAGCGCGTCCGGCGGCGGAATTTTGCCGGAAGCGGCCGATTCTACGCGGTTTTCGCCCGGCTTGCTTGACATGCTTTCCCCGCCCTTCCTATATCGCGGCCATTCCGGCAGATAACGGTTGCGGAATGGCGGGGTAGCTCAGTTGGTTAGAGCAGCGGAATCATAATCCGGAGGT